>NZ_QWLD01000037.1 GCF_003600155.1 Nesterenkonia muleiensis | reverse complement strand
CCCGCACAGACGCTGACGCGTCTGCACGGGTCCCAGACGTCGCGGCTCCCCTCGGCCGGCTCGGGCCGGCCTTCACACCTGAAGCGCTGGTCCCGGCGGCATCTGGTGTTCCGTTGGTGCTCGACTGGGTGTCGTTCGGCATGTACAGCTGTACCTCGGTGCCTGACTCAGTGGAGCGGATGTGCGCCCTGCCTCCGGCCCGGTCCATTCGGCCGATGATCGACTCCCGAACGCCCATCCGGTCATCAGCGATCGTCTCAAGGGCGAAGCCGCTGCCACGGTCGCGCACGAACACGGCGTCTTCGGGCGCACTGGATTCGATGTACACCGAGGCGGGGCCAGCGTGCTTGATTGCGTTGAGGATAGCCTCCCGTGCAGCGGCTACCAGTGGTTCGTGATTGCTCTGGCGAGAGTCGCCGACGGCCACCACCTCTACCGGCACCGCGTGCAGCTCCTCCAATTCGGCGGCCACCGCCAGGATCTGATCTTTCAGGCTCCCAGTGTTCGCCGCGTTCTGCCGGTAGAGCCAGGAGCGCAGCTGCCGCTCCTGGCTGCGAGCAAGCCGCTCGACTGAAGCCGGGTCCGCCTTCTGCTTCTGAATCATTGCCAGAGTCTGCAGCACAGAGTCATGCAGGTGGGCGGCGATATCAGCCCGCTCCGCCTCCGCGGCCGCACGCGCACGGTCCACCTGCGAGGTCCGGTAGAGCTTGATGAACCAGGGGGCCAGCACCAGAGCGAGCCCGGCCAGCAGCATCGCGCCGACGATGATGCCGGTGATCAGCTCCCCGACGCCGACCAATCCGCCGGCAATGACCAGCACCGCGATGAGCACCAGCCCAGCACCGCCGGTGACCTGCCACAGGGCCGCGCTGCGCCGGATGGAATCACCCTGACCGTCCTCGGCCTGAGTTCGGTCGAGCTGGGACCAGGCAAGGATCACTCCGCCGAGGATCACTGCAGGGACGACGACGACCCGCCAATCGATGCTCACTCCTAGCAGCTGAGCCATCATCAGTGCACCCACGCCCAGCAGAGCTGCACCGATCAGCACCTCTGGGGAGGAGGTCAGGGCATCGAGCCCACGCTGCACGCGCGCTGAAGCACTCTGAGCAGGGTCATCCTGGGGCCGCGGCTCGAAGTCAGCGAGCGCACTCTCTCCGACTGCCGGTCCACTGAGCCCTCGGCTCGCAGCCCCGGGGCCGGGCTCATCCTCAGTGGGTACGAAGATCCAAAGCCAGCAGTAGAGCACCAGGCCGATGCCACCGGCGCAGGCAAGCAGGATGAACGCCACCCGTACCAGCGGCACGGAGAACCCCAGGTGCCGGGAAAGCCCCAGGCACACACCAGCCACCGGGGTGTCCAGGGCCCGGCGCAGCGGAGGATGCCGAGGCACCTGCTCCGGAACGGGCGTCGTCGTGTTCACAGCACCATAGTGTCACGCCCCGAACCCGCATCAACAGGGAATTCGAGCCGTACAGGGGGCAGATCAGGGTCAGATCAGGGGATTCCCGCATAGCGGCAGAGGCACTGAGGGAGGAACACTTGAGTTATGAGCACTTCACAGCACGGCCGGGCAGAAGCCGGCCATCAGATCTTCAACTGGGTCCGCACCCTGGGGGTGCACCGCCCCGACGGCGCGTGGGCCGGCGGCGTATTCGCTGCGACTGCGCAGAAGCTTGCCTGGGACACCGCCCTGGTGCGCGGCATCGGCGTAGTCGCCTTCATCATCTTCTTCTCTCCCATGGCGCTCTTCTACGGGCTCTCCTGGCTGTTCCTCCCAGACGCCCGGGGCCGGATCCATGCCCAGGAGGCGCTGCGCGGCTCTTACCCAGGAGGCTTCTGGGGTGCGGGGATCATGACCTTCGTCGGGGCGGTCAACGTCTTCACCCCGAATATCGTGGGGCCGTTCGCGATTCTGCTGAATCTGGCGATCATCGGGCTGGTGACGTGGCTGCTGTGGGCGATCTTCCGCGGCTACCAGCGCAACACCGACGGCGGAGCCTCTGAGGACAGCTCCCCAAAAGCCCATCCCTCCGCGCACCAGCCGCCTGAGTCGCAGGACAGGGCGAGCGCGGAGGAGAACCGCCGTGAGGATGGCAAACCTGCCTGGTACCCCAAGGCGGGGCCGGAACCTGCTGAACCGAAGCCCAGCAGTGCTTCTGCCTCATCCTCCTACACCTCCAGCGCACGCTACAGCACAGCTGATGACCCCTTTGCCGGAGGGCTGAAGGACTCCCCCGCCTCTCAGCGGACTCACCCTGAGGAGGACCCCCGGGAACGCGAGGAAAAGCGCCGCCGCAGGATGGTCAGCTACGGCCTGCTGCTGCTGGCGATTCCGCTGATCGCAGCTGCCATGTGGTTTGCCACCTCCATTGGCCTGGCCACCACCAATGCGGTGCTGCTGGGGCTGGCCGCGGTGGTCACCCTGCTGGCTCTGATGCACCTGTGGTCTGCGGTGCGCGGCACCAAGGGCCGCGCCGGCCTGCTGAGCACCTTCACCGCGCTGATGATGGTTGTGTTCCTGTTCGCCCCGGCGAGTCTGCAGGACAGCTCCAACTATGTGTTCGGCAACTACACCACCCAGTCAGACGCGGTGAACTCGGCTTTCTCCAACACCAGAGTGGATCTGCGGGACATCCGGGCGCAGGTGGCCGCTGAAGACGGAACAGACCTCGAGGACCTCGACGCCTTCCAGCATGAGGTGGAGGTCAACGCCGCGTTCGGCAACACCGAGATCATTGTTCCCGATGACATCCGGGTGGAGATCAACAATGGTCAGGCGCTGGGCAACCTGAACATCCGCACCGAGGGCCTGCATGACTCCAGCAGTGGCATCAGCGGTTCTGACTTCGTCCTGGGCGACTCCGACAGCAGCGAGCAGCTGGTGATCACCCTCAATGCTGCCTTCGGCAATATCACCGTCTACGACGAGACCACCTACAACCAGGAGGAGAGCGGCATTGTTGAGGATGCCGAGTCCAGCACCACCGGCTATCCCACACCCGGCGCACCATCCGGGTTCGATGCCGTGGAGCGGGATAATACTGTGAAGGAGAACCGATGAGCCCCAAGAATGACAACGACGCCGCCGGTACGGCTCCTCAGGACCGCCAGCCGACCGTACCGCTTCCCCCAGAGCCGGCTGATGTGGACGCTCTGCTTTCAGAGTCGCTGAAGGCCCAGACCGAACGGGACTTCACATGGAAGGAGCCCGAGCGAAAACCTCGCTGGTGGGAGCGTGCTGAGGCACAGCAGGACGCATATGCCCCTGGGCCTGCTGCGGTGGCTCCAACGTTCACCGGAGAGATGGCTGCGCCCTCCCCCCGGACGAGACAAGGCATGCGGTTGAGCTCGGTAGTCTTCGCCCTGGTGTGTCTGGTGCTGGCTGCCTGGGTGGTGGCCTCTGTGGCTTTCGGCCTCTCCGTGGACCCCCTGATGGTGGGACTGGTGATCTGTTCCTTGGCCGGTCTCTCCCTGATTATTGCGGGCATTCGCCCCAAACCCGGCACCAGGATCTGATCTCGGCCGCGTCTGGAAGATACGTCAAGCATAGAAGGACCCCCGGAGAATCTCCGGGGGTCCTTCTATGCTTGAGCTGAAAGTCAGCTGCTGCAAGAGCGGCTTTCTCCGCCCTTTAGGCGTGAAGGCCGCGAAAGCCTTCGTGGCCAAGAGGCGAGCGGGGCTTCCCCGCCGCCGGGACTAGCACTGTCACTTGAGGGTGACGGTGGCGCCGGCGCCCTCCAGGGCCTCCTTGGCCTTCTCTGCAGCTTCCTTGTCCACGCCCTCGAGGACAGCCTTGGGGGCGCCGTCGACCAGATCCTTGGCTTCCTTCAGGCCGAGGGAGGTCAGACCGCGCACCTCCTTGATGACGCCGATCTTCTTGTCACCAGCGGCCTCCAGGACGACGTCGAACTCAGTCTGCTCCTCAGCGGCTGCGGCCTCTCCGCCGCCTGCCGGGGCAGCTCCTGCCACGGCAACCGGGGCGGCTGCGGTCACGTCGAAGGTCTCCTCGAAGAGCTTCACGAACTCGGAGAGCTCGATCAGGGACAGCTCCTTGAAGTGCTCAATCAGTTCTTCGTTGGTCAGCTTAGCCATGGAATTGGCTCCTTAACTTTTGGTACGTAGTTGCTAAATGCGGATTGTGTGTTCGCGCTGACAAGTGTCAGGCTGCTTCTTCCTGCTGTGCGCGCAGGGCTTCCACGGTCCGTACGATCTTGGAGATCGGGGCCTGGAAGGTCGCGGCAGCCTTGGACTGGACGCCGATGAAGGCACCAGCCAGCTTGCCGAGCAGAACCTCACGGGATTCGAGATCCGCGAGCTTCTTGATCTCCTCCTCGCTCAGGGGCTTGCCATCCATGTAGCCGCCCTTGACGATGAGCTGAGGGTTGTCCTTGGCGAAGTCACGCAGCGCCTTGGCCACATCCACGGGGTCGCCGTGGACGAAGGCGATTGCGGAAGGACCGGACATCTTGCCGTCGAAGGCGTCGATGCCGATTTCCTTTGCCGCAATCTCGGTGAGCGTGTTCTTCACCACGGCGTAGTTCGCGTTCTCCCGCACCGACCGCCGCAGTGTCTGCAGCTGGCCGACGGAGAGGCCGCGGTATTCCGTGAGCACAGCAGCATTGGACTCGTTGAAGAGCTCTTTGAGCTCCTCAACGGCGGCTGCCTTCTCAGGATTCGCCATGGCACTCCTTCCGATGTTCTCTCAGGTTGCTGGCACCTTGAGGGCGTCAGCAACTGGTACAGCCGGTCAGCTCATCGGGCGTTGGGGCATAAGAAAAACCCCGCTGCACAGGTGCACGGGGCTCAAAGAGTCTTCTCACGACGACGCCATGCCGGCATCAGCGCGAAAAATTGCTTTGGCATTTCGCTCACCTGCGCAGGTCGCCCTATGTGGGTCTTTACAGTTGTGTCGCCCTCCGGAAGGCTTTCCGGTGACCGCGAAGCTCAGCGCCAACTGAATTTCGCACGACAACAACGACCGGCGGTCTTTGGTCAGTGAGTAACTCTACATGTGCGCAGCAAGGTCATCAAATCGACTCTCAGCCCGGAAAAACTCGACGGGTCCACAACTCAACTCCGGGAGGTCCTGAGATGAGCCAGCAGGTCGACAAGGGTAGATGTCCCGGCTTTCTACCAGAAGAGCGCCACCTCCTGTGCACAGCAGTGGGGCCGCCCGGGAGTTCTCGCCCAGGCGGCCCCACCGATCACTGGATTCGTTCACCCAGCTATATCCAGCGTAGTTGCGCTGTTACATGCTCAGGCCTTGCGGCTGAAGCGTCCGCGGTAGCCGAACACTGCCAATGCTCCGCCGAGCAGCAGAAGCAGACCAGCGATGATCCCGACCCCGGTGCTGCTCACACCGGTCTCAGCCAGCTCCTCGCCGTCCTCAGAGACCTCGCCGGCTGGCTCGTGGTCGTCCTCGGCGCCCTCTTCATCGGAGGCGCCATCGTCGTCCTCATCCTCGGGCGGGGTGGCGTCGTCATCGTCGTCGCCGGGAGCGTCGTCCTCATCCTCGGGCGGGGTGGCGTCGTCATCGTCGTCGCCGGGAGGTGTGGTGTCCTCACCGTCATCATCGTCGTCGTCCTCTGCATCGGGATCGACCACAGTGATGGTGATGGTGGCAGGAGCACTTGTGAGGCTTCCATCACTGGCGGTGAAGGTGAAGGAGACATCGCCCGTGAAGTCATCCGCAGGGGTGAACTCCCAGGAGGTTCCTTCGATCTCAAGCTCGCCGGCCTCCTCATCGATTCCGTCAGTGACGTTGATAGTCCACTCGGGATCATCAGTGTTGGTGTTGAGCTCGAAATCGCTGCCAACGGCTTCACCCTGATCGGTGGTGAAATCACCACCAAGTGCCACAGGTCCCTCGACCTGCTCAAAGGAGCCGCCCTGCAGGACCACAAAGGAATCATAGATTCCGTCGTTGACGTCTGCGACAACCAGCTTGATGGTGTTGAGCTCACCGGGTGTCACCGGAGCCGTGAAGGTCAGCACATTGGTGTAGCCGCCGATCTCGGTTCCGCTGTTGGGCCTTTCCCCGTCGTCATCCGGCTGGTTGTCGTTGTAGAGATCGGAGTTGGCCACACTGTTGATGTTCTCAATGGACACCGGCAGTGTCTCGCCGTCCTCCGACTCGAACAGTGCATAGTTCTGACCGTTGACGAAGAAGGCAAAGATGTCGTTGAAGCTAACGTTGCCGCCCGGTTCATCGCTGCCGTCGAGGAAGGTGTACTCATCTGAGGCGAAGACGTAGGAGAAGCGAACATTGGACTCTGTGGGAACGAAGCTGAACTCCAGCCCAGAAGCGTCCTGAGTCTCAGGGTTCGAGCCTTCATCAGCAGCACTGTCCAAGATCGCGTCCAGGTCAGAATCTCCGTCGCCATCCAGATCATCGTTGAAGGATCCGGAGCCAGTGCCGGTCATCGCTTGCCAAGACTCCGGAAGGTTGCCGGTGGAGAGCACAATGCCGGCGGGAATGCCCAGGGCGTCCCAGCCGGAGAACCGCCCGATCTGGAAGGCTTCGCCGAAGGACTGGACATTGTCGATGCTGGTGTCATCACCGATCAGCCCGGCGATGATCTCTTCAACGGTGAGATCCTCCCCGGTCTGGAGCGGCGGGACAGCAGTGACGACGACCTCAGCGCTATCCTCTTGCTCGCCGAACTCGTCGGACCAGGTCCAGCTGAAGGTCAGCGTCGTCTCACCGAAACCGAGCTCAAGAGTGTCGACATTCTGCGCGGCATCAAAGGTGAGGGTGCCGTCCTCTTCGACGGATGCGAATGTTGTATTGCCGCTCGGCGCTTCAACATCGACGCCCCACACACCTTCTGGGAAGCCCGTGGCAGTGATGACCGGTCCATCGACCTCGAAGCTGACATCGCCCTCATCCGAAGCTTCAATCTCCACAGTCACAGTGGCGTTGTCGGACTGCTCTTCGTTGTCCTCGAACCAGCTCCAAGAGAAGGTCAGCTCGTTCTCCCCAGGCTGAAGGCCAAGAGTGCTGATGTATTCGGCGGCGTCGAAGGTGAGGTTTCCGTACTCGTCGGGGGTCCCGGCACCTACACTCTGATCACCATGCTCTGCTCTGACGCTGAAAGCATCCGCTGGGAGGCCGGTAAGCTCAACGACAGAGCCATCGCTGGTGACGGAAGCTCCAGGCTCATCGCCGCTTTCTTCGTCCTCTGAGTCCTCCTCCTGGAAAGTGCCGAACTCCTCCTCTTCAGATTCATCCTCGTCGTCATTTTCCGAGGACTCACCGTCGTCATCCGAGCCCACCTCATCGTCAGCGCCCTCGGTGTCCTCGTCGCCCGACTCCTCTTCAGTCTCTTCGATCGACTGGTCCTCGAGATCGTCATCGTGGTTATCAGCCAGGACCGGTGCAGCGCCTACACCCAGAAGTCCCACGGTCACCGCGGGCCCGGCGATCAGCGCTGTTGCCAAGCGCGAGCGGCGCTTCAACTCTTCAGCCATAGTCGTTTTGTGCTCCCGTTCATTTGTGGTTCATGGTAAAAATCGTTTCGCACGTTCGCGCAGACAGACCGCGGCGGCCATCCGTTCATGTCGCCCACAGGACCTCGCGTCTGCGCACAGTGGACACTGTGTGAGCGTAAAGGTTCCATAAAGGGGAACTCAACAACTCCTCCGCCGTGTGACGTTTCTGTCACGCTCGAAGACCCGCACAGCACCTCAGAATGACAAGCAGCAGCATGTCCTCCCCAGTCACAACGCACCTTTCATTTTTGAACTAACCGCAACGGCCAGCACAACAGCCCGTGACACCCTCGTAATATTCCTCACAGCGGACATTAAGGTTCTGCAAAGCTGCCTTACGGGAGCCAGAAAACAGCAGAAGCCCGCCCCCAGCGCCGGGGAGCGGGCTTCTGCGAAGAATCCGGCCTGACGGCCGTCGTGATCGCTGATGGATCAGGCGTCGGCCACAACCACCTTGGTCACGTTGGAGTCCACGGCGATGCCGGGGCCGAAGGTGGTGGACACAGTGGCCTTCTGGATGTAACGCCCCTTGGAGGCAGAAGGCTTCAGGCGAAGAACCTCCTCCAGCACGGCGGCATAGTTCTCAGCCAGAGCCTTGGCGTCGAAGCTGGTCTTGCCGACGATGAAGTGCAGGTTGGAGTGCTTGTCGACGCGGAAGTCGATCTTGCCGCCCTTGATGTCAGTGACGGCCTTGGCCACATCCGGGGTCACAGTGCCGGTCTTGGGGTTCGGCATCAGGTTGCGGGGGCCCAGCACCTTGCCCAGGCGCCCCACCTTGCCCATCATGTCCGGGGAGGCCACGGCGGCGTCGAAGTCTGTCCAGCCCTCGGAAACCTTGGCGATCAGCTCGTCGCTGCCCACGAAGTCCGCGCCAGCCTCCTCAGCCTTAGCCACGTTGTCGCCCTGGGTGAAGACCACCACGCGGGCGGTCTTACCGGTGCCGTGCGGCAGGTTCACGGTGCCGCGGACCATCTGGTCGGCCTTGCGGGGGTCCACCGAGAGCCGCATGGCGACCTCGACGGTGGCATCGGACTTGGACGGGTTGGTCTCCTTGGCCAGGGCTACCGCCTCAGCCGGAGAGTA
Organism: Nesterenkonia muleiensis; assembly: GCF_003600155.1. Lineage (GTDB taxonomy): Bacteria > Actinomycetota > Actinomycetes > Actinomycetales > Micrococcaceae > Nesterenkonia > Nesterenkonia muleiensis. The sequence continues at coordinate 8,882 of NZ_QWLD01000037.1, read as the reverse complement.
GACAGTGTCCTCGCCGATCTTCTCGGCTGCTGCCTGATATGCTTTGCTGCGCTTTGCCATCTGCGTTTTCTCCTTAGCAGTTGTGGTACACGGGCCGCGCTCGGCCCCTCCCACTGCCCGGCATAGCCGGGCATTTCGATATTTCAGTACTGAATGTCAGATACTCTCCGTGAATACTCAGCTTCGCCGGATCAGGCGGAGAGAATCTGGCAGTCGAGGCATCAGCCGTCGACGGTGATGCCCATGGAGCGGGCGGTGCCGGCCACGATCTTGGAGGCAGCGGCAACATCGTTGGCGTTGAGGTCCTCCATCTTGGTCTGGGCGATCTCTTCGACCTGGGCCTGAGTCAGCTTGCCGACCTTCTCGGTGTGGGGAACACCTGATCCCTTCTTGACTCCGGCGGCCTTCTTGATCAGCTCAGCAGCCGGCGGGGTCTTGGTGATGAAGGTGAAGGAGCGGTCTTCGTAAACGGTGATCTCCACCGGCACCACATTGCCGCGCTGGTTCTCAGTCGCCGCATTGTAGGCCTTGCAGAACTCCATGATGTTGACGCCGTGCTGACCGAGCGCAGGGCCGATGGGCGGTGCCGGGTTGGCAGCACCTGCCTGGATCTGCAGTTTGATCAGACCGGTGACCTTTTTCTTCGGGGCCATAATCTGTCCTTACTTATTCCGTGCGTCCAACGGCCACAGGAGCGTGGGCGCTGGGGTGAGCGGACCTGGCCGGTCCGCCCGGTTCGTCGTCGTTCCTCCAAAGCATCCAGGAACGACGACGAGAGCTTCAGTAGATCTTCTCCACCTGGTTGAAATTCAGCGTCACCGGGGTCTCACGCTCGAAGATGGACACCAGCACCACCAGCGTGCGGGCATCTGCGTTGATCTCGGAAATGGTCGCCGGCAGGGTGGCGAAAGGACCATCGGTGACGGTGACGGACTCGCCGACCTCGAAGTCGACCTTGACATCGTCGGCTGGAGCCGGGGCCGCGGTCTCCACGCCGTCGACGACCTCGACCTTCTTCTCCCCGGGCTTGCCCAGGCGGTGCTCTGCGAGCATGGTGAACACCTCATCGGTGCTCAGCGGCTGCGGGTCATGGGCATTGCCGACGAATCCGGTCACGCCCGGGGTGTGCCGGACAACGCCCCAGGACTCATCGGTGAGCTCCATGCGCACCAGCACGTAGCCGGGGATCCGCACCCGGGTCACGACCTTGCGCTGGGTGTTCTTGATCTCCACGACCTCTTCCATGGGGACATCGATCTCGTAGATCTGGTCCTCCATGTCCTGTGTCTGGATACGGGTCTCCAGGTTGGACTTCACGCGCTTTTCGTAGCCGGCGTAGGTGTGCACCACGAACCAATCGCCCAGGCCGCGGCGGAGCTCACCCCTGAGCTCGTCTGCGCGCTGCTCGTAGGTCTTCTCCTCTTCCGCGGGCGCCTCGGCAGTCTGCACTGCCTCGTCCTGCGTCAGTTCCTGATCAGACACGTTTCTCCTTGGGTCAAATGTGGTGCTTGCGCCGGCTGACGCCGGCTCAATCAGTTGTTTCGTCCCGGCTAGGCGCCTGCGCCGCCGCCGAAGACGAGGCCTGCTAGACGGTCCAGACCCCAGTCCAGAGCGGAGACGATGCCGATCACGATCAGCACAAACACCAGGACCACGAGCGTGTAGTTCACCAGTTCCCGCCGGGTGGGAACGATGACCTTCCTCAGCTCGTCGAAGACCTGCTTGAGGAACAGCCAGACACGGGCGAATGGGTTCTTCGGGCGCGAGCCGCCGCCGGATGCTCCGTTGACGTCTGTCACGGGTGTCTGGGACACGAAGACTCCATCTGCTTGCTGTGAACTTCTAAGGTGCTCCCCGCAGGCCGGGGATCGCAGGGCAGACAGGACTCGAACCTGCAACCTACGGTTTTGGAGACCGTTGCGCTACCAATTGCGCCACTGCCCTATCAGGCATACATTCTCACAGGTGCGAGGGCATGCCCAGTAGAGGTGTTCAAGACACCGGCAGTCCAGTCTACGCCCGGCAGGGAAATAACACCAACTGCCCAGGATTTCCCCCGGTATACGAGCACGACGCCGCCAGATAAGGTTGACACTGTCGCCGCCATATGTGCCCGCCTCCGGAAAGGACACCCCTGCCATGACACTTCCCCAGCGTCGAGTCTCAGCCCGCATCGGGTCGATCGCCGAATCCGCCACCATGAAAGTGGACGCCAAGGCGAAGGCGCTCAAAGCCGCAGGAGAAGATGTCATCGGCTTCGGCGCCGGCGAGCCGGACTTTCCGACCCCTGAGCACATCGTGGAGGCCGCGGTCGCCGCCGCCAAGGACCCGAAGAACCATAAGTACACCCCGGCTGCAGGCCTGCCCGAGCTGCGCGAAGCGATTGCGGAGAAGACCACCCGGGACTCGGAGCTCTCCGCCGAGGCCTCCCAGGTATTGGTGACCAACGGCGGCAAGCAGGCGGTCTATGCCAGCCTGGCCGCTCTGCTGGACCCAGGGGACCAGGTCATCGTCCCCTCGCCCTACTGGACGACCTACCCCGAGGCCATCAAACTGGCCGGAGGATCCACCGTCGAGGTCTTCGCCGGACCCGAGCAGGACTATAAGGTCACCGTCGACCAGCTGGAGGCCGCGGTGACCGAGCGGACCAAGGCGATGCTGTTCGTGTCCCCGTCGAACCCCACCGGAGCGGTCTACTCCCCGGAGGAGACCCGGGCCATCGGCCGCTGGGCCGCTGAGCGCGGGCTGTGGGTCATCACCGACGAGATCTACGAGAAGCTCACCTACGACGGCGTGCCCTTCACCTCTATCGCCTCAGTGCCGGAGCTGGCCGAGCAGGTGGTCATCCTCTCCGGTGTGGCCAAGACCTACGCCATGACCGGGTGGCGCGTGGGCTGGATGGTGGGCCCGGCCGATGTCATCAAGGCCGCCAGCACGCTGCAGACCCATCTGACCTCGAACGTGGCCAATGTCTCCCAGCGGGCAGCACTGGCGGCGGTGACCGGTCCGGTTGAGCCGGTTGAGCAGATGCGCCAGGCCTTCGACAGGCGGCGGAAGACCATAGTGGAGAAGCTCAACCGGGTCTCCGGGTTCCAGACCCCGGTTCCGCAGGGGGCGTTCTACGCCTATGTAGACGCCCGCGGTGCTCTGGACACCGAGATCGGCGGCACCTCCCCCAGCTCCACCGCCGAATTGGCTGAGCTGATTCTGGAACAAGCCAAGGTCGCGGTGGTCCCCGGGGAGGCTTTCGGCCCCTCCGGCTACCTGCGGCTGTCCTACGCCCTGGGCGACGACGACTTGGTCGAGGGAATCAGCCGGATCGAAGATCTCTTGGGCAGCACGTGAACATGGCGGCGTCGTCGTCATAGACTGATGACTGAACCACCTGCCGAGGATGCCAGGAACTGAGACATTTCGCCTACTGCGAGAAAGAAGTGACCCATCCCATGCGCATTGGACTCATGACCTCAGGCGGTGACTGCCCCGGGCTCAACGCAGTGATCCGCTCGGCCGTGCTGCACGGCATCAAATCCTACGGCGACGAGTTCGTCGGCTTCCGGGCCGGCTGGAGAGGCGTGATCGAGGCCGACTACTTCGAGCTCGGCCGCCAGAACGTGCGCGGCATCAGCCGGGAGGGCGGCACGATCCTGGGCACCTCGCGGACCCATCCCTACAACCACCCCGGCGGCGGCCCGGAGAACATGGCCAAGACGCTCAAGCGCCACGAGATCGACGCGGTGATCGCGATCGGCGGAGAGGGAACCCTGGCAGGGGCCAAGCGCCTGGCCGATGCGGGCATCCCGGTGGTGGGTGTGCCCAAGACCATCGACAATGATCTCAACGCCACCGATTACACCTTCGGATTCGACACTGCCATCTCCATCGCCACGGACGCCATGGACCGTCTGCGCACCACCGGAGAGTCCCACCACAGGTGCATGGTCTCCGAAGTGATGGGCCGGCACGTGGGGTGGATCGCGCTGCATTCAGGGATGGCCGCCGGTGCGCACGCGATTCTCATCCCGGAGCAGCGGGTGAACATCGATCAGGTCTGCGAATGGGTGGAGCAGGTCCACTCCCGCGGCCGCGCACCGTTGGTGGTGGTGGCCGAGGGCTTCATTCCCGACGATGCCGAAGAAGCACTGGCCGGCAAGGGCCAGGAAGCAGACGGACGCCCTCGGCTGGGCGGCATCGGCGAGTTCATCACCGCCCAGATAGAACAGCGGACCGGGATCGAGACCCGCAACACCACGCTGGGACATATTCAGCGCGGCGGCAACCCCACAGGCTACGACCGGGTGCTGGCCACCCGGTTCGGCATCAAGGCACTGGATCTGGTGCACGAAGGCGCCTGGGGGCATATGGCGTCCCTACGCGGCACGGAGATCGTCACCATGGGGCTGACTGAGGCGCTGGACGGGCTCAAAGAGGTACCGGCCCAGCGCTACGAAGAGGCAAAGATCCTCTTCGGCCGGTAAGCAACCATCACCTCTTGCGCCTGACCTGCCGGCCGAACAGCGCAGGCTTTGAACTTCAGAGCGGGTTATTTCACGCGCTATCAGCCACAACGCGCGCTGTTTACGAGTCTTCGGCGTCAGCGGCGGGGACCACGCAGGAAGTCCCCCTGTGGTCGCCCGACATTCCTCCCGGCGTCGGGGCGGACGATGACTTCCTGCGCGGCAGCATAGAAACTCGGCAAGGCAGGCTCCTCTTGCGTCTCCTGCACATCCTGGTTCAGGTCCCGCACGACCAGCTGGGCCTGCGGATCCACTTTGCGCTTGACCAGCGCCAGCGCGATCGGCCCGGCCTCATGGTGCCGGGCCACCGAGGTGACCGCACCAACCGCACGCTCCTTGGCCAGTGCGTCGACATCCGAAGCATCTGCGGGAGCCAGCACCTCTGATCCCACCGCGGGCAGGGTGTGCTCGGAGCCGTCCAAGTGAAGGAAGACCAGGCGGCGGGGCGGATGGCCCAGGTTGTGCACCCGGGCCACTGTCTCCTGACCCTTGTAGCAGCCCTTGCTCAGGTGCACCGCGGTGCGGATCAGGTCTAATTCGTGCGGAATGGCCTTAGCATCGACCTCATAGGCCAGCCGGGGACGCCAGGCGGCGATCCGCAGCGCCTCTGCTGCGAAACACCCGGCAAGCTGCCAGCCTTCGGCCTCGAGATACGTGACAACATCCTCCAGGCTCTCCCGCGGCACCATAGTCAGGTGCCATGTCCACCCTTGTCCGGGATGGTCGGCGTCGTCGATTGCCGAATAGGACTCCGCTCCGGGGCCCAAACGCGGCCACGGGTCCTTCCACTGTGCAGGCGAGGCGCACGGCAGCCCCTCGGGAAGTAGGGACGTGCTGCCCAGCACGGCGAACTCGGAGGTTCGGTCGGCGATCTCCACCCGGAAGGTGAACTTCATGGCTTCCAGCCAGTCGGCCAGGGCCGGACCGTGGGACGCCTCGGTGATGAGCCACGCCGTCTCGCCATCGTCGGTGATAGCCGGGGCGTGCTCGATTCGCCCGGCAATGTCCAGCAGCAGCAGCTCCGAGGAGTCCCCCGGGGCAAGATCCGTCACCTGCTGGGAGGAGAGCGTGAACAGCAGCGAAAGCCGGTCAGGACCGGAGACCGTGATGACTGCGCGGTGCGACAGGTCCACCACCGCGGCACCCGACTCCAAGGCACGCTGCTCCGCCACGGGATTCCCGTAGTGGGCGGCGACTCCCCCGTCGGCGCTGGTCGCACCGGCGGAGAAGCCTTGCTCGGGCTCCGACGCAGCCTGTACAGACGCCGACGTGTCTGCACGGGCACCAGACGGCGCGGCCTCCCTCGGCCGACTCTCGCCGGCCTTCACGCCTGAAGCAGTTTCCGCGGCCACGGCGCCGGCGCGGTTCAGCAGTGGCGACCGGTATGTCACAGGTGGAATCAGCGCTGACCCTTGAACAGCCGGGAGAGCACCACAAAGCTGATCCAGCCGATGATGACCACGGACAGGACCAGCAGGCCGATGAAGAAGGCCTCCAGGGCAAGAATCTGTGCTTCGCTCATGGCACCATCCTATCTGAACTACGCAAAGAGCAGCCGTTCGGTGAAGTAGACCAGTGCGCCCATGGCTGCGATGGGCGCAGCACCCACGGCCAAACGGGACAGCACCTGCTCCGGGGCGCCCTGGAGGAGGAGAAAGCGCCGGAAGCTGGCCAGCAGCGCCCCTGCCGCCACGCCGAGCACACCGGCGAACAGCAGCGTCAGCTCACCCCAAGCCAGCGCGGTGCCCAGTGAGGCTGCTGCTGAGGCGGCAACAATCAGGGGAAGCACCACCGCGTCACGGGCAGGAATGCACGCCGCGAGGGTTCCCGCCAGCAGCGCGAAGGCTGCCAGCGCCACCACGGAGAGCTCACCGCCGGGTCCGGTCACGCCCAGGACGCCCCACTCTTCATAGGGGACCAGGCCCCGCACCCGCAGATCAGCCAGCCCCGCACCGTTCTCAGCCTCAGCCATACCGGCCGGGTAGCGCAGTGCGGCGACCCAGCCCGCCGCCGTCGTCGTCATCACCACACCCGCACAGGCGCCCAGGGTGGATTCAAGCCGATGCGGCCTGCCGGAGCCACGCAGGACCTGGATGGTGAAGACCACCATCACCCCGAAGGCCAGCGAGACCGAGGACCAGAAGAACAGCGATTCCACCCTGGTGACGATCGCCGCACCCAGGGCAGCCACCACGCCAGCGGCCAAAATCACCGCTGAGAGCGACTTCCGTGCAGAGACACCCATCAGCTGCGGCCAGCCCACTGCGACCACTGCGCAGAGCGCGCAGACCACGGCCGTGAGTGCGGCCACGCCGGCCCATGAGGCGGCGGCGAGCGCACCGGCACCGACCAGGGCAGCGAGCGCGACAGGCAGGTGTTTCATGGTCTCCATCCTGCCAGAGCAACGAACATGGATATACTCAACGCGATCACTCACATAATTTTCATAATGTGGAAATATAGGTTGCGGTGATGCGAATCACAGCAATGCAAGGCGCGCCGAAACCCCCTAGAGTGTCAGACTTGATCACTACTGCAGGACAGAGAGGAATGACCGATGGCTCAGGTGCTTCTGCTCTCTGACGCCCCGGAAGATGCCCTGCCTTCGCTGGAGCTGCTCAACCACCGGATCCGCTCCTTCCCGGCTGAGGCCTCCTCTATTGTGCGGGCCCCGAATGTGGACATCACGCTCATCGATGCGCGCAGCAACCTCGCCCATGCCCGCTCCCTGTGCCAGCTGGTGAAGACCTCGATGCTCTCACCGGTGATCGTGGTGGTGACTGAGACCGGCCTGCCCACGCTGAACGAAACGTGGCAGGCAGACAGTTTTGTGCTGACCGAGGCTTCACCGGGTGAGGTGGACGCCCGCATTCGCATGGCCTCGGTCGAGACTGAGGATGTGGCTCCGGCCGGCGAGATCCGTGCCGGTGCGATCGTGATCGATGAGACCACCTATATGGCCACCATCCACGGCAAGCTGCTGAATCTCACCTATAAGGAGTTCGAGCTCCTCAAGCACCTCGCGCTGCATCCGGGCCAGGTCTTCACCCGCGACCGCCTGCTGCATGATGTGTGGGGCTACGACTACTTCGGCGGCACCCGGACGGTAGATGTGCATATCCGCCGGCTGCGCTCCAAGCTGGGCCCGGAGCATGAGTCGCTGATCGGCACCGTGCGCAATGTGGGGTACCGGCTCCTGACCGGCGGCACCGATCACCAGGAATCCAACGGCGACGCCGACGCCGCCTGAGGGCTCAGCGGACTAGGCTGATGGTGTGGCTGAGAACAACGAGACCATGACCGTGGAGCTGGTGGAGGGCGCGCCCGCCTCCGAGCAGCGCGAGGCTCTACGGGAACTCACCGCAGCCGCGCAGGCCGCAGACGGTTCCCCTCCGTTCGGGGACCAGACCTGGGTGGAGCTGAATAAGAACGACGCCGCCGCGGCCCCACTGGTCATCGCCTACGCCTGGGTGCCGGCAAACCACGGCAGCCGGGGCAGGCTGGCCGGCGCGGGCGTCGTCGTGCTGGGCGGCACTGTGTTGGATGGCGCTGCGCTGGGTGGTGCCGAGGCTGAGGACCCGGAGAGCGCAGCCGGGGAGACCGCGCCCCATGTCCTGGAGCTGGCCGTGCACCCAGAGTGGCGCCAACGCGGTGTGGCCACTGAGATCGCCACCGCGCTGAGCCTGATGCCGTTGGCGAATCACCCGGGAGCGGCCTTACGCGCCTGGGCCCACGGAGGACATCCCGGCGGACCCAGGCTTGCCGCCCGGTTCGGCTGGCACCCGGTCCGCGAGCTGTGGCAGATGCGCTTGGAAAACCACGTGAAGCTCCCCGCCGCTGAGCTTCCCCAGCAGGTCCGGCTACGCAGCTTCCGCCCTGGTCAGGACGATCAGGCCTGGGTGGCTGCCAACGCCGAAGCCTTCGCCGATCACCCCGAGCAGGGGCGCCTCACCATTGACGACCTGCATGCCCGGATGGCCGAGGACTGGTTCTCCGCCGAAGGATTCCTGCTCGCCGAAGAAGCGGGCCGCCTGCTGGGCTTTCACTGGACCAAGCTGCACACCGAGGATGGTGAGCGGCTCGGGGAGGTCTACGCGGTGGGCGTGGTCCCGGCCGCCCAGGGGCGCAGGCTCGGGGCGGCTCTGACCGTGGCGGGGATTGAGCATCTGCGCCAGCAGCAGGTCGCAGCGGTCATCCTCTACGTCGACGCGGAGAACACAGCAGCCGCGGGGCTCTACACAAAGCTGGGATTCAGCGTCCAGAACACCGACGTGCAGTACGCCCCTGACAAGGAAGTCGGCGCGAGCCGGCCGAGGGGAGCCGCGACGTCTGGGACCCGTGCAGACGCGTCAGCGTCTGTGCGGG
>NZ_QWLD01000028.1 GCF_003600155.1 Nesterenkonia muleiensis | reverse complement strand
GTGTTGGTGTGTGTAAGTGATCGGCTTATTAGTACCAGTCACCTCCACCCATTGCTGGGCTTCCAGTTCTGGCCTATCAACCCAGTGTTCTACTGGGAGCCTTCACACGATAAATCGTGTTGGAGATCTTATCTTGAAGCCGGCTTCCCGCTTAGATGCTTTCAGCGGTTATCCATCCCGAACGTAGCTAATCAGCAGTGCCCTTGGCAGGACAACTGACACACCAGAGGTTCGTCCGTCCCGGTCCTCTCGTACTAAGGACAGACCTTCTCAAATCTCCTGCGCGCGCAGCGGATAGGGACCGAACTGTCTCACGACGTTCTAAACCCAGCTCGCGTACCGCTTTAATGGGCGAACAGCCCAACCCTTGGGACCAACTCCAGCCCCAGGATGCGACGAGCCGACATCGAGGTGCCAAACCATGCCGTCGATATGGACTCTTGGGCAGGATCAGCCTGTTATCCCCGAGGTACCTTTTATCCGTTGAGCGACGGCCCTTCCACACGGTGCCGCCGGATCACTAGTCCCAACTTTCGTTCCTGCTCGAGATGCCTCTCTCACAGTCAAGCTCCCTTGTGCACTTACACTCAACACCTGATTGCCAACCAGGCTGAGGGAACCTTTGGGCGCCTCCGTTACTCTTTAGGAGGCAACCGCCCCAGTTAAACTACCCACCAGGCACTGTCCCTGGACCCGATCAGGGCCCGAAGTTAGATGCTCAACATCACCAGAGTGGTATTTCAACGATGACTCCACCCCCACTAGCGTGAGGGCCTCATAGTCTCCCACCTATCCTACACAAGTGATGTCAAACACCAATACCAAGCTATAGTAAAGGTCTCGGGGTCTTTCCGTCCTGCTGCGCGTAACGAGCATCTTTACTCGTAATGCAATTTCGCCGAGTTCACGGTTGAGACAGCGGGGAAGTCGTTACTCCATTCGTGCAGGTCGGAACTTACCCGACAAGGAATTTCGCTACCTTAGGATGGTTATAGTTACCACCGCCGTTTACCGGGGCTTAAATTCTCCGCTTCGCAGCCAAAGGCCGCTAACAGGTCCTCTTAACCTTCCGGCACCGGGCAGGAGTCAGTCCGTATACCTCGTCTTACGACTTCGCACGGACCTGTGTTTTTAGTAAACAGTCGCTTCCCCCTGGTCTCTGCGACCACCACCAGCTCACAGAAGCATGTCCTGATCACCAGGGTGGTCCCCCTTCTCCCGAAGTTACGGGGGCATTTTGCCGAGTTCCTTAACCGTGATTGACTCGATCGCCTTAGTATTCTCTACCTGACTACCTGTGTCGGTTTCGGGTACGGGCGGCACAAGAACCTCGCGTCGATGCTTTTCTCGGCAGCATAGGATCACCGGATCCCCCACCAAAAGTGGGAGCCCATCAAATCTCAGGATCAATGAACAGCGGATTTACCTACCATTCTCCCTACATTCTTAGACCCGGACAACCATCGCCGGGCCCGGCTACCTTCCTGCGTCACACCTGTTAATACGCTAAACGCCCCAGTTCAGATCCCACGCTAGACCCCTCCCACAGCCCCGAAGGACTGCTCAGAGGGGGTTCGGGTGGTTAGTATCACCGGTTTGTTTCGGGCGGTTCTTCGCCGGTACGGGAATATCAACCCGTTATCCATCGACTACGCCTGTCGGCCTCGCCTTAGGCCCCGACTAACCCAGGGCAGATTAGCTTGACCCTGGAACCCTTAGTCATTCGGCGGAGGTGTTTCTCACACCTCTTTCGCTACTCATGCCTGCATTCTCACTCCACCACACTCCACCACCAGCTTCCGCTGTGGCTTCACCGCTGTGATGGACGCTCCCCTACCCAACCAGCCTCAAAAGACTGATTGCCACGGTTTCGGCGGTGTGCTTGAGCCCCGCTACATTGTCGGCGCAGAATCACTTGACCAGTGAGCTATTACGCACTCTTTCAAGGATGGCTGCTTCTAAGCCAACCTCCTGGTTGTCTAAGCAACTCCACATCCTTTCCCACTTAGCACACGCTTAGGGGCCTTAACCGGTGGTCTGGGCTGTTTCCCTCTCGACGATGAAGCTTATCCCCCACCGTCTCACTGCTGAGCTCTCACATCACTGGCATTCGGAGTTTAGCTGACGTCAGTAACCTTGTAGGGCCCATCAGCCATCCAGTAGCTCTACCTCCAGGATGAAACACTCAACGCTGCACCTAAATGCATTTCGGGGAGAACCAGCTATCACAGAGTTTGATTGGCCTTTCACCCCTACCCACAGCTCATCCCCCCAGTTTTCAACCTAGGTGGGTTCGGGCCTCCACACGCTCTTACACGCGCTTCACCCTGGCCATGGGTAGATCACTCCGCTTCGGGTCTAGACCCAGCAACTATATCGCCCTATTCAGACTCGCTTTCGCTACGGCTGCCCCACACGGGTTAACCTCGCTACTGAGCACTAACTCGCAGGCTCATTCTTCAAAAGGCACGCCATCACACCAGAAAACTGATGCTTTGACGGATTGTAAGCACATGGTTTCAGGTACTCTTTCACTCCCCTCCCGGGGTACTTTTCACCATTCCCTCACGGTACTGATTCACTATCGGTCAATAGGGAGTATTCAGGCTTACCAGGTGGTCCTGGCAGATTCACACACGATTCCTCGAGCCGCGTGCTACTCGAGAACACATCACAGGCCGGCGGAACGCATTAACAACTACGGGACTCACACCCTCTACGGCAAGGGACTCAACCCTTTTCGTCTATACGCCCGCACCTCAACCCCCAGAGACGGTGGCCCCTGGACGGATGGCCTCACAACCCCAACAACGCAACCCCCACCGGGTATCACACGCCACTGGTTTAGCCCCATACGCTTTCGCTCGCCACTACTTACGCAATCACTATTGTTTTCTCTTCCTGCCGGTACTGAGATGTTTCACTTCCCGACGTTCCTCCCACACCGCCTATACATTCAGCGGCCGGTGACACACCACAACAGCATGCCGGGTTCCCCCATTCGGAAATCCTGGCCTCAACACTCGGTTATCAGCTCCACCAGGCTTATCGCAGATTCCCACGTCCTTCATCAGCTCCTATTGCCAAGGCATCCACCATGCGCCCTAAAACACTTACAACACAACACAGACACCCACCCCCCAAACCCACAAAAGAATCTGAGAGGCAAGACAAAAAATAAGATGCTCGCGTCCACTATGCAGTTCCCAAACAACAACCCCCACCCCCACCACCACAGCACACCCCCACAAAAAAAGAGGATGCCCACGCCACGGCGACCTGAAGCAAGGACCAGATCCACGAAGCCTCAATAGCCTCAGGACCCAACAGCGCACCAAAAACCAGCCACCACCACCACAACACCCAGTTCCAACACCTTCGAACATGGACCAAAACCCACACACAAGACGCGTACTACAGATGCCATGACCAGAAACGACCGATCACCCCCAAGGACAAACCCCTTGAGAGTATTTGTTGATATTCCACCCATGAGCAAACCCACCAGCTCTACATTCGAGAACTGCGATGGTGCCACAACTCGTGGCTGCTCCTTAGAAAGGAGGTGATCCAGCCGCACCTTCCGGTACGGCTACCTTGTTACGACTTAGTCCCAATCGCCAGTCCCACCTTCGACCATTCCCCCCAGCAAAACCGGTTGGGCCATGGGCTTCGGGTGTTACCAACTTTCGTGACTTGACGGGCGGTGTGTACAAGGCCCGGGAACGTATTCACCGCAGCATTGCTGATCTGCGATTACTAGCGACTCCAACTTCACGAAGTCGAGTTGCAGACTTCGATCCGAACTGAGACCGGCTTTTAGGGATTAGCTCCACCTCACGGCATCGCAACCCACTGTACCGGCCATTGTAGCATGCGTGAAGCCCAAGACATAAGGGGCATGATGATTTGACGTCATCCCCACCTTCCTCCGAGTTGACCCCGGCAGTCTCCCATGAGTCCCCACCATTACGTGCTGGCAACATAAGACAAGGGTTGCGCTCGTTGCGGGACTTAACCCAACATCTCACGACACGAGCTGACGACAACCATGCACCACCTGTGAACCAGCCCCGAAGGGAAACAACATCTCTGCTGCGATCCGGTCCATGTCAAGCCTTGGTAAGGTTCTTCGCGTTGCATCGAATTAATCCGCATGCTCCGCCGCTTGTGCGGGCCCCCGTCAATTCCTTTGAGTTTTAGCCTTGCGGCCGTACTCCCCAGGCGGGGCACTTAATGCGTTAGCTACGGCGCGGAAAACGTGGAATGTCCCCCACACCTAGTGCCCAACGTTTACGGCATGGACTACCAGGGTATCTAATCCTGTTCGCTCCCCATGCTTTCGCTCCTCAGCGTCAGTAACAGCCCAGAGACCTGCCTTCGCCATCGGTGTTCCTCCTGATATCTGCGCATTTCACCGCTACACCAGGAATTCCAGTCTCCCCTACTGCACTCCAGCCTACCCGTACCCACTGCACACCCGGAGTTAAGCCCCGGGCTTTCACAGCAGACGTGGCAAACCGCCTACGAGCTCTTTACGCCCAATAATTCCGGATAACGCTCGCGCCCTACGTATTACCGCGGCTGCTGGCACGTAGTTAGCCGGCGCTTCTTCTGCACATACCGTCACAATTACGCTTCTTCTGTGCTGAAAGCGGTTTACAACCCGAAAGCCGTCATCCCGCACGCGGCGTCGCTGCATCAGGCTTGCGCCCATTGTGCAATATTCCCCACTGCTGCCTCCCGTAGGAGTCTGGGCCGTGTCTCAGTCCCAGTGTGGCCGGTCACCCTCTCAGGCCGGCTACCCGTCAAAGCCACGGTAGGCCACTACCCCACCGTCAAGCTGATAGGCCGCGAGCCCATCCAAAACCGCAAAAAGCTTTCCACCAGCCACCATGCGATGACCAGTCATATCCGGTATTAGACCCAGTTTCCCAGGCTTATCCCAGAGTCAAGGGAAGGTTACTCACGTGATACTCACCCGTTCGCCACTAATCCACCCCCAGCAAGCTGAGAGCTTCATCGTTCGACTTGCATGTGTTAAGCACGCCGCCAGCGTTCATCCTGAGCCAGGATCAAACTCTCCATCAAAAAAACAGAGAAACAACAACCCAAGCATCCCCAACCCCACCCTGCCGGAAAAACAGAGCCTCACAGGACCAGAAACACCACAAGCTGCCAATCAATCCAAAGCAAATACACAGTCACGCACACGGGGGTGCACGCACTGCACTTTCACCAATACATAAACAAAATACTGGTATCAACAAACTTGGCACACTATTGAGTTCTCAAGCTACAAACACCCCAACACCACCAGAAAAAA
>NZ_QWLD01000001.1 GCF_003600155.1 Nesterenkonia muleiensis | reverse complement strand
ATGCCCGAAGTCCACGCGCGCACCGCCGTAGACTGGCTGCTCAACAGCCTCACCGCACACCCCCACCATCCCTGGACAATCCTACAGCGACGCCAACGGCAAGCAGCCGAATCAGCCCAGCAGAACACCGCAGAAGAAGCCCCAAGCGGACCTGAGACCTACGGCACCTCAGCTACAGCCGAGGAAGGCCTCTGGGCCAGGAAAGGCTGGGCAGGACGAGGATGACACGCCCGAACCATACACACATTCTGGCCAATAACCCACTCATACACACTGGTGGGAGACGACGAAGGCCCTGGCCAGGATTTCTCCTGATCAGGGCCTTCGCACTTTGCGTTGCGGGGGCAAGATTTGAACTTGCGACCTCCGGGTTATGAGCCCGGCGAGCTACCGAACTGCTCCACCCCGCGTTGGGATTCCCGTTCCCGGGACTTGTCTATCTTACACGCAGTCCAACAGCGCACAAAATCGGCGGCGCCCTGTGGGAGATATCTCCTACAAGACGCCGCCGACCTACCCTATTAGGTGTGAAGGCGAGCGTGCGCTGAGCGGGCTCCGCCCGCCAGCGGGACCAACTCAGTTGAGCTGGGCCTCCAGCTCGAAGAGCTCGTCGAGCACCTGTTCGAACTCCAGCTCCAACTCCATGTAGCGAGTCCTGTCGCCGTCGTCCCAGGCCTCATTGCGCTCAGCCCAGACGTCAGCGGCCTCCTGGCGAAGCTGCTCCAGACGCTCCTGGTCATCCTCGGCGGCCGGGGCGTCGTCGTCATCCTCGTCCTCATCGGTGGGAGCAGCTGCCTCCTCCTCGGTCGGAGTCGGGGTCGGAGCAGGCTCCTCCTCGTCCTCCTCGACGGCGTCCTCAGGATCGACGACGCCTTCGAGGTCATCCTCCACCGCGTCGGCGTCCACACCGGCGCCCTCAGCGGCATCCACCCCGGCGTCACCGCCGAAGACCATATCCAGAGCCTCCTGCAGGGTGTCGCCGTAGCCGACCTCCTCGCCGAAGGCGACCAGGACCATACGCAGCGCCGGATACGCCGAGTCCGTACCAGCCGACTGGACGTAGACCGGCTGGACGTTGAGGATTCCCCCGCCGGCGGGGATGGAGAGCATATTGCCGCGGATCACGTTGGAGCCGCCGATCTCCAGCACGTTCAGCTGCTGGGCCACAGCCGAGTTCGAGTCGAAGTTCGCCTGCGTCTGTCCCGGCCCGGGGATCGCTGTCTGCCGGGGCAGCTCAAGCAGCCGCAGACGGCCGTAGTCCTCGTTCTTGACACCGTCCTCGCCGGTTCCGGCATCACCGGAGGCGCCCAGGAATCCGTAGAGCACGTTGCGCTGCTGGCCATCGGCCTCCACCGCGGGGATGAAGGTGGAGGTCAGCGAGAAGGCGGGCTCCTCCTGCTCGGGCATCTGCAGAGTCATGTAGTACGGCGGCTGAGCTTCTGAGCCATCACCACGTGTGGGGTCCTCAGGAACCGACCAGGCGTCATTGCCCTCGTAGAAGCTTCCGGCGTCATCCACGTGGTACTCGGTGAGCAGCTGACGCTGGATGCGGAACATGTCCTCGGGGTAGCGCACATGGTCCAGCAGTTCCGCACTCATCTCCTCATAGGACTGCAGGGAGCTGGGGAACACCTGTTGCCAGGCCTGCAGGATCGGGTCTTCGGTATCCCAGGCGTAGAGGTCCACCGAACCGTCGTAGGCATCCACAGTAGCCTTGACCGAGTTGCGGATGTAATTGACCTGGCCGGTCAGCTGCGGAGCCTGGGTGAGCGCATCCTGAGTCGCCGCCTCCAGCTGCTGCTCGGTGGAGTAGGGGAAGTCGTTGGAGGTGGTGTAGCCCTCCACGATCCATTTGACGCTGCCGTCGACGATCGCCGGGTAGATGTTCTGGTCCACCTCCAGGTAGGGGGCGACCTTCTCCACCCGCTCCCGCGGATGACGGTCGTAGAGGATCTGCGACTCTTCATTGACATCGCCGGAGAGGAAGATCTCCGGTGACTGGAAGTTCAGCGCGTAGACCAGCCTGTTGAACAGGTTGCCCACGGAGGGGCCGCCGTCGCCGGTGAAGGTGTACTGGGTGTCTTGGCCGTTGTCGGCGGCCTCAGCATCGTCCTCATCGGTGATCTGACCCGCAGGCCGGTCCAGCTCGCGGGGTGCGGCACCTTCGGGGGCACCGACGATCGAATACTCCGGGGTGGCCTCACCGAAGTAGATCCTCGGCTCATAGTCATCGTCGGAGGCCAGATCACCGCTGGTGGGGATCCCCTGCAGGCTGAAGTCAGGACGCCCCTCAGGGGTCACCGTGTTCGCGTTGGCCGCCACCAGCCCGTAGCCGTGGGTGTAGACCAGGTGTTGGTTGACCCAGGATCCTTCCGGGGCGTTGACCTCACGGGCGGCGATCACCGTGTCGTAGGTCTGGCCGTCGATCTCGTAGCGGTCGAAGCTCAGCGTGTCCGGGAAGGTGTAGTACGGGCGGAACTGCTGGAACTGGCGGTAGGCGGCTGAGACCAGGTTAGGGTCCAGCAGGCGGATGTTCTCAATGTTGACGGCATCGTCGGCCAGGGCGCCCTCTTCTGCCTGCTGGGTCGCCTCATAGCTGATCTTCTCCAGATCATCCAGTCCGTAGGCGTAGCGGGTGAGCTCCATATTGCGCTGGATGTACTCCTCTTCCAGCGACTGCTCGGTGGGCCGGACCTGGTACTCCTGCATCAGGAACGGCACCACGCCGGCCCCGAGGATCGCGGTGATGACCAGCATCGCCGTGCCGATGATCGCAAAGCGCCACCGGGCGGTGATCGCTGTCACGATGAACACCGCCGCCACCAGCACTGCTGCGACCGCCAGAATCGTCCGGGCCGGGATCACGGCGTTGACATCGGTGTGAAGCGCACCGGCCCAGTTCCCGCCCTGGTCCTGTAGGGTGGCGAATCGGCCCAGCCACCAGTTCAGGCCCTGCAGCAGCAGGAAGACCGCGGCCACCACTGCCACGTGCCACCGGGCGGCCTTCTCCACCACGAATTTCCCGTTGGACTCAATGCGGATGGAGCCGAACAGGTAATGGCAGAGGATTCCGGCGATACCGGCCACCAGCACTGCCGAAATCAGGAACCCGATGATGAAGTTGAGGAACGGAAGGGTGAAGACGTAGAAGCCGAAGTCCATCCCGTGCTCCGGGTCGGTCTGGCCGAACGGCTCCTGGTTGATGAACAGCAGCACCTGCTGCCAGTTCGCCTGCGCCGCGGTTCCGGCGAACAAGCCCATCAGCACCGGCAGTCCGAAGATCAGCAGCCTGCGCATGGAAGTCAGCGTGGACTGATAGCGGGCCACAGAATCGCTCAGCTGACTCTCGATGCTCTGGGAGCGAGCTCTGAAGGCCAGGAACAAGCTGAGCCAGACCAGCAGACCCATCGCCAGAAACGCACCGGCGAAGACGGCGCCACGGGCCAGCCACTCGGTCCAGAACACCTCGGAGTACCCCAGGTGGGAGTACCACATCACATCTGCGTAAAACCCTGCGAAGGCCACGAAGGCACCCAGCAGTGCGGCGATGATGATGATCGTGATGATCAGCGCAGAAGGACGACGCCGCCCTCCCGAGCCGCCACCACGGTTTCCTCCGCGATCTCCGGAGCCCCCGGCGCCGCTGTCGTCGCTATTGCCCGACCCGGAGCCGAAGATCCCTCCGGAAAAAGGGTTCGAGTTTCCGAATCCCTGTGAGAAGCTCAACGTCTGTCCTCGTCTCTATATGTCTCTGCTCATTTAAGGTGCAACTGCTGCCGGATCAGCTCTGGGGGCTTTCGCCCCCGTGGTCCCTCAATCGCCCCGAAGACTCCGCGCAAGCGCAGGTCCTCACTGGACTCAATCGGCACTCCGGCCACAGGGCTCCAGCCCTGTCAAAAAGTCCTCATCACCGTCCCTGACGGCTTCGACGATCTCGGCCGCCTGGTCAACGTCCTCGACGCCGTAGACGTCAAGACCGCTGGGAAGCCTGCCCTCCAGCTCACCACAGTTCTGCCGTGGAGCCAAGAAATGCTCAACTCCTTCGTCCCGGGCTCCGACCACCTTTTGGGCGATGCCGCCTATGGCACCAACGGTCCCGTCGGGGTCTACAGTGCCGGTTCCCGCCCAGTCCTGCCCACCGGTCAGCGAGTCATCAGTCATGGTGTCGATGATCCCCAGCGAGAACATCAGCCCCGCAGAGGGCCCACCAACGTCTTGAAGCCGGATGTCGGCCTCTACGGGGAAGTCGAACTCGCTGGCCAGCAGGATGCCCACATAGTATTCCCCGTCGGCATCCTGATAGGTAGGCGCTGCGATTTCCACGTGGTCCCCGTCACGAACCACCGTCAATTCTACCGGTTCGCCCGCGGCGTCATTGACCGCCTGACGCAGACCCTCCAATCCGGTCACCGTCTCTCCCTGGGCGGCAAGTACGACGTCGCCGGGAGTCAGCAGTTGGTCCGTTCCGGCCTCCACCGCTTCCTCGGTGAAGTCCATCACGGAGAGCTCAACGGCATAGTCAGTGCCCAGGTGATCCAATGCGGCGGCCAGGGCCAGCTCCTGGGAGGAGGCCATCGCTGCGGTGTTGCGCTGCTGCACCTCCTCCGCGGTGGTGCCCGAAGGGTAGACCAGTTCCTGCGGAGTCAGGTCGACGCTGGCAGAGACCCAGCCCGCCATCGCATCCGGAACACGCACGGTGGAGGTGGGCGCCCCATTGACGTACACGGTGGTCAGCGCCAGTGACCCCTCGGTCTCATAGCTCTCGGCTCCGCTGACGGTGATGACCGGCCAGTCCTCAACCTCCCCGAGGGTGTCGAAGATCGGCCCGGGAGACTCCAACAAATAGGAGCTGGGCAGGGTCAGGGCGGCCAAGCCGGTGACCAGCGCACCCACGCCGGAGGAGATCTGGACTGTCCGGCGCAGGCTCAAGTGGCGTCCCCAGGCCCAGGGCTGTCTCCGGCATCAGAGCCTGAGCCGTTGCCCGGTCCGTCGTAGCCGCCGTCGAGCAGCTTCTTGAGCTCGTCGTCGATCTTGGCGGCCTCTGCCTGCCGGTCGGCTCGACGGTCGTGGAAACCTGACGGGTCGTCCAGATCGGTCTCGTCCGGCTGCGCATCGGGTTGGGCCCACACCTCATCACGGCCGGCGACTCCCTCCGTCTGGCGCAGCTGCCCCCAGAGCACTGCGGCGTCGCGAAGCCGACGTGGCCGCAGCTCCAGTCCGGCCAGTGCGGCGAAGGCCGCCTCAGCAGGTCCGCCGGTGGCCCGGCGCCGGTTCATGGTCTCGCGCAGTCTGCCCAGTGACGGCAGATGGGCACCAGCCTGGGCGACGACGTCGTCGACCCATCCCTCCACCAGCGCCAGGGTGGTTTCGATCCGGCGAAGAGCCGCCTCCTGCATGGGGGTTCGGTCGGATTGGAACAGTCCTTCGCCGAAGAGGTCCTCCATCTCCTGAGGATTGGAGGGGTCGATCTGGCTGGCTGCCTCTTCCACACGTTCCATATTGATGTGGATACCTGCGGCGTACTGGGCCACCGCGTTGAACAGGTCGTCCTCCAACCACGGTGCCCGGACGAACAGTCGCATCCGCGCAGCCTCCCGCAGGGCCAGGTACAGCAGGATCTCCTCGTCCTCGACCTGCAGGCCTTCGCCGAATGCTCGGATATTGGCCGGGACCAGGGCCATGCCGGCTCCGGCCAGCGGCAGGCCGATGTCTGATCCGGAATGCACCTCTCCGGCCAGTTCGCCGATCGCCTGACCGATCTGCGCCCCGAAGGCCACCGACCCCATGCGTTCCATCATGCTGGCCATCTGGCCTGCGGCATCCGGAGGCAGCATCCCCTTGAGCTCTTCAGGCAGGTTGAGACCCTCTCCGTCTTCAAGCTGCTGGCGCACCACCTGGGCCATGGCACGGCCCACTGACTCGGCCACCGGCGCGGTCAGGCGCTGCCAGGACTCAAAAGTCTGCTCGATCCACTGTTTCCGGCTGAGCCCCTGCCCGATGGTGCCGAGCGCTTCGAAGCTGGTGGCCTCGTTGAGCCACATCTCAGCCAGCCGCAGGGCGTCGTCGATCTGCTTCGCCTCAGCGGGGGTGACCGCGGCGTCGTCATTGCCCACAGCCCCCAGTGCGGCGTTCTTGGCGAGCTCCCAGTTGACCGTCTCATCGCCCTGGTTCTGCATGGCGGAGAACATCGCCTGGACCTGGCCCATGATCTGCTGCATCATCTGCGGGTCCCCGAAGCCCGGGGGCAGCTGGGAGGGGTCGAAGCCGGGCGGGAAGCCCGGGAATCCTCCGCCGGAGGACGCGGGATCCTGCCCAGCCCCCTGCTGCGATCCGCCGGGGGTGCCGGTGAATCCGATCGAGGGGCCGGTGCTGTCCGGGGCGTCCTGCTCGTCGCCGCCGGACTTGTCCCCGAAGGCTTCACCCAAGAGCCTGCGCAGGAGCTCCTCTTCATTGGGCTCGCGGCGCTCGTTGTCATCGGGCTGATCGGTCATCGCTGGCTCCTGCTCCAGTTGAGACAAAGCATGAGCCTCAAGGGTATCGCCGCCGGCTGGTGATTGCCGCCTGCGTTCGCTCACAGCCCGACCGGCTGCGCAGCGGCCCTTATTCTCAGCGCGGTTCAACACGGGTCAGGCAGGCACAGTCGAGCCCCGGCCGGACCGCAGTGGGCATGATCATCCCTGTGTCGGCCTCACCGATCAACGCCGCCTGCTCCATCAGGCACCGGTGCACCCCGTCGACCAGCACTTGGGCCTGTTGTGCGGCAACAGCTGCCGCTGCCAGCATCAGCGGGTGGGGGACGACGACGATGGGGCCGGGTGCTGCGGTCAGCAGCCCGCTGCCGTCCAGGCATTCCACGCAGACCGGGCTGTTGTGCAGCAGCAGAGGACCCACGCACCACCCGGAACTGGAAGCCAGCACCGGAAGCACAGCTGGCGACTCCTTGGCCGCACGCCGGAGGACCTGGGCCGGCAGACTGCCGTGGCCGGTGACGATATGCAGATCGGCCCCGGAGACTGTGGCGCCTTCCGGGGCCTCTACCACCGCGGTCTGCTGGGCCCGGGCTCCGATGAGCTCCGCGGCGGCCTCAGCTCTGGGGCGGCCGCGGTCAATGGCCCGGAACCCGCTGACCTGTTCGTCGACAAGGCTGTCATCGCGAAGGATCACGGTGCCGAGGCGGAGGTGGACCAGCTGGTCGGCCAGGTGCAGTCCGAGAATGTCCAGCCCGTCCACCACCACTGTGCAGAGTCTGCGCCGGGCGAGCAGAGCCGCAGGCATCTCCTCACTGTTCATGATCCTCTCCTATCACGTTTGATACATCTTTGTTCCTTTTATTATCTCTCAATAGTGCAGCCTGAGGAGGTTTTCCACAGCCGATCTCCGCAACCGGCAGTAGGCTTACCGTCTATGGCTGAGCAGGAGTTTGTGATCCAGGTGGACGGCGAGAAGGTGCTCGTGATCCGCTCTGCCAGGCGCCGCCGGACTGTTAGTGCGGACATCACCGGCGGCACGCTGCGGCTGCGAGTGCCGATGCGGCTCTCCCGGGCAGAGATGGAGACTCATGCCCGGGCTTTCCGCAAACGACTGAAGGGCCGCTCCTCCCAAGCTGGGCGCAGCGATGAGGCCCTGCTGGCCCGCGCCCGCGAGCTCTCAGCCCAATATTTCGACGGCGCCGTCCAGCCAGCATCGGCCGCATGGTCGGGCAGACAGCTGAAGCGCTGGGGATCGACGACGTCCACCACCGGGGAAATCCGGCTGTCCTCCAAGCTGCGCCGGATGCCGGGCTGGGTGGTGGACTCCGTGCTGGTTCATGAGCTGGCCCACCTGATCGAATCCGGGCACGGCCCGGAATTCCGCCGCCTGGTGGCGCGCTATCCGCACACCAAGGAGGCAGACGCGTTCCTCGCCGGGGTCACCTGGGCGGATCAGCACAGTGTGAGTTCCGGCGGCGGGGAGAGCCTCACTCGGGGTTGAGGTGTGCCTGGATGGCGGCTTTGAGCGGCTCCCCGTGCTGCTCCACCTTGCGCTCGCCGATGCCGGGGATCTCCAGCAGCGCTGCGTCGGTGGTGGGTTTGTGCTCAGCCAGCAGCTCCAGGGTCGCATCCGAGAACACCATGAAGGCCCGTACCTGTAGCTGGTGGGCGTAACTTCGCCGCCAGGAGCGCAGGTGTTCGAACAGCTGCTCATCGTAACGCGGCGGACAGTCCTCACACCGGCGGCGTGTGATCTGGGCGCCCACGGTCAGCACCGCCCCGCAGCCGGCACAGACCGCTGCCTTCCGCCTCCGGGCAGCAGCATTGAGGCTCAAGACGCCCTGGCCCGGTGCGATCCTCCTGGCCGGGGCACCCAACCCCAGCTCTTTGCGCAGCGGAATCACAAAGCGGGAGGCCTTGCGCCGGCCCCGGCCGCCGGGATGCCGAGCGGCTGCAGAGGAGAGGAACAGCTGCGTCTTAGCCCGGGTGATGCCCACATAGAGGAGCCGACGCTCCTCGTCGAGCTCCTGCTGAGTCTGCGCGAAGGTGATCGGCATCAGGCCCTCACAGAGTCCGGCCAGAAAGACCGCCTCCCACTCCAGCCCCTTGGCCGAATGCAGCGATGCCAGTGTCACTCCCTCCACCGTGGGGGCGTGCTGGACCGCCGAGCGTTCCTCGAGTTCTGCCACGAACTCCCTGAGGGTGAACTCATCCCGCTCGATGTCCAGCTGCTCGGCCAACCCCACCAGAGCCGCCAGAGACTCCCAGCGCTCACGCACCGCACCGGTGGACGACGGCGCCTGAGGCGACCAGCCGATCGAGGAGAGCACCCCCCGGACAGCGGCGGCAACGGTGTCACCGGAGTCCTCGCTGATCAACGAGCTGGTGCGTAGCGCAGCGATGGCCTCCCGCACCTCAGCGCGGGAGAAGAACCGTTCGGATCCGCGCAGCTGGTAGGAGATCCCGGCGGTGGCCAGCGCCTGCTCGAAGGCTTGGGACTGGCCGTTGGTGCGGTAGAGCACCGCGATCTCACGGAGCGCGGTACCGGTCTGGGACAGCTCGGCGACCTTCTGGGCGATCCCGGCCGCCTCGGCCTCGTCGTCGGCGTGCTCAGAGATCTCCGGGGAAGGACCCGAGCTGCGCTGGGAGATCAGCTGCAGAGGAGCGGGCCAGGCCGCCTGGCCACCGGGACGGCGGTCGGCCAGCAGAATGTTGGCCAGCTTCACCACCTCAGGGGTGGAGCGGTAGTCGCGAACGAGTCTGACCACCTCGGCCCCGGGATAGCGGCGCCGAAAGCTCAGCAGATAATCAGGGGTGGCCCCGGTGAAGGAGTAGATGGTCTGGGAGGCATCGCCGACCACGCAGAGCTCTTCGCGCCCGCCCAGCCAGTTCTCCAGCAGGCGCTGCTGCAGCGGAGAGACGTCCTGGTACTCGTCCACCACGAAATGCCGGTACTGCTGCTGGACCTGGGCGGCGACTCGCTCATCGGATTCCAGCATACCGGCGGTGAACAGCAGCACATCCTCGAAGTCCATCAGGTGCCGGTCCTCTTTGAGGTCCTCATAGGCCTGGTAGAGCCGGGCGAAGCTCTGGTGATCCGCACCGGCCGGCGTCTCGCGGTCCTCGGCGCCTGCGAGGTAGCCCTCCGGGGTGAGGGTGGAGACCTTGGCCCATTCGATCTCGGAGGCGAAGTCGCGCAGGCTGGCACGGTCTGTGGTGATCCGCAGCCGCTTGGCGGCCTCAGCCAAAAGCCGGACCTTGTAGTCCAGGATCTGCGGCAGGGCACCGCCGACGACCATCGGCCAGAAGTACTGCAGCTGCCGCAGCGCGGCGGCGTGGAAGGTGCGGGCCTGGACCCCCGGGGCACCGAGCCCGGTGAGCCGCGAGCGCATCTCCGCAGCGGCCCGGGCGGTGAAGGTCACCGCCAGCACCCGGTGCGGGTCGTAGACTCCGGCGCGGACTCCGTAGGCGATCCGGTGGGTGATCGCGCGGGTTTTCCCGGTGCCGGCACCGGCAAGGATGCACAGCGGCCCAGCAAGCGTGGACGCGGCGGCTCGCTGCTCGTCGTCGAGCCCGTCGAGCACAGATTCGGCGGGACCAGCCAGTGCATCACTCATGGTCTCTACGGTACCGCCGGGCGCGGAGGCGGCGTCGTCGTTCTCCACAGGTTCAGCACTCATGCACACGTCTCCGGCGTTTCAACGGGACACGCCGGGCACAGATCCATAGGCTGAACTCTGTGCGATGGACTTCGATGGAACTGGCTGCCCTGGCCACCCGTGCGGTGCCGGGCCTCTCCCCCACCGGGGTCGCCGATGCCCCAGACGATGCCCGCGACTTCATGTCAGCGGTCGTGATGGACGACTCCGGCAACCGGTGGCGGGTCCGCGGCCCGCAGCACAATCAGGCCGCTCTGCGGCTGGAGACCGAGGTCCAGGTGCTGCGCGGGTTCTCCACCGCCATCCGGGCTGAGCTGCCTTTCCGGGTGCCCAGCGTTGCCGGGGCGACTCGGGTCGATGACATGCGGGTGTTCGTCTACAACCACCTGCCCGGCGAACCGGTGGAGCTGCCTGAGCTGATCTCCGCCGCACCAGACCTGGTGCATGAGCTGGGCCGGACCGTCGCATCGGTGCACGATCTCTCCGAATCCGTGGTCGACCACGCCGAGTTGCCCCGCTACAGCGCTGAACGGATCCGCCAGCGCCGGCTCAACGAGCTCGACGCCGCGGCCTCCACCGGGCAGGTCCCGCCTCTGCTGCTCCGCCGCTGGGAACATGCCATGGAGGACAAGGAGCTCTGGGACTTCACCACCGCGGTGGTCCACGGAGATATGCATGAGGACAATCTGCTCATCGAAGGTGAGCGGGTGGTGGCAGTCACCGGGTGGACCGATCTGCATGTGGGCGACCCCGCCGATGATCTTGCCTGGCTGATCGCCTCACCGGACCAGACCTTCAGCAACAGTGTGCTCGCCGCGTACACGACGCACCGCAGCGCAGAGACTGACGAGCATATTCTCCGCCGGGCGGCGCTTTCGGCCGAGTTCGCCCTGGCCCAATGGCTGGTCCGCGGCACCACCGGGGAGAACCAGCAGATGGTCGAGGAGGCCATCGGCCTGCTCACGCAGCTGGCCTCCGATATTGACACCTACGGCGGCCGGCCGATCTCGCTCACTCCGTTGGAGGGTGAGGAGCCCAGGGGCCCCGCTGATGCCCAGGACTCCAAGCCGGTGCGGCGCGCCGGGGCAGCGGCCACTGTTGCCGGGGCAGGCAACTGGGATGACGACGACGGCGAACCGGCAGTGATCACCGATGCCGACGTGGCACAGAATGAGTCTGATGATGAACCCACCGGGGTGGTGACCCCGCTCCAGCCCCGGAGTCCGGCTTCTCCGGCCGCGCCCGCAGCTGCCGGGGAGGATCCGCTGACTGAGGAGATTCCGGCGTATGTGGATGACGCCGAGGAGTTCGACGGGCCTTCCCCTGCCACCGGTTCGCTGCCGATCCAGCCCGATGAGCAGTCAGAGCGGCGGGCCAAGCAGAAGAACTTCTTCCCCGCCTCGGCGGCCTCTGCCGCCAGCGCTCGCTCCGCGAGCTCCTCGGCGTCAGCCTCATCAGCGGGGTCTGTGGGGTCGGCCGCATCCTCAGCCTCAGCGCAGTCCGCGCCCTCTGCAGCGTCGGCTCCTTCCGAGACGTCCGCCGCCTCAGCTGGCTCGGGCTCTTCGGCGGCCTCAGCCGCAAGCCCCGACGGGGCGTCGTCGTCCTCCATCTATGACCGCCACCCCGGTCTCCGGCCTCCTGGGGCGTAACGGATCAGCGGGCATCCATCCCGGCACACCAGCAACTACAGGCCCGAACCTGGCTCTTGGGGAGAAGCGGTCCTGTGGACGGTTCCTGACGGCCTCCTCCGCGGGCGTTCTCCTGGTGGCGTGGATGGTCATGATGCGCCCGGTTCGATGTTGGCGTTCCGTCTGAAGACGTTGTCCGGGTCGAGCCGCTGTTTCAGGGCTCGGAGCCGTGGATAGTTGGTCCCGTGGCTGGCTCGAACCATGTCGTGGCCTTCCTCCAGGAAGCCGGGGAAGTTGAGGTAGGCGCCGCCTGCTCCGCGTGGTTCCAAGTCGGCGAGGAAGCCCCGCGCCCAAGCAACGTTAGCCTCGTCGTCGCCGGCGTGCTCCCAGTTCGCCTCGGCGTTGACCAGATAGCGGTTGCCGCGTCCGCTGAAGGCCGTATCGGACTCACCTTTTCGTTCGATTGCTCCACCGTTGAGCCATAGGTCGATCGTGGAGTGCTTCGACGGTGCGGCCAGGGTGTGTTCGGTCAGGATGTCGATGACCTCATCCGGCAACGTCTGGAGCTTGGTGGACTTCCAGTAGTAGCGGAGGCCGTCGGGGTAGTCAGGGTCGTAGATCCTCTGCACGTCGAGGTACGGCATCGGACCCGACAGGTCCACTAGCGGATCGCCGAGCCGACGCAGCGGGAGCAGGGCTTGCTCACCCTGGTCAGCCGGACCTGCATAGACGCCGAGCACTCCGACGTAGGGCACTTCGTGCGTCTCGACCGGGAAGTCCTCGCCGGCCGGTACGCGGCCGAACGCAACGAGCGTGCTCACGCGGTCGCCTGCGGCCTGCACGGTCTGCTCATGTCCGGTCAGCACGCTCCGCGCCACCTCGATCGGGTAGAGGACGAAGGCGAAGGCCACCTCGGGGTCGAGCTGATGGGCCTCAAACATCAGCTCAGTCACTACGCCGAAGTTGCCGCCTCCTCCGCGCAGGCCCCAGAGCAGATCGGGGTCTGACTTCTCGGTCGCCTCGATGACCTCGCCGGCTGCAGTCACGACTGTGGCTCCGACCAGGCTGTCACAGGTCAGGCCCCACTTGCGCCGCAACCATCCCAGCCCGCCGTTGAGGGTGAGGCCGGCCACACCGGTCTTACTGACCACCCCGGAGGGCACCACCAAGCCGTGTTCCTGTGTCGCTGTGTCGAGGTCGCTGAGTGTGGCCCCGCCTCCGGTGCGGACCAGCCCAGTGGTGGCGTCGACGTGCACGTGGCGCATCGGCGACAGGTCGATCACCAGGCCGCCGTCGATAGTGCCGAACCCGGCCACGTTGTGCCCACCTCCGCGCACCGCAAGCGCCAACCCGAGGGATTG
Source organism: Nesterenkonia muleiensis (assembly GCF_003600155.1). Lineage (GTDB taxonomy): Bacteria > Actinomycetota > Actinomycetes > Actinomycetales > Micrococcaceae > Nesterenkonia > Nesterenkonia muleiensis. Next base: position 27,057 of record NZ_QWLD01000001.1, on the reverse strand, counting down.
GCCGCTTTCCACTGCCAACCTCACGTCGTCTGTCGTGGCGCACTGAGCGATCGCGGCCGGGCGCAGGTCGATCATCCCGTTCCAGACTCTCCGAGCCTCGTCATAGCGGTCGTCGTCGGGACACACCAGCCCGTCGTTGAGGCTCATTCCGAACCGCTCCCGGAGCCGGGCCGTCTCGGCGGCAGTAGTAGACATGCCTCCTCCTAGAGACCGACTAGTTGGTCTGATTATAGCAGACGGATCTGATGATCTGCCGGGCGGTACGCTCGGACTATGACCAGAAACGGAGCGCCGACGCGCCAGCGCATTCTCGACGGAGCCGAACGCCTGGTCCTGGAATACGGGCTAGGCGCCACAACAGTCGATGCCATCCTGAGGGAGACCAACTCGAGCAAGGGTGCGTTCTTTCATCATTTCCCCAGCAAGAACCACCTGGCGCGAGCCCTGGTGGAACGCTACGCCACCGCCGACCTCAGCCTCCTCGAAGGACACCTCGCCCAGGCTCGGGAAGTCAGCGATGACCCAGCGATCCAGATGGTGACCTTCCTGCGGCTGTTCGAGGAGTCCGCAGACGAGATTGTCGCCCAGCATCCGAGCTGCCTCTACGTGACATACATGTTCGACAAGGACCTCTTCGACGACGGCACCAACGACGTGATCCTCAGAACGCTCACAACCTGGCGCGAGCGTCTGGTCGAAACCCTCCACCGAGCCGCCCAGGCTCACCCACCGCGCAGTCCGGTCGACCTCGACGCTGTTGCCGACCACGTTGTCACCACGTTTGAAGGCGCATTCATCCTGACTCGCGCGATGAACGATTCCAGCCTGATGCGCCGCCAACTCGGAATCGTTCGTCACTACCTGGCAATGCTCTTTGATGTACCAGTTGACCCAGCCTCGGCGCAGAGTACGTGAAACGGCCGCTAAACTGATCACCATCGCCTGCTCCTGAACCGCCGCCATCTGTGCCGCCTTCGGGACGGCCACACCTGACTCACCCTCCCGGTGAACTGGTGCCATCCATTGAGGGGTGCCGCTGCCTACTGGGAGAAGGCCGATCAGGGACTGCACCAGCGGATGGTTTATCGGGGCTGAGCTTCTGAGACTCCGGAATCACGTTTCGACCCTTTCGAAAGTAAGCACTCGGCGACGACTGTCACCCCGGTATTGACATATTTGCGGATCACCCTCAGCATTGAACTATGAGTAGTAAACCCCGGGGTGACAAGCAACCCTCCGAGGAGACTCCCGATTCCCTGTCTGAAGATTGGCGGCGGGTCCTGGCTCACCGGCTTCGCAGTCATCCGGATGCCACGGGCCTCGACGAGCTGATCCGCCGGTACACCGACTGCGGCATCGGTCCGAAGCAGGTGCACCAGGTGTTGACGGACGGCGGCGACGGCCTCTACCAGGCAGCCACTTCTGGAGAGCCGCACTGGGCCGATCAGTTCGGCGGACCGCTGGGGGCAGCCTTGCTCGCCGCCGAGGTCAGCACCTTGGCTTCGCATCTGAACTCCCGGGCCTCAGGGGTCCGCTCGGTGGCCGTGGAGGCCCTCTTGGAGGACTACAGCGCCATCACGGTCGCCGCCGAGCTCGGCGTCTCGCGTCAGAAGGTCTACGACATCGGCCGAAACGGCCTGCGCGGGCCCCACATCCAACACGTCCCATGGAGACAGCCATGAAAGAGATCAAAGAAGTCATCGACCTTCCCTCCGCCCAGACCAACCCCCTGGTTCACCCTCTCGATGTCCCACCAGCCCGCAGGCCGTATCTGGCCGCGTGGTGGCTGCGGCGCCTGGCGTCTTTGCCAGTGGCGTTCCTTGCCGGAGTGGCGCTCTGGGTGATCAGCACTCACGTGGTCACCCCCATCGTGGTGCCGATCGTGGTGCTCACACTGGCCGCGCTGGCCGCAGAGTACTACGCCGGCCAGGCCTGGGACTACATCCCCCGCAAGAGGCAGGACCGAGGCCGCGGCGCAGCAGCGCTGCTGCAACTGGCAGCGTCATTCATCGACGCTATCGCGCTGGTTGCTAGTCTGCTGATTCTCATTGGGTGGGTCTCCACGCATAGTTTCTCCGAGAACGTTGAGGAATTCGCCGTCGGTGCTGGTGCCGGAATCGCCCTCCTCCAGCTCGCTCAGCTGATAGCCACGCTGCTACGACGCCCTCGGGAGTGGATGGGGATCGCCTCACGGCTTCTGGCCCTGGTCGCGGTGGTCGTGGCGGTCCTGGTGGCCTCAGCCACGCTCATCGCGGATCAGTGGAGCAGAGAGTCCATCGAGCTGGCGCTGATGGGCGGAGCCACCATGATCGTCATCCAGCTGTCCTGGTGGCTGATTCAGCTCATCGGCTCCCGCCGGTCGCGTCACGAAGAAGTTGAGCAATGAACGTTCTCGCTGTTCGGCCTCGCGCACTTCTGCGCGGGGCAAGCCCCGCATAGCCCAAGCAGCAGGAATCTGGTCAGCTTTAACGCCCAGAAGCAGCACACAGCGGTACTCCCCATCCCCTTGGCGTCAGGCATGGTCCGGACAGCCACCACGGAGCCCGGTGCGACGTTCAACGGCCCCGCGGCGGCGTCGTGCTCTGATTCAACAGTTGATTGCAGTGCACCCAGCGTATTCCCCATCACAGATCCGAGCCTATCGCGGTGAATAAGGTCAGTTGGAACTGGCTCCTGCGGGAATGATCCTTAGCGGGGCGCGGTTGGCGAAGTGGTGAGCGAGAAAACCTCCACCGGCGCTGTTCCACTGGCCACCCAGAGCCCACCGCGGATGACCCGGTCCCGGGTCGCCTGGGCGATCCTCGCCCTTGCCACCGGAGGGTTCGCCATCGGGGTCACCGAGTTCGCGATCATGGGTCTGCAGCGGGAGATCGTGCTGGAGCTGGACGTCAGCTACGGTCAGGGCGGCATGCTGGTCACCGCCTATGCCTTAGGCGTGGTGGTCGGCGCTCCGATCCTCTCGCTGGCCGGCGCCAAACGGGAGCGCAAGAACTACGCCCTGTTCCTGCTGGTGCTGTTCATCCTGGCCCATGTGCTGAGCTTCTTCGCCCCGAACTTTGAGGCTCTGCTGGCCGGCCGGTTCCTCTCCGGGTTGCCGCATGGGGCGTATTTCGCTACTGCGGCGCTGATGAGTGCGCAGATGGCGGGGCCGGCCAAGCGCGGGCGGGCGATCGCAGTGGTGCTCTCCGGGCTGGCGATCGCCAATGTCACCGGGGTGCCGGCGGTCACCTGGATCGGACAGCAGTTCGGCTGGCGGTGGATGTTTCTCATCGTGGCCGCACTGGCCGGATTCACCATGCTGGCAGTGGCCTTCCTGGCACCACGGCAAGAGGCCCCAGCCGGCGCTTCCGTCAGAGGCGAGCTGAAGGCCCTGGCCAACCAGCGGCTCTGGGTGGGCATCGGGCTGGCGATCATCGGATTCTCCGGCATGTTCGCCATCTACACCTACCTGGCGCACGTGGCAGTGGAGATCACCGGCTTCAGCGACAGCACACTGCCCTGGGTGGTCTTGGTCTTCGGCTCAGGCATGGTGGTCGGCACCTTCGTCGGCGGGGCGGGAACTGACAGATCCGTGCTGGGCACAGTGATCGTGGCCATGACCCTGGTCGCAGTGTTCATGGCGCTGTTCGCAGCATTCGCGCATATCCCCTGGCTGATGCTCATCCTGCTGTTCTGCGTAGGGGTCTCGGCATCCAGCCTCGGGCCCTCCATGCAGACCCACCTGATCGACACCGCACCCAAAGCCCCACAATTGGCGGCCAGCTTCCACCATTCTGCGTTCAACGCCGCCAATGCTCTGGGCGCGGTGGTCGGCGGGCTGACCATCGATATGGGACTGGGACTGCGGGCACCTGCCTATGCAGGGGCGGCGGCAGCAGCCGTCGGGGTAGTGGTCACCCTCTACGCCATGCGGCTGACCACTCGCGCCGGCCAAAAGGTATGACGATTATCACGTAGTTTTCATTCGCGTTTTTCCTCTTCTTTCACCTAATATTTTTATTTCAGTTCACGTGGCCAACCGGCTGCGAGAACTTCTCGATCTCGACGGCGGGTCTGGGCTGACCCGCCGGGCCTCGCCTTTTCCCGCAAGCATCCAGCGTCAGAAAGGCGGTGTACGCATGAGCCAGACCACTTACCCCAGAACTGAAACCGCTGAGGGCACCTCCTCCCCGGTGGGGCCGATGACCAGTCCGCTCCAGATTCTGACCGGGTCGATTCCGGCAGTCACCGGCACGCTGCAGGTCATCAGGCCTGAGCACTTCCAGCAGCAGTACTCCCGTCGGCAGGTCGCCATCGCGATCCTGGCCCTGTCCATCGGCGGATTCGCCATCGGTGTCACCGAGTTCGCGATCATGGGGCTCAACGCAGCAGCGGCGGCGGACCTGGGCATCACTGAGGCCCAGGGCGGACTGCTGGTGACCTTCTACGCTGCCGGAGTGGTCATCGGAGCCCCGATCCTCTCCCTGATGGGCGCCAAGCGTGAGCGCAAGAACTACGCGCTGTTTCTGCTGGGCGTCTTCACCTTCGCCCATTTGTTCAGCTATTTCGCCCCGAGTTTCGAGGCGCTGCTGCTGGGCAGATTCCTCTCCGGGCTGCCGCATGGTGCCTTCTTTGCCACAGCCGCACTGATGGCCGCGCATATGGCTGGACCCACTAAGCGAGCCCGGGCCATCGCGGTGGTGCTCTCCGGGATTGCGATCGCCAACCTGGCCGGGGTGCCCTTGGTCACCTGGGCCGGTCTGGAGTTCGGCTGGCGCATCATGTTCATCATCACCGCAGTCCTCGCCGTAGCCACTATGGTGGCGGTGACGTTCTGCGCACCCAAGATCAACCCGCCTGCGAGCGCTTCGGTCCGCGGCGAGCTCAAGGGCCTGGTCAACCAACAGCTCTGGGTCGGCATCGCTCTGGCGGTGGTCGGCTTTTCCGGGATGTTTGCGATCTACTCGTATATCTCCTACATCGCCATGGACGTCACTCAGCTGACAGCTGGAGCCATCCCGATCGTGGTGTTCTTCTACGGTTTGGGCAATGTGGTGGGCAACTTCGCCGGGGGCTATTGGTCGGATAAGTCGGTGCTGGGAACGATCATGGTCTCTACGGTCACCGTGGCGGCGAGCATGGCACTTTTCGGCGCCTTCGCCCATATTCCGCTGCTGATGATCACCTTCCTGCTGCTGATCGGCATCGCTGCAGGGGCGCTGGGCCCCTCAGTGCAGACTCACCTGCTGGACTGCGCTCCGCGTGCGCCCCAGCTGGCCGCCAGCTTCCAGCACTCTGCGTTCAACTCCGCCAACGCGATCGGCGCCATCATGGGAGCAGTGGTGATCGAGGCTGGCCTGGGCCTCAGGGCCCCGGCCTATGCCGGTGCCATCACCGCAGCTCTCGGCGTGCTCATCTGCGCCTACGCCATCTACCTCACCAGGAAGGCCGCCCAGACCGTCTAGGACGACGACGCCGCCGCGCCGCCACCGCCCACAGAGCCTCAGCCTGTACCGCCCACGCTGCGCACCAGCGTTTCGAGGTCTTCGGCCCCGGGCAGCGCCGCAGGCGTATGGGTGTGGGCATGGTCGAGGTAGAGGAAGTGGCATCCGATGTTCTCCTCCTTCACACCGTAGAGCCTGCTGAAGGCGATGCGGTAGACCGCCAGCTGCAGCTCTTTCTCCGCCATGTCCTGGCCCTGGGGGATCCGCCCGGTCTTCCAGTCCACCAGCTCGAACCGGCATGGCGACATCTTCGCGATGCGTTCAGCCCGCGGCAGCTCAAGCCACCGCTGGTAGGTGTCGGTGCCCAGATGCCTGCCATCGGGCCCGACGGCGAAGACCGCGTCGATCCTGCCACGTACCACGATCCCGCCGATGGGGGTCTCCACCGGGATTTCCACGGCGAAGGCAGGCCATCGTGCCCAGCGGCTGGACTGGAAGCTTGCCCTGACCTGCTCGATGTTCAGGTCCGCGGCGTCGTCATTCAGAGTGTCGAAGATGCCGTCGATGTCCGGCAGCGAAGCCTGGACATCGAGCACATCCTCGATGATCCCGTGCACAGCGGTGCCTCGCCGTGCCGCCGATGCGGGCCGGCGCGGCACCGGCCTGCCCGACTGCTCCGACACCTGCTGCGGGTGGTGCAGCAGCTGGACCATTCCGGAGGCGCTGGTGTGGCTGGGGGTTCCAGGTTTCTGCATGGGCCGGTGCAGCGCATTCCGGCGTTGAATGACGAACTGTGCCTCAGCGAGCTTGGGGTGAGCCTCAGCCGGTGCCGTATGAGGAGGCGGCGACTGGGCCCGCACCAGATCACGGGCTTCCTCCAGCGCCGGGCGGCGGCCCGGCGCCGAAGGCGATGCCGCTACCTCCCGGTATTCATCCAGCGAGGCCGGATCCTCGAGGTTCGCCGGAATCAGCTCCAGGGTCCGGATCTGCAGCGGGGCCAGCGGATCATAGGGCCAGACGGTGGCTTGAACCAGGTTCTTCGACGGGTTCTCCGGTTTGTCCTGGGGGTCGAACTCGTACCAGCTGAGCTCATCGAATCGATGCGGATGCGGTGACGCCTGAGCGGCGGCGCGGATCTCCTCCAGAAACGGCGAGGGCTCCTTGCCCTGGGTGGATCCGTAGAAGCAGGCGCCGGTGGTGATCAGCAGGGATTTGACCCGGGTGACCGCCACATAGGCCAGCCGGCGGTCCTCCTCCCGCTGGTAGCTCTTGCACTGATCCGGGAAGTCCCGGTCCTCGAACTTCTTGGTGGTCCCCTCACCCGCGGCCCGTGCCCAGAACATGGCATTGGGCTGGTCCGAGTCCCACTGCGGCATGGAATAGCGGTCTCCGCGCAGCGGCCAGGGCAGATCGCCAGTACCTTTGAGCCAGTTGGGCACCTTGTGCTCTGAATCAGGCAGCCTGCCCTCGCGCAGACCGGCGACGACGACCACATCCCACTGCAGTCCCTTGGACGAGTGGACTGTCAGCAGCTGGACCGCGCCAGGCGTGGGCTCCGGGACAGCAGTCTTGAGTCCCTGCTCCTCCTCTTCGGCGACCTCCAGCCAGCGCAGGAAGGCCCGCAGATCTGTGTGGCTGCCGCCACCGCCGAAGGCTTGCGCGTGGCCGATGAGCTCATCGATCTGAAGGGCAGAGCGGCCGGCGGAGGCCAGCTCGACGTCGATCCCGGTCTCGGCGATCACCGCACGAACAAATCCGGGCAGGTCGCTGCTGGTCAGGCTGCGCAGGCGCAGAAAATCTGTCTTCGCCTTCAGCAGCCGTTCGGCACCGGCCGGGGAGAACTCTTTCAGATCGTCGCTGGTCAGTGAATCCAGCGCCTGCGGCAGCGACCGCAGCTCATCAGGCTCCAGTGCCAACGAGACCTGCTCGTCCTCCTCTGACTGTTCGGGCGCAGTGCGGTCTGCTGCGGTGACTTTCTCGGCGACTCTGCCAAGTCGGTACAGGTCCTTGGGCCCGAGCCGGTAGCGGGCACCGGCGAGAATGCGCAGCAGCTCATCAGAGCGCTGGGGGTCAGCGATCACCCGCAGATAGGACAGCACTTCGGCAACCTCCGGGACCCTGGTCAGCCCTGCTCCACCGACTACCTCATGGGCGATCCCGGCGGCCTCGAGCGCCTCAGCGATGGTGTGCAGCTGGGCACGTTTGCGAGCCAGCACCGAGGCGGTGACCGGCACGCCCTGGTCCTTGTGCCGGATGACCTCAGCATGGCCGGGCACGGTGTCCCGAGTATGTTTCAGCGCTGCGGTGAGCTGCTCGACGATGGCCGCTGCTTCGTCTGCTTCGGTGGGGTAGAAGCCGTATCGCAGCACACCTGGGGCCACTTTCTCCGGGTCCATCACTGGTTCTCCGCCTTGATCTACGGGGACAGCAGTGTCCTTGGCTGCGCAGTCGGGGGTCACCAACGGGGGCAGCTCGGCACGCAGACTCGCATGGTGATGATGCCAGGTCTCTTGGGGGTGAGCGGCCCAGCGGACAAAGGGTTCCACCAGTACGTTGGCGGCCTCCAGCGCGGCATGGGAGTTGCGCCAGGCCACGGAGAGGTACTTGCGCGGGGCGGCAGAATGGTTCCCGGTCTGAGGGTCCACCACTGGGAACCGGGCCGGGAAGTCGAAGAGCTGCCCGGCAGAGGCTCCGCGGAACCCATAGATGGACTGGTTGGGATCGCCGACAGCGGTGACCGCGTGCCCGGTGCCCCGGCCGAAGAGCCCGCTGAAGAGCTCCAGCTGAGCACACGAGGTGTCCTGGAACTCATCCAGCAGGACAAGTGCGTATTTCCGCCGCTCCGCTTCGACCGCAGCGGGGATCTCAGCGGCAATGCGCACCGCGTAGGTCAGCAGATCGCCGAAGTCCATGACTCCCAGCTCGGCCTTCTTCATCTGGTACCGGCGCAGCAGTTCCACGATCTCACGGCGGGAGTTCAGCGCATTGACCACTTTCAGCTGAGTCGCATTGAGCGCCTCAGCCTTGGGGTCCTCTTCGACGTACTGCTCAGCCCGAGCGATCTCTGAGTCCAGGTAGTCCTCGATCTGTTCCGGGGTGGTCAGATGCTCGGAGCAGTCGGTGGAGAGCTTCAGCACCTGCTTGGCCAGGGTGGAGGGAGTCGCCTTGGTCTCGATGAACCGGGCACCGTGCTCATACTGATCCACCAGCGGTTGGACGATCTGCCAGCCGCGAGCCTCGCCGATCACCTCCACCTCAGGCTCCACGCCGATGCGCAGCCCGTGCTCGGTCACCAGCGACTGTGCATAGGAATGGTAGGTGGAGATGGTCGGGGTCAGCAGATCAGAAGGGTCAACGACGCCGTCGGGTCCCTCGAGCTGCTCGGGCAGGATGACGCTGCGGGTCTCGGGGAGCCTGTGCAGCAGCTGCGCCAGCTGCCCGGAGATCCGCTCAGCCAGTTCCCCGGCTGCCTTGCGGGTGTAGGTGACACCGAGGACCTCATCAGGCCTGATGATGCCGTTGGCCACCAGGTAGACGACCCGGTCGGCAATGGTCTGTGTCTTGCCCGAACCGGCTCCGGCGATGACCAGTGTGGGTTCAAGCTTCGCTTCGATGATCGCCCGCTGCTCAGGCGTGGGCGGTGCCTCTCCGAGAGCCTCGGCAATCTCTGAAGCGGAGTACCGTGGGCCTGCGGTATGGGTCTGATCGGTTTGGGTCATAGCGCTCATGGCTGGGTGATCTCCTTGCCGGTGCTGCCGGAGCAGAGCGGGCACAGCGGACCGACCCAGCATGTTCCCCAGGCGCCGGCGTGGCGGACCTCGAAGCTGGTGGACTGCATCGTCCTCACCGCTTGGGCGATCTGCCGGTATGGCCAGGCCTGGGGGTCCGCGGCGTCGACAGGGTCCTGGCTGCGCAGGGTGGGCTTGGCGTGGGTGGCGACGAACAGCAGTGCGGCACTGGCGATCTGCGCATCAGTGAGCTCAGCCTCGACTGTTTTGTCCAGTTCGGTCCGGTCGCCCCGCTGCGCCAGCAGCTGGTAGGCGCCCAGCTGCGGGTGCCGCTGGGCCTGCTGGGCGCTGGGAGCCCTGCTTCCGGTCTTGAGATCCACCAGCATGAGCTTGCCCTCGGACGTCTTCTCCACCCGGTCGACCAGACCGCCGAGGACAACCGGCTGCCTGGCCGGTTCCCGCTCTGGGTTGAGCTCGAACACTGTGCGCAGCTTGAGCTCTGTGGCGATCAGGTCACGATTCTCACGAGACTCCCGGTGATAGTCCGCCACCTGCTCGAGCATACTGACTGCCTTGTTCCAGTCGATCTGGTTCTGCCAGCCCTCTCTGGCCTCTATGGTGTCCCACTTCTCGCGCAGGATGTCGATCAGCTTTCTGGGGTCGGTCTCTGTGGGGTGGTCCTCGGCGATCTTATGCACCAGGGTGCCGAGCATGCGTGAGAAGTCTGTGGGCATGGTGCCGCCTGTGACCTCGACGAACCACTGCAGGGGCTGGTCGACTGCTACGCCGATGCTGGAGGGACGCACGTAGATGTCTTCGCCGGGCTCATAGAGGGGGTCGGCATCGGAAATATCCTCCAGTCCCCACCAGCGCGCAGGGTCTGCACCGGGAACGCCGGCCTCGGCGAGTGCAGCCAGAGCCTCAGCGGCGTGGATGTCTTGGGGGTTCTGCTCGAGGTCTCGGCGCAGCTCGGCGACCAGATGTGCTTCGGTCAGCGGACGTGCGGCAGCCTGCTCCTCGGTGATCCGGCGCCGATCAGCTGGTGTGACCAGGTCCAGCAGCGAGGAGGGCCGGTTCTGGTCACTGTCGACGGCGACGGCGAAGAGCCGGTGACGTCCCCGGGAGACGGCCGCGGCGAAGAGCCGGTACTCATCTTGGAGGGTCTGCAGACGTTTGATCAGCGGGTTCTGATTCTCCGGGCCGGTGAGGCCCTCGACGACGTCGACCAGCTCCCGTGAGCGCAGCAGCTCGCCCCGGGGACGCAGGTTCGGCCATACTCCGTGCTGCAGGTCCAGCAGAATGACAGTGTCGAATGCGCGGCCTGCTGCGCTGGTCGGGGTGAGGATCTCGACGGCGTCGGCCGGGGCGACGGTTTCGGCCAGGGTGTCCATCGGCAGCTCCAGGCGCTGCATGTGCTCACCGAAGCTCCCGGCGCCGGCGCCGGGGTTGTGGTCCTCGAATCGGTCGGCTGCTTGGAAGAGCGCGAGCACAGCATCGAGGTCGTGATGGGCGGTTTCGGCCTCACGCCCGGCGCCCCGGGCCCTCTGCTGCCAGTCTGTGGCCGCACCGGAGGCCTCCCAGATGGCCCACAGCAGCTCCCCTGGCCGGGCGTTGTCCCCGGAGGCGGCCCGAGCAGCGGCCAGCATACGCGCGATTCGCTCCAGCGGGCGTATCTGGGCGGACCGGATCTCTTTCAGCACCGGGTGTTCGATGTCCTGCGCCGCAGCAAGGATCAGCGCATCGGAGCTGCGGGGCCGGCGGCCCTCAGCCTTCGCATGCTGGATCTCCTGTTGGCGCAGCAGCTGGCGTATGCGCCGCAGCTCCATGGCATCGGCGTGGCCGTAGCGCGATCCCAGCAGAGTCAGCACGTCCTCGACCGTGAGCTCGTTGCCACCTGCGTTCAGTTCGATGATCTGCAGCAGCGGCATCACCGCAGGCTCCTGGTTGAGCACCACATCACTGAGCGACTGGCGCACCGGTACACCGTTGGCGGCGAACACCCGGCCGATGCGCTGGGCCGAAGCGCCGCTGCGGGCGATGACCGCAATCTGATTGAACGGCACCTGATGCCGGTCGTATCGGTTCAGCACCTCCGCCAGGACCGCACGCTCGGCAGCCTGATCGCTGGGGGCGGTGATCGCCTCCGCAGCAGAGCCGTCCTCAGCCGTGTCTGTCCCCTGCCACATGCTGCGCAGCTCAGACTCAGCCGGCGCGGGGATCCGGGTCAGAGCTTTGGCGTAGACACTGGCGATTGCCGGATCCATACGCCGGGACCCCGAGAGTACCCTCACCTCAGGCGTGCCGTTCCCGTGGCCGGAAGCATGCAGCCCATGGTCTGGGTCAGCAGCCATGCGGGTGACCCAGCTCTTGAGCAGATCGGGCCGAGCCCCGCGGAAGCCTTGGGTCACCACATCCGGGTTCGCAAAGGCCAGTACAGGCTTGCCGGCTGCGATGAGCCGCAGCAGCCGGTGCACCGACGGCGAGGCCTCCTGCAGGTCATCGACGATCACCAGCATGAGCCGGCGGCGTTCGGCATCGAGCAGTTCAGGATGCTCCTGCAGCAGACGCACCGCCTGGCTGATCAGCCCGGACGGATCATAGGCGTCCTCGAATTCAGCGGAGTGGAACCGTTCCATGTACCGGGAATAGATGATCGCGGCGGTGTGCCATTCCTCGGATCCGTGCTCCTCAGCCAGCTGCTCCAGGCCTGAGGCGCTGATGTCATACTCACGGGCGCGATCGAACAGTTCCCGGATCTCTTTGCGAAAGCCCTCGGTTCCCATCGCCTCACGCACGCTGGCCGGCCAGGACGCTTCGGCGCGTTCTCCGTGCAGCTCAGAGATGATCTCCCAGATGATCCGGTCCTGCTCGGCCCCTGAGAGCAGCCTCGGGGTCCGTGCGGCAAAGGAGATAAAGCCCTTCCGGCGCGCCTCGCTGAGCACCCAGAACGCGTAGGAGGCGAAGGCCCGCGAGGGCTGCTCGCTCAGTGCGGCGTGCTGGTTCTGGGCGAAGAAGCCCGTGGTGATGGCGTCACGGAGCCTGGCTGCAGAAGTCCGTGAGGGCGAAAGCACCAGCAGCCTGCGCGAGTCCTCCCCAGTGCGCAGGAAATCCAGCGCCGCCTCCACGGCGGCCGCCGTCTTTCCGGCGCCCGGTGCACCGTAGACGAGTGTGGGGCACTCAGGCGAAGGCGTCGTCGTCATCGGTCACGGTCCTTCCCTCGATCCTCTCCATTACATATCAGCTGGACTCAGATACTCACCTTACGGGCAGGCACCCACCTCGCATCGGCCGCAGCTGTCTCCCGGCACCTGCCTCGGGCCTCCGGAGGGACCAGTCGGCGGCCCTGCTCCATGAACGGCGGAGCTCAGCGAGGTCCGTATCAGGCGGTAGTCTCGTAGTCATGGAGAGTCCAGCACTGTTCGATCTGCATCCGGCCGCTGATTCCTGGCACACCTGCCGCCGGGTGGGGTTCGATCTGGAGACCACGTCCCGGTTTCCCGCCGAGGCGCGGATAGTCTCAGCCGCGCTGGTGGCCCTTGACCCTGAAGACGAGGGGTCGCCCAGGGTGCGGGAGTGGTTGGTGGACCCAGGGGTGGAGATTCCGGAGGAGACGGTGGAGATCCATGGGATCACTACCGAGTACGCACGCGAGCACGGGCAGGCCGCCGAGGAGGCCGTGGGCGAGCTGATGGCTGCACTGACCAGGGAGTTCGCCACAGGCACTGCAGTGGTGGTCATGAACGCCCCCTATGACCTGGCGGTGCTGAACTGCGAGGCGGAGCGCTACGGTCTGGAGTTCCCGGAGCCGAAGCCGGTGATCGACCCTTTGGTCATCGACAAGCAGGTGGACAAGTACCGGCGCGGCAAACGCCGGCTCGGCGATCTCTGCGGAGTCTACGGCGTGCAGCTCAGCCAGGCCCATTCGGCTGCCCCGGATGCTTTAGCCACGGTGCAGGTGGCCGACTGCCTGGCCGAGAAGTACCCCGAACTGCAGATGCCCAGCGGTCAGCTGCACGATCTCCAGGTGGGCTGGAAGGCCGAGCAGGCTCAGGATTTTCAGGCCTTCCTGCACCGTCAGGGCAAGGCCGACGCCGTCATCGACGGCACCTGGCCAGTGTGACGGTGACTGGCTCACCGCACATGCGGGGTGCGGGACAATGGACCTCATGACTCAATCAGCTGAAGGTCCGGAGCACGAGGAGCACGATGAAGGCGACCGTCGCTTCGAGGAGCGGTGGAGGCGCAACCACGGCGAGGACATTCCCAGGACGGCCTCCGGCGGCTTGCCCCTGCCTGTCATCCTCATCGCGCTGGTGATCTTTGTGGTGGGCTTCTATCTCTTCCGCCGTTGGCGTTCCCAGTACGTGGACTATAGCGATCTCGGCGGCTCCGGTGAGCAACTGCAGCCACTACTGATCGGCCTCGGACTCGGCTGAGCCCGGCGAGCTTGGGCGGCTGCCGGCTCCCAGGGGAGAAGACCCACCACGTTGCCCGGAGAGATTAGTCATGGTTCGGTCTTCCTCTATGTACTGAGGCGGTTCATGCGTTTTTGATCCACAATGGCTGCAGTAGCGTCCCACAGCGCTGCAGCGCGCCTCGGGTGGCGGGCGGCGCGGGACGGCTTGCGGACCCTCGGGTACCCGCGGATGCTGCCGAAGCCGTCGGGCCCGACATAGGAGTTGCCCGGGATGTCTTCACTGAGGGCGAAGAGCGTCGGCAGAGCGCCATTGTCAGCTTCGTTCAGAAGCGGCTGTGCGAGTCCATTCAACCACCCGGAGACTCCACCGACGTGCGAGACGAGGTTCGTTTTCGCGATCCCGGGGTGCGCGATCATCGAGCGCACGGCGCTACCGGACTTTTCGAGTCGGCGCTGCAGTTCGACCGAGAACAGCAGGACGTCGAGCTTGGAATCACAGTAGGCGAACCACGGGTTGTACCTGCGTTTCTCTCCGGTGAGATCGTCCAGGCGCAGCCGTCCCTGTCGATGCAGCTGCGACGAGACGCTGACGACCCGGTCCGTGATGTGCGGAAGCAGGGCGTTCGTCAGCGCGAACGGGCCGAAGTAGTTGGTCGCCATCTGGCTCTCGATTCCGTCGTCGGTGACGCGGTGCGGGACCATCATGATCCCGGCGTTGTTGATGAGTCCAGTGATCGGGCCGGACCACGCAGCGCCGAACGCCCGGATCGAGGCCAGGCTTGAGACATCGAGCTGCTGGACTTCGATGCTGCCCTGTGTGGAATCGATGTTCTGTGCGGCCGCCTGACCCTTCTTGGGATCGCGGACGGCCATCACCACATCAGCTCCGGCACGGGCCAGCTCGCGGCTGGTGATCAGGCCGATTCCTGCGGCCGCCCCGGTCACGATGTAGGTCTTGCCGGCCAGGTCGGGAAGGTTGTCGACAGTCCACTTGTCAGTCATAGGTGATACGCCTTTGGTCGGGAGATGGAACATGACCAGGATGTGCTCGTCCCGAGCCGGCATCCAGGACACATCTATCGGTGACCCGGCAGGGCACCCCTTGACAGTCGCGGATGCGAGATACTTGGGCAATGGACCGCACCGCACTGGCAGCATTCCTCCGATCGCGTCGTGACACGCTGCGACCGCAGGATCTCGGGCTGCCTGTGAGCCCACGTCGTCGAGTCAAGGGGCTTAGACGCGAAGAAGTGGCCCAGATCGCGGTGATGTCTGTGGACTACTACAGTCGGCTCGAGCGCGGCAGCGGCACTCAACCCTCCACGGCAATGCTCGACGTCCTCGCCCGCGCCCTCCGAATGAGCCTCGACGAACGCGATCACCTCTACCGGCTTGCAGGACACAACGTGCCAGACCGGCTGCTCAGTTCTCCGCATGTTGCTCCCGGGCTGCAGCGAGTCCTCGGGAGCCTTTCCCACACACCTGCTTTCATCGTGTCTGATATCGGCATCACACTGAGCCAGAACACTCTCGCCGCGGCCCTCTTCGGCGACCACAACAGACACCACGGTGAAGAAGCCAGCGCTATCTACCGGTGGTTCATGCAACCCGAGACCGAACGCATCCTCTACTCGGGCGAGGATCAGCAGCGGCAAGGCCGGGCATTCGTCTCAGCCTTGCGCATCGCTGCGGCGCGCCACGGCAAGCACTCCCCTGCCGCGAAGCTGACTCATCGGCTTCATCAACACAGCTCTGAGTTCGCTGAGATCTGGAAGCGCCACGAAGTCACCAGGCGATTCGAAGACCGCAAAATCATCATGCACCCAGAGATCGGCACCATCCGGTTCGACTGCAGTGCCCTCTTCACCGAGGACCAGACCCAGACACTGGTCGTACTCACCACCACCCCTCGCAGTCACGACGCCGAACAGCTGCAGCTCCTCAGCGTGGTGGGACAACACCGGTTCTCCTCCACCGCCTAAGCGAGCGCGACAACTGATCGATGCACCAGCTTGACCCTGCCGATGACCTCCTGCCCGCTACGGACGGTCGAAGAGGGCCGTCGGCGGTTCGCCGTACAAAGCGGCCTCCGAGGTGTCGAGGATCAAGCCCCGCGCTGTCTCGGAGTCGGTGTACCTGCTGTAGACGAGGCTGAGTACTGAGAGTGCGCTCAGCGCGCCGAGAGCGCGGAAAAGTGGTGCTGCGTCAGTGCGGTTTTCACGTGTGGGGATGCTGAACGCCGCCAGAAGTGCGTTACCCAGTTCGCCCAAGCGGCCGTCGAACTCGTCGCGTTCGCGGATCGCGATCGAGGCCAGTGCGAGCGCGATGAAACCGGGCCAGAGGAATGCCAGGTCGAGCATTGCGCGCAGTGCCGTGCGGCCCCTCTCACGCCCGGCTGGAATGCCGTCGACTGCCAGGAGCACCTGCTTGCCGAGGTCGGCGCATCGTCGAAGAGCGGCGTCGACGAGGTGCTCTTTGTCTTTGAACCTGCGGAAAACGGCAGCTTTGGAATAGCCGCTTGCCTCTGCGACCATGCTGACGCTCATCGCCTTCACACCGTGCTTGGCGAGAAGACCCGCGGTCAGATCGAGGATGCGCTCGTCGATCTCCGCGCTGCTGGGGCGGAGGCTCTGCCGCGGTCGATATTCGTCCTTCACGTCATTCACTGATTCTCACACCGATCGAAGAGCCGGCAGGTATCGTTTCCTGGAGAGCGCGCGGCGCAGCACGGAAGTTCCGGCCAAGACGATCCAGATCAGGATCGGATAGGCCGCGATGCGCTCGAGCAATCCGAAAAACTCATTCAGCCCTACTATAAGCAAAACAGTGCTCGAGGTGAGCCCCGTGAGGCTGAAGGCGACCCCGAGAAGCCCGAGACCTCGCCAAGTGGATCTGCGCGCCAGGGAGACGCCGAGGAACATGATCGCGGCCTGGCCCCCGAGAATCGCGATCAGAGCGGCGGGGATGTGCAGTGTGCTCGTGTCTTGGGGGTTGAGCCCCACGAGGAACTCCCCCACGCCCGCCACCATCAGGATCACCAGACCGAGACGCCCCGCAGCGTCTCTCGCCAGAGGGCGCCAGAGCAAGACCGCTCCGAGAAAGATGCTCAAGCCGGTGAGGGTCCAGGAAACGTTCGAGGCGACATGCCAGGGCGAGCAGACATCTCGGCCTTCGAAAACTGCGCAGTTCACCGCGCCCAGATCGCTGATCGCATGCCTCACGATGCTGTACGGAGTTGTCCACGCCGCCTGCACCACCACCATCATGACGAAGTACTGCACGACCGAGAGCCAGAGAAAACCGCCCACGATCTCGCGCCTTCGCCACAAGACGTCATCGCGGGGTGGTGCCGGGCGGCCAGGATACGTGCGTGTCTGAGCATTGTCTTCGGTGAAGGAGGCCATACCACCAGTATATAACCGATTCGATCACAAAGTGACCGAATCGGTTATATACGCCTATCGGCAGGTGAGCCCTTGCCCGCCTCAAGTTGCTCGCGCGCACTGATCACAGCCATTGGCCTTCGCTTCTTGGATCCGACAACCCGACTGACATCGGCGTGCCAGAGTTGATGAGCGACAACTCATGCTATTCCGGACTTTTTGCCGCGCCTTATCCACTTGCCGGATTCGAGAAGCCGGTACAGTGGCCTCACTCTCCCGACCGGAAAACAGCGTTAATCCGCAGGTCGTGTCCGCCTGTAGGCCATCCAGCAGAGAGCGAATCTTGCGCAGAAGTGCAGCCACTGTTTTGAGCAAGCTCTGCTGCGCGGCTTGGCATGAGGCTCAATGCCTGGGGCTCCCGGAGCATCATGAAGTGACGGTTCACCCCGTCGCGGCCATGAGCACATTCGCGGTGACCCTTCATTCCAGCTGATGCGCTCCTCCGCTTGTTCATCAGCTCAACCAACACCACCGACTGCATTACCCACCACACGACCGTCATCGTGACTCGAAAGATTTTTATATTGGTTTTTACCGATGTATTGTTGAGACATGGTGAGACCTCCCGCTGTCCTCGATACGTTCAGTGCCATCGGACACCCCCGGCGCCGCGCAATCATGAGCCTGCTGGCAACCGAGGACAAGGTGGTCTCTGATCTGGTCGCTGCGGTCGGGGTCTCTCAGTCTGCGGTCTCGGAGCACTTGGCGGCATTGAGATCGGTCGGCCTGGTCACGTACCGCAAACGAGGCAGAGAGCGCCTGTATCGCCTTGACACAGCCCCTCTGCGGGACGTCACCGACTGGATATCCACCCTTGAAGCATTCTGGGACGAGCGATTCGACCGTCTGGGGCGGCTTCTGGAGACCATCGACGAGGAGAACGGGCAATGAGCAAAATCTACAGAACCGGGGACTTCGACGTTCCCGCCGCGACCCTATGGCGCGCACTGACCGACAGTGAGCTACTGGCGGTGTGGCTGATGCCCAATGACTTCCGCCCCGAGGTCGGACATCGCTTCACGATGACCACCGACCCTGCACCCATGTTCGATGGCACCGTGCATCTGGAAGTCCTGGAGCTCGACCCACCGCATCAGATGCGCTGGTCCTGGACAGGAGGGCCGATCGACACGATCGTCACCTTCACCGTCACCGAACTCGGGCCACGGTCATGCCGGTTCGAATTCCTCCAAGAAGGCTTCCACGGCCCAGGCGCGGAGTTCGCGCGCTTCTTCCTCAAAGGGGGTTGGCGCAAGCTCTCACCCCTGCTGCGCGCGATCGCGACCACCCTCGACGTGATGGAGAGAAACAAGTGAGTGATCCCAAGGCATTGCACCGCAAACTACAACTGAAACCGGGCAGCAGGCTCTGGGTATGGCCTGAGGCAGCCGCCGTTCCCGAACCCCTCGCAGCGACTGAAGACTTCACGCACACAGGAATCACCGAAGCGGATGTGGCCGTGCTCTTCACGGGGAATCGCGCAGACGTGGACACCGTCCTGACGGAGCATCTCGAAGCCCTTGCCACGATGCGGGCGGTCTGGATCATCTACGCTAAGGCCAACAAGACCGACATCAACCGCGACACCCTCTGGAGACAACTGGAAGAGTACGGATGGCGGGCGGTCACACAGGTCTCCTACGACGACACCTACTCAGCTCTGAGGGTACGACCGATGAAAGACGGCGAGACCCTCCCCAGCTCATGAGCCACCCATGATGTCGATGCCGAAGCTCCGGGCTCGGCCCAGATCCGCAGGATCTCCCGCTCACCGGTGGTGGTCACACCCACAGGCGGTCAACCAGAGCATGATCTCATCAACCACACCACGTCGTTTCCGACTCAGCTGAGTGACACAGGGCGCTAAGACTGCCTGCCCATTCGCCCCAGTCCTGCCGCCGTAGTTGCTGCGGCAGCTGGGCCGATTCCAGGCTTCGCCGTGAGGATTTCGATCAGTCCTGCCGTAGTCACTCCTGCCGCCATCGAACTGGACAGCGCACTCGCATTGCGACTGTCGAGATACTTCGCTGAACCTATGGCGGCATTGATGCCAACGCAGTTCGACGAAGTGGTGACCTCGGGCGGCTGCACATTCTGTCCGTTGATCCCACTGCCGTTACCTGAGCCTGCATAGCCTTCGGCAAACTCCTCTAAGAATGCCTGATCGATCCTAGGATCGTCTTCCGGCTGATGTGGGTGCCGCGTGGCTATTAGGCATCTGTTAAGCAACGTGTGCTGCGGCAAAGCACAGCCCTAGCATGCCTGCCACTAGCAGAAGGACGAGGGGAAAGCGGAAATTCCGCGAGGGCGATGAAATCGCAGAGTGAGTCTTTCCTTCGTTAAGAATGAGAACGGTGCTCATGTTATGTGTCACTTGACATCTATTGTGCATATTCCATGGCTAACGTATTGCTGATCTTCTTGCGCAAGCCCCTGTGCATCAATGATGAGCAGAATTTGTCATGGAGATGTTGCCTTCGACAGATTGCGAAGCTTGAGAGCAACTCTCTCGTACCTGTCGCTCCATCTGGGGCGGCGCGATTCAGGTGAACTAGTGTCCTCATGACAGACCTAGCCCAACCTGCCTTCCGCCGAGCTGGACAACCTGCGGAAACAGGGGCAAGCCGCTCACCGCGAACGAGGCTGGAAGTAGCTTGTGAGCTGGAGGCAGGCGCGCGGACACTGGGGGACCAAAACCTCCACCAAACAGAACGGTTCAGAGGCCCTCGTTCCTCTCACCGGATCCTTCCCCCAAGGACAGCGAGCACAGCGGCATCACGGTGCCTCAGCGCCACCGTCAGCCGGGCGGAGACGTTGGCATCCATCCCGCCGGACGATGGTGCGCGATCGGCCCATACCCCGCCAACGCTTCGCCCAGGGCCAGCAGCGGCTCGTCGCGGTGCCAT
Source organism: Nesterenkonia muleiensis (assembly GCF_003600155.1). GTDB lineage: Bacteria > Actinomycetota > Actinomycetes > Actinomycetales > Micrococcaceae > Nesterenkonia > Nesterenkonia muleiensis. The sequence continues at coordinate 7,140 of NZ_QWLD01000001.1, read as the reverse complement.
GGGGCGACGAGTTGCACACCGATGGGGAGCCCGCCGGCGCTGACGCCGAACGGCACGGCGAGCGCCGGCAACCCGGTCAGGTTGAAGGGGACGGTCGCGCGCATGATTCCGGCGGATGGGATCTCTACGCCGTCGACGTGGAAGCGCCGCTGGGCATGCGGTGGGGCAGACACCGGGCACACCGGGCACAGCAGCACGTCGTAGTCCTCGAAGTACCGGACGAACAGCGCTTGCAGCCGTTCGACCTGGGCGTGCGCGGCGATATAGCTATCGATCGTGGATCCAGTCGGCGGCCCTGCCCTGAGCAAGCGTCTGGACACGGCGTGCAGCTGATCTTCGCGGCCCGCGATCACCGGACCCACAGCCGCCATGATCTCTGGCGTGTACAGCGCGGCGCTCAGCGAGGTTCCATCGATCTGCGCTAGATCCGGCAGGGCGACGTGGTCGACCTCATGCCCCAGGGTTGCACACGCCTCGGCGGCTGCGGTCACCGTTTGCACGACATCGGCCGCGATGGGACCGAATTCTGGCTGGGCGACCCATCCGATCCGCAGTCCCTCGGAGCCCGCCGGGGCGTCTGAGCCGGACCGGGGTCGAGAGGCGATGGCGTACCCGTCGCACCCGTCAGGCCCCTGCATGACGTCGAAGGCGAGCGCAAGGTCACGCACACTGCGCGCCATAGGGCCGACATGCCAGTACCGTCCGGGCACCCGCGGCCAGTGGCCCGTGATCGGAACCCGTGAACGCGTCGGTTTGAGCGCTGCGACGCCGGTGAAGTGCGCCGGACCGCGCACCGAGATCGCGATGTCGCTGCCGACGCCCAAGGGGGACATGCCTGCGGCAATCGCTGCCGATTCGCCGCCGCTCGACCCGCCGGGCGTCCTGGAGAGGTCCCAGGGGTTGTTGGTGCGACCGGTCAGGTCGTTGTCGGTCTCGGTCGAGTAGGAGAACTCAGGTAGGTTCGTCTTCGCAAGTGGGATGGCGCCGGCCTGCCGGAGTCGATGCACCACCGTCGCGTCACGGCCGGGCACCCGGGAGGCGAACAGGCGCGAACCGCGCGAGGTAATCTCGCCGGCCACGTCCAGCGAGTCCTTGACGGTGAAGGGCACCCCATGCAACGGACCGATGGCATCCCCGCGATAGAGCCGACGATCCGCGTCGCGAGCCGCCTCGAGCGCCGCGTCGCCGAAGGCGCGGGTCACGGAGTTCAGCGACCCGTCGATCTCCTCGATGCGCTCGAGGTGTGTTTGTACCACGGCATGTGAGGAGACGCTGCCGTCGCGGATGCGAGCCGCCATGGTCGTCGCATCCCACCGCACAATCTCAGGGCCGATCGCTTCGGAACCCGACCCGCCCATACTCTCGCTCACGCCTGCCCCATCAGACGCGACCCGCGTCAAGGGCGTTCGTGCCCGCCAGTGAGTCACAGAACTCGAGAACCGCGGCGTTGAACTCCGCCGGCACCTCCCAGAAGGGCGCGTGTCCTGCGTCGAAGAGTGCGGCCCCGCCGTCCTTCGCGAGTTCGACCATCGGCTCCCATAAGCGCGTCGGGTACAGCTGGCTCCGTAGCCCGTGCGCGAACAGGATGGGCACATCGATCTCACGGATCAGCTCGCGCCAGTCCTGAGCCGAGAACGAGACCCACAGGGCCAGTGCGGCGAGGGTTGGAACGCTGGTGGACTGGTCGAGCGCCGGGCCCTCGCCGGTGGAGGAGTAATGGAGTGCAACGCCGTCTGGCGCGTAAACAAAGGGCATTTCAAGCATTCCTATCAGTTGAAGAGGTGTTGCTGCTCGAACACCGTCCCGCCGTCCGCATGGAGGCAGGTGCCAGTTACGTATCGTGTCTCTGCGGAGGCCAGGCACCGCACCGCGGCGGCGATGGCGGGGACGAATGAACAGTACTGTACGTTCGCATAAGACAGCGGAAGGGAGACGCACCACCGGTGATGCGCCCGGAAACGGGCGGCGGCCATCGAAGCGACCGCATGGGCATAGCACGCTTGGATCCAGACGACGCCCTTCAGCTCCGATGCCGTCCCGGAGGTGAGCATGACGGCCAGTCGATCCGAGGAGCTGACCGCGCACAACACACGGTCGCCGGGAGGCCGTGATGTGAGTGCCGAGTCCATCACCAGATCGGTCGCGTGTTCGGCCACCTCGATGACCCAGGGGCACACCCCTCCAGCCTCTTGGTGATAGGTCCCGGCCCGTTCCTGCGAGCAGATCGCCACGAAGGCGGGTGAGTTCTTCAACACGATATGCACACAGTCACCTGCTGAGAGACCGGTAGCGCGGAGAACGTACTGAACCCGAGTGACTTGATCGTCGGACTCGGCATACGACCACGTGGACGGTTCTGCCGAAACCGGCTTGAAGACCGGGAACGGCCGATCACCGTGGTGATGAACCGGATCAGCCCACAGGGCCGCAAACGATTCTGCGGACGGGGATGTCGCGGCCATCGCACCGGCTCCCTTCCTACCCCTCACCAGGCCCCATATGGTCCAAGTCTCCATTAAACCTCAGTCTTGATGAACAGGAACGGTAGGGCAATGGCCAGTATTTGCACTGAGACGTGCAAAAATGCACATTATGATGCGAGAGCTGAAGGCCGACGACCTCCTCATTCTCAGAGAAGTCGCACGATCGGGGCGCTTCACACGGGCGGCAGGCACCCTTGATCTGGCACACACGACCATCGCCCGGCGAATCACTGCTCTCGAGAACGCGCTCGGCGGCAGAGTGTTCACGCGAGCCCCCTCAGGACTGGAACTGACGCCTCTCGGTCAACGGGCCTTCGCGGCCAGCGAGCAGGTGGCCGCAGCGATGAAAGCCTTCCACGACGGACCAGCCGGCGACACCCGGTTGGAGGACGTCGTGCGGATGTCCGCGACCGACGCGTTCACCACCTACGTGGCAGCACCTGCCGCAGCTGAACTGCGGCGGCGCAATCCGCGGCTGTCGGTCGAGATCGTCTCGACGACCCGCCGAGCAGGGACTCAGCGATCAGGCCTTGATATCGAGATCGTCGTCGGCGAGCCCCGGGTGCTGTATGCCGAAGCACGGAAGATCGGTACCTACGTACTCGGGCTCTACGGTTCATCGTCCTATCTGACGGAGTTCGGACGCCCCACTGCGCTCGATCAACTCCGCGATCATGGCCTGGTGTACTTCATTCCCTCGATGTTGCAGGTCGACGAACTCGACGTCAGCCGACGTTCGGTGCCCCATATGGACGACGCCGTCACCTCGACCAATGTGTTCGCCCACGTCGAGGCAACCCGCTCAGGCGCGGGCCTCGGCCTCCTTCCCACTTTCCTTGCGAATCGCCACGACGACCTTCACCGCGTCCTCACCGATGAGGTGAACGTCCCTCTCGACTACTGGCTGGTCACCCGCGCCCAAGCCCGTCGCAGACCCGCCGTCCAGGCCCTCATCGACGCGCTCTCGGACCGGGTCGGCCTCGTCCTTGGCGCGTGAGGTGATCGAGGTGGCGCTTGGGTAAGGACGCGGCTCAGCAAAACGTACGAGCTGGCGCTACTTTCACGGCATATCAGATGGCCCGTTCTTGGATCAGGCGCACCTTCTCGCCAGGGACGGTTCAGCTCTCCATTCCGACGAGTGTGGCGGTTCGATGCCAGAACTGGTCGACGAGGGCGTCGTCGTTGACCTGCTTATTGGTCTGCCTGGGCGTCGCTGGCTTGTTCCGTGCATAGAAGCGCCCAGGCTCCCAGTCAACACCATGTACGCCGGTGACGAAGTAGGCCAGGTTCGCTCCGCCCTTTGCCGGCGAGATCAGCGCCAACCGCGACAGCGGGGTTCGGTACAGCAGCCGGGTGAGGAAGTCATTGTTCTCCGCGCCGAAACCGGTGCGGACGTTGCCGGGATCGAAGGCGACGGCGTTGATCCCCTGCCAGTGGTAGCGGGCGTGCAGGCCCCGGGCGAACAAGATGTTTGCCAGCTTCGCATCCCCGTAAGCGCGCATCGGTGCGTAGGCTTTCTCATGATTGAGGTCATTCACATTGACCTGCCCCACGATCTTCGCCGAGGCGCTGGAGGTGTTGACCACCACGCCATCGCCTGCCTGCAGCCGATCCAGGAGCAGGTGCGTAAGCAAGAAGGGGGCGAGGAGGTTGACCTGGAAGGTCTTCTCGTTGCCGTCCTCGGTCACCGTGCGCTGGCCGAACACACCGCCGGCGTTGTTGGCCAGCACATCAACTCGATCCGTGTTTTTCCGGATATCTTCGGCCAGCCGCCGCACCTGGTTCAGACTCGTGTAGTCCGCGAGGAAGTGATCCGCTCCCACCTGACGAGCAACGGCCTCCGTCTTCGCAGCGGAACGCCCGACCAAGATGAGCCGATCGTCCGTGGCGCGCGAAACCTGGCGCGCGGCCTCGGCCCCGATTCCATCCGATGCTCCGGTGATGACGATCGTCCGTCTGGTCATCTCTGCATCCACCCAACCTCAACCTTGACTGTCACTTTAGTGCTCTTCATGACACTTGAGTGTCACATTTGTCTCACTAGAGTAGCATGATGGGATGAAGATGCAGGACATGTCGTTGCGTGAGCGGACTCGTCGGGCTGTGCGGACCGAAATCGTCGAGGCGGCTATGGGCCTGTTTCTGAGCCAGGGGTTCGAGACCACAACGGTCGAGGAGATCTCCCAGGCGGCAGGCATCTCCCGGCGTAGCTACTTCCGCTACTTCGCCAGCAAGGATGAAGCGTTCGCCGCAGCTCTGGCCTCCATCGGGCAGACGATCGCCGAGACACTCACTGGGCGCCCTGCGCACGAATCACCCTGGACCGCTCTGCGTCGCTCCTTCGACCCACTGATCGAACAAGCCAGCACCGACCCCAACGCCGAAGCCCTCGGACGGCTCATGCTCGAACGCCCCGCTCTGCAGCAGGACAAAGACGCCGCCTGGCACAAGAAGATCGCCGCAGCCCTCATGTCTCGCCTACCGGTAAGCGAGACCGCTGAAGCCTCTCTTGGCGCGCACGCCCTGGCGGCCGCGGCGATCGCCTGTCTGCACACCGCACAAGCACAATGGCTCAGCACTGACGAACACAGAGACCTCAGCACCCTGCTCGACGCCGCCATGGGTGCCGTACACCCACTCACGTGAAGGCATGCGGCCAAGGCGCCGTCTCACCTAGCTCACAATTCCCGCGGTCAGCGAGGCACGACTCGCCCTGGCAGCCTCCACGCCCTCCCCGGGACCAATCCGCCCACTAGCTGTTCTGTTCGCAGTCGTTCACCACGGGAGGTCCACGCCCTCCCAGAGGGTGAAGGTGCCGGACGGCCCGTCGTGACCAAGGCGAGCGACTCGCACCACCTCGCGGGAGGCATCCTCGACCGACTCCGTTCCCTCGAAGTTGACCAGGGCGGTGTTCGCGAACCCTGGCGAGACCAGGTTGACCTTGATATCAGTGTCCTCCAGCTCGATCATCATGGACAGCGTCACAGCGTTGAGCGCGGTCTTCGACGCCGCATAGACAGGCTCGAAGGCCGAATGGAACGGGAAGGATGGGTCGGCCACGGTCGTCAGCGAGCCAACTGCGCTGGTGACGTTCACAATGCGCGCATCCGACGACTCTCGAAGTAGCGGCAGCATGGCCTGATATACTCCCAGGGCCCCGAAGACGTTAACATCCCAAACTGCCCGCACCTCATCAACAGGCACGCTGCTGGCCTTCGACGAGTCGCGCAGCTCGGCCAGATCGCGGAGATCAGTGCGGGTGGTGGAGACCGCCGCATTGTTCACCAGCAGGTCGAGCCTGCCGGCCTCCTGGTGGATCCGCCCCGCGGCCGCGGCGATCGAGGCGGTATCGGTCACATCGAGTTGAAGCGCGATGGCGCCCTCGCCGATCTCTGCGGCTGCCGTCTGACCGCGAGCTATGTCGCGGGATCCGAGAAACACGGTCACTCCCTCGTCGACGAGCTCTGTGGCGACCTGCTTGCCCATGCCTTGGTTGGCTCCGGTAATCAGTGCAATGCGGTTCGTGGGCACAAGGACCCTCCCTTATCTGGTGTGGTTCTGGCAGATGAACGCTCGTGGCGGTGCACTGTGCGCTCTCCTATCACTGTGCGGGACCTCGGGCCTGGGCGGGAGGGCCACCTCGATCCTGGGAGTGACAGGACCAGCCAGCGCCGCACTGGGGGAACTACCATTGAAAACCATGGCGAATGACACCGGCGGGAACCAGGCGAACAGGCTGGGCGAGTACCTGCGCGCTCGGCGGGAGCTGGTGTCTCCTGCGGCTGTCGGTCTGCCCAACGACAGCCGGCGCCGGGTCTCAGGGCTGCGTCGCGAAGAAGTGGCCATGCTCGCCGGCATCAGCTCCGACTACTACCTACGACTGGAGCAGGGACGCAACCGCAACCCCTCGATGCAGGTCCTCGAAGCCGTCGCCCGGGTGCTGCAGCTCGACGAACCCGCCGTCGAACACATCCTCGAACTGAGCGCCGCAAAACCGCAAGGACGTCGCGCACCCCCTCGCCGCGAGACGGTCACCCCTCGGATCACAGAGCTCGTCCACTCGATCAACATGCCGGCGTTCATCACCGGTCGATACATGGACGTGCTCGCCAGCAACGCAATAGCTCTGGCCCTGTCCCCGGAACTACGCCCTGGGGAGAACCTGCTGCGGACGGTCTTCCTCGACGCAGACGGGCCAATGCACATCAATCGACGTGAAATGGTCGCAATGTTCCGCAAGCGCATCGGATCCGACCTGGAGGACCCACGGGCCGTGCAACTGGTCGGTGAGCTGTCGCTGGCAAGCGAGGAGTTCCGTCGGACGTGGTCACTCCACGATGTGAAGCCGGCCCGGGGCGGGACCGTCCGGGTCGATCATCCGCAGGTAGGCCCCATGGAGTTGAACCTCTCCAAACTCGCCGTCGACGACACCGGGGACCAAACACTGGTCATCTACCACCCAACCAATACGCATCCCGAAAGCGCCGACCAGCTCGCCCTGCTCGCATCATTGGCCGCACAGGGCCAACCTGTCCGGCAGAAAGACATCCACGCCGCAGACGACTGAATCACCCGGAGCCGTGGATCAGCTGCTGAAGGGGACTGTCTGATTAACGGTGGAAATGGTTTGGCATGATCTGAAAGGGAATCATGTCTG
>NZ_QWLD01000046.1 GCF_003600155.1 Nesterenkonia muleiensis | reverse complement strand
CTCCGGTAGAGGGGTCCTCTCCGCCGGTTGAGGAGCCGTCTCCTTCGGTGTCGGTGCCTGCTGAGGAGGAGAGTACTCCTCCGGTAGAGGGGTCCTCCCCGCCGGTTGAGGAGAGTCCTCCTCCGGCAGAGGAGACTCCCCCAGCGGCTGAAGCTTCGCCAGCCGCAGACAGTCCGGCCGCTAGCGAAAGCGGATCTCTCGGATCAGCTCTCGCCGCTACAGGAACCGCAGCCAATATGCCACTCATCGCGGCAGGGATCATTGTCTTACTCACTATTGGAGCGACTGTTCTCATCGGGGTCAGGCATAGATTATCTCGCGGTGAACGTCGATAGAGATTACTTTGTAGCTGTTTCCTGAGATTTTAATTTGAGATGGAGTGGCTTTCCTGCCAGATATCCTTAACAGGTAAAGTCGCTCCATCGATGCGACTCAGCTATTCGAGGGTCTTCGGCGCACGCGACCATTGAGTCGCAAGGCGGTCAGGCTTAGGGAAGTGGTAGCGACGCACAGCTGCCAGATTCTTCTGACCGTGCTGAGCCCTCGTTCTTGTTAGGTAGCCCTCCGCCTGAGGCGAACGCCGGCGCTTGGGCTTCGCGGGCGTCGTCGTGCTCTAGTACCGTGTAGAGCTGATCCCTTACTTTCTGCTCGCACGCTTTTCACGGAGCTTAATGAACTTCAAGAAAATCTTCACCGGCCCGCTGTTCTGGATTCTTCTGGCAGTGGTGATCCTGCTTGTGGCGGTGCCTGCCCTGTTCAGCACCTCCGGCTCCGGTCAGCGCGTGGACACCAATATCGGCATGGAGCTCCTTGACGAGGGGCAGGTCACCGAAGCCAGGATCGACGACGGCGATTCGCGGGTGGACCTGACCTTGGCGGAGTCCTTCGAGCTGGATGGCACCGAGTACGACGACGCCGTCCACTTCCACTTCTCCCAGGCCCGCGCAGAGACCGTGGTGGAGTCGATTGCCTCCGCCGACCTGGAGGGGTACACCGACGAGCCGGAGCAGTCGAATTGGCTGCTGTCGATGCTCGGGTTCATGATCCCGTTTCTGATCATCGCCGCCATCTTCATCTGGCTGATCATGCGAATGTCCGGCGGCGGGTCCCGGGTCATGCAGTTCGGCAAGTCCAAGGCCAAGATGTTCGACAAGGACATGCCGCAGGTGAACTTCACCGACGTCGCCGGAGCCGAGGAAGCCGTTGAGGAGCTCCACGAGATCAAGGAGTTCCTCTCCGAGCCGGAGAAGTTCCAGCGGCTGGGGGCGAAGATCCCCAAAGGTGTGCTGCTCTACGGCCCGCCCGGCACCGGCAAGACCCTGCTGGCCAAAGCGGTGGCCGGTGAGGCAGGAGGATCCTTCTACTCGATCTCCGGCTCGGACTTCGTCGAGATGTTCGTCGGCGTGGGCGCCTCCCGGGTCCGGGACCTGTTCAAACAGGCCAAGGAGAACTCCCCGGCGATCATCTTCGTCGACGAGATCGACGCCGTCGGGCGTCAGCGCGGTGCCGGTGTGGGCGGCGGCAACGACGAGCGCGAGCAGACCCTGAATCAGCTGCTGGTGGAGATGGACGGCTTCGACGCCAACGCCAACATCATCGTCATCGCAGCGACCAACCGGCCCGATGTGCTCGACCCCGCTCTGCTGCGCCCAGGACGGTTCGACCGACAGATCCCGGTCGAGCCGCCCGACTTCAACGGCCGCAAAGAGATCCTGAATGTCCACGCCAAGGGCAAGCCCATGGTCTCCGATCTGGATCTGGGGCAGGTGGCCCGCAAGACGCCCGGATTCACCGGGGCCGATCTGGCCAATGTGCTCAACGAGGCCGCGCTGCTCACCGCCCGCTCCAACGCCGACCTGATCGACGACCGGGCCATCGACGAGGCCATCGACCGGGTGATGGCCGGACCGCAGAAGCGCACCCGGCTGATGAAGGACCACGAGCGCCGGGTCACCGCCTACCACGAAGGCGGCCATGCCCTGGTGGCTGCTGCGCTGAACTACTCGGCTCCGGTCACCAAGATCACCATCCTGCCGCGCGGCCGGGCACTGGGCTACACCATGGTGATCCCCGAGGACGACAAGTACTCCACTACCCGCAACGAGCTGCTGGACACCATCGCCTATGCCATGGGGGGCCGGGTCGCCGAGGAGATCGTCTTCCACGACCCGTCCACCGGTGCGGCCAACGACATCCAGAAAGCCACCGACACCGCGCGCCGGATGGTCACCGAATACGGGATGAGCTCCAAGGTCGGCTCGGTCAAGCTCGGGACCGGGGACTCCAACCCGTTCTTGGGCAAGGAGATGACCACCGGGAAGGACTACTCCGAGGAGCTCGCCGCGATCATCGACTCCGAGGTGCGCGCCATCATCGACGAGGCCCACGATGAGGCCTACTGGGCGCTCAACGAGAATCGGCACATCCTCGACACCCTGGCTGAGGAGCTGCTGCGGGTCGAGACGCTCAACGCCAAGGAGGTCGCCGAGATCTTCAAGGATGTGACCAAGCGGCCCAAGCGCGAGGTCTGGGAGTCCAGCCCCGCCCGGCCTATCGTGATGGAGGGTACGGTCGTGGCGGAGGAGGCCGCCGACGGTGAGGCTGCCTCCACCAACGGTGTCGAGGCAGCGACAGAGCCTGAGTTCATTGGGACCGAGCCGGGGGAGACCACTCCTTCTGGCGGCCAGGACGCCAATGATTGACCCCTCAGATATCGACTGGCCGCGTAGACCCGTAATTCGCGATGAACCTGGCACAATTAGCGGCGCACGCGGCCAGTCGGCGGGGGTGGACGGCGGTTGAACAAGGAGGGCATGGTGACTGAGGCGAGCGACGGCGTCGTCGATCTTCCTCGCATTGAAGCGGCGGTGCGCGAGATTCTGCTGGCGGTGGGGGAGGACCCGGACCGTGAGGGGCTGCGGGAGACCCCGTCCCGGGTGGCCAGCGCCTATGCCGAAGCCTTCAAAGGTCTGCACCAGGATCCGGCCGAGCTGCTGGGCACCACCTTCGACATCGGCCACCAGGAGCTGGTCCTGGTCCGCGATGTCCCTTTCTACTCCATGTGTGAGCACCATCTGGTGCCTTTCTACGGAAACGCGCATGTCGGCTACATTCCGGCCGAGGAGGGCAAAGTCACCGGGCTGTCCAAGCTTGCCCGGCTGGTGGACATCTTCGCCAAGCGTCCGCAGATCCAGGAGCAGCTGACCACCCAGGTGGCCGATGCGCTGATGAAGCATCTGCAGCCCCAAGGGGTGATTGTGGTGATGGAGGCCGAACACCTGTGCATGTCCATGCGGGGGGCCTCTAAGCCTGGGGCGAAGACCGTCACCTCCGCGGTCCGCGGAGCACTGCGCAACGCCGCTACCCGTTCAGAGGCGATGAGCCTCATCCTGCACAGTTGAGGCCGCTATGACATTGGTGATGGGGATCCTCAATCTGACCCCGGACAGCTTCTCCGACGGCGGGCGGTTCCTCCCGGAGTCGGCTGCCGCGGGAGTGGATGTGGAGCGGGCAGTCTCTGAAGCCCGCCGGTTGGTGTCCCAGGGCGCGCACATCATCGACCTGGGCGGCGAGTCCACCCGTCCCGGCGCTGATCCAGTCGAGCCGGATGAGGAGCAGCGGCGTGTTCTGCCCGTCCTGGAGGCGCTGCTGGTCCAGGGGTTCGCCGCAGACCGGGAGACCGCTGCCCCTGAGGAGGATGTGTTGCGGCTGTCGGTCGATACCCGGCACCCGGCAACGGCCCGCGCTGCACTCCAGTTAGCCGGAGACCGCGCCTGCGGGCTGATCATCAACGATGTCTCCGGGCTGCTCACCGACGAGGCCATGCCGCCGCTGGTCGCTGAGTACGGCTGCAGCATTGTGGTGACGCATAACCGCGGCGATTCCAAGACCATGCAGGAGAAGACTGATTACGACGGCACCGCCTCACCTGCTCTGTTGAGCGGCTTGGAGCGCCAGGGCCTGGCAGTTGATGGGTTGGCAGATGCGCCCGGCGTCGTCGTGGTGGTGCTGTCCGAACTCCTGGGAGTCCGGCAGAGGTACCTGGACGCCGGCGTGGCTCCTGAGCGTGTCATCCTGGACCCGGGCATCGGTTTCGCCAAGACCCACCAGCAGAACTGGGAGTTGATCCGGAACCTGCACAGGTTCACCGCGCTTGAGGCGGGAGGGATGCGTCACCGGGTGCTCTTCGGCGCCTCACGCAAAGGATTCCTCGGCAGGCTGTTAGCCGAGGCAGACTCCGGCCTCCGACCCTCTGGTGAAGGCGACACCGCCACTGCTGCACTCAGCCTCTATGCCGCCCGGGCCGGCTGTTGGGCAGTCCGGGTCCATGCCCCCAGGCCCACCGCCGACGTCCTGCAGGTGATGAGCGCAGTGGGCGGCCTCGGTCCCTTCGCTTAGAGGATTCCGGAGTAGGCGTTCAATGCTGGCTGGCCGCCCAGGTGCGCGTAGAGAACGTTCGACTCCCTGCCGATCCGGCCTGAGCTGACCAGGTCTATCAGCCCGGCCATCGACTTGCCCTCGTAGACCGGATCGATGATCATCCCTTCCAGCTGGGCACTGGTCCGCATGGCCTCGACAGTCGATTCCACCGGAACTCCATAGAGATCCCCCGCCCAGCCTTCAAGCACGGTGATCTCATCATCGCGCAGGTCTCGGCCCAGGCTGATCAGCTCCGCGGTGTTCCGGGCAATCCGGGCGACCTGCTCGCGGGTTTTCTCGATGGTGGCCGATGCATCGATGCCCAGCACTTGGCGGGGCTGGTCCTGGCCGGCGAATCCGGCGACCATCCCGGCGTGGGTCGATCCCGTGACGGTGCAGACCACGATCGTGTCGAAGAAGACGCCGAGCTCCTCCTCCTGCTGCTGGACCTCATAGGCCCAGTTGGCGAAGCCGAGTCCGCCGTACTTGTGCTCGGAGGCGCCGGCCGGAATGGCATAGGGAACCCCTCCGGCATCCTCCACCTCGCTGATGGCCTCCTGCCAGCTGGACCGGATGCCGATGTCGAATCCGGCGGGGTGCAGAGTCACCTCGGCACCCATCAGCCGGGAGAGCAGGATATTGCCCACTTTGTCGTTGACCGCATCGGGCCAGTCCACCCACTTCTCCTGCACCAGACGTGCTCTCAGGCCCAGTTTGGCGGCCACCGCAGCCACTTGTCGGGTGTGGTTGGACTGGTAGCCGCCGATGCTCACCAAGGTGTCGGCGCCGCAGGCGAGAATGTCCGGAACGATGTACTCCAGCTTGCGGGTCTTGTTTCCGCCGAAGGCCAGTCCTGAGCTGACATCTTCCCGTTTCGCCCAGATCGTCGCCCCGCCCAGATGCGCGGTTAGCCTGTCCAGCCGGTGAACCGGGCTGGGTCCGAAGGTCAGGGGATAGCGTTCAAAATCGGATAAGGCCATGGTTGGTTCTCCTCGGGTCGAAGGCAGGACAGATGGCTGGGAACAGGTCCAACATGCAATATATTGCATATCAGAAAGTCTCTCTCGTCAATAGCTGACATAGGATTCTTGGCATGCCGGTCCCAACAACAAGCCCCGTGCGGCGCCGGACGCTGCTGCGCGACGACGTCTACCGCGCCATTCGCGATGCCATCGTTCGAGGCCAGCTCAGACCGGGGGAGAAGCTGGTGGACACCCAGCTTCAAGAATGGTTGGCGGTCTCCCGCACTCCCATCAGGGAAGCTCTCCTGCGTTTGGAGCGCACCGGACTGGTCACCGCGGTTCCTGGGCGGTCGACCGTGGTCACCCCTCATGATGAGACCGCGGTGGAGCAGACGCGCGTGGTTGCCGCGGAGTTGCATGCCCTGGCATCTCGGTTGGCCGCGCCCCGGTTGGAGCCCGCGGATCTGCAGCGGCTCAGGGCAGCCAACGATAGCCTCCGTCAAGGACTCGATGTCCAAGACCCTGAGCAGTGCGTGGAAGCCGATGACGCCTTCCACGAGGTTTTCGCCCATGTGAGTGGAAACTCCACGCTCACCGCGCAGTTGGAGCAGGTGATGCCTGTGCTCCGGCGTGCAGAGTATCTGCACTTTGATTCTGCCCGGGCCCGCGCGTCTGTGGCACATCATGAGCAGATCATCGATGCGGCAGCTCAGGGCGACGCCGACCTGTGCGCTGATCTCACCCGTGAGAACTGGTTGGCCCTGGAAGCCTGAGTCAGGGGCGGGTGAAGCCCTCTGCGAAGTCTCCACTGTGTAGGGTAGACAGGCATGAAAGGACTCCTCAAGCGCCGCGGACGTCACGCCCCATCGGATTCCTCCACGGTAGAGGCTCCGACCGGGCCGCCCGCTGTGGAACTGCATGAGGTGACCATCAGGTACACCGAGGCTGACGGAGCAGAGCGGGTGATCGTGAAGGACTTCAGCCTCACCATTCCCCAGGGCAGGGTGCACTGCCTGGCTGGCCGTTCCGGCTCGGGAAAGACCTCTCTGCTGCGGGTGGCCACTGCCACACAGGCGCCCACGGCGGGTTCGGTCACCTGGGCGGAGAAGCCCATTGCGGGTCTCAACCACAAACGGCTGGCTGAAGCGCGGCGCAAGCATATGGGCTATGTGGACCAGGGAGCCACGGTGATCGAAGAGCTGACTGTGCTGGACAATGTGCTCATCCCCGCCATGCCCCAAGGCATCACCAAGGAGATCACAGAGCGGGCCAATGAGCTGCTGGAGCTCTTCGGACTTGCCTCGGCCCGGCGTCAGAAGGCCCGCAGCCTTTCGGGGGGTGAGCGGCAGCGCTTGGCCATTGTCCGGGGTCTGCTGCTGCAGCCCACGGCGATCGCTCTGGATGAGCCGACCGCCAGTCTGGACCGCACCACCGCTAATACCGTCATCGACGCCATGCACACCGCTGCCAGATCAGGTGCGGCAGTTCTGGTGGCTAGCCACGACCCAGAGGTCATCAGCTCCTCGCATACGGTGACCCGCCTGGTCTGAGGCAGCTGAGAGGCGCGCGGGGTTTTCCCCGCCGCCGGGAGCCCGATTGAGGGTGATGGGTGAGGCCCAAGTGAAGCGGCCGGGCCGACTTCAGGCGTGATGGCGAGCGCAAGCTCGCCGAGAGGCAGGCGGGGTTTCCCCGCCGCCGGGAGCCCGATTGAGCTGAGCGGGATGCTGCGCTTGCGCAGGCATTCCCGAGGCGATTGAGGGTTGGAGCGCCGTAGGCGCGACACCAGCACAGTGGCGTAGCCTGGAGACATGGGCTACGACGTGATTCGGCTGAGCGGACTGCAGCTCTCGGCGCGCATCGGTGTGCTTGACCAGGAGAAGGCCGTTGACCAGCCGCTGGCAGTCGACGCCGAGCTGCGCCTGGACCTCAACGCTGCTGGTGACAGTGACAGCCTGGCCCACACTGTCTCCTACGCCGATGTCGCAGACCTCATCGAGAGCATCGTGACCAGCCGCAGTTTCCACCTCATCGAAACTCTGGCCGTCACCCTTGTCCAGGCCATCATCAGATCCGACTCCCGCATCGAGGCCGCTGCGGTGACGGTGCACAAACCCCAGGCCCCTCTCGCGCAGACCTTCGAGGATGTCTCGGTGACCGTCCACCGCAGCCGTGCCGAGGTCACCGGCAGTGCTGAGGTGACCGGAAGGGCTGGGCTGCCGCAGCCGCGCCCGGAGGTCTCCGGAGTCTATGACGGTGAACTGGTCGACGATGACCCCGCCTCAGCGGTCTCAGCGGCCTCGCCGCCCGGTGCTGAGCATGAGGTCACCGTCTCCACCCCCACCGCGAGCCTGGGCTATTACGGCCGCACCTCTTTGGCTGAGCTGGGGCACGACGACGCGGCCGCAGACCACTACCGTGATCCTGATCTCTCCGCCGCATTCCCGGTCCGCAGTGTGCTGGCCCTGGGCTCAAATTTGGGGGATTCCAGGTCTGCGCTGGCCTCAGCTGTCCAGGCACTGGAGGCGGCTGAGGGCGTCGTCGTAGTCAATGCCTCCCCGCTGGCGCGGACCAAGCCGGTGGGCGGGCCGGTTGATCAGCGTGACTACCTCAACCAGGTGGTGGAGATCGAGACCAGGCTTTCGCCGCATGAGCTGCTGGACCTCGCGCAGCAGATCGAGGTTGACCACAAACGCGTCCGGTCCCAGCGCAACGGTCCGCGGACCCTGGACGTGGACATCGTGACCTATGCCTCGGCCACTATCGACTCCCCGCGGCTGCAGGTGCCGCACCCCTCGGCCGCAGACCGTGCCTTCGTGTTGCTGCCCTGGAGCTGGATGGACCCGGTGGCGCTGCTGGGCGGGCGCCCGGTGCGGGAACTGGCACGGGAGGCTCAGGACTACGACGACGTGGTGAGGCTTGATCAGTGACACAGATGCGTCCGCTGTGGCTGCTGATCATCGTTTCCGGTGCTGCCCTTGCCGGATATCTCGGTACAGTAGTGATGGCCGCTCTGGGCTACACCTCTCCGGTGCTGCCGCTGTCCTCGGTGATCACATTGGCCGCGGTGGGTCTTATTGTGCTGGGATTGGGCCTGGTGGTCTGGCGGGACCAGCGGCGGATCGAAGACGCTGCTGACCGGACCCGGCGCCAGGAGAGCACCGGTGGGTCCCGCCCCGCCCGGAGGCTGCATCCCCTGCAGGCGGTCCGGGTGGTCGCCGCTGGTCAGGCCTGCGCCTACGCGGGTGCGCTGATCACCGGGTGGCATGCTGGTGTGCTGATCGACCTCGCTCCGGCGGCAGGGGTCGGTACCCCCAATGTCACTGCGGCACTGGTGGTGGTGATCGGAGGTCTGCTCTGGGTCATCATCGGCTTTGTGGTGGAGACGCTCTGCAGGATTCCGCCAGACCGTGGTGACGGGCTGGGCGAGACACGATTCGACGACGACGGAACGGAGCCGCATGCTGCACTCTGAGGCCATTGACCCGGCAGGGGTTGAATGGACGCGGGTAGATGAGAAGTACATCAGCGTCAAACTCATCACCGGGATCCTCGGTTGGCTGGTCACCTTCGCGGTGATCGGCGTGCCGCTGGTGCTGAGCTGGACCGGGGTCTGGATGGAGTTCCCACTTTGGCTGCAGATTCTGGTCATCACCGGCGCGCTGGTCTGGGCCGTGGCGGACATCGTCCTGATCCCCCGGCGAGTGCGTGCCATCGGGTACCACGAGCGCAGCGATGACCTGCTCATCCGTAAAGGGCTGCTCTGGCAGCAGGTGGTGGCCGTGCCGTACGGGCGGCTGCAGTACGTCGATATCGAGGCCGGTCCGCTGATGCGGAAGTTCGGGCTCTGCACGGTCCAGCTGAAGACTGCTTCGGCAGCCACTGACGCGTCGATCCCCGGGGCGGTCCGCTCGGAGGGCGCTCGGCTGCGCGATGAGCTCTCCGCCCGTGGGCAGGCGCGTCTGGCAGGTCTGTGATGACTGAGCGTTCCCACAGCCCGATGGAGCCGGGTGATGAAGCGCATGTGCGCTCTCCTTCCTCGGAGACTGCCTCCGGGCACGCTCTTGGACCGCACCAGGCGGCCGGCGGCGCTGATCAGCCGAGCACCGGCGAGGCGTGGTTCGACGAGTCCTGGACCAAAGTTCACCCGCTGAGCCCCTTGGTGCGCGGTTGGGTGACCATTGTGGCTATTCCTGCAGCCTTCTTCACCTACAACTGGGAGTTCTGGTCTGATCTCTGGAACGCCTGGCGCTCCGGTGAACTGGTGGAGAACCTTCAGGCCAACCCCACCCCTTACCTCATCGGCGGCGGAGTTTTCCTGGGACTGGCCGTGCTCATCTTTGTGGGCTTCACCCTCTCTTGGTGGTTCACCCGCTATCAGGTGACAGACGAGCATGTGATGGTGAAGTCCGGAATCCTCTTCCGCCAGCACCGGCAGGCCCGTATCGACCGCGTCCAGGCAGTCGATCTCAGGCAGCCGCTGCTGGCCCGGTTCGCCAAACTGGCCGAGCTGCGGTTCGAGGTGGCTGAGGGCGACGGCACCGCAGCTACCCTGGCCTTTCTTCGCAAGCATGAGGCCGAGCAGCTGCGCAGTGACATCATGAACCGCGCGGCCGGTCGCTCGCCGGAGCAGCCGCACCATCCCGAGGGCACTCAACAGTACGACGCCGCCCCTGGCACCTCGCCGCAGACCGCCTCGGTTAGCACCCCCGGGGTGTATGCGGGCGAAGCGATCGGTGCGGAGGCTTCCGGGGGAATCGTCGTACCTGCCGGCGTGCCGGCGCAGGAAGATGTGGCGGATCGTGTGATCGCCCGGGTCCCTATCGGCCGGCTCATCGGTTCCATGCTGGCGGGGATGGTGTCCATTCTGGTTATTCTGCTGGCCCTGGCACTATTGGTCGTGACTGGCGGCATTGCCCTCGGAGTTGCGTTTTTCACCGACAGGTCGTTGGCCGAGGCGGTATGGAATATCGAACTTCCCTTCTTCATCCCCCTGATCATCGGCGGCATCGTCGCCTACTGGGGACAGCTTTCGGGCGGGTGGAACTTTACGGCCACCATGACCAGTGCGGGTCTGCGGCTGAAATACGGGCTGACCACCACCAATACGCAGACTGTGCCGCCGGGGCGAGTGCAGGCCATCCAGATTCAGCAGGGGCTGCTGTGGCGGCCCTTCGGCTGGTACAAGGTGGTCGTCACCGTGGCCGGTTACGGTCTGGATTCGCGCTCCACGCTGCTGCCGGTGGGGAAGGTCGAGGATGTCATGCGACTGGCCGCTGAGATGTTCCCAGACCTGAGGATCGACAATCCCGAGCAGATGTTCACCGAGGGCCTTCGCGGCCGGGGGACCCAACTCGGATTCAGCGAAGTCCCGGCCCGGGCCAAAGCCTTCGACCCTTTGGTGCGCCGCCGCCGCGGGTTCTTCGCCACCCCCAGTGCGCTGATGATCCGCGACGGGCGGCTCAACCGCAAACTGATCATGGTCCCGCATGAGCGAATTCAGTCCGCTGCGCTGCATCAAGGGCCAGTTGCTCGGTCTGCCAGGACCGCCACGCTGAACATCCACATACCGGCCGGGCCCATCACCGTGCGGGCCAAGAATCAGGACCTGGAGCAGATCACCGGCCTGTTCGAGCAGGAGTCCGGCTACGCCGCAGTGGCACGCAGGATGACCGACCGCAATCAGTGGATGATGCCGGAGGAGCTGCGCGAGTTCGAGAAGATGGTCGGAGAGGCCACGGTTCGTGAACCAGCCGATTGATCCCTACGCCGCCGAGCTCCCTCCCTCGGCGCGGGATGGTCGGCTCGGGGTGGGCGTCATCTCAGCAGGAAAAGTCGGGGCGGTGCTGGGCGCGGCGCTGCGCAGCGCCGGACATCAGGTGGTCGGGGTGCATGCGGTCTCCGCAGGCTCCCAGGACCGTGCCGAAAGCCTGCTTCCCGGAGTGCCTGTGCTCCAGATTCCGGAGATCCTCCGGCGTGCGGAGCTGGTGCTGCTGGCGGTGCCGGATGACGCACTCTCCGAGGTGGTCGCCGGCACCGCGGAAGCCGGGCACTTCCAGCCCGGCCAATTGGTGATGCATACCTCCGGGCGTTACGGCACCTCGGTGCTGGACCCTGCTGAACGGGCCGGTGCGATCGGTGTGGCAATACATCCGGCCATGACCTTCACCGGGATGAGCCTGGATCTTCAGCGGATCAACGCCTGCTCCTTCGCAGTGACCGCTGACCAGGAGGTTCTTCCGGTGGCGCAGGCGCTCGCCGTGGAGATGGGTGGAGAGCCGGTGGTGGTGGAGGAGGAGCACCGAGGCGCCTACCATGCGGCGTTGGCGCATGCCTCCAACCACCTCAATGTCCTCACCGCGCAGTCGGCCGAGGTGCTGGAACGCCTGGGAGTCGATGATCCTTCGCGGGTGCTGGGCCCGCTGATGCAGGCCTCACTGGATAATGCGCTGGCCTCCGGCGCCGGGGCGCTGACCGGTCCGGTGGCCCGCGGCGACGCCGGCACTGTCCGGCATCATCTGCGGGTGCTGGCGGATTCGGCTCTGCCCGCGGACGCTCGCAGCGCCTATGCGGTCATGGCACAATCGGCTGTGCAGCGGGCGCTGGCGCTGGGCCGCCTCTCTGAGGCCAAGGCTGCCGAACTCCTCGACCTGCTCGCCGAGTAGCAGCGCCCGCCCGGTCCTCCCACCGCCGCCGGAGACCCGATTGAGCCGAGTGAAATGTGCCGCTTGCGGCGATACTTCCGAGGCGATTGAGGGTTTGAGCGCGATAGCGCGAGACTACACTGTTCGGGTGAGCACACCTCATGTGTTGAAGACTGTCCGCGAGCTCCGCGCCGCAGTGGCTCAGGCTGTGGCGGAGACCGGACTGGCCCAGCCGGTGGTCGCACTGGTCCCCACCATGGGAGCGCTGCACTCAGGGCACGCGGCGCTGCTGAAGGCAGCTCGGACCAGCGCCGATGTGCTGGTGGCCAGCGTCTTCGTGAATCCGCTGCAGTTCGACGACGCCGCCGACTATCAGCACTATCCCCGTCAGCTGGAGCAGGATATCGCGGACTTGGCTCGGCACAGGGTCGACCTGGTCTTCGCCCCTGAGATTGAGGAGATCTATCCAGACTATCCGTTCGGGCCTCTGGTCCGGGTCAGCGCCGGCGAGCTCGGCCGCAGGTGGGAAGGCCGGTCCCGCCCGGGGCATTTCGACGGCGTGGCCACGGTGGTCACCAAGCTGTTCACGATCATCCAACCCCCTGCGCCTGCGCGATTCGAGGCCTGGTTCGGGGAGAAGGACGCTGAGCAGCTGGCGGTGATACGCCGGATGGTTGCTGACCTGCATTTGCCGGTGGGAATCCGTTCGGTGCCGGTGGTCCGCGATGAGAACGGGCTCGCACTCTCCAGCCGCAACCTGCGGCTGTCTGCAGCGGATTACGACGCCGCACTGCACCTGTCACAGACTCTGTTCACCCTGGCAGCCCGTGCCGAGTCTGGCCAGCCGCTGGATGTTGAGGGACTGCGCACACAGCTCGAGGCAGCTGATGGGGTTGAACTGGACTACCTGGTGGTCGTCGATCCGCTGAGCCTCCATGAGCTGGTTCCTGGCCGGGGGGCGCTGACCGGGCAGGGGGTGCTGGGGGCGTCGTCGTGCCGTGGCAGCGGCGAGGCGCCGCGCGGAATGCTGGATGCTGTCCGCCATGATGCTCCTGATGGACTTGTCCTGATCGCAGCCCGAGTAGGTCCTGTCCGTCTCATCGACACGATGGATCTCAACGCAGCGGCACCACTATGACACCACTATGACTTCACATGACATCATTATGGCGCTATAGTGATGTCATGCAGTTCGACGAATATGTCACAGCCCTGCAGCAGGGGCTCGCGAAGGCCACCCGCCTGGCTCCCGAAGAAGTCCAGCGCACCGCTGAGCTGATCGGCGAGGCACTGGAGCCCGAAGCCCGTCTGGCGCTGACCCGGTTCGCCTCCGACCTCGCCGAGGAGATCACTGCCGAGCTTGAGGGCGCGGTGGTGGAAGTGCATATCCGCGGCGGTGAGCCTGCGGTGGTGGTCCACCAGGCGGAGGTCTCCTCCGAACCGGCGCCAGAGGCGCCTGCGCCGCCCTCTCCACCGGTGCCCCCAGGGTCCGGCGAGGAGGGAAACACCGCGCGGCTGACCCTGCGCCTGCCCGAATCGCTGAAGGCCGAGATCGAGAAGGCCTCAGCCGCTGAGGGCAGATCCACCAACACCTGGCTCGTCCAGGCAGCGCATCAGGCGCTGGCCGGACCGCCATCACCCACATCCAGGCGCACCGGCAGGCGGATGTCCGGCTGGGCGCGCTGATCCCTCCATATCCCAACACTGACAGGAATGAGTTCCATGGCTGCTACCAGGGCCAACGAAACTGCCGTTCTCCACACCTTTGACGTGGGAGGGCCTCTGCATCTGGACGCCCACCTGCGCTCCAGCACCCTCAGCGTCACCGCCGGCACGGTGGACCAGATTACCGTGGAGGTTGCCCTGGCCAAGGGCGTCCACGTCAACTCGGATCCGCAGGAGGTGATCGTCGAACACTCAGCCGGAACCCTGCGGATCGAAGTCCCCGAAACCCAAGGCGGCGGACTGAAGTTCGGGCCGATCCAGATCGGAAACTTCACCTCCCATCGGTATCACATCGACGTCCAGGTTCCGGAGGGTTCCAGCATCAGGGCTCAGGCCGGGTCCGGCGGCATCACCGCCGTCGGCCGGATGGACAGTGTGCTGGCCAAATGCGGGTCCGGCCGGATCTCTGTGGAGCAAGCCCGCGAGATCTACGCCAAGGCCGGATCCGGAACCATCACCGTTGAGCGCGCTCAGAAGCTCGAGGCCACCGCAGGCTCCGGGGACATCACCGCCAGCACTCTGGGTGAAGCCCATCTCACAGCCGGGTCAGGCACTCTCCGCGTCGGTGCCGCAGACCACCACCTGGAGCTCAAGACCGGTTCCGGTGATATCCGCCTCGGGAGAGTCGCCAGCGCTTCGGCACTGGCAGGCTCCGGTGACATCGAGGTGGGGGAGCTCAGCGGGCAGTTCAGCTCCAAGACCGGTTCTGGCGATGTCACTGTTCAGCGGGCAGTCTCCGGAGTGGTAGCAGCCACCGCAGCCTCAGGAGACATCAGCGTGGGGATACCCCTGGGCACAGCGGTGCTCAAGGACTGCTCCACCGTCTCCGGCGGCCTCAGCTCCGCACTGGACGAGGCAGACGGCCCCGGCGAGGCCGAGCAGCGCCTTGAGCTGCGCGCCCGCACCGTCAGCGGCGATATCGCGGTGCACCGCGCCAGCTGACGCCACCGTCCCACAACGCTCGCCCTCACACAGAAAGTCGCGTCATGAGTGATATGTCCCTTGGTTCAGCGCGCCTCAAAACAGCTCAGCAGCTTCCGGCCTCAGACCCCGCACCCTTGCGGCGGAGTCATCTTCAGCGCGCGGCCCTGACAGTATCGGCCGCGCTGGCCGCATGGGCAGAAGCCTCCGCACGCAGGCAGGGGTCTGCGGCGGAGCCCCTTGAGGCGGTCCGCCGGCGCAGTGGCCGGGCGCATGAGGCCGAACTCGGGCGTGAGGCTGCGATCAATCAGCGGCTCCTGATGCCCCGGCAGTTCTGATCTGCCTCTTGTGCACCGTTCCAGTCTTCGGCACAGTGACAAGAACGGCAGCGCCGTCCTCTTTTAGCCTGGCACCATTGAGAGCCAGCAGAACAGCTGTGCCCTTCGCCGCCGATCGCTCAGGAGACCACATATGTCCACCACGACTGTTCCGGACTACACCACTGATTCGTTCTTCGGCCTTGAGGACCAATGGGTCGAGACCGCGCCCGGCGAGCTGACCCACTACCACGAGCTCGGTGAAGGAACACCTGTTCTGTTCCTCCACGGCTCCGGCACAGGAGTCACCGCAGCGGCCAACTGGTGGCTCAATCTGTCGGAGCTGTCCAAGACCGGGCGGTGCATTGCCATCGACTCCATCGGCTATGGTCAGTCCATCACTGCTGAGGGGACCGAGTACGGCATCAAGGAGTGGGTTCGTCACGCGGTCCGGGTGCTCGACGCTCTCGGCATCGAGAAGACCTGGATTGTGGGCAACTCATTGGGAGGCTGGCTGGCCTTTCAATTCGCCATTGACTACCCGGAACGACTGCTGGGCATCGTGTCCATGGGCACCGGCGGTGCCAAGCTGACCGGCGCGCTCAAGGGGCATGCCAATCCGACGCTCACCGAAGAAGGCGTCCGGGACACCTTGGAGCTCTTTGTGGTGGACAAGTCCCTGGTCACCGATGAGCTGGTGAGGCTGCGCCACGCCTCAGCGCTGAACGACACGGCCTCGGACCGGCTCAAAGACGTCGTCGCAGCCCGGGACCGTGACCGCACTGAGCTGCCTCTGGACTTTGAGAAACTGGCCGCTCTGGACATTCCCGTGCTGCTGATTCATGGGGTCCAGGACAAAGTCATTCCGGTGTCCCGCACCTGGGATCTGCTCAACGTGGTTCCGCACGCCGATGCGCATATCTTCAGCCAGTGCGGACATTGGTCGCAGGTGGAGCGTGCCGAAGACTTCAACCGACTGATCGCCGACTATCTCCGAGCACATGGAGTCGACCAAGGGTGAGGCGCAGGTTGGCTGCCAGCAAGGTATTCCCGCAGCGGACAGGCCGTGGTGCGATCCGCTAGGCGGCGCCCTGGAAGCTCATCGCCTTCAGAATCGCATCGAGGGTCTTCGGCGCCTCCTGGATCAGGCTGGCCCCGGCGACAAAACGATCAGGACGCAGGAAGACCACCGGAGACGGTCTGTCGTCGAACCAGGTCTTCAATGAGCCAGTGCTGTCCCCGAGCACCAACGTGTCGGGGCTCATCGAATGCTGAGACCACAGCCGTTGGGTCTCCGGAACGACGGTGACCAGGCGCGCCTCAAGGTGCCGCAGCAGTCTGAGCGAGCGTTCGGGAAGAACCTGGGCCGGATCGTTGCCCCACACCACCACTGCCCAGTCGGTGCCGAGCACATCGTCAAATTTGCGCAGCTGGTCGCCGAACATCACATCAGGCTGTGGAAACATCGTGCCCACCGGGGAGACAAGGACTTGTGAGGTCTTCACCGGGATCAGCGAACGCCGGATACTCTCCGCGGCCCGCCCCGAGCTGAAATCGGCGGCATCGGCGAGCACCCCCTGGTGGTACCTGGGCATGGGCTTGAACCGCATCTCTGCGAAGTAGCTCTTGACTGAGGGCAGGTAGTTGAGGACTCGGGCTGCGGCATCACGAGCGGCAGCAGCCACCGGATTGGTGATCTTGATGACCGAACCGAAGGTCATCGACAGGTCCACCATGGCCTGGGCGTGATCTCGGCGCTCACTGGTGTAGGTGTCCAGCAGCTTATCGCCGGCCTGCCCGGAGAGCACCGCGGCAAGCTTCCATCCCAGATTCGTGGCGTCACGGAGGCAGGAGTTCCACCCCTGTCCCATCCACACCGGCATCAGGTGCGCAGCATCACCGGCGATCAGCTGCCGGCCTCTGCGGAAACTCGAGGCGACCCGGCCGTGGTGGGTGAACACCCGATGCCTGATGACATCGAGGTTCTCCGGGTCCGGCACATGGTCTCTCAGCAAGGAGGCCACTGTGTCCGGGGCCAGCATCTGCTCGGCGTCCTCGTCCTTGTGGAGCATGAACTCCCAACGCCTCACCCCGTGCGGCAGGCCGATGGAGACATAGGGGCGGCGGGGGTCCGCACCGAGAAAGACATTGGGTGTGCCCAGAGGATCGTTGTTCACATCGACCACCAGCCACCGGGTGGGGGGAGAATCACCGGTGAATTCGACACCTATGCGTTTCCTGGTCTCCGACCGCCCGCCTTCACAGCCGACCAGGTATTGGCCGCGCACTGAGCGGGTCGAGGGCTTTCCCGCCACGGCATCTGCTGTGGTCTCAACGGTGGCGACCACACCATCGGCGTCTTCGGTGACCTCTGTGACGCGGTGCCCGAACCGGATGTCCACCGTATCGAACCGGTCGAGGCCTTTGCACAGCACGCGATCGACCTCGGGCTGGATGAATCCGTGCTTGCGTCCCCAGCCGAAGACCGTGGTCTTCGGGTCATTGACCAACATGGTCCGGCCAGAGCCGTCGACCAGCCGCATAATGTGCTGCGGCGTTGTATGGGGCAGAACCTCCTCGGTGAGCCCGATGGTCTGGATGGTCCGCAGTGACTCGTCATCGATTCCCACCCCTCGTGGAAAGTCGATCAGCTCGTCTCGTTCTTCCAAGACGATGACGCTGCGGCCGTACATGCCAAGCATATTGGCCAGCATGAGCCCGGCGGGACCGGCTCCGACAATCAGAACCTCAGCATCAATGCTCTTCTCTGACATGGCAACACTCACCTGCGCTCAGCCCCGCTGGCTGCCCAGGGAGCGTTCTTTGATGACATAGGTGAACGTTGAATGCACGAGGGCTTTGCCCTCTGCATCGGCTACGGACGCGGAGACTACTGCCATGGTGCTGCCGCCCCGGAGGATGCTGGCGGTGGCGACGGCGGGCGATGCCGTGGTGTTGGACATGAAGTTGATGTTCGACTGAACCGCCAGCGGGAACTGACCGGAGCCGGCATAGGCCTGCATGGCCAAGAGGGTTCCGGTGATGTCGGCGGCGCCGAAGAGCGCAGCCGCGGAGAACATGCCATTGGCCTGAGCGATCGGGTCGCTCAGCGGCATGGTCATGCTGATCGTCTCGCCATCAGCCGCTGCGGGCTCCAGCCCCAGGGTCGCCGCGATATCGTCGAATCCCCGCTTCTCGGTGAACTTCTCGAAGAAGTCGGTGAACTCCTCAAGAGTTGTCGGTACGGCCACTGAAAGTCCCTTCGTCGATCGCGCAGCCCCGGCAGGATGCTGCGGAGGCACCGCAGGGTTCGCTGGTGAGTGTAAGCTCCGCCACAGACCTTACGGTGTCTCCACCGGGGGCTGAGATTGACAGTGCCGAAGACCGGAACACTTTTCACGCTGACACCAGATTGTCGCCGCGCCTTGACAGAAGGTGCCATTTTGTGGTTTGGAACACCAATTCGGTGGTTTGCAGGACTCTGAGGTGTGATGTAGGTCAAAGTCCAGACCCGTTTGGCCACAAGATCTGCACCCTCGTGAGTAAGGAATGGTCCACATGAGCTCCGACAGCTCGAATACCTCACCTGCCAACCAGGCGATTGGCACCATGCGCCGTCCCCCACTCAGCCGCAACATCGATGTCTCCACCCTGGTGGATGCGGACAAAGGGCTGATCGACCGTTCCATCTATACCAATGAAGAAATCTACGGTCAGGAGATGCGGCGAATCTTCGCCCGCAACTGGCTCTTTCTGGCCCATACCAGTCAGTTCCAGAAGCCCGGTGACTTCTTCACCACATTCATGGGTGAGGATCCAGTCCTGGTCGCCATGGACAAACAGAAAAACATCCGCGCCTATCTGAACTCCTGCCGGCACCGGGGCGTCCGCCTCTGCCGAGCCGATGAAGGGCGCACCAAGATGTTCACCTGCACCTACCACGGATGGTCATTCGACCTAGCCGGCGCACTGCAGTCGGTCCCGAATCAGGACGCCTATCCAGAGGATTTCCAGAAGGAGAACTGGGGACTGATCGAGGTTCCCAGCCTGGCGGTCTACAAAGGCCTGATCTTCGGCAGCTGGGACCCGGACGCCGAACCCCTGGAGGAGACCTTGGGGGATATGCGCTACTACATGGACGCCATGCTGGACCGTGATCCAGAAGGCACCGAGGTGGTCGGCGGAGTGATGAAATGGCAGCTGGAGGGGAACTGGAAGCTCGCTGCCGAGCAGTTCGCCACCGACTGGTACCACGTCAATATGTCCCATGCCTCGGCCCTGATGGTTCTCTCCCCCACCGGCAAGGGGCCCAAACCAGAGGTCGTGGCCACCCCTGGCCGCCAGTACCTCAGCCCCAAGGGCCATGGCGCAGGCTTCCCCACCCACCCGAAGTCCCGCTTCGATGCCGCGCCGGTGCACGAATACTACGACTACGATGCGCTGCGGGAACGTCTTGGCGATGAGCGGGTCGAGGGCCCGCTGACCACCGGGCACGCGACAGTCTTTCCAAGCTTCTCCTACCTTCCTGTCAACGGGTCCATCCGTGTCTGGCACCCGAAGGGTCCGGACAAGATGGAGGTCTGGGCATGGATTCTGGTGGATAAGTCCATGCCTCAGGAGGTCAAGGACGCCCAGCGGCTCTACAACCTCAGGACCTTCGGGCCCTCCGGCATCTTCGAAGCCGATGACGGTGAGAACTGGTCCGAGGTGCAGGCGATCTCCCACGGATTCGTCACCAACTCCGTCCCGTTGAACTTCCAGATGGGTGTCGGCAGCGAACGTGAGGACGGGGTCTACCCCGGCACCACCTCTGAGCTGTACTCCGACGCCGCTGGACGGTCCTTCTACCGCCATTGGGCCACCCAGATGAACACCCCGGCCTGGCACGAGACTCAGCACAAGACTGCTGAGGACCAGGCCGAGTCCGACCAGTGATTCGCTACCCCGCGGCCGCGCAAGCACCTGAGAAGAGGAACCACCATGAGTGAACCGATCACCGTCGGCAGCATCGATGACATTGAGGAGGGCGAAGCCCAGGTCGTCGAGGCCGAGCAGACCGGAACCGGGGAGGCCATCGCGGTCTTCCACGCAGAGGACGGAAACTTCTACGCCCTCGATGACAACTGCACCCATGAAACCGCTTCACTGGGTGACGGCTGGGTTGAGGGAACCGAGGTCGAATGCCCGGTTCACTCGGCAAAATTCTGCCTGCTCTCCGGTGAGGCGCTGTGCATGCCGGCAACTATCGCCGCCCGTACGCACAAGGTCGAAGTCGTCGATGACCAGGTGCTGCTCTATCCCGGCATGGGCGCAGCAGGCTGAACCGGCACTGAACAGCCTCAGCAGAGACAGACACCAGGAGAGAAGATGCCAGCGCAGAGAGTCATCATCATCGGAGGCGGCCTCGCGGGTTTCACCGCAGCACGGGAGCTGCGTACCAGAGGGTTCGCCGGCGAACTGACCATCATCGACCCGCAGGGGCTGCCCTATGACCGGCCACCGCTGAGTAAGCAGTACCTGCTGGGAACCTACGACCAGGAGAAGATTCTGCTCGCCCCGGAGTCCTGGTATCAGGACAACGCCGTCGAGGTTCTGGTTGCCGAGGTGACCGATCTGGATCCAGAATCCGGGACCGTCACCACCGACTCCGGTGAGCAGCGCACAGCAGATGCCATTGTTCTCGCCACAGGCGGGGCGGCGCGGAGACTTCCGGTGCCCGGAGGTGATCTTGACAGTGTGCTCACCCTGCGCACCCGGGAAGACGCCGACATTCTGCGCAGCCGAATCGAGGCGGGAACCCGGGTAGCCATTATCGGTGCAGGACTCATCGGCGCTGAAGTCGCGTCCTCGTTGAAGTCCCTCGGCGCCGAGGTCACTCTCATCGACCCGCTGGACCCGCCCCTGGAACCGGCCGTCGGACCCGAGATCGCGCGACACCTCCATGACATGCACGCCAAGCACGGGGTCCGGGCGGTGACAGGCGTTTCCGCGCAGATCGAGGCTGAGGGATCGGTCCACCGCATTCGACTGCAGGACGGGCAGAGCATTGAAGCCGACGTGGTCCTGGTCGGCATCGGGATCATCCCCGAAACCGGCCTCGCCGAACGGGCCGGTTTGCTGGTGGACAACGGAATCCTGGTGGACCACGCCCAACGCACCAGTCATCGGCGTGTCTTCGCGATCGGAGACTGTTCCCGGACCCGCAATGAGGACGGGACATATCAGCGGCGGGCCGAGCATTGGGAGCATGCCATGAACACCGGCATGACCGTTGCCTCCGTGATCCAGGAGGTGGAGGCACCACAGCATGGTGCTCCATGGTTCTGGTCTGACCGTTACGGCGTTCACGTCGAAGGCGTCGGATCCATGTCCGCCGAAGGCAAGACCGTCCTTCGTCAGGTGGAGGGAAAGCCGAGCGTTGCCCTCCGAGTCTCCGAAGAGGGCCTGCTGCTGGGCTGTGCGGTGATCGACGATTCATACAGCGTCCGTGCCGCCCGCCGCATCATCGACCGCCGCATCCCCATGACCGTCGAACAGCTCGAGGACCCAGAAGTTCCGCTGAAGAAGCTGGCCAGGCAGCGCGGCTGAGGCCAGTCCAGGAGAAAGGCTCGTCTATGGCACCCCCCAACAACACCGCACCGGCTGATGCTGCAGGATCTGCAGAGGCCGTGGACACCAGCTTCGAGCAGTCCGGCGAACTCGTCGACGCTGAACTGGCCTATCGCGTGCAGCAGTTCTACTTCCTCGAGGCCGAACTACTCGATGACGGCCGGTACGCCGATTGGTTGGACATCTTCGACGACGACCTTTTCTACTGGGCACCGCTGAGGACCAACAGACTCCGCAGGCAGGCCGCCCTGTCCATCGGGGCCGAGGGCGAGGCCGCCTACTTCGACGAAACCCGCGACTCTCTGGCGTGGCGAATCCGCCGCTATGACTCAGGAATGGCGTGGGCGGAGGACCCGCCTTCCCGGACCCGTCACCTGATCAGCAACATCACCGCGCGGTGGAAGTCCCAGAACGAGCTGTTGGTTCGCTCGGCCTTTCTGGTCTACCGGAACCGGCTGCAGACCGAGACCGATCTCTACTCCGGCGGCCGCACCGATCAGGTGCGCATCACAGATGATGGAGGCTTCCGCATATCGCGCCGGGAGATCCTGTTCGACGCCAATGTGCTGCAGGCCAAGAACCTGAGCACCTTCTTCTGAACCCTGACAGTCCTGATGAACCGCAAGCACCCAGGAAGAGACTGATCCGATGACGCAGACACAGACCCATGGCTGGCTTGGAGGCAGAACCGCGCTGATCACCGGCGGAGGCTCTGGCATCGGCCGTGCCGTGGCGGAGCGATACGTCGCTGAGGGCGCCAATGTCGTCATATTCGGCCGTGAAAAACAGAAGCTGGATGCGGTGATCGCCGATAGTCCTGCACCCGAGAGGTGGGCCGCCGTCGCCGGCGACGTCCGGTCCTCGGAGGATCTCCACCGGGCGGTGGCAGAGACCCTCAGCGTCTTCGGAGGGCTCGACGTCGTGGTGCCGAATGCCGGGATCTGGGACTACAACCGCTCCGTCGCGCGTCTTGGCGGCGACGAGCTGGGGAAGACCTTTGACGAACTGTTCGCCATCAACGTCAAGGGATACCTGCTCACGGTGGAGGCGACATGGCGTGAACTGGTCGCCCGGCGAGGATGCATAGTGATGACACTGTCGAATGCCTCCTTCTACACTGCCGGCGGTGGGTCGATCTACACGGCCAGCAAATTCGCCTGCCGGGGCCTGGTGAGCCAGTTCGCCTATGAACTGGCCCCCAAAGTACGGGTCAACGGTGTGGCGGTTGGGGCGATGAACACCGACCTGCGCGGCCCGGAGTCGATCGGGCTGAAGGACCGTTCGCTGTCTGCCTCCTTCGAGAAGTCAGAGCTCACTGGCGACAATCCATTGATTCCGCTGCACGATGCCTCGGTGGACCCGCGGGACTTCACCGGTTCCTACGTACTGCTTGCCTCCGGTGAGAACTCCGGCAACGTGACCGGTCAGATCATCCAGGCAGACGGAGGCATCGGAGTGCGCGGATTCGGCGACAAAGCCGCAGGAGGCGACGAGTTATGAGCACTGTAGACATCAATCCGACAGCTCAACTGCTCAGGCAGCAGCGATACTTCCCTTCTGATGACGTTCTCGTCTATGGGGACAGAGTCTGGACCTATCAGGACTTTGTCACCGAGACCCAACAGCTTGCGCGGGTGCTGCAGAGATTGGACCTGGCCAAGGGCGACCGCGTGGCCTACCTCGGACTGAACAGCCCCATTTTCCTGCAGGCGATGTTTGCCTCATGGTGGCTCGGCGCGGTCTACTTGCCGCTGAACTTCCGGCTGGCTCCGCGAGAGATCGCAGGTTTGCTGGAACGCGCGGAGCCGGAGGTGCTCATCGTGGAACCGGGACACCTGGAAGTGATCGAGGCCATCGCAGGACTCGGCGGCCTCAAGGGCAGCACCGTCCTTGTGGTCGACAATGACGACCTGACGCCTCTGCAGGGCTCGGTGCCCCCGTACGCCACCGCCCTGAGTGCGCAGCTGCGCGAGATTGACGACTCCGACCAGCCTCTGGTGGAGCCTGGCGGCAACGAGGATCTGGCCATGCTGATGTTCACCTCCGGCACCACCGGACTCCCGAAGGGAGTCCAGCTGACCTTCGGCAATGTGTGGTGGAACTCCATCAACGTTGACTCGATGGTCGATACCAGGCGTGGCGACACCAATCTGGCGGTGGCCCCGCTCTTCCACATCGGTGGGCTCAATGCCCTGACCATCCGAAACATCCTGCGCGGCGGGCGCACCGTGATCCACCGGACCTTCGACCCCCGGCAGGTCATGCGCGATATTGAGAAGTACAGCGTGAATCAGGCCTTCATGGTCGCGGCGATGCTCTCAGCGATGCATAAGACTGAGGAATTCGACAAGCACGACATCTCCAGCCTGCGCGCGCTGATCTGTGCAGGTGCGCCCGTCCCTCCAGTGCTGCTGAAGATCTACGCGACCAAGGGGATCGATGTGCAGCAGGCCTGGGGTTTGACCGAAACCTCCCCCTTCGCCACCTACCTGCCTGCCGAACTCACACATATCAAACCAGGCTCCTGCGGTGTGCCGATGCCCTATACACAGATCCGGCTGACCGATCCGCTCACCTCAGAGGAGATCATCGAACCCGGGGCAACCGGGGAGTTCTGGGTCAAGGGACCGAATGTGACCCCCGGCTACTGGAACGACGAGCAGAATACGGAGCAGTCCTTCACCGAGGGCTGGTTCCACACCGGAGACATCGGCTACGTCGACTCCGACGGCTACTACTACATCGTCGACCGGCTCAAGGACATGATCATCACCGGCGGGGAGAACGTCTATCCCGCGGAGATCGAGCGTGTGCTCGTCGAATTTCCCGGTGCTCTCGACGTCGCGGTCGTCGGCGTACCCGACCCCACATGGGGCGAATGCGTCGTCGCGGTCCTTTCCTGCGAAGCCGGGGTCAGTCCCACTCTGGAAGAGCTTCAGGAATTCGCCGCAGAGCGACTGGCCCGCTACAAGCTCCCTCGGAAATTGGTGCTCTCCGAGGAACTCCCACGCAATGGTGCCGGGAAACTGGACAAGAACGCGGTGCGGAACCTGACGAAGCAGAGGGAGCATGACAATGTCGGCGCATGAGCACCACCACACGGACGAAGTCGACCTGCTGCAATGGCCCGCCCCCCTGCCGGAGGCCTGGACACTGAGCAAGGACGACGATTCCGCGGTCGACACGGTGTACCAGGTCTGGCACGGAGGCACTGCTGCCGGCCGGATCAGAGTCTCTCGTGTGGTCTCGACAGCATATGAGGTGACCTATCCCGTCGGCACTCAAGACCGGCTGCTGGAGGTATCCGATGACGCTGCCGCTGAGGCGATTCAGCTCGTGTCGGAGCATCTCTTCGCACACGCGACCCACTGCCGGCGGCTGGTGATCGCCTGCCCGGAGGAGGACGTCGAGCAGATCGCTCAAGCCGAACAGGCCGGCTACCGGTATGTGGTCGACGTCGACCTCCCAGACCGTTCGGTGTCCCTGATGACCGCCGAGCCTCAGTGGGTGTTGGAGCAGTCGCGGAACATTGACATCGTGCCCACTGACTGACTCTGCCTGAGCCGGCTCTGTCTTCAGCCCTGCCGTCGAAGGGCAGTTCTCAGGCAGAGGGCGGCGTTGAGCGCTGATCGGCTCGCACGTACTGGCTGGCCACAGCGATCACCGCCATCGTGCACCGACTGATGCATACTGGTCTGCCGTTCTCGTCAGTGATGCGGATATCCCATACGTGTGTGGTGCGGCCTCTGGTCAGGGGAGTGCCCTCCCCGTAGACCCATTTCCCGGAGGACACAGGCCTGACATGATTCGCGTTGATCTCCAGGCCCACCGCGTGCTGGGCGCTGCGATCGATGGCGCAATGGGCACCCCATGAGGCCAATGTCTCAGCAAAGGCGACAGAGGCCCCTCCGTGCAGCATTCCTGCCGGTTGGGTGGTGCGCCCATCGACAGGCATGCGCCCCTTGATCGAGGTCTCAGTGAGCTCAGTGATCTCGATGCCGAGATTCTCGTTCAGACACCCCTGTGACTTCAGATTGAGCTCCTCAACGGTCATCTCTCCCTGTACCCAGCCCATACGGTGCACTCCCCTTTCGTCGCTGATGAATGTCAGAACAGCAGACTACGGACGCATGTGATCGGCGGCACATCAACTTTCCACTGTGCGGCACGCATACGGTGAGGACCCGGCCTCTCAGTGATGAGATGGTCATACCCCCACCATTCGAAAAGAGGATCGTATGCGCGCAGCAGTTGCCGTCTCACAGAACCCGGAGGATCCGCTCTCCGGCCTGCGGCTCAAAGACATGCCGGAGCCGGAGCCGCCGGCGGGCTGGACAACTGTCTCGGTGAAGGCCTCTTCTCTGAACATGCATGATGTCTGGACACTTCGCGGAGTCGGTCACCGCCCTGAGAACATTCCGATGATCCTCGGCTGCGACGTCGCCGGAGTGACCGAGGAGGGGCGAGAAGTCATCGTCCACCCCGTCATCGCAGACCCCGACGGGGGCCAAGGTGACGAGACGCTGGACCCGGGACGATCACTGCTGTCAGAGAAGCACCACGGTGGATTCGCCGAACGTATCGCTGTTCCCCGGCGGTGTGTGGTGGACAAGCCGGCACACCTGTCCTTCGAAGAAGCGGCATGCCTGCCCGTGGCATGGGGCACCGCCTACCGCATGCTGTTCACCCAAGCCCGGCTGCGCCCAGGCGACAGCGTACTGGTACAGGGCGCAGGTGGTGGGGTGACCTCGGCAGCCATCACGATGGCGCGGGCAGCAGGGGTCACCGTCTACGCCACCAGCCGGACGGCGGAAAAACAAGAACTGGCACGCCGGCTTGGTGCGCATGAAGCCTTTCCCGCCGGCAGCCGACTGCCGCACCGAGTAGACGCAGTGATCGAAACAGTGGGCGAGGCCACGTGGTCACATTCACTGCGCTGTCTGCGGCCCGGCGGGTGCATCGTCGTCGCCGGCGCGACCACCGGCACCGAGCCCGATGCCGAGCTGGGACGAATCTTCTTCCAGCAGCTTCGCATCCTCGGTTCAACAGGCTCGACCAGAGCCGAGACTGAGGCCATGTCCCGTTTGGTCCAGGCCCAACAACTGCGCCCCCGCATCGACCGGGTCATCGCGCTGGAGGACATCCATGAAGGCTTCGCGAGCATGATCGATGGCACCGTGAGCGGAAAGATCGTGGTGCAGGTAGCCTCCTGAGCAGACTCTGCCCCAGGGGCCGCACTGCACGGCGGCCGCAGGATCAGGCGGTCACGCCTCGCTCTGCGAGCTGGACAGCGACGTCGACGATCATGTCCTCCTGTCCTCCCACGTATCCGGCCCGGCCGACCTCTTCGAGGATGCGGTAGGCCGGCACCCCGTAGCGCTCCGCAGCATGCTCAGCGTGGATCAGGAAGGAGGAGTAGACACCGGCGTAGCCCTGCATGATGGACGCACGGTCCATCACCGGCATCCGGGTGATAAAGGGTTTGACGACATCCTCTGCGGCTGACATGAGTCCTTGAATATCCACCCCGGTCTTCACATCCAGGCGGTCGAACGCCGCCGCCAGCACTTCGGTGGGGGCATTGCCGGCCCCGGCTCCCAGGGCCACCAGGGTGCCGTCTATCTGTGTGGCCCCGGCCCTGACGGCGAAGACTGAGTTCGCCACCCCGAAGCTGAGGTTCTGGTGGCCGTGGAAGCCGACCTGCGCATCATCGCCCAGCTCCTGCACCAGGGCGGAGACCCGCTCTGAGACGCCATCGAGGATCAGCGCCCCGGCAGAGTCCACCACGTAGACGCATTCGCATCCTGCATCGGCCATGATCCGCCCCTGAGCTGCGAGCTCCTCAGGTGTGGCGCGGTGGGAGAGCATCAGGAACCCCACGGTCTCCATGCCGATCTTCCGGGCGTGCTCGAAGTGCTGGATGGAGATGTCGGCCTCGGTGCAGTGGGTGGCGATGCGAGCCACCCGCGCTCCGGCATCACGAGCCTGGTCGAGGTCATGGATGGTGGCCAGGCCGGGCAGCATCAGCACGGCGATCTTCGACTGCTTGGCCTCATCCACCGCCGCGCGGATCAGGTCGAGCTCGGGCGTCAGGGAGAATCCGTAGTTGAACGACGATCCGCCGAGACCGTCACCATGGGTGACCTCGATCACCTCCACCCGAGAGTCGTCGAGGGCGCGCACCACGCCGCGCACATGGTCCTCGGTGAATTGGTGACGCATGGCATGAGAACCGTCGCGAAGGGTGGTATCAGTCAGGCGGATGTCGAAGGCGGTATCAATCGGTGCGCTCACAGGTGATCCTCAGTTTCCAGTCGCCGCTGTCAGCACAGCGGAGTCCATCTTCTCGGCTAGCAGGTCCGCCGTACGGGTTGCTGCGGCGGTGATGATGTCAAGATTTCCGGCGTACTCCGGCAGGTAGTCCGCAGCTCCCTTGACCTGGACCCAGACCCCGACCCGGCCCTGACCGCCCCAATCTGGCCGGGCAGCCTCGAATTGCGGCGCCACTCTGAGTTCGTAGCCGGGCACATAGTCCTGGATCCTGCTGACGGCGCTGGCGATGGCGGAGGCGATCGAGTCCTGGGCCGGACCCTGCTCTGCGGCCTCCGGGGGAATCATGCAGTAGATGGTGTTGCGCATGATCATGGGAGGTTCGACCGGGTTGATGATGATGATGGCCTTGCCGCGGTCTGCTCCGCCAAGCTGTTCCAGTGAGCGTGCCGTGGTGTCGGTGAACTCATCCACATTGGCGCGGGTTCCCGGGCCGGCGGACTTCGAGGCGATCGATGCCACGATCTCGGCATAGGGCACCGGGACAACACTGGAGACGGCGGCAACGATGGGAGTGGTGGCCTGACCCGCGCAGGTGATCATGTTGACGTTGGGGACGTCGCTGAGCGAGTCGATGTTCACCACCGGAGCCAGATACGGTCCTACAGCCGCTGGGGTGAGGTCGATGGCCCGGATCCCGGCCGCCTCATAACGGGGGGCATTGGCGGCATGTGCTTTTGCGGAGGTGCATTCGAAGACGAAGTCTGGCTTCTCGGGCTGGGCAAGCAGCCAGTCGACGCCTCCGGCAGAAGTGGTCAGGCCCAGCCGGGCTGCGCGTTGGAGCCCGTCTGACTCGGGATCGATCCCGATCATGTACTTCGGCTCCACCCGCGCGGAGCGGCGCATCAGCTTGAACATCAGATCAGTTCCGATATTGCCGGAGCCGACGATGGCGGCCGTCTTCTTCTGCATAGTACATCCTCTTGAGTCGCTGTCGTTGCCCGGTGCCGGGGCGGTATCAGGTGAAGTCGATGGTCAGTGAGCCGTAGCGGCCGAAGTCCGCTGTGACGGTCTGGCCGGCGACCACGGGCACGGCTTTGGTGAAGGAACCGGTCAGCACCACGTGACCGGCCGCGATGGACTCCCCGCGCTCGCCGAGGACATTGGCCAGCCAGACCAGGGGTTCGATGGGATCGCCCATGACGGCTGTGCCGCGGCCCTCTTCGACGATCGCATCATCTATGCGCAGAGCGCAGGGGATCTCTGCCAGAGCCTCCAACGGGGTATCGACGGGAGTCTCTGACAGGACGATGGCACCGCATGAGGCGTTGTCTGCCACGGTGTCGACCAACGTGATATCCCAGTCTCGGACCCGGGAGTCGATGATCTCCAGTGCGGGAAGAACGGTGTCGACGGCCCCACGCGCCTGTTCGAGAGTCACTCCGGGTCCCCTCAGCGTGTGGCCGAGCATCAAGCCCAGCTCCGGCTCAACGCGCGGGCTGATGAATGATGAGGTGGGGATCCGGTCACCGGCGGTGAAGACCATGTCCTTGAAGAAGAAACCGAAGTCTGGGGAGTCGACTCCGAGTTGGGCCTGCATGGCCAAGGACGTCAGTCCGATCTTGCGGCCGGCCAGCTGACGCCCATCGCCGAGATGACGAGTCAGCTGGTGAGTCTGTACCCGGTACGCGTCATCAAGGTCCATCGCCTCCAGCAGCTGGCGCGGCGGTGCGATCGGTTCACCGGAGGCAGTGGCCTCCAGCAGCGCATCCCCGATGCCGTGAAGACGATCTGCCCGGGATGCGGCACCACCCGCGCGTGCCGAAGAGGTGACCGGCTGGCGGCTCATACCGGGACCGCCGTGGTGACCGCGAAACCGGCGATGTACTCCTTGATGGGACGGTAGAACTCATAGCTCAGCTCATAGGGACCTGCTGCGCTCAGCGCGGAGTAGGCGGCCACCCAGGTGCGGACCTCATGCGAGGAGTGGCCAGCCACCTGGTCCATGTCAGAGGCGCGGTACTGATCGAACTGCGTCACATCTCCGGAGCGGCAGACCTCCAGGAACTTCCTGTCCCACTCTGGGTTCAGGTCCATGATGTCGGCCTCTCCTGCGGCAAAGGCGTTTGCGGTGTCGATCGTCCGCTGCTGCCGGGCGGCCCGGGCTTCAGCCGTGGGGTTGCGGCCCGAGACCAGAAACTCCTTCTGCTCCTGGGTGGCTTCGTGATACCGGGGCACCGGAGGGTCGTGAGAGAGCCCGCCCGACCCGACGAAGAGCACCTTCTGCTCGGAGTTGCTGAAGTACTCCCCGATGGCCTGTCCAAGCCGGCGGACTCGGGAGACCTTCGTGAACGGACGAGCCACAGAGTTGATGAACACCGGAATCATCGGCTTGGCGTCGGGGCGGCCGTTGTAGAGGATCTCCATCGGCTGCACGGCACCGTGATCCACCTCCATGTTCCTGGAGATGGCCACGTCGAGGTCCTGCTCGACCAGGAACTGCGAGAGATCCTCGGCGATTTCGGTGGGAACGTCGAGCTCGCCGTCGAATGAGTCGTAATCGCCTGTTCCGTGTGCGCGGTAGCCGATGCAGAAGGGCGGCATCAGGTCTTGGAAGAACCCGTTGTAGTGGTCCGGCCCGAAATTGATGACCAGATCAGGGTCGTAGTCCCGGACGAAGGACCGCGCCGCGTCGAACGCCTCTTCCACGGCCTCCTTGACCTCGGCCGGCGGATTCGTATACTCCAGCAATGGGCTGTGTGACATGCACACGAGAGCCTGTGGCATTGGGCGCTCCTTGCTCTGTTCGTTGCTTGATTCCCTGTAATTACTGTCTATTTCACCTGAGGCTGCCCCGGCAGGGCATCTGCGTGTCCCGCAGATCGGCACAGTATCGCTGACGGCGGTCCCCCCCTACTTGGCCGCCACCACCTCCACGGGCGCGGCCGGGTCCTTCTGCCGGGACTGGAATTTGCTGCGGGAGAGGATCACGGCCACTGCGCCGAGAATGATCATGCCGATGAACCACCAGGCGATGTTGTTGGTGCCCTGGTCGTTGTCCAGGCCGTACAGCCAGGCGGCGGTCAGCGGCGCGATGCCGGCGCCGAAGACTGATGCCAGCTGGAAGGTCAGAGAGACGCCGGTGTAGCGGTCCTCCGGCTCGAACTTCTCTGCGAGGAAGGCACCGATCGGTCCGTACATGGAGGCTTGGATGATGGGGTTGCCGACCACGAAGGCCAGCGCGATCAGCCACCAGTTCCCGGAGTTGAACATCGCGAACATGGGAAAGACCAGGGTGACGGAGATCGCCGCGCCGATCAGCATGATGCGCCGCCTGCCGAAACGGTCAGACAGGGTGGCGAAGAACGGTATCGCGAAGATGTGGATGAAGGAGGAGAAGGTCAGCATATAAAGGGCCTCCTGGCGTTCCACCACACCCTGTGCGGTGAGATGGGGGATCATCCACACCGCCAGCAGCGCCTGCATGAACAGCGGACCGGCGCCTCCTACGATGCCGTAGACGGTCTCCATGGGGTACTTCTTCAGCACGCGGAGAATGGGCACCCCGGTCTCCACCTTGCCCTCCTGCCGGGCCTTCTCGAAATCGGGCGACTCAGTGACCCGGTAACGGAGGTACAGGCCGATGATCACCAATGCCGCAGAGAGCAGGAACGGCACTCGCCAGCCCCAGCTGAGGAACTGATCATCGGGCATTCCCGCGAACAGTCCCAGCACCAGGGTGGCCAGCACAGATCCGGTGGGGCCTCCGGTCACAGCCACTGAGGAGGCGAACCCGCGCCGCTCCTTCTTCACGTGTTCTGTGGCCATGAGGGTGGCGCCTGCAAACTCACCGCCGATGGCCAGACCCTGGACCACGCGCAGCACAGTCAGCGCGATCGGGGCCGCGTACCCTATCGTGGCGAAGGTGGGCATCAGGCCGATGGCGATCGAGACCACACCCATCAGCATCAGTGTGATGAACAGGATGTTCTTACGGCCGAACTTGTCCCCGAAATGCCCAAACAGGAGACCGCCCAGCGGGCGTGCCACGTATCCGGCCAGAAGGATGACGAACGAAAGTGTCGCTCCGACCGCGTGGTCCATCTCATCGGGGAAGAACAGGATGGGGAAGACAAGCCCCGCCGCAGCTCCGTAGAGGAGGAAGTCGTAGTACTCCACGGTGGTGCCGAGAAAGGATGAGACCAGTGCCCGGCGTCGCTGCTTCGGGGTGACTTGCGAAGCTTCGGTCGGTGGCGGGGCCACAGGGTCGGTCTCGAGTATGTTGCCAGGTGTTCTGTTGTCGCGTTGCGGCATGTTCTCTCCCGGGGAGTGACTGTTGACGAGGTCGAGAGTCATCCTCCGGGAATGTGATACAGGACACCTAAGGGGCGTTTCGTTCTACGGACCGGTGCGGTCGCTACGCCGAGCCGGTGTGTCGTTTGCGTGCTGCCGGCGGATGTCCCCCCAGGGCGAATACAGCACGGGAGGCCTCGAAGCACACCTTGCGCAGCACATCCTCGACGTTCTGCGGGGAGAACTTCCCGGCAGCTCCAGAGATGGAGAGTGCGGCGACGACCTTCTTCTGACGGTCGAAGACCGGCGCACTCACGCAGCAAAGACCAGGAGTCACCTCCTCCCGGTCGTAGGCCAGGCCGCGTCGCTTGACCTCTGAGATCTCGGCTCGGAAGGCTTCTGGGTCGGTGATGGTCTGCGGTGTCCAGCTGCGCAGCCCTGACTTGATCGACTCTTCGACGGCTGTGGGGTCCTGAGTCAGCAGCATCTTGCCGACAGCAGTGCAGTAGGCAGGCACCCTGCCTCCGATGCGCGAGGGGCTCTTGACGGCCAGGTGGCCGTAGAGCTTGTTGAGGTACACCACGTCGGTGCCGTCGAGAACTGCGAGATGGACCGTCTGGCGGGTGTGCTCGTAGAGGCCGGTCAGATAGGGGGTCAGCGCATCCCGGATCCAGCCCTGGTACTCCGTCTCCGATGTCTGCCCCAGGTCCTGGATCATGCTGCCCAGCCGGTAGGCGCTTCCAGCCCGCTCGACCGCACCGTTCGACTGCAGCGTTGCCAGAAGACGGAAGGCAGTGGACTTTGACAGCCCCGCCCTGCGGGCCAGCACGCTGAGGCCAACACCGACGTTGGCCTCGTCGCCGAAGGCGCTGAGCAATGACATCGCTTTGTCCACTGCCGTGCGGGGGTCTCGGGGGGCACTTTTCGGCATGGGGCCTCACTCAGGAGCGGTCGTGAGCAGTTGGGGGACACGGTGGAGCCTTCCCCTCGTGGAGGCCATCCTATACGCAGTGTGACTGCTGCCACGCCGGATCCTGGGTCGGAGGTCAACCGGTGGGGCCTCTGCGGCGCTCGGAGAAGCGGGAGGCTGGGCCGGTAGGGTGAATCCATGAGCACAACGACTGATTTCCCGTACCTCGACTCCGGCGTCCGTCCGCAGGATGACCTGAACCGGCACGTCAACGGTGAGTGGCT
This sequence comes from Nesterenkonia muleiensis, assembly GCF_003600155.1. GTDB lineage: Bacteria > Actinomycetota > Actinomycetes > Actinomycetales > Micrococcaceae > Nesterenkonia > Nesterenkonia muleiensis. Next base: position 76,141 of record NZ_QWLD01000046.1, on the reverse strand, counting down.
CAAGACCGCCACCATTCCCGACGACCTGGACGCCTATGGTTCTTTTCTGGAGCTCCGCGACAAGGCGGAGGCTGACGTGCGTGCCATCCTGGAGGAGGCTGCCGGGGCGGCAACCAGTGAGGGTGCCGAGGCTGATCCCGATTTCGGTGCGATTCAGCAGCGGATCGGCACCTTCTACGCCGCATTCATGGACGCTGACCGTGCTGAGCAGCTCAAACTCGCCCCCATCCAGGACCGTCTGGAGCAGATCGATGCCATCAGCACCCCCGGTGAATTGCTGAACCTCTCCGCCGCATGGCAGTGTCACGGCGTGGAGGGCCTATTGCTGGCAGGTGCCACCCGAGACGCCGGCAACCCGGAGCGCGAGCTCTTCCACGTCTTCCAAGGTGGTCTCGGGCTGCCGGACGAGGCCTACTACCGCGACGAGTCCTATGCTGAGATCCGCCAGAAGTACCAGGCGCATCTGGAGAGGTTCCTCACCATCGCCGGCGTCGACGACGCCGCGGCGGCCGCCTCTGCGGTGCTCGCCCTGGAGACTGAGCTGGCCTCCCACCACTGGGACGTGGTCACCACACGAGACGCCCAGAAACGCTACAACCTGCGCACCCGCCAGGAGGTGGAAGAGGCGATGCCGCTGATCGCCGAGGCGATCGAAGGCTGGGGCCTGTCCGAGCACCAGGCGGCCGAAATCGTGCTCTCCCAGCCTGATGTGCTGCCAGCGTTCCAGAGAGCCCTCACCGAGCAGCCCCTGGAGGCGTGGAAGCACTGGCTGCGCACGGCACTGCTGCGCTGGGCAGCTCCGCTGCTGCACTCTGAACTGGTCGATGAGCACTTCGAGTTCTACTCCAAGACGCTGAACGGAACCCCTCAGCTCAAGGAGCGGTGGAAGCGCGGCGTCGCCCTCACCAACGCCCATCTCGGTGAGGATATCGCCCAGATCTATGTGGCTCGGCACTATCCGCTCCAGGCGCGGGAGGCGATGGATGAGCTGATCGCCGCGCTCATTGAGGCATACCGGCGTTCCATCACCACTCTGGAGTGGATGGGGGAACAGACCCGCGCCAAGGCCCTGGAGAAGCTGGACGCCTTCACGCCGAAGATCGGATTCCCGGTCAAGTGGGTCGACTACTCCTCGGTGCACGTGGCCGACGATGACGTGGTCGGCAATGTGGCGCGTGCCGCCGCAGCCGAATGGGAGCGCGACGTCGCCAAGATCGATGACGGTCCGGATCCGGATCAGTGGCATATGACGCCGCAGACGGTCAACGCCTACTACCATCCGCTGGAGAATGTGATCTGCTTCCCTGCGGCGATCCTGCAGCTTCCCTTCTTCTCGGTGGAGCGAGACATGGCGCAGAACTTCGGGGCGATCGGGGCGGTGATCGGACATGAGATCGGTCACGGCTTCGACGACCAGGGCTCCCGCTACGGCGCCGACGGCTCGCTGACCGACTGGTGGACAGCAGAGGACCGCACCGCCTTCGAGGAGCGCACCGCCCAGCTGGTGGGCCAGTTCAACGAACTCTCTCCCGCAGTCCTGGACGATGAGCACACCGTCAACGGCGAGCTCACCCTGGGGGAGAATATCGGTGACCTCGGCGGCATCGGCATCGCCCATAAGGCCTATAGACTCTGGTTGGCTGCCAAGAACCGGGGCAAGACCCTGGCCGAGGTCGAAGGTCCGGAGGAGAACGACGCCGACACGGCGGGTGAACTCACCGGCGATCAGCGGTTCTTCTTCGCCTGGGCTCAGGGATGGCGCAATGTCACCCGGCCAGAACGCGCCCTGACCCTGCTGAGCATCGACCCGCACTCACCGGCTGAGTTCCGCGCCACCCAGCCGGTGAAGAACGTGGATGCTTTCCATCAGGCATTCGCCACAGCCGAAGGCGACGGCATGTACCTGGCTCCTGATCAGCGAGTGACCATTTGGTAGTTCTTCTACGTCGAGTAGAAGAAGTAAACTGGCGTGGTGACTGAGCAGACAACCGCGGCGGCAGAGATCGATACCAACGACCAGCGTGCAGTGCGCATCGGCAAGCGCGCGCGCCTGCTGGAAAAAGAGGTGCCGCCGTACCCGGTTTCGGTGGAGCGCACCGCCTCGCTGGCCGAGGTCCGTGAACGCTTCCCTGATCTGGAGCCCGGGGCCTCCACCGGCGAGACGGTCTCGGTCGCTGGGCGGATCATGTTCATCCGCAACACCGGAAAGCTCTGCTTCGCCACGTTGCAGGAGGGCGGCCCCGAGGGTCAGGGCACTCGGCTTCAGGCCATGATCTCCTTGGCAGAGGTGGGCCAGGAGGCGCTTGCGGACTGGAAGTCGCTGGTGGATCTCGGTGATCACGTGCAGATCACCGGTGAGGTGATCTCCTCCCGACGGGGTGAGCTCAGCGTCATGGCACGCTCGTTCACCATTGCCTCCAAGGCGATCCGCCCGCTGCCGGTGCTTCATGCCGAGCTCAATGAGGAGACCAGGGTCCGGCAGCGCTACGCCGACCTGATCGTCCGGGATGAGGCACGGGAAATGGTCTATACGCGGGCAGCGGTGACCCGGGCGATCCGTGACACGCTGCACTCTCACGGGTACGTGGAGGTGGAGACCCCGGTCCTGCAGCTTCTCCACGGCGGCGCCCACGCCCGGCCCTTCGACACCCACCTCAACGCCTTCGACCAGCCGATGACACTGCGCATCGCCACCGAGCTCTATCTCAAGCGCGCCGTGGTGGGGGGCATCGACCGAGTCTTCGAGATCGGACGGGTCTTCCGCAATGAGGGCGTGGACTCCACCCATTCGCCTGAGTTCACCACCCTGGAGTCCTATGAGGCCTGGGCAGATATGTATGTCATGGCTGACCGGATGAAGGAGATGATCCTCGCAGCCGCTGATGCCGTAGGAGCCGGCAGAGAGATCGAGACTGACCAGGGCTTGGTCAACCTTGATGGGGAGTGGGCATGGGTCAGTGTCTACCCGGCTCTTTCCGAAGCCGTCGGTCAGCAGATTACTCCGGAGACACAGGCCGAGACCCTGCGCGCTGTGGCGAAGGCACAACAGGTGCAGGTTGACCCGGCCTGGGACGCGCAGAAGCTGGTCCTGGAGCTCTTCGGCGAGATCGTGGAACCCACTCTGGTCCAGCCGACATTTGTGTGCGACTACCCGCCCGCAGCACAACCGTTGGCTCGTCCGCACCGCGAGAAGCCCGGAGTCATTGAAGCCTGGGACCTGATCATCGGCGGAATGGAACGTGGGACAGCTTTCAGCGAATTGGTTGACCCGGTGATCCAGCGTGAGCGCCTGGTGGCTCAGTCCGCGCAGGCTGCCGCAGGAGATGACGAGGCGATGCAGCTCGATGAAGACTTCCTGCGCGCTTTGGAATACGGCGCACCACCAATGGGCGGAATCGGTTTGGGAATTGATCGCCTTGTGATGCTCTTCACGGGTGTAGGCATTCGTGAAACCATCCTGTTCCCGCTGCTGAAGCCAGAAAGCTGAACTGATAATGGAAAACTTGTGGCCATATTTTCAGGTGCTGGCCCCCTCTGTCGGCGTAGGGCTGGTCTTCTGGCTCGCCATGCGCGCGATATTCAGGGCTGATCGCAATGAACGCGCGGCTGAGGCGCAGACCCGTCACGAGCTCACAGACCATGACGAGCAGGACGCGGATATCGACCGCTGAGTGACCGAAGTCGCTTGTGTTTCAGATCGTTACAGAGTTGACCTGAATTGTATTTCCCTGCAAGAATGAACGTCGTTGCAGGATGCTTCGATCCTGGCAAAAATTAACCATTAGATAACCCAACAGTGAGCTGATCAGAAGCTGTGTTCTTCCGGGTTGTCGATTCTATGCAGTGAGGTGATTGCAGTTGGCGAAGAAAGTGCAAGAAATACTGGTGGATGATCTTGATGGATCCCCGGCAAAGGAGACCGTGCAGTTCGGTCTGGACAGCCGATTTTACGCGATAGACCTCTCGGATGAGAATGCAAAAGAGCTACGTGAGACTTTGAAGAAATATATTCGCAAAGCGGAGGCCGTGCCACCGCCGTCTCCGCAGAATGAGGCAAAGAAAATCCGGGAGTGGGCTGTGGCCAACGGGCACACCGTCGCTAAGCGGGGCCGCCTCCACCGCGACATCGTCGAGGCATATCGCAACGCCAAGAAGCGCTGAACCCCGGCTCTTCTGCCTGGAGCCCCGGAACCGCCTATGCGGTGGTGCCGGGGCTCCGTCGTGTCCGAGGCAAAGAGGTCGACGCTGCGTGACCGGAGAGGTGGTGTATGCGTGGTGTTCTTTTCCCTGTGGCGAACAGGGTAGGGCGATCCGGGATGTGCCCGTAGCCTTGAACCCTCGGAAGATCACGCTGTAGGGAGTGTCAGTTGGCTATGTTCGAGAGATTCACCGACCGCGCACGGCGCGTCGTCGTGCTGGCCCAAGAAGAGGCCCGCATGCTCAACCACAACTACATCGGCACCGAGCACATCCTGCTCGGGCTGATCCATGAAGGTGAGGGGGTCGCCGCCAAGGCGCTGGAGTCCCTTGACATCAACCTTCAGGGAGTGCGCGAAAAGGTGCAGGAGAAGATCGGCCCCGGGCAGAACGCCCCGTCAGGCCATATCCCCTTCACGCCGCGCGCCAAGAAGGTCCTGGAGCTCTCCCTGCGTGAAGCCCTGCAGCTGGGCCACAACTACATTGGCACCGAGCACATCCTGCTGGGCCTCATCCGTGAGGGCGAGGGTGTGGCCGCCCAGGTGCTGGTGGAGATGAACGCTGACCTCAACAAGGTCCGTCAGCAGGTTATCCAGCTGCTCTCCGGCTACTCCGGCGGCGACCAGCAGGAGAAGGCCGGTGCCGGGGTGGGCCAGGGCAGCTCCGGCGGGACCCCCTCTGGATCCGTGGTGCTGGACCAGTTCGGCCGCAATCTCACCGCCGCCGCCCGTGAGGCGCAGCTGGACCCCGTGGTCGGGCGCGATTACGAGCGTGAGCGGGTCATGCAGGTGCTCTCCCGCCGGACCAAGAACAACCCGGTGCTCATCGGTGAGCCCGGTGTCGGCAAGACCGCGGTGGTCGAGGGTCTGGCGCAGGCCATCGTCAACGGCGATGTCCCTGAGCTGCTGCGGGATAAGCAGCTCTATACCCTGGACCTCGGTTCCCTGGTGGCAGGCTCCCGCTACCGCGGTGACTTCGAAGAACGCCTGAAGAAGGTGCTCAAGGAGATCCGCACCCGCGGGGACATCATCCTGTTCATCGACGAGATCCACACTCTAGTCGGAGCCGGCGCGGCCGAGGGCGCGATCGATGCCGCGAACATTCTCAAACCGATGCTGGCCCGCGGCGAACTGCAGACCATCGGTGCGACCACGCTCGATGAGTACCGCAAGCACATCGAGAAGGACGCCGCTCTGGAGCGCCGTTTCCAGCCCATCCAGGTCGACGAGCCCTCGGTGGAGACCACGGTGCAGATACTGCGCGGGCTGCGCGACCGCTACGAGGCCCACCACAAAGTCTCCATCACCGAGGAGGCCCTGGAACAGGCCGCCAGCCTGGCCAACCGGTATATCAATGACCGCTTCCTGCCGGACAAGGCCATCGACCTGATTGACGAGGCCGGCGCCCGGCTGCGCATCCAGAAGATGACGCCACCGCCGGAGCTCAAGGAGTACGACGCCAAGATCGAGGACGTCAAGCGGGAGAAGGAAGCCGCCATCGACGCCCAGGACTTTGAGGGCGCTGCCCAGCTCCGCGACAGGGAGCAGAAGCTGGTCGATGAGCGCAACGACAAGGAAGAGGCCTGGAAGTCCGGCTCCATCGATGAGATCGCTGAGGTCGACGGCGACCTGATTGCCGAGGTTCTGGCCTTCTCCACCGGCATTCCGGTCTTCAAGCTCACCGAGGCCGAATCCGACCGGCTCAAGCGCATGGAAGAGGAGCTCCACAAGCGGGTCATCGGCCAGGACGAGGCGGTGAAGTCTCTTTCCCGGGCCATCCGCCGTACCCGTGCTGGGCTCAAGGACCCGAACCGCCCCTCCGGCTCGTTCATCTTCGCCGGACCCACCGGTGTGGGCAAGACCGAGCTGGCCAAGGCGCTGGCGGAGTTCCTCTTCGGCGATGAGGATGCGCTGATCACCCTGGACATGTCCGAGTTCAGTGAGAAGCACACCGTCTCCCGGCTCTTCGGCGCGCCCCCAGGCTACGTGGGCTACGAGGAGGGCGGACAGCTCACCGAGAAGGTGCGGCGTCGTCCGTTCTCCGTGGTGCTGTTCGATGAGGTCGAGAAGGCGCACGCTGACCTGTTCAACTCTCTGCTGCAGATCCTGGAGGACGGCCGGCTGACCGATTCCCAGGGCCGGGCGGTCGACTTCAAGAACACCGTGATCATCATGACCACCAACCTGGGCACCAAGGACATCTCCCAGGGCGTGATGACCGGCTTCGCCTCCGCCACCGACACCACCACCAACTACGAACGGATGAAGGGCAAGGTGTCCCAGGAACTGCGCCAGCACTTCCGGCCCGAGTTCCTCAACCGCGTGGACGACACCATCGTGTTCCCGCAGCTGGAGCAGCACGAGATCGTCACGATCGTGGATCTGTTCATGGACCGCCTGCGCAAGCGTCTGGCAGAGCAGTCGATGACGTTGGAGATCAGCATCGAGGCCCGCGAGTTCCTAGCCGAGAAGGGCTATGACCCCTCCATGGGTGCCCGGCCGCTGCGCCGGACCATCCAATCGATGATCGAGGACCAGCTCTCCGAGCGCATCCTCTACGGCGAGATTCCGCACGGCGCTGAGATCAGCGTGGGTCTGAAAGGGTCCGGGGCCGACCGGGAACTCACCTTCGACTGGACGGTGCCGACCGACCACCAGATCGAAGCGGCCGAGGAACCTGCCGAGATCGAGGCGTAGAGAAAAACGCACGACGACGCCGCAGACCGGGCCCGGGAGAGTTTCAGACTCTCCCGGGCCCGGTCTTTTCGTTTTGCTGCGTTTGGGTTTTCTGAACGAACTCCACGTGCCCAGCTCGGCTCACATCCGCCAAGCGTTCCGCTCGACCATGCTCTGGTCCGCATCAGGGCCTCGCCGCGCAGGAACTGCTAGTGTCAAGAGGTGTCCTGGTGCCCAGCTATTGCTCAGTGCAAGGTCAACCCGCGAGGTGCTGTTGGGCGGCGGAGACTAGGAGAGCATCCTCCTCGAGCCCTAAGGCATAGATCTTGCGGTACAGCGTTGTGCGTCCGATGCCGAGGAGGATAGCAGCCCTCGAGCGGTTCCCGTTCGCCTGACGCAAGGCGGTGACGATCTCAGAACGTTCGGCGCATTCGATTCGAGTCAAGGTGTGTCGGTTTGCCGCGTCCCACATTTGTTCGGGGAGATGGTAGGGACTCACCGGCTGGCCGGGGAATTCTCTTGCCAGATTGTTGACCAGTCCATCCAGCTCGGCGATATTTCCTGGCCAGTGCCAGCGCAAGAGAACCTGCATCGTTGCCGCGGACAGTATGGGATGTTCATCTTGGTCGAGCCGTTCCAGCAGCGCGGCCGTGATCCCTGGAATGTCTTGGCTCCTGCTCGCCAACGGGGGAAGGACAGCACCCCTTGTTGCTTGGGCAACAACGCCAAGCGCGGTGTTCGAACATCGGCTCAAGTCCGCTGTCATGATAAGTCGCGCATATGTCTCGGGCGACGCCTCGATGGGGTTATCGGGGCAACTCGAGAACCTGGCGCTGATAGCCTTCGTCGCGTTGAGCTGGCTGATGGGCAAGTCCTCGAGTCGTCGGATGACAACAGCCCGCTGGGAGCTTAGTGCTTCAGCGGCCTCGGTCCGCCAGGATGGTCGTGACTCAAGATCGCCTGCCTCGAGAATAATGGGCTCAGGTTGTCCGATCGAGCGCAGCCAGTCGAGTGCCACATGCAACTTCCCCGAACCGCTGGGTCCAGTGATCGAAAGTGCGGCTGTGTTTCGCGTCGCTGCACGGTGCAATTGGGTGACGAACTCATCGTGTGTTGGCGTGTCGACTTCTCGCTTCTGAGGTTCGCCTGGCCGTCGTCGGTTGAGGATCTCAACGGCAAAGGCAGGTTCGTCGCCGAGATCTTCGAGCCGGTGAGCGAGCGCCCTCGCCTGCAAGGTGTGGAGGTTGAGGTCCAGCAGGCGTGGCCCTTCGGACCAGTCCTGGGACATCAGTGACTCCCACAGCCGCGCGTGGCTCTCGACGTTCAAAAACGAAAGCCCAGTGACGTTACTCATCACGGTATCGCTGTTGAGAACGATGACCGGACCTCTGTCACGATGACGTTGATAACTTCGGCCAAGCGCGAGTTCGCGCCAGCCGACGTTGCGGCCGAGACTGTCCACGATCTGATGGGCGCCCTCACGGACTAGGGCAAGCATGTGCTTCTCGGCTGCATCCGCCGGAGCGGCCAATGATAGCGAGCCAACCAGCCGACCTGTTGCTGGATGCCGAATGCCCACGCCGGCGCAAGCGAGCTGTTCGAGCGCTTCGTTGAAGTGTTCAGGACCTCGTATGAAGACAGCTCCCCCCTCTTGCATGGCGGTGCCGAGTCCATTAGTGCCGATCCTCTCCTCTGAGAAGTCAAAACCCTCAGCGGCGCACGCATTGTCGAACCTGGTACGTTCGCTGTCACCAGCGACGCGACGGGCCACGATCTGACCGGTTCGGTCAGCAAGAAATACCGAGGTGCCGAGATCCTGGAGTGTTCCCTCTAGCCGATCGAGAATTGGGCGTGCGGCGCGATACAGTTCGCTATCTGAATCGAAGTCATTGACGTAATGCAATGAGTTGGGTTCGACCGTTGCGCCCGCACTTATTGAGCGTCGCCAACTACGGTCGATCTGTTCCGGCAACCAGTCGGGATGCCCACTCCCACTTCGCAGCAGACCGCGCGAAATCAAAGTCTCCTTCGCGGAGCGAATGGTGTCGGGCATAAGCGTGCCGCTCGTCGTGAGTTGAGATACGTGGGTCACGTTTCCAGTATGTAACGAGCATCACATCCTGACTAGAGCTTAGGCGTGTCGATTGAGACTAATCCCACTGTCTTTAATGCTGTGGGCGCATAGATCTCGCCACACTGTGACTTCTGGGCAGCCTTGATTTGAGTCCTCGGCGTGCTAAATGTTGTTTCAAAATGGAACACAAGTCGGGCCAAGCCGCACACCTAGCATTGTGTATCACAAGCAACGTGGCTTGCATCACACTCCTTACCCCGAGCGATGGCAGTCACAGACCCGAAAGGAGTGAACCATATGACGATCCCAACTTCCGTCTCTCAGGACCCGCTCAAGGACCTCTACGTCGACTGGTCTGAGATCCTCGCGACACAGCCTGACTTGACTATGCGGCTTTTCCGCAGCATCTTCGACGAGTGGCATCAGCCCACCAGGGAGCCCGAGGGCGTGACGTACGCCGAGGAGACCGTGGGCGGCGTTCCCGGGATCTGGTGCCGACCGCTCGGCGCTGACACCACCAAGGTGCTTCTCTACACCCACGGTGGCGGGTTCGCTGTCGGGTCAGCCTCGAGTCATCGCAAACTTGCAGCTCACATCGCTAAAGCACTGGGCGTCGAAGCTTTCGTGCTCGATTACCGTCGCGCGCCCGAGCACCCGCACCCCGCCGGTCTTGAGGACACTGTCTCGGTCTTCATTGCGCTCAACGACACCGGAGTAGCTGCCGAGAACATCACGACGATCGGAGATTCCGCTGGCGGTAACCTAGCGGTCGCGACGGCCCTCGCGCTCAAGGACCGGGGTAAGCCGCTGCCGGGTCGCGTGATCGTGTTCTCGCCCTGGCTCGACATGGAGAACGCCGGCGAGACGCTGGTCACCAACGACGTCACGGACGCGCTGATCACAGTCCCGCTTCTCGAAGGAATGATTGCCGGAGTCCTCGGCGACCAGACCAGCCCAAAGGCTCCTCTCGCCAACCCCCTCTACGGCGACTTCACGGGCTTCCCGCGCCTCTACATCGCCGTCGGTGGTGATGAGTCCCTGCTCGACAACTCGACCCGCCTCGCCACGCTCGCCGAGCAGGCAGGGGTTGACGTGACCCTCTCCGTCGTCGAGGGGCAACAACACGTCTTTCCCTTCAATGCCGGTCGGACCACACCGGCAAACGACGAGATCACCCGAATCGCCACCTGGTACGGCGCCTGAGCGGCCTGGTCAGATCGCATTGGAGAAGATGAGATGATCACCCAAAATAGCAACCATGCTAACGCCGCCGCGGTCTCTGCGCCCGATTACGACGCGATCGTGATCGGAGCCGGATTCGGCGGCATCTATATGCTGCACAAGCTGCGCGACGAGCTAGGGCTATCTGTCAAGGGGCTTGAGAAGGGCGGCGGCATCGGCGGTACGTGGTACTTCAACAGGTACCCCGGCGCCAAGTCGGACACCGAGGGCTTCGTGTATCGTTACTCCTTCGACAAGGACCTTCTGCTGGAGTACGACTGGGCCACTCGATATCTGGAGCAGTCAGACATCCTCGCCTATCTGAATCACGTGGTGGATCGCTACGACCTGCGTCGAGACATTCAGCTCAACACCGAAGTGACCGGCGCGATGTTCGATGAGAACACCGACCTGTGGACGATCACCATCGCGAATGGCGAGCAGTTCACGAGCCGATACGTGGTCAACGGGCTGGGCCTGCTGGCTAGGACCAACATCCCCGACATCCCCGGCCTTGGTGCTTTCTCTGGCAACCTGGTGCACACCAACGCCTGGCCAGACGACTTGGACATCACAGGCAAACGGGTTGGCGTAATCGGAACCGGCTCGACCGGCACCCAGTTCATCGTGGCTGCCGCACAGATGGCGAGCCACCTCACCGTCTTCCAGCGCTCGCCGCAGTACTGCGTGCCGTCCGGCAACGGTCCAGTAGACCAGGCCGAGGTTGAGCAGACGAAACAGAACTTCGACGCCATCTGGGACCAGGTGCGTAACTCGGCCGTCGCCTTCGGTTTCGAGGAGAGTGCCATCGAGGCGGCCAGTGTCTCCGAGGAGCAGCGAAACCGGGTCTTCCAGGAGAACTGGGACAAGGGCAACGGGTTCCGGTTCATGTTCGGGACCTTTGCAGACATCGCCACCAACCCAGACGCGAACGCTGCCGCCGCCGCGTTCATCCGCTCGAAGATCGCCGAGATCGTGAAGAACCCAGAGACCGCGCGCAAGCTCACCCCGACCGGCCTCTACGCTAAGCGTCCGCTGTGCAACGAGGGCTACTACGAGACCTTCAACCGGCAGAACGTCGAACTGGTCTCGATCAAGGAGAACCCGATCGAGGAGATCACGCCAGCTGGCGTACGTACCGCCGACGGCGTCGAGCACCAGCTTGATGTCCTGGTCCTCGCCACCGGGTTCGACGCGGTGGACGGCAACTACCGGGCCATGGATCTGCGCGGTCGTGGAGGGAAGCATATCAACGACCACTGGGCGGACGGACCGACCAGCTACCTAGGCGTCACCAAGGCCGGTTTCCCGAACATGTTCATGATCCTGGGACCGAACAGCCCGTTCACGAATCTGCCGCCGAGCATCGAGGCCCAGGTCGAATGGATCGGCGACATTATCGGTGCCGCCGAGCGCAACGATGCACGTACCGTTGAACCAACCAAGGAGGCGGAGGACGGCTGGAACGCGACCTGCAACGAGATCGCTAACATGACCCTGTTCCCGAAGGTGGACTCCTGGATCTTCGGGGCGAACATCCTGGGCAAGAAGCGCTCCGTCATGTTCTACATGGGTGGGCTGGCCAACTACCGCGCTCAGCTGGCTGAGGTCAAGAACGACGGCTTCCGCGGGTTCGAGTTCGACAAGACGCCCGAGCCGTCCTTCGCCTAAGACTCGACCTGCGGCGGAGCCCAACCTACGCCGCAGGTCGCAAATCACCCCCCCCATGACCTAGAACATAAGGAGCAGACAATGACTCGACGACTGGATGGCAAGGTGGCGGTCATCACCGGAGCCTCGATGGGCCAGGGCGCAGCTGAGGCTCGACGCTTCGCGCAGGAGGGAGCACGCCTCGTGCTGTGCGACCTGCCCTCTCGCATGGCTGAGCTTGAGATTCTGTCCGAGGGACTGCCCACAGAGGCGATCACGCATATCTTCGATGTCACCGAGGAGGCCGCCTGGCAGTCCGCCGTCGAAGGAGCCGAGTCGGCGTTCGGCAAGCTGGACGTCTTGGTGAACAACGCTGGAATGCTCGACATGAACGGCGTCGAGGACACCTCGCTGGAGACCTGGAACCGAGTCGTGTCGGTCAATCAGACCGGCGTCTTCCTCGGGATGAAGGCAGTTGTGCCCGCGATGAAGCGTGCGGGCGGCGGCTCGATCGTCAACATCTCCTCGATCTTCGGCCTCATCGGCAGCGGTGGCGCCGCAGCATACACGAGCACCAAGGGCGCCGTGCGGTTGCTCAGCAAGACGGCCGCAGTCGAGCTTGCGAGTGTTCCGATCCGGGTCAACTCGGTCCACCCCGGTGTCATCGACACTGCGATGGTGACCGACGGCGTACCGGACGAGGTGACCACCGCCCTTCTGGCTGCGACACCTCTGGGCCGCAAGGGCAGGCCGGAGGAGATTGCGGCGGGCGTGGCGTTCCTGGCATCTGATGAGGCGTCGTTCATCACAGGATCGGAGCTCGTCATCGACGGCGGCTACACCACCGGCTGACCCGCGCAACCAACGCCGCGGCCCGGCGACAGCCATGAGCGTCGCTGGGCCGCAGAGCGGCTTCGACCAACGACCCGTCCATCACCCGTCGCCCCGAAAGGCCCCGACATGCGTGCGTACGCAATCTCCGAGGGAAGCACCGAGATCTCCGAGCTCACAATCCCCACTCCCACTCCTCACGGCACCGAAGTTCTCTTGAAGGTCATTCGCTCGGGCGTCTGCCACACTGACACCCATCTACGAGCCGGCTACTACGACCTTGGCCGCCGCGGGAAGCTCAACCTCTCCGACCGTGGGATTCCATATCCCCTCGTGATGGGGCATGAGGTTGTCGGCGTCGTCGAAGACCTCGGACCAGAGGTCGACGGGCTCAAGTCCGGGATGACGCGACTGATCTTTCCCTGGCTCGGGTGCGGCGAGTGTGCTCCCTGCCAGGCCGGTCGAGAGAACGCCTGCCCGCGCGGCCGCCACCTCGGTGTCGCACGCCACGGCGGCTACGCCGACTACATTCTCGTCCCGCACCCGCGATACCTCCTAGACATCGAGGGGCTCGATCCCAGCTGGGCCGCAACTATGGCGTGCTCGGGACTCACCGCCTACAGTGCTGCCAACAAGGTTCTGCCCCTGCCAGCAGCGTCCCCGGTGGTGGTGATCGGCGTGGGGGGCGTCGGGTTGACCGCGGTTGCCACATTGCATGCCTTGGGCCACCCGGCGATCTGTGCAGTCGACATGTCCGACGAGAACCTCACACTCGCGCGCGGCCTGGGCGCAACGACCACCGTTTTGGCCGACACCGACGACCTCGTGCGCGATGTCACTGAGGCTACCGGAGGCCCTGCCGCCGCCATCATTGACTTTGTCAACAACGACCGCACCGCCCCCGCGGGATTCGACATGCTCGCCAAGGGTGGCCGTATGGTTCAAGTGGGCCTCTTCGGCGGAGACCTCACCATTCCCACCGCACTGTTGGCCCTGAAGATGGTCACCATCGAAGGAAGCTTCGTGGGATCGCTCGCCGAGCTGCAAGAATTTGTGCGGCTCGCCCAGCAGGGAAAACTCCCTGAGATCCCACTTATTGAAGGCCGACTGGACCTCGATGGCGTGCGCGAATCCCTTGACCGTCTCACCGCTGGCGGAGTTCCTGGCCGGATCGTCCTGAGCGGGGAGAACCGGTGGGCGCATACATCACCGCTAATCCAACCACCAGTGGCGAGGTCCCAACCCTTGAGATCATGAGTGACCACGACGTCGCCCAAAAAGGTCGATCGCGCACATGCTGCGCACTTGAAGCGGAGAGCTGCCGAGATCGCACTACGCGTTGGCCCCTACAGCGCATTACAGCAGTTGAAAGCATGTAAACGATCTCGCGGAACTCTCCACGTATTCGAATGTTGCCAAACAGTATCGAACGATACCTAATCACTCATTCGAGGAATGAGTCGACTTAGCATACATGTTCGATTGTGGTCTAAACGCGGCATGAGCTCTACCCCTTCTGAACCGCGAGCCAGAGCTCTGAGTGCAGCGGCGTCCAGTCCTGCGCGTACACCGTGGTCACCAGCTCAGGTCCCTCCACCGGGCTGTAGGGATTGGCCGGGAACCACTTACCATAGGCATCCTGCCACAGCTGCTGAACCGATTCGACCTCAGCATCAGCAGAGGCCAGCACCAACCAGGTGTGGGCAGGGACCTGGGATGTCTCCAGTCCGTGCTGGCTGATGATCTGCTGGTCGGGCTTTACCTTGGTCGCGGCAGCCAGCCAGAAATCGAACATGCTTCCATCATCGCGGCCTTCTTCGAACTCAGCGCATACCGAGAACACTCCTGTGGGCTCGGTGGTAGAAAGTGCATGGATCGCCTCCAGGGTCTCTTCGCCGACGTCCTCCTGAAATGCGATCATCTCCTGATTGGGGCCGTGGTAGATCATCGGCATCCTGCGGCGCCTTCCCACCAGGGTGAAAGCGTCCTTGGTTTCCAGGCGGTATTCCATCTGGTCTGCCCCTTCAATGCTCAGTGCGAACCGCAGCATCGGCTGGGCCCGCAGCGCGGTGCCGGCTCTGCGCGCGTCCTGGGGCCCAACCCCATGGACGGCGCGGAAAGCGCGGCTGAAGGCATCGGCGGAAGCGTAGCCGAACCGCACGGCGATGTCCTGAATGGCGTCCTGCCCCTCCAGCACCGCAGCGGCAGCGACGGTGAGACGGCGCCGCCGGATGTAGTCCGAGACCGGCATCCCGGCCAGCGCCGAGAACATCCTGCGGAAGTGATACTCCGAGGTCAGGGTCAGACGTGCGAGTTCCCGCACATCAATCGGCTCCTCAAGACTCTCTTCAATGCTCAGGACTGCGGCGTTCCACTGGTCCATTCCGATACCTCCTTTCTGACAGATTCCACATTAGAAGCGCTCACGGGCCTCATGTTCGACTATCTGTGCCCCATCATGTCGGATCAGGACGTGACCGCACCCAGAGACATCTGGGGTTGCGGATACGCTGATGGTCATGGCCAAGAAGAAGTCGACCACGGGATTCGAATGCACTGAATGTGGCTGGCAGACCGTCAAGTGGGTCGGCCGTTGCCCGGAGTGCCAATCCTGGGGAACAGTTGCTGAGAAGGGTGTGGTGACGGCGAGCACCGCGCCCGCGCGGAACCTTACCGCTCCGGCGCAGGCCATCGCGGAGGTGGACTCCTCCGTGGCGGAGTTCCGGCCCACTGGCATCGGAGAGCTGGACCGGGTACTCGGTGGTGGGCTGGTCCCCGGAGCCGTCATCCTGATGGCCGGTGAGCCCGGAGTGGGCAAGTCCACGCTGCTGCTGCAGGCCGCGGCGGAAGTCGCCAGAAAACACTCCCAGCAGAAGGTCCTCTACCTCACTGGAGAGGAATCGGCCGCCCAGGTGAAGAAGCGGGCAGAGCGGATCACCGCACTGGCCGATGGACTCTACTTGGCCGCCGAGTCCGATCTGGGTCAGGCGCTGGGGCAGATCGAGGAGGTTGACCCGCAGCTGACCATCATGGATTCGGTGCAGACCCTGTCCTCAGCAGAGGCCGACGGTGCCGCAGGCGGTGTCACTCAGATCCGTGAGGTGACCGCCTCAATGATCGAAGCCGCCAAACGCCGCAATATGACCACGATCCTGGTCGGCCATGTCACCAAGGACGGCAGCATCGCCGGACCGCGCATGCTGGAGCACTTAGTGGACGTGGTCTGCCAGTTCGAGGGCGACCGGCACTCCCGGCTGCGGCTGCTGCGGGCGGTCAAGAACCGCTACGGACCCACCGACGACGTCGGCTGCTTCGACCTCACCGAGGACGGACTGGTCTCACTGGCCGATCCGAGCGGACTGTTCGTTTCCGCGATGACCGAGCGGGTGCCGGGCACCTGCATCACCATCACCCTGGAGGGCCGCAGACCGCTGACCGCCGAGGTGCAGGCCCTGGTGGCTGAGTCTCAAGCCGCCCAGCCCCGGCGCGCGGTCTCCGGGCTGGACTCGCCACGGGTCTCGATGCTCCTGGCGGTGCTGCAGCGCCGCGCCAAGCTGGCGGTCCTGATGAAGTCCGAGGCCTATGTGGCCACCGTGGGCGGGGTCAAGATCACCGAGCCCGCCGCGGATCTTGCCGTGGCGATGGCGGTGGCCTCCGCCGCGCTGGAGAAGCCGCTGCCCAACAGGTTCCTGGCCTTCGGAGAGGTCGGTCTGGCCGGAGAGGTCAGACCGGTGCAGGGGCTGGCCCGGCGTCTCCAGGAGGCCAAGCGGTTGGGATTCACCCACGCCATTCTGCCCAAGAACCGCAGTGATGACAGCTACGGGATTCCCGACGGACTGGCGGTGCGGGAAGTCGGATCACTTCCCGAAGCGCTGGATCTCGTGCTGTTCTAAAGGGTGAACTCTGCTCGCACGAAGATGGGGGTACTGGACCTTTTGTGCACAGTAGACAATCTAAAGACGTCAGACGCTCAACATGATGAACGTCGTGATAAGTATGATGACCACGACGACTCTGATAATGATGTTCCACCGGACGAGGCGTGTGAATCGACGCTGATCATCCTCTGTCTGCTCCGATGGCGGGAGCGCCTTGTACCATTGCATGGCAGCGTATGAGTAAATCAAGCCCACTACGGGCACTATAGATAGCAAGCAGCCGCACGATAGTCGAGTTCTTATTTCGCTGGAAGATTCTTTATCGTTCTGTTTCGCATTTCCGTTTTCCAGGTTTCTCACTCGTTTTTCCAGCGCGCTGTATTGAAGGCGACTTACTGCGCTACGTGGGATGATGGCTTGAGCGAAGCCGATTATCCATACAGAAAGATACACGCCGAGGGTGCCTATCAGGCTAGCAAGCTGTCTGTCGGGAACGTCAAGCGTTACAGGAATCTCTGTTGAAAAGGACAGGAAAACGAATGTCAGGCCAATGGCGGCGAAAGAGCTGAGAGTCGCCTCCCACGGTTTCCTGGATCGCACACAGACGAAGCCGTAGGTGACAGGTATCAGGATGAGCAGGGAGCTACTCATCAGCCACGCAGACAGCTGAGCCTGTGTTGTGGAAGATTGGGAAGTAAGCAGCCACGCGATTCCTGCACAGAGACCAAGCACAAGGAGAACGAGCGCAATATGCAGCGCCCACCAGCGTTTACCGATGGTCTTGCCGACCCCTTCGCCGAGTGATTCCTGAAGAGCTCTTAAGCGCGCTATCTCACGGTTTCGACTGACCTTTGTCACGATATGGCGGATGTTTTTCATATCTCCCGCCGCGCTCACATCGGCGGCAAAGAATATAGTCAGCCCACCGAGGGCGAGTACACCGAATAGGCTTGTGTAATCACCTTCATCCGGCGCTGTGTTCATTGCGAGTCTCAAACCTTGAACGGTGAGTAGGCCCGCGACGATGCCAACGATATCGCCGACCAGCGCGTATATTCGCCGTCTGGCTAAAAACTCATGATCTCTGGGTCGCGTGATTCCCGGTACTCGCACCATCACCTGGAGCGCCACTGCTGCTGTGGTGACGATGGCCATGGCTCCCAAAACCAGATCTGCGCGATATTGAGGCGCAATTATTCTCGGGGTGAGGTCAAGACTTGCGGTCATTTGTGCCAACACCGCGTAGAGCACAAAGGTGAAAACGCCAACAAGCAGGTACGTGAAGATTCGCTGAGCGATGATTTCTGCCAGGCGATCTCTTTCATCGGCTATAGTCTGTTCATCCTTCGGAGTGTGCTCTGCTTCCCGAGGACCGCTAGGTGAGGGCTTCTCCTCCGTCGGTGCCGAATCAGCGACTGTGTTCGGATACTGGTTGGAACTGCCATGTGACGCCGGTTCCGCGTTCGCTATACCTGAGGTGCCGTCAGCGTCATTTATCCGGGTAACTCTTCCCTGGCGGTTCTCTTTGTTGCGACGAATCAAGAGCAGCGTGTTCTTGGCTGAGGAAACAAAAACAGTGATGTCTCGGGATCTTCTCACTTCATTCATCCGATTTCTTCGTAACTCTTCTGCAGTGCATATGTTCCGCGTTCAACATCTTGTCGAGGTATGCGAACTCTCCCCTTGATTCGTGGACTCGCCCTTGGGCGGTGGGTCCCCGATGTGAGAAATCGTACCCTGTGTCTCGCCTTACGCTGCCAGGAGCTCAGAGAATCGAAATGGTGAGGCAGGCCCATCCAGACCTTGGATAATGAGCGCGCGCTAGAGGCCGGGGAGGTACGCCACGGCGTCGTCGTGCTCGCATTCGGCAGCCTCCAGGAGGTCAACCAACATGGTCCGGACCAGCAGCACCAGTGCCTCGCCCTCCAGATCGTGAATGTCCAGCCGCTGAGGATGCATCTGGGTGGCCACAGCCGCCAGGGAGTCCCGGGCGGTGTCCATCCAGCGGTCGAAGCCCGGCCCGGACTCGCTGAACGCCCGGGAGAGCTGGACTGTGGCATCGGCCAGGTCATCCAGGGCGGTGGCCAGGTTGATGGTGCCGGCATCGCTGAGCGCGGCATGGTCGATGGTGCTCACTGTGCGCCGGGCCACCACTCGTAGGCTTCGCACGGCAAGATCCAGTTTGTCCGCTGTCCGGTCCAGACGGCGAACATAGTGCCGGTGCCGCCGGTGCGCCGGAGAGTACCCGGTCAGCTCTTTGGCGGCCGAAAGAGCCTTGGTGGTGTCGTCCACCTGCGCCTGCAGGCCCCGCGCGCGGATCAGCGCATGCCAGGCCTGCCGGGAATCCGAGGTGCGAAGGGCCGCAGCGGTGTCCCGGAGTGAGGCGGTGAGCTGATCGGCAACGCCCTTGAGCTCCCGGACCGGTTCTCCGCGCGGATCCTTGGGCGTGATCAGAGTGATCAGCAGAGCAGTGGTGCCGCCGACCACGGCGTCCACCGAGCGGGTGAAAGGTCCGAGTGCGGCATCGGCCGGGACCGGGACCATCACCACCAGCAGAGCCTGCAGCCCCATCTGCATGGCGAGCATCGGCCCTGGATCCAGGAAGCGCGCCAGCATCACCGCCAGAAAGACCGCGAACACAGCGGTCAGAATCCCCGCCCCGAGCCCCAGAGTCAACATGTCCGCCAGCAGCACCCCCAGGGTGCATCCCACGGCAACCTCCAGCACTTTGCGCAGGCGGGGCTCCTTGGTGAAGCCCATGGCGATCAGCGCGGCAACGGCGGCGAACAGTGGTGTCTCATGGCCCAGCACCTGTTCGGAGACCAGATAAGCCCCCACGCCTGCGGCGGTCATCTGCAGCGCCGGCAGCATCGAACGGCGGGCACGCACAGCACCTGCGCGACTGCGGTTGGCGACCACCCGGCGTGCCGAACGCAGCAGGTGCTTCAGATGGCCAGGACGTGTGCTCACAGGAGAAGTCTAGAGCGGTCTCGTCTCAGAAGCGGTGCGCGAAAACTGTGGGAATGGGAACTCTCCAGTGGGGTGGTCCTCCAGTTTTCACACATGGGTTGGGTCAGGGAGCACACCGGGAAGGGCCACGACGCCACCGCGCTGCTCGGCCAGACCGTCGCCCAGCAGAGATTCCAGGCAGCGGTGCCGCTGATCCATGTCCGCAGCCGGCAGCGGGAGATCCTCGATCAGTGGCTGCCGCCGGACCGGCCCGCCGGCGCGAAGAGCGGCCATCAGTGCCCCGCGGACCTGCCGGTCGGTGCCTTCCCAGGTCTGCCCCCGGGTTTGCTGCTCATCGGTCGGCGGCGGTGATCCGGCCAGGCGCCAGGCACACAGTTGCGCAAGAGGGCACTCATCACACTTCGGGGAGCGTGCGGTGCACACCAGCGCACCCAGCTCCATGGTTGCGATGTTCCAGACACAGGCGAACTGCCCGCCGTCGCGCTCAGGGTCCGGAAAGACATCGCGGGCGAGCTTCCGCTGCTCGGCGGTGTAGGTCTTGCCGGGAAGGGCATGGCCGGAAAACACTCTGGCGTGGACCCGCCGAATGTTGGTGTCGACCACCACCTCCGGTGCCCCGAAGGCGAAGCAGGCCACCGCTGCCGCGGTGTATTCGCCGATTCCCGGCAGCGCCCGCAGCTGGTCCGCCGCAGAGGGGACGTGGCCGCCATGCTGGTCGTCGATTGCCTGGGCCGCCTGCTGCAGGCGCAGCGCCCGCCTCGGATAGCCCAGCCGGTCCCACACGGTGAGGATCTCAGCGGCCGGTGCCGCGGCGGCAGCCTCTGGAGTCGGCCAGCGGCGCATCCACTCCTGCCACCGCGGCAGGACACGAGCCACGGGAGTCTGCTGCAGCATCACTTCCGAGACCAGGACGCCCCAGGCGGAGCACTCCCGACGGCGCCAGGGCAGATCGCGAGCGGCATGCTGATACCAGGAGATGGCGGCGGTATGTACGGGGCCGGGTGAGACGACGGCATCGGTCGCAGGTGCTGACATGGGACCTCTATTGCCCTATACCCGTTCGTAGAGGGTGCGCAGTTCCGGAGGGATCGGATAGACGATCCGGTGACCCTTGTGGGTAGGAACCTCGCCACCGCGCGCCCTGCGACCAGTCTCAACACCAAAAAAGTTGATGCCAGCAGCCGCGGTCAGAAACACGGGGCCGAAGGTCAGCAGCGCGCCGGCGACCCACGGCCACAGGCTGGGGCTCTCCATAGACTGCGCCAGGCCCGACCAGCCGCCTGCGAAGAACAGGCACAGCACACCGCCGAGGGTCAGCACTATGCCCAAGAACCAGCACAGACCGGCAGCAGGCGCCACATCCGGCTCGGCGTCGGTGATCACCGTGTTCTCCTTCGGAGACGCTCGGAAGATCAGCCAACCGCCCACAAGACCCCATGCGGCCACCACCAGATAGGCCGCGACCATATCGCTGGGCCGGTGCCACGCCTCAATGAACAGATAGGTGCCCCAGCCGCCGCCCCAGAGCGCGGCGAGCACGCCAAGCGCCGGGCGAGCCTTGGGGCTGGCCACCAGGAACACCGCCACCGCCACCGACGCAGCGATAGTGGTGTGGCCGCTGGGCAGAGAGTTGTTCGTCCAGTAGGTCGGGTTGCCCACCAGATCCGGCCGGTCGAGGATTCCGTACTTGAGCACCTGGGTGGAGATGTTTGCCGCCACCACCGTGCCTGCGGCGATCAGCCCGGCCAGGTACTTCTGGCCGGCCAGGACGATAGTGGCGAAGATGGCCGCGGGAGGCGCCACGATGATCACCGCGATCCACCGGTTCTGCGGGTTCAGATGCGGCAGCGGATGCTCAAAGTGGTCAGCGGTCAGCCGCATCACATTGTCCAGGAACTGCCCAGACTCGGTGCGCACAAAGTACTCGTACACCGCCAGGAAGAGCACCCCGCAGATCAGAGTGGCGACGATCCATAAGCCAGTGCGCCGGGCCGGCGCGCGCAGCGCAGCTGAAGACATGCGAATATTGTCCCAGCTGAGCATCCATTCACCGAACATAGACTTGAGAACTGTGTTGAACCATCCTCTGCCTGGCCCTGATGAGCTGCTCGACAGCGCGCGGCCGGTCGCTCTGCCCATGCGCACCACGTTCCGCGGACAGACTGCCCGGGAGGTCATGCTGCTGCGGGGGCCCGCCGGCTGGGCCGAGTTCGGGCCCTTCCCCGAGTACCAGGCGGAGGAGTCCGCTCACTGGCTCCGAGCGGCCCTTCATACCGGGTGGCGGGGGCTGGGCGCTCCGCTGCGGACCCAGGTGCCGGTCAATGCCACCCTTCCCGCGGTCGGCCCCGAGCAGGTGGAGCCGGTCCTGAGCAGGTACGGAGACCTGGATGCGATCCCCGCAGTCAAGGTCAAGGTCGCAGAGCCCGGCCAGAGACTGGAGGACGACGTCGCTCGCCTCGCCGAGGTGCGCAGGCTTATCCCGAAAGCCGGAGTCCGGGTGGACGCCAACGGTGCCTGGAGCATCCCCGAGGCAGTGCGCGCCCTGGGCCGGATCGCTGAGATCGCCGGGGAGAGCATGGAATACGCCGAACAGCCCGTCGCAGGCATCGAGGCGCTGGCCGATCTGCGCGAACAGCTTCACGAGTCGGGTGTCATGGTGCGTATTGCCGCGGATGAGGCAGTGCGCAAATCAGATGACCCGCTGCGTGTGGCCCGGCTGGGTGCTGCGGATCTCATCGTGGTCAAAGTCCCTCCCTTGGGCGGGGTCGACCGGGCGCTCAGTATTGTGCAGCAGGCCGGAATGCCTGCCGTGGTCTCCTCCGCCCTGGACACCTCGGTCGGTCTGAGCGCCGGACTCGCTCTGGCTGCGCGATTGCCTGAGCTGCCCTATTCCTGCGGCCTGGGCACGGTCACCCTGTTCGCCGGTGAGCTGGTGACTGAGCCGCTGGTGCCCTCCGGAGGCGTGATCCAGGTGCCGGTGGCAGAGACCCCAGCAGGCGCCGTCGTGCGGTCCCCCGAGCCGGATCCGGAGCTGCTCGACCGGTTCCGCATCACCGGTGATCGGGAGTCCTGGTGGTTCGACCGCCTCCGTGCGGCCTACGATGTACTCCATGTCAGCTGAGAGGGGCCCGTTCCGGGAGTTCGACGACTCCTATGACGCCGAATCGCTCCGGCTGGCCAGGCGGGTCCTGCGCGGACTGGCCATTCAGATGCGGCATGTGGTGCTGGCCCCCGGTTCGCGGTCGGCCCCGCTGGCCTATGCGCTGGCCGAGGCCGAACAGCTGGGCACCCTCACCACCCACGTCCGCACCGACGAGCGTTCAGCGGCGTTCACCGCGCTCGGCATCGCCCTGTCCACCGGTCAGCCGGCCGGCGTGGTCACCACCTCCGGCACAGCAGCCGGAAACCTGCTGCCGGCAGTGATGGAGGCCGATATGTCCGGGGTTCCGCTAGTGGTCATCACCGCGGACCGGCCGGAGGAGCTGCACGGAACCGGGGCCAACCAGACGGTCTGGCAGCGGGGCATGTTCACCGGCCGGGTGCGCGATGAGCTGCACCTGGAGCAGACATCGATCGCCGAGGGCGAGCTGCGGCTGGAGCCGGTCTCACGCGATGACATGCTTGCCGCCGAAACTCAGGCTGCGCTGCTGGTCCGGGCGGCGAGCACGGCCACAGCACGGTCCGCCCCGGGTCCGGTGCACCTCAACATCGGGTTCACCGACCCGCTGGTGCCCGCTGAGCCAGAACGTCTCTGCCGTGCCGTGCGGCCCCTGACCCCGACTGAGCATCTGCAGGCCGCGGAGGCTCTGGGTGCCCTGCGGCCCGGCAGAGGTTCCGCCGGGACTCAGGACGTCGCCGCACCAGCAGTTCCGCCCTCGGGGGCAGGCAGGGTGCTCTTCGTCATGGGGCATCAAGCGCCTGCCGAAGCCGTGGAGCTGGCCCGCCGACTGGGCCACCCCATGCTCGCCGAACCGACATCTGGTGCGCGATGGACGGACCTGGGGCCGGTGCAGGCATATCGGCTGCTGCTGCAGCCCCCGCCAGGCTCTTGGTCAGCGGAGCTGCTGGCGGGGGTGGAACGAGTGGTGGTTGCCGGACGCCCCACACTCACCAGGCCGGTGCAGCAGCTGATCGCGCGGAAGGATCTCCAGGTGGTGCAGTACGCCCCGGCCGCTGAGCCCTGGCACGATGCCAGGCTCCCGAGGCGGGTGATCACCGGCAGCCAGGAGTTGGCTGAGTTCGCGGGTGCTGCCGAACCGGCCTGGGCCCGTGCCTGGGAGGAAGCCGGGCTGAAGGCCCAGAGCGCGGTCGATGCGGTCCTGCGTGAAGAGGACGACGACGCCGGGGGCCTCAGTTCGGTGCGCGCAGCACAGTTTGTGGCAGAGACAGTGCGCACCCCGCTGCTCCTGGGGTCCTCCTCGGTGATCAGGGATGTGGACCTCACCGTCGCGCTGACCCGCAGACTGCCCGGCAGCACCAGGAGACCCGCCGCGTCCGCCCGATCCCGGAGAATCTATGGTCTGCGTGGAATCGCAGGGATCGACGGCAATGTCTCCGCTGCGGCCGGCATCGCGCTGACAACTGGTCAGCGGGTCACTGCGCTGGTGGGTGACCTGACGTTCCTGCATGATGCCAATGCGCTGCTCATCCCCTCCACCGAGCAGACACCGGATTTGGATGTGGTGGTGATCAACGATTCCGGCGGGGCGATCTTCGACCAGCTGGAGCATGGTGAGGTCGGCCGCCGTCCCGGTCTGGCCGAGATGGTCGAAAGGCTCTTCGGGACCCCGCAGACGGTGGACCTTGAGGCGCTCGCCGACGCCTACCAGCATGAGTACATCTATGCAGAGGATCTTGATGAGCTGAGCCGGGCGCTTGCCCACCCCGATGACCGGCTCGGCATCAGGATCATCGAGATCCGCACCGACCGCAGTCGGCTGCGGGACCTCCACGCGAAGATCGCAGAAGCCGTCGCTGAGCTGTAGGGAGGACCCTCGGTGGGCAGATGCGCATTCTGCGTGCATGCATCATTTCTGAGGGGCTGACACGCTGGAGCTGCTGCTGGGGACCAAATGATCGCACTGCTCAGAGCGGACAAGGTGCCAGCCCACGCTGAGCGACGTCCGTTCCGCCCGGCCCACCACGCCCACTTCGTCGCCGGTCGCCCAGACTGCCTTGCCAACCGGTACTTGCCCGCATCGACCGTCCAGGCCGCCCTGCCAACTGATTTCTCCTGCTACCAACCTCCATTTCCGTGGGCTACGGGATTTCAGGTTGGCAGGGCCGGTGGGGGTGGAAGGAGACGGCGATTTCAGGTTGGTAGGCACAATGGTGAGGGGCCAGGGACTGGGCGTGTGAGGGGTGACCCGCCATGCGATCCGGCAGATCTGACATCTCGCCCACCCCTGGAGACTCTGCGGGACGGGCTGGATGCAGTCGATGTTGTACGGGACGATCCAGGCAGCGCCGGGCTCAGCAACAACTGGGAACGTGAACTGTTGAGTCAGCGGTGCCATTCTCTGATCAGCGGGGCTAGCGGAACTGTTCCAGCCCCAGCGCCTCGAGCATAGGAGTGAGCTTCACCCGGGTCTCGGCCAGCTCAGCCTCGGGCTCGGAGCCCTCCACCACACCGCATCCGGCGAACAGCCGCAGCGTACGCGGATCCTCCAGCACCCCGCCGCGAAGAGCGATTCCGAAGTCCGCGTTGCCCCGGGTGTCGATCCATCCCACCGGCCCGGCATAGGGCCCGCGGTCCATACCCTCAAGCTGGGCAATCAGCTCTGCGGCCGCCGTCGTGGGTGTTCCGCAGACGGCAGCGGTGGGGTGCGCGGCCTCCGCGATCCGCAACGGGCTGGGCAGCTGTCCGGTGGAGTCAGGGCAGAGGGTGCCGGTGATATCGCTGGCAAGGTGATAGACATTGGGAAGCTGCAGGACGCTGGGCTCATCGGGGGCCTGCAGAGTCGCGGTGACCGTACTCAGCTGGTCCAGCAGTGAGGCGACCGCCAGACCGTGCTCACGGTGCTGCTTGGCATCCTGCACCAGGACCGAGGTGCGTTCAGCACGGTCGATGGTCCCGGCCAGCACGCGAGAGGACAACTGGTCACCACGCAGCCTGACGAGCATCTCCGGGGTCGCCCCGACCAGCGCTTGCGGAGCACCCGGCACCGCAGCCACACCATAGGTCCAGGTCTGCGGGTACTCGGCGGCCAGGCGGGCCAGCAGTACCCCGGTGGGCACTGGTGCGGAGGCTGAGACCAGCACATCTCGGGCAAGCACCAGCTTCTCCACGGTTCCGTCGTGAATAGCCGAAAGCCCCGCCGTCACGCCGTCGAGGTACTGCCGCTCGGATTGGGCGCCGGGCAGCAGGGAGGTGTTTGGCACTGTGCGGCCCACCGGTGGGCCGATGGTGGTGAGCAGCCCGTGATGATCCATCCGTAGCCCGTGCCTGCGCAGAACCTGCTCGCCAGGCTCGTGCCGCTCCGTGATGCACAACACAGTGGCACGGCCTGCCTGGTGCCGGATGAGCACCTCCGGCACGATCAGTCGTGATGCATATTGCGAGTCCGCGGCGAAGGTGACCGAGAGGAATGCCACAGGATCATCTTCCGCGGTGGCATCCGAATCGCCATTTTCGGCCCCCACATTCAGCGTACCGATCCACGCCTCCCAGAAGGCGGCAAGTTCTGCGAACCGTTGTGGCCCCGCCGCCGTTGCGCT
This sequence comes from Nesterenkonia muleiensis, assembly GCF_003600155.1. Classification (GTDB taxonomy): domain Bacteria; phylum Actinomycetota; class Actinomycetes; order Actinomycetales; family Micrococcaceae; genus Nesterenkonia; species Nesterenkonia muleiensis. The sequence goes on along the minus strand of NZ_QWLD01000046.1, from coordinate 49,928 downwards.
CGCCGCGACTCCGAGCCCGATCATCCCCTCACCCTCGCGGATCCAGACTCCGCTGGGGCTCAGCTGCGGCAGTATGCCCAGCAGCCCGTGATCGAGATCCACGTCCACCACGCTGGTGTGGCGAGTATCCGGGGGAGTAGGCATGGCCTGACCATCTTACGCGGCTGCCAGGCGAAACGTACCCGGTGTGATTCGTCCGCAGAGCCCTGGTGAGGCAAGGGGGGCGTGGCTCATGCGAGAATGCTGGGGTGAATCGCCGCGCAGGGAACCGGGCCGACCTGGACAAGAGACCGCAGGACGTCGCGTCCATGTTCGATGATGTCGCTGAACGCTATGACATCACCAATGACGTGCTCTCCTTCGGTCAGACCGTCCGGTGGCGGAAGAGGCTGGTGGATGCGCTCGCGGTCAAAGCCGGGGAGCAGGTGCTGGACCTGGCCGCCGGGACCGGGACCTCCACCGTGCCCTTCCAACGTGCCGGTGCCACCGCCGTGGCCTGCGACTTCTCCATGGGCATGCTCCAGGTGGGCAAACGACGGCACCCGGAGCTCACCTTCGTCGCCGGAGACGGGATGGACCTGCCGTTCGCCGATGACAGCTTCGACGCCGTCACCATCAGTTTCGGGCTGCGCAACATCGCCGATGTCTCGGTGGCCCTGCGGGAGATGCTGCGGGTGGCCACTCCCGGCGGTCGGCTCGCCGTCATGGAGTTCTCCGACCCGACGTTCGCACCGTTCAACGTCATCTACAACGAGTACCTGATGCGTGCCCTGCCGCCGGTGGCGCGGGCGGTGTCCTCCAACCCGGAGGCCTATGTCTACCTGGCCGAGTCCATTCGGGCCTGGCCCGACCAGGACCATTTGGCAGCCATCATTGCCGAGGCCGGGTGGTCCCGAGTGCGGTACCGAAATCTGACCGGGGGCGTCGTCGCCATCCATCATGCCTACAAGCCCGGCGGCACCAACTAAGCTTGACCCCGATGACCGAACCAGCACACACCCCCACCATCAATCTGCCAGCAGGCTTTGATGTGCTCGCTGCAGACGAGCAGCTCAGCGCCCAGGTCACCGAAGCGCTCGACGCCGTGGAGGAGCAGCTTCTGGCCGCGCTCTCCAGCACCGATGAGCTCGCCAACAGCGCGGCTCGTTATCTTGCTGAGGCCGGAGGCAAACGAGTGCGGCCGCTGCTGACCATTCTGACCTCATTGCTGGGCAGCGGCATTGATGGACGGGTCCTGCGGGCTGCGGTGGTGATGGAGATGACCCATCTGGCCACTCTGTATCACGATGACGTGATGGACTCCGCCCCGCTGCGGCGCGGCGCACCCAGCGCCCACGAGGTGTGGGGCAACTCGGTGGCGATCCTCACCGGCGACCTGATTCTGGCCCGGGCCTCACAGCTGATGACCGAACTCGGGGACGAAGGCTCGAAGATCCAGGCCGAGACGTTCCAGCGGCTGGTGATGGGTCAGCTGCACGAGACCGTCGGCCCACGGGAGGGCGAAGACCCCTACCAGCATTACCTGCGGGTGATCGCGGACAAGACCGGCGCCCTGGTGGCCTCGTCGGCCCGGCTCGGGTGCTACTATGGGGGCTCGGAGCCGGAGGTCTCCCAGATGCTGCAGCAGTACGGAGAGGCAGTCGGCATCGCCTTCCAGCTGGCCGACGACGTCATCGACCTCACTGCCGACGGCGCGTCCTCCGGCAAGACTCCCGGCACTGACCTGCGTGAAGGAGTGCCCACTCTGCCGGTGCTGCTGCTGCGCAGGACCGCCGAAGATCCTGCTGCGGAGAACAATGAGCAGGCTCGTGCAGTCCTGGCCCTGGTCGAGGAGGATCTGAGCGGAGATGCTGAACTGGCTCAGGCGGTGGCGGCTATCGTGGCCCATCCGGTGACTGATGAGTCGTGGGAGGTGGCCCGCAGCTGGGCTGCCAAGGCCAAAGAGTCGATTTCACCGCTTCCGGAGTCCACGGTGAAGTCCTCGCTGCTGAGCTTCGCTGATGCCGTCGTCGAGCGCCACGGCTAGCCGTCTTCCAGATTCCCTGCCCGCGCTCTGCAGCCGTGGGTGTTGCCGTGTGACGTTCAGCCTGTACAGTGCGCAGGCTGTGAAACTGTGCGCGGGTTATTTCCCGCGCAGGTGCGCATAACGTGCGCACTTAGTTGTCATCCGCAGGTTTGCACAACACGCGCACTGTGGGGCGGTCGGGGTCCTCAGGCGTGCGCAGTCAGGATCTGTTCCAGTGCGGCGGCCAGCTCGCGGGCGAGCCTGGCCCGATAGCCGACCTCCAGCGGGTGGCGGATCTGCCGGTAGAGCATATCGTCGCCGTAGCGGGGGAAGACGTGCAGGTGGTAATGCCACACATGCTGGTTTCCGGCGGGCTCATTATGCTGCCGGACGCTGGTGCCTTCGGGGTTCCACGCGAGTTTGATCGCCAGGGCCACATGCCGGGAGAAGAGGCTGATCTTGGTCAGCAGCTCGTCCTCCAGGTCATAGAGGGCCTCCCGGTGGGCAGTGGGGATGATCATCGCGTGGCCGGCATGGGGACCGAACCCGTCGCAGGCGATGAACACCAGCAGGTCCTCGTCCTGGTAGACCAGGTCGCTGAGCTCACAGCGGTTGCCGTGGTCGGAGACGTCGCCGGCGGCGAACTGGCAGAAGGGGCAGATGTAGCCATCAGGCGCGTGGGAGTGCCACAAGTCTCGGGTGTCCATGCTCAGTCCTCTTCGAAGGAGAACTCAAGCAGGTCGAACAGGAACTCGCTGACAGTGGCTCCCTCAGGGGACCATTGGTGTTTGTCGTTATTGCGCCGGTGGACGAGTGGGTCGGGCACCATGAGATCGGCCAGCTCCACGCCCCAGGCCCAGTGCTCCTCCTCGTCCTCCAGGAACAGCAGGTACCCCTCCTCGGTCACCAGCTCGTCGGGGTCGAAGATGAAGTGGTAGGCCTCCAAGATTTCCTCGCACCGCCCCAGGGCCAGGTAGAGCTCCTCCAGCACCAGCGGAAGCTGTGTGCTGCCGGGCAGTTCGGAGTCGGCCAGCAGATCCCTGAGCTCCTCGCTGGTGAGTCCCTCCCGGTCAGTCCACTGGTCATCCAGGTATTTCGGGACGAGGGCCTTGAACTTCTCCAGGAACATTTCCGCCATAGAACTCACTCTATGCGATTCCATCCGGGCGTTCCTCGACACACTCTGACGGTACTTTGGACTGCTCTGAGTCCCATAAGCAGTCAGACTGCGCCCCCGAACGGGAAGAAGGAGAAGGGGGTGTTGCGTTGACTAATAAGGCATACTGTCCTGAGGTAAATTCGCGCGCAGTGCGCGCACGATGAAAGGAAACCCGCCGCACCGTGTCTGAATCCGCAGTGTCTGAGACTCACAGCTTCCGGCCCATCCGCGTCGCAGTCATCGGTGCAGGTCCTGCCGGGGTCTACGCATCGGACATTCTGGCCAAGTCCCAGAAGAAGCATGACCTGCGCTTCTCGATCGACCTCTTCGACCGCTACCCGGCTCCCTTCGGGCTCATCCGCTACGGCGTGGCCCCGGACCACCCTCGGATCAAGGGCATCGTCAAGGCGCTGCACAAGGTGATGGACCGCGGCGACATCCGGCTGCTGGGCAATGTCAACATCGGTACTGACCTCAGCATCAAGGACCTGCGGGAGCACTACGACGCGGTGATCTTCGCCACCGGCGCCATCAAAGATGCTGAGCTGGACATTCCCGGAGTCGATCTTGAAGGGTCCTTCGGAGCCGCTGACTTCGTCTCCTGGTACGACGGTCACCCCGACTACCCGCGCGAATGGCCCTTGGAGGCCGAGCAGATCGCGGTGATCGGCAACGGCAATGTGGCCCTGGATGTGGCCCGGGTCCTTTCCAAGCACGCCGATGATCTGCTGATGACCGAGATTCCCGAAGGCGTCTACCAGGGGCTACAGGCTTCTCCGGTGACCGATGTGCATGTCTTCGGCCGCCGCGGACCCGCCCAGGTGAAGTTCACCCCCTTGGAGCTGCGCGAGCTCTCGCACTCACGCGATGTGGACATCGTGCTCAACGAGGAGGACTTCGACTTCGACGAGGCCTCCGATGAGGAGATCAAGACCAACAACCAGGTCAAGACCATGGTCAACACCCTGGCCAACTGGATGGTGGAGCAGGAGGAGCGTGCGGCCTCTGATGAGCCGGAGGCCTCACGCAGGCTGCACCTGCACTTCCTGCACCAGCCGGTGGAGATTCTGGAGGGCAAGAACGACGACGGCTCGGGCACTGGCAAAGTTGCCGGGATCCGCTTCGAACGGATGGAGCTTGACGGCACCGGCAATGTGGCCGGCACCGGCGAATACCTGGACTATGACGTGCAGGCCGTCTACCGTGCTGTCGGCTATCTCGGTTCCGAGGTGGAGGGCATTCCGTTCGACGAGCGCAAGGGCGTGATCCGCAATGAGGAAGGCCGGGTTCTCGATGAGCAGGGCCGCCACATCCCAGGAACCTACGCCACTGGGTGGATCAAACGTGGCCCGGTGGGGTTGATCGGCCACACCAAGGGTGACGCCCTGGAGACCATCGACTGCCTGCTCAGTGACGCCGGTCGCCTGCCGCAGGCGCAGAACCCCGAGGAGGATGCGATCACCGCACTGCTGGAATCACGCGGTGTGGAGTACACCACGTGGGAAGGCTGGCTGAGACTCGACGCACACGAGGTCTCACTTGGGTCTGCGGCCACGGAATCCGGGCCTGTGCAGCGGGAACGTGTCAAGGTCGTGCCTCGCGAGGACATGGTGAGGATCTCCCGCGCTTAGCGCTGGCTCTGCGGCGCGAAGCCACGCGTGAGGAGCGGAGCGACGACTTCAGGTGCGATGGTCAGCGGCAGCTGACCGAGAGGCTGGCGGGGTTTCCCCGCCGCCGGGACTAGCTCTGCCTGGCCATGTCCTTGAGCCGGGCGATCCGGTCCTCCATCGGTGGGTGGGTGGAGAACATCTGCTTGGCCCGCGGCCCGAACGGGTTGGCGATCATCATGTGCGCGTGGGCATCATGCTTGGGGTCCTCCTGAAGGGGGATCCTCGAAATGCCGTTCTCCAGCTTGTCCAGAGCTGAGGCCAGTGCCAGGGGGTCTCCGGAGAGCTCTGCCCCGTCAGCATCGGCGTCGTACTCCCGGGTGCGGCTGATCGCTGAGCGGATCAGTCCTGCGGCAAGCGGCATCAGAATGATCGCAAGCAGTCCGCCCACCAGCGCCACAACGTTCTGATTGCCGCGGCCGCGGCCACCGCCGAAGAGGATGAAGAATTGGGTGATAGTGGTGAGGAACCCCGCCACCGCTGCCGCGACCGAGGAGATGAGGATGTCCCGGTTGTAGATGTGCATCAGCTCATGGCCGGTCACCGCGCGCAGCTCCCGCGGCGTCAGCAGGTTCAGAATGCCCTCGGTATAACACACCACGCCCTTGTCCGGGTTTCGCCCGGTGGCAAAGGCATTGGGCGTTGGCTGGGGAGAGATGAAGATGCGCGGCACCGGCTGCTGGGCGCGCTGAGCGAGCTCTTCGACCATCTGATAAAGGGCAGGAGCCTGGTCGCGGCTGACCGGATAGGCGCGCATCGCCCGGATGGCGATCTTGTCAGAGTTCCAGTAGGAGTAGGCCACGGAGAACAGCCCGACGCCGGCGAAGACGAACAGGAAGATCGGCTCCTGGGTGGAGTAGGCGACGATCGCCCCCACCAGCAGCACCATGGCAAACAGAAACGCCAGCAGTCCTGCGGTGCGCAGCCGTCCGTGATGTTGGTGCATGGGGCTCCCGTCGGTTGTTGCGTCACTGGTCCTCACCAGAAACAACGCCATTCTACGGGTCTGATCTTCCCGCCTCTGCGGAGGCGCCCTGTCAGGCTGGTCCGGGACCGAAAGCTGTGAGGGCTTCTGCAGAGCCGCAGTGTTTTTGAGCGAAGTTTCATAGGCGTTTACCTGAAGTTCACTTTGAGCTGTCAGTCTGCAGAGGACAGCGGAACCGAAGAGTTCCAAGTGACGTGGAGGGGCACCCCTCTTAGACGTGCGAACGGAGAGCTGATGGCCGTACTGCCAGCCCCGGAGAAGCAGGAGACGTTGACCCCCGGGGCTTCGGTGGGGCCGCTGCCCGCACCTTCGGCTCTTTCGGGGGTGCGCGGAGGACCAGGTCGGCGCGGGAAGTTCTCTGCGCGAACCCGCTCGGTGCTGGACTGGCTGACCGTCGCTATCTGTGTCTATGTGCTGATCACTGCGGTCAATGTGATCGGCTCCGGATTCTCTCTGGCCGCAGGCGACCGCGCCGCCGAGCTGTTCGACTTCGCCGCCAACCCCGTGGTGGGACTGATGATCGGCATCGTGGCCACCGCGCTGACCCAGTCCTCCTCCACCACCACCTCGGTGACTGTCGGTCTGGTGGCCGGTGGACTTCCGCTGGGGATCGCGGTGCCGATCATCCTAGGGGCGAATATCGGCACCACCCTGACTAATACTCTGGTCAGCATGGGCATGGTGCGGGACAAGGCGCAGTTCCGCAGAGGCTTCGCGGCTGCCACTGTCCACGACTTCTTCAACCTGCTGGCGGTGGCCATCTTCCTGCCCCTGGAGATGGCCTTCGGGCTGCTGGAGCGCCTGGCCTCTGCCGCCGCCGGGGCGCTCTCCGGGGCGGAGGCCGGGTTCCTCGCTGTCATTTTCGGCGGCATCGGCACCGTGGTGAAAGGGGCGACGACGCCGCTGGCCGACCTCATCGCCTTCAGCCTCAGCTGGCTGCCCGGGATCTGGGCTGGGGTGGCGATGATCGTTGTTGCCATTGGACTGATCCTGGCGGTGATCAATCTGATCGGCCGTAAGCTCAAAGCCCTGCTGGTGGGCCGTGCGCAGCGAGTGCTCAACACTGCGATCGGGCGCGGGCCGGTCACCTCCATCGGCTCCGGTGCCCTGGTGACTGTGATGGTTCAGTCCTCCTCCACCACCACTGCGCTGATGGTCCCGCTGGCTGGCTCCGGTGCGCTGGGCCTGCGCCAGATCTACCCCTTCACCCTGGGTGCCAACATCGGTACCACCATCACCGCCCTGGTGGCAGCCTTCGCCTTCGACGGCGCATTGGGCACCATCGCGCTGACCGCCGCGCTGGTCCACCTGTTCTTCAACGTGCTCGGCACCGCCGTGATCTACGGAATCCCCGGTGTCCGCGACATTCCGCCCAAGGGGGCTGAGTGGCTATCCGGCCTGGCCGCCGAGCGCACCTTGGCCGCCTTCGCCTGGGTGCTGGGCATCTTCATCGTCCTGCCGCTGGCTCTGATCATCCTCCTGTGAACCACGGCGCCGGCCGCAGAGTCAGCGCATGTTGACGAATTGGAGTGCCGCGTCGTCAAAGTCTTTGAGCATGGCGATGACCGCCTGCAGATCATCCCGTGACTTGGAGGACACGCGCAGCTCATCGCCCTGAATCTGGGCTTTGACCGACTTCGGGCCCTCGTCGCGGATCTGCTTGGAGATCTTCTTCGCGGTGGCCTGGTCGATCCCCTCCTTGATCTGGCCCTCGATCCGGTAGGTCTTGCCCAGTTGCTTGGGCTCGGAGGCCTCATAGGACTTCAGCGAGATCCCACGCTTGATCAGCTTGGATTCGAGCACATCATTGGCGGCCTTGACCCGCTCCTCCGCATTGGCAGTCACCACAATGATCTCTCCGCTCTGTTCCACTGCGGCCCCGGTGCCCCGGAAGTCGTAACGCTGGGAGATCTCCTTGGCGGCTTGGTTGAGCGCATTGGAGACCTCCTGCGGGTCCACCTTGGACACGATGTCGAACGTCGATTCCTTGGCCATCACGGCTCTCCTTAACTGTCTGTGGTCACCTCTGGTGTACAAGACTACTGGTGTGTGATTCTGCGAAGCGAGGAGGTCAACCCGAAGTACTTCTCCTTCGAGGCGGCCAGCGTCCGGCACGAGCACGAGTACATCGTCTGGGATCAGGTGAAGCCACCTGTCCTCACATGCCGCGCGCATCCCGCTTAGTCTCTCTCGCCTGAGGATAGGTGTCTGAGACCCGCAGCAGAGGATGACGACGTCGCTTCTGCGGTCTGCCTCGTCGCTCTCCGGCAGTCGGGTACTGGCTGCTGGGGTGCTGATTACCGGGCGAGCAGGGCGTTGACGTTCACCGGGGAAAGTGCGTAGGAGGTGACCAGCGCCGAGGCTCCCAGCACCCCGGCGCGGCCGGAGGTCTGGGTGGCCACGATGCGCAGGTGCATGGTGGCCAGCGGCAACGACCGGGAGTAGACAGTCTCCCGGATACCGGCCAGGAAGTGCTCTCCGGCGGTGACCACCAGGCCGCCGATGACGATCAGCTGCGGGTTCAGCATGTTCACGCAGCTGGCCAGCACCGCCCCCACCTTTCGGCCGGCTTCGCGCACGGCGCGGATGGCCGTCAGGTCCCCTGCCCGCACCAAGTCGATCAGGGCGGCATGACTGGGAACGTCGAGTCCGCTCTTCTGCAGCTGCCTGGCGATGGCGGGGCCAGAGGCCACGGCTTCCAGGCAGCCCAGGTTCCCGCAGGCGCAGGGGGTCCTGTCCTCGCCAGGTGCTGCGATATGCCCCAGATCCCCTGCTGCGCCCTGTGCGCCGTGCTGCAGGCGGCCGTCGCTGATGATGCCCGAACCGATGCCGGTGGCGATCTTGACGAACATCATATGCGGCACATTCGGGTAGACCATATCGTGCTCACCCAAGGCCATGATGTTCACGTCATTATCCACCAGAGTCGGCACGTCGAAAGTCCGTCGCAGATGGCCGGGGACATCGTAGCCGTCCCAACCGGGCATGATCGGGGGGCTGGTGGGCCGCCCGGTGGCGAACTCCACCGGGCCGGGCAGGCCCACACCGATCCCAATAAGGTTCTCCGGATCTCGGCCAGCCTGGTCGATCATCCGGCTGGCAATATCAACAACAGCGTCCAGGACTGCCACCGGGCCCAGGGAGATGGTCAGCTCCTGCTCCTCCTCGGCGAGGATGCTGCCGGCCAGGTTGGTGACTGCGATGCGCGCGTGGGTGCCGCCCAGATCCACCGCCAGCACGCAGCGGGAACCGGGGTTGAAGGCAAACGTCGTGGGGGGCCGGCCGCCGGTGGAGGAATTCTCGCCGGCCAAGATGATCAGGCCGGAGGCCAGCAGCTCCTCGACGCGGCCAGAGACGGTGGAGCGGGCAAGCCCGGTCTGCGCGGCCAGGTCGGAGCGGGTTCGGGGAACGCCATCGCGCAGCAGCTGAAAGAGGCTGCCCGCACTGGAGGGCGGGGCTGTGCCGGGGGCTGACACTGCGGCACGGTTCTTGTCGTCGGGAAGGACAACGAATGACATGCAGAACAGTAAATCACCCCTACTTCTGATCAGCCTAGTGCTGACATCAAATTATGAACACGCATCTTTTGATTGACGAGAATCAAAAGTAAGCCTAGGCTGTGAGCATGATCACAAAAGGTCAGGCTGCTCCGCTGCTTCAGATGAGCGGAATCACCAAACACTTTCCTGGCGCCAAAGCCCTCGACGGGGTCACCCTCGACATCCGCGCCGGGGAGGTCCACTGCCTACTCGGGCAGAACGGTGCCGGCAAATCCACCCTGATCAAGACGCTGGCAGGTCTGCACCAGCCCGACGACGGCAAGATCCTCTGGATGGGCGAGCCCACCTCCATCCCTAACCCCACGGCAGCCCTGCAGCTGGGCGTGGCCACCATGTACCAGGAACTGGATGTGGTGGATGGACTCTCCGTGGCGGAGAACATCTTCCTCGGTCATGAGATGGCCACCGCAGGGGTCCTGCACCGGCGCAGCGCCGCCTCACAGACGCGCGAACTCCTCGCCCGCCTCGGCCACCCGGAGATCTCCGCGCAGCAGGAGGTGGGGCGTCTGCCCGCCGCCGGCAAGCAGGTGGTCTCCATGGTCCGGGCGCTCTCCCATGATGCCAAGCTGATCGTGATGGACGAGCCCTCCGCAGTCCTGGACCCCGAAGAGGTCGAAAACCTCTTTCGTGTGGTCATATCCCTCAAGCAGCAGGGTGTGGCGGTGATCTACATCTCTCACCGGCTGGAGGAGATCCGGCGGATCGGTGACCGGATCACTGTGCTCAAGGATGGCCGCACCGTGGCCACCGGCCTGTCAGTGGAGGACACTTCCACTGCTGAACTGATCGAGCTGATGACCGGTCACGAGGTGGTGGCCGACTTCGGCGGCGCACCCACCGGCGCCATCAGCGAGACACCTGTGCTGTCAGTGGAGGACCTCGCCGTCGACGGCCTCTTCGAGGCGGTGAGCTTCAGCGTCCGTCCCGGTGAGATCATCGGCCTGGCCGGACTGGTCGGGGCGGGCCGCTCGGAGATCCTTGAAACCATCTACGGGGCGCGCAAGCCCACCGCCGGTGCGGTACGAATGGAGGGCCGGCAGCTGCGTGCAGGCTCCGTCCCCGATGCGGTGCGCCACGGTATCGGGCTTGCCCCTGAGGAGCGCAAGAGCCAGGGCCTGCTGCTGGAAGAGCCGATCTACCGCAATATCACCCTGTCCACCTTCGCCCGCTTCGCCGCCGGCGGCTGGCTGCGCGAAGCCGCCGAACGCGGCGCGGCCAAGAAACAGGCCACGTCGCTGCATCTGTCCCCGCCGGATGTGGACCGTCGGATCCGCACCCTCTCCGGAGGCAACCAGCAGAAGGCGATGCTCGCCCGTTGGCTGGTCCACGGCTGTCAGGTGCTGCTGCTGGATGAGCCCACCCGCGGAGTCGACGTCGGAGCCCGCGCCGAGATTTACACCCTCATTCGTGAACTGACCGCCCAGGGAACTGCCGTGGTGATGGTCTCCAGTGAAATCGAAGAAGTGCTCGGTCTGGCCGACCAGATCCTAGTGGTCGCCGACGGCAGGATCGTCGACCAGCGACCAGCGGCAGCACTCGATGAGCACCAAGTGCTCGACCTTGTCATGGAAGGAGCCCCCGCATGAGCACCGAAGACACCTCTCACGACGCTTCAGGCGTGAAGGCCTCGGCCCCTGCACGCGGCCGTGGCGGACCCCGGGCCGGGTCTCACCCGGACACGTCCGTGCCCGGGAGGGCCATGTCAGGGACCGAGGCGGTTGTGCCCACCGGCGAAACCAGCACGGTGGAGCGAGATCTCAGACCGGTGGACTCTGAGCAGAAGGCCGCGCCGACATTCCAACTGAGCCTGGGGCACAGCCTCGGCCTGGTACTGGCCCTGGTCGCCCTGATCGCACTCGGCGCCGCCACCGGGGGAGACCGCTTCCTCAGCCTGTCCAATATGACCACGATCCTCAGCCAGGCCGCCGTCATCGGGGTGATCAGCATCGGGGTGACCTTCGTGATCACCGCCGGGGGCATCGACCTCTCCGTCGGCTCGGTGATGGGACTGGCCACCGTCTGGGCAACCACCCTGGGCACCCAGGCGATGGCCAATGACCTGCATTGGATCGTGTTGGTGCTCACCGCGCTGGCAGTCGGCGCCGGTGCAGGGCTGGTCAACGGGATCATCATCGCCTACGGAAAAGTGGTCCCCTTCATCGCCACCCTGGCCATGTTGGTGGCAGCCCGGGGTTTCGCCGAAATCATCTCCGGACGGCAGACCCAGATCGTCAACGTCCCCGAATTCACCAACGCCTTCCGCCGCAGCATCCTGGGTGTTCCGGTGATCGTATGGATCTTCATCCTGGTGGCCGTGGCGGGCTGGTTCCTGCTCAACCGGACCACCTTCGGACGCCGCACCATCGCGGTGGGGGGCAACGCGGAGGCCGCCCGGCTGGCCGGCATCAAGGTCAAGCGGCACACCATGCTGGTCTTCACCCTGGCCGGTCTCTGCGCCGGCATCGGTGCGGTCATGATGCTCTCCCGCACCACAGCGGGCAGTTCCACCCACGGTTCCCTCATGGAGCTGGACGCCATCGCCGCAGTGGTCATCGGCGGCACGCTGCTGGTTGGCGGCCGAGGCACCATCGTCGGCACTGTGCTGGGCGTGATCATCTTCGCGGTGCTGACCAATGTGCTCATCCAGAACAATCTGGACCAGTCGGTCCAGGCCCTGGTGACCGGAGGCATCATCGTGGGCGCGGTGCTGCTGCAGCAGCGCTTCTCCCGTGAAGCGAAACGACGATAGTTAGCTGCCTCTGGTTCTCCGGGCTCTGTCCCCACGTCCTACGAGGAATCACTCACCCACCACTTGAGTCCATACCGTTTTCAAGGAGGAAACATGACTCGCACCATCTCAACCACTCCGACATGGTGGCTCTCCGCCACCGCCCTGCTCTCGGCCGGCCTGCTGGTCTCCGGCTGCCTCAGCAACGACCCCGACGCCGTGGCCGATGATGATGACGACGGCGGCGGCACCGCCGACACCGCGCTCGTCGGTGACAACGCCGAACTGGGGGAAGAAGTGGTCATCGGCTACTCGGGCCCGGCTGCCGGCCACGGCTGGATGAGCGCCATCACCCAGGCGGCCCAGGAACAGGGCGAGGAGCTCGAGGACGTGGACCTGCGCATCTCCGAAGGCGACAACGATGTCAATCTGCAGATCAGTCAGATCGAGCAGTTCATCAACGACGGCGTCGATGCGATCGTGGTGCTGCCCTTCGACGGCGCAGCGCTCACAGAGGTCGCCATCGACGCCATGGAGGCCGGTATCCCGGTGGTCAACGTCGACCGTGAGTTCTCCTCCGAGTTCGCCGCCCGCACCACCATCCTCGGCGACAACTACGGGATGGGAGTCTCGGCCGGTGAGTACATCTGTGAACGGCTGGACGGCGACTCCGACGCCGTGGTGGCCGAAGTGGCGGGTATTGACTCACTGCCGCTGACCCAGGACCGCAGCGCCGGCTTCGAGGATGCGCTGGCCGACTGCGGCCTGGAGGTGGATCACCGGGTGGACGGCGGCTTCTCCGTCTCTGAGGGTGAGTCCGCCGCGGCCAACCTGCTGCAGGCGGCCCCGGAGATCGACGCCCTGTGGAACCACGACGACGATCAGGGGGTCGGGGTGCTCGCTGCCATCGAGAACGCCGGCCGCGATGAGTTCTTCATGGTCGGCGGGGCGGGCTCAGCCAATATGATGCGCGAGATTCAGGATGAGGAGTCGGTGGTCGAAGCCACGGTTATCTATCCCTCGACCCAGGCTGCTGATGGCATCCGGTTGGCCCGCCTGCTGGCTCAGGGCCGGGCCATGGGCGATCTGGTTCAGCTGGAGGTGCCCCGGGAGATTCAGCTGTACGCACCGGTGGTGACCGCTGAGAATGTGGACCAGTACATAGACTCCGCCTTCGAGTCCTGAGGGGGCAAAGCATGAACCAGCAGTTGACGCCGCCTCCGGCGAAGAAGAGGCTCGGCGTGGCCATGATCGGGTACTCCTTCATGGGGCGGGCGCACTCCCAGGCATGGCGAACCGCTCCGAGGTTCTTCGATCTGCCGCTGACCCCGGAGATGACAGTGCTGGTCGGCCGCAGCGAGGGGGCCGCCCGGGCCGCGGCTGAGCAGCTTGGCTGGGCCGGGTCAGAAACCGACTGGCGCCGTGTCCTGGAGCGGGAGGACGTCGACCTGGTGGACATCTGTACCCCGGGCAACACCCATGCCGAGATCGCCGAGGCTGCACTGAGGGCCGGCAAGCACGTGTTGGTGGAGAAACCCATGGCCAACACTGTGGCTGAGGCCGAATCCATGGCCGCTACCGCACGCCGGGCCCGGGCCGCAGGGGTGCACTCCATGGTCGGCTTCACCTACCGCCGCGTCCCGGCTGTCCAGCTGGCGCGTCAGCTGGTGGCCGCTGGCCGTATCGGCGAGGTCCGTCAGGTCCGGACCCAGTACCTGCAGGACTGGCTGGCCGATGAGAATGCCCCGCTGTCCTGGCGGTTGGACAAGGCCAAGGCCGGCTCCGGGGCGCTGGGCGACATCGGCGCCCACGCGGTGGACCTGACCATGTTCATCACCGGTCAGCGCTTCGCCGGAGTCTCGGGGCTGCTGGACACCTTCGTCCCCGAACGCCCGGTGGCCGAGTCCTTCTCCGGACTCCACGGCACAGCAGGCACCGCACGCGGACCGGTGACCGTGGACGACGTCGCCCTGGGCCTGGCACGGCTGGAGTCGGGAGCACCGGTTACCCTGGAGGCCAGCCGCTACGCCTGGGGCAGGAAGAACGCGCTGCGCATCGAGGTGTCCGGAACCACCGGGGCGCTGGCCTTCGACTTCGAGGAGATGAACGTCCTGAACCTCTACGAGGCCACCGATGACGCCACCACTGCCGGCTTCAGGCGGATCCAGGTCACCGAACCGGAACATCCCTATCTGGAGGCGTGGTGGCCCCCCGGTCACGGGCTCGGCTATGAGCACGGGTTCACCCACCAGCTGGTCGACCTGCTCACCGCCCTGGGCTCTGGGACCGCGCCGAGCCCCAGCTTTGACGACGGCCTGCATGTCCAGCGGGTTCTCGATGCCGTGGAGCGCTCCTCCGCGGCAGAGAGCCGCTGGACACCCATACCACCCACAGTTCAGGACGGTGCCGCCGCCTCCGTTCCCGACGGCCGGGCCGCTGCACCCGCCCACTGAGCACCCGCCTCGTGAGAACCCCTAAGGAGCACAGCAATGGGACGACCAGTCACACTGTTCACCGGTCAATGGGCCGACCTGCCGTTTGAGGAGGTGGCGCGGCTGGCCGGGGAATGGGGCTATGACGGCTTGGAGATTGCCAGCTGGGGCGACCACCTGGACCCGTGGAGGGCCGCCGAGGACGACTCATATGTACGGAACCGGCTCGACATCCTGGAGAAGAACGGTCTGCGGGTCTACGCGATCGCCAACCATCTGAAGGGCCAAGCGGTCTGCGATGACCCCATCGACGCCCGGCACCGGGACATCCTTCCGGACAGGGTCTGGGGTGACGGCGATCCCGAGGGTGTGCGTCAGCGCGCCGCGGAGGAGCTCAAAGCCACCGCCCATGCTGCGGCCCGGCTCGGAGTCAAGACCGTCACCGGGTTCACCGGTTCGGCCAGCTGGAAGTACGTGGCCATGTTCCCGCCGGTCTCAGAGGAGCTGGTGGAGGCCGGGTACCGGGACTTCGCGGACCGGTGGAACCCGATCCTGGACGTCTTCGACGAGGCCGGGGTCCGCTTCGCCCACGAGGTTCACCCCTCGGAGATCGCCTATGACTACTGGAGCACCCACCAGGCGCTGGAGGCCATCAGCCACCGAGAGGCTTTCGGGCTGAACTGGGACCCCTCTCATATGGTCTGGCAGGATATCGACCCGGTCGGCTTCCTCTGGGACTTCCAGGACCGGATCTACCACGTGCACTGCAAAGACACCAAGAAGCGGTTGACCGACGGGCGCAGCGGACGGCTGTCCTCGCATCTGCCATGGGGCGATCCGCGCCGTGGCTGGGACTTCATCTCCGTGGGCCGCGGCGATGTGCCCTGGGAGGACGCCTTCCGGATGCTCAACGCCATTCACTACCGGGGTCCGCTGTCCGTGGAGTGGGAAGACGCCGGAATGGACCGGCTGATCGGCGCCCCGCAGGCCCTGGATTTCGTCCGCGCCAACGCCTTCGAACCCTCGGCCGCCGCCTTCGACGCAGCCTTCAGCGTCAGTCCTCCAGGGGCCCGACCTCGAACTCCGTGAGCTGACTCTCGGGACCGTCCTGGCCACCGTGCTGCTGAGCGAACTGCTCGGTGGCATCGGTGCCGCAGAGCTCTTCGATGCGGGCTGACCCGCCTGGATGCGCGTCGATCCAGTCTGTGAGGTCGTAGACCGTCTGGTCGATGACCGCCCAGCAGGAGTCTGCGGAGTCGTTCTCCTGAACCTCTGCCAACGTCATCGCCCCGTCTGCGGCGCCCTGCTCAGCCTCGTCGTCTTCGGGGTCGTCGGTGCCATTCTCCTCAGCGGTCGCAGTATCGGCTTCGCCGTCGCCGGTGTCCGTGCTGGGCTCGTCGGCAGCGCACCCTGCTGCCAGCAGCATGGCGCCGATCACGAGCGGGGCGGCGATAAGTCGGTGCGGGCTCAGGCGATTCTCAAGGATCGTCATGCGGTTCTCCATCCGTTGTGTCGGTGATCTGGTCTTGCCGGTCAGTGCGCTCGGGTCGTGAAGGCCCAGAAGGTGATCCCCGCTGAGAGTACGGTGACCACCAGAGAGCCGCTGACGTGCAGTGCCATCGTCAGATAACTGCCCAGGGCGGCCTGGACGAAGCTCAGTCCGAACAGTGCTGCGGCAGCCGCCGCAGTTCGGACTCCTGAGCGCGTCACCCATGCGCGTGCAGCCAGAGCCGCGGCAAGTATCCCCGAGAAGATATGGATCCCCACCGCGCCAGTACTGTGCAGGGTGAGTCCGTGGGCGTCCTGGACGAGCAGCCCCGCCGAAGCGAACAGTGCAGCAAGCGAGGCGAGGGTCAGCAGCGCGGCGATTCGCGCCGTCAGCATCAGCATGGTGGTGAGCTTCACGAGTAGTACTACGGACCCGCGCCCGGCAGGGATTGCCTCCGGCCCAGATTCCTCACCATTCCGCCTGCGCCCACACGTCACCTGAGTCATCGAGCAGCTCGAGCCGCTGCAGCGAATCGGCGGATTCCTCCAGCACCCATATGCTCGTCTTGTCCTCGTAGATCGTCCACTCGGCGAGAACCTCGGTGCTCCGATCGTCGAATACTCCGAGGCAGGTATAGCTGGCTCCAGCGGATCCGCCGTCCACCGTCAGGATCAGCACAGCCCCTTCGGCGCCGTATCCGGCGGCGGCCCAGCCCACGGTCTCGCCGCCGGCGGTGACCAGTTCTGCGGTGTGCTCAGCTTCGGGTGCTGGGCTCTGCGTCTGCTCAGAGGTGCCTCGTTCATAGGCGTAGACGCCGGTCCCTCCGATCAGGGCACCCAATAGGCAGGCTGCTGCAGCTGCCAGCGTCATGCGGGTCTTCGGAGCATGGGGCGCGGGCGCTGTCTGCTGCGGCGGATGCAGTCTCTCAAGCACGCCGGATTCGAAGCCCGCCGGTGCGGTGGTCTCGGGAGCAGCTGGAAGAACAGCTTCCAATCCCTCCTGCAGTTCGTCGTAGACGCCTCGGCAGGCACGGCACTCAGAGAGGTGGCGCGTGATCCGGTCGCTGGTATCGGCTCGGGCGTGACCGAGGGCCAGATCCACAAGCAGGTCGGTATCGGGGTGCCAGGTCTCAGTCATGTGCTGCCTCCGAATGCTGCCGTATGCGGCGCAGTCCATCCCGAATCCGTGTTTTTGCTGTGCCCAGTGGGATGTCCTCGAGGCGGCTGATCTCAGCCGCAGTGCATCCTCCCAGCGTGGCAAGGACGACCGCCCGCGCCTGTGGGCGCGAGATGCCCTGGAGGAACCGCAGAGCGGACTGCACTTCTGCACGGTTGAGAGCAAGATCCTCCGTGGCGGGAGCGGCGTCGAGCGTTGCGTGGAGGAGATGGTCGAGGATCTCGTCCTCTGCCGGGATGCTGCGCCGGGCTCGCATCGCATCGATGGCGGCATTGCGGGTGATCGTCAGCAGCCACGTGAGCACTGTGCCGCGCCGGGGATCATAACTCTGGGCTGCTCGCCAGGCACGGACGAAAACCTCCTGGCTGATATCCTCAGCGATCGCCTGATCACGGATGATCGACAGCGCCAGGCCATAGACGCGTCCTTGGAAGCGCCGCAGGAAAGCCGCAGACGCGGATTCATCGCCCAGGGCAAATGCCGCCAAGAGCGCGTCATCGTCGGCCGCAGCCGCCCGTGAGAATGCCATCACATCTACATTACGGTGAGAAGGTCGTCAGGGATTGGCAGCTCATCGGTTGGATCGGGGCCTCCAGCCCAGTGCAGGCCCGAGGCGGGCGGCGATATCCGTGAGGATCTGCACGTAGTCCTCCTCAGCGAAGCTGAAGGGCAGGGCGAAGGCGACCTCATCCACTTCCAGGTATCCGGCGTGAGCAAGCAGAGCATCGGCGATCTCATCGCTGGTGCCGATCACATCCGGGGCGAACATCATCCTCTTGGCGCCGGCCTGCTGCGGTTCACCAGTGCGTGGAGTCCGCTCCTGGACATAGGCGCGGTACTTGGCCTCCTGCTCCCGGCTGGCCGAATCCGTGGGAATCACGACCAGGCCCTGCGAGGCGCGGGCGCGCCCACCATCAGGGTGGGCGGCACGGAAGGCGCGGATCTGCTGAGCCTGCACCTCGGCGAAATCAGGTGAGTCTCCGGCGTCGTCGTCCGGGAACAGCACCGAAGAGGAGAGCAGGTTCAGCCCTGCCTGGCCGGCCCACTGGGCAGAGCGCAGACTTCCTGCTCCGTACCAGAGCCGCTGCCGCAGCCCGGGGGAGTGGGGTTCCACCCGATTCGAGAACTCCTCCACCACACCATCTTTGCCGGAGAGCTCGCGCACCGGCTCGCCGGCGATGAACCCCGCCAGCCGCTCGGCGCGGGAGTGGCTGAAGTCCTCAGCCTCAGCGGTGTGCGGATAGAGGGCTTCACGCACAGTGTCAAAGTGCATCGGCGCACCGACGCTGAACCCCGGGTTGATGCGCCCGCCGGAGAGGACATCCACGGTCGCGAGGTCCTCGGCCAGGCGCAGTGGATTCTCCCAGCTCAGCGGGGTGACTGCAGTGCCCAGCTCGATCCGGGAGGTGCGCTGGGAGGCCGCGGCCATGACCGCTACCGGCGAAGAGATGCCGAACTGCAGGTGGCGGTGGCGCAGCCAGGCGGAGTCGAAGCCGAGCTGTTCGCCGAGCTCGATGATCCGCAGAGTGGATTCGTGCCCGGCAGCAGGCTCAGCGGGATCGAACAGGCCGATGGTGAGGAACCCGAGCTTCTTCAGCGCTGAGCCGGGGCCGGTGAAGTCTTCGGCGCGCCGTCGTGCCCGGGGAAGCACCCGGGTGCCGCCGCGGCGTCGGGTCTCGACCAGGCCCTGCTCGCGCAGCAGGCTCCACGCCTGGGCGATGGTCCCTACGCTGACCCCCAACTCCTGTGCCAGATCCCGGACTGTGGGCAGCCGGGAGTCCACAGGCAGCAGCTTATGCTCGATCAGGTGGCCGATCTGCTCGGCGATGCCGGCCGGTGTGCGGTCGCTGAGCCGGGCGGCCAGTTCCTCGGCATCGAGCTCAGACATAATTCCACAGCCTCCGGTTCGGGTCAGAATCCTGCCTGTCATTCTACTCGCGGCGACTTCCGTAAGAACGAGGGAGTCATCATGGTTCGACTGCTTCTGCGGATGCTCGTCTTCCTGCTCTCGGCCGCCCTCGGGCCCCTCGCCGCCGCATGGCTGGTGGAGGGACCTCGGCATCAGCCCAGTGGGTGAGACAGAGCGTGTACAGGGAGCTGCTCGGATTCGAGAAATACCCCCTGGTGCGGTAAAGTAATCCGGTGCGTTCTGCGTGGACGCCCATTGCTCAGGCGGATTACCCGAGCGGCCAAAGGGGGCTGACTGTAAATCAGCTGGCACTGCCTACGGGGGTTCGAATCCCTCATCCGCCACCTTACTCACGCAGCACATACAGAAGCGGGTCTCGGCGAGGGCTGAGGCCCGCTTTCGGCGTTCGTCTGCCGGCCTCCTGGCGCCTGAGCTGAGTCTGGGTTAGCTCAGGCAAGCCCGCCCCGGGGCCGGATCAGACCAGCGCGAGCCAGGCCGAGGTAGATCTGACAGCCCAGGCAGAACCCGAACGCCGCGTTCAAGAACGCTGCTCCGAGGGCCGCCGCTGAGGCGACCACCAGCGCCCAGGGAACGCCCAGCAGGTGAAGCGCCAGGCCGATGGTAACCACGGTGAAACCGATCAGCTGAGCGAATCTGGGCGGACGGGGATCCTCCACATCCCGCGGCGGGCTCAGACGAGGGCGCACGACCTGCCGGAACAGCAGTCCCCAGGGTGCTGTGCTGGGTGCGGTGAACCCCCACACGAAGAGCAGCCCGGCCCCAGCCAGGAGGACGAATCCAGGCTGAGAGGCTCGTTCGCCCAGTCCCGACGCGGCCCCTTGTCCGTCCAGCAGCGCCAGAAAAAGCCCCACGCCGAGCAGTGCCGAGGTGATCCATGCCGTGAACCGCGGACCCCGAGGATCGATGCGCGCCTGCTCGTCAGATGCCTGCTCAGGGCCCGTAGCGTTCATCCCTGCCTCCGCTCACTGATGATTGATGTCATCACTATAGGTGCCAAGAGTCCCGGCTCAGAGCTGTCTGTCACGCAACGCAATGAGTTCGGCCTCCAGTGCTCGCGGGTCGGTGGCTCCGGCGTAGCGCGCGGCCAGATTCCCGGCGCTGTCCAGAACCAGCACAGTGGGAGTCTGCAGGATGTTCAGCGCCTTCGCGGTGGCGAGGTCCTCGGTGAGGTCGACCTCGTGGAGGACCACATGCTGGAACCGACCGGTGAGCTCCTCCAATGCTCGCCGCATCCCGGGGCAACGGCTGCAGAACTGTGTGCTGAACTGCACGAGTGTCGCCGTGCTGCCCAGCTCGCTCAGGCCCAGCAGCTGTGCGGTGTCCGGCGCCGCCGGTGAGGCACGACGTCGCCGGTTCGCTCTGCGCCGCATCAGGACCCCTACCAGGGCAAAGACCAGCACAATCCCCAGAACCAGCAGCAGCGCGGAGTTGGGACTCATGCCCGAAGGCTACCCAAAGAAGGCGCCGTTCCGGGATTCGCCGGACGCTTAATGGTTCCCAGCACTCCACATCAGCGGCCCGCTGACGTATCGTGGCGCCCATGGCTACTACTGAACTGACCGCTGAGGCCTTCCAGCAGACGCTCGAGGACTCCGAGATTCTCTTCATCGACTTCTGGGCGGACTGGTGCGGTCCCTGCAAACAGTTCGCCCCGGTCTATGAGAAGGTTTCCGAGGAGCATCCGGAGATCACCTTCGCCAAGGTCGACACTGAGGCCGAACAAGAGCTGGCGGCTGCTGCGAAGATCAGCTCCATCCCCACACTGATGGCTTTCCGCGAGAAGGTGCTGGTCTTCTCCCAGCCAGGGGCGCTCAACGCGGAACAGCTGGGCCAGGTGGTCACCGCGGTGAAGGACCTCGACATGAAAGAGGTTCACCAGCAGGTCGCGGAGCAGGAATCCGAACAGTCCCAGTCCTGATACCGGAGATCTTCCTCACCGGAAAGTCGCTGTGTGGAATGCGCGGAAACTGTAAGGCATGACGGCGTCGTCGGGCGCTGTTCCCATGGTCTTCACGCTCTGGTTGCGCGGGACTTAGCGCTGCCGGTGATCCTCTGGGTCCAGACGCGGGCCGAATCGGCTCATCCGGAATCCACTCAGCCCGAGCAGCCGGACAACCCGTTGCCGATGCGGGCGGTAGGGCTTAAGAAGCTCAAGCATTCCGGCATCGTCGGTGCGGCGGCCGGTCAGCGCCTCACCCACGAAGTGCGCCAGGTGATAGTCGCCCACGGCGACCAGATCCGCCGCTCCATGTGATCGCTGCAGGGTCTCAGCTGAGGTCCATGGCCCAATGCCCGGGACGGACGTCAGCTGCTCGGCCAGTCCGGCGAGGCTGGGACTATCGCTAGGCGTGGCTTTGCCAAGCCGATGAATGGCCGGTGCGCGTTCGGCGATCCGCAGCACCGTGCGAGACAGCGGCGGCTGCACCCACATCCTGTGCCATTCCCAGCTCGGCACACGCTTGAGCTGAGTAGCCGTCAGCGGAAGCCGCATCCACTCCGGAGCGCTCAGGGCGGAGGACGACGGTGGCCGCTCACCGTGCCGCTTCAGCAGATTCCGCCAGCTGTGCCGCGCCTGTTCATGGGTGACCTTCTGCTCCAGGGTGACGTTGACCACTTGGTCGAACAGCGCACCAGTGGCCGGCAGCCGGACTCCGGGGTGGCGACGCCGCGTCCGCGCAAGCTCCGTGGAGGCCCGGTCTCCGAGGGCATCGAGGAGCAGTTCCAGCCCGGTCCAGTCGTCCTCCACGCCCAGAATGCTCGCGGCTCGCTGCAGGGCGGTCTCAGTCAGCAGGTCCGCCGGGATGCGCTCGGGGCGAACCGCCACCCGGACGCGGACCTCGGAGGCGCTGAGCTGGTCGAATCGCAAGGTCACCTGGCCAAGTTCCAGAGGGTCGCTCGCCGGGCTTTCGGCGGTGTTGCGGCTCAGTGGGGCAGGGCGCTCCTCAAGAGTCCGAGGGGCTTTGGGGCTGATCCCGTAGATCCGCTGGCACATCCACGCGCCAGCCCCCGGGGTGCCGTGAGGTCCGCCGCTGAAGGTGCCGGCATCGACCCGGACTGCCGGGTCGGCGTACCCGCGCTGCAGCACCCCCAGCGTGCGCGGCAGGTCATAGGGCGTGCCGCACTCCACGACCATCTCGCTGCTGGCTTCCGCGCATGCCGCCGCGGTGGCTGTTTCGGCCGTCATACTTGTCACCATCCCATCATCAACCCGCGGTGTCCTGTGGCGGGACACTCTGATGCTCGTGTCTGCGCCTTGGCTCGCTGAACAGGGTTGAAGAAGCCTGGAGGCGCGTTCAGCAGGATGAGCCGGGCCCGGCCTGCAACGGCTGCGGGTCGAGCACCCTGCTGAGTGTGGCCAGCATCTCGGGAACGATCGCGTAGTAAGCCCATTTGCCGCGCTGCTCACGGGTGACCAGTCCGGCCCCGACCAGTTGCCTCATGTGATGGGACACCGTGGGCTGGGACAGCCCGACCGGCTCGGTGAGATCGCACACGCAGGCTTCGGCGCCGGTCTGGGCGGCGATCAGCGACAGTAACCGCACCCTGGTGGGATCGCCCAGTGCCTTGAACATCTGCGCCAACCGCTGAGCGTCGGCAACCTCCATCACACCCGCGGTCACCGGAGCGCAACAGCCGGATGCCTCTAAGGTCAGCGGAGGCAGTGAGGTCGTCATGCCTTCATTCTTTCACACATTGACATTCATCGATACATCGATCATTATCGATGTGAAACATCCGACATGAAGGAGGCCGGCTATGAGCCAGAGCGGCGATCAGGGCATCGACACCCAGCTGCGTGAACAGGTCCGCACCCGCTACGCGCAGGCCGCGACCGCAGTCACCACCGGCACCCGCAACGCGGAGCTGTTGGTTGAGGAGGGCTCCTGCTGCGGTCCCTCGGCATCGCCCTGTCACGGCGGCTCCGCCTCCACCGAACGGAGATTCGGGGCGGGCCTCTATGAGCCCGCCGCGGCCATGGACCTTCCCGTTGAGGCGGTCGAGGCGAGCCTGGGCTGCGGGAACCCGACCGCGGTCGCCGATCTGCAGGAAGGCGAGCGTGTCCTTGACCTGGGCTCCGGCGGCGGGATCGACGTTCTGCTCTCGGCCCGCAGGGTCGGAGAGTCCGGGTTCGCCTACGGAGTGGATATGACCGACGAGATGCTGGAGCTGGCCCGGAAGAATGCTGTCAGGGCCGGAGCGAGGAACGTGGAGTTCCTCAAAGGCGCCATGGAGGATCTCCCGCTGTCAGACGGTGCGGTGGACGTGGTGATCTCCAACTGCGTCATCAACCTCTCCACCGACAAGCCCGCCGTCTTGGCCGAGATGTTCCGTGTCTTGGCGCCTGGCGGGCGGATCGGGGTCTCTGACGTCGTCGCCGAGGACCACCTGACCCCGGCCGAGCGGGCTGAGCGGGGCTCCTACGTCGGCTGCCTTGCCGGAGCGCTCTCCATGAGCGAGTACCTCCACGGGCTGGCTGCGGTCGGGTTCATCGACGCCAGCGTGGAGTTCACCCATCAAGCCGCCGACGGGATGCACGCCGCCATCGTCCGCGCCGCCAAGCCTTCCGCCTGAGCGCCTCTATGCCTCAACCCGATACATCGGTGGACTCGCCAGCCGCGGCGCCGCGCGGTGGGCTGGTCAGCATGATCGCCGCCGAAGCGACCTGGACGGCAGTGCTGGTCATGGCGATCATCGGCTCGGGCATGAGAAGACCTCGTCATTGCACGGCCCGCGGCCATCGGTGGGGCGGTTCGGAGGGGAGGATTGAGATCACGTCGAGCTCACACCCCTCGAGTGCTAGGTTCTCTCCGCCTGATGACCCGAGATGCGCTGGAGGCGGAGAGAATCTGGCACTCGGCGGGGAAAGCAGATCGCAAGAACCCATGGTGCCTAATATTGATGGTGCCTACTATTTATCTATTTATATTGCGCAAGAAGACGAGCCCCCTAGGGTCACGGAAGCGACGCCGGTACCCTGAGAGGCATGAAATATGCCCAGTCCGTCGTCGACCTGATCGGCGGCACCCCGTTGGTGCGCCTGAACCATGTCACTGAGGGGATCGAAGCCACCATCCTGGTCAAGCTCGAATACCTCAACCCCGGCGGCTCCATCAAGGACCGCATCGCACGCAAGATGATCGAAGACGCCGAGGAGGCCGGCAAACTGGTGCCCGGCGGGGTGGTGGTCGAACCTACCTCCGGCAACACCGGTGTGGGTCTGGCCCTGGTGGCCCAGCAGAAGGGCTACCGGGCGGTGTTCGTCACCGTGCCCAAGGTCGGCCTCGAGAAGCGCGATGTGCTGCGCGCCTACGGTGCCGACGTGGTCGTCGGCCCCGCCGGGGTCGATGCGGAGTCCCCGCTGAGCTACTACGGCGTCTCCGACCAGATCGCAGAGGAGATCGAGGGCGGCTTCAAACCGGACCAGTTCTCCAACCCGGGCGCACCGGCCAGCCATTATGAGACCACCGGCCCGGAGATCTGGGAGGACACCGACGGAAGGATCACCCATCTGGTGGTCGGTGCCGGCACCGGAGGCACGGTCACCGGGACCGGCCGCTACCTCAAGGAAGTCTCCGCTGAGCGAGAGTCAGGGCCAGTGCGCGTGGTGGTCGCCGATCCTGACGGTTCGGTCTACTCAGGCGGAGAGGGTCGCCCGTACTTCGTGGAGGGCGTGGGCGAGGACGTCTGGGTCCCCAACTACGACCCCTCCGTGCCGGATGAGAAGCACGCCATCACCGATGCCGAGTCCTTCGCCATGTGCCGCCGCCTGGCCACCGAAGAGGGTCTGCTGGTGGGCGGTTCCTCAGGTCTTGCCGTCTCTGCCGCACTCAAGGTCGCCCAGGAGCTGGGGCCCGAGGACGTCGTCGTCGCGGTGCTGCCCGACTCCGGCCGCGGCTACCTGGGAAAGATCTTCAACGACCAGTGGATGATCGATCACGGCTTCGGCGAGGTGGTCTCCACCTCCACTGGCACCGAGATCACGGTGAAGTCCGTCGAGGAGATCAGCGCCGCGGTGCGCCAGGGAACGGTGGGTGCAGAATCTGCGCCGCCGCTGCCGGGCACCGGAAGTGCGGACACCAGCACGACGACGGCCGCGGACCTGCTCGCCGCCAAGCGGGACCTGTTCTCCGACGCGCTTCCCGAGGTCATCTCCATCACCCGCGACACCACCCTGCGGGAGGCCGTGAGCGTGATGAACCGCTACGGGGTGGATATTGTGCCAGTGATCGACCGCCCCGGCGGCGCCGCCAGGATCGGCGAGGTCTATGGGATCGTGGACGTCGCCCACCTCTCCGAGGATGTGATCGAGGGACAGGCCAAGCCTGACGAGCTGGTGGCCGACAACCTGCGTGACGACCTCCCGTTGGTGGGCATCACAGAGACGGTGCCGCAGATCCTGGCCAAACTCCGGGCCAACCCCACCCTGCTGGTGGCTGACCGCGGCGATATCGTCGGTGTGCTCACCAGAAACGACCTGCTGGCCCACCTCTCGGGTGCGGCCGCGGAGGAGGACAGTATCGATGAGTGAGTCCCAGCGCGGATCCCAGCGGGGATTCGCCACCCACGCCATCCACACCGGGCAGGAGGTGGACCAGGTCTTTGGCGCGGTGGTGCCCCCGCTGCACTTCTCCACCACCTACGCTCCCGACGGCATCGGCAACCTGCGCAACGGTTATGACTACGGCCGGGCCGGCAACCCCACCCGCACCGCGTTGCAGTCCCAGCTGGCCGCACTGGAGGGCGGCGGTCACGCCTTCAGCTTCGGCTCCGGCTTGGCCGCCGAAGACGCGATCATCCGCGCACTGCTGCGCCCGGGCCAGCGCATCGTGATGGGCAACGACGCCTACGGCGGCACCTTCCGCCTCTTCGACAAGATCCATTCTGCCTGGGGAGTGAGCAATACCCCGTTGGACCTCAGCGACCACGCGCGGGTCGCCGCGGAGTTAGAGCACGACGACGCCGGCCTGCTGTGGGTGGAGACGCCCTCCAACCCGCTGATGGCGGTGACCGACATCGCCGTGCTGGCTGAGATCGCCCACGCTCACGGGGCGCTGCTGGTGGTGGACAACACCTTCGCGACCCCCTACCTGCAGCAGCCGCTGGCGCTGGGGGCGGATGTGGTGGTGCACTCGACCACCAAGTACATCGGGGGGCACTCCGACGTGGTCGGCGGCGCGGTGGTCCTGGGGTCCGGTGACGCCGCCACCGGCCTGGCTGAGAAGGTCGCCTTCCAGCAGTTCGCCGTCGGCGCGGTCTCCGGTCCGCTGGACGCCTACCTGACCACCCGCGGGCTGAAGACCCTCGGAGTGCGGATGGACCGGCACTGCTCCAATGCGCAGACCATCGCTGAGCACTTCGAGGGGCATTCGGCCATTGAGCGGGTGCTCTACCCAGGCTTGGAGTCCCACCCCGGCCATGGGCTGGCCGCCCAGCAGATGCGTGGTTTCGGCGGCATGGTCTCCATCGAGCTGGCGGGAGGGGAGGCGGCGGCCCGCAAGGTCGCCGAGGCGACCCGGTACTTCATCCTGGCCGAGTCTCTGGGCGGTGTGGAGTCGCTGATGAACTACCCGCATGAGATGACCCATGCCTCGGTGCGCGGCACTGAGCTGGCGGTTCCGGAGAACCTGCTGCGGCTTTCGGTGGGTATTGAGGATGTCGCCGATCTGGTGGATGATCTGGAACAGGCCCTCGGAGGACTGTGACCGCGGGTCTGTGATGCCCCACGGCCCCACGGGTGAGGAGTCAGTGGTGATGCCTGCTGTGCGCGCAGTGCTGCTGGCAGGCGGTGCCGGAAAGCGGCTCGGCGGTGCGGACAAGGCGTTGCTGGACCATGGAGGCCGTACCCTGCTGGAGCACTGGACTGCGGCGCTCGCCGACCGGGAGTTCTCCGGCGTCGTCGTCGGCCCTGAGCACCTGGGAGAAAACCTGCCGGACGGTTTCCTGCTCACCCGGGAGGATCCGCCGCTGGCCGGCCCGGCCGCCGCAGTCTGCGCTGGGGTCCGTGCGCTGGATGGCGCGGGATCTGCTGCTCCCGATGATGTGGTGCTCCTGTTGGCGGTGGACGTGGTGGATCCCGTGGCGCTGCTCGGCTGGCTCCAGGACTGGCTGCCGCCGCTCAGCCGCGCCGGAGAACAGGCCGTGGTCCCCCGGGATGCTCAGGGGCAGTTCCAGATGCTCAGCTCCGCGTTCCGCCACAGCTGGCTCAGCCAGCGAGTGGCCGGACTGAGACCGGGGGAGGAGACCAGCCAGTCACTGCGCTGGCTGCTTGAGGGTGCCCGGACCGTCCACCCGATACTTCCGGCAGGGTTGGGTGCCGACGTGGACACTGCTGAGGACGCGCAGCGTCTCGGGGTCAACCGCTCAGGATGAGCTATCCGGTGAAGAGCCGGATGGCGCTGTTGAACGTCTGCCCCACGCCGTAAAGCAGTGGAATGCCCACCACGCCCCAGGCCAGCCAGAGCGGAACCCGGGGTGCGCCCAGCGGCTTGAGCGTCTCGGTGTCACCGGGCTTGGCTTCGGTGCCTGAGCTCTTCTCTGCTTCCGGATCTGCCGGAGCGTTCTCCACATGGTGCTTCTCATCGACCGCGTTCACCAGGATGTTGGCGATCAGCCCCACCACCAGCAGGCCGACCATCGTGAACAGCGCAGGCCGGTAGTCGGCTGCGGTCAGTGAGCCGGGTTCGCCGCGAGCATCCAGGAAGCCGTTGATGATCAGCGGACCTGCGATGCCAGCGCATGACCAGGCGGTCAGCAGCCGTCCGTGGATGGCTCCCACCTGCAGGGTGCCGAAGAGGTCCCGCAGATAGGCCGGTATGGTGGCGAAGCCTCCGCCGTAGAAGCTGAGGATGATTCCGGAGATGATGATGAACAGGGTCATCGATACGCTGCCCCATACGGCCAGTGAGAAGTAGAGCAGCACACCGCCGGCCAGATAGAGCAGGTAGATGTTCTTGCGCCCGATGACGTCCGAGGTGGATGACCAGATGAACCTGCCGGCCATATTGGTCAGGCTCAGGAACCCGACGAACCCTGCGGCCGCCGCGGGAGCCACCGATGATATGTTGTCGCCCCCACGGAAGAAGTCTTGGATCATCGGAGAAGCGTGTTCGAGTATTCCGATACCGGCGGTGACATTGGTGAACAGGATGATCCACAGCAGCCAGAACTGCCGGGTGGAGATTGCCGTGTTCGCCCGCACGTTGCCGGCGCTGACCAGAGCCTTTTTCTTGGCCTTGCTGGGGTCGAAGCCCTCGGGCTTCCAGTCCGGGTGGGGTACCCGGACGATCCAGGCGCCGAAGAGCATGACCACCAGATAGATGGCCCCCAGGGTCAGGAAGAGCGCGCCGACGGCCTGACCTGAATGGATGCCGTCCTCTGCGTTGGGGTCGTAGAAGTCCAGAAGTGACGAGGAGAGCGGGCTGGCGATCATCGCACCGCCGCCGAATCCCATGATTGCCATGCCGGTGGCCAGTCCCGGCCGGTCCGGGAACCACTTGATCAGTGTCGAGACCGGGGAGATATAGCCGATTCCCAGCCCGATGCCGCCGATGAAACCATAGCCCAGGTAGACCAACCAGAGCTGGCCGGTGTAGATGCCCAGGGAGCCGACGGCGAATCCGGTGACCCAGCAGACGGTGGAGGCCAGCATGGCCCGGCGCGGACCGTTTCGGTCCACCCAAGTGCCGAATAGCGCAGCGGAGAGGCCGAGCATCACGATGGCGATGGAGAAGATCACGCCCACCGATGTTTGAGGGCCCATAAGCTCGGAGAAGCGCGAGTCGACGAAATGCCGCACCAGGGAGTCCTTGTACACACTGGTCGCATACGCCTGCCCGATGCAGAGGTGAATCGCCAGTGCGGCAGGCGGAATCAGCCACCTGTTGAAGCCGGGGCCAGCGGTGATGCGCTGCATGGAGGGTGACCTGGAGGGCACAGTGACCGTCATACGAGAGTAGTCTCCTTTATCAGGGTCGTGATGCGGATCACAACGATAGCACCTGCTGTTTTGCAGCCTCGCAGAACAATCAGCGAGTACCGCACGTTTTATGCGAGCCTGTAGCAGAGTATGTACTGACCTGAGAACGCAGCACCGCGAGGAGCCCCATGCCGGAAGCCGAGAAAGCAGAGAATGCCCAGCCGTCCGCGCGCGAGATGATCGCCCCGTGGGTCGAGGAGCTGACCCATCACCTGGAGATCGACGAGGTCGAGGTCGACATCGATGCCCTCCTGAAGCTCGCCGGAGAAGCCGCCCATACCGTCGTCCGGCCCGCTGCGCCGGTGACGACCTTCCTGATCGGATATGTGACCGGACTCGCCGAGGCCTCAGGGCAGGCCGACTACCAGAAGGCGCTGAGCGCGGCCTCGGATGTGACTCGGCGGCTGCTTGAGCGCCGTTCTCAGGCCACAGGCTGAGCCGGCGCCGGCAGTCCCAGGTAGCCTCATGGTTTCCCCGCTCCCTTTCGGCCAGGCCCGAAGCATCGCGGCGTCGGCCGCAGCGCTGGTCCCGGTGCGGCGCCCGCTGGCCGTTGGCATCGGCTGTGTTTTGGCGGAGCCGCTGAACGCCCAGCTGAACATTCCCCATGCGGCGACCTCCGCCATGGACGGTTGGGCGATCACCTCCGGGCAGCAGCGCAGCTGGTGGCTGAGGGCCGACGGTGCCGACCGTCCCGCCACCGTTCTGGATCCGCTCGCTGCGGGTCAGGCGGTCGCCGTGGTGACGGGTTCACCGGTGCCGGAAGGCGCTCACTCCGTGCTCCGCTCCGAGCACGGGCACATCGAGCACAGCGAAGCCCAGGGCGCGGTGCTTCGTGCCGATCCGGGTACCCCGGACCTGGAACCGGGCCGCAACATCCGGCCTGAGGCCGCCGAGGCGCGGGTCGGTGAACTGCTCTGCGAGCCGGGCCAGGTGCTGACAGCCCCCAGAGCCGCTGCCGCCGCCGTCGCCGGCTATGACGAGCTCACCGTGATCCCCCGTCCGCGGGTCCGGCTGGTGCTGACCGGAGACGAGGTGATCAGCTCCGGTCTGCCCGCGCGGGGGCAGGTCCGCGACGTCTTCGGGCTGGCGCTTCCTAGCATGCTGGGCGCCATGGGTGCCGAGCTGGTGGGCGTCCACAGACTGGGCGACGACACCGCAGGGCTGGTTTCGCTCATCGAACTGAGATTCTCAGAGCCGGGACTTTCTGAACAGGGATGTTCAGGACAGCGAAGCTGGCAGACAGATGGTCCGGAGCTGGTCATCACCACCGGGGGGACGGCGCATTCCCGTGCCGATGCACTGCGCCCGGCACTGGAGCGTCTCGAGGCCGAGGTCCTGGTCGGGTCAGTGGATATGCGTCCAGGTCATCCAGCGATGCTGGCACGTCACGGACGCACCTATGTCCTCGGCCTGCCCGGTAACCCGCTGGCGGGCTTCGCTGCCCTGGCTGTTCTGGGCGAGCCGCTGATCAGGGCACTTCGGGGTATCACGCCCGCGGTGAGTTCCCGTATTCTTAGAGCAAGCAACGCCCTTAAAGGGGCTCGCAGCGCAGTACGGCTGCTGCCGGTGCACATCCGGGAGGATGACGCGCAGCCGCTGAGCCACGCCAGCTCACATATGATGCGTGGCCTGGCCGCTGCCGATGCGTTTGCCGTGGTGCCCACCGGCGGCATCGCCGCCGGTGAACAGGTGGAGTGCCTGCAGGTTCCGGGCAGTTTCCCTTGACCGAGCCGTTCAGCCCAGAGGAGAACCCGGCGATCGAGCGGGAAGGAAGCTGAGTAATGGGACGTATGACACAGCGGAGGAGAGTCACCCGGATCCTCCGCGAGTCCGGTGAGGGCGACTCTGCACAGCACGGCGAGTCCAGCTTCGCCATCCGCAGCACAATCGATGTGCTCGCTGCCGAGGAGCCGCTTGAGCTCAGGCTCGGCGGAGAGGCCTTCACCGTGACCATGCGCACCCCCGGCAATGACTTCGAGCTGGTCGCCGGCTTCCTGGTGGCGGAGGGAGTCGTCGGGGCCGCCGATGAGCTGCGCGGGATGCGCTATTGCGCGGGCACTGATGAATTCGGCAACCAGACATATAACGTGATCGACGCCGAGCTTGACCCGCTGCTGATCAGGCCCTCGATCAGCGAGAAGCGCAATGTGCTGACCACCTCGGCCTGCGGCATCTGCGGCACCACCTCCATTGATGCGGTGGAGAAGACGCTCCCTGCGGCGCCGGCGAAAGGTCCTCAGCTGAGCATCAGCAGCGAGACGATACTGGAACTGCCGGACACTCTGCGGGACAATCAGCTCATCTTCGACAAAACCGGAGGGGTCCACGCGGCGGGCCTCTTCGACGGTGAGGGGAATCTGATCTGCCTGCGCGAAGACGTGGGCCGGCACAACGCCGTGGACAAAGTGGTTGGCTGGGCGCTGATGGACGACCGGCTCCCGCTGACCGGCACCGTGCTGCAGGTCTCCGGGCGGGCCTCCTTCGAGCTGGTGCAGAAGGCTGCCCTGGCCGGGATCGAGATGCTCAGCGCTGTCGGGGCGCCGTCGTCCCTGGCTGTTCATCTGGCCGAACGCGCCGGACTGACCCTGGCCGGTTTCTCCCGAGGCAGGAGCGTCAACCTGTATACCCATCCGGAGAGAATTCGAGACGTTGATGCACAGACGGGACAGGAGGCTCAGGCGCAGCGAAGCAGGATGTGAGAGGCTGTGCCTGCGGCCCCAGCGTCTACACCCACGCATAGCCACAGGGCCCGCCTACCGATAAAATTGTTAGCCAAGACACATGCTGTTCCGAATGATGTGGTGAAGGGTTGATAGGCAATGTCTGACGTGCGAGGACGCATAGTCGAGTTCGATGATATCGATGAGACCAAGCTGGAGGTCAGCGACCCCAAGGGTTACGCTGCTGGGCTGAAAGCGGTCAAGGTCTCTTTCGACCGCGGCTTGGAGCAGGGCGGGGTGAGCCGGACGGTTCGTTCCATGTACCGGGTGAATCAGCCCGGCGGCGTCGACTGTCCCGGCTGCGCCTGGCCGGAGTCCATTACTGGGCACCGCAAAAAGGTCGAATTCTGCGAAAACGGTGTGAAGGCGCTCGCCGAGGAGAATACCCAGCGCATCGTCACCCCGGAATGGTGGGCCCGGCATCCGATCAGCGAGCTGGAGGGCCGGACCGAGTACTGGCTCGGGCAGTCCGGGCGGATCACCCATCCGATGGTCATCCGTGAGGGCGAGGAGCACTACAGCCCGATCAGCTGGGCCGAGGCCTTCGAGACCATCGCTGAGCACATCCGGGCGACGGCACCGGACCGCTGCGTGTTCTACACCTCGGGGCGTACGGCCAACGAGACGGCTTTCATGTATCAGCTGCTGGCCCGTTGCCTGGGGACGAACAACCTGCCGGACTGTTCGAACATGTGTCATGAATCCTCTGGAACAGCCCTGAACCCCACTATCGGCATCGGTAAGGGGACCGTCTCCCTGGAGGACCTGGAGAAGGCCGAGCTGATCTTCGTGGTCGGCCAGAATCCGGGCACCAACCATCCTCGTATGCTCGGATCACTGGCCGAATGCCGGAAGAACGGCGGGAAGGTCGTGGCGGTCAACCCGCTTCCCGAGGCAGGTCTGCTGAGGTTCAAGGACCCGCAGACTCCGCAGGGCCTTGTGGGCAGCGGCGATCGCATCAGCGACGAATTCCTCCAGATCAAGGTCGGTGGTGACCAGGCGCTCTTCCAGGCCCTGGGCCACTTGCTATTGAAGAAGGAGGAGGAGAATCCGGGCACTGTGGTCGACAGGGAGTTCATCGAATCCTCCACCAAGGGCTATCAGGAGTACAAGGTGGCCCGGAACCAGCTCGACTGGGACGAGATCGAGCTGGCCACGGGGCTGGACCGCGCTGAGATCGAGCACATCGCGGAGCTGTTGGCGCAGTCCAAGGCCACCATCTTCTGCTGGGCACTGGGCATCACTCAGCAGCCGCACTCGGTGGACACCATCAAGGAGATCGTCAATCTGCTGCTGCTGCAGGGCAACTTCGGCAAACCCGGTGCCGGTGCCTGCCCGGTGCGCGGGCACTCCAACGTCCAGGGCGACCGGACTTTCGGGATCTGGGAGAAGCCCAAGGAGGCGCTCCTGGAGAAGCTGGACGCTGAGTTCGGCATCTCCTCCCCGAGAGAGCACGGCTACGACTCCACCCATGCGATGTACGCGATGGCCGAGGGCAAGGCCGATGTCTTCGTCTCCCTGGGCGGCAATCTGGCCATGGCCAACTCCGACACCGCTCTGATGGAGAAGGCGCTGAAGCGGACCGGACTGACGGTGCACATCTCCACCAAGCCGAACCGGTCCCATGTGGTTCACGGGAAGACCTCTATCATCCTGCCCACCTTGGGCCGTTCCGACCGGGACGACAAGCACCCGGGTGGCGCACAGTTCCTGTCGGTGGAGAACTCCATGTCGGTGATCAGCCGCACCCAGGGCCGGCTGGAGCCGGTCTCTGACCACCTGCTGGCCGAACCGGTCATTATTGCGAGAATGGCCGAGGCGATCTTCGGCAAGGAGCCCCGCGTCGGCACCGGCCACCTGGTGGACTGGAAGGCAATGGCCGATGACTATGATGTCATCCGCGACCATGCCTCGCGAGTCATCCCTGGCACGGAGAACTTCAATGAGCGGGTCCGTGACAAGTACGGATTCGTCCTGCCCAACCCGCCACGCGACCACCGGGCCTTCGCCACAGAGGACGGCAAGGCGGCCTTCACCCTTCGTGCACTGGAGTACCTGGCACCGCCCAAGGGCTGCCTGGTCCTGCAGACCATGCGCTCCCACGATCAGTACAACACCACCTTCTACGGCCTCGACGACCGTTATCGTGGCATTTCCGGAGGCCGTCGGGTGATCCTCATCCACCCCGAGGATCTCAAGGCCACGGGTTTTGAGGATCGCGACATGGTCGATGTGGTCTCCATGTTCAACGGCGATGAGCGCCGGGCTGAACGCTTCCGGCTGGTGGCCTATCCGACCGCACGAGGCTGTGCGGCGGCCTACTATCCGGAAGCCAACGCTCTGGTCCACCGCGATCTGGTGGCCAGAGAGTCGAACACCCCGGGCTTCAAAGCGATCTTCGTCCGGTTCGAGCCCTGCGCCGACAGTCCTCGCGCAAGCGAGGAGTACGGGGTGGAAAGCACCGTCGAGCCGGAGCTGGCAGGGGCTAGAAGCTCCTGAGCGCGATCAGTCCCTCCCGCATCGAGCACATCAAAGGAGCCCACTATGGCCCAGACCGTCAACGCAGTCGTCGTCACTGAGAAGAACGCCCCGGCCACCGTCCAACAGATCGTCATCCCCGACCCCGGCCCCGGGGAAGTCATCGTCGACATCCTCACCTGCGGCGTCTGCCAGACCGACCAGCACTTCCAGCAGGGCGAGGTCGGCGACAACTTCCCCTACCTGCTCGGCCACGAGGCCACCGGGCGGGTCTCCCGGACAGGTGCGGGGGTCACCTCCGTCAAAGAGGGCGACAAGGTCATCCTGAATTGGCGTGCGGTCTGCGGCGAATGCCGGGCCTGCCGCAAAGGAGAGCCGAAGTACTGCTTCAACACCCATAACGCCGAGCAGAAGATGACGCTGACCGACGGCACCGAGTTGGAGGCGGCCCTGGGCATCGGAGCCTTCGCGGAGAAGACCCTGGTCGCAGCCGGGCAGTGCACGGTGATCGACGATGTTCCAGACTCCGCCAACGCGGCAGTGGGGCTGCTGGGCTGCGGGATCATGGCCGGCCTCGGCGCTGCCCTGAACACCGGTGAGGTCAAGCGCGGCGAATCAGTGGCTGTCATCGGCGTCGGAGGCGTAGGCACAGCGGCCGTCGCAGGTGCCAAGCTGGCAGGAGCTACCACGATCATCGCAGTGGACATTGAGGACCGGAAACTCCAGAAGGCCAAGGAACTCGGCGCCACTCATACCGTCAACTCCACGCAGG
Source organism: Nesterenkonia muleiensis (assembly GCF_003600155.1). GTDB lineage: Bacteria > Actinomycetota > Actinomycetes > Actinomycetales > Micrococcaceae > Nesterenkonia > Nesterenkonia muleiensis. Next base: position 14,851 of record NZ_QWLD01000046.1, on the reverse strand, counting down.
CCGACCCGGTGGAAGCCATTCGTGAGCACACCGGCGGTTTCGGGGCAGATGTGGTGATCGACGCCGTCGCCCGTCCAGAAACGTACCGCCAGGCCTTCTACGCCCGGGACCTGGCAGGCCGGGTGATCCTGGTCGGCGTGCCGGATCCCTCCCTCACCATTGAGCTGCCGATGATCGAGCTCTTCGGGCGCGGCGGAGCGCTGAAATCCTCGTGGTACGGCGATTGCCTGCCCTCCCGGGACTTCCCGATGCTGGTGGACCTCTACCAGCAGGGCAGGCTGGACCTGGACGCCTTCGTCACCGAACGCACCACCCTGGACAAGGTGCAGGAGGCCTTCGACACCATGAACCGCGGAGACGTGCTGCGCACTGTCGTTGAAATGGCCCCTGACACTCGGACAACCCCCTAGCTTCAAGGAGCACCATGATGAACGCGCGTATTGAGCATCTCGAGACCTCAGGCACCTTCTCCCTCGACGGCGGCACCTGGGATGTGGACAACAACGTTTGGATCGTCGGCGATGACTCAGAAGTGATCATCATCGATCCGGCCCATAGTGCTGAGGCCGTGGCCTCGGCGGTCAACGGCCGGAAGGTCGCTGCGATCCTGCTGACACACGGCCACGACGATCACATCCGGCAGGTGATGGAGGTTGGCAGCAGAGTCGGAGGGACCATCCACCTCAACCCGGCAGACCGGATGCTGTGGGATCAGGTCCATACCGACGGCGCTCCGGATGGTGACATCAACGACGGTGACACCTTCACCGTGGCCGGGGCGACGCTGCGGGCCATCCACACCCCGGGGCACTCGCCGGGCTCCACATGCTTCTACTCCGAGGACCTGGGGGAGACCCCGGTGCTGTTCTCCGGGGACACTCTGTTTCAGGGCGGGCCCGGGGCGACCGGCCGTTCCTACAGCAGCTATGACACGATCGTCGAGTCCATCAACACCAAGCTGTTCACCCTGCCTGAAAACACCCGGGTCAACACCGGCCACGGGCCCTCCACCACCATCGGTGAGGAGGCCGTGCAGCTCCAGGGGTGAAGAAGGCCCGGTTGCGCTTTGGTCCGGAGGCCGATCGGCGTGATCGCGGCGAAGAATCGGCGATTCCTCTGGAAGCGGCTACACCCCACTGTGTAGTCTGAACCCCAGGCGGCTGTCGCCGTCGCCGTCACTCAGCAGACTACGAACGATGGAGGGACCATGACACAGCCACCGCAGCCACCCTACGGTGATCAGCCACCAAACCCGTCCTATGGCGAGCAGCCTCCGCAGCCCCAAGGTGATCCGAACGCCTATCCGTCCCGTGAGGCGAAGACAGGCCCCAACGCCGCAGGGTTCTTTCGGGCACTGTTCGATTTCAGCTTCAAGAGCTTTGTCACCATCAAATTCGCTGCGATCATCTACGCCATCGCATTGCTGCTGATTGGTGCGCTGACGCTCATCGGGGTTGTCGTGGCGTTTGTCACTATGACGGAGGAAGTGCTGGCTGGTTTCTTCATCCTGCTGATGGTCCTCCTCGCCGCACCGTTCTACCTCATCATGATCCGACTGACGTTGGAGCTGTATGTCTCGATGATTCGGACCGCGCAGAACACAGCGGCAACCACCTCGGAGATTGAGAACCTTCGCTGGGATCTGTCCCAGAAGAACTGATCCAGCACACCGGACTCACTGCTGCCCGTCCAAGGCTGCCGAAGGGAACTGATGAGCGAAGACCCAGCACACCGGGAGCAGCCGCACGGGGCTCCTCTGCCGCCAGAGGGTTACCGTCCACCTCATGCGGGGTCCAGCGGCAGCAGCGAGCGTGAAGAGGAGCCGCTGGATACGCCGAAGACTGTGACCATGCAGGTGCCGGGGTTTCTCAGCGCTGTGAGGATCCGGCACGCAGTGACCGTGCTGATCAGCCAGGGTATCGCCTATATGACGCTGCTTCTCCTGGCAGTGCTTGGCTGCATTCTCCTGGTTCTCGGCCTTACCATGGATAGTGAGACAGCTGAGGTCGAGGTCATGGCCGGAGATCTTGGTAATCTCATCGGCACCCCAGACTTCACCGACGTGCTCTCCAGCTTTGTGATCCCGTTCCAGGTGGTGGGGCTCTGGCTGTTCGGCACACTGCGCTTCGAGGTCGGCATGCCGGACTTCTTCCAGGAGATGTTCGCGCAGTTCGGCGGGGCTGGCGCCTCTGCCGAGATGACTTTCACCTTCTGGATGCCGAACCTGCTCGTGCTTGCCGTGGCCCTGTGGGTGGCGGTGTGGGCCGGGCGGCGGCTTGCTGGCCGCGGAGAAGTGCCGCTGTCACAGCTTCCGGTTCTGGCCAAGCTAGTCATCAACGTCCTCGTCTCTGCAGCCTTGGCGGGACTCACGCTGCTGATCACCTGGGCTCTGGCTTTCCGCCAATCCCTGGACATGGCGCAGGCCCTGGGAGAGGACATCCCTGAGGCCGAACTGGAAGAGATGGCCGAGTTCATGGGCATCCAGCCCGGTGACATGGACATCACCTTTTTCAGCTCCGCGGCGGGGCTGAGTCTCTTCTGGGGCGCACTGGCCTTCTACCTGCTCATCGGCCTGCTGGTCTCGGCCAAGAAGGGGATCTTCGGCACGGCTCTCACCAGGCTTAACAGTGTTCTTCCCTCCATCACCCGTACCCCGCGAGTGATGGTCGTCCACAGCATGATCATTGTGATCCCGGCACTGGTGTATGTCTGCATCCGGTTCCTCGCCGATGGCTCACCCGGCACAGTGATGACGAGTCCCCTCTGGGGATCTTCCGCCGCGGTGATCGCGTTCATCCTGCTGACCTCAGGCGCGGTCCACGGCTCTGGGGAATTCCGCGACATGATCGGATTCGGCCAGTCCGAGTCCGGTTCCACGGCGTTCTACCTGTGGAGCGGCGGGGCCGATGAGCTCCCGGCCGAAGTCTCAGCGGAGGATGAGTGGATCTACCATGTGCTCGCCGACGGCTTCGCCTGGTGGGAGGTGCTGATTTCAGTCCTGATCGGCCTCTTCGCCCTCTTCGCCGCCTCTCTGACCTGGTCGATGGTGCGTCAGGCGAGTCGCGGTGCCGTGGCGAACATCCTCTCTTTCCTGACGCTGCCTCTGGTGTATGCCGTGCTCGGTGCCACTCTGACGCTCTTTGGCCAGATGCGAGTTGAGATCTCCATGATGAATCTCATGACAGGGCAGATCGCGCTCGGTCCGGCCTGGTGGAGCTTCCTCATCCTGCTCATCATCGGTGCCATCATCGAGGCCCTGGCTCGGGTCTGCTCCGCCTTCATCAGCGATTCGGTGCCTGCACCCATCCGGCGTATCCTCGCCGGCAAACGCCGCAGTACTCCGGCCTCCGCAGCGCACCAGGACCCCTTCGCTGGACCGCTACCTCCACCGTACTCGGGCCCGACGGCGCCCAATGCGGGAAATTCGCCACCTATGCCGTAGACTGTGTGAGCACTCTCCGGATAATCCCGTATCTCTGTGCAGACTCCTGGCTCGTCCGGCCACCCGGTCGGTAGGTCCAGTTGAGCGTTGTTTTCGTCACGGGTCGACTCCGGAACCCCCAGCGGTCCTGTCCCCGTGAACTGTCCAGCGTGACACCACCTGATGAATCCTGCTGTGCCCATGCGCTGCCGTACCCTCGAGCAGGCAGTTCGAGCACCAGTGGTCGAAGAATCTTGCACGCTGACATGCCACGGGGGTGAGCCGCCCAATGTGACAAGGAGTCCCCTGTGACTGAAGCACCTGAAACTGACCAGACTGCCTTCTCCGACCTCGGCCTGGATCCCCGGGTCATGGGCACTATCGAGAAGATGGGCTACGAAACCCCTTCTCCCATCCAGGCAGAGACCATCCCGCACCTGATCGCCGGACGCGACGTCGTCGGGCTCGCCCAGACCGGCACCGGAAAGACTGCCGCCTTCGCTTTACCCGCGCTGACGCATATGGCAGCGGACTATGACGCCGGGAGCCTCGGTTCCGTGCCCAACACCCTGGTCCTTGCCCCCACACGCGAGCTGGCCATCCAGGTGGCGGAGGCATTCGCCTCCTATGCTGCCCAGCTGGAGGGAATCTCTGTGCTGCCCATTTACGGCGGTGCGCCCTATGGACCGCAGCTGGCCGGTCTGCGCCGGGGAGCGAATGTCATTGTCGGTACCCCGGGCCGGGTGATCGACCATATGTCCAAGGGGTCTCTTGACCTCAGCGAAGTCAAGCACCTCATCCTGGACGAAGCCGATGAGATGCTGCGCATGGGCTTCGCCGAAGAGGTCGACAAGATCCTCGCCCAGACACCGGACACCAAGCAGGTAGCACTGTTTTCCGCCACTATGCCCAGAGCGATCCGGCGGATCTCTGAGGATTACCTCAATGAGCCGGTGGAGGTTGCGGTCAAGGCCAAGACCACGACCGGGACGAACATCAAGCAGCGGTTCGTGTTCATCAAGCATCATGCCAAGCCTGAGGCTCTGGTGCGGATTCTGGAGACCGAGCCTCACGACGCCGCCATCGTGTTCGTGCGCACCCGCTCGGCCACCGAGGAGGTCGCCAACAAACTGATCGCCCGCGGTTTCCGCGCTCAGGCGATCAACGGAGATATCCCGCAGAATCTGCGGGAGAAGACCGTGGAGTCGCTCAAGGATGGACGGATCGATGTGCTGGTGGCCACCGATGTCGCCGCCCGCGGACTTGATGTGGAACGCATCAGCCATGTGTTCAACTACGACATCCCGCTGGACACAGAATCCTATGTGCACCGCATTGGCCGCACCGGGCGTGCCGGCCGTTCCGGTGAGGCGGTGCTGTTCGTCACCCCACGTGAGAAGCGCCTGCTGCGGGCCATCGAGAAGGCCACCCGGCAGCCTGTGGAGCAGATGAACCTGCCCACGGTGGCCGATGTCAACGCCTCGCGGTTGGAGCGGTTCTCCGAACGGATCACTCAGACGCTTTCCAGCGAAGACCTGGAGGAGTACAGCGATCTGGTGACCAGTTATGTGGCTGAGCACAACATCCCGGCCGAGGATGTAGCGGCCGCACTGGTGGCGATGGTTCATGAAGGGCGTCCGCTGCTGTTGGACGAGCAGGGTGAGGACGAGCTGGCCCGTGCGGCGGCGCAGAGCTTCGACCGGGAAGACCGGGGAGGTGCTCGAGACCGCGGTGCCCGCGATGGCGGACCCCGTGACCGGGGCCCGCGGCAGAAGGGCGCGGCTCCGGTGGCCGGTGCGGGCAATGCGATCTACAAGATCGCCGTCGGCCGGCGTGACGGCGTGGCCCCCGGCCACATCGTCGGAGCGATCGCGAATGAGGCTGGTCTCTCGGCACGTGAGATCGGCAGCATCGAGATCCGCCCGACGCACTCCTTGGTGGAGCTTCCGGAGAGCCTGACCAAGGATCAGTGGGGGGCGCTGGCCAAGACCCGGATCGGTGGAGAGCTGATCCGGCTTGAGCGCGACGCCGGTCCGCACGGCACCTCGGGACCGGGCAGGAAGAATAGCGACGGCGGGTACCGGGGTGGTAAGAAGCGAGACGGTTTCAAAGACGATCGCTTTGCCAAGAAGACCGGCAAAAAGCCTCGCTGGCGCGACCGCTGATCGGGGGCCGGATCCGCGTCAGCATGCGGCAGTACAGTGATTTGAGCCGGTCGCAGAACCGGTGATAAGCTTTACTGCTGTTGCCCCAATAGCTCAGTGGTAGAGCGCAGTCTTGGTAAGACTGAGGTCCCGGGATCGATTCCCGGTTGGGGCTCTGCGTTTGAAGTCGGCCGCGTGCCGCGGCAGCGGCCTCAGACCTAAAGAGCAAGACCCCGCGCAGCGTACTTTCAGGGTTGCGCAGCGCGGGGGTTCTTGTTCCGGGCGAACACTTCGTCCATGGCGGTGTAGCTCAGCTGGTTAGAGCGCACGACTCATAATCGTGAGGTCCCGGGATCGAGCCCCGGCACCGCTACCAGACATCTGAATACGGAGACGGGATCCCTGGGCCGTATGGGTTCGCGAGGGGAGCAGGCGTAGACTGGGGTTATCAGCCACAGGAGGTGTGCCTTATGTCCGAGAATCGCCAATACACTGTGACGCTCCCCGCAGAACGAGCTGAGGCTTTAGAGAGTCGTGTGCAGGCTGGTGTCTATTCGGACATCAACGATGCCATCAACAAGAGTCTGGATAGGGAGTTGGGTGTCGAGGGGCACCATGGAGACGTGCCTGCTGCCTTGAAAGAGGACATCAAGGAACGCATCGTAGAGCTCGACCAGCTTCCAGAGGGTCATCCCTCGCGGAGCCGCACTCTTGAGGACCTCCACCAGGCCATGCAGCAAACGAGGGCTGCGGCTCGTCGGGTGGCATAGCGGCAGTTCGCTATGGCACCGAAGCTTCATCTCACTGACTACGCTATTGCTGATTTGCAGCACCGTTGGGAATACCTCGAAGATGTAGCTGGTCCAGAGATCGCGGACTCGGACCATTTCAAGATCATCGATTTCTGCCAAACGCTACTGTCTACGGCTAAGTCCAGACCAGAACGTGGAGACATTGCACCGGGGTGTCGCCTTGCCTTCCACGATAAACGGATTGCGGTCGCCTATCGAGTGATCGGAGACAATGTGGAAGTCGTAGGGGTGTACTCAAGCAGACAGGACTATGAGATTCGCCTCCGGAACCCTTCCCGTTGGTCCAAGGGCTGAACCGGGAGGAGCCTCGGCTCGCCGCGCCCCGGTGAACTTCCCTTCTCGGCTCATCCGCTAATCGTGAGGTCCCGGGATCGAACCCCGGCAACGCTACCAACAACTCAACATGCGTGAACCCCGTTGTTCCCCTGCTTCAGAGAGCAAGAGAGCAGATGCACTCGGAGGTCTTCCCATCCTGCAGTGGAGCTTGTGCGACGATGACTACGTGCCCATAGACGACCTGCTGATCAGGCTAGCTCTGCCCGATGATGCTCATGCGATTGCTGCTTTCCAGACCACTGCGTGGAACGAGGCATACGAGAGTCTGATTCCAGAGGAGCATCTGGATGAGACTGCCACAGCGCAGCGGGAGTATCGCTGGAGAGACAGGTTGGCCTCCGGCGTGAGGGAAGCCGCGATGGCACTCGACGGAACCGAAGTGGTCGGAGTCGCCAGCTGGTCCAGTACGGGGGAAAACCCCGGCCTCGAACTCAAAACTCTTTATGTGAGGCCATCCTGGAAAGGAACTGGTCTGGCGCGCCGCCTGATGCACTTCGGGATACAGGATCGGTCTGCGCTGCTGTGGGTCTTTGAGGAGAATGTACGTGCTCGGCGCTTCTACGAGAAGCATGATTTCAAGCCCGATGGTGTTCGGCAGATTGATCCGGGCACGGGAGTTTGGGAGATTCGCCTTCGCCGTGACCGCAGCGGATAGCTTGCGGTGTGCGTACGAGGGGTTCAAGAGCACGCGGCCCGGTGGTGCGATCAATTAGCGATCCTGTGATGTACCAAACTCGCCTCTCAGCGGTACGATCAATTAGACAGGGCTAGATGTACCAAGGATCGTGAGTGGCACGCGGACGTCCCTCTCGAGTAACGGTCTATGACCGACTGGAGAGCGCAATCCGTGAACTCAACGATCGGCTTGGCGGGCTGCCTTCTCCCAAAGAGGCTAACTACATCTGGTCCGATATCGGCACCTTGAAGCGCACCATTCCACTGCCTTGGAAGGCAACACTCTCGTTCTGCGGGAGGTTGAGGCTCTCTTGGAGGATGGACGTGCTGTTGGAGCCAAGCCTCTTCGTGAGTACATGGAAGTTCAGGGATACGGTGCTGCCGCGCAATGGGTCTATCGGCAGGCTCTTGAACCCGGTGGCTGGAGCACCGAAGGGGTTATCAGCATTTACGAGGTCCGGCAGGTTCACCACCGGGCGATGAGCCCTGTGTGGGCAGTTGCCCCACACCCAGTGGCCACCGATGCCGCAGCGCCGGGAAACTTCCGTGAGCATGACATTCAACCGTTCCAGGGTGGCATGACACCCCAATTTTGGCCACTTGTCCCGGCCGCCATCGAAGAGTGGGTTCGCTTCGTTAATACCCACACTGAGGAACTCCGAAGTCGGCAGGTGCCAGTCCCATGGCCCGAGCGCCTCGCCGAGGTCCACAATCGTTTCGAGAAGGTGCACCCTTTCCTGGATGGCAATGGGCGTGCAGGGCGTCTTCTTCTGAACCTCATCCTGGTCCGGCTTGGATACCCGCCGGTGATCATCCTGAAACGTCAACGCCCGGCTTACTTGAAGGCTATGCAGCGTGCTGACGACGAAGACTATGGCCCGCTGGGAGAGCTGCTGGCCAGAGCGATGTATGAAAACCTCAACCGATTCATTGTTCCGAACGTTGCTGGTCCTGCGCGTCTTGTCCCCTTGCGCGCTCTGGCTGACAAGGACCTTACCGTGGTGGCTCTTCGACACGCTGCCCGTAGGGGGCGCCTTGACGCGGTACACGGATCTGATGGTGAGTGGAGAAGTACAAGGAAAGCGGTCAAGCGATCCAGGCGCAGTCGGTAAGGTAGACCTGCTGACGCCGGGTGCCGAAGAAGTGAATGCTCGCGACTCATAATCGTGAGGTCCCGGGATCGAGCCCCGGCACCGCTACCAACAACTGAACATACGCGAACCTTGGTTCTTCAACGGTGGTCGCCACGCAACAAGTTGAGTCGCGGAATCTTGCCGTTGTAGTCCGCGATAGTCACCGAATAGCAGCCATATCCTGTGACCCGACGAGGTAACTGGCTCGGAAATCGTGGACTTGGGTCATGTGAAGCTCATCGATTTCTGTCAAACGTCCTCTCTACTGTTGAGTCCAGGCCTGAATCCGACAGAATGCCTGCTGGCACGAGTGAGAGGCGCCATGAACCGGGCTAGGGTATAAGGGTGACGGTTGCGCACGAGGATCTCAGCACCGAGCATCGTCCATTGCTGTTCCTTGATGTCGACGGCACCGTGTTGCCCACGGGTGGGGTGTCGCTCCCGGAGACTCTCGGGACCTGGTACGCCATGTGGCAGCACCCTGGCAACTCGCAGCTAGCCGCGATCGATCGCTCGCATGGGCCGCGCCTCCTGGCGCTCGGCTGTGACGTTGTGTGGGCGACGGCGTGGATGCACGACGCGAATACGGTGATCGCCCCGCTCCTGGGTCTGCCCGCACTGCCGGTAGCGGAGATGGGGGAGCTCCCGGGGCTTGAGGGTCCGGTCTGGGCCGACGACGACGCTGCTGAGTTGAGTTGGAAGACGAGGCACCTGTGCCGGATCGCGGCCGGGCGCTCGTTCGTCTGGATCGACGACGAACTGACGGCTGTCGACCGCGCCTGGGTGAGCGCAAACTACTCGGGGAGAGCGCTCCTGCATCGCGTCGACTCGCTGACGGGTATGCAAGGCAGCGACCTCGACGTCGTCGAGACATGGCTTCGCGGGCTGGGCGAGGGCGAACTGTCGTGACCCACCGTCTGTCCTTGGTCGCTATTCGTCCTCTTGGTCGCCGTGGCACCAGGAACCAGACACCCTGCGGGCCCTCTGGAGCAGCGAATTGCCTTCTACGCTGAAGGCAGGAATCCGAGAGCGTATTTCAGAACTCGACCAGCTTCCAGAGGAACACCCCTCGCGGGCTAGCCCTCTCGAGGATCTCCACCAGGCTATGCAGTAAACAAGGGCTACGGCTCGTCACGTTACCGAATGTTCATCCAACTGAAGATAGAGTGCACTTCGGCTGCCCAGTTTGATCAGATATGTTTCTCTATGTGCTCACGTTAGGTACACTGGAATATGGGTAAGTTGAAGTTTCGGCCGGATGAGATTCGGCGTCACCCGCTGGAGTCCTCGCCTCAGTGGGTGAAGGATATGCTGGAATATGTGCAGCGCGCTGCTGAGCAGGGGGAGGAAGTCGAGGTAAGTTCTCGGCGTGTGCTGTTGACTCCTGCACAGGCGGCAGAGCGTCTTGGTATCTCGCGGGCGACGGTTGCGCGGAAGATCGCCAGTGGGGAGATTGCCGCGGAGAAGCGTGGGAGTCATCACCGAATCACTGAGGCTGAGGTGCGCCGGTTCCACCAGACCAGGATGAATGCTGCAGTGGATCTGTATGCTGATGAGCTCACTGCGGAGCTGGAGGGTTGAGCAGCAGAGTCCGTGTTTTCCTGGATGCGAATGTGCTTTTTGCTCCAGTGACACGGACTCTGATTCTCGGTGCTGAGGATCAGAGCGAGTATCAGGCGATGGGTTTCACCCCATGCCGGCATGTCGGCGACACCATTCCTCACCGTTTCGACGTTGCCGGAGGCGTCAGCGGCGCACGACCTTTCCGGTGAGCGGTGGGTCTATGCCTCTGCAAGCAGCCGCATGTATCGAGGATTGAGGAAGAGTACATCGCGGCCCGCTTCGATCCGTTCCAGAATGTTCGCGTCAACCAAAGCGCTCAACCATCGACTCGCGGTCTGTCGCGTTACCCCACATGCTTGAGAGACCTGCTTGATGCGTGTATAAGGCTGGGCCATGAGTACATTTGCCAGTGCTAGTGAACCTGCACCTCGGAGGGCTGAATCCATGACGGATCTGAGGCCCCCCTCCAGTTCCTGAATCTGGTCGATGAGATACAAGGTTGATTGAGCAGTCTTCCGGACGGATTCCAGCATGTAGATGATCCAGTCCTCGAAGTTCTCCTCGCTGGTGACCTCTCTCAACAGTCGGTAATACTCATTCTTCGTCGCGATGATCTGTCGAGAGAGGTAGAGCACGGGACGGTCGAGGAGCTCGTCATTGATCAGTTGGAGAATATTGATGATCCGACCAGTGCGTCCGTTTCCGTCCTCGAAGGGATGGATCGCTTCGAACTGGTAATGCGCCAGGGCCATGCGAATCAGGGGATCGTGATGGCCTGGACCGTTCACATATCGTTCCCATTCCGCCATCTTCCGGTCCAGGATTTCGTAGCCCTCAGGTGGGGTGTAGACAGCCTGGCGGGTCCGTGGATCCGCGATGATTGTGCCAGAAGTCCGTCGTAGTCCCATATGCCGTCCGGCCAGCTCGGTGCAGATGGTCTCGGCTGTGACACGGGTGATCGTTCCGCGGGTGCGCACAAGGTCAAGTCCGGAGAAGAGGCCTTGCCGGTAGCGCAGCGCCTCCTTGACATCGGGGGAGGCCCCCGCATCGTTATCTATATGCCGGAAGAGTTCGTCAGTGGTCGTGACGACGTTCTCGATCTCCGAGCTGGCCTGAGCCTCGAGCACCGTCAAGGTGCTGAGCAGTACCTGGGGGTTGGGGAGTCGGCGGGCTGCCTGGTCCATCGCGGCCAGAGTTGATCTCGCTTCAATCAGGAGTTTGAGGACACCGCGTGTTTCCACGTCGTTCCGCGGCGGAAGAGCAGGGAGCTCGTTATAAGGTTGAGTGGGATCCCAGCGGGTCGGGTGGATCGGCGACATGTCAGACATCGTGACAGATCCCCCTTAACATGTAAAGAAATCGTCGAAAAAATAACATGTTGCAGGCCATGTGTTCGCTGCGTTGACATGTTTCAGAGGTGGGTAGTGCGACTCGTGAGGTCCCCGGGATCGAGCCCCGGCACCGCTACCAAGAAAATTTAACACATGACCCCGGGGGCTCAACCTGCTTCAGGCGGGAGATGCACCGGAGTCTCGTACGCCGATGTCTTTGCGGCAGGCCTGTGCAACCATGCTTGTGTGTCTATCGACGTTGTGGTTCGGCGGAGTGATGTACAGACTGCCCTCTTAGCACTGACTGCTTGCGGCTATATCCACGAAGGTGATTTCGGTATGACGGACCGGAGGCGCTGAAGGCTCCCGATGATCAGCCAAGACGCCATGTGTACGTTTGTGTCGAAGGATCCTTGCACCTGCGGAACCATCTGGCTGTACGTGATGTGCTGCGCCGTCGCTCCGATCTGCGTGACAGATACGGTGCGGTGAAGTTCGAACTTTCCAGAGTTCCCAGCATCGGCATGGACGCATATCTCGCAGGAAAGTCTGTGGTACTGCAAGAAGTTCTGGAGTACTCCGACCTCACTAAGAATGAAAGGGCCTCCATCCGTGGACTGAACGAGCGGAGTTGACCGGGGAAGCCGCCTGGTCTCCAGCAGGCAATAGATGTTCCAGAAGGATCGTAGGGGATGTTCATAAAGTAGCGTATATCGTGTTCTAAAGGTAGCGTAGAAAGCAGGGTTGACGGTGAAAGAGTATTTTCGTCGCACAGCAGACACGCAGTTGGACGAGCTGATGCAGTTCCAATCTGCGATTGCGCTCGATGGCCCCAAAGGTGTGGGCAAGACTGAGACCGCGCGACGCCGCGCTGTCAAGGCATGGCGGCTCGATGATGAGGCTGAACGCGCTTCCCTGCTGGCCGATCCACAGTTCGGGGACGCTCCTGAAGGAACTTTGCTCATTGATGAGTGGCAGCACTATCAGCCGATCTGGGATTCGGTGCGTCGTCGTGTGGACGACGGCGCACCACCTGGGCGTTTCCTCCTCACTGGGAGCGCGACTCCTCGCACTGGACGGGGGACGCATTCGGGCGCGGGGCGCATTGACTCTGTGCGTATGCGCCCTATGGCTCTGTATGAGCGGGGGAAGATCGAGACTGAGGTGAGCTTGGGTGCTCTGCTCGAGGGGCAGGCAGGGAAAATCACCGGTGCCTCGCCCCTGACTGCTTCGGACTATTACCGCGCGATCGTGCAGAGCGGGTTCCCCGATCTGCAAAGACTCTCGGAGCGCCAGGCATCGAGAGCTGTGGGGATATATATTCAGCGCATCATCGATCAAGATCTGCCCGAACAGGGATTCTCCGTGCGGCGACCGGAGACCCTTCGGCGATGGATGGCAGCCTACGCAGCGGCCTCCTCCACGACTGCCACGTACTCCACCATCCTGGACGCCACCACCAGCGGTGATGGCCACCAACCGGCGAAAACCACCACCATCTCCTACCGCGACCATCTGACTCAACTTTGGCTGCTAGACCCGATTCCGGCTTGGTCGCCTGCCCTGAACAACCCTTTCAAGTGGCTGCAGTTCTCTGAGAAGCATCAGCTGGCTGATCCGGGGATCGCCGCTCACCTCTTGGGACTCTCCGCTTCGAGTTTGGGCGACTCACGGGGGGCGTCTATGGCGGGGCCATTGTTCGAGAGCCTGGCCACCTTGTCGGTGCGGGCGGCCGCAGGTGCTGCCTGGGCGAAAATTGGCCATCTCCGGACCAAGGGCGGTCGACAGGAAATTGACCTCATTGTTGAAAGCTTCGACGGCGCAGTCCTCGGCATTGAGGTGAAGCTTTCCGCTCATGTCGATGAGAAACACCTGAAACACCTGAAGTGGCTGCGTGAGCAGATGCCGGATCGAGTGGTTGACCTGATGGTGCTCTACTCCGGCAAGGAAGCGTACCGCACCCGAGACGGTATCGCTGTCGTCCCTTTGGCGCTCCTGGGGGAGTAGATTCCCCAGGACTCATCATCGTGAGGTCGCGGGATCGAGTCCCGTCGCCCGTACCAGATATCTGAATACGAGGAAAGACCCCCTTGTCACTAACCCGGGGTCTTCTGCGACTTAATACTCAAAGTCATCATTTTATGGGGGATCCTGCATTTGGTAGTTTTCCAGTCATGTGAACGGTAGCGATCATGCCCTGCGAATGGTGCGTTCCGTCATGGAGTACCTGCGCAGGACGGTCGACACGCAGCTGGATGACCATATGCAGTGGGAAGCCGCCATTGCCATTGACAGCCCAAAGGGTGTGGGCAAGACGGTGACCGCACAACGGCGTGCCGACCTGATGTGGAAGCTCGACGATCCAGCGCAGCGTCGGGCGTTGGCCGCAGATCTGAACTTTAGCGGAGCTGCGCAGGGGACCCTGCTGATCGACGAGTGGCAGCACCTTCCCGAAGCCTGGCACTTGGTCCGCAGAGGCGTCGATGATGGCGCATCCCCGGGGCGTTCTCTGCTGACAGGCAGTGCAACACCGAAGCCGGGGAGGGGCACCCATTCTGGGGCAGGGCGCATCATGTCGCTGTGTATGCGCCCCATGACCCTCTACGAGCGGGGCGCCGCTGAGCCAACGGTGAGCCTCCGCGGGTTGCTGGAAGGAACCCAGGAGGAAGTGCGTGGGGAATCGTCCTTCACGGCCCAGCAATACTGTCGACGACGCCTGAATACTGGGCACCTAGCGACGGGTGAAAACTGGACACCCGGACCATGCTAGGAGGCATGATTACTGTGGAAGATTGGGCTGAGATACGACGTCTTTATCACGCGGAGAAGATGCCAAAGAAGCATATCGCCGAGAAGCTTGGTATCTCGCGAAACACTGTGGCCAAGGCCGTGGCCTCGATGGAGCCGCCGAAATACCGCAGTCCGGGAACGTGCTCAGGGGAGATCCATGCGCTGCTGCGCCAACGCCAGCGGGCGCTCACCGATGAACGCTCCGGGGAGGCATAGACAATCCGTGAACAGTTGGCCGGACACTATGTGGTGGTGCAGGCCTAGAGGAAAGCCTCGAGCTCATGGCGGCGTGAGACGTCTTCTCGTTGACGTCTGACGGAATTGTAGGTGCCGTTCTCAGCACTCTTTCATCCCTGGAACCTTGCGGCTGTGCTCCTTGACCGTTTCGCCGGAGACGAGATGTTCTTATTGTTGCGGTCTTTGACCTCGAGTGCGACCAACGAGGAGGGCACCAGTGCCGATAACAAGCGCAGCGGTCAACATTGCCAGTACCGGGGATAACGAGACCCCTGTGGCGGCTAGGACACCCGAGGTTGAAATCTCTTGCGGTTCGTCATCTATTGGCTTTCCGGAGGCTGGGGCTTCTTCCCATCCGGCGTAGAGGGTCAGATCTGAGGTGACTGGGGTGGTGAAGTCATACTCGGTC
>NZ_QWLD01000030.1 GCF_003600155.1 Nesterenkonia muleiensis | reverse complement strand
CACGTTGTCCTCGATGAGCATGGGCGTATAGACCGACTGCACATCGAAAGCATCCCGGGACTGAGCATTCTCTGAATCCGGTCCCTCAGTCTGTGGATAGATGATGAATCCCACCGAGTTGCCCATGGACTGCTCATCCCAGCGGGTGATCCTGCCCCAGGCTGAGCTGCATTCGTTGGACCAGAGGATCTGCACCTGTACGCTGCCGTCGAGCCGTTCCTCACGCATTTCCGGGCATCAGTCCGGAATTAGGAATTCCGGATTTCCACGGATGTGTTGGACTCGGGTGAGTAGCGTCTTAACCTTAGTGAAGTATGAGCTCATGATGAGGGGAGCGTTCGGTGTCAGAACTGCAGCGACTGAAGAGCAGCCTGGATGGAATCGCTAATTCCACCAAGCAGGTTGCGTCAGGTTTGGAGAGTTTCAAGTCTAAGTTCGGGACTCAGATTAGCCAGGTGCAGAGCTCCATTGGCGGCAGTGCTCAGCGCAAGGACCAGGAGGTCATCCAGGCTCTGCAAGCTGCGCAAAAGCAGGTCGAATCCGCCTCTCAGGCGCTCCAGCAGGCAGCACAGACTGCGAGTAACTATGGCAGGTCGATTTGAGCCCAGCCGACAAGGACCCCGGCCGCCTGGAGCGCGCCGCCCAGGAGCTCAACGCAGTGGCCGGCCAGCTTGAACGCCTTGCCGCACACGTCAAGAGTTACGAGAACAAAGTTGTTCCCATCTCAGGGGAGCTGAACGCACTGGTAGGAGGCAGCACCACAGGAAGGGACAAACGGATCGCTCAACAGGTGGGTGCAACTGCCAAGAGCATAAGAAAAGGCTCAGATGCCGCGCATCAGGCTGTTGGACAAGCGAAGCACGCCGCAATCCGGGCCAAGGCGGAGGCGGAGGAACTGCGAAGACGTGAAGCCGCTGACCGGCAGGCTCAGCACAGAGCGGCAAGGCGTTGAGACGTGTCGGATCTTCAGACGGTAGCGCACAAACTGCGAATACTGGCTCAACAGTCGGGCCGAGTTTCACAGGATATGGGCAGCCTGTCCCAGCAACTCCGCAGAGCCGTAGATCGGGTGAACGCTGCAGCTAGGAACGGTGCCGAGGTCGGAAATCTTATGAGCAGTATCACTGCCGCAGCACACGCAGTTAACGCTGCGGAGAACGCAGTCAGGCTCATTGAAGCAGAAGGTGAGTCATGGGCGGACGCCCTTGCCAACGGAGGATCGGGAGGTAACGGCACCCTCGAGATCACTACCCCAGTGGTGAACGCTATGGTACATCGTGCCAGCCAAATTGAAGCGAAGAAACAATCGTATAAGCAAATGGGCATCAGCCTGGCGAAGGCAGTATGGCCAGCTGCTGCTCAGTCAGGGGTTTTCTCGACTGCCGCAGGACAGTTAGTTAGTATGGCGGCTCCGGGCGACCCTCACCTTCTTAGTGAAGTTACTTCTGAAACGGTGCAGGCCCTTATTGAACTTCAGCACTCGGGGGCGGCGGGCGCCTCGGTTGCCAGCTTTTTCCGAAAGCGCTGAGAGGAACCACGATGGGTGAGTTGATGAGAGAGCTGGTGAACTCTTGTGCAGATTTTGTGCAAGCCCCAAGTGCTGAGCTGTATCCCGCTATGGAGAAACTGGCTGAGTACGACCACGCGTTGATCTTCGAAGCGCTCGTACAACGAATTGATGAGGAGAGCCTGGCGTTGCGAAATCTCCCGAATGGAGGCCCAAACGGGTTGACTCCCGAGGTCGTACGTGAAACCGTATTGGCGGTGCAGAGGGCAGATCCAGAGGCGATCGTCGGGCTGGTGCAGGGTGATCAGGCTGACGGTATCGCCTTACTGCTGATGGTATTGGCGGCGTTGCGGCAGAGTTCTGTCTGACTCTTGCACACCGGGCTATATCTCAGTCGGAGAGCTCGTGCGAAAGATCTACGGTCAGCCAGTCAGAGCTGAGCGTCACATGGTCGTTGCCCGTACCGCCCCAACGGCCGAAACTGGCGTCTAGCTCTGCGGAGATTTCGACGACGTCCACATCCATCGGTACTTCATAGGCCATGAAGAAATACCCTTTGGGCCACCCCCATTGGCCACCTGCCTGGGACTGGTAGGTCTTCGACTGCAGACTGTGTTTGTGGTCGTCGAGGTAGACGGTCCATCGCCCGTTGAGGAACTCAAACTGTGACTGATCGCCGTGGAACTCTAGGTCGAAATGCAGCACCACCCATATGTTGCCCGCTGAGGCCCAGTGTCCCGGTTCGTTGGTGAGGTCCTCATAGGTAGTGACCTGGACATCCTTGAGTACAAGATCTGCATCAATGGTCGTGGACATTCCATTAATCCATACGTCGTCACTGGACGTGTTGAACATGTACCCAGGCTCGACCATCCAATCCTCCCGGTAGAACCCCGCTGCCGGCAGGGATGGAACTCGTGCACCGTCTAGCACCGAGAACTTCTGGTCCACTCCGTGTGCCTGCACCACAATGGTTGTCGTGTCATCTGCCGAAACGAGGAACTCTCCCTCGGCTTGGGCATAGTTTAGCTCGCCCAGGTCATGATCGATGCCGCCTGCTGAGAGATAGGCCAGTCCCGGAGACGGCTCAACGTCCCGAGAGCCGGGTTCGAACTCCCAAGAGATCAGCCGCAGCTCTTCGCCTGGGGACGACTCCCAGGACTCTCCATTGAGGGCGAAATGCTCCACGGAATCCAGTGAGGTGACCCGAAATGTGCCCATCGGTGTGACGACGCTGCCCCCGGCGCTGCTCGACGAGACCTCAGGTTCAACGCTGCTCAGCTGTGAACCTGACAGGAAGAACCCATTGTCTACAGAGCGTGGTCCAGTCGCCGGCTCCTGGTTAGCCCCTTCTTCAGCCTCGGGAGTTTCGTCCTCTGCAGGTCGCTCAGCAGGCTCCGGCGTCTGCGCCGGTTCTGGAGCAGGTAACGCCTCGGCCTCCTGCTGGGGTTCGCTGAGAATCCACCACAGGCCGACTCCGAACAGCACCGCGGCCAGCGCCGCGGCGGAGACGATCAATACCGGTGCACGCCTCTTCGAACGGTCTGGTTCATCCTCAGCGGGATGCGACTGTTGTCCTGGGACCGGTGGTCCGGGAGCCGGTGCTGTGCTCGGGACCCACGTTCCCTGTGCACTGTAGTGTCCAGCCTGCCAAACACCTTGGGCGTCATGGATTCCTTCGTGCCAGTGGCCCTGCGGATCGTAGAAGCCCGGACGCCACAGACCCTGTGCATCATGGTATCCTCCGTGCCAGGTGTCTCCGTCGTAGAACCCGGGCTGCCATTGGCCGGTTGCGTCGGCGGCTCCAGGATGCTGCCCTTGCATTAAAGCACCACCCTGCGGGGACTTCCGTTGAGAGGATTCGCCACTGTCTCAAGGGTGCGCCCGTTGGCCGGAATGGCCCGTTCCAGCCCCCACTGACGGATGGACGCGACTTCCTCCGGATTGGTCTTGGAGAAAGGAACCACATTCTGGAACGCCTCGGTTACCAATTCGTCGTCGATGGGGCCGTGATCGTTGCGGTCCCTACGCTCCCAGGCCACATCCTCGATGGTTGCGGCCAGATCCGCACCAGCGAAGCCTGCGGAGATCCCTACCAGCTCGTCGAGCAGCAGTGGACTCGGCTCCAGGCCCACTTTGAGTTGGAAGTATAGCTGGATGATCTCCGCTCGTTCATGGTCGTCAGGGAGGTCTACGAAGAAGATCTCGTCGAAACGTCCCTTGCGCAGCAATTCTGGGGGAAGCGAACGCACATCATTGGCAGTGGCCACCGTGAACACCTTTGTCCGGGATTCCTGCAGCCAGAAGAGGAACTGTCCGATCAGCCGGGTAGTGATTCCCGTCGATTCTGAGCCAGCTCCTGCCAGGCCTTTCTCTATCTCGTCAATCCATAGCACACAGGGTGCCACTCGGTCAGCCGCATCTAACGCCTCCCTGAGTCGGGACTCCGACTGGCCCACATACTGGCCGAAGACTGCGCCCATGTCCAAGCGATAGAGCGGCAACGACCATTTTTGCGCAATCGCCTTGGCTGAGAGCGACTTGCCACAGCCAGGTACCCCAACCAGCATTACTCCCCGGGGCGGGCGCAGATTCGTTCCTGACAGGTCGTCTTTAATCCGTTGCTCGCGTTTGCCCAGCCACTCCTGCAACGTGGTGAGTCCACCCACCGCAGCGTCTGACTCGCGCAACGCGATCCGCTCGATACCAGCGGTTCCGCCAAAAATCTGGTCCTTGAAGCTGGAGAGCTCGGCTAGATCCTCATTGAGCAGGGTTTCCTTGGCCAACAGAGAAGCGATAATATTGAGGGCTTCAGTCTCTGTGACGCCGTGAAGAATTTCTGCGGCGCGGCGCATCTCGTCATACTGCCAATCGATGGCGAACCGCGGGTTCGCCCGGTGGTCCTCGACTATCCCACTGACCACCTGGAAGATTTCGTCAAAGCTCGGCAGATCCAGTTGAACCGTCATCCCCAGCCTGGCCAAGCCTGACCAGACGGTTTTGTCGGTCACGATGGTGAGGCTACCCGCCCTGGCTTCGGCCACTCGGGCCACCTCGGCAAGATGCCGAGATGTGGAAGACTCCTGCTCCAGGTCATCCACGTCCAAGAGGACCACGTTGACATTGTTCCGCTGTTCGAAGGCCCGAGTGGCATAGTCTAGGGCGCCATTGAGCGAACGGTCGTCGATGATGGCTTGACCGCTCATCAGATCCCCCAGGCCCTTTGCCGGGGAATGAGCGTAGTAGGGCATGCTCGGCTGGCCCGCCGCCGCGTGCCTGATTGCATCCAACGCACGGGACGGTTCCTGAGTGCGCACAACAACCACGGGAACGCGCGCCTTCGTGTACCGCGTGAGTAGCTCGATGGTCCCGGAAAGATCAGGCATGAGGTCTCCTTCATCAGAGTGCTTAGAGCAAGCGTCGGGTACGGCGAGCGGGGACAAAGTCAGTCAGAGTCTGAGATGGGTTGTGCTCCACGGCCTCCGCGGCACGTGTGACAGCGTCCTGGACCGACCCGTCTAGGGAGAACCCTGGGTCGAGTACAGCGGTCAGAGCATTGTCCCTGAAGAGTTTCAGGGCGCTTTCCTGTTCCGGACGGCTGGATCCTGACATGCGTGAAACACGAGTGGCAGCATCCTTTTCGAGCTGCTGCTGCAGATCACGAATCTCTGCAGAGGCTTGGTCGGTGAGTGCCTCGCGAATCTGTTGAGGCAGCCCCGGATGTTGCGCCAACCGCAGACGCATCACCAGACCCTCCCGGGAGTGGACTAGTACTCGCGCCATTGCGTGCAGATCAGAGGCTTTGCCGAGCGAAGTAGCCAGCTGGTCCTGCCATCGGCGCATGAACTCCCCGATGGCTTCATTGAGGCGCTTGAGGAAGCGATCGAAGGTGGCCGGTGGGAAGCTGGCCGCATCGATGGCGGGCAGCTGGGACATATCAGTCAGCGGATCGCGTTGCCAGGCTCTTAATGAGCGAACCCACGCTTCATACTCGGTCAAGCTGCTCATCGGCTCAGCTTTTCACCGAAGGTCGGACGACTGAAAGCTCCCCGGGCGGCAGCGGACACCAGGCTGGGAGCTCTCCAGCAATCTTGCGATTCCGAGTGATGCCGGACTCGGAGGTTGACAGCGCGGCGACCCCCAGCCGCCAGTTGCGTGAAACGATAGCTCCACCTTCCTCCTCGGGTAGCGGCGGAGAGATCGGACGACGTCGCCCCCGGCGGATCACAGTGGAATCCTCGCCCGATGTCCCTGGCAAGACAGGAGGAAGTTGGGGAGCAGAGCCGCCGTTAGGTGCCGGCGGCGCTGCGGGAACCGCGCTCTCTGGGGACGATGGTGCCAGCGGCGGCGGCGGGGGCGGAGGGCCCGAGGCGACTGAGGGTGGGGCCGCCGCATCAGCCAAGCCTGCCGGAGGCATAATCGGTGGAGGTGGAACCGGGGGAGAGGATGGGACGCTGTCATTCATCAGAGGGGCCAGCCTTTCACCATGTCGAGGACATCTTCTTCGCGTGCATCGGCGTCGTCGTAATCGAGCTTGGCGTCTACCCACTCGGCGCTCGCCTCCCGGTAGAGCTGTATGGATACGTCTTTTGCCTTCTCCCGGGTTTTCTCCGCCTGTTCTACCGCGGCATCCGCGTTCTTCTTCTTCTGGTGAATTAAATATGTAGGGATGACTGCACCGCCAATCAGAACGAGGAGTCCCAGCAGTTGCCACGCGTTGAACAGTGCGATTCCCAAGAGGACAGCAAGCACTGCGACGAATATATGGAGGATGACCTGTTTGATGGTGAATCGCATGGACTCGATGTATCGGTGCATCACTGAGTCCCAGTGCTCGCGAAGCCCGGTTTCGACCTGTTCCTGGGGGACACTGGTGGTAGTGCTCCAGTGGGTGAACCCGTACTGTGAGGCATAGTTGGAGTGGGATCGATCGAAGTCCAGTGCTGCCTCGTGCGGTGCCTTGGCCCGGTATTCCTTGGTGTAGCGGGAAATCCCACGCTCGAAGTAGACCCGGGATGCGCTTACCGCAATCTTCTGTGAGCTGGTGCTCACACCCAGCAGATGTGGCCGGAAAGCGGTCTGGGTCTGCAGTGAGAGTGCATCCAGGGTCTCGTCTAGTGCTTGAGTGTTGAGGTCGGCCTGTTCCCGGGCGCGTACTTCGTCGCCGTCGTGCTCGATGATGGAATCCTGGAAGAGCACTTCGCGGCGCAGCGGGAGCTCCTCGGCGTCGTACTCGGTGACCAGGATGTCCAACAAGTCGTCTAGGCGGTCAGCGGAAGACCCGGTCAGCGGGGTATTGGTATCGCGAACCTGAACGTATTTCTCCAGAATGAACTCATGGGCGGAGGCCTTCTCCAGCATCTCCTTGAGCTCAGACCAGGTGGGACTGATCTGGCTGAGCTTGGGAAAGTCCTCATCATTGATGCGCCCGCGGTGAGTGTCGACTTCGCCCACCCACTGGGAAACCTGCTTCTCCTCGATCTCAGGCTCCATGGAGAGCATCTCCCGCCACGTTTCCAGGTTCTCCATCACCAGTTGCTTGCCGTCGGGGCCGAAAGCGGCCTGGGCGATGGCTTCTTGGAGTATGGCGAATTCTCGGGTCAAATGATATGCGTCCAAGGACTGGAAGTAATGCCGAAGCCAGCGAGCTGCCTCGCCCAATCGATGCTGACGGCGCAGAACCAAGGCAAAGAAGAGGCTGGTCTTCTTGGGATCGCGGCCGAAGGCAGCCTCGACGGACTTCTCGGCCAATTCCTTGTCGTCCTTCGACCAGGCGGCCAGGCCCACCAGCGCCGGGGCCAACCAGTAACGGGGGGTCTGGATCATCAGCTCCTCGCTGATCTGATGGACCGTATTGTTGCGGACATTGCCCACGTCGAAGGCCTGGAGCATGCCTACAGAGGTCCGCCGCACCACGCTGTAGTGCCCGAAACTCCGGTCCAGCTCATCTTTGAGACTGGCTTTCTTGGTTTCAGCGAGTTGGATCAGCCGCTGGCGCTCATTGCGCATTAAGAAGGTCTCAAACAAGGACTTCAGCTCGGCGACGTCGCTGCGCGTGTCACTCAGGTCAGAGCTGACGTCGCCGATTTGCACCTCGACGTCGTCGATGTGCCGGTCCAGTATGATCCGGGTCTCCTCGACTTTGCGGAGGATCGGTCCGAAATTGATCTGATTCATCGTGGCTCCTGGTGCAGGTCTCAGAGAACTGGTTGGCCGTCGGCACGGACTGGCGTGACCGTGCCGTCGTCGTAGATTTCGATGAACTCGTAGGCGGCACTGCGGGCCAGTGTGCGGGCCGAGCTGAAAGGGCGCGGCGGTGTCTCATGGGAGGGGTAATGTTCGATGATGTTTCCCAGCAGATCCATTTTGTGATCCAGATACGGGGAACCGAGGTAGCAGGTGCTGAACAGGCCAATGATGGTGCCCCCGCCTTGGGCGTCGTAGTAGTCTCGCACCCACTGCATGACAGCCTGGGTCCACTGCGGGTCGTTGGAGACATCCAGCTGCTGGACCACTTGAACCAAATCCTGGCTTCTCACGTATTTCCGGTTGTTGACCGCATATCGTGCGGCAGTACCCTGGACCCGGTTGCCGGTGAGAGGAGCATCGACGCTCTGTTGTGCGTCAACGATCACGTGACGTCGAACAGACATGTCAGATCACCGCTAGCAAGAGAACGACAAGGAGGACGGCGACGACTGCCGCTGCGACCATCAGGATGGTTCGGGGCTTTGCGGTTTTGCGCGGTGACTGAGGAGTGGCAGAGGGAGGTGCCGGGACCGGCGGAGTCGGGGCAGGAAGCATGGTCCGCGGCGGCGCTGTCAGTTGTTGCTGACGCATGAGCTGCAGATTCTGCAAGCCTCTTCGTAGCTGTTTGAGGTCGTATTCTGCGCTTTTGACTGCTTCAGGTATGTCGCTGAGGAACTGGTCAGGGTCGGTTGAACCGGTGTGTGGTTGTGTGAGGCCGAGTTGGCGAATCACAGACCGGGATTCGGACTGCAGCCGCTGGATCCTGTCGTGGAGTTGTTTGCTCTCTTTCTGCTGGAGGGCGAGTGTGCGTTCGATTTTACGAATCTCGCCGTCGTGCTGATGTTGGGCTTGAGCAATTCGCGCATCCCGCTGTGTGGTCAGTGCTTGCTCTCCATCGATCAGATCGACGTATCGTTGCCACGTGCTCACGGTGCCTCCTCTGGTAGATGGAACGGAATAACGGCGCTAGGTCCAGCGTCGCCTGATCTGTCCACGTGGGCGGCCCGAGGGTAGCCTTGCAGCGGTGGCTGGGTCGGTGACGTGACAGAGCGGTAGTCTTCTAGATTGAGCTTGGCAGTGATGAGGTGTCGCACGCCTCGGTAGTCGTATCCGAGCTGATTGGAGAGCGAGGAGAGGGTAGACCACCAGGCGAGCAGATGCACGCCGACCAGGGCACCTCGTTGAGCAAGTTTCTCCAGGACTTCGCGCATCGAGATGCTGGAGAAATCCAGATCGTCTTCGGGATTCAACGGATGAGAGGCGTCGAGGTCGATCCAGCGCTGCCAACCTATGCCGAGCACCAGCTGGGGCCCGGACTCCTGATCCAAGGCTGAGGTGATCTCGTTCAGCATGGCTTCCTGTGCCTCTACGCGGCCATATCGCTTGATGGTGACCCCGGTCACTTCAAGCATCCGCAGTACTGCGAACAACGGTTCGCCGGCCCGTTCCGCGGTTTTGGCGGAGAGATCGACAATGACGATTCGACGGATTCCGGCCGAGGAGACCAGTGAACGGACAAGGGAGCTTAAGACAGGCAACGCGATGCTGGGGTCTGAACCGACCACGGCTATAGCCTGGTCGATATCTTCGGTGAGCTCCAGTTCAACGGGCGTCTTATCCACACGCAAGGGCATCCCGACAATACCTCGGACCGTGCCGTCCGGGTCCGGGGCGGGCAGTGTCTCGGGCCACCGGGCAAAGTCAGTGGGAATGAAAACCATCGGCGCTTCGCCGTCTGGAGCCTTGTTCCACAGTTCCTTCTGGAGCTCGTCGATGTAGTCGGGCTCGGCATAGGCGCTGACCGCCCGTACATTGGAGCCCTCCGGGTCCTGCCCGAAGTTTCGGTTAATGATGACTTCGCCGCGATAGGTCAGCCCGGCAGCGGCCTTATTCCCCTGGCCGAGAACGTCCTCTGAATTATTGGCCGTGGTCTTCAGCGCGATGCGCAGAGCGAATTGGGAGAAGATCGATTCTCCTTTGACCCGCAGTCCTGCGACACCGGCAGTGGTCTGTGAGGAAAGGAGAAGGTGCACACCATAAGCGCGGCCTTGGCGGGCGATGCTCTCCAGCAGGGACACAGCCTCGTCCACCAGCGAGTCCTCACCATCGAAGAGGACCTGGAACTCGTCGATAACCAGTAGCAGCCGCGGCATCTTCTGACCTGAGGCGACGCGGAATCCGGCGAGGTCATTCGCCCCTACGGACTTCATCACTCGGGCTCGGCGCTGAAGTTCAGCACTGATATAGCGCAGTACGGCAAGCCCGAAGTCGCGGTCCGACTCGAGACTGAGCACCTTGGCGTGTGGCAACCAGTTGAGCCCTTGGGCATCAGGACCGAAACGCTGGAACTCCAGACCCTGCTTGAAATCGAGCAAGTGCAATTCGAGTTCTTCGGGACTGTATCTGCTGGCAAGTCCGTACAGGATGGTGAGCAGCAGATTGGACTTTCCCTGACCCACCGCACCGCCGACGAGAGCATTGGCAATGGGAGGATTCGAGGAGCGGAACTCAATGCTTACCGGGTGGTGCCCGATTCGAGCAATAGCGGTACCCAGGGCAGTGGTGCTCTCTTCTGTCCAAGTGCCGTGGGCCTGTTCTGTGATGAGTTCTTCCAGGGGGACTATGGGTCCAGTGTCCTTTGCTGCTTCTTCAGCAGCATCAGAGATCACCTGTTCCAGCAATTCGGCTGGAGGTGCGAGGTCGGGTGTGACGGGGATGTGATTGGGATAGTCAGCCAGGAGCAGATTTCCCATGGAGTCGTAGCCACTCTTGCGTAACGACCGGGAAAGTTCAGAGGTGGCCACCTCCTGCGACTGCGCTTGCCGAGTTGAGTCGTGCTGGACCAGCAGGGTGATCCCGTTGGGACCTCCGCTGCGTGCTAGACGCACCAGGGTCCGTTGCAGCTCGGCATCGATTCCTTCGGGGTAGTTGAGCACCACCAGCAGGCGATAGACGCCTTCAGGGACTCCGCGCCGAGACCACAGCTCGCCAAGGTGGCGGGCTCCGGCGGTGGCAATCGCCTCTGCGTTGCGGGAAGCTGTGTCAGTGACCGACTCAAGGACGTTCTTGAACTGAGAGGCTGAGGTCCTGGGGACCGGGAATGCTGCGCTGTGGGCACTGCGCAGTGGAGAGAAACCACCGAGCTTTCCGCCGATGCTGGGGTCGTAGACGTCAATACAGAGATGTTTCAACGGCAGGGACGCCACGGTGCGGAGCAGGACAGCACGAATCTCGTTGAGAGTTTTCTCGACGGATCCTTCGAGAAACCATCCGGTGTCGTGAAACAGGGGGTAGAGCGCGGGTCCTGTCATGATGGTTCCGCGACGGATGAGGGACGCAGCGCCAGCCGCTGGGGGGAGCTTCCCCCAGCGTTCTTCTATGTCGGCTTTCCAAGGTCCCGGTGCTGCCTCCTGGACCAGATCGTCGAGGTCTGATGCCAACGCTGAAGCGCGGTCGGCGAAATCTTCAGCCGCGCGCTGGGTAGCAGCTTGGAGTAACTGTTGAGCGTGTTCCCGCGCTTGCCTCGCCTCCTCCTTGAAGCGAAGATCTGACACCTCGCGTTGGCGGCCGGCGCTGTCGCGTATTGCTAGTACTTTGAGCGCCAATGCCTCTGCTTTTGACCTGAGCTCCGAGTCAACGCGGTCCACATGTTCGGTGGAGACGTTGTACTGAGTGGGTGCTGCATCGGGAGTTACTGAAGCTGAGCTGGAAGGTGAGGTTGGGAGCTGTGAAGGCGAGTGAGAAGCGATTGCCGCCGGTGGCGGGTTTGATGCGTATCCGCTTGCTCCAGGCCCGGAGTACACGCGGCGGCCACGGCGGCCAGGCGGTCTCTCGGCCATGATCAGATCCTCCCCTCAACAGAGTCAGCGCAGTGCGACTGACGGATTAACAATAGTGAATGGATAGTTTCCGAAAGCTCTCAGAACGGCAATCGGTGAGTTTCGGTTTCCTGATTTTTCGGGTGCGTGCGGGCCGGAAACCCGGAACGCGGAGTGGCACGCTCAGATGCACATGGGTGGGGCGAGTTCGATCTCCTCGTCCTCGTCGTCGGTGGTGATGTAGGCGACACCGCAGATTCGGGTCTCCACGTTGTCCTCGATGAGCATG
>NZ_QWLD01000020.1 GCF_003600155.1 Nesterenkonia muleiensis | reverse complement strand
GCTCGCCTCTCGGCCGGGTGCAGAGGCACCGGCCTTCACACCTCAAGCTGGTCCCGGCGGCGGTCACGCGCAGGCCCCGGACCTCACCGCAGAGGCATCCGCTGCTGAGCACGCACTGGTCTGGGCCGAGGAACTGGTATCAGCACAGCGTGCCATGCCGGTCACCGTCCAGGGCCAGCAGCGGTTCGCAGCGGTTGAGGATGCCGCACGGCTTCGCGATGGTCTCGGCGTCAACATCCCGCCGGGTGTGCCCCAGACCTTCCTGGAGCCGGTGGAGGATCCGGTCGGGGACCTGGTCAGCCGCTACGCCCGCACCCACGGCCCCTTCACCCCAGCTCAGACCAGCACCGCGCTGGGCCTGCCTGTGGCCGTGGTGGCCGAGGTGTTGACCAGGCTCACCCGAGACGC
Source organism: Nesterenkonia muleiensis (assembly GCF_003600155.1). Classification (GTDB taxonomy): domain Bacteria; phylum Actinomycetota; class Actinomycetes; order Actinomycetales; family Micrococcaceae; genus Nesterenkonia; species Nesterenkonia muleiensis. Next base: position 11,818 of record NZ_QWLD01000020.1, on the reverse strand, counting down.
GCGCCTGGTGGAAGGGCGCTTCACCCCAGAGGCCGAAGCTGATGTCGAATATGTGGACGCGCAGATGCTGCGCAGGATCCGGCGCCGGTCCCTGGCCGCGCTGCGTGCGGCAGTAGAGCCCGTCCCCCCGCGAGCCTACGCGGAGCTGCTGGGCGAATGGCAGCTGACCACCAGCACCACCCAGGTCAGCGAACAGGCCGGACTGGCCGAGGTGCTCCGGCAGCTGACCGGACTGCCTGCCCCGGCCAGCGCATGGGAGTCATTCATCCTTCCTGCCCGGGTCAGTGACTACCAGCCCGCCATGCTGGATACCCTGCTGACCAGCGGAGAGTTCCTGACCGCCGGACATGGGGCACTCACCGGGCATGACGGCTGGCTGGCCTTCTACCCCGCCGAGGAAACCTCCCTGATCCCCTCCACACGCGAGAAGCTGACTCACGGAGGACTCGCCGACGAAGTGCTCGCTGTGCTGCAGCGCGGCGGTGCGTGGTTCCCCGAAGCCGTCTCCGCCCAGATCGAAGGTGCCACCGCCGAGGCTGTGCAGCACGCCATATGGGAACTCTTCTGGTCCGGACAGGTCCACCCTGACAGCTTTGCACCGGTGCGCACCTTCATGGGCGGCGGTCCCACCGCGCACAAGGCCAAACCTTCGGCCGCCCAGAACAGGCGCGTGACCCGGCGCACCGCACTCCGGCAGGCCGTGGCAGCGGCGCGCGGCACAGCGGCATCCCCCCAGGGAGCCTACGGGTCTGGCGGAAGATGGCAGCTGATCCCCAACCTGGAGACCGCGCCCACCGAACTGGCCCATGCCCGCGCCGAGATCCTGCTCGACCGCTACGGGGTGCTCACCCGGGGCTCAGTGGTCGCCGAGCAGACACCCGGCGGGTTCGCCGCGGTCTACAAGGTCCTCGCCGCCGCAGAAGAGGCCGGGCACATTCGGCGGGGTTACTTCATCGAACACCTCGGCGCAGCCCAGTTCACCGCCAGTGCCACCATCGACCGGCTGCGGGAGATAGCAGAGGGGCTTGAGCGCCAAGACGACCCCCATACCCCACACCTCAGCGCACCACGAGCGCTGGCGGCGACCGACCCCGCCAATCCCTTCGGCGCAGCCCTGGACTGGCCGGCAGCGCCCGCTGTAGAGGAATCCCGCACCGAACAGCCCGCCACCAAAGCGCGTCCGGGCCGCAAGGCAGGCGCCGTCGTCGTAATCTGCGACGGCGAGCTGCTGCTGTATATGGAGCGGGGCGGACGGACCATGCTGCTCTACGCCTCAAGCCAGCAGCTGATGGATGCCGCAGCCCATGTACTGGTGAGCTCTCTGCGGCGGGCCAGAACAGCACGACTCGCGGTGGAACGGATCAACGGCGAACCCGTACTGCAGCACCGGTTCAGTGAGTCACTCAAAGCCGCAGGGTTCCACTCCTCACCCTCGGGGCTGCGATTCACTCCCTGATCACCTCCCCCGCACCCGGGGCTGCCACCATCAATCCCCTGCTGCCAACAGTAATTCAGGGTCGGCGCGGGGATTCAGGGTGGCAGGGGCGGTCTCGTGCCGGCGCCGGCACCTGCCTCCATGAGCTACTCTTGGCCTCATGATTCTGTGTCTGCCGTTCTTGATGTTCCAGGGTCGCGCTCAGGAGGCCATCGACCACTACCTGGACACCTTTCCCGACGCCAAGCTCCTGGAAGTCCTCCACCACCCGGAGGGAACGGAGATCTTCGACCCGGCAGCCGAGAACGACGACGCCACCACCCCCGGTGCCCGATCGACCCGGGAGGAGACCGCCGCTGGCGGTGGGTCGTCCGAGGCGATTGAGGGGTCGGCGGACCGAAGGCTCGACGACACTGCTGCGATGGAGGCCGTGGTGGACTGGGAGAAGACTCTGGTGGCCACCGCGCAGCTGCGGGTCGGCGGACAGGTGCTGATGATCCAGGACTCACTGGTCAAGCAGGACTTCGACTTCACCCCCTCCATGTCGATAGCCGTGGTGGTGGACACAGCGGAGGAATTCAGCCGGATCACCGAGTCCTTGGCCGAAGCCGGGGAGTACCTGATGGAACCCGGTGACTACGAATTCGCCCAGAACTTCGCCTGGGTGAAGGACCGGTTCGGTGTGACCTGGCAGATCAATCATCCGCACGTCGCACCGGACCCCGAAAACCCGGACTCGGCCGCCAACGCTGCTCCGGCCAAAGCCCCTGAGTGGAGCTGACCCCACCCGGTGCCGCAGAAGTCCCCACTTCCGGTACGCAACGGCGTCAATGCCACTAGGCTGCGTGTCCCGCTGACCGGCCCCTGGTCCACCGTCCACGAGTATGTCCTGGAGACTTTCGGGCATATTGACCCTGCCGGCATCACTGCTCGATTCAGCAGCGGGGAGGTGGTGGACTCCGCGGGTGCCCCGGTGACTGCGCAGGCCCCGTTGGGCAGTGCCGAGTTCATCTGGTACTACCGCTCACTGCCGAAGGAGGCTGCGCTGCCGGTCACTGAGCAGATTCTGTTCGAGGATGACCACCTGCTGGCCGTGGACAAACCGCATTTTCTGCCCACGACCCCCGCTGGACGGTACGTGCAGGAATCGCTGCTGGTCAGACTGCGCAACCGGCTGAGCCTTCCGGAGCTGGTCCCAATTCACCGGCTGGACCGCGGCACGGCTGGAGTGGTGCTCTTCGCCAAGAACCCAGAGACCCGTGGTGCTTACCAGCTGCTGTTCGAAAATCGGAGGGTCTCCAAGACATACCAGTGTGTGAGCCTCCTCAACGACCAGCCCTACGCAGTGACAGACCGATTTCCGCTCACCGTGCGCAACCGGATCGAGAAGACCAAAGGGGTGGTGGTCAGCCAGCTGGTGTCCTATGAGGTGGCTGATTCCGGGAAACGCCCCCATGATCGACGGTTTCCAGCAAAAGGGCGGCGCCGCACAGACCCCGTCCCCGGACCCAACTCGTCATCGCGCATTGAGCTGATCGAACACGGGCAGAACAGGGCCGGCCGCAGTGTCGCACTGTTCAGGCTCACCCCGCACACCGGGAAGACTCATCAGCTTCGCGTTCACATGGCGATGCTCGGGCTGGGTATCCTCCACGACCGGTTCTACCCTGAGCTGTGGGACGACTCGCCCGATGACTTCGATGCCCCGCTGCAACTGCTGGCGCACAGCCTGAGCTTCACCGACCCGCTCTCGGCAGCGCCCCGCTGCTTCACCTCCCAGCGTAAACTCGTTGAAGCTCCGGTGAAGCCCACGCCGGCGGCCTGATCGGCAGGAAATAAGGGGGTAGATGGTCGAGCTGCACGACGAGTGGGGAGTCTGGTACCTGCCGCTGCAGGCGCTTTTCGTCGCCCTGACCGCGCTGATCCCCCCGTTCCCCTCGGAGGTGCTCGTCATCGCCTCCGGGGCCATGGCCTCCGCCGGGGCACTGTCACTGACCTGGGTGCTGATCGTCACCACACTGGGGTGCCTGGCCGGAGACCTGGTGGTCTATCTGCTGTTCAGGTATCAGCTGATCCGGGTGCTCTACCGTTGGCGCTGGGGCAGGCGGCTGCACCGTGGACTGCTGCGGACCTCTCTCCGGGCGGGCGGTGCCAGCACCTGGATCGGCCTGCTGCTGATCCGGTGGATGCCCGGCGGGAGGACAACCTCAATGGCCACCGCCGCCATGATGGGCCTCTCCGGTCCGCGAATCACCGCCCTGGCCGTGCTCGGCGCACTGATCTGGAGCTCCTGGCTGATCGGCTTAGGTTACATTACGGGAACAACTACCGGCTTACCCCCCTGGGCAAGCACTCTTATGGGCATAGGTATCGGTACGCTGGTGGGGCTGATCATTGCGTTACTGGTCACCAGGCGGCGTCGTAGACGACCCCTGGAACCCGGTGGCAGCACCGTCAGCTGAGTTCAGAGCCACAGAGCCGCCCAGTGCACAGGCGATCCCGAGGAGGCAGCCGTTGTCCGAGCCGACACACCCCGACTCCTCCGCGCCCGAACCCTCCCAGAGCAACTCCGTGGAAGCGGACCAGACCGAGACCGTCGAAGACTCAGCCCCGGCTCAGGAACAGTCCGTTGACGCCTCCGAAGGCCCCAGCTCCGAAGAGTCCTCGCAGCCCCCGGAGTCCCCCGCGCCGTTGAAGTCCGCCACGTCCGCAGACTCAGCAGACGAGGCTCGGGAGAGTTCGGACCAGACCGATGACGAGCTGCAGGACCAGCATGACAGTGCTTCCCCAGAGCACGGCCAGACCAGTTCGCAGGACGAAAACGACGCTGAGCACAGCGCTGAGCAGCAGGATCAGTCCCAGCTGACAGCGCAGGCCGAGCCGCCGGACCGGAGGACCGGAGTAGCACCCATCACCGACGTCCCCTCAGGACCGGAAAAGGGCCTGGGCGGTTTCCTGGACACTTTGGATGAGCGGGCCAAGAACTGGTGGTCGACATACCGGATTCGTCAGGCCCGGAAGAAGGCGATGACAGCCAAAGCTGCCAGCGCACAGCCTGCCGATGCCCCCGCGGGGGACTCCCCCGAGCAACCTGAGCCGGCGACCACACCGACCGGTGCGCCCGCACGCCACCGTGCCCGCCACAGCAGCAGCGGTCCCGCACCACTGGCCTCCCCCAGCGACTCGCCGCGGATCGGGCTGCCCAAGCCGCCCCCTGTAGAACAGCGTCCGGCCGATCAGCTCTTCACCGGCGCCATCCCGATCCTGGAAACCGGGGAGGACGGCCCGCCTCCCCCAGCAGATGAGACGCCCAGGACTCCCGAGGCGGCTCAGGCCGATGACCCAGCTGAACAGACCACAGTGCTGCCCGCCTACCGCGGCGATCAATCAGTGCAGCCCGGATTCCCAGTCGCCCGCCGCGAACTCGATGACCAGCGCCGGCGCACAGTGATCGCTCAGAAGGCCGCGGCTATCGAGAAGGCCACCACGGAGCCCGCACCGCTGCCCTATGGCGGGTCCGGCTACATCGGCGCGCACTATCCTCCGCAGTCACCAGAGTTTGCCGACGACGAAGAGGACCTCTATACCTACATCCCGCCCTACAATCTGCCCTCAAGGGACGCCGACCCCGAACCCACCCGGTGGGATCTGGCTCGACGGGTCTTCGTCAGCCTCGGCGCACTGGCCTCAGTCCTGTCGACCATATGGATGCTCGGCTGGTTCGGCTCCCGCGAGGAGAACCCAGCGATCCCCTCACAGAACGGACTCCAGGAGGTCCATGCCGAGGGGTGGTTTTCTGGCGAGCACGCGTTGCTCTCTCCAGATCACAACTGGTATTGGATCTGGCCGCTGATCACCCTCACCCTGGTGGCCCACGCCATCTACCAGTGGACAGGCTCCCAACACTCCACACCTCGCCAGCAGCGATCCGGATGGTTGGTGGGCACCGCATCATGCCTCATGCTGGTGATGACCACCGCACTTCACGCGGGGATATTCACCCTGGCACTGCTCAGCGCAGCAGTCATCGCTGGGGTGCTGACCCAGGCCATTCGCCAGTTCAACCTCTACACTGCGCGGTCCGATACAGAGCGCCAGCTCACCGATGACGTTGTCGGACTCTTCTACGGGTTCGCACTGATTCAGACGATGAGCGCACTCTCCGTCTGGCTGACCCACCGTGGCTGGGAGGTCCCCGGCGTCTCCGCCACGTTCTGGGCAATGGTCGGGCTGCTGCTGTGCATCTGGACCGCAGCGTTCTATTCCATGACCGAACGCGGCCGGATCACCATCGCCCTTGGGCTGGCCTGGGGTCTGTTCTGGCTGGTCTTCCCCCGCATCCTGGGAGAGGTCACCAGTGTCTGGATAGCCCTGGCCGCAGCCATGGGCGCCTTCATCGTGATCTTGTGCACCCAGTCCCGGCGGTACAGGATCAATCACGCCGAGCGCCGAGCTGCCATGGGACGCCCGTTGGAAGACATCATCTGAGAACAGCTGGTCCTGCGCTGGCGCAGTACAGGCCGCACCAACATGAGACGATGGGAGTATGTCCGTACGCACCCCAGACCCCAACCCCGGTTGGCTCAACGATGAGGACCTCTACGAAGCCCGGCGTCGCCTCCCTATGGTGTACGTGGAAGCCATCCCCGTGCGGCTGGACGCACTGGGCTACGTCACCGAGATCGGCCTGCTCTACTCCGCTGACGACGATGGTCACTTCTACCGCACCGTGGTGTCGGGCCGGGTGCTCTACCGCGAGACCATACGTGCCGCGCTGATCCGCCACATCGAGAAAGACCTCGGATCGCTGGCGCTGCCGCTTCTGCCGGCATCGCCGGCGCCCTTCACCGTCGCCGAGTACTTCCCCTATCCCTCGGAGACCGGTCTGGTGGATGACCGGCAGCATGCGGTCTCGCTGGCCTACATCGTCCCGGTCAACGGCGAGTGTTCGCCGAGGCAGGATGCTCTGGAAGTCTCCTGGCTGACTCCGGAGCAAGCACTGGCCCCAGGGGTGCAAGCAGAGTTCCTCGGCGGCCGTGAGCAACTGATCCGCCAAGCACTCGCGCATGTAGGACACACCCAGTGAGCGAGCACGGACTCCGGCATAGCCGCGAGGATCCGGAGGGAAGCGAGCGAACGCCATGACAACCCCCGCTCCCGAAAAGACCACCTCACGCCGGCGCTCCAGCAGTGGGAAGTACCGATCGATCCGCCCACGGCCACGGCTGCGTCTCGGTGCTGTGGGGTGGACAGTCTCATGGTTGGTGCCGACCGCGCTGATGGGGGCGCTCCTGCTGAGTCTTTCCTTCGTCCCCGGGCTCGACAGCGCAGGGTACCTGACCCCACTGATCCCGCTGCTGGCCGTAGCCGCCGTCGCGGTCGGGATTCCGGGAACGCTGCTGGTCAGTTGGCTGCTGCGGCACCACCTGAATCCGGTGGTACATGTGCTGGGCTACGTTCTGGTGGGGCTGCTCTACGGACCCGTGGTGCTTTTCGCCGGAACTGGCGGCCTGGTGCCGATGCTGATCCCCATTGTGGGCTTCCCTGCGGGTGTGCTGCTGGGGGCCGGCCGGTGGATCGCTCAGCCGCTCAGCCGCGCAGAGACTGTGTGATGGGCTCGGGCGGTGCCGTTCCCACCGCCCGAGCCACAGGTTGGAGGAGTCTGTCTGGAGCCGTTGCACCGAAACTCCAGGTGCCCACATCAACCTGTTGCGGAGTGCATGTTTTCAGCACTTCACCCATAGATTCTGTTGCCTGATGCGGCACCTGCCTAGTCAACTTTTGTCTAAACTTTGCCTCGCAGCGGTGATCAGGCCTTTTTCACGCCAGTGATGCGGACATGCCAGCGCCCCTGAGCATCGGATCCTGCGTCACAGGCCCCGCCAAAGGCCTGGGCACGGTCTCCCACCCCGATGAGCCCAGTCTCTGAGGTGCCCCACGAAACAGCGCGAGGGGAAGTCTTCTGGACGGTGTTGGTCACACGCATCTCCACATACTCACTGCCGACGTCGATGGTGATCCAACAGGTAGCGCCCTCCCCACCGTACTTCGCTACATTCGTCGTGCACTCCTGCAGCATCCGGTACAGCGCAGCGCTCACCGACCGGGAGATGGTGTCCAGGTCTCCGCCGCAGACACGGTGGGTGGTGATGCCCAGACTTTCCAGCCGGTCCGCGAATGCCTCTACGCCCCGCCGAATGTCGAGCTCGCTGGCTGAGGACAGCGGGCCTGTGTCATCGTCCACGATCTTCTCATCCTTGAGCAGCGCCAGCATTCTGCGCAGGTCATTCAGCGCTGCCCTGGAGGAGTCCCCGATGATCGTCACCGCCTCACGGTATGCCTCATCGGTGTCCTGCATCCGGGCCGCGCGGGACTGCATAGCAATGATGGTGATGTCATGGGCCACGATGTCGTGCAAATCTCTGGCAATCGATTTGCGTTCGGCCGCCTTGGCCCGCCGGTGAAGCTCCTGGGCCTCTTCGAGGTCACGGGCAGACTGCAGTCTGGCGTGGGTGGCCTGCCGGAAGGAAGCACCGATCCCGTAGGCGACCAGCAGTCCCAGGCTGACCCCGAGAAAGAGAAAGGTGCCGGCGGTCGCATCAGCTACTGTCGCGCCGAGGGCACCTGCCCAGAGGATCACGACTGCCAGAGCCCCACGGCGGAATGGCTTGGTGGTGGTCACCGCGGCCAAGCCAACCAGAAGAAGCGCGAACACCACCCAGTAGGCGATTCCGTCGGCGAACAGCGCCATGATCAGGATCCCCAGCCCCGCGGCCACCGCATAGGTCACGCAGACCCACAGCAGGATCACACATCCCACCGAAATCACCCCGGCGACAATGAGCCCCAGAGGCGACCTCTCACTGATCAGGACCTCATAGAAGACATCAACACCCAGGGCAATGCCAAAGACCAGGGTGACCACTACCAACAACCACTTGTTCAGATCCCGGCAGGACCAAAAGCCACCGGACTCGAAGTCTTCAACAACTGTCGAGACAAGCTGACGAGCTGATGCGGGCATGTTCCTCAGTCTAGAACGCCGGGCACCAAGCCGATGGGGAGCAGTCAAGAGGCTTTCCAGAGAAAAACGAGCCGATGCACTTAGAATTGTGCATCATGACCATGGGCTACCAACGCACTGACGCTGATTCGGTGGTTTCCGTGCTCGTACCTGTGCGCGTTCTCGTCGTGGACGACCATCCGTTGATGTCAACCGCCCTGCGCACCTATGTGGACTCATCACCGGGCTTGGTGTGCGTCGGAGAAGCCCGTAACGGCGAGGATGCCGTACAGATCTGCGAAGAGCTTCGCCCAGATGTGGTGATCATGGACCTGCAGATGCCCACTATGGACGGAATAGCCGCTACGCGCGCAATTCGCGAAGATTTCTCCGAAATCGCCGTGCTGGCAGTGACCACCTTCTCCACCGAACGGTATGTCATCCCAGCTCTGCGTGCCGGGGCCGGTGGGTACATCGTCAAAGATGCCGAGCCGGAGGAGATCATCGACGCTCTCCACCAGGTCCACGAAGGGCTCGCCCCGTTCTCCCCAGCTGTTGCTCACCAGTTGATGGTCTCCGTGAAGAACAACCCGTCCCAAGTGGCCACCGCCCTGGAGCGGTTCCCCGAAGCACCCCGCATTCCCGCCCGTGAGCTCGAAGGGCTGAGCCTGCTGGCCAAAGGGTGCCGCAATGCTGAGATTGCCGAAGAAATGACGATCTCCGAGGCCACCGTCAAGGTCTACATGGGCCGCCTGATGCAGCGCCTGAAAGTCCGCGACAGGGTCCAGCTGCTCATCCGCGCCGTCGAGCTGGGCCTCGTTGAGCCGTCCTTGGACTGAGTTGTCCCGCTGGCGGGCAGAGCCCGCTCAGCTCTCGGCGAGCTCACGCTCGCCATCACGCCTAAAGAACTGTCCCGCTGGCGGGCAGAGCCCGCTCAGCTCTCGGCGAGCTCACGCTCGCCTCAGCACTCCGCTCATACCCACCGTTGTGACCATCGGGTAACATGTGTTCCATGACACAAGCTCCGGATTCCGTGCCTGATCCTGACTACCAGATCACCGTTCCCCTCGACCTCGACTACTACGGGGTGTTCGCCGACCTCCCAGAAGCTGACTCACTGTGGTGGAAGAAGGCCCGTGAGTTCGGTACCGGGCTCGAAGAGCGGATGACCGGCCACTGGGAGCGGGCCGAGTTCCCGACCGACTTACTGCGCGAGGCTGGTGAACTGGGCCTGTTCACCGACGGCGTCGATGTCTCTGAGATCGGCCTGGAGACCCTCTCCCCCATGGCTGCGGGCCTGGTCAATATGGAGACGTCCCGTGTAGACGGTTCCCTGGGCACCGCGCTTGCCGTCCAAGGCGGGCTCGCGCTGCGCACCCTGGCATTCTTCGGCTCCGAGCAGCAGAAGTCCCAGCACTTCGCCGCGCTGGCCTCCGGCGAGACTCTCGGCGCCTTCGCACTGACCGAACCCACCCATGGCTCGGATTCCGTCTCCCTAGAGACCACTGCCGAGCTGCATGGGGATGAGGAGTCCGGCCACTATGTGCTCAACGGTGCCAAGAAGTGGATCGGCAACGGTGCCTCCGGCGGCATCACCTTCACCTGGGCACGCATAGTCGGCGGCGAGCACGAGGGTCAGGTCCGCTGCTTCCTGGTGCCCCAGGAGACACCTGGATACCGGGCAGAGGTGATCGAGCACAAGGCCTCACTGCGCGCGATCCACCAGGCGCTGATCCAGTACCACGACGTGAAGCTCCCCGCCGATGCCATACTCCCTGGCGCGAAGTCCTTCAAAGACACCTCCACGGTCCTGTTCGCCACCCGGCTGGGAGTGGCCTGGTCAGCAGTCGGGCACGCTGCGGCCTGCGTGGAGACCGCCCTGAGCTATGCGAAAAAGCGCAAGCAGTTCTCCAAGCCGATCGGGGCCCACCAGCTGGTGCAGGAACGGCTGACCTTCATGGTCTCAGAGCTGACCAGCATGCAGTTGCACGTCAAGCATGCCACCGAGCGGGATATGGCAGGAGAGCTCACCGGTCCGCAGGCGTCCATGGTCAAGTATCACAACACCCGCAAAGCCCGGCAGATCGCCCAGGTGGCACGGGATATGCTCGGTGGCAACGGGATCCTGCTCACCAACAAGGTCGCCCGGCATATGGCCGACATCGAGGCCATCCACACCTATGAGGGCACAGAGTCGGTGCAGTCACTGATCATCGGCCGCGACCTGACCGGCTTCTCCGCCTTCGCCTGATCCCAGGGTACGGCGGCGTTTCGCCCAGGACCTTTTGGTGGAGATGCTGGAGCACAGCCCTGTCGTCATCGTGGAGGGAGCCCGTGCTGTCGGGAAGATCCGGCTGGCCAAAAAATCTCGTCGAATCAGGGCATACAGGCGCCCGCTGGACCCGAGTTGGTTCTTTTTGAGTGGTTAGGCGATTCAGTGCCTGTGCATCGGCTTGTTTCCGGGGTTCTGGGGTTGATCTTAGGCACTAACGTTGTGGCTAGACTGCCTGTGTGGGACTGTTCGTCAGGAAGGTACGCACCGGGGCGAAGGCCAAGGCGACCACGGCGGTGCAGCTGATGCGTACCTCGCGTGGAGTACAGCAGGTGATCCAGCATTTCGGCTCAGCTGCCGATGAGGCTTCAGTAGCGTTGCTGGTCGCTGAGGCAGAACGGCGCAAGGCCGAGATCCTCGGGGCCCAGCAACAGGTATTTGAGCTGCCCGGCCTTGACGTTCCTGCCGCGACTGGGGCCACTGATGATGGTTCTGCTGCGCGGATGGCAGGGACAGTGGCCCGGGTGCTCTACGAGAGTCTGGGCGGGGTCTATGAACGCATAGGTTTCGGGGCCGCTGTGGGTTCTGAGGTATTCAAGAAACTGGTGATCGCCGGTCTGGTCGAGCCTTCATCGAAGCTGCGGGCTATCGGGGTGCTTCAGTCACTAGGGATCGAGGAAGTGCCCTCGTACTCGACGATCAAACGCCACTTGCACCGGGCTCAAGACGAGAATTGGCGGGATGCGGTCTGCAGTGCTGCTTACCGTTTCGCCGCCTCTGATGGTCCGATCTCGCTGTGTCTTTATGATGCCACCACCTTGTACTTCGAAGCCGATGAGGAAGACACCTACCGGCGACCCGGGTACTCCAAGGAGCGTAAGGTCGACCCGCAAGTGGTGGTGGGGCTGTTGGTCGATCGCACCGGATTCCCTTTGGAGATCCATTCCTATCCAGGAAACACTGCTGAGGCCACCACGATCATTCCGGTGCTGGAGTCCTTCAAATCCCGTCACCGGATCGAAGACATCGTGGTGGTCGCTGATGCTGGGATGCTCTCCCAGGCCAACTGTGAGGCCCTCGACGAGGCTGGGTATCAGTTCATCATCGC
>NZ_QWLD01000026.1 GCF_003600155.1 Nesterenkonia muleiensis | reverse complement strand
CCAGACCAAGGGTCTTGCGGAGTTGGGCTACGTCCACCGATTTATTGGAATAGCGTTGCGGGGTGCCCACGAGCAGCCCGAGCAGGTTCGCCTGCTCGGGCTTTTTCGTGGCATTTTTCCTTGAATCAGGCCAGGGTCCGAGATCTTCAGAGAACGCGCACCAGAAGGTCTGACATGTTTTTACTCGACCCAACGGATGAGGTCCAGATACGCCCAGCCATGAGAACTGTAGAGCGCCTTTGCGGCGTCGTTATCCGATGCGACGGTGAGGCAGAGCAGTTTGCACCTGGGCCTGGTCGAGGACGGCGTCGTGCAGGGCGGCTCCGAGACCCCTGATGGGATGATCCTTGATCTGAACATCGATGATCCCCATGGACCATCGTGCACCACTCATGGTGGCACCCAATGTGCTTGGCGAGTCCTCTGGCCTGGAATGCTGGAATCGTCCATTGACCCAGCGTGCATCTCGCACCCTGACGGTAGGCTCCAAGGAGAAGCCGATCAGCACATCATTCGCGCGAGCGGCGCGAGGGAGACCATCCTTATGACCACAGCATCAACACCAGACAGTGAGATCCTGCTCTATGCCTCAGAGGACGGCGTCACACGCGTTGACGTCCGGTTGGAGGGCGAGACCGTGTGGCTCACCCAGCCGCAGATCGCAGAGGTATTCGGCACCAGTCGCCAGAACATTGACCAGCACATTCGCAACGTCTATGAAGAAGGCGAACTCGAAGAGCAGGCAACATGCAAGAAATTCTTGCAAGTTCGTCAAGAAGGCAGCCGTCAGGTCCGGCGAGAGATCCCCCACTACAACTTGGACATGATTCTCTCGGTTGGCTACCGAGTGAAGTCTGCCACCGCGACGAAGTTCCGCCTCTGGGCAACCGAACGGCTCAAGGAGTACTTGGTACAGGGCATTGCGATCAACCAGCAGCGCCTCGAACAGCTCGGCTCGATGGTCGAGATATTGCAGCGTTCGCCAGATGGAGTTGTTGGCGGTGTTGCCGAAGTGCTCGGCCGCTACCTTCCGAGCCTACAGCTGCTCCAGCACTACGACGAGGGTGACCTCGGCCTGCCCGAGGGAACGACTCCACGCTGGAAGCTCACCTACAAGGAAGCGCGTGCCATCATTGACGAGCTTGCAGGCGAATTCCCGGAGAACACACTATTCGGCAAAGAACGCGGAGACGGACTCAAAGGCATCGTCGAAGCGATCTACCAGAGCTTCGCCGGCCAGGACCTCTACCTCAGCGCCGAAGAGAAGGCTGCAAACCTGCTTTACCTAGTCATCAAGGACCACCCGCTCTCAGATGGCAATAAGCGCTCCGCGGCTGCACTTTTCGTGACGTTCCTCAGCCGCAACCAGATGCTCGAAGAAGCCAACATCTCCAATAGCGCGCTAGTCGCGATCACCCTGATGGTAGCCATGAGCCATCCGCAAGAAAAAGACCTGATGATCACCCTAATCATGAATATGCTCACCACCGCCAAGGGCTAGGAGTAGAGAGAACTGCAGAAGCAGTTCAACTGAGAATAACCAGCCGTGCGGCTACTACTGCACGTAGTCTTTCCACTCACCATACTGCTCAAAGATGGTCCGACCTGCTGGACCGCTTGACGCGCCCTCCATGGTGACATCCCAGCTTCACACATTTCTCGGGTCCAGTCGCTTTCCGGTAGTCCGTCTGGAACGTCCAATTGGCTCACCCCTGACGCTCCTTGGCTAAACGTGATACCTGATTGTTAGCGGCCCTGAAATACCGCCCGTAGGCGGCCACGGAATTGCCTACTGACGGCCAGTAGAACTGCCGATGGTGGCCATGAAATCTGCCCACCATGTCCTTGTATGTTTCCTGCCGCTTACGCGGTGGGGCCCTCTTTCTGGGGTTTGACTGCGGTGTCCTAGATCGCATCGCCAGCTCCGGTCTCGTGCGGAACGTCTAGTCGGCGGGCATCTCCACACACACAAGGCACCTGATCCATGCTTCAGGTCTTGGGTGGATACAGCTCCTCGCCAAGGCCGGCGGCCCAGGCATGTCAGTAACCAACGACCCCTCAGCATTTTCCGGATTTTCCGGCCCGGGACCAAACTGACACCCGGCGGAGCCCGCTTAGATTAGTCTGGAACTCGACCCGAATTCGGATGGCTCGCGTCAGCTGACGGGAACTGCGGAATGTCATCAAGGAAGTCGATTGCGGTTGAGGAACCCCGCAGTGTTGCCGTAACCCAGCGCGCCGTCGCACCGCTGTCAGATCTCATCAGCTTGGATATTGATAGAAATGGTTCAGCGTTGCCATCAACAGGATTTATAACTTCTGCATCCATTTCAAGATATCGCAGTGAGACACAGGAAAGATGATGAAAACGCCAAGTTTGCCTAATGCGGCACACGGCGAGAAAGATGGGGGAGCCCAGATGAAAGAAGCATTCGCGCAAACCACTAACGCTAAAGAGCGAAGTGGTAGGTGTACGCCGTTCGCGGCGATTGCAGTCGGTATTACTGCTCTCACTGCCTGTGGGAATAACACCGAAGCGTCTACTCCGCCGAACGACCTGCCACCATCAACAACTGCAGAAGCTCCAGATGTTGATGCTAGTGCCTCTGAATATAACGGCACTGCCTAACCTGGCACTAGCGAGGTAGAATTTGTGACTGGCGAAGAGATTTCAGAGTCAGCCATGCCGGTGTCAGCGGAAGACCTGAATCTCGATGAACTTGAGCGGATAGAGACGCAGCTTCGCCCAGAACGCGCTAACGAACTTCTAGAGCTATTGGGAAACTCAGAGGATTGTGCTGTTACGTTGCCAGACGAAATCTGTATCGATATGGAGAATGAGCCCGAAGGATTGACCGGCGTAGGTTGGCGGCGAACAATTTTAAATGCCGATCAGAAAATCATCGATTTCTGGAAAAATATGCCCCCGGGGGGGACACTCCGGGTCCAGCAGTCTGGGCTCAAGCAGATGCCGCATATAGAGACGACGGTGACCACTGGGTGTATTACACAGTTTGGTTTGATGAAGAATAACTTTAACCCTAGCAATGTTCGGAGAGCCTCGCTAAACCTCGCGAGGCTCTTTATTTTTGCCCTCTTGGGCTATCAGCAGCCAGGACGGGCGGCAGTGCCCGCCGAATACTCACCACATTGACCCCGAATCGCTCAGCCAGCTCTTTGCGCCGCACGCCATCGGAAGCAAGTCTGCGAACATCAGCCTTGGCCTGATCGCTCAGACCACCTCGCCCGTCCCTCGCCTGGATGCCATGACGATTCAACGCTTGTCGCACCGTGGCTCTGCGGACGTTGACCTTCCGGGAGATCGAGGTGATCGACGTTCCGG
>NZ_QWLD01000033.1 GCF_003600155.1 Nesterenkonia muleiensis | reverse complement strand
CGGATGCGGGGTCGCAATATACCTCTCTGGCTTTCACCGAAGCCTTGGCCGAGGCTGGGATCATCGGCTCGATCGGCAGCGTCGGCGATGCGCTGGACAATGCACTGATGGAATCCACTGTCGGGCTGTACAAGACCGAGGTCATCGACCACGAGAGACCCTCGTGGAGCAGCTGGAGGCAAGTCGAAGCCTCCACTGCCGAGTGGGTCCACTGGTACAACCACGAACGGCTGCACTCCTCAATCGGAGACCTCCCACCGCAAGAGTATGAGCAGGTTTACTATGATCACACCCAAGGGCGCAGCGAACCCGCTGCAGCCTAAACCAGCCCTCCATCATTCCCAGGCCGATTCACCGTTGTCCCAGCACACCCCAGTGCGACCCATCGATTGCACAAAACCATTACCCGCACACTACTGAATGAATTGATCTGAGGTATATTGAGATCCGTGATCGCTATTAAGCCGAACTCCGGTTAATAGCGACCGGGGCACCCAATACACCTCCGAGGACACCTACAAGGTCTGTGACATCTTAGGGATCAGTCAGTCAGTAGGGCGTACAGGAATGTGTTTTGATAATGCGATGGCCGAGTCGGTGTTCAGCAAGCTGAAGACCGAGTTCTATGACCGTCGCAGCTGGGCCACCAGGGCTCAGGCTCGCACCGGAGTCGCCTTACTGGATCGAGTCCGTCTATAACCGCCGCAGGTTGCACTCAGCGATCGGGATGCTCCCGCCGGTGGAATACGAAGAATCCCTCCGCGGCCAGCGGCAGGGAAAGTCAGAAGGACTTCAAGCAGCCGCCTGAGGAACTAAGCGAGTCTCCACGACTTGCGGGCAAGCCCACGTCAGCAACTTTGTGGGCTTTTTCTAACGTGGCGCCGTGCATGACTCGTGCCCCGATCACCACCCCCGTGCTGGGGACCGGTGAGGCCCTGTGCAGATCCTTCGGTGGTGAGAAGTTCGCGATAACGGGACGCAGGCATTGCTTCCGATTTGATCGGTTTCAAAGTGTTCATTGGTTGAATGTCGGCAAGTCCGGACACACGCCGGGCGGAAAAGTGTCTTTCAGCTTTGCATCCATGGCACGCAACGCTACTTTGTCTACTTCTCACACATCCGCCCCGCAGTTGGCACTGTCGAAGGTCACCGGGCTAACCATCGATGACGACGACCCTATACCGCCTCATGCTGGCTAAACCCCGAATCCCGACGGCGACGAGTGGACGGACACCGTACTCCATGTCACACTATTCGCATGTGCCGAACATTCGTACCGTTTTGTGAGAATTTTTGGGTGCCGAGCCTTCGGCGTGATTTCGCCGCGTTGTTGGCTTCACCCTCGCGCCTTACGACACAGGAGGTAACATGACGACCTTTGCCAGTTCCAGATCGAAAGCATCCGTCGACATCCGCGGGCATCAGGTTCCGACGGGTCTACTCATCAATGGACAGTGGGTTGACGAGAGAGAAACTTTCCCTGTAATCAATCCGTCAACGGGCGAAACCATTTGTGAAGTCAGCAGTGCTGCTGAATCGCGCGCACGGGAAGCGCTGAACGCCGCCGATGCCGCACAAACCGACTGGGGTGTTATGAACCATCGGATGCGGGCTCGTCTACTCCATGGCGCTTTGGCGTTAATCAAGGAACGCGAAGAGCAATTCATCGCTGTCATGACTGCCGAAAGCGGCAAGCCAATCGCTGAGTCCGCTGCCGAATTTGCTCTGTCTTCCGGCTTCTTCGAATGGACCGCGGAGCAGGCAGCTCACGTTCATGGAAACTTTGGCCCCGGGTCAAACCCAGGGTACCGGGTCATCACCACCCATCAGCCGGTAGGCCCTAGTCTGCTGCTTACGCCGTGGAATTTTCCCATGCTCATGGGCGCCCGCAAAATAAGTGCCGCTCTCGCTGCTGGCTGCACCACTATTATAAAGTCGGCCCAGCAGACGCCCCTCACCTTGGCCCTGCTCGTCGAGACGCTGCAGGAAGCAGGTATACCCTCCGGGGTGGTGAACCTGTTGCATACTACTCGTTCGAGCGAGGTGTCCAGTCCACTGCTGTCGGATCATAGATTACGCAAAATCAGCTTCACCGGATCTACTACAGTAGGCTCACACCTAATTGGACTGGCAGCCAAGAACATTGTAAATACGTCTATGGAACTCGGCGGAAATGCGGCCTTCATTGTGCTCGACGATGCCGATGTTGACCTAGCTGTGCGCCAAGGAATTGATTGCAAGTTCCGCAATGCTGGCCAAGCGTGTGTTGCCGCGAACAAGTTCATTCTGCACAAAGACATCGCGGAGGAGTTCACTGAAAAATTTGTTGCCGCGACTCGGGAACTCGTTGTCGGCGACGGCTCCGACCCAGCTGCCAACATGGGGCCGGTGATTACAGAAGACCAGCGGCAGCGAGTGCATGCTTTGGTCCGGTCTGCATTGAGCGACGGTGCCGACCTGCTCACCGGCGGCAGACCGTTGGACCGCGACGGCTTCTATTATGAGCCAACCGTCCTGCGGGGGGTTCCCACGAATTCACCCCTCGCCTGTGACGAGATCTTCGGCCCTGTCGCTGTACTCCATACCGTGAGCTCCGTGGCAGAGGCCACCAAATTCGCTAATGAAACCGAATACGGCCTGGCGAACTACGTCTTCACCCGGGATATTTCGCGGGCCATCCGAATTGGTGAGGAACTCGAATCCGGCATGGTGGGCGTGAACCGTGGCGTAATGGCCGACCCGATGGCACCTTTCGGCGGCACTGGCGCCTCCGGCATCGGTCGCGAAGGCGGCGAACATGGCATTCATGAATTCCTTGAGCCCCATTACATTGCGCTGACCGTTGACGAAGGGGCAAACCAGTGATCCACACCGCACAGCAACTCGTATCGGCAAGTAAGCCTGAGCATACCGGTCACCCAGATCATAATGCGGTCATCAATGGGTTTGGCCTGGTTCGTCAGCCAGGCACAGTCCTGTTTGGAGTGGGGCGCCGAGACACTATCGCCTCCGCGGTGGCATCTCTGGGCGACGAAGTCTTGATTTGCTCTGACGCACGCATGGTCCAGACTCCTGAATTTGAGGAGATTATCTCAGATCTTAAAAAGAGAGATGTCGGCGTCCACGTTTACAGCAACGTCGAACCTGACCTACCACGAACTAACGTAGAAGATCTCATTGAACAGGTCGGCCAGGAGCAAATAAATGTTGTACTAGGTCTAGGCGGTGGTAGCTGTCTCGATATGGCAAAGATCGCTACAGTTATGCTCACCTACGGCGGAGACGTCCAGTCCTATTACGGCGAATTTAAGGTACCAGGGTCGACTATTCCTCTAGTGACTGTACCGACCACGGCAGGCACCGGAGCAGAGGTTACCTGCATCTCGGTGATCTACGAGCCCGCTTCAGATATGAAGGTTGGGGTCGCCAGCCCACACCTGGAGGCGAGCGCGACCATTGTGGATCCTGAGTTTACGCTCACCTGTCCACCCGGCTTGACAGCGGCCACCGGGGCGGATGCACTCTCGCACCTGATCGAGGCCTTCACTGCCACCGCAAAGAACCCGGGAAACGGCGCCTTGGAGAATGTCCTGTATGTCGGTAAAAACACTATGGCTGACATGCACTGCCGGGAAGGTATCCGCTTGGTGGCCACTTCGTTGGAACGAATTATGGCTAACCCGAATGATGTTGAGGCACGCTCCGCGACAATGCGCGCTGCGCTACATGCCGGATACGCCATCAACACCACCGGCACGGCGGGAATCCATGCCCTCCAGGCTCCGATAGGTGCAAGAACCCATACTCCTCACGGGGTGGGCGTGGGCGTACTACTGCCCTATGTCATGCGATATAACTTGCCTGTCCGGACGCCGGAATTCGCGCATATGGCAGACCTACTGGGGGTTTTTGAGGCCGCCCAGGACGATCTCGCCAATGCGCACGCCGCAATCGAGCGGGTAGAGGAGATTCTGGCAACACTTGAGATTCCCTCCAGTCTGGACGACCTCGGTCTCAAGCGTGAAGACATACCCACTGTCGCGGCGAATGCGCTGAGGGCCACCCGCCTGACCGCGAATAACCCACGCGAACTTTCCGAAGAATCCATGATTCACATACTTGTACGAGCACATGCGGGAGATCGGAGCTGGTGGTCATGAGTGAATATACGACAATATTCTCACTACAAGGGCGTCGAGCCATCGTTACTGGTGCTAGCCGTGGCATCGGACGCTCCATTGCCCTGGCCATCGCCAGCGCCGGCGCGAAGGTGGCATTGACCGCCCGTGGCGCGGAACATCTGTCCGAAACCTGCTCATGGATTGCAAAAGAGGGCGGTCATGCTGAGGTAGTTCCCGCAGACCTCTCTGATCACCGTCGCGTGCCGGAATTAGCCGATAGGGCTGAAGAGGCGCTGGGCGGTCTGATAGATATCGTCGTGCACTGCGCCGGCGCCCAGCACCGCGAGGCTGCCGTAGGTTTTCCTTTTGAAGAGTGGGAACGAGTCATTCAGGTCAATCTCACCGCACCCTTTGTTCTGAGCCAGGAAGTGGGGCGGCGCCAGATCGCCGCGGGCCTGCCGGGAAACCATGTATTCGTCTGCTCTCTGACGAGCGTACTCGGGCTGCCTAACCTAGTGGCCTACAACGCCGCGAAATCCGGCCTCATGGGCGTAGTACGTGCATTGAGCCGTGAGTGGTCACAGCATGATATACGGGTCAACGGTATATCGCCCGGATACGTAGAAACTGAGATGACCAAGGAATTGTTAGCTGACCCGGTACGTCGGCAGAAGTTACTCGACCGCATTCCCGCTAACAGATTCGGCACGACGGAGGAATTAGGTGCACCCACGGTCTTTCTCGCCTCGGAAGGCTCGGCTTATATGACCGGACAACTACTCATCGTCGACGGTGGTTGGCAAGGCGCCTAGCTGTAAGTGTGGCTGAAGTCACAAACTTCGCGTATGATGAACATCACGTCCGTTTTATGAGAATATTCTAGTCACTGGCATGCGGAATGAACGTACCTGTGGAGACAGGCGCAGGCCAGCCGGCTAGCTGTCATAGTCGGGAACGCGAAGAATGTCTTGAAGGTGGCTGGAACGACTCGGGGCAAAGGTTGCACCGACCGGGCAAGTCACCGAAGGTAACCAGGAATATGGCCTAGCTAGTCCTCTATATATTGAAGGAGAAACATGAGAATCAAGAACAACAGGTCTTTACTTACTGCCGGTGCTCTGTCGACGTCGCTGGCTCTTCTGGTGGGTTGTGGAGGTTCCATCGGTGATCAAAGTAACGGCGCCGGAACGGAGGGTTTCGACTACGGGGCTTCGCAAGAGGATGTCGACGAAGTTCTCGCGGACCTCGAACCGGTAACACTGGACTACCAGGCCTACGCATCCTCACCTAATGCTGACTCTGCCGCTGAAGCGCGAGCTATGAAAGATGCTATTGAAGAACGTTCCGGGGGCAAGATCACCATTAACATCCATTGGGGGGAATCCATAGTTAGCTACACCGAGGTCGACTCGGCGCTCACAGACGGAAGGCTCGATCTCGCCTACAATATTGCTATCTATTCTCCCGCGGAGTATCCGATTCTGGACAACTACAGCAAACTTAGCCACTATGCCGAGGCCGGTCCCCTCACCGGCGAGCTGGTCACGCAGGCTACGATGACTGAAGCTGCGTGGAACGATCCTGAGTTCATCGAGGAGTTCACAAGCAAAGGCCAGGTGCCTCTGAACTTGCTTGGAAGTTCTGGCAACTACACGCTTGCATGTAATTCACCCCGATCATCCGCTGAGGACTGGGCGGGAACTCAGATTCGCATCGGCGGGTCCGCCCAGGTCCCCATCAGTGAGAGTATCGGTGCCTCGCCGGTGTCGCTGGAGTCCGGCGAAGTGTTCGAGGGGCTACAGCGCGGCACAGTTGACTGTGCGTGGACTAATCTTCTTGTCGCGGGAGAGACTGGACTGCTGGAAGCTGCGCCTCACGTAACAACGCTAGATCAAGCACGAACGACTTCAGTCGTGAACATCGCCCATGTTGCGGGCTCCAGCTTTGAGCAACTCCCCCTCCCTTACCAGCAGATCATCTTCGACGTAGCGGGGGTTGACTGGCTTCACGGTCAGATCGAAGGGGTCATGCGCACGAGCACCCAAGCTGTGCAGGACGTCCAGGACGCTGGCGGTGACTTTACAGAACCCGACCCACAGATCGAAGAACAGATCTTCGAAGCGCAAGAGCAGATCGTCGAGGAGATGATCGAGGACGACCTCGTGGATGAGAATCTTCCCGCTCAACTTAGGGAGAACTCTGAGAAGTGGGCCGAGGTGGTTGAGGAACTCGGTTACACCGATGATGGAGAGCTCTCCAACCTTGATGAGTGGTACGATCCAGAATCCGTCGATTTCCGCCCGCTTTTCGAGAGAGTATACGAAGAGGCCGCTTTGAACCATCGACCTTCATGACACATACATGAAGTGCTTTTGGTAGGTTACCCTCACTCTTCTGACCACTACTAGAATTTAGGATCCGGTCGTGATTACTACAACTAGAGACGATGGTCTATTACGGATTCGGAGCTCATCGTCGGGAACACTAAGGCTGGATTATTTATGGTCAAGATCAGTCAAATCATTCATAAAACGTTACTAGTTGTAACGGCGTGTGCGTTGACCATCATGATGCTGCATCTTGTTCTCAATGCGATGATGCGGTTCCTGCTCGATTCCCCCCTTTATGGTACGAACGAGATTGTGGCCTATTGGCACATGCCGTTGGTGGTATTGCTGGGAATCCCCCTGACCCAATTGCAGAAGGAACACATCAACGTCACGCTGGTAAGTGGGCGCATGAGACGTGGCTCCGCTATCGTCTTTAGGATATTCGGATGCACGGTGAGCGGCCTAGCTAGCATCGGGTTCGCCTGGTATGGACTGGGCGAGGCGCTACACAGGATGGAGATCGGCTACACGGCAGGTGTGACGGCCATCGTTACGTGGCCGATTTCCTTCGTGGTGCCTCTTGCTTTCGCCATTCTCGCAATTTTGTATGTGACCGAGTTGTCGATGATCTTCAAAACCGGCGAGCCTCAAGTGGACCTTGTTCCCGCCGAAAAGGCTAAGAACAATACCGAAGAGACTATGGCGTAACCTTCGCCGTGCGAACAGGAGAAACTCCATGACTGCGGATACCCCAACGGCCGATAGCTCGCACGCCAGCCTGCTGCCCGCCGATTCGAAACGCAACAAACCGAGTGCCCGGTCCTTGATAGTCGGGTTCGGTCTGATGGTCGTATGTTTAATCGGCATCTTCACCAGTCCAACGGTCGCGGTTGTTGGTGTGTGGTGTGTAGTTCTCATGATAGTTATGATGCTGTTCTCTGTGCCTGTTGCAGTCGCGTTGGCCGCCCCTAGTCTTATTGGCGTCTACGCGATCAACGGGGTTCCGGCGGCGATCAACCTCCTGTCTATTTCGCCATACAACGCTGTTTCAAGCTGGTCTTTGAGCGTCTTGCCGATGTTCATCTTCATGGGCATGCTTCTGGCTAAATCGGGTATGACTAGTCGAATCTACCAGGCCACTGACCGTTGGTTCTCTTGGCTCCCCGGCGGCGTAGGCATCGGCACGACCGCAGCTGGTGCCGGTCTGGCGTCTGTATCGGGTTCGACCATCGGCATGACTTATGCTTTAGGCAGAGCCGGTATCCCAGAGATGCTGCGTGCTGGGTTCGACAAGCGTATGGCCCTGGGTACAGTCATTGTGTCTGGCTTGCCCGGGAACCTCATTCCCCCGTCGATTCTGCTTGTTGTCTACGCCGGCATTGCCAGTGTCCCTGTCGGCCCCCAGCTGGTTGCTGGTGCCGTGCCTGGGATATTGCTGGCCGCTCTTTTCGGCCTATTCATCTTCACCGTAGGTATACTGGCACCGCGGCTTGTTGGGCGGGGCGAGAAGGGCCACGGAACGAAGAAGGAAGTCACGTGGAAGCTGCGTATCGAGTCTTTGCGTCAAATTTGGGGCTTCCCGATCCTCATGCTCGTTCTATTTGGCGGCATGTTTTCCGGTATGTTCACCCCCACTGAAGCCGGAGCGGCAGCAGCATTAGTGGCACTGCTACTAATGATCTATTACACCCGTAATGATAAACCGATATCGAAACTAGCCCATGCTACTTTTGCTACGGTGTCTTCCACGGCAGCGATTTTTTTCATTCTAATCGGCGCGGAGATGCTGACCAGACTTATGGCAACGACCGGCCTCGCTCAGCTGGTGACCGACTACGTCACCAGTCTCGGTCTCAGTCGGGTCGGATTCCTTCTCTTGCTGATTGTGCTGTATCTCTTCATGGGCATGTTCTTCGAAACTATATCTATGATGATGTTGACTATACCAATTCTCCTGCCCACTCTAGAGGTCATGGGTATCAGTCCTCTTTGGTTCGGGGTATTCGTGGTATTGCTGGGTGAACTGGCAATGATTACTCCGCCGGTCGGAATTCTGTCCTACATCGTCCATAATATTTCAAAGGCGCCGGAGGTAAATATCGGACAAAACATTACTCTCGGAGATGTGTTTGTCGCAGTAACTTGGTTCCTCCCGATAACTATTCTTTTTCTGATTATAATGATTGTGTTTCCAGAAATGACCGAATGGTTGCCCAGCCTTCTTGAACGCACGAGCGCAAGAGCAGGGACTCAGTGACCTGACTTTGGTCCGTTAGGACGTGCGCATAAATTAGTGATTGTTGTGGTGTTGGTGGTGGGATCATTGGTGTATGGCAATCTCGGCAGAGACGATCACGGCGCTTGGTGCGAAGTTTGATGCGTTGCTGCCGTATCTGGATGAGCGTGCCCAGCGGCTGATGCTGGCGGCGGAGGCCAGGTCGTTGGGCCATGGCGGGATCGTGGCGGTTGCCCGGGCCTCGGGGTCATCAGCGTCTCGGGTGCGTCGGGGTGTGGCCGAGTTGGAGGCCGGTGCGGAGCCATCGTCTCGGGTGCGTCGGCCGGGGGCGGGCCGCAAACCGGTCACCGAGACCGATCCCAGGATCGTGGATGCGTTGCTGGGGCTGGTGGAGCCGACTCGTCGGGGAGACCCGGAGTCCGCGTTATGCTGGACGACATTATCGACGCAGAACCTCGCTGATGAGCTGACCGCTGCGGGGCATCGGGTCAGCGCACGGAAAATCGCGCAGCTGCTCAAAGCCCAGGGATTCAGTTTGCAGGCCAACGCTAAGCAGGTTGAGGGCCGCCAGCACCCGGACCGGGATGCCCAGTTCTCGTATCTCAACTCCCAGGTGATGGGTCATACCAGTGCGGCCGACCCGGTGATCAGCGTGGATGCGAAGAAGAAGGAACTGGTCGGTGAGTTCGCAAACGGTGGCCGGGAATGGCATCCCAAGGGCGCGCCCTGTGCGGTGAACGTCCACGACTTCAAAGACCCCGAACTGGGCAAGGTGAACCCCTACGGGGTCTACGACATCGCCGCCGATACCGGGTGGGTCTCGGTCGGTGTCGATCATGACACCTCACAGTTCGCGGTCAACACGATCCGCTCCTGGTGGAACCAGACCGGGCGCCACGCGTACCCGGGTGCGGCGCAGATGCTGATCACCGCTGATGGCGGGGGCTCCAACGGATACCGCACCCGGCTGTGGAAAACCGAGCTGGCCGCCCTCGCCGCCGAGACCGGGCTGTCCATCACGGTCTGTCATCTGCCACCGGGCACCAGCAAGTGGAATAAGATCGAGCACCGGCTCTTCTCCCGCATCTCGATCATCTGGCGCGCCCGCCCCTTGACCAGCCGCGAAGTCATCGTCAACACCATCGGTGCCACCACCACCGCTTCCGGGGCACCGGTCAAGGCAGTACTCGACACCAACGAGTACCCAGCCGGGATCAAGATCGGCGACCAGCGCATGCAGCAACTCATTGACGACCGGGCCCTTGTGCGGCACCAGTGGCATGGTGAATGGAACTACACCCTCCACCCCAACACACGCACTAATTAATACGCGCCCCCTGAGAGCGCCGACGGTGCCGTGGAGATGATCCGGCAGCTGAAAGTTGCCCACGATACCGCGGTCAAGGACAGGACCGGGGCGATGGTCACGCTCAAGGCGATGCTCGTCCACGCGTCAGAAGACCTGCGCGGTGAGACAGCGGGGAAGACCCAGAAGATGATCGCTTGCCACTGTGCCGGGCTATGCCCACGCGGGCTGAACACCCCCGAAGACGCGAACCGTCACGCACTGCGCTCGATCGCCAAGCGCTGGATCGCCCTCAATGACGAAATCATCGAACTCGAGGCAATGATCAAGGACCTCGTGGCCCAGCGAGCATCGCACCTGCTGGAGCGCTTCGGCATCGGGGTCGACACCGCCGCGGAGATCCTCATCGTCGCCGGCGATAACCCTGAGCGCATCAAAAGCGAAGCTGCGTTCGCGAAACTGGCCGGCATCAGCCCCATCCCGGCAGGGTCAGGGATGACCAGCGGGAAACATCGCATCAACCAAGGCGGGCACAGACAGCTCAACGCTGCGATCTACCGCACCGTGATCGCCAGGATGAGATTCCACGAACCAACGATCGCCTACGTTGCCCGTCGCACTGCTGAGGGTAAGTCCAAACGCGACATCATCAGCTGCCTGAAACGCTACGTGATCCGAGAGGTCTACCACCTCGTCAAAACAGACCCCGCACCGGCGAGATCCGCAGTTGACAACTATAGGAGCATCAACGCCGCTGCAGAGGCGTTCTTCAGCTCGTTGGAGTGGGAGGTCCTTTCGCGACACGACTTCGCCAACACCCGCCAGGCCCAGGCTGTTGTGCTGGACTGGTGCTACGGATTCTACAACCACGAGCGCCGGCACAGCTCGGCCGGCATGATGAGCCCCGTCAACTACGAGAACACCGCGGCCCCAGACCAGGAAGCCGCATAAGAGCGTGCGCCGGTAGGTCATGGTCGGCGGGCTGGGCGGGTGTCCCATCGGTGGGTTGTCCA
>NZ_QWLD01000051.1 GCF_003600155.1 Nesterenkonia muleiensis | reverse complement strand
TCGGTGTGCTCCAATGCAACTCCTGAAATTCAAGCCGTTGCAACCACCACTAGATTCCGCCCACGATGTCCTGAGACCGACTGTCCACGATCTTATGAGACATCACATTCAGACCCCTCCTACACCCTCATCTGCGATGAGCCAGTGAAGTCCCGCTCAATGAGGTCTGGCATCTCGGTAGCTGCAGCATCGGCCTCTGTGGTGACCCTGAACGGTCTGGGCTGAGAGGCAACCAGGCCCTCGGTGCCCATGATCTGACGCACCAGTTCCGGCGAGCATTCGCTGCCTTCGCAGGCCAGGTCGGCGTGGATGCGCCGGTACCCGTAGGTGCCCTCGGAGGCATCGAAGAACCCCCTGACCCGGGCCGTTAACACCTGTTTGCGGGCCGCGGTGGCTGAGGTTGGCCTCGACAGCCAGTGGTAGAACCCTGAGGTTGAGACAAGCAGCCAGGCACACATCTTGGTTACCGGGTTGGTCTCGGACGGGTCGGTCCTGCAGGAGTCGATGTACTGGTATCTGCTCACGGTCGCTGCTGCCGCGCGAAGTAAGCACTCTTAGATTCAAAAAAGCCGTTTCCGCGCGCAGATCCTGATTCTCTCGCTCCAGCTCTTTGAGCCTGGCCCGCTCATCGAGGGTTACCTCGCTCTGGTTGCCGCCATGAGCGGCCCGGTACTTGATTAACCAATTCCGCAGGGTTTCGGGACCGACACCATAAGCAGTCGCGACGTCTTTGATTGTGCCAGGAGGTCGAGATCACCTCCTGGCACAACTCGTCCTTGAACTCCTGGCTGAACCGTCTGCGTGATGCAGTCATGTTCGTGATCTCACTCTCGGGTAGAAGGGCCCCTGCCCGAGAACACCGCGGCAGACCACACCTCGAGGCTATCACCGGATGGTCCCGGCAGTGATTCGTCACCACCGTACGGCGCTGCAGGCAGGCTGACATCGAGATTAAAGGGGAGACGATCACCGCCAACCCTGAACTCCACCAATGCGGTCGAAGTCCAGCGACGCACGATCAAAGACGTCGTGGGCTGTGCACAAGGTCATGACAAAAAGTCAGCCAATAGCTCTACGTGGTGCACGATATGCTCATCAATCCAGAGAGTTTCCATCAGAGAAGAACGGTGTTCATTATAACCAGCAAATCCCGTGCTGAGGCCTCACGTTTCGATACCCCTGCGGATTAATTTGATACATGTGGCCGGCCACGTTTCGTCGTGTTGTGTTCCCTCAAGACGACTAGCGTAGTAAAATCCGAGGAGCATGCTGACAACACTTCGTGCGTCCGTCTCCGGGCGCAGAGCTCCTGATGCTTTGCCAGATTCTAATACTCTAATAAGACGCGACCTTCGCACATTAACAACTTTTTCGCGATAGAGTTTGACGAGTTGAGGGTGACGGGCCTCTAGAGCGAGAACATTACCGATGAGGGCCATTCCCCCCGGCCGGCTAATTGCCTTATGGAATGATTTTAGTTCACATTCAAGTTGCTCCCATACGCCATCCGCTAAGTGGTCTGGGCCCTTTGCTGCCAGAGTGGAAACAGCCGAAGTGACCAAATCCTCCTTATTTTCCCAACGGCGATAGAGGGAAGGCTTTGTAACTTTAGCTTCGGCTGCGATGTTGGCCATTGACATGGCATCGTAGCCAATCTCCACAATCAGGTTGAGAGTGGCTTTGATCACTCGATCATCGATACTGCCATCTCTTGGGCGACCAGGGTTCCTGAAAATTGGGGTGATGTTATAGCTCATGTGTTGACAGTCTCACATTTTCTTGGTTACGGTTACGATACCGTAAAGGAATCCAATACGGGCATCTCGATCCTGTCCAGATTAACCTATGGATTCTCAAGCGCCATAAAGCGACAAGAACAATCACAAGACTGGACGTGTCAGTACATGCGCAGAGACCAACAAGTTGGAGGAGAAGTCTTATGGTAAGCGAAATTTATTCTCATAGGTGCACCAATGTACACGTTCAGTATGAGTGACCAACTGTCATGCCATTTCAGGTTAAGCACTTGCAAGACTCTGCAAAGAAATTAGGGTGACCACAGATATGAACAGAAAACTACTCACCATCGGTGGCGCGGGGCTGGTGATGACGCTGATGACAGGTTGTGCTGGCGGGGCAGGCGGTAATTCCAGTTCAAGCGGTGATACTGGGGTGGAATACGGCGCAACGCCTGAGGAGTATCAAGATGCTCTTGTCGACATGGAACCGATCACACTGACATATCAGAGCACTGCATCGTCTCCGACTGAACCTATGGCACTGCGCAGCCAGAGTTTTGCGGATAATGTTCAAGAAGTCTCAGGCGGAAAGATCTCAATTGATGTGGTCTATGGGCATGCAATCGCTGGTACCGGAGAAATTGCGGATGCCCTCGCTGACGGACGCCTGGACCTCGCGTATGAACTGCTCATGTATGAGCCAAGCAAGTACCCTGCGACGGACGCTTTGTATGCGAGCACGGCGGTTTTCGAGCCCTCGCCGCTTGTCGGTGAAATGGCTGCTAATGCGGCATTCTTGGATGTCGCATGGAGTACGCCTGAACTACACGACGAATTGGAGCACAATGGACTTGTTCCGCTAATGCCTGTTGATGCCGCAGGAACTGTATTTTCAATTTGCGGTGATGGGGGAGTGGACCTTGATACGTGGGATGGCAGGCAGATCCGCGTTTCAGGAACGGTCCAGCAGGAACAGGTTCGTGAGCTTGGCGGGTCGCCGGTGTCAATGAATTTTCTAGAGGTATATGAAGGGCTACAAAGGAACGTCGTTGACTGCACGTTAATGAACCTTAATACCGGTATTCCTCTAGGTTTAATAGAGGTGGCTGCTAATGTGTCCTACCCTGAAACAAATAGTTTCACTCGAGGGGCTGGTGGATTTTTTGGGGGATTAAATTTCAAAGAACTTCCTCTCGCGGCACAGCAACTGATTTTTGACCAAGTTGAGGGCTATTTCGGAGACTCTTTGCGCTCATCCATTGGCTCTGGAGCTGACGCGTCTGAACGTGTTAATCAGTCAAATGGTTCTTTTCTGTCCTTTTCTGAAGAGGCTGATGACGCGCTTAGCAACGCTTATTCGAGTGTCGAAGAGTATCTGAGTGAAACAGGAAACGAAGATATGCTAAAGCGTATGTCCGAAGCCTATGAATATTGGACTGACGCCGCAGTAGAACTTGGATATCAGAATGAAGGAGATTATGGTGATTTCCATGAGTGGTTCGATAGTGAGGAATTTAGCCCTGATGATTTTGCTGCGGAGTTCTTTGAGCAGGTAGTACTGCCTCATCGGCCCGCTTGATAGTCCAGACGCGGTCATTCGAAGTTGGCGATTGCGGCTTTAGGGCTCTTATTCAATTTATGCGGTCGCTGGGGCCTCGGCCAGGTATTCACTAGGGAACTCGAGGGCCACGGCTTTTCAGTACGCGGAGTTAGCAGGCAGATTCACAGGTCCGGAAGAGTCGGGATCGGGCGGTGGGGCCCAGTGTCTAAACCACTCAGGCTTGCCGCTGACCGGTAGATTAAGCATTTGTAATCCGAGATGTTTGGGTTTATGATTCGGTTACTTACAAAAGACAAAATACTATACTGTGGCATGAGAGAGAGTTCATTCACTGCATCTGAACATTTGTCAGCTGACTAATGTGGGTCATAATGGTGAGAATAAGTCGCGGATTTGCATTTCAGCTGTCATTTCTGGAGAGGGCATAGTTCTCGGCGCCACATACCCACAGATCGGGTACTCGAATCGCCCGTGATTTAGGTACTACGCCGAAACCTTGAACTTAGAGGGCTAATGATTGAGGCACAGCAGTGAAATAGGCATAGTCTAGGTAGATCGAGAGAGGTTCACGTCGTTGCATCATCTGGCAGCTGCATTACAAGATGTGTTGGACTCGTCAGGAAATGCTGCTCTGGCTACAGTTGTTCGCACCAGCGGCTCTGCACCGTTAGATGCCGGGGCTGCAATGCTTGTGACTGATTCTGGTGATGTCATTGGTTCGGTTTCTGGGGGTTGCGTAGAAAGTGCAGTCTATGAATCGGCGCAGGAAGTAATCGCTGGTCGCGAAGCGCGGCTGGAAGTGTATGGGTTTAGTGACGAAGTGGCCTTAGGTGTGGGTCTCACCTGTGGAGGAAGTCTAGAGGTATTCATAGAACCTGTCTCAATTGGGAGTTTTCCACAATTAGAGGATGTGCTTTCCGACATTCGCCATGGGAAGTCGGTCGCTGTGGCTACAGTGATAAGTCATCCTGATCCTGGGCGTATTGGTGAGCACATGGCCATTCGACCCAGTGGATTAGACGGGAATCCTATAGAGACACGCGCTCAGAAGCACGACTCGCTGATTCGCGATGCCCAAGAACTACTTTCGGCAGGCCGCAACGAAGTCTTGGAGTACTCGAATCTGTCGGACTATGGAGACTTACGGCAACAGGTTTTTGTGCGGTCCTTTACTTCTCCACCTCGAATGCTTATTTTTGGTGCTATCGACTTTGCAACTGCACTTAGCCGGATTGGCAGATTCTTGGGATATCGAGTGACTGTTTGTGATGCTCGCCCGACCTTCACGACTTCTAAG
Source organism: Nesterenkonia muleiensis (assembly GCF_003600155.1). Lineage (GTDB taxonomy): Bacteria > Actinomycetota > Actinomycetes > Actinomycetales > Micrococcaceae > Nesterenkonia > Nesterenkonia muleiensis. The sequence continues at coordinate 38,319 of NZ_QWLD01000051.1, read as the reverse complement.
AGATTTCCGGACGCACATCAGGTCGTGGTTCGCTGGCCGGATGATTATCTTATAGAAGAAGTCGATGCTGGAAGGATTGACGAGCGTAGCGCGGTATGCGTGCTCACTCATGATTCCAAGTTCGACGTACCGGTATTGGAACGCGCACTACGGTATTCAGAAGCGGGATATATAGGTGCTATGGGTTCCCATCGCACTCACCAAGACCGCTTGCGTCGCTTACGTGATGCTGGACTCGCAGACTATGAGATTTCTAGGCTTCGGAGTCCGATCGGGTTGGATTTGGGGGGCCGGTCTCCGGAGGAAACAGCAGTGAGCATTGTCGCAGAAATTATCGCTCTTCACCGGGGAAGATCGGGAAAACCTCTGAATACACTCCTGGGGCCCATTCATGGTGAGCCGACTCTTATGAACGCCCCCTAGTTTTGTGAGAGATGCAGATTTTGCGACAGTAATTCTAGCAGCAGGCGCTGGTAGTAGGCTCGGAGGTCATGGCAAAGCTCTTCTGAGAGTGAACGGTATTAGTCTGGTGGCAAAGGCTCTGGCTACCGCGTTGGAGGCCGGTACTCGTCCGGTTCTTGTGTTAGGACACCGTGCCCACGAAGTGCGGCAGCATTTGAACGCTGAGTCTTCAAAAGAGTTTCGAGAGGCTACTTGTGTTGTCTCGGAATGGATGGGCGGGCTGAGCGTTTCATTTCGTGTGGGTGTAAGGAGCGCGGCGGATTCCGGTGCAAGTGCGATCGCAGTCCTACTCGTAGACCAGCCCGGAATTAGCCCTGAAGCATTACGTACTGTAATCAATGCGCGGGTTGCTGGCAGGATCACTCGGGGAATGATCGGAAGCAGGGCCTCTCATCCGGTCTCTCTATCTACTTCGGACGCTGTTACTGCGTCCCTGCAAGCTATTGGGGATGAAGGGGCGAGACGCTTCTTGCAGGCAAATCACCATCGAGTCGATGATATCGACATCACGAGGTTTACCCGATTTACTGACCTTGACACTCCTGAGGACCTTGACCGATACAGGCGCATCCAGGCGCTGGAGAAGAACTCACACTGAGTTACGTCGTGTCATTTCTTGCGGTTCGTCACCGCCACCAGCACTGCCCAGCGGCATGGACCCGCCGAACAGTGGTTCGATGTCCGGGCGTTTGGCGGTCAGGCCGTCGCCGGAGGAGCGCCCGCGCAGCCGGCGGATGACCCAGGGGAACAGGTGGTGACGGGCCCAGATAGCGTCGTCGACTCGGGCCTCCCGCCAGGAGCGCTCTGACGGGGGCGTAGGCTCTACCGGACTCAGGTCATGGGGCACGTTCAGAGTGTCCAGCACCATCCGCGCAATGGTGTGGTGCCCCAGCGGGGAGAAGTGCAAGCGGTCCTCGTCCCACATCTCCTTGGCCGTCAGCTCACGTAGGCTCCACATATCCGCCACCACGGCGTCGTGCCGCTTGGCCACTGTCCGGACGTTCTCATTGAAGATCGCCACCTTGCCGCGGATAGAGCCCATCATGGGGGTATCACGCACATCGGGGCCGTTGAACAGCACCACGGTGGCACCGGTGATACTGAGGATCTGCACCACGGTGTCCAGGGTCCGTGCGGTCTCATCGGGGTCGGAGCCGGGGCGGATGACATCATTGCCGCCTGCGCACAGGGTGATGAGGTCCGGCTTGAGCTCCAGGGCCGGGGCGACCTGCTCGTCCCGGATCTGATTGATCAGCTTCCCGCGCACCGCCAGGTTGGCGTAGGCGAAGTTCGGTGCGCCCTGGGCCAGCTCCTGCGCGACCCGATCCGCCCAGCCGCGATGATAGCCCGGACGGTTCGGATCGGGGTCGCCGATGCCCTCGGTGAAGGAGTCGCCCAGAGCCACATAGCGCTGCCACGGGTGCTGGCTGGGGTTCTGGTCTCCGGTGGCCAGCTCCTGCGCGGCTGCGCGGTCGTCCGCTGTGCTTTGGCTGCGTTCTTCTGGTGCGCTCACTTCTTTCATTCTTCCTGAACTGACCAGTAACGTCCATCCACCTCAGGGATGAGTTTCCAACCGATCAGCGCAGGGGATCCGTAGGATGGCTGGTATGGCATCTGAGTACACGGTGGAATGGACCCGAGACGAACAGGCACGTGAAGGCACCCCGTTGGCGGTGCTGTTGCACGGCTACGGGGCCAATGAGCGCGACCTGCTGGGCCTGGTGCCCGGACTTCCCGAGGAGTTCACCTACGCCTCGCTGCGGGCACCGGTGGCCATGGGTTTCGGCGCCTACACCTGGTTCGACCTGGACGTCGAGCGGCTGGCCTACTCATCCTCAGCGGCACGCGATGCGGTGGAAGACCTCTGGAACTGGATCGACTCGGTCCGTGGGCAGCACTCCTCGGTGACGCTGATCGGCTTCTCCATGGGGATGGCCATGGCGACCAGCCTGCTGCGGACCCGCCCTGATGATTTCTCCGCCACAGTGGGTCTCTCCGGTTTCGCTGTGGACCCCGACCGCGGTGAGGGGCTGAGCGGGTATTTCGACGATGAGGCACTGGCGGCGCGGAAGGTCCCCTTCTTCTGGGGCCGGGATCAGGCGGATCCGATCATCTCCCAGGAGATGATCGATTACACCCACCAGTGGGCCAACAGCACGGTGAAGCTGACCAAAGTCCTCTACGCCGGTGCTGGCCACGGCGTGGTGCCGCAGGAAGTCGCCCACATCAAGGAGTTCCTCACCGCAGAGGTGCTGCATGCGTAAGTGACCTGCCGCCACCGAATGTGCCATCGGATGAAGAGCCCGGAGGGTGGGTGGCCTGCATGAGATCGGGCACAGGCTTGATCGGCTTAAACGTTGGGAGTCAAGCTACCCGCTGACCAAGGTGAGGGTGACTGAGGGCAGGCCGACCTCCTCGCCGTGGAACTCCACGGTCTGGCCTGGTCTGATCTGCGCCCCGCGCCGGTCCTCCACCTCTCCGTCAACACGGACGACGCCGCCTGCGATCACCTCGCGGGCTACTGCGCCGTTGTCCACCACCCCGGCCAACTTGAGCAGTTGACCCAGCCTGATGCTTGCGTCCCGTATGGGCACCTCGATCACGTCATTCACAGCACCATCATCCCAGGCTTCGGCTTTCTACGCGACGACTTGGAGTGTGACCGGCCCGCCCTCTCGGTCGAGGTTGGGTAGAGCTTGGCTGCCCTTTTCTGGTGTGATCTTGTGGCATTTCTTCGCCGCAGTGATCAAGTGGTGGCTGTTATCGGCATGCATCAGATGTTTGCCTCTCCGTCGTCGTTCTAGGTGGCGCGGACTTAACATTGGCACCGTCAGGCCGCCGCTCGTGTAGTCGGCATCGCTGCTCAGCAATGGCCTCGGAGAGATCCTCGTCAATGGGAACCAGCGTTTCGTGGTTCATCTCATGGTTGAGATACCCCAGGCAGGGTGCCAGGAACTCGCCGACGCTCTTCAGCCGCACCTCCCGCCGATCAAGGTCCTCAGCAGAGAGGAATACGAACCAGTCCTTCACATCGTGGGCATAGGCCTTGACCGTGTTCGGTGTCGCTTGATTCGGGGTTGACACCGCTCGATCGGGGCAATTGGTGCACCATCACCGCCCAGCACCGTCCATGACTCCACCTCATTCACCGGGGAAACCACACGGTGGACAAACAGGCAGCTTGTGTGGGCTGCTGCACTCATCACGTCTCTGGCGTTTCTCGTCGGGGTTCATGACTGACTGAGTGGTGTTCCTGCCTCTGTGGATTAGTATTGGACAGATCACGGCGGCGACCAGGAGGATGCAACTTCCAACGATAGTTGCTGCTCCGAGTCCATCGACAAACGACTGTTGCGCGAGGGCAGTCAGGTGTTCTGCCGCGTCGCCAGAAAGTTGCTCGGCGACGCCGAGTGCGGCTCCGAGGTTAGAGCTGAGGGCTTCGGTGGCTTCCTCGGGAATGTCGTCGGGTACTCCGTCGAGGATGCGGGAGCGGTATACAACAGTGCCGATGGTGCCAAGTACGGCGATGCCTAGCGCGCTACCAAATTCAGCGGCGGTCTCCTCGAGTGCGGCTGCGGCACCTGAACGCCTGGGTGGGGCGGTCCCGACGACGATGTCTGTGGTCAATGTCGCCATCGGGGCGATCCCGGCACCGATGAATGCGCTGGCGATGATGGCAAGGACGAGTCCGCCGTCGGCTGGCGTGCGGCTGAAGACCAATATGCCCGCGGCTGCTACGGCCGCGCCAGCCCCGAACACTCGCGGGTAGCCGAATCGGCGCACGAGTAAAGAGGACAGTACGGCCATCGAACCCACCCCCACTACTATCGGTAGGATCGCCACTCCGGCGATCAGCGGGGAGAGCCCGGCGACTAGTTGGAGATACTGGGCAAAGTAGAACATCACCCCGACCAACCCAAACATGGCCAATCCTGCCCCCAGAACCGCGCCGGTGAAACGTGGGTTGGCGAACAGGCTGACATCGACCAGCGGCTGGCTGATCCGCCCCTGCCGGAAGAGGAATATCGCCCCGGCGAGCAGCCCGACACCAAGTGCTGCCCATGTCTGTAGTGTCATCGCCAGTTCTTCGGCGGCAGTCTTAATTGCCCAAACGCTTGGCAGGATCGCAGCGAATGACAGTCCAACGCTGAACAGGTCAAGCCGGGCCGATGCCCTATTCTTGTACTCCGGCACCAGCAGCGGAGTGGCGATCAGGAATAGCACGATGATCGGCGCATGGATCAGAAAAACTGAACCCCACCAGAACGCCTCGAGCAGCAGCCCGCCGACGATCGGGCCCAGCGCGATACCGCCAGAGGTGCTTGCGGTCCAGATGCCGATAGCGTGCGTGCGCTCCGCCGAGTCGGGGAACATGTTGCGAACCAGCGACAGCGTCGAGGGAATCAGCGTGGCTCCGCCGAGCCCCATCAGGGCACGACCGGCGATGAGGACTTCCGGGTTCGGCGCAAACGCCGTAAGCATCGCAGCCGCCACATACACCACGCCCCCGATCATGAGAATCCGGCGGCGACCGATCCGGTTACCGATATTGCCCATGAGGATCAACAGCCCAGCCAGCAAGAATCCATATACATCGAGAATCCACAGCATTTGGCTCGAACTCGGAGCCAGTTCACGACTGATGGTCGGGATCGCGACATGCAGGATGGTGATGTCCATCGAGGTCAAGATCACCGGCAACGTCAGTACCGCCAAGCCCAGCCACCTCATCCGTGGGCCGGACTGGTCAAGGGTCGATATAGACACGGGGATCCTCCCAAACAGGTTGCGTATTTGATACGCAACGACCTTAGTGTGTAGCGTATGGAATACGCAACCTACAGGTTCGATGCAGGAGGTGAATCGCGTGAGTCCACGAGTGGGCCCTTCTGGGCCGCTCTCTGGGGAGAAGATCGCTGCCGCGGCGGTCGAGGTCGCCGATGAGGTCGGCTTGGAGGCGATGACGATGAAGCGCGTGGCCGATCAGCTCAGTGCTGGTGCCATGTCGCTCTACCGGCACGTGGCCGATAAGGATGAGTTGATCGCAGCGATGGTCGAGCAGGTCACCAGCGAGTACACCTACCCCGACCAGACTGGGCTTAGCTGGCGAGAAGCGATGCATGCATTCGCTCGAGTGGATTGGGATATGTTCCTCGCCCACCCGTGGATGTTACCTGCAACCACAAGCGTGACTCCGCCGTTTGGTCCTTCTTCACTGGGGGCAATGGAGTGGGCTCTGTGCGCGCTCGAGAAGCTAGAGTTAACGCCGCACGCGGCGGCTCGGGCGATTATTACCATCATCAACTACGTCCAAGGCAGTGCACGGGTTTTCCTCGGGGAGCGACCAGCCGAAGCAAGTGATGACCCAGGGCGTAACTGGCAACAACGCCTCGCCGACGTCGACCTCGAGGCGTTCCCTCGCCTGCGCCGCCTCATCAGTGACCCGCTGCCCCACGGCGAACGGGACTGGTTCGCTGACGGGCTCGACGTCATCCTCGACGGCATCGAAGCAGACAGCACGAAGGACGTCCAATGACCATGGAGAATCAGATGCCCACCTCCATGCGGGCCGCGCAGGCCGACGCATTCGGCGACCCGCCGGTTTTGAAGGTCCGCGATGTTCCTCTGCGGCCGCCTCGCTCTGACCGGGCTGTGGTGCGGATGCTCGCCACGACCGTCAATCCACTCGACCTTGAGGCCCGCCGGGGAGAACTGCGGGCGCTTCGGCGACCGCCCATCGGGACTGGCCTTGATGTCGCAGGCCATATCGTAGCCGCGGGCAAGCGGTGGAAAGGCCCACCGGTCGGCACACCGGTGTGGGGTGCTTTGGGAGGGCTCCCGGTCAAAAAGCTGATGGCCGCCGCAGAGTACGTGGAAGTCCGATCCGGCTGGGTCGTTGAGGCTCCCACACGCATTCCACTCACCGAAGCGGCGGCCCTGCCGGTGGCCGCTCTCACCGCCCACCTCGGCCTGCGCTCTCTGCGTTTGCGTCCTGGAGCGCGGGTCCTCATCCGCGGTGCCAGCGGCGGGGTCGGAACCGCGGCCATCCAGATCGCCCGGCACCTCGGAGCGCATGTCATCGCACTATGCAGCCCCCGCAACAATGACCTCTGTTTGAGCCTGGGAGCGCAGGAAACCGTCGACTATCACTCACTCGACTGGAACTCACTTGCCCCAGTCGATGCCGCATTCGATATTGTCGGCGGCGACGACCTCAAGCGGTTGACTCAGGTCGTGCAGAACGGCGGGCGCGTCTCCGCCGCCGTTCCGGATCGGCCAGGCCTGATCGTCGCCTCGGTGCTCCCGGGCAGGACATCGATTCGCCCCGTACTTGCTCTACCGTCACGACGTCACCTGAACGACCTCGCCAGCCTCATCGACCTCGGACACCTCGCACCGGTTGTTGCCCAACGCTTCCCGCTCGCCCAGATCGCCGAGGCCCACCATCACCTGGAGACAGACCCAACACCCGGCAAGCGGATCATCGACATCGTGACGTGACACAGTGCCATGACATTCTCGACTCTGCCGAGCATCACTGGAACCGACCCAGCCGCGTCCTAGACACCGTCCGCGTCACCGCCGGAGCCGACAGGCTCACACCGAATTCTTTGCGGATCAGTTCGCCGATCACCTTCCAGGTCCACCGCCCGCAACCGGAGCTGCTCCAAAGTCTGGTGGTCTAACTTCCGGCCATCATCATCGGGCATACCTCAAATCTCCCACCACAGACACCAAAAGCATTCGCCCTACAAACGCGTGTCTTAGTAACTGCAGCGGGCGGGTAAAAAGCTGTCCTGGGCATAGTGTGTTTTCCTCTCCAGGTTTCGGGTTTAGTTCAGCAGGACTGCGGCGGTATCGCCGGAGGCAGCGTTGGCGATCGCGTAGCCGACAACGACAGTGCCGGGGGCGCCGGTGGATGCGGCGGCTCCTGCGTGGCTTGCTCACCCTCACCCTCACCGGACTGGGTGCCCTCTGGGTCAGTGTTTGGGGTCTCGGGCTCGTCGTTGGTGCCACCTTCGGGTGGGTCAGCGAGAATCGCTTCCTCGATCTGCTCGTCGGTGGCGTTCTCGGCGAGACCGTATTTCTTGGCCAGCGCGGCGCGGGTCTTGATCTGTCCACATGCGTGGTTCTCCTTGGTCGTTCGCTGGGTTCGCCACCGGGTTAGAGGCGTCCGTGGTGCCACTGTCCGACAGGGCTGCGTTGCTGTGTGGGACGGTCTGCGCCGGTGCAGACCCGTCTGGTTCGGCTGGGATGAACGCGGCTTTCACGGGTACTGGGGTACCGGTGAATTCGATGACTCCGGAGCTGGTGACGGTGTAGTCGTGCCGGTAGATGCCGCCGGTGTCGTCCTCGTCTCGGTAGTAGACGTGCTCGTCTGTCCAGTCCATGAGCCAGTACCAGGCGTCGTCCGGTTCGAGTCCTCGCAGGGCTGCGCGGAGCGCTTCGGAGAGCGCGTTGCCGGTCAGCCCGCCGGGCAGTGATGTGGTGATGCGGACGCTGGTCCCACCGGAGGCGAACACCTTGTGACCATCGGCGGAGAACGAGGCGTGGATCTGTGCCAGGTTCTTCACCGCGGGGGCGGTGGCACCCAACAGCGCGAGGGCAGTGAGTACTGCGGGGTAGGATTCGGTGACCTCGCCCGTCTCGTCTTTGAGCTCCATGTTGAAGGTGGCTTCCATGGACCGGTTCGGGTACGCCGAAGGCGGCTTATCGGCCAGGTCCTCAGGCGCGTTGATCCAATCACCGAGCAATGTGGTCTCGTCGTCGGAGAGGCGCAGGTCGGTGATCTCCATACGCTGGTGTGCCGTCTCCCCATTCCGGGTTCTCGACGGCGACGTTGATGTGTCCGAGCTTCACCACTGCCGGCGGGAGGGTTCCGCCTTCGGAGGCGGTCACCATGTTCTTGAGGTCCTCGGTGGTGACTGAGAACTCGTTGCCACCGGACTTGTGGGTGCCAACCTTGACGATCTCCACGCCCTTTCGCGTCACATTTTTTTACTCATGTGCCACAGGGTGATGGGCGCCGTTGGCGCGATGTGGGACGGGCAAGTCCTGTGTCCACTAATCACACCTATTGAAAGAGAAATAATACATAGGTATGGTGACACAAATCACGGATACAGCAGATTAAAGGGGTTTCACATAAAAGCACTACGAATTGGAGGATTGGCTCTCGGCACAATCGTCGGAATCGTCATCCTTGCTATTGCTCTACGTGAACCGTCACAAGTTCCGCCCTACGCTTACGTCTTGTTTGTCTTCGTCATGGCGGCCGGCCTGCTGGCGCATTGGGCTGCGAGAAGGAGCCGCCTGGCAACTTAGATCATGGTCGAAATCTAAAACGTCGCCCTCCGAACGCGAGCGGAAAGCGAGAGGAACAATGCAACAACCGAAGACGCGAACATTACCCCGACCGGTCTCAGCACTTATCACATTTGCGGCGATGTTCTGATTTTCGACATTCCGGAAGGCATACAGATTGCTCTGCCTGCTGAAGGCACTGAGCTCGATCCCGACGAGATGTCACCGCAGCTCGCCAGCAATGTCGTCGAAGGTGACCTCGTCGCGGAGGAGCCAGTCCTGCCCGGAGGTGGTCTCGTCCACCTTTTGCATGATCCTGCGCCAGGGGTGTTGGGCCACGGCGGATGCTTCACCGGATGGGGTTGTCCCCGCAGCAGCCGCTGTGGAGGGTGTGGTGGGCAGCTCCTGACAAGGTCGATGCCTGGAAGACCCAGGAGTGTCCACAGATCGCCAAAGAAGCCAAGAAAACAGGGGCCACGGTCTATTTCGCTGATGAGGCATGCATCCGCTCCGATCATCACGCTGGCAGGACCTGGGCACCGAGAGGCCGGAGCCCGGTGGTCAAGAAATTCGCCGCCGACAGCGATGGGCAGCTGAAGCTGTTCTTCCTGCCCGGCTACTCACCGTGATTGAACCTGCGATGAGTGGGTGTGGCAGTGCTCACCAGCATCGCAGCCTCAGTGTTCGGGCACCGACTGCGCCGGCGGGTGACGTACTTGATTGGGTTCCTGATCGGCGGCGCACCCCGCTTCCTCGTGCTCGCCGTTGATGTACCACTGTCAGCAGTGATCGTGGTGTTCGTCATCTCTGGGATGGGGATCGGGGTGTTGAACCCCATCATCACAGCAGTAACCCTTGAGCGTCTGCCACAGTCGATGGTCGGACGCGGCAGCGCACTGATCTCTTCACTGGCATGGGCTGGAATCCCCTTCGGGGGTATGGTCTCCGGTGGTCTGATCTCCATGTTTGCACTGTCTCCAGCGCTGCTGACACTCGGCGCCGGCTACCTTCTGGCCACGTTGGTCCCTGCGCTGGCACCCACCTGGAAACAGATGGATCAACGACCCCCGGATTCCGCTGCGGGTAACGGATAGGATGCCGTCATGAGCGAACCCGCACCACAGCGTCAAGATCCCGCGCGCGATGAGACTATCCGGCTTGATGCCCGGTCCATTCGCGGGATAGCCCATCCGCTGCGAGTTCAGATTTTGGGACATCTGCGCATCCACGGGCCGACGACCGCGACGAGGCTTGCGCAGGCGCTGTCCCTCAACAGCGACGCTACCAGCTATCACCTGCGCCAACTGTCAACCTACGGGTTCGTGGTCGAGGAGCAGTCCCGTGGTGTGGGGCGGGAACGGTGGTGGAAGGCCGCCCACACCATGACTGATGCCTCAGAGCTGCGCACCATAACAGGTGATGGTGAAGCAGCAGAGACCTACCTACGTTCCATCGCCCAGATCTACGCCGGTCGAATGCACCAGAGCGTAGATGAGTTCTCAACCATGCCCCCGCAGTGGCGTCACGCGGCCACCCTCAGCGATTACTTCCTTAGCCTGACACCCGAAGAAGCAGAGGAGCTAGGAACAGAGATTACTGAACTTCTGGCGTCCTACGCCCAATACCGGCTAGGCGACGACTCAGAGGAACCGGGCCGTGTCCCGGTCTCAGTGCAATATCAGATCCTCCCAGTGCTGGAAACGCCCACTTTCCACGATGCTGCATCCACCCCGGCCTCTGGTGGCACCTGATCGAAGACGGTGCTCTGACCGGTCTGGGACAATGGAGCGCCTTGGTTTCTCTTAGTTTCTCCAGGAACCTGACGTCTCTATTGACCCCGGCCAGTCCCAACCGGCAGCAGCGCCAGCCGTTCAAGCTCATGACGCTCTACCCACGTGAGAACGCGGGGCGCCTCATGGCCGAGTGCACCATTGGTGAGTCCGCATAGCGGAGCCGATCCAAGCGTTCCGGGTGTGGCCGGTCTACTGTGGTGGCATGACCTCAGACAATGCCTCGGGCCCGTCTGCGCGCTCCCCGTTGGCCTGGGCCGGTCTGCTGGTGGTGATGCTGGCCGCCGGGATGGCGATCCCCGGCCAGGGCCGGGTCAACGCAGAACTCTCATCCCAGACCGAGGACCCCTACCTGGCCGCGCTGATCAGCTTCTCGGTGGGACTGCTGCTGATGTGCCTGATCGCCTTCGCTCTGCCGGCCGGGCGGCGGGCCATGGGCAGGGTCAGACCTTCCCTGCAGCGCGGAGCGGTGCAGTGGTGGTACCTGCTGGCCGGCTGCCTGGGCGGGTACTTCGTGCTCACCCAGACCCTGACCATCGGCATGATCGGCGTGGCGGTCTTCACCGTCGCGGTGGTGACCGGGCAGACCGTCGGCGGACTGCTCTGGGACCGCATCGGCCTGGGCCCGGCAGGCCGCAAGCGGATCAGCCCGATGCGTGTGCTCGGCGCCGCTCTGACCGTCTTCGCAGTGCTCTGGGCAGTGTCTCCTCAGCTGGGGGAGACCGGCCGCGGCCTGGCATGGCTGCTGCTGGTGGCCCTTCCGTTCACCGGCGGCTTCCTCAACGCCGCCCAGCAGGCGCTCAACGGCCGGCAGACTGCCGTCTACCGCAGCCCCGTTCCCGCCACCTTCTTCAACTTCCTCGCCGGATCGGCCCTGCTGCTGGTGGTGTGGCTTGGCAAGCTCGTCGTCGCAGGAGGGGTCCCGGGGCAGCTGCCCGCCGATTGGTGGTACTACATCGGCGGTCCGCTGGGCATCGTCTTCATCGCCCTGGGTGCCCTGCTGGTGACCAAGGTCGGTGTGCTGGTGGCTGCCATGGGGATGATCGCCGGTCAGCTGATCGGCTCTCTCCTGCTGGACCTGGTGGTCCCGGCCCCGGGCTCGGTGGTCACCACCGCCACCGTGCTGGGCACGGCGCTGACCCTGCTCGCCGTCGTCGTCGCCTCTCTGCCGGATCTGATGCGCGGCAGAGGCCGGTGAGACCAGGGCTTCAAGTGGCCAGTGCGGATCAGCGGTAAGCTGACCTGCGTCGTCCTTGCCACAGGACCACTGTGAACACCACCATCTGAATGAGGGACATACAGCACCATGGCCACAGAAACCACCGTAGACAAAGTCATCAACCTGGCTAAGCGCCGCGGCCTGGTCTTCCAGTCCGGCGAGATCTACGGTGGCTCGCGCTCGGCTTGGGACTACGGGCCGCTGGGCACCGAGCTGAAGGAGAACATCAAGGCGCAGTGGTGGCAGACTTTCGTGCGCGGGCGCGGGGACATGGTGGGTCTGGACTCCAGCATCATCCTGCCCTCGGCGGTCTGGAAGGCCTCTGGGCATGTGGACACCTTCACCGACCCCCTAGTGGAGTGCCTGCAGTGCCATAAGCGGCACCGCGAAGACCACCTCATCGAGGGCTTCGAGGACAAGAAGGGGCGCTCCCCGGAAGGCGGTCTGGCTGAGGTTCCTTGCCCGGACTGCGGCACCAAGGGCAAATTCACCGAGCCGTTCGCATACTCCGGGCTGGTCAAGACCTACCTCGGGGTGGTGGACGACGAATCCGGCCTGCACTACCTGCGTCCGGAGACCGCCCAGGGCATCTTCACCAACTTCGCCAATGTGGTCACCGCCGCCCGGCGCAAGCCACCTTTCGGCATCGGCCAGGTCGGCAAAGCCTTCCGCAATGAGATCACCCCCGGCAACTTCATCTTCCGCACCCGGGAGTTCGAACAGATGGAGATCGAGTATTTCGTCCACCCGGATGATGCCGCCGAATGGTTCAACAAGTGGGTCGATGCCTGCGAGTCCTGGTTCACCGGCCTGGGGCTCAACCCGCAGAATCTGCGCCGGTTCGACGTCCCTGACGGGGAGCGGGCGCACTACTCGGCGGCCACCATCGACCTGGAGTACCGGTTCGGGTTCCAGGGCACGGAGTGGGGTGAGCTGATGGGCATCGCCAACCGCACCGACTACGACCTCGGCACCCACATCAAGCACTCCGGCAAGGAGCTGTCCTACTTCGACCAGTCCAGCGGTGAGCGCTACGTGCCCTACGTCATCGAGCCCAGCTTCGGCCTGACCAGGTCCCTGATGGCCTTCCTGGTGGATGCCTACGCAGAGGACGAGGCCCCCAACACCAAGGGCGGGGTGGACACCCGCACGGTGCTCAAGCTGCACCCCAAGCTGGCGCCGGTCAAGGCCGCGGTGCTGCCGCTGTCGAAGAAGCCCGAGCTCGCCGAGCCTGCCAGCAAGCTGGCGGATCAGCTGCGCAAGCAGTGGAACATCGATTACGACGATGCCGGGGCCATCGGCCGCCGCTACCGCCGGCAGGATGAGATCGGCACCCCCTTCTGTCTCACCGTGGACTTCGACACCCTGGAGGACCAGGCGGTGACCATTCGCGACCGGGACCAGATGACCCAGGAGCGGGTGAGTCTGGACCAGGTCGCCGGCTACCTGGCCTCGCAGCTGCTGGGGTGAGCAGTCCCGCTGGTGGGAGAACCCCTCGCTCCCTGACGTTCGGCGGCCGTTTGGCGAGACGATTGGGCGGATTATGGGCCGAATAATGGTCGCAGGAGGCCCCCGAACGCGGTGTTGATCAGCTGGGTGGCGGGATCGTATTGCGTGCAGCAGTAAACGGGTTTACGCTAGCTGGCGATGTTGCCAACAGCGCCTAACGGCCAGCCCACTCTTCTCCTCGACTCTGGCCTGAGTGTCCGGCCGTGGACCGAGGGCGACGACCTCAGACTCCTAGAGGTCTGGGGCGACCCCGAAAACTCCATGCACCATCAGGACCGCAGCCTGCTGCGTCCTTCCTCCAACGCTCCTTGGTCGCGCTGCATAGTGGCAGAGGCCAGCGGGGTGCCGGTGGCTGCGGCCACTATGTTCCGCTCCAGCCTGCACCCGGACCGGCTCTCCTTCTACGTGGAGGTCGCACCGGAGCATCGGCGCCGGGGAGTGGCCGCCCAGCTGCTGCAGATCCTGGAGGCCGAGGTCCCCAACTGCGATGTGCAGTCGCTCAAGGCGCGCTGCGCCAAGGGATCAGCGGCCCAGTGCTTCCTCAAGGACAACGGTTTCCGCAAGGTCCAGCACTCCCGGGAGGTCATCATCCACCCGGACAGCCTCCCGGTGCCTGATGTGGAGAACCTCCCCATCGACCTGGAGGAGATCGCCACTGGTTCTGTGGAGCTGACCGAGCTGGTAGCAGACTTCTACAACACCGTCCATGACTGGGACCGGGCCGAAATGACGCTCGGACGCGCCCAGCAGATGCTGCTCTCCGCAGAATCAGGTGCCACAGGCGCCGTCGTTCTGCGCTCCACCGCCGCGGCGGACTCCGCTGACGAGGAGGCCTCCGGCCCGATCCTGGCCTTCGCCATCAGCTACACCCCCGAACGCACCGACGCCCCGGCCGATGTTCTGATGGGCTGGGACCCCAAGCTGGACCAGGAGCATGCTGAGCAGGCGGTGATGCAGTTGCTGGGGCTGGTGGCTGCCCGCTACCCGGTGTCGGTGGAGGTCGACGACTCCATGGCGCCCCTGAAGCGGATCACCGATGTGCTGGGCGAGCAGGACGCCGCCGAGATCGACTTCGAGGCCCTGATCTACGTCCGCGATACCCCCTGATCCCCAGCTAGTGGAAACACCGCTGGTTTTGAGCTTGTGCGCGGGTTGTTTCGCGCGCACGTGGCCAAAACCTGCGCAGGTTTGACCACATGCGGAGAATAGAACTGTGACCGAGACTCTGCAGCGCCCCACCACCGATCACGTCGCCGTCCCCGGCGGCGCACTGCTGCCCGCCCTGCAGCTGGGGCCGATCACCGTGGACACGCCGGTGGTGCTGGCCCCGATGGCCGGAATCACCAACACCGCTTTCCGCAGGCTCTGCCGTGAGTACGGCGGCGGGCTCTACGTCAATGAGATGGTCACCGCCCGTGCCCTGGTCGAGCGCCGGCCCGAATCCCTGCGCATCATCAGGCATGAGCCCGATGAGGTGCCGCGCTCGGTGCAGCTGTACTCGGTGGATCCGGTGACCACCAGGCATGCGGTGCGGATGCTGGTCGAAGAGGACCGGGCCGATCACATTGACCTCAACTTCGGCTGCCCGGTGCCCAAGGTCACCCGCAAGGGCGGCGGTTCGGCCCTGCCTTGGAAGACCGGCCTGTTTGAGTCGATCGTCGCCACCGCAGTCCGCGAGGCCTCCCGGGCCAACATCCCGGTCACGGTGAAGATGCGCAAGGGCATCGATGAGGACCACCTGACCTATTTGGAGGCGGGCCGGGTCGCCCGCGACGCCGGCGTGGCCGCAGTGGCCCTGCACGGACGCACCGCCCGCCAGCACTACTCCGGGCAGGCTGACTGGGATGCCATCAAACGGCTGCGTGATGCCCTGCCAGACCTCCCGGTGCTGGGCAATGGCGATATCTGGAGCGCGGAGGACGCGGTGGCCATGGTGGAGCAGACCGGGGTCGACGGCGTCGTCGTCGGCCGGGGGTGCCAGGGCCGGCCGTGGCTCTTCGGCGACCTCCAGGCTGCCTTTGAGAGGCGCGGCGAGCGTCACCGGCCAGGGGTGGAGATGGTGTGTGCCACCCTGCTGCGGCATGCCCAGATGCTGATCCCGTACTTCGACGGCGATGAGCGCAAAGCCATGCAGGACATCCGCAAGCATGTGGCCTGGTACTTCAAAGGATACCCGGTGGGCGCCGCCCTGCGCACTCAGCTGCTCACCGTGGAGTCCTTGGCCCAGCTGGAGGACTTGCTGGGCCGGCTGGATGCCTCCATCGGCTATCCCGGCGCCGACGCCGAGGGCCCCCGCGGCCGCGCCGGCTCACCCAAGAGGGTGCATCTGCCGGAGGACTGGCTGGTCTCCCAGGAGCTCAACGAGGACCAGCGCCAGATGATCCAGGACGCCGAGGTCGACATCTCCGGCGGCTGAGGGACGCCATCCCGTAGGCCGCCGCTCCGATAAGGTGGCAATAGAGCGGGCCGGGCACTGACGGCTCGCGAAGCCAAGGGCGGGAGGGGAACGAAGTGATGAGCGTGCGCAACGTCGAGCGTCTTGAAGGACAGTATGCGGCCTTGGCGCCCGGGTACACCGAGGCGGACGAGGACCGCTGGGTCCCCGAGCACGGGAAATCGGTCTACCGCTCCTCGTTCGAGCGTGACCGGGCCCGTCTGCTGCACTCCTCGGCCCTGCGCCGGCTGGGCGCGAAGACTCAGGTGGTTTCACCCAGCAGCGACGACTTCTCCCGCACCCGGCTGACCCACTCACTGGAGGTCGCCCAGGTGGGCCGCGAGCTGGGCCGGCTGCTCGGCTGCGACCCCGATGTGGTCGACGCCGCCTGTCTCTCCCACGATCTGGGCCACCCGCCCTTCGGCCACCACGGCGAGAAGGTCCTCAACGATCTGGCCTCCGGCATCGGCGGGTTCGAAGGCAATGCCCAGACGCTGCGCCTGCTGACCCGTTTGGAGACCAAGCGCTTCCACTCCGACGGGCGCTCCGCCGGGCTGAACCTGACCCGGGCCAGCCTGGACGCTGCGGTGAAGTACCCCTGGCGTGCCCATGAGGCGCCGCTGCAGGCCGACGGCGCCCGCAGCCAGAAGTTCGGCACCTATGAGGACGACCTGGAGGTCTTCGACTGGATGCGTGAGGGCGTGGCAGGCACCCGCAAATCGATGGAGGCCCAGGTGATGGACGCCGCTGACGACATCGCCTACTCGGTCCACGATGTGGAGGACGGCATCGTCAACGGCCGTTTCCAGCTGAAGTTCCTGACCGACAGCGTGCAGCGGGCCCGGGTCATCCAGACCGCCCAGGAGTGGTACCTGCCGCACACCGAGGCGGAGGCGGTCGACGCCGCCATCGCCCGCCTGGAAGCCACCGACAGCTGGGTGAAGGAGTCCGACGGCTCCCGCCGGGCCCTGGCCGCCCTGAAGAACATGACCTCGGAGCTGATCGGCCGGTTCGGCCACGATGTCTGGGCCGCCACCCGCAGCGCCCACGGTGAGAAGCCACTGGTCCGGCATGAGGCGGATCTGGTGGTGCCCGGGCAGACCCTGGAGGAGATCTGCGTGATGAAGGGCATTGCCGCCCACTACATCATGGCCTCCCGCGAGCAGCTGCCGGTCTATACGCGCCAGACCGAGGTGCTCCAGGCCTTGCACGGGCTGCTGATGGACACCGGAGACCGTTTTCTGGAGCCGCCCTTCCAGGCTGATTTCCGCGCCGCCGACGACGACGCGGCCCGGCACCGTGCCATCATCGACCAGATCGCCTCACTGACCGACGGCGCATGCCTGGAGTGGTACGCCACCCTGGTCAAAGGCCAGCCGGTGACCAGCGCACTGTTCGCGTGAGTGCGTCGTCGTGTTTCATGGTTGAAACGTAGACCGGGGTAATGTGGTCTCCGGTCGCCACAATGGGGTGGTGGCTTATGAACCGAGCCTGAGGAAGGCATTGACTGATGTTTTCGAAGATTCTTGTGGCCAATCGCGGTGAGATCGCGATCCGTGCCCTGCGTGCCGGAGTGGAGCTCGGTGCCCGCACCGTTGCCGTCTACCCGCATGAGGACCGCAACTCACTGCACCGGCAGAAGGCCGACGAGGCCTACCGCATCGGTGAGGAGGGTCACCCGGTGCGGGCCTACCTCGATGTTGAGGAGATCATCCGGGTCGCCCAGAAGGCCGGCGCCGAGGCCATCTACCCCGGCTACGGGTTCCTCTCTGAGAACCCGGACCTGGCCCGTGCCGCAGAAAGTGCCGGCATTACCTTTGTGGGCCCGCCGGCCAATGTGCTCGAATCCACCGGGGACAAGGTCAAGGCGCTGCGCGCGGCCAAGGCTGCCGGAATCCCGGTGCTGGAGAGCTCCGACCCCTCTGAGGACATTGAGGAGCTCACCGCTGAGGCTGAGCGGATCGGTTTTCCGGTGTTCGTCAAAGCGATCGCCGGCGGCGGTGGGCGAGGGATGCGCAGGGTCGAGCGTCGCGAGGACCTCAAGGACGCGCTGAAAGCCGCCATGAACGAGGCCGACACCGCCTTCGGCAACGCCGCGGTGTTCATCGAGCAGGCCGTGCTGCGGCCCCGGCACATCGAGGTGCAGATCCTCGCCGACGCCGCCGGCAATGTGGTCCACCTCTTCGAGCGGGACTGCTCCCTGCAGCGCCGCCACCAGAAGGTGGTGGAGATCGCCCCGGCCCCGCACCTCGACGACGAGCTCCGGCAGGCTCTGCATCGCGACGCCGTGGCCTTCGCCGAGGCGATGAACTACCGCAACGCCGGCACGGTGGAGTTCCTGGTGGAGACCGAAGGGGAGCGGGCCGGCAAGCACGTCTTCATCGAGATGAACCCCCGCATCCAGGTTGAGCACACAGTGACCGAGGAGATCACCGATGTGGACCTGGTGGCCTCCCAGATCCGTATTGCCGCAGGGGAGACCCTGGAGGACCTGGACATCCGGCAGCAGGATCTGCGCGTGCGAGGCTCGGCCATGCAGTGCCGGATCACCACTGAGGACCCGGCCAATGACTTCCGCCCCGATGTGGGCACCATCACCGCCTACCGCTCAGCCGGAGGCTCCGGCATCCGGCTCGACGGCGGCACTGCGTATGCTGGGGCCGAGATCAGCCCGCACTTCGACTCCATGCTGGTCAAGCTCACCTGCCGGGGCCGGGACTACCGCACAGCAGTGGACAGGGCGCGGCGCGCGCTGGCCGAGTTCCGCATCCGCGGTGTGGCCACCAACATCCCGTTTCTGCTCAATGTGCTCAACTCCGAAGAGTTCCTCACCGGAGACGTCGCCACCGACTTCATCGACAAGCACCCGGAGTTGGCCAAGGCCAACCGCTCGCAGGACCGCGGCTCCAAGGCGCTGCAGTACCTGGCTGACATCACCGTCAACCAGCCGCACGGGCCCAGGGTGCAGGGCATCGACCCCCGCGACAAGCTGCCGAAGTTCCCCGGCGACAAACGCGATGAGCCCGACCGCTCTCCCTTCGACGGCCCCTCCGGGCAGCCCAAGCCTGCAGGCTGGCGGGACGTGCTGCTGGCCAAGGGCCCGGAGGGCTTCGCCACGCATCTGCGCCAGACCACTGCTCTGGCGGTCACCGACACCACCTTCCGCGACGCCCACCAGTCGCTGCTGGCCACCCGGGTGCGCACCCGCGATCTGCTGGCGGCGGCCCCGGCAGTCGCCCATGTGACCCCGGGGCTGTTCTCCGCCGAAGTCTGGGGCGGGGCCACCTATGATGTCGCCCTGCGGTTCCTCTCCGAAGATCCCTGGGAGCGGCTGGCCTGGTTGCGCGCGGAGATGCCGAACATTCCGCTGCAGATGCTGCTGCGCGGGCGCAACACCGTCGGCTACACCCCCTACCCGCTGAAGGTCACCGAAGCCTTCGTGGCCGAGGCCGCCCAGACCGGAGTGGACATCTTCCGGATCTTCGACGCCCTCAACGACGTCGAGCAGGTCATCCCCGCCATCCAGGCGGTCCGCGCCACCGGCACCGCAGTGGCCGAAGCCGCCCTGTGCTACACCGGCAACCTGGCCGATCCGGCCGAAGACCTCTACACCCTGGACTACTACCTGGACCTTGCCCAGCGGATGGTCGACGCCGGCGCCCATATCCTGGCAATCAAGGATATGGCCGGGCTGCTGCGCCCCGCGGCGGCTACCGCTCTGGTCACCGCTTTGCGCGAGCGCTTCGACCTGCCGGTCCATCTGCACACCCATGACACCGCCGGCGGTCAGCTGGCCACCCTGCTCGCTGCCTCTGCAGCAGGGGTCGATGCGGTGGACGTGGCGACCGCCTCGATGGCCTCCACCACCTCCCAGCCGCCGGCTTCGGCATTGGTGGCCGCTCTGGAGAACACCGAGCGAGACACCGGCCTGGGATTGGAGGCAGTCGCCTCCCTGGAACCCTACTGGGAGACCGTGCGCAGCATCTACCAGCCCTTCGAGTCCGGGCTGCCCAGCCCCACCGGCCGGGTCTACCGGCACGAGATCCCCGGCGGCCAGCTGTCGAATCTGCGACAGCAGGCCATCGCCCTGGGCCTGGGGGAGCGCTTCGAGCAGATCGAGGATATGTACTACGCCGCAGACAAGATGCTGGGCCGGCTGGTCAAAGTCACCCCCAGCTCCAAGGTCGTCGGTGACCTTGCCCTGCAGCTGGTCGGGCTGGGCGCAGACCCCCAAGAGTTCGAACAGGATCCGCAGAGCTTCGACCTGCCGGACTCGGTCATCGGCTTTTTGGCCGGACAGCTGGGGGACCCGCCGGGCGGCTGGCCCGAGCCCTTCCGCACCAAAGCCCTGGAGGGGCGCACCGTCAAACCTGTGGAGGAGGAACTCACCGATGACGACGCCGCCGCGTTGGAGGCCGACTCCGCCACCCGCCGGGCAGCGCTGAACCGGCTGCTCTTCCCCGGTCCGACCCGTGAGTTCGAGGCGGCCTGCGAGAAGTACGGCGACATCCACGTGCTGCACACCCGGGACTACCTCTTCGGGCTGACCACAGGGCACGAACATGTGATCTCCCTGGGCAAGGGCGTCCGGCTGCTGGTCACCCTGCAGACCATCTCGGAGCCGGATGAGAAGGGCATGCGCACCGTGATGTGCACGCTCAACGGTCAGGCCCGCCAGGTGATGGTGCGCGATGAGTCGGTGGAGTCCACCGTGGTCGCCGCAGAGAAGGCAGACCCCTCCAACCCCGGGCATGTCGCCGCACCGTTCGCCGGGGCGGTCTCAGTCCAGGTGGCCCACGGCGAGAGTGTGGAGGCGGGTCAGACCATTGCCTCCATTGAGGCGATGAAGATGGAGTCCGGCATCACCGCGCCGTCGTCCGGAACGGTCAGCCGGATCGCCATCGGCGGGGTGCAGCAGGTCGCAGGCGGCGACCTCATCCTGGTTCTAGAGTGAGCGTCGTATCGTGGGGCTTTCTGTTGTTCGTGGGGGTATAGCCCTACGCCAAGTCGAAAGCCCCACGACAAATTGGGTGGCGCGTCAGCGGAACAGGAGTTTTCCACAGCCAGGAAGGTGGAGCCCCGTCGTACCGGTAGCCTGTAAGAGAGCGAGCCGGGTCCCGGCTCAACGCGACGCGGTGAGGCGGGAAGCGAGCGAACGCCATGGCAGGTCTGATCAGGCGCGAGGACATCGATGCCGTACGCGAGCGTGCCGACCTGCGGGAGATCGTCGAGCAGTATGTGACGCTGAAGAAGGCCGGCATCGGCTCCTACAAGGGGCTCTGCCCCTTCCACGACGAGCGCACCCCCTCCTTCCACGTCCGGCCCCAGGTGGGCACCTACCACTGCTTCGGCTGCGGGGAGTCCGGCGACGTCATCGCGTTTCTGCAGTCTCAGGAGCACACCACCTTCGCCGAAACCGTGGAACGGCTGGCGCACAAGTACGGCATCGAGCTGCGCTACGAGGACGGCGGATCTGGGCCGGACAAGGCTGAGACCGGCCGGCGGCAGCGGTTGCTGGATGCCCATAAGATCGCCGATGAGTTCTTTCAGCGCTGCCTGAGCATCCCCGAAGCCCAGACGGCGAGGGACTTCCTCACCGGCAGGGGATTCACCCGGGAACACGCGGAGCACTACGGTGTGGGCTATGCGCCCCAGGGGTGGAGCCACCTGCTGGGACATCTGAGAACCAAAGGCTTCCGGGAGGATGAGCTCAAGCTCACCGGCCTGTTCTCCGAGGGCCGCCGCGGGATCTACGACCGGTTCCGCGGCCGGCTCGTCTGGCCGATCCGGGACATGACCGGCAACACCGTAGGCTTCGGCGGACGGCGTCTTTACAAGGACGACCAGGGTCCGAAGTACCTCAACTCGCCCGAAACGGCGCTGTACAAGAAGTCCCAGGTGCTCTACGGGATCGAGCACGCCAAGCGGCACATCGCCAAGAAGCGCCAGCTGGTGGTGGTGGAGGGATACACCGATGTGATGGCCTGTCATATCGCCGGGGTGGACACCGCAGTGGCCACCTGCGGCACCGCCTTCGGCGAGGGGCACATCAAGATCGCCCGCCGGCTCCTCTCCGACGACGGCAGCCCGGCAGAGGTGGTCTTCACCTTCGACGGCGACGAGGCCGGCCAGCAGGCCGCGGTCAAAGCCTTCAACGAGGCCCACCAGTTCAACGCCCAGACCTTCATCGCCGTCGGGCCAGAGGGCATGGACCCCTGCGATGTGCGCCAGCGCCGCGGCGACGAGGCCGTCCAGGCGGTGATCGACTCCAAGACACCGCTGGTGGAGTTCGTGATCCGCCGCAGGCTGCGTGAGTGGGACCTCTCTGCCGTGGAGGGACGGATCGGGGCGCTGCGCACGGCCGCACCGGTGGTCGCCGAGATCCGGGACGACTCCCTGCGGCAGGCCTACACCCGCGAGCTGGCTGGCTGGCTGGGCTCCGATATGGAGGAGGTAGTCGCCGCAGTCGCCCAGGCCCGGAAGTCCGGCGCTCGCGGAGCATCTCGGCAGAAAGGCACGACGCCGTCCCAGCACCCACAGCCTGGAAGGGGCCTCCCGGCGCAGAACGGCCGGCCGGTTCCCGGGGAGGGCGAGGGGGCGGCCGCCGGTTCAGCGTTCCAACGTCCGGATACCCGCGACCCGGCGGTGATGATGGAGCGGCAGGCGCTGGAGGTGATCCTGCAGCATCCGACCCGGCTGACCGCCGAGCAGTGGGAGGAGATCTTCAGCGTGCGGTTCACCGCGCCGGCGCACCAGGCAGTCCATGATGGCATCCGCATTGCCGCAGCGGAGGCCTCCGATCCCAGAAATTGGGTCGAGGCGGTGCGCCAGGAGGTGCCCCAGCCGCTGCGCGGACTCGTCTCCGAACTGGCGGTGACCACGCTTCCGGCCAAGACCGAGGAGCATCTGGACCGGTACTGCCAGGAGATTCTGAACCGGCTGGTGGAGCTGAAGATCCAGCATCAGAAGGCCAATCTGCTGGGCCGGCTGCAGCGGATGGATCCGGCAGAGTCCCCGGAGGAGTACCGCAGCCTCAACGCGGAGCTGATGGACCTTGAGACTCGCCGCCGGGCACTGCGCAGTGATGAATAGGAGCGGTGCTCACTGAGCGCGGCTCTGATGGAGCCGAGACCTATGCGGTGATGTCCCCGGTGGTGACGGCGAAGGCCGCACACAGCTCGGCGGAGTCCACGAAGAGGTTCAGTCCGGCTTCTCCGGCGCCCAGGCAGACCCTGCCGCTGATGGACTCCTCGGCGTAGACCGGCCAGCGGGTCCCCTCCGCTGATGCGGCACCGAAGGGGTTGATGGTGCCGGGGCGGTAGCCGGTGGCCGCCAGGCTCTCCTCCGGCGCCGCCATGGACATCTTCTTCATCCCCGCCAGCTTGCGCAGCTTGGCCCAGTCCACCTGCTGGTCACCGGGGATGAGCACTATCGCGTAGCTGTGTTCTGCGGCGGTCTGGGTGAGCTTGCACTTGGCCACCAGGGTCTTGACGATCTCGTGCGGTTCGATTCCCAGGTGTGCGGCAGCCTCTTCCAGGGAGCGGGCAGGACCACGGTCGACCACCTCGATCTCCACCCCCAGTTCCCGGGCGTGGGCGATGACGCGTTCGCGGCCGGTCAGTTCACTCATAGGCCCCAGCCTATGCGGGGTGGGCGCCGTGGGCGTCCTCAGCGGCAGTAACAGTCGGATTGCGATCCGGCGGCCCCGGTTCACTCTGTCCGCCGGGCTCCGGTACCTTGGCCGCATGAGCATCCTACGGTTCACCACATCCTGCGCCGCACTCAGCGTTGCCGCACTGGTGGCCACAGCCTGCGGTGGCGAAGACCCCGCCGCCGGGGCGCCGGATCATGCCAGCGCGGCCTCGGCAGCTGATCTGGAGGTTCCCGCCCCCGAGGCTACGGTGACCACACCGACCCCGGCCATGGTGATGGACGATGACGGCACTGCCGAGCTGTGCCTGGGCGCGGTGGCCGAATCTTACCCGCCGCAGTGCGGCGGACCTGAGCTGATCGGCTGGGACTGGGAGGAACAGGACTCCGGCAGCTATGAAGAGGAGCAGGGCACCCGCTGGGGCGAGTACGCCGTCGTCGGTGACTACGACCCGCAGGAAGGGACCTTCGAACTCGAGTCTGCGGTCCCCGCCGGTGAATGGGACGGTGAACCCCCTGAGCAGCAGATGAGCTTCTCCACACCCTGCGAAGAGCCTGAGGGCGGCTGGGAGATCCTGGACCAGGAGCTGGTCTCCGAGCAGCGGATGTATGACACCTTTGAACGGGCAGAGGAGCTCGAAGGCTATGCCGGTTCCTGGGTGGACCAGTCGCTGAACCCTGTGCAGCCAGAGGACCTCAACGACGATGAAGACATGGGCGACCAGGAACATCAGGAGCTGGCGGCGTCGTTGAACGATCCGGAGTACGTGATCATCAATGTGCGGGTCAGTGCGGATCCAGAGACAGCCTACGGGACACTCCGCGAAGAGTGGGGAGGGATGCTTTGCGTCACCGAGGCGCAGTATCAGCAGGCCGAGTTGGAGCAGATCCAGCAGGAGATCATGGAGATCGACGGCGCACTCTCAGCCGGTGTGGAGGCCACCACCAACCAACTGACGGTCGAGGTCACCTATGACGACGGCAGCCTGGAGTCCCAGCTTCACGAGATCTACGGTGAGGGCACTCTCCGGCTGAGCTCCCGGCTGGTACCGGCTGAGGACCAGTGAGAGTCCACCGCGACCATGTCAGAGGGCTCAGCGTTTCCGATTCGCTGATACCGTGATGCCAACACACCAAAGGACGATGGGGTCTGGCCTGGGTGTCGATGGAGTGCCCACCGAGTACCACTTCTGACCAGTCAAAAGGAGACCGCCCCATGACCGAGCGCACTTTGGCAGATGACTCCTCGCGTCAGGCTGCCCAGCATGAGATCCCGGAGGAGATGCGCCGGGATGTGGGGTTTCTGGGCAGTCTGCTCGGCACTGTGCTCAGCGAGTACGGCTCCCAGGGACTGCTGGAGGATGTCGAAACCCTGCGCTCGCTGACCATCGCTGCTGTGGAGGACGGCTCCGACGAGACCCTGACCAAGGCCGAGGATTTCGTCGAAGCTCTCAGCGCTGAGCGGGCCAAGGAGGTGGCCCGGGCCTTCACCTGCTACTTCCTGCTGGCCAACCTCGCTGAGGAGCAGCACCGGGTGCGCACCCTGCGGGACAGGGACGGCGAGCTGCCCCTGGAGGCACAGAAGCCCTCTGACTCAGTCGCGGCAGCCTTCACCCATCTCAGTGAGGAGATCGGCCAGCGGGAGGCCGAGCGACGGCTGAAGGAGCTGCGATTCCACCCGGTGCTCACCGCCCACCCCACTGAGGCCCGGCGCAACGCGGTCACCGCCAGCGTGCGGCGCATCGGCGCCCTGCTCGATGACCGCGATGATCCACGCATGGGTCCTGCGGCCAAGGCCCGCAACACCCGGGAGATCACCGAGGAGATCGACAATATGTGGCGCACCGCCCAGCTGCGGGTCTCCAACCCCTCCCCGCTGGACGAGGTGCGCACCGCTCTGGGCGTCTTCCAGTCCTCGTTCTCCAGCGTGTTCACCGAGGCCTACCGGCGGATGGACGACTGGCTGCAGAACGACGACGCCGGCAGAGCAACCCCCAAAGCCCCGGCCTTCATCCGGCTGGGGTCCTGGATCGCCGGGGACCGCGACGGCAACCCCAACGTCACCGCCTCCATCACCCGTCAGGCGGTGACTCAGGCCGCCGACCGGGTACTGGCCGATCTGGAGGAGCGGACCCGCACGGTGGGACTCTCCCTGACCCTGGATGACCGGTACACTCCGCCCAGCGATGCCCTCCAGGCGCTCTGGAACCGTCAGAAGCAGCTCTCAGCGGAACTGGCCGAGCGGGCTGCCGAGCATTCCCCCGGCGAACCCCACCGTCAGGTGCTGCTAGCGATCGCAGGACGTGTCTCAGCCACCCGGGCCCGCGACGCCGACCTGGCCTACCGAGTGCC
This sequence comes from Nesterenkonia muleiensis, assembly GCF_003600155.1. Classification (GTDB taxonomy): domain Bacteria; phylum Actinomycetota; class Actinomycetes; order Actinomycetales; family Micrococcaceae; genus Nesterenkonia; species Nesterenkonia muleiensis. The sequence continues at coordinate 12,599 of NZ_QWLD01000051.1, read as the reverse complement.
CGAGCAGCTGGTGGAGGACTTGCGGGAGGTCCAGGACTCGCTGGTTGCCGCCGGTGCTCAGCGGGCCGCCTACGGTGAGCTCCAGGAGCTCATCTGGCAGGTGGAGACCTTCGGCTTCCACCTGGCAGAGCTGGAGGTCCGCCAGCACTCCGCGGTGCACGCCCAGACGCTGAAGTGGCTGGAGGACCCGGACTCGGTGGAGAAAATGGCGGTTCCCGGAGAGGAGGTCCTGGAGACCTTCCGCGCCATCGCCTCACTGCAGCAGCGCTACGGGGTCAACGCCGCCCGGCGCTACATCGTGTCCTTCACCCAGAGCGCGCAGAACCTGGCCGATGTCTATCTGCTGGCGGAGAGGGCCTTCGGCGGCACGCTGGAGAACCCCTCCGGAGATGCCCCGGTGCTGGATGTGATCCCGCTGTTCGAGACCTATGACGATCTGCAGAACGCCCCGCGCATCCTGGCGGAGGCGCTGAGCAGCCCGCAGCTGCAGAAGCGGCTGAAGCAGACCGGCCGCCGGATGGAGGTGATGCTCGGATACTCCGACTCGTCCAAGGACGTCGGCCCGGTGGCAGCGACCCTGGCGCTCTACCAGGCCCAGGAGAAGATCGCGGCATGGGCGGTGGAGAACAACATCCATCTGACCCAGTTCCACGGCCGCGGCGGCGCACTGGGCCGCGGCGGCGGTCCGGCCAACCGGGCCATCCTCGCCCAGCCTCCGCACTCGGTGGACCTGCGGTTCAAGGTCACCGAGCAGGGTGAGGTGATCGACGCCCGGTACGGCAATCCGGAGATCGCGCTGCGGCACATTGAACAGGTCGCCGCCGCCACGCTGATGGCAAGCGCCCCCTCCACCGAGAAGCGCAATGCTGCGGCCGCGGCCACCTACGCTGACCTGGCGCAGCAGCTCGACGACGCCTCCCGCGCCCGCTTCCACGCCCTGGTGAAGGCCGAGGGCTTCGCGCCCTGGTTCGCCCAGGTCACCCCCCAGGATGAGATCGGGCTGTTGGCCATCGGCTCCCGACCGGCCAAACGCGGCTTGTCGGTGGAGTCGCTGGAGGACCTGCGCGCCATCCCCTGGAACTTCGCCTGGGGGCAGGCGAGGATCAACCTCACCGGATGGTACGGCCTGGGCACCGCGCTGGAGGACGTCGGAGACCTTGGGCTGCTGCAGCGGGCCTACGCGGAGTGGCCGCTGTTCTCCGCCATGATCGACAACGTGGAGATGTCCCTGGCCAAGACTGATCGGCGGATCGCCCGCCGCTATCTGGACCTCGGCGGCAAAACGGAGTTGGCTGCAGCCGTGCTGGAGGAGCTCGACCTGACTGAGAAGTGGATCCTTGCCATCACTGGACAGGACCGGCTGCTGGCCCAGCACCGGGTGCTCGGGCGGGCCGTCCAGCTGCGCAACCCCTACGTGGACGCGCTCAGCCTGATCCAGCTGCGCGCCCTGCGCCGGCTGCGGTCCGGGAATCTATCCGAGGACGAGATCCGGGATCCGCGTAACCTGCTGCTGATTACCCTCAAAGGTGTGGCCGCCGGCCTCCAGAACACCGGCTGAACGCGGTCTCCTCCGTGGTGCGGCCCCGGCTTCACTGGGTCGCTTGCGGCTGTTGCCGCTGATCGCCTCTGGGTCTTCGACGAGCGCGGGCGTTTCTGGCTTATGGGAGCCGAATCCGCGGTTATCAGCCAGGAACAGCCGCACTCGATGCAGGATGAGGTATGTGCAGGTCCTGTGCTCGCTTGGTGAGGCCGGAGTTATAGGGTGGAGTCCATGTGTGCGGATTTCATCGACCCGGAGAATGATCCCTTCCAGTGGTTGGAGGACGTTGAGGGGGGCGAGGCGCTCACCTGGGTGGAACAGCGCAACCGAGTCGCTGAGGCCACGCTCCAGGATGAAGAGTTCGGCCCGCTGAGGGACTCCCTGCGTGAGATCCTCGACGCCTCCGACCGGATTCCGCCGGTGACCAAGCGCGGCGACTGGCTCTACAACTTCTGGACCGACGCGGAGCATCCGCAGGGGATCTGGCGCCGCACCACACTGGAGTCCTATAAGAGCGAGGACCCCGAATGGGAGATCCTGCTCGACCTGGACGAGCTCTCCGAGACGGAGGGCACCACCTGGGTCTGGCACGGCGCTTCTGTGCTGCGCCCCGAACAGGCCAGTGAGGAGATCCCCGGCTACTCCCGGGTGCTCATCGACCTCTCACCCGGGGGCTCTGACGCTGATGTCACCCGCGAGTTCGACCTCAACACCCGCTGCTTCATCGACCCCGAGGGCGGCGGTTTCTACCGGCCACAGGGCAAAGGAGGGCTCGGCTGGATCGACGCCGAGACGGTCTACGCCTCCACCGACCAGGCTGTGGTCACCGAGGACACCCCGGTGACCACCTCTGGATACCCCCGCATCGCACGGCTCTGGCGCCGCGGAACACCGCTGATTGAGGCAGAGCCGATCATCTCTGTGGCTGAGGACGACATGCTCGCCTCTGCAGGCTATGACTCCACCCCCGGGTATGAGCGTCATCTGGCCACCCGGGTGCTGGGCTTCTACGATGCGGAGACCTACCTGATCACCTATGACGACGCTGGCGAGCCCACTCTGACGCTCATCGACGTCCCCACCGATGTGCGCGTGGGCTTCCATCGTGACCTGATCTTCTTCGCCCCGCGCACCGAGGTGACCATCCGCGGCGTCGTGCTCCCCGGAGGCAGCCTCTACATCGCCGATGCCGAGGAGTTCCTGCACGGGGACCCTGAGCTGACCGCCCTGTTCACCCCCACCGACTCCACCTCGCTGCAGGGCATCACCGCCACCCGGAACCTCTTTGCCCTGACCGTGATGGACCATGTGGTCGAGCACGTCGAGGCCCATTGGCGAGATGGCGAGGGCGCATGGCGGTCCCAGCGGGTGCTCACCGAGATCACCGGCTCGCTCTCCGTGGGGGCCTATGACTCCCGGGAGAGCGACCAGATCTGGATCACCGCCAATGACTTCCTCACCCCTGCTTCCAAGTACCTGGGTTCGCTGGCCCCTGTGATCGATGGTGAGCCGGAAAGCTACGACCTGATCAAACGGGCCCCGGAACGGTTCAGCGCGGCAGGGCTGAGCGCGGTTCAGCGCTTCGCCACCAGCGAGGACGGCACCGGCGTTCCCTATTTCCTGATCGGCCCCGAACGAGTCCTCAACGGCCCGGAGACTGCACCGACTGTCCTCTACGGCTACGGCGGCTTCGAGATCTCCCAGAAGCCCGGCTATCTGCCACTGGTGGGAAAGGCATGGCTGGAGCCAGGCGGCGTCTTCGCCTTGGCCAATATCCGCGGCGGAGGTGAATACGGTCCGCGCTGGCACCAGGCTGCTCTGAGACAGAACCGCCACCTGGCGTATCAGGACTTCGCCGCAGTGGCCAAGGACCTGGTGGCTAGCGAGGTGACCACCACAGCACAGCTGGCCTGCCGAGGTGGGTCCAATGGCGGCCTGCTGACCGGCAACATGCTGACCCAGTACCCCGATCTCTTCGGAGCGGTGGTCATCCAGGTGCCGCTGCTGGACATGAAACGCTACGCCCAGCTGCTCGCAGGAGCCTCCTGGCGGGCGGAGTACGGAGACCCTGAGACTGAGGACTGGGACTACATCCGCCGCTACAGCCCCTACCATCTGCTGAGCAACGGGGCGCAGTACCCACCGGTGCTGCTGACCACCAGCACCAAGGACGACCGGGTGCACCCCGGCCACGCCCGGAAGATGACTGCAGCCCTGGAATCATTAGGCGCCGACGTCACCTACTGGGAGAACACCCAGGGCGGACACGGGGGAGCCGCTAATCCTCAGCAGCAGGCCACGATGAACGCGCTGATCTACCGGTTCTTGGGGCAGCGGCTCGGGCTGTGAGTTCTCGCCCGGGATGACGCCCGGCGCCAAGAGAACTCTGGGGCGTTTGTGGTGACAGAGTGATGTTGTTCGCTGTCAGCTGGCCCGAAGACAGTACGCCAGTCGGCAGCCTGGACATAGACTATGCGGGTGCACACTTCCTATGCTGTCGAGGCCCATGGCCTGTTCAAGAAATTCGGCGACAACATCGCGGTCGACGGCGTTGACCTCAGCATTCCCCGCGGGGGGATCTACGGGGTGCTCGGCCCCAACGGGGCGGGCAAGACTACTGTCATCCGTATGCTGGCCACTCTGCTGCGCCCTGACGGCGGTGAAGCCCGGGTTCTGGGTCACGACGTCGCCGCCGAATCCAAGACCGTTCGCGAGAAGATCGCCCTGACCGGCCAGTTCGCCTCTCTGGATGAGGATCTCACCGGGATCGAGAATCTGATCCTGCTGGGCCGGCTGCTGGGCTTCGACAAGCGGGCCGCCCGCAGCCGTGGCATGGACCTGCTCAACGCCTTCGGCCTGGCAGATGCTGCCGACCGGCAGGTCAAGAAATACTCCGGAGGTATGCGCCGCAGGCTTGACATCGCTGGATCGCTGATTGTCACACCTGAGCTGATGTTCCTGGATGAGCCGACCACCGGGATCGACCCGCGCAGCCGCAATCAGGTATGGGACATCATCCGGACCCTGGTGGCCGGTGGCACCACCATCTTGCTGACCACCCAGTACCTGGAGGAGGCCGATCAGCTGGCTGATCGGATTGCGGTGATCGACCATGGCCAGGTGATCGCCGAGGGGACCCCCGGCCAGCTGAAGTCCCAGGTCGGCGCCGGTGCTCTCACAGTGCGTGTGGCCGATCCCGCTCAGCGTGAGGAGGCAGCCGGAGTGCTGGAGCGGACTCTCGGCGGCGACGTCGTCCGTGAGAAAGACTCCGCTGGGCTGAGTGTCCGTCTGGGGGAGGGGACCAACGCCTCCCCGGCGTTGATCGCCATGGAGGAGAGCGGAATCGCGGTGGAGACCTTCTCCTACGGCCAACCCAGTCTTGACGAAGTTTTCCTTGCACTCACCGGCAAGCCCACTGAGACCGAACAGAACGACGACGACGCCGCTTCGGCGGCAGAGACCGCCGAGGCAACGCTATGAGCCAGGAAACCGAAACCACTGCTATGGGGCAGGAACGAAGCGATCTGCCGAGTTCTGGTGTGAAGCCCGGCGCTAGCCAGCCGAGAGCTGAGCGGGGTTCCCCCGCCGGCGGGACCAGCACCGAGGCAGAGAAGATCACCAAAGTCCTGTTGCCGGCTGAGCAGCGCCCCACGCCCTCCGGCCCGGTGTCCGGGTCCATCACCTTCGGCTGGCGCGCGATGCTGAAGATCAAGCACATTCCCATGCAGCTGTTCGACGTCACCATCTTCCCGATCATGATGACGGTGATGTTCACCTTCATCTTCGGCGGGGCGATGGGCGCGGTGGTCTCCGGCACCGGCCAGACCGGCGGACCGGCAGTGAGCGAATACGTGCAGTTCTTCATTCCCGGCATCTTTGTCCAGACGCTGATCATGGTCACCATGTACACCGGCATGACGCTGAACAAGGACATCTCCAAGGGTATTTTCGACCGGTTCCGCTCATTGCCCACCTGGCGGCCGGCCCAGCTGGTGGGTGCCCTGCTGGGTGACCAGGTCCGTTACACCCTGGCGGGAACCATCATCCTTTCGGTCGGGTTCATCGTCGGATTCCGCCCCGCCGGCGGGCTCACCGGCGTGCTGGCCGGCTTCGCGCTGGTGCTGCTGTTCAGCTTCTGCCTGTCCTGGGTGTGGACCATGGTCTCGCTGCTGATGCCCAATGAGGAGGCGGTGATGGGGGTATCGATGACGATCATCTTCCCGCTGACCTTCGCCTCCAATATCTTTGTGCCCACCGAGACCATGCCGAACTGGCTCTCCGGCGTAGTGGACGCCAACCCGGTCAGCGTGCTGGTCTCCGCGGTCCGCGAGCTGATGGACGGCACCTTCGACCCCGGCTCCGTTCTCCTGGTGGGCGTCTACTGCGCGGTCCTGGTCGCTGTCTTCGCCCCGATCTCGATGTTCCTCTACAACCGCAAGTCCTAAGCGGGAATGGGCCCGCCGTACCACTCCTCGATGAGGGCCCGGGCGATGGAGGAGCGCATCGGCAGGTGCACCCCGCCGGCTGAGACCTCGGTGAGGAGCTCTTCGCGGGTGAAGAAGCGTGCGTCGGTGAGCTCCTCACCGTCGACGCGGACCTCGGTGCTGGCCCCCGGCCTGACTCTGGCCTGGAAGCCCATCATCAATGAGCACGGAAACGGCCAGGGCTGACTGCCCCGATAGGTGGTCTCGCCCACGGCGATGCCGGTCTCCTCGGCCACCTCCCGGATGACCGCCTCCTCCAGCGGTTCGCCCGGCTCCACATAGCCTGCCAGGGTGGAGAACCGCCCGGTGGGCCAGTGCGCGGCGTGGCCCATGAGAATGCGGTCGTCATCGTCGAGCACCGCCATGATCACCGCGGCATCGGTGCGCGGATAGTGCAGTGACTGATCCACCAGGCAGCGGCGCACCCAGCCGCCGTCGATGATCTCTGTGGCCTCCCCGCAGCGTGGGCACCGCAGATGGCGCTCGTGCCAGGCGGTGAGTGCGACCGCGGTGGTGCCGAGCCCGGCGTCCCGGTCGCTGAGCCGGTCCCCGATGTCGCGCAGGTGCTCGAAGCTCAAGCCTTCGACGAGTTCGACCAGACTGGCCTCTGAGGTGATGGGGACCCCGTCGAGGTCCCTTTCGAACCCGAGATCTTCAGGGAGCATGCTGGCCACCAGGCGCATCCCGTCGGCGCGGCCCAGGTACAGCAGTCGCTGCTGCTGCCATCCGCCGTGAGGAAGTCTGGAGACGTCGAACAGCGCGAGTCCTGCGGCGTCGACCCCCAGCTGGCTGCCCTGAACGAGCAGCACACGTGTGGCAGGATCTGCCGCGAGTTCCTCGAAGAGCCCCTGTAACGTCCGCGATGCGGCGTCGGCGTCGACTGTGGTACGGGCCAGCGGCAGGTTCTGCAGAGTCACATCTTCATCCTATCCCCGGGCGAGCGGGTGCCGCCGGAGCCTTTGCCCGGTCCCGGGGATGGCGGGCCGGCATGGCTGAATCGTCCAGACCGGCATTTCGTAGCAAGGTACGAAAAGTGCTTCCGAGGCTTGAATCCCGAAATGTAGCCCAGGTCACACTGCTGGCGCATACTGGACTCCTGAAAACACCTAGAGGAGGTGCTAGTCATGTCGAAATCATCTGAGGCTGCCGAGGCCCCGGAGGGCAAGAAGAAACCCTCTGAATCCACCGCCATCCTCTCCGCGGTGATGAGACCGCTGAACGTCGTCGTCGAGAAGCTCATGCCCTCGGCACTGTCCTTCGCCATCATCCTGACCTTCGTGGTGGCGATCATGGCGCTGATTCTCACCGACTCCGGCCCGCTGGAGATCGTTGAGCACTGGGGCGTGGGACTAGCTGGTCTGCTGGAGTTCATCACTCAGATGGCTCTGATCCTGTTCCTGGGCAGCATCCTGGCCAACACCCGGCCAGTGCGCAAGCTGCTGGTCTGGCTCTCCTCCATACCCAAAAGGGCGGTCCAGGCCTATCTGTTCGTGTTCCTGGTGGCGGCAGCAGCCTCGCTGATCACCTGGGGGCTGGGTCTGATCGTCGCCGGCCTGCTGGCCCGCGAGGTCGCCCACGCCTTCAGGGAGCGGGGTCAGCGAATTCACTTCCCCATGCTGGTGGCTTCAGGCTTCGCCGGGTTCGTGGTTTGGCATATGGGCTATTCAGCGTCGGCTCCTCTGACGGCTGCGACTCCGGACTCCTTCTTAGCGGACCAGCTGGGTGATTCGATCCCGATCACCGAAACCATCCTTGCCCCCTGGAATCTGGTCGCCATCGTGGTCACACTCCTGGTGGTCGGCCTTGCGCTCTACCTCATCGCTCCCAGGGACGATGATCGCATCATTGCCCTGGAGGCAGACGTCCGCGACGGTGGGGTGAGCGTCCACGATGAGGTGGCCACCCCGGCCGACAGGCTGGACACCTCCCGGATTCCCACCCTGTTGGTGGGCCTCATGCTGGTGGTCTATCTGGTGATCCACTTTTCACAAGGGGGCAGCCTGACGTTGGACATCGTCAACTGGACCTTTCTCGCGCTGATCATGCTGCTGGTGAAGCATCCAGCAGAACTGATTGCGATCGTCAAGGTGGCCGCCTCCTCAGTGGGTGAGATCCTGCTGCAGTTCCCCCTGTACGCCGGAATCCTGGGTCTGATGACCGGCACCGGCCTGGTGCAGGTACTCTCTGATGCCTTCGTCTCGATCTCCTCCCCACAGACTCTGGCGCTGCTGGCCTTCCTCTCTGCCGGAGTGGTCAATTTCTTCGTCCCCTCCGGCGGTGGGCAGGTGGCAGTCCAGGGGCCGATCCTGCTGGAAGCGGCCGAGTCCCTGGGAGTGGATCCAGCGTTTGTGATAATGGCTATCGCCTACGGGGACCAGTGGACCAATATGATTCAGCCCTTCTGGGCCTTGCCGCTGTTGGCGATCGCCGGACTTCGAATGCGTGACATCCTCAGCTACACCACAGTAGCCCTGGTGGCCTCAGGGCTGGTATTCGGCGGCACCATGCTGATCATATCCCTGTAACCCGGCCCGAACCGCCAGGCCCAGCGCCTCAGCGGAGGTTTCGTCGGAAAAAACCGGAAGCGTCGCAGCCCATGGAGAACGGGAAGACGGTAGCGTGAGGGTATGCGGATCCTGGATGAGGTCAATCATGAGATCGGCTCGCTGGTCAGAGCTGCTCGACGGGTCGCGGTGCTTTCCGGGGCGGGGATCAGCGCAGAGTCCGGCGTTCCCACCTTCCGCGAGGTCCAGACGGGGTTGTGGGAAAGGTTCTCCGCTGAGGATCTTGCCACTGGCGAGGCCTTCGCCCACGACCCGGCCCTGGTGTGGACCTGGTACAGGTGGCGGCAGTCGCTGCTCCTCCAGGTGGAGCCCAATCCCGGCCACTCCGCGTTAGCCGGATGGCAGCGGCGCCTGCGCGAGGCCGGCGGGGAGCTGAGCATCGCCACACAGAACGTGGACGACCTGCACGAAAGGGCCGGCGCCGAGGTGCTGGCTCACCTGCACGGCAGCATCTTCGCCCACCGGTGTGCAGAGTGCTCTGAGCCTGCCGAGCTGGCGGCTCCCGAATACGACGGCCTGGAGCCCCCCGAGCAGCCGGAGCAGCCTCCGGCCTGCGCCTGCTGCGGGTCCTCTCTGCGCCCCGGTGTGGTGTGGTTCGGCGAGATGCTTCCGCTGAAGGCCTTCGAGCTCACCTCTGACGCCATCCGGCAGGCTGATCTGGTGGTCGTGGTGGGAACCTCTGGGCTGGTCCAGCCGGCAGCCTCCCTTCCCTTGCTGGCACTGGAGCGTGGCACTCCGCTGATCGAGGTCAATCCCGAGGAGACCGAGATCAGCGAGGTCATGGACTACTGTCTGCGAGGACCTTCAGGAACGATGCTTCCGGCCGTTGCTGAATCCGCGCGGTGATTCTCAGTGCCCAGTCCCGACCAGTAGTGAGGATCCTTTTTTGACCGTATGGGAAGCAGTGCTCCTGGGCGCCATCCAGGGGCTGTTCATGTTCATACCGGTGAGCTCCTCCTCACATCTGGTGATTGCCGAGCACTGGCTGATAGATGCCGGATCCCAGATACCCGGTCCAGACACTCCGGAGATGATCTTCTTCAATCTGGTGGTGCACCTGGGCACTATGGTCTCTGTGGTCGTCGTGATGTGGGGGCCGCTGATCAGGCTGTTGTCCGGTACCGTGCGGGAAGTGAGGTGGCTGGTGAGTCGCCGCACCCTCCGGCACCTGATCCATCTGAAGCTGATGCTGCTGGGAGTGGTCGTGGTCGGTATCACCGGGGTGCTGGGACTGGTGATCCGTGAATACGGCACCGATGTCTTCGCCACCCCGTGGGTGGTGGCGATTTTGCTGTTCATCACCGCTGGAATCCTGTGGTGGACCGACTCGGTGACCAACACCTGGCGCGGAGCCGCGCAGATGACCCTATGGGTGGCCGTGGTGATAGGCCTCGCCCAGGCCGCTGCCCTGTTTCCAGGCATCTCACGCTCAGGGATCACCATCGCTGCGGCGCTGGCGCTAGGAATGCACAGAAGGATTGCCGCGCAGTTCAGCTTTTTCGTAGCCATCCCCACCATTGTGGCGGCCACTGCGGTTCAGTCCCGCAGCCTGCTCGGCTATGAGGGTGGTTTGAGCGTGGGAGCTGATGCCTACTGGGCGGCCTTCATCGTCGCCGCAGTAGTGGGGGCGTTCGCGCTGTGGTTTGTGCTGGCTCTGCTCTACCGGGCCAGGTTCCGCATCTTCGCGGTATATGTGGTCGTCTTCGGCATCTTCATCCTGATCTTCCAGCCTGACCTCTCCGACCCGCCGGTGGATGACGCTCCGGTCCGCGGGGAGCAGGAGGCGGAGGTTAGGCTGGGAGGGTGATATGGCTCTACGTGATTGCCGTGGTGGTGGTGGGCGTCGTCGTTGTCCTGCTCACGGGACGGTGGGAGGGTGCCGAGGCGCCGAGGGACGAGTCCCCCGCAGCCGTCCCTGACCGGATCGACGAATTGCTCAGTCAGGCCGCGCAGCGCGAGCTCAGCGCCGATGACCTGCAGCAGGTCCACTTCGACTCCGCAGTGCGCGGCTACCGTATGGAGCAGGTCGACAAGCTCCTTGAGGCCCTCACCCTGCAGCTGCACCGTGCCCAATCGGCAAACTCTTCCGGCAAGTCCAAGAACTCTGATGAGGATGACATCTCAGCGGAGTAAGAGATAATGGAGTGGCACGAGTCCGACAGGCACGACGATGAAAGAGGATTATCCCGATGGCTGCTATGAAACCGCGTACTGGTGACGGCCCGATGGAAGTCGCTCAGGAAGGGCGCAGCCTGATCATGCGCGTGCCGATTGACGGTGGCGGCCGTCTGGTCCTCGAGATCAACAACGACGAAGCCGAGTCCCTCAAGCAGTGCCTGATTGCAGCTGTCGGCGAGTAACTACCGTCTGACCGCGGTCAGCAGACCGGTGCCTGTGGGAATCATGGCGGTGACCACGGCGTCGTCCTCACGCAGTCTCGACTCCACCTGACGCATTGCCTGGGTGGAGGGTTGACGCACCGCTGGCTTGGGCACCCGGTCGGAATCGAGCGCGTCGTTGAGGATGAGCATTCCGCCGGGGTGCAGCAGCCGCAGTCCCTGGTCAATATGCTCAGCGGCCTGCTCTGGATCAGTCTCGATGAACACCAGATCGTAGCCGCCGGATGTCAGACGCGGTAGCACCTGCTCAGCCTTTCCGGTGATGAGCCTGGTACGGGAGGGCGCCACGCCCTGCGCCTGCAGCATCTGGCGGGTGGCCGCCACACGGTCCGGATCGGCATCGATCCCGGTGAGCACCGCGCCGGCTGAGGCTCCGTGCATCAGCGAGGCAGCGGCCAAGCCGGTGCCCAAGCCGATGCCGACAATGGCCCGGGAGCCGCCCGCTGCCGCCAGCACGGTCAGGGCTGCCGCGGTCCCCTCGGAGATGGCAGGTGTTCCGAGATCATTGGCCAGCACCCTGGCCAGGTCCACCAGGTCGTTCTGGGCCGCGTGCTCCTCCGCATAGGCCCAGCTGGCGTATTTCGTCTTATCCGGCGTGCTCATAGCTGAACTATATAGTCAGGCCGCCACAGTTGCCCGATGGGAGAGATTCACAGAAAAAAATAAGCTAGTGCTCAGCAAGCGCAGGCAAAATGGCCCTGATGTCTCGCAGGACCAGCCCCCCTCATTCTGGATCGCGTAGCCCCGGCCGGTTGCATATCGGCTGGGTTCTTGGTGTCTTCGCCGCGTCGCTGGCCACTGTGGTCTGCCTCATTATTGCCACTGCCTGGGTGGTGGGCGGACGTGCCGTCCCCAGCACCTCTACAGTCCAGGAACTGCTTCCGCCGGAACCCCCCCAACAGCCCAACGGCACAGCCGACGACGCCGTGGCCGTCTCTGCTCTGCAACCGCCGGCAGGTGCCGATCAGGAGCACCTGGTCAATGAGACGCCGGCGATCCTGCCCGGATCCTCCCAGATCACCCCGGTCAAAGAGCTCCCGGTGGAGCAGCTCGACGAACTCAAGACGCTGGGCTGGGCCGTTCCCTACCTCTCCCGGTCCGACTTCGAGCACGACTACGCAGAGACCAGCTCAGGGGACAACGTGCGCACCATTCAGGTGCATATGACCGATGGCGAGGACTTCATCAACGTGGCCGAGACCCGGCCTGAGGCTGAGGATGTGGAGCTTCACCCTCTTCAGGACAAGCTGCACAGCGTGGTGGACCTGGATGCGGTCACCGCGCAGCCGCTGGAGCTGGGCACCGGTCATGAGTCCACGCTGTACCACTCCGAAGGTACGGGGAGCTGGACCAGCGCTGTGGAGACCTCCAACGCCCAATACGTGGTCACCTCCAGCCTGCCCACCTCCTCAGCGCATGAGATCACCACCTGGGTGGTGATCACCGACCGTTCCCGGGTCCAGCTCTCCTATTCGGCCCCCGGCCCGGCCGACCGCCTGGAGCGCGGCTTCGACGAGATGCGCAGCTGGTTCGGCGCCGAGTAACGGCACGGGGTTTCCCCGCCCGCGGGACTAGCAGGCGTGATGGCCGGCGTCAGCCGGCCGAGAGCGTG
>NZ_QWLD01000022.1 GCF_003600155.1 Nesterenkonia muleiensis | reverse complement strand
CACACCTCAAGCGCTGGTCCCGCTGGCGGGCAGAGCCCGCTCAGCTCTCGGCCGACTTACGCCAGCCATCACACCTCAAGCGCTGGTCCCGGCTGACTTTCTGCGGCCGTTAACCCAATGGCTATACACTCACCCTTTGTAGTAAACCCGCCGTTCACTATGATCGGCGGCGATCACCGTATGCACCAGGGGCCCGCACTTCCATGATTGCTCTGAACCGCCAGCGTCAGCACAGTGAGGCGAATCTGCTGACTGACATTGCCCGCGAGGTACGCGCCGGAGTCGGTCTGCTCGCACAACTGCTGGGCACGCCTGCTGAGGAACGTGCGGCTCACCGGCAGAAGCTGCTTGGCCTGGAGGGCCGCGTCATGGATCTGCACTTCGCTCTCATGACTCATATCCGCAGCGTGTTCCTCACCCCCCTGCCCCGCCAGGACATCTATGCCATCTCCCAGCAGATGAACCGGACCATGGAGCATGTGGTCGCCGCCGGGGACCTGGTGCTTCGGCGCACCAGTCTGCAGCTGCCGGCGGAGACCGCCGAGATGGTGGAGTCGCTGACCCGCCAGGTGGAGCTGACCGATACCGCGATGCGCCGGTTGGATGACTTTGATCATCTGGAGGGCTATTGGACCCAGCTCCAGCGGCTGAGCAAGCAGGCCAACCGGACTCACCGTGACTGGGTGACCGCGACGGATTCGGCGTTCCAGCCCAATATCGCCCTGCAGCAGACGCAACTGGCCGATCAGATCCTGGCCGCTGTCCATTCCCAGCGAAAAGTAGCAGCGATCTGCGGGTCCATCATCGTGCGGGAATCCTGACGTGGAGCTGCTGCTTCTGGTGGTCGTCAGCGTCATCCTGGCGCCGACGCTCTATGTGGCGGGACTACACGATGTGCCCAACTCCATCGCCATTCCGGTACGCACCCGGGCACTCACCCCCGGAATCGCTGTGCGCATGGCCGCTGGGTTCAATGCCCTGGGTGTGCTGCTTGCCCTGCCGCTGGGGATCTATCTCTTCGCCTGGTTCGAGTTTCCCGCCCTGGAACCGGGGCTCACCCTTGCCGTGGTGCTGGCCGCCCTGGTCACTGTGCTCGGCTGGAACCTCTTTACCTACTTCCGGGGAATGCCGACCTCCACCACCCACGCACTGCTGCCGGCTCTGCTGGGCGGGGCGCTGGTGGCGGTGGCGGCCAGTGACATCAGTACCGAAGAGCTCTGGGCCCTGCCCTGGCTGACCCCGCTGGTCACTCTGCTACTCTCCCCGCTGGTGGCTTTCGCCCTGGCCTATCTGCTGGTCTACCTCTCAGTGCGGATTGCCCGCGGCGAGGACCCTGACGATATCAACCGGGTCTCCCGGGGGCTGCAGTCGGTCACGGTGGGGATCACCTCACTGGGCACCGGCCTGCAGCAGGGCCAGCGATTCTCCTTCGTGTTCGTGATAGCGCTCGGGGCCGGTGGAGTGACTGATCCGGCCGGATGGATGGGACTGATCCTGGTGACCTTCGCCCTGCTGATCGGCGCCGGTGCTCTGCACGGGGGCTGGCGGATCGGGCATGTGCTGGCCCACCGGCTGGTGGCCATCGACCCGCTGCGCGGGATGGTCGCCACCACCACGGCCTCAGGGCTGCTGTTCATCGGTTCGCTGGGCCTGGCGCTGCCGCTGTCGACCTCGCTGACTGCCACCAGCGCGATCATGGGTGCTGGCTCCAATCAGCGATTCGCGACTGTCAACTGGCGCCAGTTCCGCCGCATCGGGCTCTACTGGGTGGCCACACCGGTAGTCGCTGGCATCACCGCGGCGGTGCTCACCATCTGCCTCAGCGCCCTCGTGCCATAGCCGCGGGTCTTTTCAGCCGAATCGCGCAGCACCGATCATCCGAACTTGCCGGAGACATAACGCTCGGTCTGCTCGTTGGCGGGGTTGTTGAAGATCACCGAGGTGTCGTCGTACTCGATCATCTTCCCCGGCTTGCCGGTGCCGGCGATGTTGAAGAACGCGGTCTTCTCGCTCACCCGGGCCGCCTGCTGCATGTTGTGAGTGACGATGACCACCGTGTACTTCTCCTTCAGCTCGGAGATGAGGTCCTCGATCGCCAGCGTAGAGATGGGGTCCAGCGCTGAGCAGGGCTCGTCCATGAGGATCACGTCCGGCTCCACCGCCACCGTGCGGGCGATGCACAGACGCTGCTGCTGCCCTCCGGAGAGCCCGGAACCGGGCCGGTCCAGACGGTCCTTGACCTCGTTCCACAAGTTCGCCCGGCGCAGAGCCTTCTCCACAATGTTGTCCGCCTGGCCGCGGGAGAGCCGAGCGCCGTTGAGCTTGTAACCGGCCAGCACATTGTCCCGGATGCTCATCGTGGGAAACGGGTTGGGCCGCTGGAAGACCATTCCCACCATGGAGCGCACGGTCACCGGGTCAACGCCGGTGCCATAGATATTGTCTTCGTCAAGGAGCAGCTCGCCTTCAACACGGGCCCCAGGAAGCACCTCATGCATCCGGTTCAGGGTGCGCAGGAACGTGGTCTTGCCACAGCCCGAGGGCCCAATAAACGCGGTGACCGACCTGGCGGCGATCTTGATGTTGACACCTTCCACGGCCAGGAAGTCGCCGTAGTAGACGTTGAGGCCCTTGGCGGTGATGGACTTGGACATGATGCGTGTGGCTCCTTAGCGTCCGGTCTTCTTGGGTGCGAAGACATGGGCGATGATACGGGCAATGAGGTTCAGAGCCATCACGATCATGATGAGCACCAGAGCGGCTCCCCAGGCGCGCTGCTCGGAGAGATAGCTGAGCTCACCGACGCCGATCGGATGGGTGAAAGTCCAATAGATGTAGACCGGCAGCGTCATCATGGCATCGGTGAACAGATCCCAGTTGACCCGGTTCAGCATGCCGGCGGTCAGCAGAATCGGCGCGGTCTCACCGATCACCCGGGCGATGGCCAGAGTGACGCCGGCGGCGATACCCGAGATGGCAGTGGGGATCACCACCTTGAGGATGGTGCGCCATTTGCGCACACCGAGTGCGTAGGAGGCCTCGCGCAGCTCGTTGGGCACCACCCGCAGCATCTCTTCAGTGGTGCGCACCACCACGGGGATCATCAGCACACACAGCGCCACCGCGGCGGTCAGACCCATCCGGTAGTTCCCTGGGCCGTAGGACCATAGGCCGAACTGATTGCCGATGCCCAGGATCATCTGCACGGCCGCGGCGCCGAACAGTCCGGCCACGATCGAAGGAATACCGGTCATGACGTCAACGAAGAACGTGATGCCGCGGGACAGCGGACCGCCGCGGGAGTACTCCACCAGGTAGATGGAGGTCAGCAACCCGATCGGCACCGAGATGACCGTGGCCAGCAGCGTGATCATCAGCGAACCGATGATCGCGTGCAGCACACCGCCGCCCATGGGGCGTTCACCCTCGTGGATCTGCCGCTCCCGTGACTGCGCGGCATTCTGGCTCATGTCCTCGGTCCAGAAGGACAAGCGGCTGATGCCCTGGAACCCGTCGGCGGTGACCGACCAGATCACCGATATCAGAGGGATCAGGGCAAGCGCGAAAGCAATGTAGACCAGATTGCGCCACAGCCCGTCGGTGGCCTTGCGCTTGTTCAGCTGCTGCCGTGTCACCACGTAGCTGGTCACGATGAAGACGACAGCGGCGAAGATGAACCACAGTGCGTAGTTCACTGAGAAACCATTGATCAGGTAACTCAGCGCGAAGCCGACGACGACGCCCACCGCGGCCGTGACGGGTAGGAACCAGCGCGGTAAGACGTTGCCTTTGATCGACCTGGGCCGGATGAGTTCCTGAGGATCAATCTCCCACCCGAGGTCAACCCCATCAGCTTCCGGGTCGGGGCGGCCGTTCTGCTGCGGCGATGGGCTCTTCGTTTTCGTCTGCTGAGGCATCAGTTGGCTCCCGAGAATTCTCTGTGGCGGGACACGATCCAGCGGGCGATCATGTTCACGACAAGGGTGATGATGAACAGCACCAGGCCCAGTGCGATCAGCTGGTGCCAGCGTTCGGTGTTGGGTGCGGTCTCACCGAAGTTCAAAGCGATTTCGCGCGGGATGGTGGAGTTCCCGGCCGAGATCAGCGAAAGCTGGAAGCCGAGGCCGGAGACCACCATGACCACAGCCATCGTTTCGCCCAGTGCCCGGCCAAGCCCCAGCATGATCCCGGAGATGACGCCCGCCCTTGCGAAGGGGAAGACCGCCATCTTGATCATCTCCCACCGGGTCGCCCCCAGAGCCAGGGCTGCCTCCTCGTGCAGTTTTGGGGTCTGGATGAAGATCTCCCGGCAGACCGAGGAAATGATGGGCAACACCATCACAGCCAGCACCACCGAGGCGGTGAACAGGTTCTGGCCGAGCCCGGGAGACCCGGCGAAGAAGGGGATGCCCCATCCCCAGTTCTCCTCCGGCCAGGTGTAGAGCCAACGGTTCAGCCAGTGGTAGAGCGGCAGCATAGCAGGGGCCAGGACGAACATGCCCCAGGCGCCATAGACCACTGAGGGAATCGCCGCCAGCAGATCAATGATGTACCCAATGGTCTTTGAGGCCCGCGGCGGGGCGTAGTGGGAGATGTAGAGGGCCACCCCGATGGACACCGGCGCAGCCATCACCAGTGCCAGCACGGCCACCACCACGGTGCCCAGGGCGAAGGGCCAGGCATAGGAGAGGAATCGACCGAGGATCAGGCCGTCCTCCTCCTGATAGACCGCCCCCACTGAGTTCCAGGACAAGAAGAGGGCCACGAAGGCCAGAATGATGAGAATGAAGATGCCGGCTGCTTTGGCTAAGCCTGCGAAACCGCGATCGAGACCTGCACCTGCCCTATCCCCGCTGGCCAAAGAGTTTTCCGGTTTTGCACCGGCTTTGCGTCCCCCCGACCGGGTCTGTGTGGAGTCAGTCGTCACCGATGCGGCCTCTTTCGTGATGCGGATACTGCGGTGTCATGATGGTGGTGGATATTCTGCTGAGAGTCCCTTGCGAGGCGGGCACGAACGCCGGAGCTGAGCATTGAAGCAGAGCTCCGGCGTCCGCTATCACTCGCACCAGAGGATCCCTGACCAGATCAGGGGGTTCGTTGTGGGCTCCGAGGCCCGAGGACGCATCAGCCGCCGGTGATCTGGCTGATAGACTCCTGTGCCTGGCTGATGAGGTCTTCGTTCAGCGGGGCGGCGCCGGCCTGGTCAGCAGCGATCTGCTGTGCCTCTTCAGAGACGATGTACTCGGCGAAGGCCTGCGCCAGCTCAGCCTCGCCTGCGTCGCTGTATTCATTGCACCAGATGGTGTAAGCCACCTGAACGATCGGGTAGGCGCCTTCTTCGTCGATGTCACGAGCCAGGTCGAAGCCGAGGTCGTTGTCGGCCTGGCCGCCCCGCAGATCGGAGGAGGCCACCGCCTGACCGGCCGCCTCGGGGGAGAACGGCACGTAGTCGCCGCCGATCTCCACGGCCACCGTGGACAGTCCGCCCTGGACGGCCTGCTCGGCGTCGGCGTAGGTGATGGTGCCGTCGGTGGACAGAGCCGCCTCGATCACCCCGGAGGTGCCGTCGCCGGTTTCAGCGGAGATGTCACCGGGCCATTCGGAATCGGCCTCCCAGGTCCAGGTGTCAGTGGCCTGCTCCAGATAGTCGGTGAAGTTCTCGGTGGTTCCCGAGGAATCCTGGCGGTGCACCACAGTGATCGGGGTACTCGGCAGGTCCACGCCGTCATTGTGCTCGGCGATGGCTTCATCGTCCCAACTGGTGATCTCCCCGGCGAAGATCGCAGCAATGGTCTCACCGTCCAGGTTGAGCTCGTCCACGCCGTCCAGGTTGAAGCCCACAGCGATCGGCAGGATGGCGGTGGGGATGTGGAAGGCGCCGTCATCACCGCAGCGCTCCTGAGACTCCGCGTATTCATCGTCGCTCATCAGCGCATCGGAGCCGGCGAAGGAGACGGCACCGTTGAGGAAGTTGGCCCGGCCGTCACCGGAGCCGACGGCGTCGTAGTCCACCGGAGTGCCGTGCTCGGCCTCGAACTCGATCTGCCATTCCTGGATGGCCAGCTGGAAGGATGATGCGCCGGCGCCGGAGAGGTTTCCGGAGAGATCTGCGGAGGCGCCGCCGTTGTCGTCAGCACCGTTCTCCACGCCGTTGGCGTCAGTGTCGTTGTCGTCGGTGCCGTTGTCATCGCCGTTGCAGGCGACCAGCGCCAACGATGCCACGGACAGAATGGCCGCCACGCGGCCGAAACTTGCTACCTTCACGTTGTCCCTCTCTGAGGTTTGAGCGTCAGCGCATGCTGATCAGCGCCGAATGCCTTGGTGCTATGACTTCTTTGGCTCGCCGACCTGAGTCCAGGCGCGGCTGGTGAACCGGGTGCCACGCTAAGGAATCCAGGTGACCAGAAGTTGCTGCCCGGGTGAACCGAGGGTGAACAGCTGAGGGCTAAACGGTGTCCAGCGGGGTGAGCGTGGGTCAGTGCTGGGGACTGCCCAGGTCCAGGATCATCCTGGTGTTGCCCAGCGTGTTGGGCTTCACCCGTGCTAAGTCCAGGAACTCGGCCACGCCTTCGTCCGGCGAGCGCAGCAGCTCAGCGTAGACCTCAGGGTCGACGGGGGCTTGGTCGGCCATGATGCGGAAACCGTGCCTGGTGAAGAACTCGACCTCGAAGGTCAGGCAGAAGACCCGCGCGACCCCGAGGCTGCGCGCCCGCTCCAGCAGCTGGTTCAGTAGCGCGGACCCGACGCCGTGACCCCGCCAGGAGTCCAGAGTCGCCAGAGTGCGGACCTCAGCCAGGTCTTCCCACATCACATGCAGCGCGCCGAAGCCGGCCAAGGAGCTCTGGTGGTCCTCAGCGACCAGGAACTCCTGGATGGCTTCGTAGTAGACCACCCGCTCTTTGGGCACCAGCACGCGATTCTCCACCAGCGGCTGCGCCATCTCCACGATGCGCGCCACATCAGTGGTCCGAGCTGGGCGGACAGTAAACGTCGGCGGCGGGGAAACCCCGCTCGCTCCCTGATGTGGCCCATCCGTACGCTCCGCGTTTTCACGGGTGCCGGACGTCAGGGGTCCGCCTCGGCGGCCTGCAGAGGCCGCGGCCTTCGCAGCTGAAGCGTCTGAGGAGCTGTTCACTCTACTGCCCCCTGAGTTCGAAGTCGTGCGGCTGGCTGCTGATCCCTGAGACGGAGACGGTCAGTTCGTAGTCCCCGGTGGTCAGCTCTGCGGGTTCGGAGCAGTCCACCGCAGATTCAGAGCGCGGCCAGAGCATCTGCGCGCGCTCGGTCTGGCCGGGTTCAAACTCCAGCTCCAGGGATTCGCCGCTGAGGTCGCACTGTGCGGTGGAGAAGATCTCGCGTCCACCGGTGGCCACTCGGAACTGCTGTTCGGCGGTGCCGACGTCCAGAGTACAGTCCTCAGAGCCCACATTCTCGATCTCCATGATCAGCAGCGGTGCAGTGGAGGCGTCATAGACCTCGTGGCTGGTGCCGGCGCGGACCTCGATATCGGCCGGTGCGCAGTGTCCCTCAGGCAGCTCGTCTTCGGAGTTGTCACCCTCTGCCGCGGCGTCGTCCGGCACATCGTCGGAATCTTCGCCTTCGGCGGGCTCTTCGGTCGGCTCGGCCTCAGTCTCGCCGGCGCCGTCGTCCTCGGTGTCCTGCCCGGCGCCGGTCTGAGCGGCGGACTCGTTCTGACCCTGACCGTCCACGAACGTGTCATAGAGCGCACGGGCGCCCCAGACCACCAGTGCCAGCACCACCACAGCGAGCAGCGCAGCCACCAGCCGCCGGCGGCGGTACACGGCAGGTGAGGGTCGGCGGCGCTGGTTCATCGTTGTCCAGAGTAGTCAGCCTATGGGCCGGAATGGCGGACCGGCGCGGGTTCTACAGCAGAAGCCAGCCGAGGAGACCAGCGGCGATCACCACAGCCCAGGCGGGAACCCTCCAGCTGGTGAGCGCGACGAACGCGGCCACCACCAAGCACAGGGCCAGGGCCGGGTTCCTGACCTCCAGGACGCCAACGGTGAACACGGGGGTGTAGAGCGCAGCAGCCAGGATGCCCACCACCCCGGCATTGACCCCCATCAGTGCTCGCCGCGCTAGAGCATGACCGCGCAGAGACTCCCAGAACGGCAGCGCGCCGACGACCAGCAGCCCTGCCGGAAGGAAGATGGCCACCGTCGCTATCACCGCCCCGGTGAGGCCTCCCGGAGCCCCCGTGGTCGAGGCGCCGAGGAATCCGGCGAAGGTGAAGAGGGGGCCGGGGACCGCCTGCGCTGCGCCGTAGCCTGCCAGGAAGGTATCGGGCTCCACCAGGCCACCGGAGACGGTTTCGGCCTGCAGCAGCGGCAGGACCACGTGGCCGCCGCCGAAGACCAAGGAGCCGGCGCGGTAGAAGAGATCAGCCAGGGTGAGGTAGGCGTTTCCGGTCAGGGCCACCAGCAGCGGGAGACCGGCAAGCAGCACGGCGAAGAGACCCAGGC
Organism: Nesterenkonia muleiensis; assembly: GCF_003600155.1. Taxonomy (GTDB): domain Bacteria; phylum Actinomycetota; class Actinomycetes; order Actinomycetales; family Micrococcaceae; genus Nesterenkonia; species Nesterenkonia muleiensis. The sequence continues at coordinate 63,147 of NZ_QWLD01000022.1, read as the reverse complement.
AGACTCCGGCACATTTCTTCGACACCCGGACGGTGAAAGCGTCCTCGGCGCTCTGCTGCTCGGCCTCTGGGCGCAACCAGATGAGTCCGATGAACCCGGTGGCGGCGATGGCACCGGCCAGCACAAAGGGTTGGGGCAACAGCAGGACGATGATCGTCGCGAAGACGGCCAGGGTGGCCCGAGGAGCGTCGGGGGCCAACGATTTGGCCATCCCCAGCACCGCGTGGGCGACCACCGCCACCGCGGCGGCCTTGAGCCCGCTGACCCACCCGGCATCGGTGAGATCCCCGGCATGGGCCACCCCGTAGGCGAAGGCCACCAGCAGCAGCACAGAGGGCATGGTGAAGGAGAACCAGGCGGCGAACATTCCCGGGTAGCCGGCCCGCTGCAGCCCAAGCGCCATGCCAACCTGGCTTGAGGCGGGGCCGGGCAGGAACTGGCACAGCGCCACCACATCCGCATAGGCCTTCTCGGACAGCCACCGACGCCGTTCCACGAACGCCTCACGGAAAAAGGCCAGGTGGGCCACCGGCCCGCCGAAGCTGGTCAGCCCCAGCCGCAGGAAGACCAGGAACACCTCACCAACAGTGCCGGGGTGCTGCTGCGCCGGCTGTTCAGGACTGGGTACGCTCACCTGGGCATCCTAACCATCCCGGGTGAAGGACTGGTGTCTATCCCCAGGCGCTGCCTGAGGCATCATCGGCGCCGCGGTGCGGAGCAGTTCGTCGACCGGTCGGCAGACTCAGCGCGGACGGAACTGTGCGGTGATGGGGCACTCCATCGGATCTGAGTAGCCCAGACCTACCCGGTTGAGGTAGCGGATGACGATGCCGTAGGACTCCATCAGCCCGGTCTCGGTGTAGGTGATGCCGCGTTCGGCGCAGAACTCCTTGACCAGGGGCTGGACCTTGTGCAGGTTCGCGCTGGCCATCCGGGGAAAGAGGTGATGCTCGATCTGGTAGTTCAGTCCACCCATCCCCCAGTCGATCAGACGGCCGCCGCGGATGTTCCGCGAAGTCAGGATCTGGCGCTGCAGGAAGTCCACCTTCGAGTCCTTCGGGATCAGCGGCATGCCCTTGTGGTTGGGTGCGAAGCTGGCACCCATGTAGACGCCGAAGACCGCCACCTGCACGGCCAGGAACGCCAGGCCCAGCCACGGCCCCAGCAGCCACAGCACCAAGGCCGGGAATCCGATGAGCCGAACGGTCAACAGCGCAGCTTCAACCTTGCGGTGTTTGAGCTTCTTCGACTGGACCACCGTCGCGACGGCGTTGTAGTGCAGCACCAGGCCGAAGAACAGCAGCAGCGGGAAGAGGAACCAGCCCTGCCGCTTGACGAACCAGCCGGCGATGCCGGTGTTGCGGGCCGCGGCGTCCTCGGGGACGAAGGCGATGGTGCCGGGGGCGATGTCGCCGTCCTTGCCGATCACATTGGGGTTGGCGTGGTGCTTGCCGTGCTTCTGGGCCCACCAGCCGTAGGAGAGCCCGACGATCCCATTGCCCACCATCAGCGACAGCCAGGCGTTCTTCCGTCCGTTGTCGAACACCTGCTGGTGGGCGGCGTCGTGGGAGAGGAAGGCGACCTGGGTGAACAGAACCCCGAACAGCACCGCCACCGCCAGCTGCCAGATGCTGCTGCCGAGCACCGCCAGCAGCGTCCCAGCGGCGGCGAAGGCCAGGACGAGCACGACGGCGCGGCCGATGTAGCTCTGCGCACCGCGCTCCATGAGCCCGGCGTCCTTGACTCTTTGGGCTAGTTCGAAGAACTCATTGGTCTGCCGGTTACGCACCGGGCGTCCTTGAGCCTGGACAGCCGGCTGAGGCTGGGTGGTGTCAACAGCATCCTGTGTCATCGTCATCGTTGGCTCTTCCCTTCCTCGCACTGTGGTGTTGGGCGGGGCCGTGTCAGCAACCCTGCTCGCTTACCTACACAGTAGGAACAGATGGTGGCTCTGCGCGTCACCCGGTGGAGCCAACCTGACCCCCTACCCCGGTAGCGTCACAGCGGGAGTACGGCGTCGACGGTGAAGCCCCCGGCGGGGGTGGGCCCGGTCTCAACGCTGCCGCCGACAGCTGCGGCCCGTTCCCGGATGCCGCTCAAGCCGAGTCCGGCACCGGGTGCCGGATCCACCATGGTCTCCGGGGAAGGGCCGTTGGCCACAGTGATGCGCAGCTGCCGTCTTCGTTCCCCGCTCTCTGCGCTGAGGTCGACGTCGACCTCGGCTGCTGGGGCATGGCGCAGGGCATTGCTCAACGCCTCCTGAACGATCCGATAGGCCGCCAGCCCGGTGGCTGAGCTGGCCTGCGTGGAGCCTCCGCCCGTGCTGAGCCCGCTGTACCGGATGAGGGTGCCGGAGGCACGGGTGGCCTGAATCAACCCGTCGATGTCCTCCAGTCCGGGCTCCGGAGCGGTGGGAACCTCGTCCTCGCCGCGCAGGATGCTCAGCAGCATCCGCATCTCGCTCAGCGCCTGGCGGGAAGATCCGGCGATCTCTTCGAACTCGCGCCGAGCCGAAGAGTCCATACCGGGGTTGCGGTACTGGGCCGTGGCCGCCTGCACGCTGATCACCGACATGGAGTGGGCCACCACATCGTGCAGCTCACGAGCGATCCGGTTGCGCTCCTGGAGCTCTTTGCGGCGCCGGTCCTGTTCGGCGCTGGTGCGCTCGGCGGCCTCCAGGCGCCCAGCGTTGAGTATCCACAGCCGCACCAGGACACCGATCACCACCACACCTGCGGTGATGGAGAGGGAAACGATGCTGTTGGCCATCGAGCCGCTGGGCCGTTCAGCGTCCACGATGAACAGTGCGACCAGAGTGAGCACCGCACCGCCGCACCAGGCCGATACTGCGTAGTACCAGGGTCGGGCCAAAGCGGCGACCGCCAGCACTGCACACTGGGTGATCAGTGCGGTGACCGGCCAGGGCCAAGGGAGGGTTCCGGCCTCGGCGACGGCGACCATCAGGCCTCCGGCGGCCGCCATGGACAACAGGAGCCCGGTCCATGTCATATGCAGGGTGAGCACCACCGATCCGCAGTGGGCCAGCACCAGCACCATGGCGATCACCACCGGAACGGAGTGAACTGCGGAGGTGATCGGCCAGCCCACCGCCAGCAGAACCGCAGCGGCGAAGCCGGTGCCGATCCAGGACCACGCGGCGGGGCTGAACGAGGCTGTGCGCCCGCCTCCGATGCCCTCTTCATGCCTGATGGCCGCGGCCTCTGCACGCGGCGGAGGCGGACCCCCGACGTCAGGGACCCGCGCGGACGGATCGCGACTGTGCGGGCCAGGTCGGGGACCGAGCGGGGCTCCCGCCCCGGCGGAATCAGCGCTCCCCAGGAGCGCAGTGGTCAGGGTGGCGTCCAGAACGGCCAGCCCCCGCATCATCGCCGGCAGGGTGGCCATGAACACCAGCCCGACGACGAAGTACGCTCCGGCATCCAGGAGGTACTGGGTGGATGAGGCAGCCGGAACCAGGCCCGGGTCGATGAGATCCAGCAGCTGGATCAGTGATCGTTCACCGGGCAGGAACAGCGACCAGAAGAAATACGTGAGGCCCGCCGGCCCGATGACGGTCCACACCACCGCCACCATGACAGTGCCCAGCCGCAGCGGGAAGGTGATGAGCATTTCGAAGACCAGATCCAGCCAGCGGCGCGGATCGGCGAGGATGCGCAGCTTCCCGGTGAGTCCTGGGGCGGCGAGTCGGTAGGCCGCGGCGGGCACGGGCGCTCCCCAGATACGCAGCCGGGTACGGGAGAGCTCAGCGAACCCCGAAGCGACCACCAGGGTCAGCGGCATCAGCAGCGCGCCGACCCACAGGACCGCGGTGGCGGCGGAGGCCACCGTCAGCGCCAGCAGCAGGCTGAAGCTGAACACCGCGATCGGGAACCCGGGCAGCACATAGCCGTAGTCCCGGGCCAGGCGCCGGAGACGCCTCCGGGGCTCCTCCGCACGGTAAGCGGTGACATTCATGCGGTACACCCTATGGAGCCGCCGCCGCGCCCGGCGTCCCGCTGAGGGGTGACTCTTCTGAGATGCGGGTGATACTTGCGGGGGAATCTCGCCGGTTCAGGGCCCGCTGAGTCGGGACCCGGGGGGCTGCTGGGGTAGCGTGATGCTGTGGCCGACACCAGCAGCTCAGACCTCCCCGCTGCACGCTCTGTCCGCGTGCTCATCGTGGACGACCAATCGATGATCCGCGCCGGCTTCGCCGCCCTGCTCGACGCCCAGGACGGGATCGACGTGGTCGGCACCGCCGAGGACGGGGCGGGAATCATCGATGTTGTCCGACGCACCCGGCCCGATGTGGTGCTGATGGACATCCGGATGCCCAAGGTCAACGGTCTTGAAGCCACTCGCACAGTGCTCAGTATGCCCGGTGAACCGCCCCGGATCCTCATGCTGACCACTTTCGACGCCGATGAGTACGTCTTCGCCGCTCTGCGCGCCGGAGCCAGCGGCTTCCTCCTCAAGGACGCCGCACCCGAGGAACTGGTCCAGGCGGTCCGGGTGGTGGCCCAAGGCGAGGCGCTGCTGTCTCCACGGATCACCCGCACCCTCATCGCCGACTATGCTGCCCGGCCCGCAGCCCCGGCACAGAACAAGACACTGCTGGCGGGGCTGACCGAGCGGGAGCTCGATGTGATGCGCCTGGTGGCCAAAGGCCTGCCCAACGCCGCGATCGCCGCAGAGCTGTTCCTGGCCGAGCAGACGGTCAAGACCCACGTGTCCCGGATTCTGAACAAGCTGACCCTGCGCGACCGCACCCAGATTGTGGTCACCGCCTATGAGTCCGGACTGGTCAGGGCCGGGGAGTGAGCGCCACGGGCAGAGCGTTCAGTCCACGGCGACGAACACCCTGTCACTGAGCAGATCCGGGGTGACCGAGAGCACGCCAGTCTCGACATCATCCGAGGGCACGTGAATGGCAATGTTGCCGGTGACTGATGCGGCCTCGTACAGCGTGGTCAGCGAATCAAAGGAGTCAGGCTCCACAGCGGACTTGTCGTAGGAGTTGTAGGTATTTCCCTGGGGAGAGACGTAGGCGATACTCAGCATGGGCGTTGCTCCCTGAGCGTCATCACCGGTGTACTCGGCGGTGACATTGACCAGCATGTAGTGGTGCCCTTCCTCGGGCTCCTCGTTGAACTGGTTCTCGGCAAGCACTTCGTCGGTGGCATCCAGATCCACACTGTTGATGGTCACGCTCCAGTCCGAGGAGGACACCTCAGTGCCCAGCGGGTAGGGATTGGCACGAGAGCCGAGCTCCTCATCGGCGGCGGAGGCGTCACCAGCATCTTCGTCATCGGCGGCAGTTTCTCTCTCCTCACCGCTCTCACCGTCCTGATCGTCCTCGTCCGCTGTCCCTTCCTCCGAAGGCACACTCGCGGTGGTCTCATCGCTGAGGGCCTCATCGAAGGCATCAGCCACCACCGTGAAGAACACGATGACCCCGATGATGCTACCGACCACAGTGATGATCAAGGCAGCGATGCCATTACCACGCTTCCTCCCCTTCAGGAACAGCGACACCAGAGACAGGATGAACGCGATGGGCAGCAGAACCCAGCCGATGATCAGCGCCCCGGGCACACCGGCGAAGATCGCGCCCACCACGGCGGTGATCAACGCGATGATGCCCACAACGTTTCTGTGGTGAGTTCTTTTCTCTGTGGTGGTTTCGGCCACGGGCGAGGACATGGAGTTACCTGCACTTTCTTCGGTTGACGAGTGATGCACTGTTGTGTGCTCTACGAGCCTGCCGAATTGCGGACCAGTCCGGGACGCCGGATCAGGTGAACAAGCCTGCCCGATCGGGCAGTATTTCCTGACCGATCCGCTCTGCGGCGGGACGCGCGGATCTCAGTAGACTGGCTGGATGCTCCCCCGAACCCGGCGCCGGTCCGCTCTGCGCGCGCTCCTCTCCGGTGCGATCGTCGTGGTGATGATCTGTGCGGGACTGCTGGTGCTGGTGATGGCCTCGATGACCTCCCCGCAGATGACCGATCCGGAGACCGGGGGCCCCACTGACTTTGGGGCGCTGATGGCCGGGCTGGGCATGCTGGTGCTGCTGGCCCTGCCGTGGTACCGCAAGGCTCCCCTGGTGCTCATGGTCGCGGGAGCGGTGTCGGCGCTGGTGCTGCGGATGGATCCCTTCGTGCTGGCGGTGGGCCTGACGGTGTGGATAGTGCGCTGCAGACAGCGCTGGCAGTGGGCGGTGGGCGGCATAGGTCTGGCGCTGATCGTCCTCAACACCGTGCTTCACCTCCACGGGCTCTCTCAGTGGCCAGATGCTGAGTACCGGCGCACTGGGCAGGTGCTGGTCGTGGCAATGACTGTGCTGTGCGTGGGCCTGGTGCTGGGCATCTCTCTGTGGACCCGGCAGAAGCGCTCCACCAAGCACGCCGAGTCCCAAGCCCAGTCCGCGCAGCAGAACAGCGAACTGCTCTCTGGTGAGCTAGCCCGCCAGCGGGAACGCGAGGACCTGGCCCGTGAGGTCCACGACACCCTGGCCGGACGTCTCTCGGGACTTTCCCTGCAGGTGGGAAGCCTCGAACAGACCGCCCAGCGCGGTGATGAGGACCAGCTCGACGAGGCCCTCCGCACCACCCGCAGCTACGCTGATCAGGCGCTGGCCGATTTGCGCGTGCTGCTGACCTCACTGCGCGAATCAGGCGCCTCCGCCACCATCCCGGCGAAGACCCCCACCGGTGTCCCGGACCTCCAGGACCTGCTCGACGACGCCGCGGCAGCGGGTCTGGAGGTCCGTCCCTACATTCTGCTGGACGGATACTCCTCCGCCCCGCCGGCACTGCAGCGAGCGATCCTGCGCATCACGCAGGAAGCACTGACCAACGCCCTGCGGCACAGCGAGGACCGTGTGGTGCATCTGAGCATCAGCGGCGACCAGCAGCGTGGCGTCCGGCTGGGGTTCAGCAACCGCAGCACTACGGGGCCGGGCTTTTCCGGCGGTGCCGGCACCGGCCTGATCGGCATCAGAGAACGCGCGCACCTGCTGGGCGGAACTGCCGAGGTCCGCACCGAAGGCGGTGAGTTCGCCGTCAGCGTGTTCCTGCCCTGGCCCTCGGCCGAACCGGCACGCTGAGCCCGGCGTCACCCGGTTCCAGCGCCCACGGCCTTGATAAACTGCCATCCGTGCAGATCACGCTGGTGATGGTCGATGACGAGACGCTTGTCCTGGATTCGTTGGAGCGAATCCTGAGCAAGGATGAAGACATCACCGTAGTCGGCACTGCCTGTACCGGGTCTGAGGCGATCCAGGCAGTGCGCACACATCGGCCTCATGTGGTGCTGATGGATCTGCTGCTCAAAGGTGAGATGGACGGCGTGGAGGCCACTGGCCGGATCCGCAGTATGCTGAATCCGCCCGCGGTGCTGGCGGTGACCAGCTTCGACACCGATGTCTACATGCGCGGGGCGCTGGACGCCGGAGCCACCGGATTCCTGCTGAAGAACGATGCCACCAGCTCCCTGGCCACCGCGATCCGGATGGCCCACGCCGGTGACCCCATGATCTCCCCGGCACTGACCTCACGGCTGATCTCCAGCTACGTCACCGCGCGGACTGATCCGCTCTGCCGGGCTGCCCGCACCCAGGTGAAGGACCTCTCCGCACGTGAGATCGAGGTGGCCCAACTGGTGGGCGCGGGCAAGACCTATGACGATATCGCCCGGCAGCTGTTCATCTCCGCAAGCACCGTCAAGAGCACCATTGGCCGAGCGATGAGCAAGGCCGGCGCCGACTCCGGGGCGCAGCTGGCCGTCCTGGTCGCCCAGGCCCGCCTGGACCTGCTGGATTCCCCCTCACCGTGACCTGATCTCTCCCCCTCCGGGGTGCGGGGCAACCGCTGGTCACCTGATTGAATAAAGAGATGACGACGACGCCCGCTCCTCCTGCTGCCAAGAAAGTCCCCACCGAGCGCACACACCACGGGGACACGTTCACCGACCCCTATGAGTGGCTGCGCGAGAAGGACAGCCCCGAAGTCATCGAGCACCTCACAGCGGAGAACGCCTACACCGAGGCGGTTGCCGCCGATCAGGAGCCGCTGCGCACTGCGATTTTCGAGGAGATCAAGCACCGCACTGTGGAGACCGACCTCTCGGTGCCGGCCCGGCGCGGAGACTGGTGGTACCTCACCCGGACCATCGAGGGCCAGCAGCATCCGGTGTACTGCCGCGTGCCAGCGCAGGAGGCACTCGCCGGCATCCAGGATGAAGCGGCCGAGCCCGCGGCAGAAGCCGTGGCACCATCCTCGTTAGCCGCCTGGACCCCTCCGGAGGTGCAGCCCGGTACCGCACTGGAGGGTGAGGAAATCTACTTCGACACCAATGCTGAGGCTGCCCGGCATCCGTTCTACTCCGTGGGCGGGATGGCGCTGAACGATGCGGGCACACTGCTGGCCTACTCCGAGGACACCACCGGAGATGAGCACTACACGCTGCGATTCCGGAACCTGGAGACCGGCGAGAACCTGCCTGAACATGTCGAGAACGTGCACGGCGGCCCCATCCTGGACCCGGCAGGCGAGCGCGCCTTCTACATGGTGGCCGATGCCGCCTGGCGGCCCTACCGGCTCTACGAACACCGCATCGGCACCCCGGCTGAGGAGGACCGGCTGCTGCTGGAAGTCGAGGACGTCCAGCTCTGGAGCTTTCCGGAGCTCTCGGCAGACCGGCAGGAGCTGCTGATCTACTCCGGAAACTCTGAGTACAACGAGACCCGCATCCTGGATCTCACCGACCCCGAGGCCGAGCTGGTCCTGCTCATCGGCAAGGACCGCCGGGTGGAGCACAGCGTGGAGCCTCTTGAGCTCGACGGGACACGCCATCTGCTGATCACCCACAACCAGGGTGGGCCGAACAAGTCCGTCTCGCTGACCACGGTGCAGGCGCTGCTGGACCAAGCCGACGCTGAGCGCCTCTGGCTGGGCCGCACCGTGCTGGAGCACGAGGAGACGGTCAAGCTGGACGACTCTGTGGTGGTCACCGCGTCGCAGATTCTGGTGCAGGCCCGGGTCAACACCGTCCAGTCGGTGTACCTGCTGCCCCTGGAGACGGTGCGGGCGGTCCGCGACGGTGCAGGCGCGGTGGCGGCGTCGTCGTTATCCGGTCCGAGCTTCGATGAAGAGATGTTCACCGTGAACCTTGTTCAGGCCCGCTATGAGGCCCCGGTGTTCCGCGTCCAGTTCTCCTCCTGGCTCATCCCGGACCGGGTCTACGACATTCCGCATGCGGACCCCGCCCCCATCCTGCGGCGCGAGACCCCGGTCAATGTGGACCTCAGCCAGTACCGCGCACGGCGGCTGTGGGCGCCGACCGGGGAGACCTGGCCCGACGGCACCCCGGTTGAGGTGCCGATCAGCCTGCTGCACCGCCAGGGGCTCGAGCCGGATGGGACCAACCCGGTGCTGGTCTACGGCTACGGCTCCTACGAGATGTCCATGGACCCCTACCTGCAGATCGCTTCGCTGAGCCTGCTGGACCGCGGAATCGTGTTCGCTGTGGCGCATATCCGCGGCGGCGGGGAGCTGGGCCGGAAGTGGTACGACGAGGGCAAGAAGCTGAAGAAGACCAACACCTTCTCAGACTTCATCACCGCCACCGACTACCTGGTGGAGACCGGGTGGGCGGACCGGAGCCGGGTGGCAGCCTACGGCGGCTCCGCGGGCGGACTGCTGATGGGCGCGGTGGCCAATATAGCCCCGGAGAAGTACCGGGCGATCGTCGCGCAGGTGCCGTTCGTGGACAATCTGACCTCGATCCTGGACCCGGACCTGCCGCTTTCGGCCCTGGAGTGGGAGGAGTGGGGCAACCCGATCGAGGACGCGGAAGTCTACGCCTATATGAAGTCCTACTCGCCGTATGAGAACGTGCATCCCACCGAGTACCCGGCGATCGCGGCGGTGACCAGCCTGCATGACACCAGAGTGCTCTACGTGGAACCGGCCAAATGGGTGCCGGCCCTGCGCGAGCACCAGCAGGGCGAAGCGCCGATTGTGCTGAAGACCGAGCTGGAGGGCGGCCACGGCGGGGCCTCCGGGCGGTATGAGAAGTGGAAGGACCGTGCCTGGGACTACGCCTGGCTGGCCAGCTGGCTGGGTGCTGCGGAAAGGCTCTGAGGCCATCCCACCGTCGACTGGCCGAATGTGTCGCTAATTCCGGCAGAATCCATGTGATTTAGGGACAGAATCGGCCAGTCAGCAGTGGGGCGTCGCCGTCAGCCCTTAAAGCGCTCGATCGAGCGCTGGAGTTCGGCCTCGGCTTCCTCGCGGCCCTCCCAGCCTTCAATCTTGACCCATTTGCCGGGCTCGAGGTCCTTGTAGCGGGTGAAGAAGTGCTCGATCTCCTTGACCAGGAAGTCGTTCAGATCAGAGATGTCCTGGATGTCGTCGAAGCGCTTGTCGTCGAGCACGCAGACCAGCTTGGCGTCACCGCCGCCGTCGTCGGTCATGTTCAGCACTCCGATCGGGCGGGCCTCCAGCACCACGCCTGGGATCAGGTCCACATCCGGGATGTAGACCAGGGCGTCGAGCGGATCGCCGTCTTCGCCCAGGGTGTCGTCGAAGTAGCCGTAGTGGGCGGGGTACTGCATGGGGGTGAACAGCACCCGGTCCAGGCGCAGCCGGTGGGTCTCGTGGTCGATCTCGTACTTCACACGGGATCCGGCCGGGATCTCGATGGTCACATCGCGGACAATTGCCACAGTTCCTCCTGAGGTTCGAAATGACTGGGTCGAGGCTGAAAAACTCACTGCTCAGCGTATAACGACGATGCCCCACTCTGCTCACCCGGTCCGGACTCCATGACCGTCCGGAAGATCTGCCCATTACGCGGCATGCCCGAAAGCGCGGTGTGCGCCGGCTCTTTGGCGAACTTCTCCCAGCCGGACGCGACACCCTCCAGCTCGATGTTCCGCCAGATCATCGGCACTCCGGCGGCAGCCTCGAAATCGACTCGGTCCATCAGTTGAACATGCAAATGCGGCTGAGTGGTGTTGCCGGTGTTACCGACCTCGGCGATCACCTGACCGGCCTCAACGCGCTGCCCCGCTGAGACTTTCGCAGAACCTCGGCGCAGATGCGCGTAGGCGGAGCAGATATCGTCGTCGTGCTGGATCACCACTCGGTTGCCGATAATCGCAGCAGGACCGGCGAGGCTGCGCAGGACATTCTCCAGCGTGGAGAAGAACACATAGCTGGGCCAGGAGTTCCGCCCCCGCTGATCACGCTGCCAGTCATTGACCCTGACGACTGCGCCTGCTGCCATAGAATGGATCGGGGCACCGAAGCAGCTGAACCGTTCGGGCCTCTCGCCCATCAGTGCCCAGCTCATCCTGGCAGGGTTGACATGCTCAGCGCTCTGATCAGAAGGATGGATGATGTCGACGGCACTGAGCTGGCCGAGTTTTGCGGTCCCGTGGCTGGGAATAGCCTGCCCAGGGGAGTTCAGCGCCAACCACCGGCCGCGGACTGGGGAGTGGACTTCCACCGGCTTCTGTGAGCGGGCTGAGGGACCGATGCTGATCGCCATCACAAGCCCGAGACCCAGCGCCACCACAAAGAGGACCCACCATCCGCCTCCGGGTGGATCGATCACCCCGGTGAGATCCAGTACGACGGCAAGAATCACTGTCAGCAACAGCACCCGCCACAGCGGCCCCAGTGCCGCAATCGCGCGTCTCATCTGTCCACTCCCATCAGAATCGTCAGCAGCGGGACTACTCGCGCCACCGGGACCTCGTAGCGGCCGCCGCCGGCTGCGCGCAGCCAGCCGGCAGAGGTCAGCTGCCGCAGGTGGTGGTAGATCTGCCCGCTGGTGCCGAACTCTCCTGTCCCAGCCAGGTCTTGGACGGTCTCGGCCTCGGTCATCAGCTGCTGGATGATCCGCAGCCGCACCGGGTGGGCAAGAGCGGAGAGGGCCTCGGCGCGCTCGGCGAAGTCGGAGCTGAAGAGATCCTCGGCCAGCGCGCTCACCTGCCAGCGGGCTTCATACCCGTTGGGGGTCTGCACACTGCCGGCCATCATCACTGCCCCGGGCTCCGGGGCACGAGCCCGCAGTCCCTCCAGGGCCCAGAAGACGCCACTGTCCTCCGGGGCGGCTGGAACAACATGAGCCTCCACACGGGATTCCAGCAGAGCCACGCGCTCCTCCAAGCTCTCGAGACGCTCTACTGCATCACTCATCCTTCGATTTTACAGTAATTACGTAATAACTGTAATTGCTGACGCGGAACTAGGATTCCACTGATGGCCGACGCAAGAGACACCGAACTCAACACCCCACGACTGCTGCTGCGAGCGCCCACCGATGACGACGTCGGTTTCGTGCTGGACACCTATTCCCGTTCAGAGGTGGTGCGCTACATCGGCACAGGCGAGACGCAGACCACCCACGAGCAGGCGTATCAGAGGATTGAGCGCTATCGGTCACAGTTCGGGCCGGGCACCGGTGTCTGGCTGGTCGAGAATCACGACGGCGCCCCACTCGGGTTCGCGCTGATGAAGCCCATTCCCTTCTCCGAGGGGGTGGTGGCACAGCAGGAAGACCTCGAAATCGGCTGGCACCTGCACCCGGAAGCATGGGGTTCAGGCTTTGCCACAGAAGCTGCCCAAGCGCTGATTGATCACGCCCGCGCCGTCGGACACAAGCGACTGGTCGCGGTCACCCACCCGGACAATACCGGCTCCCAGGCGGTGGCCCGCCGCCTCGGCATGACCCATGAGGGCCGGACGGAGCGTTACTACAACACCAGTTGCGAGCTCTTCACCCTTGACCTCTACGGCTGATTCGCTCCCCAGGGGTTGATCAGCCGGACTCCCCTGCCCTGGAAGTCTTTGACGTTTCGTATGACCAATGCGAACCCTCGCGCCAGAGCCGTGCCTGCGATCAGGGCGTCGTGCGCTGATGCAGTCTTGGGAACGCAGGGGGCCGCAGCTTCTCCAACCTCGAGGTCTACGGGCAATATTCGGCCGCTGAATCCCGTCAGGACTCGCTGCTCGTACCGCTGACGCAACCTAGCGGCACGGTCAGAGTCCTTCCGCGCCGCCTTGAGGATTCCGATACGAATCTCCAGCACCGTGATGACACTCAGGTGGAGCTCCGCAGAGTTCTGCGCATCCATCCGCTCCAGGACCACAGGGTCGGCGTTCTGCGCTCTAGTTCTGCGATGACATTGGTGTCGATGAGGTACATCAGTCCTCGTCTTGAAAGGGGATCGGACGCGGGTGATCGTCACGGGACGGGAGAAACTCATCGAGGCCATCCCCCTCGCCCTGAAGCCATGTGCCCAATTTCTCCGGAGTGCCCTGCAGCTTTTGGTACTCGCTATAGCTGAGCACCACGATCGAGGGTCGGTCACGCTCCGTGACGATGACCGGATGCTCCCGAGCTTCTCGCTTGACTGTGCTGGGACTGCGATTGAACTCGGCGGCAGTCACTGTAGCCATAGCCACCTCCAATGTAGTACTTATAACTACCGTAGGTGCTAGGGATGGGATTTCACTATACCTCGACGAGACTCTACGGGTAGCGCCCGTGCAGACAAGAGTCGTCCCGCACTTCATGCAGCCGCGTCGAGAGCTGGATCTTAGGGCAATTGGGGAGAGGTAGACCTGTCTTGAGTCGATGCTACGTTTGTCCATATGGTCTCTCATGATGCGGTTGGCACAGTCCCGTATGTGCCGCCATCAGCTCCCGCTGAGCATCCGTTGCAGTACCTCCACGGACCAGACTCGTACCGGAAGACTGATGTGCCACAGGGACGCATCGAGCAATTCAAGTGGGATGCCAGCACCGTGTACCCCAACACGAGCAGGATCGTGCAGGTGTACGTGCCACAGCAGTACACGCCCGGGGAGCCGGCAGCGCTGATGGTGTTTCAGGACGGCCAGCTCTATCTCGATCCAGACCTGGACATGCGTGCCAGCATCGTGTTCGACAATCTCATCCATGAAGGCTCGATACCGGTTACCGTCGGAGTATTCGTCGATCCTGGGCAGCCGGGGAACCGCAACAAGGAGTACGATCCGGCAGATGATCGGTACTCCACCTTCCTGCTAACCGAGATCATTCCCGCAGTCCGGGAACGGCTCGGGATCACCATCACTGGTGACCCCGAGAAATGGGCCATCTGTGGGGGCAGCAGTGGTGGTAACTGTGCTTTCACCGCTGCTTGGCACCGTCCCGACCGGTTCCGACGTGTACTGGCGTTCGTCGGGAGTTTCGCTCAGATTCCGGGAGGAAACCCCTACCCCGATCTCATCCAGCGAGGACCCCAAAAACCATTGAGGGTGTTGCTACAGGCAAATCGATGGGATTTGAACTTCGATCAGCCCGACGACAACTGGTACAGCAACAATCTGCTGGTCGCCGCCGCTCTGGCCGAACGTGGGTACGATCACCGCCTCATACTCGGCGATGGTGGGCACAGTCCCAACCATGGTGGTGTCATCCTTCCGGAAGCACTTCGCTGGCTCTGGCGACCGTCACCGGACGGCAACGCGTATACAACCAATCTTCATGAAGACGACCTCTGAGGGTTATGGAAGAACCCCAAGGGGTCGGCCTGCTGGCGTCTTGATGGCTCGGAAAAGCCGGTGGTCGAGGGTGGCGATCTTGTCAGTGCCGTACCGTTCTGCCAGTACAGCGTTGGAGGCATCAGCAGCTCCTATGGGGAAATCGCTGTATCGCTCAGCGAAATCCGCAATGTCCTGCAGTTCTTTGACACCGATCTCCGCGAGTTCCCATGCCCCACTTGCCAACTGCCGGAGCGCCGCTACTGCATAGTCTGGGCCGAGCCGGCTGCTCAGGAGGTAGTCGACTTCGGCGATCACGTAGGGAGAGACCACCAATGACTCTTCGGTCGACTCCAGAACTGCCGCGACCCGCGCCTGATCCGGCTCATCGGCATCAAAATAGGCGATCAAAGCGCTGGTGTCGACGATCAAGCCTCTCCAAACCCTTCCAGCAATTCGTCAACCCGATGCGCCATGGGATCACGACCTCCACTGGCAAATAGCGCGCCAGCTGGCTTGGGACGCGACGTCCCGATGGTGGAGCGCAGCGACACGCGAATTACCTCCGCCTCAGAGACCCCTCGGCGCGCTGCTTCCTGCTTGACGGCCTCCTTGAGGTCGTCAGGCAAATACAGCGTGGTCTTGTTCATGCCACCTATGGTACTACCGGTGGCATCCTCTGACCCAGTCCTCTCGCCTGTAGGCTGCACGCTCAGCTCGCGGGGAGCCGGAGGGTGATGCCCAGCTGGCGGGAGAGGGTGGCGGCGGCAGCCTTGGCGCGGGCGGTCACGCTGCGGGCCGCAATGCCCGGTTCGGGGAAGATCCTGTTGATCACCAGCTCCCCGTCGCTGCGCCAGAGGTCCACCCGCCCGATGAGCTCGGTGCCGGAGAGCACACCCATCACGTAGTGGCCGTAGATCCGCTTGGCCTTCGGCACATAGGCTTCGAAGGTGTAGTCGAAGCCGAAGATCCTCAAGGCCCGGCGGCGGTCGCGCAGCAGCGGGTCGAACGGTCCAATCAGCCGGGCCTCCTTCACCGGGCCGATGCCATCACCGCCGAGCACGTCGGCCTCCAACAGCTCCGGCAGTACATAGGCCATGTCCCGCCAACCCGGGACCACCACCGGGACAAGTCCTGCCAGCTCGATTCCGTGGGCTGCGTCGTGCTTGCTGAGGTGGTAATGATGAGCGAAATCATTGACGGTCATCACCGCCAGAGACCCCGCTGCGCGCCGCGCCAGATCTGCGCGGAGCTGATCAGGCGGCAGGTGCTCAGCCTCCCGGATCCCAGCCGGCAGCGCCCGCTCAGGCAGGTCGAAGAGCCGCACAATGCCATCACGGGCGGTGATCACCAGCTCGCCGGTGCGCACCATGAACTCCGCAGCCTGCTTGACCTGGGACCAGTTCCACCCGGTGGTCCGGGCCGAACCCAGCGCGGACTCGATGGTGCCGATCTGTACTCCGCGCGGCTGGGCTGCGACCACCTCGCTGATCTGTTCGCGCAGCTTCGGGGTGAAGGTGTCTGCATAGCGCTGCCGAACCTGCTCTCGGAAGGCCCTGCGCCTCAGCTCCATCAGCGGCCAGTCCTGCAGCGGAAAGAGGCAGGCGACTTTGGTGAAGGCTTCAAAGGCGACCGGCGTCTCCCCCGGCCAGAGAGCGGCGTCCACCTGTGCGGCCCGGTGCTTGCGCGGCAGTCGGGTCAGACAGGTCAGCCGCTGGGCAGTCGAGACTCTGGTGAGCGGATCCAGCTGGATGAGTCCGATGCCGCGCAGCACATCAGCGGCATCGCCGTACTCCCCCGGCACCCCAGGTGCCGGAATCTTCTGGGCAGCAACGACGGCGCCCCGAACCCATTCGGGGCTGACAGTGGCATGCTCGGTCATCGCCGCCGTTCCAGGCGGTGGAGAAGACCAGCCCGCACTGCCGGCCATTCGGAGTCCAGGATGGAGAACACCACGGTGTCGCGGAGGGTGCCGTTGTCCATGATCAGGTGGTTGCGCAGCACCCCGTCCTGCTTGGCGCCGAGCCAGGCGATCGCAGCGCGGGACTGGTGGTTGTGCCAGTGGGTGCGGAACTCCACGGCGATGCAGTCCAGCTCCTCGAAGGCCCGCTGGAGCATCAGCAGCTTCATCGCAGGGTTGATCCCGGTCCCCTGCGCGAGCCGGCCGAGCCAGGTAGAGCCGATCTCCAGACGCCGGTGTGTCACCTCGATCTGCATGTAGGTGGTCATGCCCACCGCTGTCCCGGTGGCAGGATCCACCACCGCCCACGGGGCCATCTGCCCCTGCTGCTGGAGGGCCAGACGCCGCTCAATCTCTTCACCCACCTGGTCTGGGGAGGGGACCCGGGTATACCAGCTTCGCCACAGCTCGCCGTCCTTCACCGCCTCGGCCAGCGCATCATGGTGGACGGTGCTCAGCGGCTCCAGCCGGACCAGCGCGTTCTCCAATACCGGTGTGGCGGCGATATCGTGAATCTGCTCAGTCACCAATCCAGCCTATCCCGCCCGGCCTCCGACCACCGCGTTCAGGCGCTCTGGTCCTCATTCTCCAGCACCGTATCCTCCGTATTGGGGAAGAGGAACTTGTAGACCAGACCCGCCACCGCGGCTCCAGCGAGCGGCGCAAGGAAGAACACCCAGACCTGGCCCAACGCCTCGGGAGAGAACCATGCCACGGCCAGTGATCGGGCCGGGTTGACCGAGGTGTTCGAGATCGGGATGGAGACCAGGTGGATCAGGGTCAGCGCCAGGCCGATGGCGATCGGAGCAAAACCTGCCGGTGCCCGGGAGTCGGTGGCACCGAGGATGACGATCAGGAAGAGGAAAGTCAGGACGAACTCCGCCAGCAGCACTGCGCCGAGCGAGAAACCGAAGGGTGAGAGCTCACCGAAACCGTTGAGCGCGAACCCTGATTCGCTGATGCTGTATCCGCCCGCCTGCTGGGTGACCATCACATAGATCAGCAGTGCGGCCAGCGATCCGCCGATGATCTGCGCCAGCCAGTACGGCAGCACCGATTTGGCGTCGATCCGCCCGGCGAGCAATGCACCCAGTGTCACCGCCGGGTTGAAGTGTCCGCCCGAGATATGCCCCACGGCGTAGGCGGCCACCAGCACGGAGAGGCCGAAAGCCAGTGAGACGCCCAGGAAACCGACCCCGGCGTTGAAGTCATCGCTCACCCAGGCGCTGGCGGCGAAGATGGCGGTGCCCGCACCGCCGAGCACCAGGACGAAAGTGCCGATCAGCTCGGCCGACAGTCGTGAATACAGTGGTGCGAGTGTCATATCCAACTCCTAGGCAGAAAGCTCATGTCAGTCTGACATGAATCCTAGACCCTGATGGAGGTTTTGTGCCCCACCTCAGCCGGGTCGCCGGGCAGCCCTCAGCGGACGGCTCACCAGCGCCCCGAGAGCAACTGTGACAGCCCCAACTCCCCAAAGGATAACGACGACGCCCACCGGCACCACATCTGCCATGACCCCGATGACCGGGCCTGCGAGCATCATCGGTGCGGCCTGGGCGATCATCATGACAGCCTGCACCCGTGCCGTGTACTCAGGCGGGGTGGCTGCCACGAGCAAGGGGCCGATATGCGTGCTGAACAGGCCGGCTCCGAGACCGGCGCTGAGCACCGCGGCGATCGCCAGCAGTTCGGAGGGCGCGAAAGCCAGGCCGAGGATCCCACCCCCGGTCAGCACCATTCCGAGGATGGCTGCCGCTCCAGCACGATGTGCGCCGCTGCGCCACATCACCCATACCGCCAGCACCGCCATTCCGGCGCTGAATGCGCCCGCGGCGGTGCCTGCCAAGGCGGCGTGCCATCCACGATCACGGGCCAGCACCGGCACCATGATCGAGGTCAGCGGCAGCACGAACAGCGCGAAGCCAGACGTCATGACGAGCACCGCACGCAGCAACGGCTCAGTAAGGATGACACCGACCCCGTCCCGGATCTGGGCGAGCATCTGCGACCGACAGGCATCGTCCTCTGTGGTCCGGGTGGGAATTCGACGGCGAACACCCAGGAGAATCAGCAGCATCCCGGTGAAGCCGACCGCACCGAGAGCAAAGCTCAACGGGAGTCCGGCCGCGGTCACTGCCACACCGCCCAGCCCCGGACCGATCACCGAGGCGAAGTAGAACACCATCTGCCGGGCTGCCATGGCCCGGGGAAGCCCGGCTCCTGGGACCAGGAATTTGGGCACCGAACCCGCTGCCGGCAGGTAGAACGCGTCGGCAGTTCCCAACACCAGGGCCGCACCGATCAGCAGCATAGGGTGCGGTCCGAAGAAGTACGCGGCGACGGCAGCGGCGGCGGTGAAGCTGACCATCACCACGTCGGAGGCCAGCATGACCCGGATCGGACCGATCCGGTCGGCCACAGCGCCTCCGAAGAGTCCCAGGGTCACCCGCGGAACGGTGACCGCCAGCAGGACGATCCCGGCCAGCGTGGCGCTGTACTCGGTGGCAGTCCACACCATGCCGAAGGACAGCAGATTCGCCCCGATGCTGGTCCAGGCCAGTCCGGCCAGCCAGAGCCAGTAGACGCCGGGTACGGTGCTGGTTCCGCCGACTGGGACACCCCGCTGAGCTCTCAGCCGCGCACAGCGATCGCGGCCATCGGACCTGAAGCTGGTTCCGCCGGCGGTCACCGGCGGCAACCCGGGATGACCGGCAGAATCACCACGAAGGTGCCCAGCTCCTCAGCGCGGCGGATCGCCACCGGATCGGCCGGCCCGTCGACGTCGAAGCGCAGCTGAGCGGTGCCCTGTGTACTGGTGAGTCCGGCCAGCGCGTCCTCCAGGTAGGTGCGGTCCACGTAAATCGCCCCTGGTGAATCCTGCGCCGCAGATTCTGGCCCACAGTGTAAGTCGCCGTCATTACCGCCGAGGCTGCTGCGATGCAGGGCCCACAGCCCGGTGCTGGGGTGTTCGTTGAGCACCTCGATGAGTTCCTCCGCCGTGATCAGCGCTGACTCGCGGACCACAGGGATAGCATGGCTGAGATCTGGGAAAGTGGTCTCCAGCAGCTGCGCACCGAGCACACAGTCACCCGCGGAGTCCACCAGCGTCAGGTGCCGGTCTGCCAGGAGCACCTGAGCCCGGGGGTACGCTTTCCCCAGTTCCAGCAGTTGGTCGGCATCAGCGGTGGCCAGCAGGGCACGCAGCCTTCCGGTGCTCTTGGCCGGTACCTCGGCGAACGCTGCCCGGTGCCGGTCAGTGGCCGAGAGCCGCAGTCCCCGGTTGACGACCACCAGGTGGATCCCGTGGATTGAGGGCAGATCAGGATCATCACCGACGGCATGGCGGACTGTGCGCAGCCCCGCCAGCAGATCGGTGCTGCTGAGCGAAGCCCGGAAGCGTTCCTGCCCAGCTGCCGCCGGAGGAATCTCCACCCCGAGCTCACGGCCCAGCGTGCTCACCTCACTGCGAGCCACGGCGAGGCCCGCCTCCAGGCCGTCGATATGCTCTTCGAGCACCGTGCGGGTAAGATCAGCATCCGCCCTGGTGAGGATGGTGGCGATCTCCGGCAGCGGCAGACCGATCCGACGCAGCCTGGCCAGCAGCTTGGCATCGCTGAGCTGCGAGCGCGCATACCAGCGGTAACCGGAGACGGGATCGACATGCCGCGGTGGGAAGACTCCTTGCCGGTCGTAGAAGCGCAGGGCTGAGATGCTCAGCCCAGAGGCCCGGGCGATCTCCCCGATGGTCAGTAGCTCCTCGTCATCGTCCATGACTGTCATCCAAGCCCCTGAACCAGGGTGAGGGTCAAGAATCAGCCGGCGTCGTCGTCGTTCTCTTCATCATTCGCTTCGGAGAGGTGTCGGTCGGAGAGCAGCATGAAGTCCTTGAGCAGGTCGTTGCCTTGGACCTGTACCGTCCAGCTGGGACGGAGGAAGTCATTCTTGGGCAGACGCAGCTGGATCTCCCACTCTGGCTGCTTGCCGTGTGCATCGGTGACACGTGTAGTGCCGGACTGGAAGTATCCCAAAGACTTCGAGACACCGAGACTCGCCTCGTTCCAGTCGTAGGCACCGGATTCCGCGTACTCGGCGCCGAAGTGGTCGAAGGCCCACATCAGCATGGCCGCCCGCATCTCCTTGCCAAGCCCTCTCCCCTGGTGGTCGCTGCGCATCCAGGACCCGGAGTTCACCGTGCGCAGCACCCGCCACTTCTGGCCCCAGACATCCTGCATGCCGATGAGCTGCCGCTCACCACCATCTTCGTCCTTAGTAAACACCGCGAGCATCAGATACCAGGAGTCCGGGCCGATCGACGCCCGCCTGGACCACAGCCAGGTCAGCGAATTCTTGGCCATCTTCTCCGGCGAGTTCTCATCCCACGGCGAGGCGAAGGAGTTCCGAGCAGTCCTCATGATTCCGGAGGATGCTGCCGCAAGGTAGCCGGGGAAGTCGGTCTCGCGGATCTGGCGCAGGATCAGCCGAGGGGACTCGATCAGCAGCCCGAACGGCGGCCACACCTGATCCAGCGTGTGCGTGGGGTCGTCAGCATTGAGGTGGAACTCGCTCATGGGGCAACTCTATCCCCGCCTCGGAGCGTTCGGCGGCGTGCTCAGCGACCCGAGAGATGGAACCTCAGCGAGAAGTTGTCCAGCAGAACAGGCAGGTTGTCCGGCTCGAGGCTGTGGCTGAGCAGGTCAATGCTGCGCTGCCCCACGATCTGGGCGATGAAGGTGGAAGTCAGAAGCAGCACCAGGTGGCGGCCCGGACAGATTCCGGGGCCTGCGCTGAACGGCACCAGCGGCCACTCTTCACGGGTGCGCTGGTGATCCCACACCTCCGGGGCGAAGCGGTGGGCAAAGTCCAGGTTGGCATCATCGCGGTGGAAGAACGGCGCAAAGATCAGCACACTGGTCCCCGCCGGCATGACCCCGTGGTCGAACTCCACCTCACGGGTGGTCTCCCGCAGGATCATCGGGGTGGTGGCCCACAGCCGCAGCGACTCCAGCACTGTGGCGCGCAGCAGCGGAAGCGGCGGCGCCTCGGCGAGCTGCTGATCCGCTATCTGATAGCGGACAGCATCCAGCCGGTCCTGGTGGGACGCCAGCAGCGCAAGCGCCCGGTAGCCGGCCATTCCCGCAGGGTCGAAGGCGAAGAGCCACTGCGGGATTTGCTGGATGTTCTCCTCCCGGGACCCGTCGATCTCGCCCTTGGACTCCATCTGCTTCATCAGCGCTGCCAGACTGCCGGGTTCGGCCCCGTCCACAGCCTGCTCGATCCGGGTCAGGATCGCTGCGCGGGCGCTGGTGTCCACCGGGCGGAAGAACGCCCAGTTCCCCCGGGCTCGCTGGGTTTCCATCAGCTCCACCAGTTCCGTGTCCTCCCGGTAGGAGTCTCCCAGCACCACACGGTTGACCAGTGCGAACCACGCACCGAAATACATGTCATAGTCCATCCTGCCCCCGGCAGCATCGACCCGCTCGAGCAGCTCGGCGGCCTCCTGACGCACTGCGGGCATGAACTGCTCAGCCATCCGGTGGATGTGGTGACTGTGGTCCAGCAGCTGCTCATTGGTCTCGCGCCGGCGCGCCCGGTCGGAGCCGTGAGAGGTCAGCGCCACCTTCGGCTCGAAGTGCTTCAACGCGTGCCGCTTAAGCGTCTCCGCGGTGGCAAAAGGCTCTGGGGATCCCTCGAGGACCCGGTGCACATGCTCCGGGTCAAGCACCACCGCCATGTTCCTGCCGGGCACCGCCAGCAGCAGCGGTCCCTGGCCATACTTCTTCGCCATGTCCTGCATCCGGGTGACCGCTCGGGCCTCAAGCCCCATTCTCTCCACCACAGCCACTACCCTGGGCCGCCGGATAATGGGGCCTTTGGCGACAGTGGGCAGCTGGACATCAGCCAGGATCTTCGCGGTCTCCGCGATACTTGCCTGTGGCAGCGGGTTCTGCACGGCGGATGGCCCGTTCGAATAGACGGATTCGACTGCGCGGTGGCTGCCGGTGTTCGGATGTGTCATGAGAGGTGCAACTCTTCCTGAATTTCAGATTGTGTCCACACGGTGTCTCCAGCTCATCACACCGACCTTGGTACTGGCTGGCACACGACGACACCGACTCCCGTGATGTATGACACAGGTCACAATCTGCCCATATACTGATGAGCAGCATAATTCAGCAGTGGCGCAGACCGCCTGTGCTCGCCGAGTGGCCAGCGTCACTGACACTCTCGATTCGCAGGAGCCACCATGGACGCACCGAATTCACTGGTGCTGGCCATCATCGGGGTCGCGATGATGCTGGCCGGCTACTTCCTCTACTCGAAATTCCTCGCCAAGAAGGTCTACAAGCTCAACGCTGAGTTCAAGACACCCTCCCATGAGTTCAGCGACGGGGTTGACTTCGTACCGACCAATAAGTACATCCTCTGGGGCCACCACTTCACCTCTGTGGCCGGTGCGGCGCCGATCGTGGGGCCCGCCGTCGCGGTGATTTGGGGATGGTTCCCTGCCTTTCTGTGGGTCACCCTCGGCACAGTATTCCTGGCCGGCATGCATGACCTGGGAGCAATGTGGGCCTCGGTCCGCAATAAGGGACAGTCGATCGGAACCCTCTCCGGCCGCTACATCGGCGCCCGGGGGCGGAACCTGTTCCTGGTGGTCATCTTCCTGCTGCTGCTCATGGTCGTCGCCGCCTTCGCCGTAGTGATCTCTGGGCTTCTTGTCGACCAGCCCGGAGCAGTCATCCCCACCTGGGGTGCCCTAGTGGTCGCACTGTTAGTGGGCCAGGCCATCTATCGGCTCAAGTGGAACCTGCTGGCGGTCACCGTGGCCGGAGTCATCGCCCTCTACGCACTGATCCTGCTCGGTGACCGCTATCCGGTTGAACTGCCCGAAAGCATCCTCGGCATGTCACCGCAGGGCTTCTGGATCATCACGCTCTTCGTCTACGCGGCCATCGCCTCGGTTCTGCCGGTGTGGGTGCTGCTGCAGCCGCGGGACTACATCAACGGCATCCAGCTGTTCATCGGCCTGGGCATTCTCTACGGCTCAGTCATGCTGGCGACTCCTACCTTGGTCGCTCCAGCCTGGAACGACAACGTCCCCGCCGACACGCCGTCGATCGTTCCACTGCTGTTCGTGACCATCGCCTGCGGCGCGATCTCCGGATTCCACGGCACAGTCTCCTCCGGCACCAGCTCCAAACAGCTGGCCCGCGAGACTGATGCCCGCTTCGTCGGCTACTTCGGAGCCGTGGGTGAGGGCCTGCTGGCCCTGGGGGCGATCATCGCCTGCGCGGCAGGGTTCCGCACACTGGCGGACTGGGAGGCTGTCTACGACTCCTTCTCCTCCGGCGGCGTCGGGGTCTTCGTGCAGGGCGGCGGCGCCATTGTGAACAACGGCCTGGGTATCCCGGAGAGCCTCTCCGCGACCATCCTGGCCACGATGGCCGTCCTCTTCGCCGCCACCACCATGGACACCGGGGTCCGGCTCAAGCGGTACGTGGTCCAGGAGATCGGACAGCTGGCCGGGTTCCGCCTCGGAACGGTCTCCGCCACGCTGATCACGGTGGTCATCGCTCTGGCGCTGACCTTCTCCCAGGGCGGAGACGGCTCCGGCGGCATGCTGATCTGGCCGCTGTTCGGCACCACCAACCAGCTGCTGGCCGCACTGACGCTGTCCATTGTCACCATCATGCTCATCCGCAAGGGCCGGCCGTACCTGCCGGTGCTGCTGCCAGCGGCATTCGTGATGATCATGGCCGGTTCAGCGGCGGTGGTGCAGCTGGGCGGGTTCTACCGCGACGGCGAGTGGCTGCTGCTGGCCATCGACGTGGTGATCATCATCGCCGCAGTCTGGGTCATGGTCGAGTCGATCATCGCCATGGGACAGGCGTTCAAGGAGAAGAAGGAGCCCGAGGACGACGAACTTCTCACCGAAGATCAGAAGTTCCCCCTGGACACCACGTGACCCGCTGCCCCAGGCGCCCCGGCTCGCTCCACATGCATGCCGGGGCGCTGCCGCCGTAGCCTGGAGACCATGTCACGGGAGCTCATGTCATTGTTCAACCAGCTCAGCCGCGGACTGCGTGAGTTCTACGTAGCCCCCTATCGGCGCGTCTTCGCCCGAGCCCAGCGCGACGAGGAGGACCTGTTCATGATGCTGGTGCTCTCCGAGGCGCTCGGCGTGCCCAACCCCGCCTCCGGCGCCACCCTGGAGCTGCTGCCGGAGATGCTGGACCGGATGCACCACTGGCACCTCCGCCAGGGTCTCGATCACTCCCCCATCGACGGGCTGTCATGCTGTTAGACCTCGCCGCAGACCGGCGAGTGCTGTTCATCGGCGGCAAGGGCGGGGTGGGGAAAACCTCCGTCTCCTCGGCAGTCGGCCTGCACCAAGCGCGGGCGGGGCGCCGGGTGCTGGTGGTCTCCACCGATCCTGCGCACAATCTCGGCCACCTGTGGGGACGCAGCGTGGGGGATGAGCCGGTCCTGCTGGCCGATGACCAGGGCTCAGGCGTGCTCGCCGGGGTGGAGATCGACCCTTCTGCCACCGTCGAACGGCATCTGAAACAGGTCGGGGCCACTCTGCGCGACTTCATGCCCGAGCACCTGCACAAGCAGGTGGACTCCCATCTGGAGCTGGCCCGCCAGTCCCCGGGGACCCATGAGTCAGCGATTCTGGAACGGATCGCCGAGGTGGTGGATCTGGCTGAACGGGACTACGACCTGATCATCTTCGACACCGCCCCCTCCGGTCATACCGCCCGGCTGCTGGCACTGCCGGAGATCATGTCGGCATGGACCGAAGGGCTGCTGAACCGGCGCACCAAGGCCGAGAGGTTCGGTGCGGCCGTCCGCGCCCTGGACAACGACGACGACCCCGCCTCCTCCCGCGGAGCCAACCGAGACCGGCGGATCCGTCAGGTGCTCACCCAAAGGCGCACCGCGTTCGAGAGGCTGCGCAGCCTCATCACCGATGCCTCGGCCTGCAGCTTTGTCATTGTGGCGACCGCCGAGCGGGTGCCTGTCTTGGAGTCCGCAGAACTGTTCCACGAACTCGACCGGCTGGGAGTCGAGGTGGGCGGCGTCGTCGTCAACCATCTCTCCCCTGAGGACCAGGGCGCGTTCCTGGCTTCCCGGCGCAGGCGGGAGGAGACTCATCTGGCCACGCTGGAGAAGCTGCTTCCCCGGGTGCCTGTGCTGACCCTGCCGATGCTGCCCGGGGATCTGGTGGGCGAGGAGGCCGTTGCGGGGCTATCCGACCACTTACGGTGATCCCGGCGGTTGTCCGCCCGCGCTGACCTCGCTCCAGCAGGACAGTTCATACTCCCGTTGTCTCTGCATACCGCTGTGGAGGCATGAATCACCAACAGGAGTATGAAGAGCTCCACGCAGGGTCGAAAGACCCCCAGAACCTGGTGCCCACTGCCGGATTCGGGTCAATCCTCCAGGATGGAGGACAGCACCGGGACCAGGCCGTCCTCCTCGACCGTGCCGGTGATCTCATCGGCGGCGTCCTTGACCTCTTGGACAGCCTGCCCCATGGCCACCCCGCGGTGGGCCCAGCCGAGCATCTCGATATCGTTGCGGCCATCTCCGCAGGCCACCGTGACCTCCAGCGGGGCACCGATCCGCTGACGCAGCTCCTCCAGGGAAGACCCTTTGGTCACCCCTTCGGCGGCGATGTCGATCCAGGCCGACCATCCGACCGAATAGCTCACGCCCTGCAGGCCGATCTCCTTGACTGCCCGGGAGAACTCCATGGAGGTGGCTTCGCTGGAGTTGACCACCAGGCGCACCGCCTCGGCGCGCTTCATCTCCTTGATGCTCACCGGCTGGGGCACCAGCCCGAAAGACATGTCGTCAAAGCGTTCGGTGGCCAGAAAGTGCCCGGCAGATGTCTCCACCGCATACCTGGCGGTAGAGAGCCGCTCACCCAGGGCATCGAGCGCGGGCCCCGGGTCGAAGACCTCCTGGCTGAGCACCTCATAGCCGTCCTCCAGCCCTCCCTGCTCAGGCGGGCGGGCATCGATGCGCAGGGTCACTCCCCCGTTGGAGCAGACCGCGTAACCATGGGTGATGCCCAGGGCTTCGACGATCGGAAGGGTCGCCGGCACTGAGCGCCCGGTGGCGATGACCACCGTATGGCCGTCGGCGACGACTGCGCGGCCGGCCTGCTTGACCGCAAGCGACATATGGCCGTCGTGGTTGACCACGGTGCCGTCGACGTCCAGACAGACCATGGCTGTGCCCGGTTCGTAGACGAAATGTCCTCCCCCTCCTGCTGCTGGAACGGCGAAATCCGCGCGCCGGTGGGTCTGTGTACTGTCCAGTGGTGTATTCATAGGGTGAACAGTGTACGACGACGCGCTGCCGGCGCGTATGGGCAGAACCGCCGCGGTTAGCTAGTGTTGATCCAGAATTCACGTGAGGAGGCTCTACGTTGAGCACATCAAGACCGTCCGTCACCATCGTTGCTGGCGGATACGCTGCCCGGATCAGCCTGCGCGGGGGCCAGCTGCTGAGCCTGACCAGCCAGGACCCCGTCACCGGCAGCGCGCAGAACCTGATCGTCCCCGCTGAGCAGACCGCAGGGGCCTTCGCCGGCGCTGTGCTGGCCCCCTGGCCCAACCGGGTGGTCAAAGCCAGCTATGTGTACGACGAGTCCACCTATCAGCTGCCGGTGAATGAGGAGGCCACAGGGGCGGCACTGCATGGGCTGCTCCATGACGTTGACCTGGCTGTTCAGTATCAGCGGGAGTCCGAGGTGCACCTGGCGGGAGTCATCGAGCCCAGCGAAGGGTACCCGTTCCGCCTGGAGGCGGTGCTGGTCTACCGGGTGGCCGGGCAGCTGGGGCTGACCACCACGCTGAGCACTCGGTACGCTCCCCAGGACGATGAGGAGGGCGCCGAGACTGCCCCCTTCGGCGCCGGGTTCCACCCTTATCTCACCGCTGGGGACGCCCCGCTGAGAACCTGCCGGCTGCGCCTGCCCGCCACCACTGTGGCCAAGACCAAGGCCAACGGAAAGGTGGTGGGATCACACGCCGTCTCCGGGGATCTGGATCTGACCGACGGACCGCTGCTGGCCGGGCTGAATATCGACCACGCCTACACCAACCTCCCGGAGGGCGGCTGGAGCGCGGAGCTGATGCACGGCCCCAGCGGCTTCATGGTCCGGATGATCGCTGACACTCCGTGGGCACAGGTGTACACCGGCCAGGCGATTGGCGGCGCCGGAGTGGCAGTGGAACCGATGACCTGCCCGCCCAACGCGTTCAACTCCGGCAGGGACCTGATCACCCTGGAACCGGGCACCTGGCATCGGGTGGGGTATTCGCTGGAGGCCTTTCGGCTGTAACGTCCTGCCGGCCCTCAGACTCAGCTGACCGGCCATCCCCGGCTCTCCTCTCATCTGCCGGGACACTGGAGATCACCTGGGTTCGCACGAAGGGGCCGCACGCTCGCTACACTGGGGCTCAGTTCGTTGTATGTCAGGCAAAGGGAGGCCAGGTGCACCGGGGAGGCTCACAGATCGCTCGGCGCACCCACCAGTTCCTGAGCCGAAAAATCGCCTCCGGGGAATGGCCCGTGAACTCACGGATTCCCACTGAGGCAACGCTCATGGAGACTCTGGGGGTCGGCAAGTCCACGGTCCGTGAGGCTGTCCGCTCGCTGGCACACCAGGGGATGCTGGAAACGATGCCCGGGATCGGCACCTTCGTGCGATCCCGCAGCCCCGTGAACTCTGTGCTGGCCGACTATGTCAGCTACTTCAACGTCGAAGAGGTGCTGGGCTACCGGCGCGCCCTGGAGATTGAAGCCGCACAGCTGGCGGCGGTCGGCCGCACAGACCAACAGCTGGCGGCGCTGCGCGCAGCCTGTGATGCCGAAGGAACGGCGGCTGCTGATTCCCTGCCCCACGTGGAGCGCGGCCAGACCCCCGGTGAGTTCCATGTGCTGATCTTCGAGGCCGCCGGCAACGAACTGATGACCGGCCTCTACGCAGGCGTGATCGCCGCCCTGCGTCAGATCAAGAGCTCAGGACGGATTGTGCACGGTGCCTCACCGGAGCTGCGCCATCAGGACCATCTGGCTGTCCTGCGTGCCATCGAGCAGCAGGACGTCCCCGGGGCGGCCCACGCCGCCGCTTTTCATGTGGACCGTGACCTGGTGCCCGAGGATCCCGGACTGCGCGGAGAGCTCGCTGAGCTGCGCAGCCTCAACGGGGAGCGAGCAGAGCAGTGATCCCCTCAATGAGGCCCCCGCGCCAGCAGGCAAAGTCGTGCCCTCCGTTGAACTCGGCGTACTCCACCTGCGCGCCTGTGCTGCCCAGCGCATCCGCCAGCTCCCGCACCTGGTCCGCCATGGCCCATTCCTGACGGCCGACCTCCAGTCGAATGCGCCCGGAAGTCTGCTGCAGATGCGCTGCCAAGGCGCCGTCGGGGTCGGTCCAGACCGACGGCGACTGAGCCAGGACCGCCCCGATGCTCTCCGGGTGCTGGGCCAGGGCCCACAGTGCGCTGATACCTCCGAGACTGTGCCCGGTCACCACAGTGGAGGCCGGCTCGTAGCCGGCCTCCAGCGTCCGTTGGGCCCAGGGCAGGATGGACTCCGGCAGATCCCGGGCTGCACCATCATGATGGCCCAGGTACTGCCAGCGCTCGGACCTGGCGCCGGAGCTGATGAACACCGCCCATAGATCGGGGAGTTCGCCTGCCTGGCGGGCACTGTCCAGACTGAGCTGGAAGCGGTGATGGGTTAACCAGGTTTCGCCGTCGAGCAGCAGTACCAGCGGGGCCGCAGCTCCTGGCCGCCCCACCGGATGTGCCCAGACTCTCCGGTGCCCCGACGCAGTGGCGACACTGTGCTCTGCGGCGATCACCGCGCTCTGCGGCAGGCTAGGGTGCCGGAGTTCGATGCGGTGTGGCTGCGGAGGGGCATCGGGGAGTTCGACCACAGAGAACGGTGTTCCTCCCGAGTTCAGACAGGTCAGCTGGTTTCGGGGATCGCACCGGCCGGAGTCCAGGAGGGTGCGGAGGGTGCGCTGGTCCGTCTCGGTCCGCCACGGGGGTTCCCCGCAGCCGGTGTGCTCCAGGAAGGCGTAGCTGGCCCGCCAGTCGGTGTCCATGCGGTAGCTGAGTGCCCACAGCCCGTCACCGAAGTACTCCATCTCGCTGCGGGTGATGTCTCTTTCATCGGTGAGCCGGTTGACGAACAGGAGGACAGTCTTGGCGCGGCGGGATTCGTAGAGGAAGGTGACAGTGGCGGTCCCGGCCCCGGCGTCGTCGTGGTTCTCGCTGATCAGCGGCCAGGGCTGGGTGCGGTGGTTCTTCGGCAGCGCCGGTACTGGTACCCGGGGGGCAGGCTCAGGCCGGGGCAGCTTGGGTGGGCGGCGCAGGGTGTTCCTCGCCCCGGGGCGGTGGAGGGTCATCAGCTTCCCTTCGCCGCAGTGTCAGGGTTTTGGGGGATGACCAGCGGGGTGCCGGTCTCCGGATCCTCGATGATCCGGCAGGAGAGGTCGAAGACCTTCTCGATCAGCTCCGCGGAGATCACCTCCCGGGGGGGGCCTTGGGCAACGATGCCCCCGCTGCGCATCACGATCACATGGTCGGCGTAGCGGAAGGCGAGGTTCAGGTCGTGGAGGACAGCCACTACGGTGGTTCCCTCCCGCTGCAGACGCCGGCAGAGATTGAGCACCTCCACCTGGTGGGAGATGTCGAGGAAGGTGGTCGGCTCATCCAGCAGCAGCAACGGGGTCATCTGGGCCAGCGCCATCGCGATCCACACCCGCTGCCGCTGGCCTCCGGAGAGTTCGGTGAGCAGCCGGTCGCGCAGCTGCTCAACACGCGCCCTGCGCAACGCGGTGTCGACCGCGTCGGCGTCCTCCTGGCTCCACTGGCGGAACAGACCCTGATGCGGATACCGCCCGCGGGCCACGAGATCCTCCACCAGAATCCCGTCCGGGACGTGAGGCGCCTGGGGAAGCATGCCCAGCCGGCGGGCGACCTCCTTGGGCGTGTACTGGGACAGCGGCGAGCCATCCAGCAGCACCTCCCCTGACTGGATCCGCAGCACCCGGGCCAGTGCTTTCACCAAGGTCGATTTCCCGCAGGCGTTGGGGCCCACGATCACGCTGAACGTGTTGTTGGGAATCTCCACCGCGATACCGTCCAGGACCTTCCGCGAGTCATATCCCACGCTCAGTCTCCGAGCGGCGAGTCGGGCCTGGTGAGTCGGCATCTCCGCAGCTGTCACAGTCGGCTCCTTTCCATAGCAAGCAGCCAGATCAGATAGATGCCGCCCAGAGTGCCGGAGACCACTCCCACGGCGAGCTGGGTGGGGGCGAAGAGCCGCTGGGCCAGAATGTCGCTGCCGAGCACCAGACAGGCACCCATCAGGGCCGCAGGCAGCAGACCGGCACCTGATGACCGGGTGAGGCGGCGGGCCAGCTGCGGGGCGGCCAGCGCGATGAACGCGATGGGGCCGCAGGCGGCAGTGGCCACCGCGACAAGCGCGACGCCGCAGACCACCAGGACCAGCCGCTGGCGCTCTGGCCGGATGCCTAGCGCCGCCGCCGAAGCGTCCCCCAGGGTCATAGCGGTGAGAGTGCGTCCGCGCACCAGCGCCATCGGAAGCAGCAGGACAAGCGCGGCTGAGACGAGCCCGACCTGCGACCACGTGGTGGCATTGAGCGAGCCGGCCAGCCATTGCGCGGCGGTCTGGGCAGCGACCAGGGAGGCCCGGGCCACCAGCAGTGTGTTCAGAGCCCCGAG
This sequence comes from Nesterenkonia muleiensis, assembly GCF_003600155.1. Classification (GTDB taxonomy): domain Bacteria; phylum Actinomycetota; class Actinomycetes; order Actinomycetales; family Micrococcaceae; genus Nesterenkonia; species Nesterenkonia muleiensis. The sequence goes on along the minus strand of NZ_QWLD01000022.1, from coordinate 31,870 downwards.
CATCAGACCGATGCCGATGCCCACCAGCACCAGCCGCAGACCGCTGACCCCGCCGCGGTGGGCCAGCAGATACACCACCAGAGCAGTGGCGAAACCGCCGAGCAGAGCTCCTCCGGCGGCCCCTGCGGGCCCGGCGTCGAAGACAATGATCTGCAGCACCGCTCCGGTCGCCGAGCCGGTGGTGAATCCGATGATGTCAGGACTGCCCAACGGGTTCCCGGACAGTGACTGGAAGACCTGGCCGGACACGCCCAGCGCCGCGCCGACCAGAACTGCCAGCAGAACCCGCGGCAGCCGCTGCTCCCGGACAAAGAACCCCGCCAGGGGGTCGGTGTGATCGCCGAAGAGATAGCCGATCACCTGCCTGACCGTCAGCGGATAGTCACCCAGCAGCAGACCCGCGGTGCCCAACCCGGCACAGACCGCCAGCATCACCGCGCAGACGCTCAGGGTGCGGCGTTCGACCTTCAGCGATCGGCCCGAGGCGCGGAGCACCACATGGCGCCGGCTACGGCCTTGGCCAGGATGTGAAACGGTCCCAACGGGAGTGGCCTTCGAGGAGGCGCTCACAGTGCCTCAATCCTGCGACGGCGCACGATCGTGATAAACAGCGGGGCTCCCACCAGAGCGGTGATGATCCCGGCCTGCACCTCCTGGGGTGCGATCACCACCCGACCGGCCACGTCAGCGGCCAGCAGCATGGCCGGGCCCAGGAGCAGACACAGCGGCACGGACCAGCGCTGATCTGGGCCCACAGCGGCCCGGGCGAGGAAGGGGACCCCGAGTCCGACGAAGGCGATGGGGCCGACCGCGGCGGTGCCTGCTCCGCAGAGCAGCGTCACCGCAAGAAACGTCAGCGCCCGGGTGCGCCGGACCCTCACCCCGAGAGCCGCCCCGGTCTGCTCGCCGAGGGCCAGGGCGTTGAGCGCCGGGGCCAGCAGCAGTGCCAGCAACAGTCCCGCCGCCACGAACGGCGCCGCGGCGCCGGTGATCTCCAGGCCCCGGCCCTCCAGCGATCCGGCTGTCCAGAAGCGAAACTCGTTGAATGCCTCCTGGTTGGTGAGAATGATGGTCTGCACCAGGGCCGTCAGGGCAGCGGTGATCGCCACACCGGCCAGGGCCAACCGGGCCGGTGTGGCCGTGCGGCGGCGGCCACTGCCCAGCAGGTAGACCCCGACCGCGGCGGCCGCGGCGCCGAGGAAGGCGAACCACATGTAGAACATGATCGAGGCGATCCCGGTCACCGCCACCGCGATCACCACCGCCAGCGAGGCCCCGGCGTTGATACCCAGAATTCCTGGGTCGGCCAGCGGATTCCGGGTCAGGGACTGCATCAGCGACCCCGCCACCGCAAGTGCGGCGCCGACGACCACGGCGATCAGCGTCCGCGGCACCCGCAGCTGGGTGACCACGGCTGCCTCTGCCGTCTCCTCAGGCCGCAGCAGGAACCCCCAGACATCGAGGACCGCTATGCTGCGCGAACCGATGGAGATGCTCAGCGCGCAGAGCAGCAGGGTGAGGCTCAGCGCGGCCGCAAGCCACGCCACCCGAACTGCGGTGGTCATGCTTCAGCACGGCGGCGCTGCACCATCGTCGCCACGATAAGCCCTCCTGCGCCGAGCAGAACTGTGAGTACCAGAACGCCGATCCAGGGAAAACCGCCGGTACCGGCGGAAGGAGCTGCGGCAAGGGCATCAGCGTCCTCGGTGTCCTGGCTCTGGTCGAGAAACTCGCGGGCCTCTTGCGCTGCCTGTGCCGCTGCGCCACTGTCCGTTTCGTCCTGATCGGTGTCAACGTCGTCGTTCTCGTGGCTTGACCAGTCCACCTCCAGAGCCTCCCCGGCAAGCGCACCCTCGCCCTGCTCCTGGTCGAGGACACCGTCCTGGACCTGACCCGCTTCCGCGGATCCGCCGTCGGGCTGCTGCATGTCCGGTGAGATGTTGACGGTGTTCCCGGAGGCACCGTTCAGCTGGCCCCCGCCCTGTCCGCCGGGGGTGGTGCTGATCGTGTTTCCGCCACCGGAGGATGAGCTGCCGCCTCCACCGCCGCTGCTGCTGGAACCGCCCCCGGAGGATGAGCCGTTGCCGGACCCTCCGTTCGAGGAGGATCCTCCTGAACCCTGCGAGCCGGAGGCGACGGTGAAGTTCTGTCCGCGCAACGTGTACCCCTGGGTGCCGATGACAGAGCCGCCGCTGTCCCGCATCTCCTCCGAGGCCAGAAAGCGCAGCCAGTGCTGGCCCGGGCTGATGTCATGGGGCAGCACGATGGAGCCGCTGACAGTGCCGGATGCGGGGATCGCCTGCTGATGGTAGACACAAGCCCCGTGCACTGCGGCCTGGGAGCAGTTCAGACCGTCGTCGATCTTGATGTAAAGGGTCTCTCCGCCGGGAAAGCCGCTCACCCGGAAGTTCAGCGTGTCGCCGGGTCGCAGGCCGCTGGTGGGGCTGGTGGTGGAGGAGGTTCCCGGGGTGTCCGGACCCGCACCGTCCGGCGGGATGGACTGTGCCGGTGCGGTGGCGATCAGGCAGGCCAGAACGAGTGCGGCCAGACCTGCCAGGGTTCTGCTGATTGCTGCGATCATGACACGTCTCCTTTATGCCGTCTGTATTCGTCGGCCGGTGAGGAACATCGCCAGGGCAACGCCGAAGAGAGCCCCGGCGCCCAGTGAGATCAGCACCCAGTCGCTATGGCCCAGAAGCCCTCCCGATGACACTGCTGGGGCCTGCTGCTGTTGCCCGGGCTGATCGTCGGTCTCTGGTGGTGACAGCACAGAGCCGGCGGTCTGTTCAGTGCCGGTCTCCTGGTGCTCCTCGTGGATGAGCTCCGCCCAACCGATCAGCTCCCCCTCACGGTCCTGCACGGAGAAGCGGAACTCCCCCGGCGGCATTCCGGTCACATCGATGCGGACCTGGTGCTCGTCGTCGACCTCGATCCAGCCCAGCGGCTGAGCGCCTGGGAAGAGGTGGAGGAAGAGCCAGTCGCCAGAGTCTGCCCCGGGGAACTGGAGAACAAGCTCCTGGTCCTCCAGCCACACGGTGAGCTCTCCGGCGGTCTCCTCGGTGAGGTCTTCCTCGTGGGGCGGCGCCGGGTCCGCTGTAGGGGCACCCGGCTGCTGCTCGAGCTCCGGCGCCCACTGCTCCTGGACCCATTCTCCAGGTGCCTGGTGCCATGAGGTCTGCTGCGCGAGTGGCTGCCCAAGATTCTGCAGCGGGCTCTGCACGATTCCGTAGTGCTGGGTTTCTCCGTAGCCGGTCCCCGGCTGCCGGCCGGGGGATGAGTCTGTTGTGCTGCGCACCTGATTCCGTGGCTGCGATGAGCCGGTGCTGGACTCATCGCTGCGTGTAGGCGCCCCGTCTCCGCTCGGTGCTGAGTCCGGTGGTCCCTGGACCGAGGATCCATGGATCCACTTCCAGCCCAGCAGCAGTCCCGCCTCACCCTGGTTCCCGGAAAGCACTGCGAGCTTAGTCGGCTCCTCAGGAAGCGGCATCACGGTCTCGGCCAGTGGTGCCCGCACCCGCTGGTCCTCCACCTGGAACCAAGTCCCGCCCCACCAGGTGCGCGGCGAACCGTCCTCGGCGAAGCCCATCAGGTAGATCCAGTCTCCGTCCTGGGCACCGGGAATGGTCACGTCGATGTAACGGGCGGACTGGGTGATGCTGACCGGCCCCTGGGCGTCCTCGGTGAGGTCCTGGCCGTACTCAGGCGGCTCCGGCGGGCCCAGCGGCTGGTACTGACCTATGACGAACTCTTCGGAGAGGACCGTCCGGGGCGCATCGCCGGGCTTGAGCGAGCCGGTGAGCAGCCGCAGGGTGTGGGCGCCTTCGGGGAGAGCAGGGTCGGAGGTGGCGGCGGTGCCGTCGGGCAGGTCGATACGGGCGGTCCAGTCCCCGGTGGCGGGGTCGGCGTCGTTGACGATGTACCAGATAGTCCGGTTCTGGTGCAGAGAGTCATCGAGCCGGCTGTAGGCACCCTCGTCGATCTTGATGGCCAGCACGGAGGCTCCGCGATCGTCCTCCGGGTGGCACCAGCCGCGCCCGTGGACGATGAGCTCCTCCCCGAAGCCAGCGGCAGGATTCTCGATCTCCACTGTCGGCTGGCCTGCCGAGGGCACGCAGGTGACCTCCGCCTCCAGCCCGGTCTCATCGGCAAAGGGGACTCCGCCGACCACCAGCGGCTCAGAGGTCACGGCCCGGGTGACGTCACCGGGCTGAAACAGTCCGGACTGGAACAGGACGCTCAGGTACTGACCGGCGCTGAGCACCTCCGGAGCCGGGAGCTCGATGTCGAAGGACCCGTCGTCGTCGATCTCGAAGACGTACTGGTGGTCCTCTGGATTCTGCGGGGCCAGCAGCGCCCAGATGGTGTCATCACCTCCGGCGGAGGGGTGGACGACGACGTCGTTGCCGTCGCGGGTGTACTGTGCGGTCTGTGAGGAGTTGAGCTTGATGGCGATGGTGGAGCCACTGGTGCGCTCCTGGTTCGTCCATCCCTGCCCGCGGATCCGCAGCGTCTCACCCTCGGCCAGACCCACGTCCCGTTCGATGTGGGCAACGGCGCCGGAGCCGTGGGTGACGGTGACATGCGGCCACTCCGGGGCTCCGGGCTGGGGGGTCTCACCGGGTTCAGGAGTCTGAGCCGGATCGCTGGGCTCGGGGCTCTCATCTGGATCGGGGCCTTCGCCCGGCTGCTGGCCGTCGCCGCCGCTGATCGTGAACTCCAGGGGCATACTCCGGATCTGGTCCCCGGTCCGGTAGCTGCCGGTGAGCACACGGATCTCATGGCTGCTGCCGGGAGTCCACGCCGGGGTGCCGGCTCCGGCGGTGGAGTTCTCCGCAGTGGGGAACGGGATGGTGGCCTCCCAACTGCCGTCGGCCGCTGCCTCCACCACCGCGTGCAGCCGCTTGTCGCCGTCGCTCTCAACAGTGACCGGGTTGAGGACATCGCGTGTGGTGTAGACGGTGTCCGGATCCCCGGAGAACCTCGCGTCGAGCAGCACGGTCATCACCGAGGGCTCCCCGTCGGAGGTGAGGAAGCCGGTTCCGGAGATCTGAATCGCCTCGCCGTACTCCACCTCCTCGGGTCCGGTCAGGACCGCATCGCTGCCCAGGGCGTCGGCGATCTGCTGTGCGTGGACCGGTCCGGCTGCGACCGCTGACGCCGAGATCAGCAGCAGTGTGGTGACCAGCAGCGTCAGCAGGCGCTGCAGCCTCGACGTCCTGTGCGGGACCGGTGCGTTGGCTGTCATCTGAGGAGTTCCTCCCGGACGTCTTCAATAATGCGGGTCATCAGCAGCGGGCCACCGGTGGAAGTCCATGCCGAGCCGTCCACCGGGATGATATTGCCCTCCTGATAGGCCTTGAGCTGGCTGAAGCCGGGGGTCTCGACAGCGGTCTGAAGAGCCGACTCGGCCTCCTCAACATCAGCGGACCCCCCTGCCTGCGGGTTGTCCACGCTGGAGCCGCCGAGGGTTCCGAAGAACATGTAGTCAGCGTCGATCTCCTCTAGGTTCTCCAGGGAGACCGGGTTGGAGTGTCCGCGGCCGCGCATGTCCTGACTGGGCGGCCGCGCCAGTCCGAGGTCCTCAAGGGCTGCTCCAGGCGGAAGTTCCTGAAGGATGGTGGCAGCCCCGCCGCCCTGCCAGCGGACAATGCTGAACGTCTTGTCTCCGTACTCCGGTTCAAGCTCTGCGGCGATCGCTGCGGCGCGCTCGTCGTAGTCAGCGATGATCTCTTCTGCTTGGTCTTCCTTCCCCAGAGCCTCGGCGGTCAGGCCGAAGTTGAGTCTCCAGTCGCCTCCGGCATATCCGGTGTAGACGACCGGGGCGATCTCCCGCAGTGCGGCGATCACATCCGGGTTGTTGTTGACCGAGGTGCCGTCCACCAGGATCAGGTCCGGCCCTGCGGCGCCGATAGCCTCGAAGTTGGGCTGGGCCACACTGCCGAGGACCGGGAGGTCACCGGCCACGTCCTGAAGATATGCCGGCACTGTGGCCTGGCCGCGTCCGGTGACCGTCCCGATCGGCTCCAGCCCCAACGCCAGCACTCCGTCCAGGGTCGGCTCACTGAGCGTCACCACACGGCGCGGAGCCTCCGGGACCTCGACCTCTGTGCCTTCGACATCGACGACGACGCGGGTGCCGCCGACGGAATCAGGCTCCGCACCGCCAGCCGCGAGCTCCGCGCTGCCGCCGCATGCCGACAGCGCAAGGACCGACGCTGCTGCCATGGCAGCGGTCAGTCGTGTCAGGCGTCGGCTGATGCCCAAGGTGACCCCCGATCATACGTCAATGAGAACAAAAAGCGCCTAAAGGAAACTACTAAGTAGAGCCTAATAGTCATCTGATGGCATATTCATGACTGATGTTACGTCAAATTCTCGCACGAAGCAGAGCGTGATATGTATCACTGGATCGGCTGTACGAGGGTTTTCATGAGATAAATGTCGCTTATTACCCTGCTTGAGTGAGTTGCACCTCGTCAACATCGCATGACACGCGGCAATCGTGAGATCCGCATATCAACAGGTATTTATCCATCATCTGGCCACCGTCGAACCTCATTATGTGAACCATTTGTGACTTTTTTGCGTCACAGTCTTGATTTATCTGCTCATACTAAGGCTATGCTAAGTCCTGATCCAGGATCCCTGGATATGTCGAACTACTCAACCTTGAGAGAAAGAAGCTGTGCATGGACACGCTTGTACCGGCGCCTCCCCAGCGCCATCGCAGCCCGCGGCCGCAAAGAATGCGAAGGGTTCTGGCCTCCGGGCTGGCCGCCACACTCTTCTCCAGCGGCCTGGTCGGCGTCATGGCGTCGGCGGCCCACGCGGAGACCCAGAGCGTCGAGACTCCTGACGGTGCTGTGCTCATCGCCCCCACCGAGGTGGAGCACGGCGAGGAGATCGTCATCTCCGGAGAGAACTGGTTCGGCCAGGACGGTGAGAGCCCCTCTGTGGGAGCGGTCCTGCTGGACGCCCCTGCTCCCGGTGCGGTGAACACCACTCGGGAGGTCATCAACCCGGTGACCGGCGAGCCGACCGCAGACACCCGGCTGCATGCGATCTTCGAGGCCGAAGACGACGGCAGCTGGGAGGTGAGCATTCCGTTCCCCGATGAGGACAACTCGGACATCGACCCGCAGGACTGGGATGCCGAGACCGAGCACCTGGTGCGCGTCCTCAGCGGCTCGCTGGGCGACAACGACGTCATCCGCAACCCCCACGCCGAGTTCACCGTGGTGGCGGCCGAGGAGGAGGAGCTCACTGCAGTCAGTCCGCAGGAGCCGGCCCGTGAGGGCAACACCGTCACAGTTCCTGAGGTCGAGGGCGTGACCTACAGCCACCAGGGCCAGGTGGAGATCCCGGAGGGCGGGACCCTGGAGATCACCGCAGAGGCTGCCGCGGACTACGTGCTGACTGAGGATGCCGTCACCTCCTGGAGCTTCGACTACGAGGCCGACGATGATGAGGAAGACGATGTCGAGGAGCCGACCCGCGCATACAACGACGGTGCCGAGGTGTGGATTCCCGAACAGTGGGAATATGGCGAGTCACTGGATATCCGCGGCGAGGGCTGGGTGAACTTCGACGGCGACGCCGGCTCGGTGATCGCCGTGCGCCTGGACGGCGACGGCGGCCCGACCCCGGAGGTGACTCCGCATCCGCTGGCCGACGGGCTGGACGGGGTATGGGAGATCATCGAAGCTGACGAGGACGGAAGCTTCGATGTTTCCCTCGACTTCCCGACCCCCTACAACTCTGATCTGGAAGAGCCCTGGCAGACCGGCAGTGAGCACGAGATCATCCTCCTGACCGGCTCGCTGGGCGAGAACGACGTCGCCCGCGGCGGCGCGGCGGGCACCGTGACCATCACCGGTGAGGCCCCGGCGATGATCGAATCGGACCTCGACTACGAGGTCGATCGCCTGGACACCGGCGTGAACAACGGCTACCAGCTGGCCCTCGACGAGGTGAATCGCAGCGTCTACCTAGCTGACACCCAGTGGCGTCAGGAGACCAGAGGCGAGGACGGGGAGATCACCGTTCGCGAGTCCAGCTCGAAACTGGTCGAGTTCGACGTGGACTCCAAGGAGCTGGTCCGCAACCACGATTTCACCGGGCTGACCCTCAATGACGGGTCGGGGACGGAGAGCGATCCCCTCGACTGGTCAGAAGCTGGTGAGGACGTCACCTCACTCTCCACCATCCGGACACACTTCGGGCCCTACGGGGTGGCGGTGGACACCAGCAGCAACTCGGTGATCACCACCACCGCACGTCAGCGCAACGGATACGCGGACTACGGCTACGGCGGCGGCGTCGTGCTCTACTCCGCGGACCAGGGCGAGCCCACTGATGGTGACCGCATCTGGGCCTATGAGGACGATGAACCCGTCTTCGACGGCCCGCGTCGTGTCGCGGTCAACCCGGAGACCAACCGGGCCTATGTGACCAACCTCGGTGATGGGCGCTTCGGAAGCGTCTCCGGGCCCGATGCCCGTCACGGGTACATCACCGTGCTGGACACCACCAAACGTGGCCTTGACGCGGTCGTGGCCCAGGTGGCCATCCCCAAGACGGCCGACCAGACGCCGCTGGGCGTCGTCGGGGTCGACGTGGATGCGGATCACAACAACATCTACGTGGGCACCATGGGCGCTGGCGACGGTTCCCTGTGGGTCATCGACGGCGATGCCGTGGAGGAGTCTGATCCCACCAGCACGAGCAAGACCGAGTCCCAGCAGGCCAACGCCGGTGCTGTGACCGAGCTCGATGCCACCGTGGGCCTCAATGCTCGCCCCACCTACGATCCGGTGGACAAGCGGGTCTACGTCTCAGCGTGGAACGACGAGACGATCACCGTGGTCGACGGTGACCCTGCCTCCTCGAACTACGGAGAGGCCATCGAGGTGATTGAGACCGGCTCCACCAACTCCGTGAGCATCGACGGCGAGCGCGGCCTGCTCTACTCGGCCAACCTCGGAGACCGTGAAGTCGTGGTCTACGACACCGAGGACTTCGAGCCGCAGCTGGTGCTGCCGACCTCCGGCAATGCCATCAACATCGGCATCGACCCGGTCAGCCGGGACCTGTGGGTCTCGAACTTCTCGAACGCCGGCGTCGTGGATGTCTTCTCCATCACCGGTGATGACTTCGATGGTGGCGGCACTGTGGACCCGCCCGCACCGGTGGATCCCGAGGAGCCGGAGCCGACGGATGAGCCGACCGAGCCCGAGCCCACCGAACCGGCACCGAGCCCGAGCCCGTCTGATGATGCCAGCACCCCGCCCTCAGGCGATGACGATGACCCGGCGCCGTCCCCGAGCCCGAGCGACGACGCCACCACCCCGCCCTCCGATGATGACGAGGACCAGGACGGCGATGACGATCAGGTCGGAGACGCCGAGATCACCCTCAGCGTCTCCGAGATCGCCGCAGGCGGAGAGGTTGACTTCGAGGCCAGCGGCTTTGACGCCGAGGATCAGGTCACGGTGACCCTCAACCCCACGCTGGGCACATTCGAGGCTGACGCCGAGGGCAGCGTCTCCGGCACAGTCACCATCCCGGAAGACCAGGAACCCGGAGACTACGAGTTCACCGCCACCGGTGACTCCGGCATCACCGCCAGCACCACGCTGACCGTGGTCGCCGCTGATCCCGGCCCTGCCGAGGAACCGGACGATGACACCAAGCAGCAGCCCGGGGGCCTGGCACAGACCGGTGCCACCATCGGGCTGGTGGGCCTCGGCGCCCTGGTACTGCTGGCCATCGGGTTCGGCGTGCTGGCCATGGTCCGCCGCCGCAGCAGCTTCGAGGCCTGATCCCTCGGAGGAATACTCGGTGTGGTCAGCGGCTCGGCCGCTGACCACACCGGTCACCACTGAACAGCGACCATGCCCACCTCAGGGCTGTCCGGCAAGACGCCGAGCACCCCTGAGGTGGGCATGGTTTGTCGCCTGCTGAGGCTGCCCAGCACCGTTATCTAGCGGGTACCCAGGCCTGGGGCGCCTCCACCACTGCGCGCAGTGCACGCATCGCTGCGCCGGTGGTGGCCGGCGCCAATCCGATCCCCGATTCCCGCACCCGGAACTCCGCCCAGGGAGAGGCCAGCACACGGCGGCTCAGCTGCTCCTCGATCAGCGGGCGCAGTATCTCGGTGAGCGGCCCGAACTCACCCCCGAGCACGATGTCGTGGACGTCCAACACGTTCATCGCACCAGAGAGCGCCACCCCCAGAGCCCATCCGGCACGCGCCACGGCCTCAGAAGGGTCTCCGGCGCCATGGCCAGGGGTCTGCACCCGCTGCATAAGGTCCCCGGCGGTGGCCGCAGGGCCGAGGCCAGCAGCTTTCAGCAGGGCGTGCTTACCGGCGTAGACCTCCAGGCAGCCGCTGGATCCGCAATTGCACTCAGGCCCCGAGGGCTCCACCGGCATATGACCGAGCTCCCCCGCCCAGCCGTGCGGTCCGGCCTCCACCACGCCGTCGATGACCACAGCGGAGCCGATGCCCATCTGTGCAGAGATGTAGAGGAAGGTCTGCTCCTGCCCGTCGGCCTCGGTGAGCTCCTGAGCCACCGCGAGCGCGGCGAGCTTGGCCTCGTTGACCACGGTGACGAAGTGACCGAACGCCGCCCGCCCCACTGAGGCACAGAGCAGCTCCACCACATCGACATCTTTCCAGCCGAGGTTCGGGGCCAGCAGCAGCGAGCGCCCGTCCGAGGCCACCAAACCCGGCAGGGCCAGCACTGTGCCGACCACCCGGGCCCCGGCTGAGACGGCCTGCTCAGCCACCTGCACCGCCAGCTCACCGGCTGCGTGCAGCACCTGCACCGGGTCAGAGTCCCGGTAGTCGGCCTCGACGATCGCTTCGGCCAATACGCTTCCGGTGAGGTCCAGGACCCTGGCACCCATGAAGCCGACGTTGACCTCCACGCCGAGTCCGGCCAGAGTCTTCCGCGCCGGCCTCAGCGGCACCGCCGGCCGGCCGCGGGCGGGCCCGATGACCGGTGAGTCCTCCCGGACGATACCTGCCGCCAGAAGATCGTCGACCAGCCGGGAGACCGTAGACCTGGTCATCCCGGTGCGGACCGAGAGGTCGGCACGGGAGAGCGGTGCGGAGGAGGCGAAGATCTCCTCGGTGATCAGCAACAGATTGGCCTCACGCAGAGTCTCCTGACGGGCCCCGGGCCGCAGAGCTTTCTGGTGCGGTGGGCGGTCAACACGGCGCGGACCCAGGACGTCGCGCCGAGCGTCGTGCGGGCTGTTGTCACTCAGGGGACCGGTGCCGCTGCCGCCGGTGACCAGGCCACGGGTCAGCGATCGCCTCCCCAGGCGCGCCAGTGAACCAGAACCGTTCCACATCACAGACTTGATCTTAGCCCCCACTGCTATTATGTTTCACCTAGAAACAAAATGAGTCGCACATCACCATGGCTGCCTTCGCAGTCTGGTGCGACATATATCCCCGACCTATCTCCATGGAGGAACCCCATGGCCTCGACGCCAGCTGATTACAAGCTCTCCTTCGGCCTCTGGACTGTGGGATGGACCGCCCGCGACCAGTTCGGCGAGGCCTCCCGCCCCGCCTTCGAACCCTGGGAGTACCTGCCCAAGCTCAAGGAGGCAGGCGCCTCCGGTGTGACGTTCCACGACGACGACGTCGCTCCCTTCGGCACCGATGACGCCGAACGGGAGAAGTACTTCGCCACGTTCAAAGAGGTTGCCGACCAGGTCGGCCTGAAGGTGGAGATGATCACCACCAACACCTTCTCCCACCCGGTGTTCAAGGACGGCGGCCTGACCTCCAACGACCGCTCGGTGCGCCGGTTCGGCCTGAGCAAGCTGCTGCGCAATGTGGACCGGGCCGCAGAGTTCGGGGCAGAGACCTTCGTGATGTGGGGCGGGCGCGAAGGCTCCGAGTACGACAACGCCAAGGATCTCAATGCCGCCCACGACCGCTACGCCGAGGGCATCGACACCGTTGCCGGGTACATCAAGGACAAGGGCTACGACCTCAAGGTCGCCCTGGAGCCGAAGCCCAACGAGCCCCGCGGCGACATCCTGCTGCCGACCATCGGCCACGCCCTGGGCATGATCGCGCAGCTGGAGCACGGGGACATCGTGGGCCTGAACCCCGAGACCGGGCACGAACAGATGGCCGGGTTGAACTTCACCCACGGCATCGCCCAGGCCTTGTGGGCCGGCAAGCTCTTCCACATCGACCTCAACGGTCAGCGCTCGATCAAATACGACCAGGACCTGGTCTTCGGCCACGGCGACCTCACCAGCGCGTTCTTCACCATCGATCTGCTGGTCAATGGGTTCCCCAACGGCGGGCCGGCCTATGACGGCTGGCTGCACTTCGACTACAAGCCCTCCCGCACCGACTACGTCCAAGGCATCTGGGATTCGGCCAAGGCCAACACAGAGATGGTGACCCTGCTGGCCGATAAGGCCAAGGCCTACCGTGCTGACCCCGAGGTTCAGGCTGCCTTTGAGGCTTCCGGGATCTTCGAACTGGCTCAGCCCACTCTGGCCCCCGGTGAGTCGCTCAGCGACTTCCTAGCCGACACCTCCGTCTACGAGGAGTTCGACGCCGAGAAGGCCGCTGAGCGTGACTATGGCTTCGTGAAGCTCAACCAGCTGGCCCTCAGGCACCTGATCGGCTGACAGCGCAGGTTCCGTCCGCGGGGAAACCCTGCTCGGTCCCTGAAGCTGCCCGCACACACGCTTCAGGTTTGCCCGGGACCCGGATGTCAGAGAGGGTTCGTCAGGACAGCGCCGGGCGTCAGCGTGACCTGACCCACTAGACTTTTCGCGTGACCCTGCGCCTGCACCCTTAGGAGAATCCGTGGCAACGCTTGTGGCTGGTATCGACTCATCCACCCAGTCCTGCAAGGTGGTGATCCGGGACGCTGAGACCGGCGCTCTGGTCCGCTCCGGCTCCGCCAAGCACCCGGAGGGCACCGAGGTGAACCCTCAGGCGTGGTGGGACGCCTTCCTGGAGGCCGTCGAAGCCGCAGGAGGGTTGAACGACGTCGCCGCCGCAGCAGTGGGCGGCCAGCAGCACGGCATGGTGGCCCTGGACGCACGCGGCCAGGTGATCCGCGATGCACTGCTGTGGAACGACACCCGCTCCGCTGAAGCCGCCGCACAGCTGATCGACGAGTACGGGGGCGAGGTCGCCGGCAAGGCGGCCTGGGCGCGGATGGTCGGCTCAGTGCCAGTACCCTCGCTGACAGTGACCAAGCTGCGCTGGCTGGCCGACGCCGAACCGGAGAATGCCCGGCGGGTGGCCGCCGTCGCCCTTCCCCATGACTGGCTGACCTGGAAGATCTCCGGCTCGAGGAACGTGGCTGATCTGATCACCGACCGCTCCGAGGTCTCCGGCACCGGCTACTACGACACTGTTGCTGGCCAGTACCGCCACGATCTGCTGGCGGCAGCGCTGCGGATCCGCGAGGACCAGGCCCGCCAGATCGTTCTGCCCAGGGTGGCATCGGCCAACCAGGCGGTGGGCACCGGAGACCCAGCCCGAGGCTGGGGCGGCCTGGTCCTGGGCCCCGGCGGCGGGGACAATGCCATGGGCGCACTGGGCATCGGCATGGGCACCGGAGACGTGTCGGTCTCCATCGGCACCTCAGGGGTGGTGGCCGCGACATCCCCGCTGCCGGTGCAGGATCCCACCGGGATGATCACCGGCTTCGCCTCAGCCACCGGGGAGTTCCTGCCGCTGGCGGTGACCCTCAACGGCTCCCGGGTGCTCGACGGCGCCTGCAGGATGCTGGGTGTGGACCACGATCAGCTGGCCGAGCTGGCCCTGGCCGCCGAACCCGGTGCGAACGGCTTGACCATGATCCCCTACCTGGAGGGGGAGCGGACTCCCAACCTCCCTCATGCCACCGGATCCTTCGTGGGGCTCTCGCTGGCCTCGATGAACCCCCACGATGTGGCCCGGGCCGCCGTGGAGGGCCTGCTCTGCCTGTTGGCCGAAGGACTGGAGGCGATGACCGGTATGGGCGTGCCGGTGAACTCGATCCAGCTGATCGGCGGGGCCGCCAAGAACCCGGCGGTGCAGCAGATCGCCCCGGCCATCTTCGAGCGTGAGATCCTGGTGCCCGAGCCCGGCGAATACGTTGCCGACGGCGCGGCCCTTCAGGCGGCGTGGGTGCTCGCCGGATCAGACACTGCCCCGCAGTGGACGGCCTCACGGGTCACCAGCTTCACCGCCGAGCCCACCCGGTTCGTCCGCGAGCGCTACGCCCAGCGTCAGCATCTCTTCACCGAGAGGCCCTGAGCGCTCCTGTCATCTCCGGTCCACACCCACGCTCACCGCGCCCGCGCGATGGGTCCGGTGAGGCGTTCGGCGACAACGGCGACCCCGATAGAATCGGTTGCCTCTGGTAGCTTTCCCCGAACATGGTGTCCTCAGAACGGTGGCCAGGGAATCGCAGGCATCTCCCCATCAGGGGCAGGGAACCGTGCGGTGCTCAGCAGCAGATCGCAGCGCATGGCCAACGCGGTGATCTCCTCGTCGCTGAGCAGCTCAGCAAGGGTGTCGCCGAGTTCGCCGCCCAGGGCGCAGCAGACTCCTTCGACCCCTTCCAGCTCGGAGGCGTGAAGGTCATCGCCGAGCCATCCCCACAGGACGGTGCGCAGCTTGTACTCGGTGTGGAAAGTCAGTCCGTGGTCTACTCCGTGGCGGTGCCCGTCGGGCATCGCCAGCACGTGGCCGCCCTTGCGGTCGGCGTTGTTCACGATGACGTCGAACACTGCCATTCGCCGCAGCGCCGGCGAATCCTCGTGGATCAGCGACACCGGGTTCTCCTGCGCGTCCAGGCCGTCGAAGATATGGCACCATCCCTCAGCAGGCAGGTCTTCGATGCCGACCAGTGCGACAGCTTCCTGGTCCGCGTCACGGTCTCGCCACCGCTGCACCATACCGATCCCGAACGGTCCGTCACTCAGCCAGGTGGGCGGGACCACGTTCCAGCCCAGCGACTCCGAGAGCGCATAGGCGGCCACCTCCCGCCGGGCAAGGGTGCCGTCGGGGAAGTCCCATAAAGGCTGTTCACCGGCCACAGGCTTGTAGACGACCTTGGCCTCACCGATGCGGCCGATGAAGGTCATGTTCGACGCCGACATGATCCGGGCTTCCACCACGAGCTCACCGTTGACGGCATCGTCAGGGCGTGTCAGCGTCACCGGAACTCGTCGGGTGGTTCACAGACGTGGGCGGATGAGTCCATCGGCAGGTGGCAGAGCGGACAGAGGGGACGCCCTGCCTCCACCACCTCGCGGGTTCGCTTGGCGAAGGCACGTGCCGCACCTACCGGAATCCGGACAACCAGGACTTCCTCCGGTTCCGCCCCGGTGTGGGCCGGTTCCTCGGTGTCCGCCTCCTGAACGGGCACTGCCTCGATGACGATCTGTGCGGTCGAGGGGTCCCAGCCCAGGCTCAGCGCCCCGACCCGGAACTGCTCCTGGACCGGTTGTTCCAGCGGCTCGTTGTCGATGAGCCCTTCCGGCGTCTGAGACGGGACGCTGAACGGGTTGCCCTCCTGGGCCATCAGCTCCCCGAGAACCTCGTCGATCCCTTCGGCGAGGGCCGCCGACTGCTGCTTCTCGAGGGCGACACTGAGGATCTCGGTCCTGGCGCGCACCTGGAGATAGAACGTGCGAGACCCGGGAGGGCCTACCGTGCCGACGACGAACCGGTCGGGCCAGTCGAATCCGTGGGTGATGGTGGGCATGTGTCTATTTTAGGAGAGAGCGGCCGGTGGTGGGGCCGTGGGGCCCGCTCCACCACCGATCTGCGCGCTGGTCGTCGTGTCCTTGTTTGCACTCTCGGTCTCCCGGAGCCAGGACAGGTCGCCTGCATCAGTGTTGGTGGACACCACGTGGGGCTGTGCGGCCGTGTAGCGCACGATCGATGCCGAGGCGGGATTGACGTGGATACGCTGGAAAAGGTCCAGATGCATGCCGAACGCATCAGCCAGAACCGCCTTGATGATGTCGCCATGGCTCACCGCCGCCCATACCGCCCCCGGCCCGTGCTGGGACTCGAACACCGCATCGTGTCGACGGATCGCAGCCACCGCCCTGGCCTGCATCGCGGCCAGTGACTCCCCTCCGGGGAAAACGGCGGCCGACGGCTGCCTGAGCACCACCGACCACAAGTCTTCCTTGGACAGATCCGCAAGCCTGCGACCCTGCCACTGGCCGTAGTCACATTCGGTGATTCCGGTATCGACCGACATCGCAGGGGAACCTGCTTGACGATCAAGGATCGCCTGCGATGTCTGCCGGCAGCGTTCCAAAGGACTGGCGACCAGGCCCACCAGCGGCACCACCGCCAGCCGGTCACCGGTATGCGCCGCCTGACTGTGTCCGATCTCATCGAGCGTGACGCCCGCAGCTCGGCCAGCCAGGACGCCGTCGGCGTTGGCGGTGCTGCGGCCGTGCCGTACCAGGATGACAGTAGCCATGCCCACGAGCCTAGACCAGCAGAACGCTTCTGCTAAACGTCCAGCCCGGCTTGACGGGCTAGAACAGCCGCCTGCATACGGGAGGTCAGGTGCAGCTTGGCCAGCAGACTGGAGACATGCGACTTCACCGTGGCCTCGGCCACGAAAAGCTCCTGGGCGATCTGTGAGTTGCCGAGCCCACGCCCCAGGGCCGCCAGCACCTCCTGCTCGCGCGGGGTCAGCTCGCTCAGCTGCTGGTGCTGCGGAGGTTCAGTCTGGCCGCTGCCCTCAGCAGGTTCTGCCCCGGAGGTTTGGGCGAACCTCTGAAGCACCTTCCTGGTCACCTCAGGAGCCACGACGCCGTCGCCGGCCGCTACCCGGTGAATGGCCTGGATGAGATCGCTGGGTTCTGCGGACTTCAGCAGGAACCCCGCCGCGCCGGCCTGCAGCGCACCGAAGACGACCTCGTCGAGGTCGAAGGTGGTCAGCATCAGCACCTCGGTGTCCGTCTCTGCCACGATCCGTCGAGTGGCAGCAATCCCGTCAGTGCCGGGCATACGAGCATCCATCAGCACCACATCGGGGGCCAGCGCCCGCACCTGCTGGACGGCGGCCTGGCCGTCAGCAGCTTCGCCCAGCACCTCAATCCGGTCCGCGGTCTCCAGCAGCAGGCGGAGTCCGGCGCGCACACTGGGGTGGTCATCGGCAAGAAGCACCGTGGTGACCCGCTCGTGTTCTTCAGCACTCATCTTCTCTCACTCCTCTCGGAGACGCTGCCGCTGGGCAGTTCGGCACGGACCATCCACCGGCCTGAGCACTCACCTGCAGTGAGACGGCCCCCGACGCTGTTCACCCGCTCCGCCATGACCGCCAACCCGCTACCCGTGCCAGTCTCCTGAGACAGGGAAGGACCCTTTGGCAGCATTGACCCCACCTGAAGCTCAATCTGTCCGTTCCTGTTCTGCAACCGCACATCGGCGCCACCGATGCCGTGACGGTGCGCGTTGCTCAAAGACTCTTGCAGTATGCGCAGCAGCACCGCTCGCACTGCCGCAGGGAGATCATTCGGCAGCGTGCCGTGCACAGACACCTCCAGCCCTCGTCCCCGCGCCTGCTCGAGCACCTGATCCCAGGTGGTGTCGGTGAGCAGCTCGGCGGCGGCGGCGTCCTCAGGGCCTGTGGCGCGCAGCATCTGGACCATCTGGCGCAGATCCTCCAACGCGGTGAGGCTGGTAGAGCGGATGCTCTTCAACGCTTCACGGTCGCGCTGGGAGTCAGCCTCGGCGTTGAGCACTGCACCCGAGGTCAGGGCGACCGCGGAGACCTGTGCGGAGACCACATCATGGAGTTCGCGGGCCATCCGGCGGCGTTCGGACTCGATGGCGGCCGTTCTGCGCCGCTTGTGCTGGGCAAGGAGCTCAGCATGGCGCTCCTGCTCGAGATTCTTCCGGACCTGATCCTCTACCAGGGCAGGATACCCGCGGCGCACCTCCGCCGACCACCAGCAGGGAACCAGCAGCACTGCAGTGCTGGACAGAAGCACGCTGATCACCGGCAGGCCGGTGTCCACCACGGTCACTGCCAGAGTCACCGCAGCAACCACCCCGATGAGGCTCATATTGACCACTCGGGCCCGGCGCGCCGAAGCCCTGATCCCGTGGCTGTAGATGAGATCGGTCAGGCAGATGAGAAGCCCGATGTTGATGCCGAAGCTGAGGTCCGCCACCACGCAGAGTGCACCCCACACCAGAGCGAGCGTGGGGCGACGGAGTTTGACCAGAAGTGCGCCAGACATGGCTGCCAGCGTGAACACATGCCACCACACCGCAGGCTCCATGCCCACTGTTTCCCACCACGGCAGCTCCGTTGGGCCCGCCCAGCCGGCGACAATGGTCACCAGGGCCAGCGCAAGGTAGCCCACCGAATGCAGATGCGCGCGGTAGTTCTGCTTCACACAGCCATTCGACCACAGTCCCGGCAGCTCCGGCCTCCGCCAAAGGTGGCAGGTGAGCAGCTGACAGGCTCTCGGTTCCATCTTTAGGCCGATGCGCTCACCGGAGAACCGGCGGGATGATCAGGACATGACAGGACTTCATGCGGTCGCAGCGAGCGCAGTCGGCGGTGCGGACGTCGCCGCCGACTGGCTGGATGGCGGACCGGAGGGAACCCTAGCGCTGCTGGGAGTTCTGATGGTATTGGCGCTGATCGACTCCACCAGCTTCGGCACCCTACTGATACCAGTGTGGCTTCTGATGGCACCGGGGCGGCTGCACGCCGGCCGGGTGCTGGTCTACCTGGGTGTGGTGGCCGGAGCCTACGCGGTCATCGGGCTGCTTCTGCTGGCAGGTCTGGCGCTCTTCGGAAACGAGCTGTTCGCCTGGTTCGCACAAGCCCGCGAGTCACAGGCCTTTCTCCTGGGCCAGGCCGCGCTGGCCGCCGGGTTGATCTGGTACAGCTTGCGGCTCGATCCCATGACAAAGGCCGGCAAGGCGAAGAAGCGCAAGCGCGAGGCCGCGCGACGCTCCGCTGACCGGGTGAGCCGGTTCCGCAACCGGGCGGTCGGTGAAGGGGCGCAGGGCGGCGTCGTTCCTCTTCTAGCACTTGCGCTGGCTGCGGTGGGTATGGAGATTGCCACCCTTCTGCCCTATCTGGCAGGCATCGGACTGGTGGCGGCCACCGCCCCGGAGCTGCCAGGCTCGGCATTGATGATTCTGTTCTACTGCGCGGTGATGATCATGCCAGCTGTGGTTCTGCTGGCCGGACGGATCGTTGCCCACCGGCTGGTCGAGGGTCCGCTCTCACGGTTGGAGGGCTTTCTGAGCCGCCATGCCCACGGAACCATCGCCCTGATCCTCTTCCTGCTGGGATTGTTCCTGGGCCTCAACGCCCTGGAGGGACTCTAAGAGGTAGAGTGAGGCTCATGTTCTGCATGCGGATTTAGACCAGCCGACTGACACGCCCTGCGGTCGGCCAACGCTCATCACCGGCACTGGCTTCAGCTCTCACTGCCTTCCCCGCCCATTGCGTCTGGCCGTGTTCACCTCCGATTTCTGAACATGAAAGCAGAACACCCTTGACCTCCCTGCCCTCCCAACGGCGCGCACTGATGGCCTCCAACGGCTCCGGCGCGGTCTCTGCCTCCACCCTCGAGGTCGCCACCGATGTCCTGTTCGTCTCTCTTCTCGGTGCAGCTGCCTATCAGATGGGCATCATCAATGCCCTGGGCTCAGCGGCCTTCCTGCTGCTGGCGGTCCCTATAGGTGTTCTGGTTGACCGCACGCACCCACTGAGAATTCTCCGGCTCTCCCAGGCAGCGCTCATCCTGCTCATCAGCATTCTGCTCGCACTCCAGATCACCGGTGTGCTGACCATCTGGCTGGGCATGGTGGTCGTCACGCTGACCGGGGTCTGCACCACCGCCATCGAGGCCTCTCGTCAGGCGTTGGCCCCTCGGCTTGTCGAATACGGCGAAGCCAGAGCCGCCGGTATCTCCGGGTACGTCTCCCGAATCGCCTCGGTGGACGAGACAGTGCGCATCATCGTCCCAGCCGCCGCGGGCCTGGTGATCACTGCCATGGGGGTACCAGTGCTGATCGGCCTCAGCATCGCATTACTCGGGATCGCCCTGATCGCCCTGAGCCCGGTGGAGCACCGGGGTAGCATGGCGCCAAATACCGAAGCAGCAGAGAACGACGCCGGGACCTCGCCTGCCCAGAAGGGAGGGTTCTGGGGCACACTCACCTCAGGATTCCGGGAGCTGGTCGCCCTTCCCCAGCTGCTGGCGGTCACTCTGCTGGTCGCCGGAACCAATGCCGCCCTGGGGTTCGGCGCTGCGGTGGAGGTGATTTTCCTGCTGGAGGTGTTGAACCTGAGCCCGGCGCTCTTCGGCGCCGCCGTCAGTGCCGGAGCGGTCGGCGGGCTGCTCGGAGCTCTGTGGGGGCCCTGGCTGATGCGCCGCTGGGAGGCTCCCCAGCTGATGGTGGCCGGTACCTGCGGGCAGATTCTGGCGGCGTCGTTCTACGTGCTCGCAGCGTTCTCCCCCTACCCTGCCGCGGTGGGTCTGGTCTTCGCACACAGTGTGCTGTGGGGTTTCGCCGTGGTGGCGGCCAGTGTGGCGACCATGGGGTGGGCGGCCTCGATCATGCCGGAGTCGCACTTCGCGCGGATCTCCACCGCACGGCGGACGCTGACCATGGGTATGGTGCCCATCGCAGGTCTTCTCGGAGGACTCTCCGGCTCCACTCTGGGCATCGTCACCACACTGATGATCTGGCCTGGGATCACGGTCTCCGCACTGCTGGTGTACCTGGCGCTGCGACGGTGATCCGGTGCGCAGGTGGTTTCATCTGAGGCCGAAGCCGGCGCGTTCGAAGACCTGGCGCAGGAAGTGGCGCTTGCGCACCTTGACCGCCTTGGGCCCGACCCGGGAGACCAGCCCTGAGGTCCAGGAGCTGGGTTTGCCGTACTGGGCGAAGTAGTCGGCCAGGATCTGGTCATAGTCGGCGACGTCAGTGGCGGCCGCGGCGTCGTAGGCGTCCCAGTGCAGATAGGCACTCTGGGGGATCCGCGGCTTGATGCCGGCCGGCTCCTGCGGGTCCGGGTGCCCGATCTCCAGGCCGACGAATGGCACCACATGCTCAGGTGTGCCCAGGATCTCGCCGACACACTCGGCATCGTTGCGCAACGAGCCCAGGTAGCAGGTGCCCAATCCCAGCGAACGTGCTGCGATGACGGCGTTCTGGGCGTTGATGCCAATATCACAGGCACCTACCAACACCTCATCCAGGTATTCGGCCCCGGTGTACTCCACCTTGGGCTTCTCCAGCTGGGCCTTCCTCACCGCAGCACGGATCCGGGAGGTATCGATCAGCCAGACCAGCACCACCGGCGCGGTGGAGATGTGGGGGGCTTGATGGGGTCCGCCGACTTCACCCAGCGCTTGCTTCTTCACTGGGTCGCGGACCGCCACCACAGAGACCACCTGCTTATTGGAGCTGGAGGATCCGGACTGCGCGGCCGCTGCGATGGTGCGGATCTGGTTCTCGGTGACCTCGCGGTCCTGCCACTGCCGCACTGAGCGGTGGGAGACGATCGTCTCCAATGTGGTGTTCCACTCCTTTGGGACAAAGCCGGGGTCCGCGCCCCAGCGCGCCTGCAGGTGCTGTTTCGGTGTGGTCGTTTCGCTCATGCCTATCAACCTACCGAGACTGGCCAGTTCGCCGCGCACTCGTTACCGTGTTTGACGCGCTCGGCACAACTCCCTCTGCCCGACTACCGGATCAGCGCCGAAACTGGCGGTAAACACCGATAACCTTCGCATACTGCAGGCTCCATCCCGGCCATGCTCACCTCGCACGCAGCAGGACGCCCGGACTGGTGGGGATGATCCACCACCCGGCCCGGGCGTCGTCGTGATCTCAGAGAATCAGGCGGGAGGCTCCTGACGTCTGGGCCCCGCGCAGATGCGAAGCATCTGTGTGGGCCACGTCAGGAAACTTTCTCCAGGTGGCTGCGGATGAACCACTGGAATAGCTCAAGGTCCTTGACCTGACCGATGAGGATATCCTCGGTGATCGGATCGATCTGACCGGTCTTGGCGAGCACCTCGCGGTGATCCTCGATGACACCGGTGTAGACCTTGTCCAGCTCGCTCAGATGGTCCTCCACACTGGCCTTGAACAGCGGATAGTCCTTCCAGGAACGCTCAGTGACCAGCTCACCGGAAAGTCCCGAAGGTGCTGTGCCCAGGGTAGCGATGCGCTCCGCGACATCATCGGCGAACCCCCGGACTGTCTCGGTCTGCGGGTCCAGCATCTCGTGAACAGCGATGAAGTTCGGGCCCACCACATTCCAGTGCACATGCTTGAGCACCAGGTGCAGATCGTTGAGGGCATGCAGCCTGTCCTGCAGCAGTCCGGCGATCTCCTCGCCGTTGTCCTTGCCGAGGCCGGGAACGGTGTAGTCAGCAGTCTTAGTCATCTCAACACTCCTTCTGCTTGAAATGATGCGCCGGCGCTCTGTCGGCGTCATAGCTAAATCTTAGTTACTCAGAACAAGCCGCGCCAGGAAGATGAGGCTGGCCTTATGCCGCGTCCTGAGCACTGTTGAAGAGTCATGGACTCTTTACTATCGAGCCAAGGTGAGCAGTACCTGAGAGCCTGCTGGACAGCCGCTACTTCGGCTCGATGACCTCCAGGCCGCCGAGGTAGGGGCGCAGCGCCTGCGGCACCCGGACCGAGCCGTCGGCCTGCTGGTGATTTTCCAGGATGGCCACGATCCACCGGGTGGTGGCCAGGGTGCCGTTGAGCATGGCCACCGGCCGGGTGGGGCCCTTGCCGCCATCGGCTCTCACCGTACGCTCACGAATGTTGAGCCGGCGGGCCTGAAAGGTGGTGGTGTCTGAGGTGGAGGTCAGCTCGCGGTAGGTGCCCTGGGTGGGAACCCAGGCCTCGCAGTCGAACTTCCGGGCGGCGGAGAGCCCCAGATCCCCGGCGGCGGTGTCGATCACCCGGTAGGGCAGCTCCATCTTCGCCAGCATCTGCTCCTCCCAGCCAAGCAGCCGCTCGTGCTCGGCCTTGGACTCCTCCGCCGCGCAGTAGACGAACATCTCCAGTTTGTTGAACTGGTGGACCCGGAGGATACCGCGAGTGTCCTTGCCGTGTGAGCCGGCCTCACGCCGGTAGCAGGTGGACCATCCGGCGTACCGGGCAGGACCGTCGGAGAGGTCAAGAATCTCATCTGCGTGGTAACCGGCCAGGGCTACCTCTGAGGTGCCGACGAGGTACATATCGTCGCGCTCGAGGTGGTAGACGTCGTCATGCGCCTCCAAATACCCGGTGCCGGCCATCGCCTCCGGGCGCACCAGAGTAGGAGTGATCATCGGGGTGAAGCCGGCCTCCAGAGCCTGGTCGAGGCCCATCTGCATCATCGCCAGCTCAAGCCTGGCCCCGATGCCGGTGAGGAAGTAGAACCTGGAACCGGAGACCTTGGCCCCGCGCTGCATATCGACCGCTCCGAGCAGCTCGGCCAGTTCCAGGTGGTCCTTGGGCTCGAACCCTTCGGCAGCGAAGTCCCGCACGGCACCCTCTGTACGCAGGATGATGAAGTCATCCTCCCCGCCGGCCGGAACGCCGTCGTGGATGAGGTTGGGGAAGGAGGCCTGAACGGCACGCAGCCGTTCGGCAGCATTATCGGCCTGGGCCTCAGCAGCCTTCACCTCGGCGGCAAGCTGCTTGACCTGCTCAAGCAGCGTCTGCTTCTCCTCGCCCTGGGCCTTGGCGACCTTCTTGCCCTGCGCCTTCTGCTCAGCACGTAGGCTCTCAAACCGGGTGATCGCCGCAGTGCGGGCCTCAGAGGCCTCGATGAGAACATCCACAGCTGATTCCTCGGCCCCACGGTCACGCTGGCTGGCTCGGTATTTCTCAGGGTCAGCGATGAGGTCCTTGATGTCAATCACAGTGCTTAGCCTAGTACGCTCTCACCTCCGCGCGCGCCTCAGCCCCTTGAAGGACGGCGCGCAGCTCGCGGCCGAGAAGCGAGCGGGGTTCACCCGCCGCCGCCATCAACACAGATAAGCTCCTGTACATGACAGAAGAGGGCTACTGGTGGGTGATCGCCGTCGGGCTGGGGCTCGCCGTCGGGCTGCTGGTGGTCATTCTGCGTCTGGGCCGACGGGTGAGGGCGCTGAAGCGGCAGGTCACCGAGCTTGAACAGCGCGCTGAAGTGACCGCCTCGGTTGCCGCGCATCCCAAGCTTCCAGTGGACCGGCTGATCGGCGTGGTGGTCAACGCGAGCAAGGAGAACGCCGACCAGGCCGTCGCGCTGGTCCGTCAGGCCTGCGAGCGTGCCGGCATGCCAGCCCCGCTCATCGAGCCCACCACACCTGAGGATTCTGGTCTGTCGATGACTGATCGCGCAGTGGAGGCCGGGTGCGATGTGGTGATCGCCGCAGGCGGTGACGGCACTCTGCGCGCAGTGGCCGCCCGCCTGGTCGGCACCGAGGTGGCCATGGGCATCGTCCCGCTGGGCACCGGCAACCTCTTCGCCCGCAACATCGGCCTGCCCTACCAAGACCTGGCCGCCTGCGCCTCAGAGGCGATCCACGGCGCACCTCACCCCGTGGACACTCTGGACCTTCGGCTGCAGCGCAGCGGCGGACGCACCGATCAGGAGATCAGCCTGGTCATTGCCGGAGGCGGCCTGGACGCCGAGGTCATGGCTGACACCCGTGAGGTGCTCAAGGCACGGGCAGGCTGGCTGGCCTACGGCGAGGCCGGACTCCGGCATGTGCTGGGCGCCCGCAAGACCGTAGGGGTGAAGCTCGACGACGCCGACCCGGAGACCTTCCGGGTCCGTTCGGTGCTGCTGGCCAACTGCGGCACGCTGCAGGCCGGAATCAGGCTGATCCCGGAGGCCATGTTCGACGACGGGCATATGGACGTTGCCCTCTTCACCCCGCGCCACGCCCTGGACTGGGCGCGGGTGGTGTCCAAAACCGTCCTGCGCTTCTCCGCCGACATTCCAGTGATGAAGGTGCGTCAGGCCCGCGTCGCCAGGCTCACCATGGCCGGGCCGATGCCTTTCCAGATCGACGGCGACGCGGTCGGCGAGGTGGTCAGCGTCTCGGCGCAGGTAGACCCCGGCTCATTGGTGGTCAACGGTGTGTCCCCCAGCGTGCTGGAGCACCCGGAGAGCTAGCGGCTTCAGTCAGTTGCTCATCATCGTCGCCGCCAGCGCCAGCAGCCGCTCCTCGGAGCCGAACCTGCCGATCAGCTGGACCGACCAGCTCAGCCCATCGGAGCTGGTGTGCACTGGAACATTGATCGCCGGCAGGCCCAGGACATTGACCACTGAGCTGTATGGGGTGAACCGGCACTGCTCCACATAGTTCTCCGCCGGCTCCAGGGCTGAGAACCAGCCCAGCTCCGGTGGCGCGCAGGCCAGCATCGGCGTCATCAGCACATCACAGGGACCGAAGAGGTCCTCAGCGTGGTTGGAGAATTCTTGGAGGGCGGCGATGGACGCATCGGTCTGCTGCTGCCGGCGGTGCTGGGACAGCTCCACAAAGTACTGCGTCAGCGGCGTCATCTGCTCCACTTGGGCGTCGGTGAAACCCCGCTCGGCCAACCCTGCGGTCCACAGTGCCTGGAAGTTCTGGTGGTAGTTCCGGGTCCAGAACTGTTCTGCGCCGCCGCGGGAGAAATGTGCGTTCTCCGCGCCCTGTACACGGTGGCCGAGCCCGGTCAGCGCGGAGATCCCCTCCTCCAGTGCCAGCATCGCCTCCTCGGCCAGCACGATCTCCAGGTCGGGGGAGAACGGCGAATCCGTGGTCACCCCCACCTGCAGCGGGGCCAGTCCCCGGTCCAGTGCGCTGTGCACCGCGGACTGGGCGAAACGGCCCTGTTTGGCCATGACGTCGAAGAGCAGGGCCGCATCCTCAGCGCTGGTGGCCATCGGGCCTGAGACGACAAGGTTGCGCACCGAGGCGGAGGCCGCGTCGTCGGGAACCCTGCCCCTGCCCGGCTTCAGCCCCACCAGACCGCAGGCTGCGGCAGGGATACGCACCGAGCCCCCGCCGTCGTTTCCGGGCGCGAAGGGGAGCATCCCGGCCGCCACTGCGGCTGCGCCGCCTCCGCTGGATCCGCCTGCGGTGCGGGTCAGGGCCAAGGGGTTGCGGGCGGGCTCTGCGAGCTGGTTCTCGCTGTAGCAGGGAAGCCCGAACTCCGGCACTTGGGTCTTGCCGATGCTGATGCCTCCGGCCCGGTGTACGGTGCGGGCCAGCGGCGCATCGGCAGCGGGCACTGTGGCCGGCAGGGCCGCCGTGCCCCACGTCAGCGGCAGACCGGCCACCGGCACCAGGTCTTTGAAGGCGGTGGGCAGACCCACCAATGGTGAGGTCTCTGCCAGCAGCTGCGGCGTCGTTCGTTCTCTGAGCATCCTCAGCGTAGCGTCCTGAAGCTCTGCCCGGGCCAGGGCGAACTCGGGGTCCAGGTGGAGGAATGCGCCCAACCCGCTCATGGTGGCCGCTGCGGTGAGCGCTGTGGTGGTCAGCTCCACACAGGAGACCTCCCCGGTGAGGACCGAATACCTCCACTGGGCAGCGGTGGCTGCTCGGAAATCGGCCATCGACAGGTCGGTGGTGCGCCCTGAGCTGGGGCCTGCCGTCTGGGGGATTCTGGGCACACCTGCAACCTGGTCCATAGGACCACTCTATGGAATCAACCCTGCTCACGCAGGCGCGGAGCGGTTTCTTGAGGATAATGTGGAGCCATGGCCGATGTAGAGACAGTTCCTGCGGCGGAGGTGCCCGCCGGCGCCGCCCTGCTTGATGTGCGCGAAGCCTATGAGTTCGAACCCGGCCACGCCCCTGCTGCGGTCCATATTCCGGTGGAGGAGATCCCTACCCGCTTCGAGACGGAGCTGGATCCTGACGAAGATTACTACGTGATCTGCCGCACCGGCGGTCGCAGCGTGCAGATCGCCGGCTGGCTGACCGCACAGGGCTACTCGGCGTTCTTCGTGGCAGGCGGATACGACTCCTGGATCACCGCTGGCAAGCCGTTGGAGTCCAGCAGCGGTGAGGAGCCACGAATCCTGTGAGGTACTCCTATCTGGGTCCCCCGGGGACCTTCACCGAAGCCGCCCTGCTGCAGATGCCCGGGGCGGAAACGGCCCAGCGCCTGCCCACAGGCTCTGTCCTTTCGGCGCTGACCATGGTGGAGGACGACGACGCCGATGCCGCGGTGGTGCCCATCGAGAACTCGGTGGAGGGCGGGGTCACCGCCACCCTCGACGCCGTCTCGGTGGCCCATCATCTGCACATCACCGCCGAAGCCCTGGTGCCGATCACCTTTGTTCTGGTCTCTGCTGAGCCGAGGCCGCTGGAGACCGTGCGCTCGATCGCCACACATTCTCACGGCTGGGCCCAGGTGCGCAGATGGGCTGAGGCGACGGTGCCGCACGCCGAGTTCGTGCCGGCCTCCTCGACTGCGGCTGCCGCCCACGGCCTGCAGCAGGACCCTTCGGTGGCAGATGCGGCGATCTGTGCACCACTGGTGGCCCAGCAGTTGGGGCTGCATGTGCTGGCCTCCGAGATTGAGGACGTCACCGGTGCAGTGACCAGGTTTGTCCGGGCCGCCAAGCCGGGGCCGGTGCCGGAGATGACCGGGGCGGATAAGACCACCGTGATGATTCCCCTGCCGGAGGATCATCCCGGTGGGCTGATGGAGATCCTGGAGCACTTCGCCACCAACGGGGTGAACATGTGCCGAATCGAGTCTCGCCCCACCGGCTTCGGCATGGGTGACTACTACTTCTCGGTGGACCTGGAGGGGCATATCGGCGAGGAACGGATTGCCGATGCACTGGCCGGGGTTCACCGGATCTCGCCGAAGATCCGCTTCCTGGGCTCATACCCCCGGGCCGATGAGAAGCCGCAGCAGGTGGGCCCAGAGGTCTCCGAGGCCGCGTTCTCGGCCGCCCACGCGTGGATCACCGCACTGCGGGGAAACATACGCTAAGGGCAGGCGGCCGAGAAGCAGCTCAGAACTGCCGCGGCATTAGGAGCCGCTCAGTGATGGCAGCCTCACGTCGGAGCTCGGCCTGCTGCCGCCGAATGCGGCGGTGGCGGGCACCCTCTCCCGCCGCAGCGGAAAGGCGCTTCCTGCGAGCGGAGGCCTCAGCCCAAGCGGCCAGGACGGCCGAGACCGCCAGCGCGGCGCGCTGCATGGCACCGTAGTCAGGTGTGGATGTTGATGTAGACACGAGTTTTCCTCAAGCTATAAAAAGGCATAGATGACTAGGGTCAAATTGCCCAAAAACGGGGCATCAATACATGCGCGCGACGTTGCTGGTTTATGACATCAAAGAATTGATGGACGTCAGTCTGCAGCCTTGAAGGACAATGCTGACGAGGGGTCGCGCAGCGAAAAGGGGAGATAAGCTGTCCCGGGAGGACTCTGCCTTACCGGGTGCTTGACACGAAACCGACGCCGAGGGGCATATAGCGCGCTGTTGCGGCACCCCATGACAGCCCTGGCATAAAGTCCGGGTTCTTCATCTCTGAGATTTTCATGGTGCCCCTCCTTTCACAGGCTCGGTTGAACAGTGACAGGTTATAACTTATCACAAGAATTCAGCGAAAGTAAGTCAGAATTATGTGACCTCTGAGAATTCTTGCTGATTGATGGGGATAAGAAGCGTTGCTTGAGGACGCGCAGACACAACGACGCCGGGAGGCTCACCACTGGGCGAGTCTCCCGGCGCCATCAATGTCGGGCCAGCTGTTAGTTGTCCTTCTTCAGGTTCTCAGCAAAGCCCTTGGCCTGCTCCTTGGCGTCGCTGGCCGTGTCCTTGACGGACTCAGCGGCATCCTTCACCTTGCCCTGAAGGTTCTGGGCCTTGCCCTCACCCTCCAGCTCGGAATCTCCGGTGGCCTTGCCGGCGGTTTCCTTGGTGGAGCCGGCCACCTTGTCTTTCGCGGCGTCAAACTTGTCTCCGAGTCCCATGGGATCTCCTTTCGCCGAAGTGGATCTGACAAGGCACGATGCTACCGCGCAGCCTTCTTCCTGTCACCACTGTTCCGGCAAACTCCCAGTGAACACTGGGGCTCCTCCAGGGTCTAGGCAGTTGGTCCTTCGCCACTCCTCCCTCCGGTGAATTCTGAATCACAGCTGGATTACGGTGGGCTGAATCGCCTCACCAAAAACTTCCCCACTGCCTGCATCCGCGCTCTGGCAAGCCCTCGGCGTCGTCGTAATATCCAGCCGAATACCTCAAACATGCCTCCGAAGGTGGGTTTAGGGCGCCTTTCCGGGCTTCTCCGCTTGATTCCTAGGGATGTCTTACTAGTGTGGTCAGTAATGAATGCCGAATATAGCCCTGCCCGAAACGACGAGCTGATCATCCTGCGTGCCCCCACAGTCGCTGACGGTGCCGACCTCTGGCGACTTGCCGACGGCACCGGGGTGCTGGACACCAACACCCCGTACGCCTATCTGCTGTGGGCTCGGGACTTCGCCGCCACCAGCGTGATCGCTGAGGTGGAGGCCGAACCTGCCGGATTCATCTCCGGCTACCTGAAGCCCTCCGACCCGCAGACGCTGTTCATCTGGCAGGTGGCGGTGGATTCAACCTTCAGAGGCCGAGGCCTGGCCAAGAAGATGCTGTTCGAGCTGGTCGGGCGCACGCAGGCCGCGCGCCTGGAAACCACCATCACCGCCGATAACCAAGCATCTATCGCACTGTTCACTGCCCTGGCGCGTGAGCACGGCACCGAGATCCAGAGCCGTCCGCTGTTCACTCAGGACCTCTTCCCCTCGGAGTCCGGTGAGACTCATGCCGATGAGGATCTGTACACCGTCGAACCGCTCAACCGATGATTCAACTCCCCCTGTAGACCCCCAAGAGACTGAGGATAAGAGACGCCACCATGGCCACTGATATTTTTGAGACCCGCGAATCCCAAGTACGCAGCTACTGCATGAACTGGCCGGCTATGTTCGAGAAGGCCGAAGGCAGCTACCAGTTCACCGAGGACGGCTCCCGCTACCTCGACTTCTTCGCCGGGGCCGGCGCGCTGAACTACGGACACAATCATCCACAGCTGCGCGACCTGGTGGTCGACTATGTGTCCAACTCCGGGGTCACCCACTCGATGGACATGAAGACCCCGGCCAAGCGCCGCTTCCTGGAAACCTTCGAACGCATCATTCTGGAACCACGGAACCTGGACTACAAGGTCATGTTCCCCGGACCGACAGGTACTAACACTGTGGAGGCTGCGCTCAAGCTGGCTCGCAAGGTCACCGGCCGCCAGCACATTCTCTCCTTCACCAATGCCTTCCACGGCATGACCCTGGGCGCCCTGTCGGTCACCGGAAACTCCATGAAGCGCAAGGGTGCCGGCATCCCGCTGACCAACTCCTCCAAGATTCCCTACGACGACTACTTCGACGGCGACATTCCGGACTTCATCTGGCTGGAGAAGGTCCTGGAGGACTCTGGCTCCGGAGTAGACAAGCCAGCGGCCGTGATCGTGGAGACGGTTCAAGGTGAAGGCGGGCTCAACGCTGCTCGCATGGAATGGCTGAAGGCGCTGGCCGATCTGCTGCGGCGGCACAAGATTCTGCTGATCGTCGACGACGTACAGGCCGGCTGCGGCCGCACCGGCACCTTCTTCAGCTTCGAGGAGGCAGGCATCGTCCCGGACATCGTCTGCGTGTCGAAGTCGATATCCGGCTACGGCCTGGCCATGGCCCTGACCCTGTTCAAGCCCGAACTGGACGTCTGGGAGCCGGGGGAGCACAACGGCACCTTCCGCGGCAACAACCTGGCATTCGTCACCGCAGCACGCGCTCTGGAGCTGTTCTGGACCGATGATGCGTTCCAGAAGGAGCTTGCCGGAAAGATCGAGGAGCTGCACACCGGGATGGCGAAGATCGCCGAGCACGTCAAGGGTGCTACGGTGCGCGGCCGCGGTTTCCTCTCCGGCATCTGGTTCCCCGAGCCAGACACTGCCGGCAAAGTCGCCGCTGAGGCCTATAAGCGCAACATGCTGGTGGAGACCTCTGGCCCGAAGGACGAAGTGGTCAAGCTCATGCCGCCGCTGACCATCGACTCTGAGGACCTGCAGAAGGGCATGCACATCTTGGAGGACTGCGTGCTGGCCGCCACCGGCCAGATGAGCGAGCCTTCCCGGATTCGTCCTCCGCACTGAGCGGCCGCCCTCCCACCACCCCTTCCGAACCATCCTTTTACTGCACCCTCAGCGGCGCCTGCCAACACTTTTGCCTGCTGCCACCGCGGGTTCCGGTTGGCAGTGGAGAATCGGGTTGGCAGCAGCTGAGCGCCACGGCCGTGTCCTGAGAAACCACGCTGTCACTGAACTCGTGGCAGGATTAAGCCCTGGTATTCCCAATCGTCGGTTTTCCGACCCACAACCAAGGAGCACGGATGTACACCCTGCACATCGACGACCTCAACGGCACAGACCGCGACATCCACCACGGCAACTGGCGCTCCCGCCGCATGGTCCTGGCCAAGGAGAAAGTTGGCTTCTCACTGCATGAGACCAACATCAAGGCCGGCACGGTCAGTGAGTTCTGGTACGCCAACCATGTGGAGGCGGTCTACACCGTGGCAGGAAAGGGCACTCTGACCAATCTCGAGACCGGCGAGAAGCATGAGGTCACCGACGGCTTCCTCTACCTGCTGGACGGATATGAGAAGCACCGCTTGGAGATCGAGGAAGAGACCCGCATGGTCTGCGTGTTCAACCCTCCGGTCACCGGCAAGGAAGTCCACGATGAAAATGGCGTCTACCCGCTGATCATCGAGGACTGAGCTGGTCCCGCGGGCAGGGAAACCCCGCCACGCTCTCGGCCGCATCACCGCGGCCATCACAC
>NZ_QWLD01000042.1 GCF_003600155.1 Nesterenkonia muleiensis | reverse complement strand
TCACCGCCGGAGATAGTCACGTCCCCGCCATCACCCTGGTAGCCGCCACCGATCCCCGCAGCATCGAGGCCACCGGTGGCAGTCACCTCACCGCCGGTGATAGTCACGTCCCCGCCATCATCGAAGTTGCCGCCGCCGATCCCCGCGCCATAGTTGCCGCCCTCGGCGAACACTGTGCCACCCTCGATGATGACCGTCCCCGCGTCACTACTGCCGCCAAGTTGGCCGCCGATCCCCGCACCCCAGGTGCCTCCGATGGCAGTCAGGGTGCCGTTGCCGGCATCGGAGGTGTCAGTGATCCTCAGGTGAGCGTCATCGTCCTCCTCGCCCCAACCACCGGGCACGTGGATCGCAGGATTGTTGTTACCTGGGTTCTCGACCGTCAGGTTGAAACCGTTGAGATCAAGAGTGAGATCACAATCCACGGTCAGGGCCAGGTTCTCACCGTCGTCTGCGGTGATGGTCTCACCGAGGGTGACCTCGCCTACCCCGTTGTCGCAGGCCTCAGTGACCGCATCCTGCAGGGCGGGCCACTCAGTTACGGCTGTGCTGCTCACCTCATCAGTGGTGAGGTCCGAGGTCTCCTCCTCAGTGGTCCCGGCCTCCTCATCCTCAGACTCATTGGTCTGGGCGTCCCGGTCGGCCTGGAACTCAGTGGCGTCTTCTTCCTCAGACTCCGGTTCCTCTGCTTCGTCTCCAGAAGCCTCGTCCTCGTCATTGGGGACTGCCGCATCATCCTCGTGCTCTACAGCACCGGTGCCATCCTCGGCCGCGGAGTCCTCAATGTCCTCCTCGGCGCTCTGCTCGGGGTCCTCTTCAACCTCGGTGACAGCCCCATCCTCAGTGCTGGTGTCTTCTGCAGCGTCGTCGATGCCATCACCTTCAGCAGAGGCCACCCGCACCTGGGTCGGGACGGCATCGGCACCCGGCCCAGCAGCAGCAGCCCCGGACAACGGTGCCACCAGACACAGTGCGATCACAGCACCACAGAGACGACGAGCAACAGAAACTGACGACATAACTTCCCCTCAACCAAACGGACCTATAGGTCCGGAGCGTGTATAGGGCCACCCTACATGATTAACCGGACTGTGCAATCCCCAACAGTTTGCGCTACACCACCCCAAGGCGGATAATCACCGCCATGACCACCACACCGCGCAAACGCGCGCCCCGCCGAGACGCACTAGAGAACAAGGAAAAAATCCTTCAAGCAGCCGAGCTCTACTTCGGCGAACACGGACTCGAGGCCTCACTGCACACCCTGGTAGACAACCTCGGCTTCGGCATCGGCACCCTCTACCGACACTTCCCCACCCGCAACGACCTCATCGCCACCATCTACCACCGACAAGCAGCCCGCATGATCGAAGCCCTAGAACGCGCCACAGAGATCGAAGACCCCTGGGACACGGTGGTCACCGCCATCGACGCGATGATCGACCTGATGTCCCGCTACCCCAGCATGCGCGCCATCGCTGCCCGCATGGCACAGATCGACCCTGGAGTCCTGGCCAGGGCAGCGGGACAGGAACTGGTCACAGGGATAGTCGCCCGCGCCCAGGAACAAGGCGTAATCCGGGCTGATGCGACCGCCGCAGACCTCGCCCATATCCCCACACTGCTGGAATCGGTGCTCCGGCTGCCCGAGCCAGCCCGCGGGATCGTCCTGGCCCGGCAGCGAGCCATCATCCTCGACGGCATCCGCCCCCAAGCCATGACCACCCCGCTGCCGGCCGAGCCGCTCACCGGTGAAGACCTCCACAAACTAGCCCACGGCCAACGACTCCACCCATAGCCACCGCCAGCCACTGTCTCAACCAGCCCGATTCAAGATCTTGAGCCTGAATCCCCTGCATCCCAAACTGGTGACATATTGGTACCACCATGGCATGAGCAAGCAGATTGCAGTCCGGCTGCCTGATGATCTCGCCGCTTTCGTTGACGCCGAGGTGGCTTCCGGCCGCGCCCCCAGCCGGGCCGGGGTGCTCACCCGCGCACTGGAACGCGAACGGCAGCACCAGCAGGCACTCTCAGATATCGCGATCCTCAAGAAAGATCTCTCCGCGGATGACTTGGACGATCTCGCCGCTTATGCGGCGAGGGTTCCTCTCGACGATCTGGACTGATGCATGCGCCCGATCCATCTGGCTCGACTCGACAAGACCCGCCCCGTTCTGGTGCTGACCCGGGAGCAGGTCCGCCCGTATCTGACTCGAGTGACTGTGGCGCCCATCACTTCGACCATTCGTGGCCTCTCCACTGAGGTGCCGGTCGACTCCACCAACGGACTGGACCATGAGGGCGTAGCGTCCCTGGACACCATTCTCACCATTCCGGTCTCCAACCTGGGCCGGCTCATCGGTTATCTGCACGCAAGTCAGGAAGGGGCTCTCTCTGAAACGATCGCCACCGCCTTCGACTTGGACTGAGCTGCTCCCCTCGAGCCCAAAGAGTCTCCGCCTGGTACAAGGCCACCCCACACTGCGTAGGAGACAGGCGGGATGGCCGGTCTATAGGGAAGCTACTGCCTCCTTGCCCGCTGGCGTTGCTTGGCCATGGTGAGAACAATTCGACCGTGGAGGTGGCCAGATCATCGCCGGGCACACCATCGATCCGAGGAAGAACTACCGGCCGAAGAAACGAACGATGAACTGCCACAGGTAGTGAACGATGACGCGTGACATACCTGCCCCAGAAACACGAAAGTCCCGGGACATCGAGTGAACGAAGTTCCGGGACTTCACAACGTGTGCTTCCCGGTTGTCTATGCCAAAAAGCCCTGGTGACGGCCAGGTGGCGACAGATCCTTAATCTGGCGCGGAAGTCGCGCCGCAAATCGGTTCCTTCCGCACCTCGATCACGCCAGCTATCGAGATCCGCCACGGCCTCTAATTTATCAGTTGCAGCCCGGAGCGATTCGAGCACTGCTATCTCTGAGGAGCTTTGCATCCGGCGAGCAACAGTGCGCAAGGTCCTTAATAGAGCATGGTGCCGTGATGCCTGATGGTCGAGCAGAACTGAGCGCGGAGGCTAGGTCTGAGATCGGTAGCCTGGAGGCGGACGGTGTGTCCCGTCAGAAACTGGCCGAGATGTTTGGCGTGAGCCCGACCAGAATCGGGCGGGCAAGTGGAGCGTACCAATGAGGTAGATACTACGGTAGTCGATGTATCGACTCGCCTGCCCTTTCGAGCTAAAATATTCAATAAATAAACAAAAAAATTAATAGTGAAAGCGAAAGTTTTTCGCGAGATTATCGGATCATCGGATTCAGCGTGTTGGTCATGGCCCGCCGCAGCAGCAGCTTCGAGGCCTGGTCCCTCGGAGAGAGGAACGGGTGTGGCCGGCACCGAAGAATGCCGGCCACACCTGTGGGGGCTGCCCATGTTTGACAGGGCAGTCGGCACGTATTCAGCGCACGTGGACCGCCTCAGGCGCCGGGCGCAACCTGAACCACGCCCAGATCGCGATTGAGATGATCCCGAAGGCTCCGAAGGCCACGGACCACACCAGGGTCTGCCGCGATGCTTCGATCCAGCTCTCTGGCAGGGGTGCGACGACCAGGACGAATGCCACCACCGAGGCCATAGTGAGCGCCGCCCACACGCCTTTGGACCAGACGAAGACATCGTGTCCGGTGAGGAACCGCATCGGCAGCATCGCCACCAGGGTGGAGCCGATGCCGCCTATGGTGAGGGTGGTGAGGATCTCACGCAGCAGTTGCGTGAAGAATCCTTCGGCTCCTGGGTCGATAGCCGCATAGGCGAACCAGGAGAGCAGGCCGAGGGCGAGGAACCCGGCACCGGCCACGGCGGCAACTATACCCTCCTGGGCACGATTGAGTGTGCCCAGGACAACGACTGTGACCAGCAGGCCGAACAGGATGCCCGGCTGTAGATCAAACACGCGGGAGACCGCAATACTCGCCGCAGCCAGGAACAAGAAGCCGGGCATGGCCCTGATGCGGGTGGTGATCCGGTACCGCCCATAGACCACGCTCCAGGACAACAGTGCCGAGGCGGCATTCATAATGATCACAGAGGCCAGCACCGCCAGATAAAGGCGGAGAAGGACCGAAGGGCTCGCCGGATCGGTTTCGGCCAGAACCCCAAGAACCGCCCCCGAGGCCATCAGCGCGATGAGTCCCAGATGCCGGTTGGGAACCCGCTTAAGCCGCGAACTCCACCGGGTCCACAGATGTCCCAAGCCGGCGGCCCATCCGAAGGCACGGTTATAGTTGCTCCTCAGTGTCGAGTACAGCAGCTCCGAGGGCAGCGCCGCGAGCAGCGTGAACATGAGAGCGAGCGCGGCGGCTGTCACCGCATTCCGTACTGGGTGGTCCAGGAGGTCGGCCGGCGATCGGAGACTCTGCCCGTACGTTGTCGCCTCGGCCCCGAGGATCGGATCCGGGTCGGGGCCAGGCTCCGCAACAGAGCTAGACCCCTCGTCAGAGCCAGCCTCCCGAGCAGAATCGGGGTTCGAGCTCGGGTCAGGGCTGGTATCAGAGCCAGGCCCGGGATCGGGACTTGGGCTCGGATCGGCGGAAGGACTTTGAGGCGAGGTAGG
Source organism: Nesterenkonia muleiensis (assembly GCF_003600155.1). Lineage (GTDB taxonomy): Bacteria > Actinomycetota > Actinomycetes > Actinomycetales > Micrococcaceae > Nesterenkonia > Nesterenkonia muleiensis. Next base: position 1,546 of record NZ_QWLD01000042.1, on the reverse strand, counting down.
GGTTGCGGTCGGACTCGGAACCGGGATGAGGTCAGCTCCCTCAACAGAGCCAGCCTCCGGATCTGGGTCGGGGGAAGGACTCAGTGTCGGCTCATCAGTCGGAGTCGGCATCGGCTCCTCAATGGGTCCAGGGGACTCCATCGGAGTGGGTGTAGGAGTCGCGGTTGGTGTCTGCGTCACAGTTGCGGTTGGAGTGGGCTCATCCGTCGGAGTCGGAGTCGCTGTCGGCTCCTCCGTAGGCGAGGGCTCCTCCGTAGGCGAGGGCTCCCCCGTCGGCGTCGGCGTCTGCGTTGGAGTTGCGGTTGGAGTCGGCTCCTCCGTAGTTGTAGGATCCTCACTCGGCGTCGGCTCTTCTGTCGGAGTGGGTGTGGGTTCCTCCTCTGCTGCCACGACTTCGAAGGTGGCCGAGGTGTCCTCATACCCGGGTGCGCTCAGTACCACTGTGTGCTCACGCAGCTCGGTGTCTTCAGGGATATCCCAAGTGAAGGCCACCGCACCGGTTTCATCAGCGGTCTCGGTGCCGATGTCCAAGGGATCGGAGTACATGGTGGCGCTGACCTCAACCCCCGGGGCATACCCGCTGGAGGCAGCCTCTTGAGTCCCGCCGACGGGGACTTGGTCAGAGCCGGCAATGACTCCCTCCGGCACCAGGAGCTCTTCTGCAGGTGCGGCCACCTCGACCACCGCAATACCGGTGAGACCACGATAGGTAGCGGTGATAGTCCGCTCACCTTCGCTGGACAGGATGACCTCAGAACCCACGACGACATCGCCCTCCACCGAGGATGCCAGGTGAGCGTATTGAGCCACCTCACCGAATACGGCACCCTCAGCATCAAGTGCTTCAACACTGACTGTGATGAAGTCGTCGATCTCAGCCTCAGTTGGGGCATCAACCACCAGGGCATCGACCGCACTGGTGATCTCCACCTCCACGGTGGCGGTGATGTCCTCGTCATCCTCAACCGGGTAGGTGAACGTCAGTTCCCGGTCAGTCAGGGCTTCAGGGGTGAAGGCGAAACTCACCTCGTTGCCAGCAAGCTGGTCCTCTTCCACCGAGGAGGTGATGAGCACATCTTCGGTAACATCGCCCAAGCTGTTGCCGTCGGCGTCGAAGGCCTCCACGGTGAACGCACCGGTTGCAGTCTCCATCACCTGCTCAGGTCCAACGACCGTGATGGACTCCGGTGCCCCAGGTTCCGCTGTCACTGTAACCACGGCGGTGTCTTCAAGACCGCGGTAGGTGGCGGTCAGCTCACGCTGGCCAGCACCGATAAAGGTGATCTCAGCGCCATCGGTGTCATCGGCCTCCTCCTCAGAGATGATGGTGGCATAGTCACTCACATTGCCCAGCGGCTCGCCTTCATCGTCCAGGGCAGTGATCTGAACATCGTGGGTCTCTCCGTCGCCGACAGAGGTTGGAGCATCCAGCTGGATGTTGGCTACCGCACTGGAGACCTCCACCTCCACGGTGGCGGTGATGTCCTCATCACCCTCAACTGGATAGATGAACGTCAGCTCCCGGTCAACCAGTTCCTCAGGGGTG
>NZ_QWLD01000038.1 GCF_003600155.1 Nesterenkonia muleiensis | reverse complement strand
AGGACCTCACTCCGAAGAAGCCGATCACGGTGTGCAGGCCACGGACGAAGGCCTCGATATCCTCGGCCGTGGTGTAGACCCCGGCCGAGGCGCGGGTGGAGGCATGGACCCCCAAAGCCCGGTGAACCGGCTGGGCGCAGTGGTGACCAACGCGCACAGCAATACCTTGGTCGTCCAGAACCTGGCCGACATCATGCGGGTGCACACCGGGCAGGTCGAAGGCCACCACTGCCAGGCGGTTCTCCGCGGTCTCAGGGCCCAGCACCCGTACCCCGGGAACCTCGGCGAGCCCATCGAGCATCAGCTGGGTCAGCTGGTCCTCATGAGCAGCCATGCGATCCATCCCGATGCTGCTGAGATAGTCGAGGGCGGCGTGGAAGCCCACGGTTTGGGAGACCATCTGGGTGCCCGCCTCGAAGCGCAGCGGGGCAGGCATGAAGGTGGTCTTCTCCATGGTGACGAGCTCCACCATGGAACCGCCGGTCAGAAACGGCGGCAGAGCTTCCAGCAGCTCTCCTCTGCCATAGAGCACCCCCACTCCGGTGGGGGCGAGCATCTTATGTCCGGAGAAGACAGCGAAGTCCACTCCTAGGGCAGGGAAATCAACCGGCAGGTGCGCCGCAGACTGGCAGGCGTCAAGCACTGTGTACGCCCCGGCTTCCCGGGCTTTGGCGACCACCGCTGGCACATCGGTGATGGCCCCGGTGACATTGGAGGCATGGGTGAACGCGACGACCTTGGTTCGCTCGGTGATCACATCGAGCTGCTGCAGGTCCAGCCGCCCCTCTACGGTGACGGGGATCCAACGCAGCGCCGCACCGGTCTTGGCGGCAAGCTCCTGCCAGGGCACCAGGTTCGCATGGTGCTCCAACTCGGTGACCACGATCTCGTCACCCTCATTGAGCCGGAAACGCTCAGCAGCGTCTCCGCCACGGCCAAGACTCGCGTTGAGGAATCCGTAGGCCACCAGGTTCAGCGCTTCGGTGGCGTTCTTGGTCCAGACGATCTCACCGACCTCGGCGCCCACGAAGCCAGCGACTGCGGCGCGTGCGGCCTCGTAGGCTTCGGTGGCCTCTTCGGCCACCTGGTGGGCGCCGCGGTGCACCGCGGCATTATGCCGGGTGTAGAACTCCCGCTCGGCATCCAGCACCACAGCAGGCTTCTGGCTGGTGGCACCGGTGTCCAAGTACACCAGGGGCCTCCCGCCCCGGACCGTGCGGCCCAGGAGCGGGAAGTCACCGGAGACATCGAGCAGATCAGTCAATGCAGCCTCAGGCAGCAGCGGCGGCCAAGAAACGGTCGTAGCCGTTGGCCTCGAGCTCATCGGCCAGATCGGGCCCGCCCTGCTCGGCGACCTTGCCGTCGACGAAGACATGCACATAGTCGGGCTTGATGTAGTTGAGGATGCGGGTGTAGTGGGTAATCAGCAGAGTGCCCATGTCGTTGTCATCGTGAGCACGGTTCACACCTTCAGAAACCACTCGGAGGGCATCGATGTCCAGGCCGGAGTCGGTCTCGTCCAGGACGGCGAACTTAGGCTTGAACAGCTCCAGCTGGAGGATCTCCACACGCTTCTTCTCGCCTCCGGAGAAGCCCTCATTGACATTGCGGTTGGCGAAGTCAGCATCAATGCGCAGCTTCTCCATGGCTTCCCTGACCTCTTTGGCCCAGGTGCGCAGCTTGGGGGCCTCACCGTCGATGGCGGTTTTGGCAGTACGCAGGAAGTTGGTCATGCTCACTCCGGGCACCTCTACCGGGTACTGCATGGCCAGGAACAGGCCGGCCTGGGCGCGCTCGTCGGGGCCCATCTCCAGCACGTCTTCGCCGTCGAGCAGGATCTCGCCGTTGGTGACCTCGTAGCGGGGGTGTCCGGCGATGGTGGAGGCCAGGGTGGATTTGCCGGAGCCGTTGGGGCCCATGATGGCGTGGATCTCACCGGAGTTGATGGTCAGTGAGACGCCCTTGAGGATGTCCTTGGTGCCCTGTTCGGTCTCGATGGAGACGTGCAGGTCCTTGATCTCTAGAGTTGACATGGTGTTGAAAGTCCTTTGCTAAAAGTTCAGTTGCCGTGGATCTGAAGTTCCCGTTCCAGGTCCTCTGCGAGGGATTCTTGGATGGCGGGCACCTCGATCTTCTGGAGGATCTCATGGAGGAATCCGCGGACCACCAGCTGGCGGGCGATGTCCTCAGGGATGCCGCGGGACATCAGGTAGAAGAGGTGGTTGTCGTCGAACCGGCCGGTGGAGGAGGCGTGGCCGGCGCCTTCGATGAGCCCGGTCTCGATCTCCAGGTTCGGCACCGAATCTGCCCTGGCGCCGTCGGTAAGCACCAGGTTCTGGTTCTTCTCGTAGGAGTCGGTGCCTTCGGCCTCCTTGCGGATGAGGACATCGCCGATCCAGACAGTCCGAGCGGTCTTGCCCTGCAGCGCGCCCTTGTAGAGCACATTGGAGGTGTTCCGCGGGGCATTGTGGTCCACAAAGGTGCGGTGCTCGATGTGCTGGCCTGCATCGGCGAAGTACAGACCGTACATTTCTGCCTCCGCGCCCTCGGCAGCATAACGGAAGTTGGAGTTGACCCTGACCACTTCGCCGCCGAGGGTCACGGCCACATGCTTATAGGTGGCGTCCTTGCCGACCTCGGCGTCGTGCTGGCCGACGTGGACGGCGTCATTGTTCCACCGCTGCAGGGAGATCACATCGACTGTGGCACCCTCGCCGACTGTGATCTCGACATTGCCGTTGAAGTCCGCGCTGCCGCGGTGCTCGATGACAAACACCGCCTTGGAGTTGGGTTCGGCTTCTAACACCACATGGCTGTTGGCGCGGGAGCCGGCCTGCTTACCGGTGATATCGACGCGAATGGGCTCGGCCACCTCGGTACCTTCGGTGACCTTGATGTGCAGCGCCTGCTCCACGTTCTTATAGGCCACCACGGCGGCACGGTCAGCCGGCTGCAGCACAGCTCCGCGGGGAGCCTCGCCGTCACGCAGGGTGGAGACGACGACGCCCTCAAGGCCCTCGGTGACCTGGTAGTCGACTGGCTCCCGGTCTGTTCCGGCGTTGGCGGTGGGCAGATCGCTGAGCACTCCGGCGAGCTTCTTCAGCGGGGTGAACCGCCACTCCTCCTCGCGCCCGGTGGGCTCGGGGAATCCGGTCAGGTCGAATCCGATGTGCCGGTTACCGCGGGAACCGGAGCCGGACATCAGCTCTTTGGCGCTCTCTCCTAAGCCACCGTGACTGTGTCGGTCTGCGGCATTGGTGGCGGCAGCGAGGTTCTCGCCCTCCTCGGTGAAGCCGGGAATGGAGATGCGGCGTTCGCCGACCTCGACTCCGGCGACCTTCTCAGGGGTTTCTGTCATCGTGTTATCTGATCCCTTAAATAAAATGCTGTCTTCAGGCAGGACTGGATGCTGTGGTGTCTGCGGATGGGGCGGGCGTCGTCGCTATCCGACGGAGCCCTCCATCTGCAGTTCGATGAGCCGGTTGAGCTCCAGGGCGTATTCCATGGGCAGTTCCCGGGCGATCGGCTCGATGAAGCCGCGTACGATCATCGCCATCGCCTCCGTCTCGTCGAGTCCACGCGACATCAGGTAGAAGAGCTGGTCCTCGGAGACCTTGGAGACGGTGGCCTCATGGCCGAGGGTGACGTCGTCCTCCCGGATGTCGATGTACGGGTAGGTGTCGGTTTTGGAGATGGTGTCCACCAATAGGGCGTCGCAGACCACGGAGTTGGCAGAGTTCTTCGCCTCGGCGTTGATCTGCACCAGACCGCGGTAGGAGGCCCGTCCTCCAGAGCGTGCCACAGATTTGGACACGATCGAGCTGGAGGTGTTCGGCGCCATGTGCACCATCTTGGAGCCGGTGTCCTGGTGCTGGTTGGCCCCGGCGAAGGCCACCGAGAGGGTCTCACCCTTGGCGTGCTCACCGGTGAGGTAGACCGCCGGATACTTCATGGTGACCTTGGAGCCGATGTTCCCGTCGACCCATTCCATGGTGCCGCCAGCATCGACCACAGCACGCTTGGTCACCAGGTTGTAGACGTTGGTGGACCAGTTCTGGATAGTGGTGTAGCGCACCCGGGCGTTCTTCTTCACCACGATCTCCACCACAGCGGAGTGCAGGGAGTCGGTGTTGTAGATGGGTGCGGTGCAGCCTTCGATGTAGTGGACGTAGGAGTCCTCGTCGGCGATGATCAGGGTCCGCTCGAACTGGCCCATGTTCTCGGTGTTGATGCGGAAGTAGGCCTGCAGGGGGATCTCCACATGGACGCCCTTGGGTACGTAGACGAAGCTGCCGCCGGACCACACCGCGGTGTTCAGGGCGGCGAACTTGTTGTCCCCGACCGGGATCACTGAGCCGAAGTACTCCTCGAAGAACTCCGGGTGCTCCTTCAGCGCGGTGTCGGTGTCCATGAAGATGACACCCTGCTCCTCGAGATCCTCACGGATCTGGTGGTAGACCACCTCGGACTCGTACTGTGCAGCCACACCAGAGACCAGCCGCTCACGCTCTGCCTCCGGGATGCCCAGCTTCTCGTAGGTGTTGCGGATGTCCTCGGGCAGGTCCTCCCAGGTCTGGGCCTGCTTCTCAGTGGAGCGCACGAAATACTTGATGTTGTCGAAGTCGATGTCGCTGAGGTCGGCTCCCCAGGTAGGCAGCGGCTTGCGCTCGAAGTACTTCAGACCCTTCTTGCGCAGCTTGAGCATCCATTCCGGTTCGCTCTTCTTGGCAGAGATGTCCTCCACCACATCGACGTCGATTCCGCGCTTGGCGGTCGCGCCCGCGGCGTCCGAGTCGGCCCAGCCGTATTCGTAGGTGCCCAGACCCTGCAGTTCAGGGTTGTCGTCCAGAACCCTCTGGATGACGCCGGGGTCGTCGGTGCTTCGCAGGGTTTCCTCTGCTTTAGCAATCTGCTCGGTCATGACAACCTCTCTTGTTGACGCGGGGAAATCACAATTCTCTTGCGGGCGGCGGTGCGGCCGGCCGCTGATGTCTCGGATGCGCTCTGCACAGCGCGGGCGGCTCGCTCAGCGGCGAGCCTCTCCCGGCCCACCGGCACGTGGGTGGTGCATACATGGGCACCTGCTGCTTGGGTGGAGAGCCTGCGCACGTCAACGTCCAGCAGCCGCGCGATCATCGCAGTCTCTTCTTCACAGAACACCGGATGGGCCGCTGCTATTTCCCGCACCGGGCAGTGTCCTTGACACAGCTGGGTCGACTGCATGGCCAGCAGCGGATTGTCCCGCCCCACCAGGCGGGTGAAGCCGGCGAATCCGTCGGCGCTGAAGAGCTCGGAGAGCTTCTCCGTTCGCTCATCGAGATCCTGGGTGCTGTCCAGCTCGGTACCGTAGCGCTCCTCGAACTGGGAGAAGTACGCCCGGGCCAGGTCCTGGGCGGCATCGCTGCCCTCGTCCTTGTCCAGCACCGCCAGAGCCGTACGAACCAGGTTCAGATAGTCGTCGCCGAGCTCCTGCTGTCCGCGGGAGGAGATGACATAGCGGCGCGAGGGGCGGCCTGCGCCCTTTCTGCGGCTGGTGACATTCTTAATCTCCACCAAGCCCTTCTCGGTCATCGCATCCAGGTGCCGGCGCACGGCGGCGGCGGTGAGATTCAGCTCACGGCCCAGCTGGGCAGCGCTGATAGGGCCTTCTTCCACCACCAGCTGCAGCACGCGCTCCCGGGTGGAGCCGTCGGATTCGCGCGCGACCGCCTCAGGGACGGACCCAGCAGTCTCGACATCGAATTTCATAACTCTATTCTGACTTATTCAGAACTGCCTGGCTAGCAAGGTGCACCTTAGGTGTGCCTGTGGCCTCATCCGACCGGCCTCGAAGGTGCCGGACGGATGACCCGACAGCTCTGCAACGCGCTTCTCAGGACTGGGCCGGTATCATAGTTGCCTATGCGGGGAGGGCCAGCACCGCCGGACGATATGGATGTCGTCAAAGACAACGATCCGCTGGCCAGTGCCCGGAAGGCTTACCGGCGACGGGACTGGATCACTGCGCGTGACCAGTACACCGCAGCACTCGAAGGCGGCGAACTCGACAGCGGCGACCTGTATGCACTGGGGAACTCCCACTGGTGGCTCGGCATGCTCGATCAGGCTCTTCCCTTCTTCCAAGAAGCTCACCGGCGTTACTTGGTCCAAGGGCAGGGGAACACCGCCGCACTGGTGGCGTTGACCACGGGGTACTCGTTCGCGCTGAAGGGGGATGAGGCACAGGCGTCGGGCTGGATGAGCCGGGCGGTCCGGCTGTTGGACGAGGCCCCGGAGTGCCCCGAGCGTGGCTACCTGGCCCACATCGGCTTCGAGGACGCATTCAGGGCCAACGATCTGCCGGCGGCGATCGAGCACGCCCACGAGGTACGTATCATCGGCCAGCGGTTCGCCGACCCCACGCTGCTGGCCCTTGGGGTGCTTGGCGAGGGCCGCGTCCTGGTGAAGCGGGGTCGGATCGCCGATGGTCTTCGGCTGCTGGACGAGGCGATGGTCGCCGCGGTGTCCGACGATCTGGATCCCAGCTGGGCAGGCAATATCTACTGCCATCTGATGCTGGCCTGCTACGAGTTGATGGACTGGCGTCGCGCCACCGAGTGGACCGAGGCCACGGCGCGATGGTGCGAGGAGATGCCCGGTGCTGGCCCTTTCATGGGCATCTGCCGGGTGCACCGGGCGCAGGTCCTCCAAGCACGCGGAGCGTGGGAGGACGCCGAGCGCGAGATTCGGCGCGTCTGCGAGGAGCTGTCGACCTTCCATGTCGGACTCATCGGCACGGCTCAGTACCACCTCGGGGACCTGCGTCGGCAACGGGGTGACTGGACCGGTGCTGCCGCGGCCTTCGCCGAGGCTCGCCGCCGGGGCTGCAGCCCCGAACCGGGCCATGCCCTGCTGTGTCTGGCCAGACACCGGACCAACGCCGCGGTCTCGTCGATCGAGCGAGCTTTGGCAGCCGAGAAAGACCCTTTGGCGCGAGCCGGTCTGCTTTCCGCGGCTGCCGAGATCGCAATCGCCGCAGACGACCCCGAACGAGCCCGCAGCGCCGCCAGTGAGCTAGCCGATATCGCCGACCGCTACGCGACCACCGGACTGGCGGCGCGGGCAGCCACAGCCGAGGGCATCACATTGCTGGCGACCGGCCAAACCGCCGACGCACTCGAGCCACTCCTGGCGGCACGTGAGGCCTGGCATCACCTCGGTTCGCCTTACGAAGCTGCCGTCGTGAGATTACGACTGGCCCAGGCCTACGAGGTACTCGGCGACGTGGACGCCAGGACAGTGGAAACCGAGGCCGCAGATGGCGAGCTGGCCAGGCTCGGTGCGGTGCGTCCTCCGAACCCCCGTCTCGGCGTCCGCCCCGACGGACTCACAGCAAGGGAGCTCACCGTACTGGATCTGCTGGCTGCTGGTCGGTCAAACCAGGAGATCGCCGACAAGCTGGTCCTCAGCGTCCGCACCGTCGAACGTCACCTGGCCACGGTGTACCGCAAATTGGGCCTCAGTGGGCGCAGTGCCCGTGCGGCGGCGGTCCGCTACACGCTGCACGGTGAGATCGCCGCCGGAGATCAGCAGAGCTGACCACGTAGGCCTCGCCCACGGTGAGGTGCGTAGTCGGTTGAGTGACAGCACCGATGCGGCACCCCGCTGCTGATTCGTACGGTACCAGTATCGTCATTCGCCGGTCGCGGGATCACCGTCTCCGGTGGACGAGAACGCCCCTACATCCGACCCGCACCACAGGAGGACTTGCCATGACCGCCACGATGGATACCACCAAGCTCGACCAGTTCGTCGGCCAAATGGTCGGCAATATGACCGGCGCTGCCGTGTGCGCCGGCGTCTGGTTGGGAGACTCGCTCGGTCTCTACCGGGCACTTGCCGACGCCGGTCCGCAGAGTTCGGACGTCCTGGGCTCCTCGACCGGCTGCAATGGCCGGCTGGTACGCGAGTGGCTCGACGGCCAGGCCGCGGCAGGATTGATCGAATACGATCCGGCCACTGACACCTACGAGCTCAGCCCCGAAGCCACAGCGGTGCTGGCTGACGAGACCTCGCCTGCGTTCGTCGCCCGGGGAATGAACACCCTGGCCGCGATGTTCATCGACCTTGCTGCGGTCGAGGAGGCGTTTCGCAGTGATGGCGCGATGAGCTGGGGCGACCACCACCCCTGCCTGTTCGACGGCACCGAATGGTTCTTCCGCAACGGCTACCGTGCCATGCTCACCACCGAATGGATTCCCGCTCTCGACGGAGTCGACGAGAAGCTCACCGCCGGAGCCCGCGTGGCCGACATCGGCTGCGGTCACGGTGCTTCCTCGGTCGTCCTCGCCGAGGCCTATCCCGCCTCGGAGGTCCACGGGTTCGACCTCCATGCACCCTCCGTTCAGGTCGCCGAGGCACGTGCGGCTGAAGCTGGAGTCTCAAACCGGACCACCTTCACTGCCGCCGACGCTCGCGGCTACCGGGGCCTGTTCGACCTGATCTGCTTCTTCGACTGCCTGCACGACATGGGTGACCCGCTCGGCGCCGCACGGCATGCTCGAGAGCAGCTCGCACCCGGGGGCACCGTGCTGCTGGTAGAGCCGTTCGCGCTCGATGACCGCACCGAGAATCTCACCGAAAACCCGATGGCCGCGCTGCTTTATCACGCGTCCTCCACACTCTGCACCCCAAACTCGCTGTCCCAGGAGGTCGGGTGCGGACTCGGAGCCCAAGCCGGAGAAGTCCGTCTGCGTGAAGTGTTCACACAAGCCGGCTACTCGACCTTCCGCCGTGTCGCCCAGACACCGCTCAACCTGATCCTGGAAGCAAAGCCCTGAGCAGCAAGTCTCCCCGCTGCCCAGGCAGGAGGCACCGCGCCTAGTCACCGCAGATTCTACGTAGCGTAGAAAACGGTAGACTGGGGCGGTGCCCTCATCCGCTGTCTGTCTGCGCCTTGCCGGTGTGCGCTATGCCGTAGGGACGGCATCATCGGCCAAAGGCTTCACCGAGATCCTCTCCGGGGTGGACCTGACCGCCAGACGCTCCGAGGTGACCGCCATCATCGGTCCCAACGGCGCGGGAAAGACCACCACGCTCTCCTGCAGCCAGGGGCTGCTCCGCCCATCCTCCGGCACCGTCCAGCTGCTGGGCCAGAACCCTTGGCGCGCCGGCGCCGGTCTGCGCGCCAGGGTCGGGGTGATGCTGCAGGACGGCGGACTGCCGCAGTCGGTCAGGCCGCGAACCCTGCTCGCCCACATCGCCAAGCTGCACCGGCACCCCTGGCCGCTGGAAGACCTGATCACCCGGCTAGACCTCTCTGATTTCCTCAGCACCACCATCCGCAGGCTCTCCGGGGGCCAGAAGCAGCGGGTGGCGCTGGCCGCTGCCCTGATCGGCGATCCGGAGCTGGTCTTCCTGGACGAGCCCTCAGCAGGACTGGACCCCCAGTCCCGACAACTGGTCTTCGACCTCATCGGTCACCTGCGCAGCTGCGGGATCGGGATCGTGCTCACCACCCACCTGCTGGAGGAGGCCCAGCAGCTGGCGGATTCGGTCTACATTCTCAAAGATGGTGCCGTGATCCGGCACGGCACCGTCGCCGAGCTCACCGACAGCACAGCTGAGCAGAACGGCCGTTCAGCCCCGCGCCGTCTCTGCTTCGCCTCTCCGCGCATCCTCACCCGGGATGAGCTCGACGCCGCACCGCTGCCGGTCGAGCTGGACAGCGACTCCAACCGGGCCGGCGCCCGGTGGACGGTGGCGGCCATCTCCGCCCCGGCAGACCTGAGCTCGCTGACCGCATGGTGGGAACAGATCGGCCTCTTTCCCGCCGAGATCAGTTTCGAGGCCCGCACTTTGGAAGATGTCTTCTGGGAGGTCTCAGTGCCATGACATCTGCTGCGCAGAGCACGACGACGCCCCGCTCCCGTCCCGCCCCGGCTCACCGGCGAGTGCTGGCACACGGGCTGTATGAAGCTCGCATCACGCTGCGCAACGGGGAGCAGCTGCTGGTGTCGCTGATCCTGCCGCTGCTGGTGCTGATCGGGCTGCACCGTGCGCATGCGATCACCGAGATCGTGCCGGATATCGACACCACCGCCCCAGGCGTACTGGCTCTGGCAGTGATGGCCTCGGCCTTCACCGGTGCGGGGATCGCTGCGGGGTTTGAGCGGCAGTACGGAGTGTTGGCCTATCTGGCCACCACTCCCCTGGGTCCGACCGGGCTGATTCTGGGCAAATCGCTGGCAGTGCTCTGCGTGATCGCTGTCCAGCTGGTGGTGCTCGGAGGAGCAGCGCTCGCTCTGGGCTGGGCTCCCGAGCCGATGGGACTGATCTGGCTGCTGGGCGCCGTCGTCATCGGCGCCGCAGCCTTCACCGCCCTGGGGCTGCTGGTCGCCGGCACCGTGCGCGCAGAGGCCACGCTGGCACTGACCAATGTCGCCTGGGTGTTGATGGGGGCCGCTGGAGGCGCGGTGCTGCCGCTGAACCATGAGGGCGCTGGTGCGCTGCTGCTGCTTCTGCCCTCGGCCGCACTCGGTGAGGCGATGCGCGAGGCTTCCATACACGGCTCCCTGGCCGCGGTCCCGGTCCTGATCCTCGCCGCCTGGGCACTGGCGGCGATCCTCGCAGCACGAAAGTGGTTCAGATGGACGTAATCCGCCGACACCTCCCCACCCGGATCAGCCGCACCACCAAGGTGCTGGCCTGGGCAACCCTCATCTCCAATATCGGCATCATCCTCACCGGTGGCGCGGTCAGACTGACCGATTCGGGACTCGGCTGCCCGGAGTGGCCGCGCTGCACCGCCGATTCCTGGGTCGCCACCGCCGAGATGGGCATCCACGGTGCCATCGAGTTCGGCAACCGGATGCTGACCTATGTGCTGATCGCGATCAGTGTGGCCATGTTCCTGGCCGTGGTCCGGCTCTGGAGCACGCACCGTCCACTGGTGGTGCGCACCCTGATCATCGGCTTCGGCATCCCGCTGCAGGGAATCATCGGCGGCATGACTGTCTGGACTGACCTCAATCCGTGGGTGGTGGCCCTGCACTTCCTGGCCTCTGCGGGGCTGGTCCTGGTCGCCACCCAGCTGCTAACCAGGGTGAACGCGGAGCTCAAGCACCGCGGTCCCGGCCACCCGGTGGTCAACGGGCAGACCACGGGACTGACCCGCTCTTTGGCCGGCACCATCCTGGTCACAGCCTGGGCCTCGGTGGTCCTCGGCACTGTGGTCACCGGCACCGGGCCCCACGCCGGAGATCCCCATTCGCCCCGCCATGACTTCGACCTTCACCTGGTCACCCAGCTGCATGTGGTGCCTGTCTACATGCTCTGCGCTGCCACAGTGCTGCTGCTGATCACTCAGCTCAGGCTGACCACCTCGCAGAACCAGCGGCGGGCGGTGTGGTTCCTGACCGGAGTGATCCTCGCTCAGGGCGTCCTGGGCTACTGGCAGTACTTCGCCGGCCTGCCGATCGGCCTGGTCTGGGCGCATATGCTCGGCTCAGCGCTGACCGTGGTGGCAGCCACCAGTATCTACGACCGCTACCGCGCCCACTACCTGACCCGGGGCCTGGGGGCTGCCGAGCAGAGCAGCCCGCCGGCTCAGCGTGCCACGGTGTCGTCGTAGACGGTGATGCTGCCCGAGTAGTTGGCCACCCAGACGGTCCCGGTCATCGCGTCGTAGCTCACACCGATCGGAAGATGCCCGGTGCTGCGCCGGTCGATCTCCTCCAGCGTGGCGGCGTCGAACTTGGAGACCGTGTCCTCGTAGTAGTTGACCACATAGAGTGCGGTGCCGTCGGCGGAGATGTCCATAGTCCGCGGTTCACGCCCGGTGGGGGTCGAGCTAATCACTTCGTCGGTCTCGGTGTCAAAGGCGACCAGCAGGTCTGAGCGGCTGAAGGTCACATACAGGGTCTTCGCATCGGGTGAGAGGACCAGATGACGCGGAAAGTCCGCCTCACCGTAGATCACCTCGGCCTCGCCGCTCTCCACATCCACCTTCCACAGCTCATTGGCGTACATGGCGGTCACATAGGCCGTGCGGTTGTCCGGCATGGCGGCGATGCCGCGCGGCTGTGAGTTCAGCGGCACCCGCATCTGCTCCTCGCCGTTCTCAGTATCGATCACCGACAGGTCGAAGTCGCACCAGTTGGTCACCAGCAGGCGTGATTCGTCCGGGGTGAGCGCCTGATACTTTGGCACCCGGCCGACCTCGATGAACTGGTCCCAGTCCTGATCGGCCACGCTGTACCGGTATACCCCCGACGGCGCCACGGCATCCCCGTTGCGGCAGTCGTCATAAGCGGCTGCGCCCATATCTGCCAGCCGGTACTGGGAGACATAGGCATACTGGCCGTCCTCGGTCCAGACCGCTTCTACCGGGGCGCCCTGCACAGTCTCCGGATAGCCTTCGACATCCAGTTGACCCGGGCTGATCGTGTCAGCCAACTCCTGAACCAGCTCGCCGGTCTCGGTGTCGTAGAAGGTCACGGTGTTCTGGTACATCATGTTGTTGGCGATCGCCAGTCCGTGACCGTTGGCCACCACGGACTTCGGGGTGATCAGCGGCTCAGTGATAGTCCGCAGCTGCTCGAAGGTGGTGCTGGCGGCCTGCGGAAGCTCCGGCTGTTCCTGGTCAGCCGGCTGATCGTCGTCGTCCTCGGACCGGGTCTGATCAGACTCATGGTCATCCTCAGGCTCAGCGCCGTCAGTGGCGGCTCCCTCCAGAGTGGGGCCGGGAATCGTCGCCTCATCAGCACCGGTCTCTGACATCTCGTCCTCCGCAGCACAGGAGGCTGCCAGCAGCATCACGGTCAATGCGGCAGTCGATGCCCTTGCGCCCGGCAGCGTCCTCACATGATCACCTGAACCGTTCCAGCGCCCCGGTCATGGGCGCCACGTCCGTCCGGGGTGATCACCAATGGGGGAACCACCAGCAGAAGCAGCACAGTGCGCACCAGCGCCCAGTGCGGCCCAGGGATGGCCACTGGTTGGCCCGGGCGCAGGCGCACCACCTGGATGCGGACCAGGCGTTTGCCGATGCTCACCCCCAGCAGACCCACCAACACCACGTGAATCAGCACAAAGACCCCGAGGGTGACCCACATGTTGTAGTCGAACCAAGTGAAAGAGATCAACGAAGCGATCCCCCAGTCGATCAGCAGCGCGAGGATTCGCCTGCCGAAGGGGGCCATGGCACCGGGTCCGCGGGCGGGCAGACCCAACCTGTCACCGGGATATCCCGACGTCGCGGCGTCGTCGTTGTGCTTATCGGTGCTCACGGCGGTCAAGTCTACTTCCCCAGCGGCTCGTCGGCTGGGCGTGGGAACTTCGTAACATACCGGAAACATTTGCGTGACCGAGGGGAAACTCGGTCATCTGTAGGCTGAGGAGCGTTAGTTTCGATCAGTCACTCGTCGAAGGAGTTCGTCGCGCATGTTCTCAAGCCCTCAGGAAGTCCTGGATTTCATCGAGAAGGAGGACGTGAAGTTCGTTGACGTCCGCTTCACCGACCTTCCCGGTCTGCAGCACCACTTCAACGTCCCAGCCCACACTGTCGACCTCGACTTCTTCGAGGAAGGTCAGCTGTTCGACGGCTCTTCCATCCGCGGGTTCCAGGGGATCCAGGATTCCGATATGCAGCTGATCCCGGATCCCTCCACCGCCTTCATAGATGAGTACCGCGAGGCCAAGACCCTGGTGATGACCTTCTCCATCATCAACCCGCGCACCGGTGACCCCTACGGCCGCGACCCACGTGGTGTGGCGCAGAAGGCGGAGGAGTACCTGGCCTCCTCGGGCATCGCCGACACTGCGTTCTTCGGCCCTGAGGCGGAGTTCTTCCTCTTCGACAAAGTCGCCTTCAAGTCCTCCCCCCAGCACTCCTTCTACTCGCTGGACGCCAAAGAGGCCATCTGGGGCTCTGCCGATGAGTTCGCCGAGGGCCCCGGCGGCCACAAGCTCGCCACCAAGGGCGGCTACTATCCGGTCTCCCCGCAGGACCAGTCCGCTGAGGTCCGCGATGAGATCGTGCTGGCCCTGGAACGCGCCGGGCTGACTGTGGAGCGGTCGCACCACGAGGTCGGCGGCCCCGGTCAGCAGGAGATCAATTACACATTCAACACCTTGACCCTGGCGGCCGACGATGTCCAGAAGTTCAAGTACGTGGTGAAGAACACCGCCGCCAACTACGGACTGTCAGCCACTTTCATGCCCAAGCCGCTCTTCGAGGAGAACGGTTCGGGCATGCACGTCCATCAGTCGCTGTGGAGCGACGGTGAGCCGCTGTTCTTCTCAGAGACCGGCTACGCCAATCTCTCCGACACTGCCCGCTGGTACATCGGCGGCATCCTCAAGCACGCCCACGCGCTGCTGGCCTTCACCAACCCGACGGTCAACTCCTATAAGCGCTTGGTCAAGGGCTACGAGGCTCCGGTCTCGCTGGTCTACTCCCAGGGCAACCGCTCAGCTGCCATCCGCATCCCGATCACCGGCTCGAACCCGAAGGCCAAGCGCTTGGAATTCCGCGCTCCTGATGCCTCCGGTAACCCCTACCTGGCCTTCTCCGCCATGCTGATGGCCGGCCTGGACGGCATCCGAAACCGCATCGAGCCCCATGAGCCGGTGGACAAGGATCTCTACGAGCTGCCGCCGGAGGAGCTGAAGGACATTCCCCAGGCCCCCGGCACCTTGGATGAGGCGCTGGCCGCACTGGAGGCCGACTATGAGTTCCTGCTGGAGGGCGGCGTGTTCACCGAGGAGCTTATCGAGACTTGGATCGCCTACAAGCGTGAAGAGGAGATCGCACCGCTGAACCTGCGCCCGAACCCCTACGAGTTCGAGCTCTACTTCAGCGTGTGATTCTTAACTGACACAGTTGAGGCCCGCACCGAGATTGGTGCGGGCCTCTGTGCATGCCTAAGGGCCGGGTTCACCCTTGCTGCTCATCAAGAGCAGGCGTTCCGGTATTTCTTTTCAAGAAGACATAGGGGAAGGATCGGCCAAACTCAACCCAGCCCTTGGCTTTCAGCGCTGCCAGGTTCTTGGCCCCGGTGACACGGAGATGCTCCCACTGGGTCTCCGAATGCACTACATGATGATGAGCGATACCAAAGCCCACACTGTGCCAACCGTAGCGCCCGGCGAGGTTGAGCTCATTCAGCTCATCAAAGAGTCCAACCGGCCCCAGCAAACGCTCGTCGGGATCGAGGGCCTGTGCCGGAACTGTCTTCGGCGGGGTGAATCTCTTTTGTGCTGCTTGTTTGGAAATCTCAAGCGTTCTGCCAATATCCGCCCAAGTAGTACCTGCGCCACGCGCTGTGAGAACGCTCATATGGAGCAGCCTGCGGGCCTCGGTCTCCACTTCCTGAGCGGCTTTTACGACCTGGAGGAAATCGGCTGGATTCGCTGGTTCCGCTATCGGGCTCAACGACGCCAGCGTCTCCTGAAGCTTGTCTCGCGCAGACGTTTGCCGTGCATCTGAAGAGCTCATGCAGCGTCATCCTTCGGCAGCGTCTTTGAGGGGGTCCATTCGTTTCTCGCCTGGCGTGGCCGTTTGCCCCACCAGGCGAGGTAGGAGCCCACGCCAACACAACCGATGATGACCGCGAGGGTAGCGATCTGTATCCAGGTGCGATCAGAAAGGATGTCGAACACCAGCAGAACGCCGATAAAACTTGGAATGAACAGCAGGACCATACCCACGCTGTAGCTTGCAGGAGTTTTCTTCTGGTATGCCATGCGTCAACTATAGGTTGACGCATACAGTGTGTCAACAAGAGGTTGACACCTACAGTCCGAGTCTACCGATCGAGGGAGCACCACAAGGGACCCGATCAGTCTCATTCTGATCACCTCTTCGCTGGCAGGCTGAATCGTCATCCCTCCGATAGACATAAAACCCAGTGTCAGCAGAGTGTTGACGATCAGCAGGCGATACTCGCGTCACGCCACTTTTACGACGCGCGTCATCGTGTTCAGCTCAACGGACCCAGTGTGTAGTTGGCTAGAGTGCGGTGGGCGGATTCGTCGTCGGAGGGGTGGTGGATGCCTGCCAGGGCATCGCGGTACAGCCTGCTGAGCTCAGAGGAGCGGTGGTACTGCGCTCCCCCGCTGACGCCCAGTGCGGTATCCAGCACAGACCGCGCGGTGCGGGTGGCGGAAGTCCGCAGGGTCACCAGCCGTGGGAACCAGGACGCTCCGTGCTCGGTGCCGGCCTCGACCTCCGTGGACACACCGCGCAGCTGAGCGTCCAGGGCTAACTGCTGCAACTGCGCCTCAGCCAGCTTGTACCGAATATCGGCATCGCGGTCCAGGGACTCCCCGGTGAGCAGCGAACGCCGTGCTGCAGCATGCTCTGCGCCCAGTTGCAGTGCACGGTCGCCGATGCCGGTGTAGACCGCGGCCAGCAGGGTCAAGAAGGAAGAGAAGATCGCGAACACCATCGGGTCCGGGTTCGGGCCCACCGGGAGCCTGCGCACAATCCGCCCCGCAGGCACCCGGGCGTCCTCCAACGCTGTGGCGTGAGAATGTGTGGCCCGCATCCCCAGCATGTCCCAGTTCTCGATGGTCCGCCACCCGGGGGCCTCACGCGGCAGGAAACCGAAGATCAGGGGCCGTTCGCCCTCCTCGCCGGTGGCGGCCACATCTTTGCCGAACAGCCCCAGCCGAGTCCACACCGGGGCCAGAGTGGTGAAGATCTTGGTGCCGGTGAAGCTCACTGACCCGTCGCCGTTGATCGTGGCGTCAGTCGTGGAGTCGAAGAGCACGACGTCGTTGCCAGCCTCAGAGATGCCGAAGGCGAAGATGTGCCCCTGAACCGCCTCCTCGAGAACCTGATCGAACTCATGGTGGCCCAACTGCACCATCTGGCGGGCCACCGAGATCCACACGTGGTGCATATTGACCGCCAGCGCAGTGGCCGGCGCATGGGCCGACAGCAGCCGCTGAGCTGCCACCAGCTGCGGAAAACCCCAGCCCAGGCCGCCCTGCTCTTCGGAGACCAGCGCTTTCAGGTAGCCGGCACTCCGCAGCTCACCGAGATCCTCATGGCAGAACTCGTTGCGCTCGTCGTAACCAGCGGCGCGGCTGCGGATACGCTCCAGCAGATCCGGTGTCAGCACATTGTCCAGGCTCATGGGAATATCCTCTCAGGCCGATCCTCAGGGCACCCGGGCGGTCCACGCCTGGGTGCCGAACTTCTCTGCGACTAGCGTCTGTGCCCGCTCCAGCTCGTGAGGCCGGATGCTGGCCACCTCCGCACCGTGCCGCTCGGTGAAGGTCGCTGCAAAGATCTCCATAATCTGTTGCCGGGCCAGGCCGGTCTGGCTGCGCAACGGGTCCACCCGTTTGACCGCTGAGGTGTGTCCTTTGTCCGAGAGCTTCTCGCGGCCGATCCGCAGCACGCTGGTCATCCGTTCGGCGTCGATGTCATAGCTCATGGTCACATGGTGGAGCATTCCGCCGTTGGCCAGGCGCTTCTGTGCCGCGCCGCCGATCTTGCGGCCCAGCCCTTCCCCTTCGGCGGCCGAGACGATGTCGTTCAGCGGCTTATAAACGGCCCTGACCCCTACTTTCTCCAGGGCCTCCATCACCCAGGAGTCCAGGAACGGATAGGAGTCAGCGAAGCTCAGCCCATCCACCAGCGACTGCGGGAAGCACAGCGAATAGGTGATGCAGTTGCCCGATTCCATGTACATGGCACCGCCCCCGGAGACCCTCCGCACCACCACCGCGTCCAGCTCCGCGACTGACTCCGCATCGACCTCGTTGACCAGCGATTGGAAGGACCCGATGACCACTGCCCGCTCCGACCAGTCCCAGAGCCGCATCAGCGGTGGCCTGCGACCGGCGCCCACCTCTTCGGTGAGCACCTGGTCCAGGGCTACGTTGAGCGCGATCGGTAGATTGACAGCAGGCAGCACCTCCCACCGGTGGTCCTCCCACCTGGTGGCATGTCCCAGGGCCCTGCGCACCGCAGTGGCCACCGCTGCCTCGTCGAAGCCGATCATCGCCGTGCCTTCCGGCAGTCCGGCGCGCACCGCCTCGGCGATCGTCTGCCGGGAGGCATCGGTCCGCAGCCCCACCACCGACTCATTGAGCGCCCCCAGCGCTTCATCCGGCTCCAGGAAGAAGTCACCGTTGATCGAAGCACCGCCGATGACGGGGTCCTCACCGGAAAGCTCCAGGTCAGCGACGACCAGCTTGCCGCCGGGCACCTTGTACTCTCCGTGTGCGACCTGTTGTCGATCCGCCATACCATCATCCTAAGGGTGACCAGGATGCGGGATGAGAACGACGGCGCCCGCTGTTGGGCTGGACATGACCACATCTGTGACCCGTCCGCTCTCACTGCTCGACCTCGCCCGCGTCCGGCAGGGGGAATCAATCGGTGATGGCATCGCCCGGTCCCTGCGCCTAGCCCAGACCGCCGATGCCCTGGGCTATACCCGCATCTGGTTCGCAGAGCATCACAACATGCCCCATGTGGCCTCCTCCGCCACCTCGCTGCTGATCCAGCACATTGCTGCCGGCACCAAGCACGTCCGGGTGGGTGCGGGCGGGATCATGCTGCCTAACCACGCCCCCTTGGTGATCGCCGAGCAGTTCGGCACCCTGGAGACCCTGTTCCCCGGCAGGATCGATCTGGGGCTGGGCCGGGCTCCGGGCACCGACGGGGCCACGATGCGCGCGCTGCGCCGCGACGGCACAGAAGCCGACAGGTTCCGCAGCGACATCATGGAACTCTCCGGCTATCTGACCGGCCACAGCCGGCTCCCCGGGGTCAACGCCTATCCAGGCTGGAACACCAATGTTCCCCTCTACATTCTGGGTTCCTCACTCTTCGGGGCTCAGCTGGCCGCACAGCTTGGGCTTCCCTATGCCTTTGCCAGCCACTTCGCTCCGCAGATGCTCGAGCAGGCGGCCTACACCTACCGGTCGGACTTCAACGCCGCAGGCTCCCTGCTCGGCCCGGATGCTCACCCTCACTTCATCGCCGCCGCCAATGTCATCGCTCACGACGACGCTGCCACCGCCGGGCAACAACGCCGCAAAGCCGAGAACGGGTGGATCAGAAACATGCTGGGCCGGAACAAGGAACTCTCAGCCGAGGATGTCGAGCTGCTGCGCGGCCACCCCGCCGGCCAGCAGGTCCTGGGGATGCTCTCCCGGACCATCGCCGGGACTCAGGCCGAGGTCATCGAGTGGTTGAACAGCTTCGCCGAGCAGGTGTCCGCCGATGAGCTCATGCTGGTGAACCTGGCGCCGGACGAAGACATCCAGCACCGCACTCTGGAGCTGCTGGCACCGCAGCCCTCGTGAGCACGGCACGCTCAAGCAGTTCTGCGCCGTTCCCGCAGCATCGAACGCTGGATTCTCTCCGCCTAGCAACGGCATAACCGAAGCTTTTCCAGCACTCGCGGGCATTCAGCACCCGCTGGATGTGCCCGCGCGGTGATCAGCTCAGCCGCTGTACTGGCGTAGCTGTTCGCGCAGCTCGGCAGAGAGCCGTTGCGGCTTGCCGGTGTCACGGTCCACCATCACCAGGGTGGAGCAGGCAGTCACCAGCGGCGCGGCATCGTCCTCATCGGCTTTGAGCGCATACTCGATCACGAAGCTGGCCCCACCGACCTGAGAGATCTTCAGCTCAACAGTGACGGGGCGGCGTTGGTAGGGCAGCTGCCCCCGGTAGCGCAGTTTGAAGTCGGCGACCAGGGCCCAGATCTGCTGGCTGGGCTCCAGCGGCGGGAAGATCCCGGCGCCGGCCGGGGAGTCAGCCGCTCTCCAGAAGGCCCTGGCCCGGGCCTCTTCCAAGACCCGGAGGATGGCGACATTGTTGATGTGCCCGTAGGCGTCCTGGTCACCCCAGCGAAGCTCTATCGGCACGCGAATCACTGACATGGAATCCAGCCTATCCTCCGGCCGATTCAACTGGCGTAGAAATGCTGCTCGAACACCTGGCGGGCGCGTCGGGTGGTGCGCAGGTAATGGTCTTCGAAGGCGGCAGCACGTCCGGGTGCGAATCCGCACCATCGGGAAACGGCCTCCAGATCACGCCGTGAGCTGGGCAGGACATCTGAGGACTTGCCCGACCAGATCATGATGCCGGAGCGCACGTGAGTGCACAGTTTCCAGGCTTCGGCCAGCACATGCGCGTGGCCGGGGCTCATCAGCTGGGCGTCCACCAGGCCGTTGAGCACCTGAAGGGTGTTGGTCCCGTGCAGCATTGAGTGCCGGTGGCCGTATTGCAGCTGATAGAGCTGCACCAGCCATTCGACGTCTGAGAGTCCGCCGCGGCCGAGCTTCACGTGGCGGGAGGGGTCCGCGCCACGAGGCAGTCGTTCGGACTCGATTCTGGCTTTGATCCGGCGGATCTCGCGCAGCTGCTGCTCTGTGGGAGGCTCTCCGTACCGCACCTGATCCACCAGTCCCATGAAGTCCACGGCCAGCCGGTCCGATCCGGCCACCGGCCGGGCTCGCAGCAGGGCTTGGCGCTCCCAGACATCCATCCACCGCCGGTAGTACTCCTCATAGGACTCCAAGGACCGGGACAGCGGGCCCTTCTTCCCCTCCGGCCGAAGATCGGCATCGATCAGCAGGGCGTGCTCTCCTCGGATGGCTGGCCTGACCGGCTTGGACAGCAACTGGGTGAGTCGCAGCGCGAACTTCTGAGCTTGTCTGTCCGCAGCCGGTTTATCAGCCTCCGGCAGCGGGCGGTGGACGAAAATGGCGTCCATATCCGAACCGTAGCTGATCTCCCTGCCACCCTGCCGCCCCACAGCGATCACCAAAAAGCTGACAAGCCTGTCTTCGTCGGCGAGGATCTCCTCCTCCGCGACCCGCAGGGCACCAAGTGTGGCCGCCCGGTCAACATCGCCCAAAGCGGCACCCACCTGCAGCTGATCCACCAGCCCGCAGGAGTCGGCGATAGCGATCCGCAGCTGCTCGCGCTGACGGATGAGCCGGGCCAGCCGAACCGCAGTCTGGGCGTCCCCCTCATGGCGGTGCAGGGCATTCTGCACCTCAGTCCAGAGAGACTCGAAAGACCGCGGCGCCAGGGCGGCGTCGTCGCCGAGCCACTGCGCCGACTCCGGAAGGTGCTCGAGCATATCCGAGATGTACCGGGAACTGGTCAGCAGCTGACAGAGCCGCTCGGCGGCGACTGAGGAATCGCGCAGCATGGTCAGATACCACGGGCTGGCACCCAGGGACTCGCTGAGCCGGCGGAAGGCCAGCAGTCCGCGCTCGGGGTCCACTCCCTCGGCGAACCAGCCGAGCATCATCGGCAGGATCCGTTTCTGCAGCGTGGCCTTGCGGGAGACGCCCGAGGTCAGCGCCTCGATATGCCGCCGGGCACTGCTGGGGTCCTGGAAGCCCAGAGCAGCCAGCCGGTCAGCTACCGCCTCGGCGGAGAGCCTGACCTCGTCATCGGAGAGCACCGCGGTGGTGGAGAGCAGCGGCCGGTAGAAGATGGTCTCGTGGAATGTGGCGACCTGACGAGCCACCTTCTGCCATTCAGCGAGCACATCACCTGAGGCCGCACGCCGGAGCTGACCTGGTGGCCTCACCGCATGGGCCAGGGCGCGCAGGGCGGGCTCCTTCTCAGGCATCAGATGGGTCCTGCGCATATGGGCCATCTGAATGCGGTGCTCGTAGAGCCGCAGCTGCTTATAGCATCTGCTCATGGCCTCCTGGTCACGGCTGGAGACGTATTCTCCCCGTCCCAGGGCTTCAACGGCCGAAAGGGTGTCACGCACCCGCAGACTCTCATCCACCCGCCCATGCACCAGCTGCAGCAGCTGGACGGTGAACTCAATATCGCGCAGTCCACCGCGGCCCAGCTTGATCTCTCGGCCAGCTTCCCGGTGCGGGATTGCGGTGAAGACTCGCCGTCGCATCGCTTGGACGTCTTCGACGAAGCCTTCCCGCGCCGCTGCCTGCCACACCAAGGGCCCGAGTGCTTCCATGTACTTTTGGCCCAAGGACTGGTTTCCGGCAATCGGCCGCGCTTTCAGCAAGGCCTGGAACTCCCAGCCCTCAGCCCAGCGCCGGTAGTACTCGCGGTGAGAGTCCAGCGTGCGTGACAGCGGGCCGTCACGGCCCTCCGGGCGCAGGTTGGCATCCACCTCCCACAACGCTGGTTCGCCCTCGGAGGCACAGATGACCTTGGCGATACCACTGGCCAGCGCAATGGCGAGGTCTCGGGCCTCAGCAGCCTCCAGCTCATCAGGGGCACGGTGGACGAACACCACGTCCACATCGGAGATGTAGTTCAGCTCCCGGGCCCCGCACTTGCCCATACCGATCACCGCCAGTTCAATCGGCGCGGCCTCCGGCCTCCGGGAGACCAGCTGGGCTCTGCTGACCGCCAAGGCGGCGTCGACGGCCGCTGCGGCCAGATCCGCCAGCTGACGCGCGACCGCCGGCAAATAGTCCAGGGGCTCGGCAGCGGTGATGTCGCGCAGCGCGAGCCGGGTCACCTCCCGCCGGTACGCGATCCGCAGGGCACATCCAGCCTCTTTGGCGGTGAAGTCCTCACTGAGTCCTGCAGCCGGATTCTCCGCTTCCGGGTCTGCCCGCACGGCCTGCATCAGGACATCCCGGAGCTGTTCAGGGGCGCTTTCGGCCGTCTTCCGGGCAACTGAGTCCCCGGCGGCGGCGTGCTCTGAGTTCTCTTCCTCGAAGAGGACATCAGCCTGTTCGGGATGCCGGATCAGGAACTCGCCAAGCGCCCGTGAGGCCCCGAACAGCCTCACCAGCGCTACGGCACGCGGATAGCCCGATTCCGCGGTCTCACCGAAGAGCCTTCCCACCTCAGGGGCCCGCTCCAGCAGCCGGATCAGCAGCAGCAGCGCCTGGTCGGCATCAGGTGACTCGTGCAAGGTGCGGATCAGGGCCTCCGGGTCGAAGCCCTTCAGCTGCGGATCGTCCAGGAAGGTCTGGGCCCGCTCCAGCTCTTGAAAGCCGGCGGCGATCAACTGGCGCGAGGAAGCATGCACGGCTCAGATCAAACCAAGGTATTTCTTGATCTCAAAAGGTGAGACATTGACCCGGTACTCGTCCCACTCCTGGCGCTTGTTGCGCAGGAAATTCTCGAAGACCTGTTCACCGAGCACACTGGCGACCAGCTCTGAGTCCTCCATCTGGCGAATAGCCTCATGCAGTGTGCCGGGCAACGGCCGCAGCCCCAGCACCTTGCGTTCAGCAGTGGTCAGCGACCATACGTCCTCAGTGACATGCTCAGCCAGCTCGTAGCTTTCCTTGATGCCTTTGAGGCCGGCACCGATGACCACCGCATAGGCCAGATAGGGGTTGGCCGCAGAGTCGATCCCGCGGAACTCCACGCGGGCTGAGCCTCCCTTGGTGGGCTTGTAGAGCGGCACCCGTATCAGCGCGGAGCGGTTGTTGTGTCCCCAAGAGATGTGGCTGGGCGCCTCTCCCCCGCCCCAGAGCCGCTTATAGGAGTTCACGAACTGGTTGGTGACCGCGGTGAATTCCGGAGCATGGGTGAGCACACCGGCAATGAACTGCCTGGCCGTGGTGGAGAGGTTGAACTCGGCGTTGGGCGCATAGAACGCGTTGGTGTCACCTTCGAAGAGGCTGAAGTGGGTGTGCATCGCCGAGCCTGGGTGCTGACTGAACGGCTTGGGCATGAAGGTGGCGTATTTGTCGTGGGACTGCGCCACCTCTTTGACGATGGTGCGGAAGGTCTGGATATTGTCGGCGGTGGTCAGGGCGTCGGCGTAACGCAGATCGATTTCGTTCTGTCCGGGGCCGACCTCGTTGTGGCTGAATTCCACTGAAATCCCCACGGCCTCCAGCATGTTCACCGTATGGCGGCGAAGATCCTGAGCTACCGCGCCGGTGATGTGGTCGAAGTATCCGGCCCAGTCGGCAGGAACTGGTGTGCCGGTTTCGTCGGGTTCCTCAGAGTCCAGCAGGTAGAACTCGATCTCCGGGTGGGTGTAACAGGTGAAGCCCATCTCCCCAGCGGCGTCGAGCTGACGGCGCAGCACATGCCTGGGATCGGCGACGGCGGCCTCCTGGTCCGGAGTGAGGATGTCGCAGAACATCCGGGCGGTCGGCTCCTCCTCACCGCGCCACGGCAGGATCTGGAAGCTTGAGGGGTCCGGTTGGAGCAGCATGTCGGATTCGAAGACCCGGGAGAGCCCTTCGATGGAGGAACCGTCGAACCCGAGGCCCTCGGCGAAGGCGCCCTCCACCTCGGCTGGAGCCAGCGCCACCGATTTCAGCGCTCCGACCACATCGGAGAACCACAGGCGGACAAAGCGGACATCGCGCTCCTCAATGGTGCGCAGTACGAATTCCTGCTGCCGATCCATGCTGCTTTCCGCCTCCTGAGAATAGGTACTGAACAAGCCGTCACTACTCTACCCAACTACAGCACGGTGGCCGGAGTAGTCTGGACCACATGTCCAACGAAGAACACACCGCCCCCTACCGCGCGCCCACCGGCGAGGCCGCCCGGCTGAGCCCCCGGCGGGTCCGTACTCATCATCTGCAGCGATTCAAGGACGAAGGACAGCGGTTTGCCATGCTGACCGCCTATGACGCGATGATGGCCCGTGTTTTCGACGAGGCCGGCATCGAGGTGCTCCTGGTAGGAGACTCAGCAGCCAATGTGATGCAGGGCAGCTCCTCCACCCTGAGCATCACCGTGAACGAGCTGCTGGTCTACGCCAGATCTGTGGCCAACGGTGCCGACCGGGCCCTGGTGGTCGCCGATCTCCCCTTCGGCAGCTACCAGGCAACACCTGAGCAGGCGGTGCATACTGCGGTGCGCTTCATGAAGGAGGCCGGTGTGCACGCGGTCAAGATGGAGGCCCATGCCGGTACCGCACCACAGGTGAAGGCGGTGGTGGAGGCAGGGATCCCGGTGATGGCCCACACCGGCTTCACCCCCCAGTCGGAGCATCAGCTCGGCGGGTTCCGGGTCCAAGGCCGCGGGGATCAGGCCCACAAGGTCATCGACGATGCCCTGGCCCTGGAAGAGGCCGGAGCGTTCTGCCTGCTGGCGGAGATGATTCCTGCTGAGCTGATGGCCGAGCTCGACTCTGCGGTGAGCATCCCCACTATCGGCATCGGGGCCGGCACCGCCGCCACCGGCCAGGTATTGGTCTGGCAGGACATGCTGGGGCTCAATGACGGCCGGCTCCCGCGCTTCGTGAAGCAGTACGCGGATTTACGCGGGGTGATCACCCAGGCAGTCCAGAGCTACCGAGCTGACGTGGTCGCAGGGACTTTCCCCGGGCAGGAGCACACGTTCTGAGCTGAGCTGGTCCCGCCGGCGGTGAGGCCCCGCTCGGCACTCGCGTGGCTTACTCGTCGTCCTGCTCCCACTCCTCATTGCGCTGCTGAACCTTCTCCAGCGCCCGCGAAGCCTCATCGTAGGTCTCATAGGGCCCCAGCAGGTGCCTCCAGGAAGAATGGGCCCCTTGCTCGACCTTGCCAGTGGTGACGTTGTACCAGTACTCAGCCATGGCCCCAGACTACGCCCACCGCAGCCGCGGCCGATAGCATGGCCACTATGGCTTCTGTACTGTCTCAGGCACCTGTCGGCACGCTGACCCCCGGGGCGCTCTCCCCTGAGCGCGCCGTTCCCGACCATATCGAGAGACCCAATTATGTGGGGCTGGCCGAACCGCCCAAGTACACCGGCCCGGATGCCTTCGACGCCACCACGGTGGCCAGGATCCGCCGCGCCGGGCAACTCGCCGCCGACGCCATGGTCGCCACCGGGGAGCTGATCCGTCCGGGAGTGACCACCGATGAGCTCGATGCCTTCGCCCACGACTACCTGGTGCGTCACGGCGCCTATCCCTCCTGCCTGCTTTACAGAGGGTTCCCGAAGTCCATCTGCACCTCGGTCAACGAGGTGATCTGCCATGGCATCCCGGACTCCACCGTGCTCAACAGCGGCGACATTGTGAATCTGGACATCACGGCATTTCTCGATGGTGCCCATGGTGACCACAACGTCACGTTCCTGGTCGGTGACGTCGATCAGGAGTCCCAGCTGCTGGTGGAACGGACCAAAGAGGCCATGATGCGAGGCATCCGGGCGGTCAAGCCCGGACGGCCCATCAACGTCATCGGGCGGGCCATCGAGTCCTATGCCAGACGGTTCAAATACGGCGTGGTGCAGGAGTTCATCGGGCACGGGGTGGGGCCAGCCTTTCACACCGGCCTGGTGATTCCGCATTACGACGCCGCCCCGGAATACTCCCAGCCCATGGAACCTGGAATGGTCTTCACCATAGAGCCCATGCTCACCCTGGGCACCAGGCACTGGGATATGTGGGAGGACGGGTGGACCGCAGTGACCCGGGACCGGAAGCGTACTGCCCAGTTCGAGCACACCATTGTGGTCACCCAGGACGGCTCCGAGATCCTCACCCTGCCCTCCGCCGGCTAGCCTCTCGAGGCGTGTGCGCCCACAGTGCGGAACTCTTGCGTGAGGCTGCGGATCTATTTCCGAAATCCTGCGCCTGAACGGTGCTCGGCCTTGAGTCTAGGGCTGCAAGATGGTTTCCAGAGCTTCCACAGCGGGAGGCACGATCGGAGGAACAGCCATGGAGACCACCATCACCACCACGATGGACAACGGATTCGTCTCAGTGACGTCCCACAGCCCCACCCCAGAACCCACACGCCGCAGCTCGATCGCCTGTGTGATCCCTGCCTACAACGAAGAGGACACTATCGCTGAGGTTCTGGATGCGCTGCTGGCCCAGACCAGGCCGCCGGAGGTGATTCACGTGGTGATCAACAACTCGACTGATGAGACCTTCTATATTGCCCGCAGCTATGCCGGAGAGCATATTCGCACTTATCACGACGACACCTTCACCACCTATGTGTTCGTCCACGACATCGGCAAGAACATCGACAAGAAGGTCGGAGCGTTGAACTACGGCTTCGCCAAGGTCTCCGAGGACTTCGACTACCTGCTCGGCGTCGACGGCGACACCGTCCTGGAACCAGATGCTCTCCGGCTGTTGGAGCAAGAGGCAGAGGCCGAGTCCCGGATCGGGGGCATCTCCGCGATCTATACCGTCGATCCGAAGTCCAGCAAGGGCCTGGTCTCATCCTTCCTGACCACGGGTCAGCGTGCTCAGTTCGCTGCCTTCAGCATGGACAACCTGCTGCGAGGCAGGAATATGGCAGTGTTGGGGGGACAGTGCTCGCTGTTTTCGATGCAGGCGCTCAAAGATGTGATGACTGCCAACAGGCAGTCCACTCCGTGGGTCAGCGACAGTGAAGTCGAAGACTCTCTGCTGTCCCTGCAGCTGAGGAGCATCGGGGCTGCCACCAAGATCAGCGCCACCGCCCGAGCCTATGTCGGCGGGATGCACACTGTTCGTGCCCTTGACGGGCAGCAGGTGAAATGGAATGCAGGTGCCATCGACCTGATGTGGCCCGGGCAGCGTTCGACCACCGCGGGACAGCCTTTCCACCCTAATCTGCGGCTGCGATGGATGGAGAACGTCTCGATGCTGTTCAACATCACCGTCCGGCTGGGGTTCCTGCTTCTGCTTGCCGCCTCCTTGAGCATCAACGCCTTCGTCTTCAGCCCCTGGTGGCTGATCCCGCCGGCGGTCGCGATGCTGCTGAACCTCCGGATCGCATGTTCGATCAAGGGACGCAGGGCACGCGACATCTGGTTCGCCCTGCTGTTCTTCCCCGCGGAGATCTACCTCTGGATGAGGATGGGGCATTTTCTCCGCGCTTGGACCAAGTTCTTCAGCAAAGCACAAACGGATAACTGGGCCGCCCAAGCGAAGGCTGAGCGCGGCAGAGGGGCCGCCTTTCTCACACCGTTGCTGGCCGCGGCACTGGTGATTGGCGGGGCGATGTATGCCTGGTTTCAGCAGACCGCCGCGGTCCAGTCAGCGATTCTCTCCCTGGGCTGGCCGGTGCTCTACATCACCACTATGGTGATGACCCTGCTGATGATCCGCAAAGCGGTGCGCCGGCATCACGGGCTCACCGCATGAACAACGCTCATGCGGTAACCGACGCCGCGCACAGTCTCGATCCAGGCCGGGACCTGTCCGCTCTGCCCCAGCTTCTTGCGCAGGTTGCCGATGTGCACCTCCACAGCCCGCTCATCGGCATCGCTCACATAGGTCTGGGCGTCGAGATGATCGGCGCGAAGATGCCGCACCAAGTCCGTCTTGGTCCGCACACGGCGGCCGCTGCGCATCAAGGTCAGCAGCAGGTCGAACTCCGTGCGGGTGAGCTCCACCTGACGCCGATTCAGCCACACCAGGCGCGTCTGGGGGTCGACGGTGAGTCCGTTGTGCTCCAGCCTCGCAGCACTTGGCGGGGGAAGAGCGCCGTCGGCTGCAGAGTCAGTGGTCTCAGCTGTGGCCTCAGGCTCGTGCCGCACCTCCTCTGCGTTCGGGACGTGGGCCGGACCGCGCGGCCGCCGGAGCATCGCTGCGATCCGCGCCCTCAGCTCACGGGGGCGGAACGGCTTGGTGATGAAGTCGTCTGCTCCTGCACCCAGACCCATCAGCGCCTCAGCCTCGTCAGTACGTGCGGAGAGCATGATGATGTAGCAATCGCTGTCCAGACGGATTCGCCGGGTCACCTCGAAGCCGTCAATATCGGGAAGCCCAAGGTCCAGGGTCACCACTGTGGGCGTATGCTGACGCACCTGCTCCACACCGCTGACGCCGTCCACCGCCGCGTGGACGGTGAATCCTGACTGTTGGAAAACGGTGATGATCAGGTCACGGATATCCGGATCGTCCTCGATCACGACAGCCACTCGCACGTCAGTCTGCGCGTGGTCGCTGCTGTGCACTTCGTCTACCCCTCAATCGACGGACTGCTTTATACCATGATGTATTCATCGTACAGAATTATCCGATCAGAGGAGGGCCCATGAAAAGTGGTCTGCGTGGACTGTTTCCGACCCTGGTGGGAGCCGGCAGACAGCTGCACGACCTCGAAGCAGGTCAGCGCGCACTCTCCAACCAGCGGCCGTTTCTCTTCACCGTGGGCTTCGTCTGCCTAGTCGCGCTCCTGATCTCTCCACAGGTCTTCACAGATGCCCTCTTCCTCACCGGAGTGTGTCTGACCCTTCTCAGCCCCCTCCCCACAGCCGTTCTGCCGTGGCACAGGTTCTCCTCTCTTCTGTATTGGGGCATACCGGGGCTGCAGTTCGCCGCCATCGCAGCGCTGAGAGCCGGCGGAGGCGACTCCCTGGTGGGGTTGAGCCTGATCGCTGTCTTCCCTGTGATCTGGTTGGCGTGGTTCGCCAAGAGACCGCTGGTGGTCCATACGGTGACCTTTACCGCCAGCTTGGCTATCGTGTGGATACCAGTGTTCCTTGAGGACCAGCCGCTGTCTGTCCAAGCCCTGGCCTCTCCTTTGCTGATTCCCGTCATTCTGTGGGTGGTCGGGATCTTCGCCACGAATGTCAGCCGCAGCATTGACGCCCGGCAGCTCGAGCTTGAGGCGAAGGACAAAGAACTCCGCACCGCAGCCGCCGAGAGCCAGAGGCACGCGCAGCTGCTCGACATCGTCATCGAGACTGTGCCGGTGGGCGTGGTGGTCGTGGACACAGAGGGCAATGACGTCATGATGAACAGCCATCAGCGTGCTCAGCACCTGTTGGGAATCCCCGATGATGTGCCCGACCCTCGAGAAGATCAGTTGCTGGTGTTCTACCGTGATAAGAAGACTCCTGTGCCGGCTGCCGACCGGCCCGTCCGCCGCGCTGTCGACGGGGCCACCTTCACTCATCAGCTGATCTGGCTGGGTGATGAGCAGCAGGGACGAGCGCTCTCGGTCTCGGCCACCAACATACAAGAACCCTCCGGTCATTCGGCGGGCTCAGTCATCGTCTTCAACGATGTGACTGAACATGTGGCGGCCCTTGAGGCCAAAGACGACTTCCTCCATGGCGTGACCCATGAGCTGCGCACCCCTTTGACCTCGATCCTGGGATACATCGACTTAGCGCTGGATGAGGTGGACTCCTCGAGTGGCAGCGCCTCCCTGAGGACGAACCTGCAGGTGGCGGAGCGGAATGCCACTCGGCTGCTCCACTTGGTCTCTGACCTGCTGGACACCGCTTCGGGTCCCCGTATCGCGGCGCGTCAAGGGGACCTTGCCGGGGTCATCCGCTCCAGCATCGCCTCAGCCCGCCCTCAGGCTGACGCCGCAGAGATCGCCCTGATCGATCAGACACCAGCGGTCCTTCCCGGCGTGTTTGACCCCGACCGAATGCACCAGGTGCTGGACAACCTGATCTCCAATGCGATCAAATACTCCGGCCCAGGCGACAAGGTCACCGCACTGGCCTGGGCTCAGGCCGACTCACTATGCGTGCGGATTGAGGATACTGGACGAGGAATGACAGAGGTCGACCAAGAACAGATCTTCAACAAGTTCTTCCGCACCTCCCAGGTTCACGAGTCAAGAATTCCCGGGTTGGGGTTAGGGCTTTCCATCACCAAAGGGATCATTGACGCCCATGGGGGCTCGGTCAGCGTGGACAGCGCTTTGGGCCGGGGCACCGCCTTCACCGTCAGCATCCCGGCACAGGACACAGCAGCCGGTGAAGAAACGCCCCGTGCAGCGCGATAGTCTGTTGACCGAATCACAGCGGTGCAACGTGGCGCCGGACCCTCTCGACTGACCATTGGAGAGCCATGACCACATCCGATCAGCCAGCACCTGCGGTGAATGCATTGGGCCCTGCCAGCACCCTGCTTCCCGAACTGCCCAAACGAGCCATCGGCATTGATGTGGGCGGCACGGGGACCAAAGGCGGGATCGTCAATCTGCGCAAAGGAACCCTGACCGGAAAACGGCTGCGGATCCCCACACCTCAGCCGGCGACGCCCCAGGCCGTGGCCGGGGTCATTGCGACGATTCTCGACGAGCTGCTGTCCCGCGAGAAAGCCCCTTCGGCGAAATCGCTTGCCGTGGGGGTGACGCTGCCGGGGATTGTGATCGACAACGTGGTGCTCTCGGCGTCGAATATCGATGAGTCCTGGCTGGAGTGCGACACCACCGAGCTGCTGAGGGATCTGCCGGGTCGCACCTCCACGCTCAATGACGCCGATGCCGCAGGTCTGGCCGAGGCCCGCTACGGCGCTGGGGCAAATAAGCCCGGCACGTTCATGACGGTGACTCTCGGAACGGGGGTCGGGACTGCGATCGTCCACGACGGGGTCCTGGTGCCGAATTCAGAGCTGGGACATTTGGAGTTCGAGGGTGTGAAGCCGGCTGAGCAGAAGGTCTCGGCTGCCGCCCGGGAGCGATTGGAGATTCCCTGGGATGAATACGGGGATACGCTGCGCCGTTTTCTGCTGCATCTGGAAAGGATTCAGCCGGTCAAAAAGTTCATCATCGGGGGTGGAATATCTAAACGCAGTGAAGATTTTCTGCCGTTCGTCACTGGGCTGCGTGCAGCAGTAGTACCGGCTCAGCTGACCAATAACGCCGGAATCGTCGGTGCAGCGCTGTATGCCGCTGAGCAGGCGGCGCTCGCGGAAGTTCGCAGCTCCACGCATTAGAGAGATGTTCCCCACATCTGCTGTGTAAACCACATGTTACGGGAATGTTTCACGCGGCCATGAGGTTCTTCTCCTGGACCGTATACCGCGGTGGCACAGTGCCTGTGCCGAGCTACACAGAAGGATGTGATGCAATGCGCACACTCAAGGAGAGAATTTTTAGAACGTCCAGGAACAGCAATCGGATTCTGGCTGTTCTCAATGCGGCTGATCGCACTGACGACAACACGGTGATGAACATCTCCGCTACCCAGTCAACCCTGGGCTTCCGCGCAGGAGTCAATCGCTGACCTCCGCGCCTTTGGATCGCGCCGAGCCGGGCCCGCCACGGGTACCGACTCGGCGCTTTTGCTAGTATTACCTCTTGTGCCGTTCGCGGTATGCGGGCCGATAGCTCAGCTGGTTAGAGCACTGCGTTTACACCGCAGGTGTCGGGGGTTCGAGTCCCTCTCGGCCCACTTCATTGCACAATCCGAGCTCAGACCCGTAGGCGGGAACTGACGACGTTGCATTTGTCGTACTCCTAGTTGACATGGTTCACAAGACGTCGCATGGTGGGAATACGCCCCAACGTGACCCATCGGCCCTGATCAACAGGACGCACCGCTGACGGTCAGCCAAACGCGCGCCCTAGGAGGGCAAGACCATGACCGCTTTCGATCCGACCCGACCGTCGTCCACTGAGTCCGGAGCAGCCCGTGAATCTGACGCGCACTCGCTCAGCGTGGGTGCCAACGGACCGCTGCTTTTGCACGACGTGGCACTGGTGGAGAAGCTTGCCCGGTTCGACCGCGAAAGGGTTCCGGAGAGGAGTCCGCACGCCAAGGGCTCCGGAGCCTTCGGCGAGTTCGAGGTGCTCGATGACGTCAGCGCCTACACCAAGGCCGACTTCCTCCAGCCGGGAAGAAAGACACGCATGCTTGCCCGGTTCTCAACGGTCGCTGGAGAACTGGGATCCCCGGACTCATGGCGGGACGTTCGCGGTTTCGCGCTGAAGTTCTACACCCAGGACGGCAACTTCGACATGGTGGGCAACAACACCCCGGTGTTCTTCGTGCGCGACCCCATGAAGTTCCCGGATTTCATCCACTCACAGAAGCGGCTGCCCGATTCCGGGCTGAGGTCGAACAACATGCAGTGGGACTTCTGGACCCTCTCCCCCGAGTCGGCCCACCAGGTCGCCTATCTCATGGGGGACCGTGGACTGCCCCGGACCTGGCGGAATATGAACGGCTACTCCTCGCACACCTACATGTGGGTCAATGAGACCGGAGAGAAGTTCTGGGTTCAGTACCACTTCCACACCGACCAGGGTGAGGACAACATGACCAACGAGGAGGCGGCCAAACTGGCTGGCGAGGATGCGGACGTGCACCGCCGTGACTTGTTCGATGCCATCAAACGCGGCGACCACCCCAGTTGGACCCTCTCGGTGCAGATCATGCCCTACCAGGACGCGAAGACCTACCGCTTCAACCCGTTCGATCTGACCAAAACGTGGTCGCACCAGGACTACCCCCTGCACAGGGTAGGCCGTTTCACCCTCAACGAGAATCCCACCAACCACTTCGCACAGATCGAACAGGCCGCGTTCAGCCCCAGCAACACTGTCCCCGGCACAGGCGTGTCTCCGGACAAGATGCTGCTCTCCCGCGTCTTCTCCTACCCGGACGCCCACCGCAACAGGATCGGCACGAACTTCAACCAGCTTCCGGTGAACGCCCCGCACGTTCCCACCAACAGCTACGACAAAGAAGGGGCGATGCAGTACCACCACAGCGGTGATGCTGCGGTGTATGCGCCCAATTCCTACGGCCGGTCCTACCAAGACGCCCAGGGACCGGTGGACAACGGCTGGGAAGCCGACGGTGAGCTCATCCGCTCTGCCTACACCCTCCACCCCGAGGACGACGACTTCGGCCAGGCCCATCAGCTGGTGCGCAGCGTCTACACCGAGGACCAGCGCGACCGCCTCGTGGAGACCGTGGTGGGGATGCTCATCGGCAGCGTAGAGGAGCCGGTTCTTTCCCGCGTCTTCCAGTACTGGAAGAACATCGACCACGAGGTGGGCGAGCGGATCGAGAGTTCCTACTTGGAACAGTCATGAAGGCCTCATGATGATGTGGTGCCCATCACCTATGGCTCCCCGCCCTGAAAATGGTTCGCGAACGCGCAACAGGGCAGAAACACGCGCATAACACTGCGTCTCTAGGCTCAGACAACGAGAGCAGGTGACCTTCTTACCTGCTCCTTTCGTTCTAGAGCACCGGGACCAATGATGATGACGCCATCACCTCAGCACACCGGCATCGGCTATCTGGCTGGCGGTGTTGGCACCACCATCAGGTCTCTGTTCTCTGCCATGCCGAACACTGCCGTCAGCCAGAACACAGGCGTTGTGGCCCTGACAGATGTGGTGAGCCGGTTCGCCTATTCAACCAACAGAGGGAGTTCTCCATGGTGTCAGTCAGTCTCGGTGCCAATAAGTACGGCAAAGCTGAAAACCGTGTGGTGCGGATCTATCGCGATACCCCACGTCACCAGATCATCGATCTCAACGTCACTTCGCAGCTGCGAGGCGAGGATCTGCTGGACTCGTATCTGACCGGGAACAATGAACTGGTTGTCGCCACAGACACCCAGAAGAACACCATCTTCGCCTTTGCCAAGGAGCACGGAATCGCCTCCGCGGAGGAGTTCCTGCTGAAACTCTCTGAGCATTTCGTCGGCGAGTTCGACTGGATCCAGGGCGGACTCTGGCAAGCCGAAGAGTACGCCTGGGAACGCATCTCAGTCGATGGCCAGGAACATGATCACTCTTTTGTGCGAGGCGGATATGGCACCCGTCTTGCCACCGTCCAGGTGGCCGAGGGTGCTACCCATGTCACCGGAGGGGTCAAAGACCTGGTGGTGCTGAAATCCACTGGAAGTGAGTTCGCCGGCTTCCCCCGTGACAAATACACCACTCTGGTGGAAACGGACGACCGGATCATGGCAACCTCGGTCACCGGCCGCTGGAGGTTTCTGCCCGAGGCGGTGGAGGCCGGGATCGACTACAACGGGCTCTACTCCGAAGTCTCTGAGATTCTGCTGTCCACCTTCGCCTCCGTACACTCGCTGGCGCTGCAGCAGACGCTGTTCGAGATGGGGAAGGCTGCTGTCGCAGCCCGTCCGGAGATTGCAGAGGTGAAGTTCGCCATGCCCAATAAGCACCACTTCGCCTATGATCTCTCACCGTTTGGCCTGGAGAACCCCAACGAGGTCTTCTACGCCGCCGACCGCCCCTATGGTCTGATCGAAGGAACGATCCTCCGCGACGGCGCAGCACCGGCGCCTGAGGCCTGGGTGGATGTCCCCACCTCGGTGTGACGGACCGTTACGCTTGAGCCTCATGTTTGAGCCTCATGGCACCTCACAGGCGGCTGCGATTTCACGGTCATATCGCCGGGGCGGGAACCTCCGGTGGAACCCGCCTTGTCCTGGGCTGCTGGTCCCGCAGTGTGCGCGGAGCATTCGCCGATGTCATGGTTCAGCATCCCGACGACTCCAGGACTCTATTGGCCCCTAACTCCTGGGTGGCCGGTTTCGTGGCTGCCACCTACACCTTCGACGAGGTGCTCGAAACGCCGGTTCAGCTCCACACCCCGCCATCCCAGTCTGACCGCATTGACATGCACCGCCCGGGTGCCCAAGGACCACACGCTCTGAATTCTGCAGCAGGTGCGGCCAGCCTGTGCCAGCCTCCCCCTTCGTCACCGACTAAGAGGGTCCGGGGAGCACCAGCATGTCGGTGTGCCCGACACGCACCAGCAGCTGGTGCTGGGCCAGCTGGTGCAGTCGACGCTCCACCCACGCCTCAGCAGTCTGTTCCAGGGCAGGGTCCTGTTCCACGGCGACGGCAGCCCGGTCGATCAGATACCTGTGTGTCAGATCGCTGTGGTCGCTGGAGAGTTCCCAGTCGGTCTCCTGGACAGTCACGCTCATCCCTCGACCAGCGAACAAGGCTGCGACGGCGCCGGCGGCATCAGGACCCAGTATGCCCCCACGGCGCTGGTGCGCATCAAAGGCCTCGGAGATGAGACCGTCCTCTGGATCCTGCGGTGAGATCTGCACCGCACCGGTGACGGTCAGACTGAAAAGACCAGCTGCCTGCCAGGTCTCCCCCGCCGAAGCCACAGCCTCGACCAGAATCTCCGCCTCGGCCGCAGTGAGCAGATCCAGCAGCGCTGCACAGGTCACCAGGACCGGTCTGCCCTCAGGTCCGTGCTCCCGGGAAGAAGACGCCGGCTTCAGAGACTCCAGCAGCGCTGGAAGGTCCTCGATGGCACCCACCTGCCGGTCAGTGCTCACCTGCGGTGTGGAGAGGCTGAGCATCTCTGCGACGCCGATGAGACCGGCGTCGTGGTCCAGGAGCGTCCAGTGCTGGTTCAGTCCCAGTCGTGTGGCCAACCACGCCTGGTTCGAACCGGTGCCGGCCCCGACGTCGATGATGTGGACTGAATCAGCGCCGCTGGCACGCAGATGCCGCTGCAGCCTGTCCAACAGATGCGCGGACTTTTCCCGCGCCCGGTGATCAGCTTCCCGGCGCAGCGCCAGCCAGTCTGCGGGCACGGGACGGTTCACCAGCGGACTGCCGTCCTCAGAGATTCTGCTGTCTGGGTCCATCCCGGGAGTCTATCCCGGTGCTGGAGGGCACGCTCACGCCAGGTGCTGCGCAGCTGAGGATCTCGGAGCCAATCGCGCAGCAGTGCACTCCATTGGCCGTTGTCCTCCGGCTCTGCCACGGCCCCTGGTGCGGGCAATCGGGCACGGGGTTCGGCGGGGCTGCCCCGTAGGGCCTCTTCAGCACCGGTTCCCCGGCCGACTATGACCGGTATCCCGCGGGCCAGCGCCTCGGTGACCACCATGCCGTAGGTCTCTGCCCGGGAGGGCAGCACCAGCAGGTCGGTGTGATGCCACAGCGTCTCTCGCGCCTGGCCCTCCACCGCACCTGGGACGCAGATGCGGTGCGGATACTGCGCACAGGCCGCTTTGACCCGTTGCGCATAACCAGGATCCTGGTGGCCCGGACCGGCGATGACACAGCGCCAGGGCAAGTCCTCATTGGTCTCCAGCGCAGCGATGACCAGCAGTGGGTTCTTCCGTGGGGTCAAGGCGCCCAGGAACAGTATCTGTGGCACAGGTGTGCCCACCGCTTCAGTGGATCCTGCAGCCGTCGGTGCAGGATCGGCGCCAGGAACAGCCACGTGGATACCAGTGAGTCCATACCGGCGCTGCAGGTCCTCACGTGCCCAGGTGCTGGTGGCGACCACCGTGTGCGCCACCCGCAGGGCGGCACCTTCCCGGCAGGTCAACCGGTGACGCTGCTCCGCGGTGAGCCCAGATTCGGCAGGCAGGGGAAGGTGGACCAGTACACTGACCTCGCACCCCTGCCTGACCGCACGGGCCAGTTCTTCCGGGGCGGCAGAGGCGATGATGCCATCCACCAGCGCCCACCGGTGAACCGCCAACACCTGGTCCAGCGCCTGACGGTGAGGCGCAGTGGGCTGTGGCCAGGCTCCGGGCAGGCGATAATGGCACACGCTGAGCCCTGACTCGGCCCATGCGGCCAGTATCTGCAGGTTGTAGCCTGTCCCGCCGCTGGGTCCGGGCAGATCAGCGGGGGTGATGAACACCGGCGCCTCACGCACCACCTGCAGATGCTCGGCGATCTCCATGGTGCTTGTCTCCATTCAGCTGAGGAGGTGGGCTCCGTGGGCCCCAGGAGCGGCCGCCTCTTTGGTCTTCTTCCACTTCCGCAGGTAGAGTAAGACTATTGGACCACGCAGGTCCATTGCGTCGTAGGAACTCTCTTTCAGCCTCGGCCGGTGCTCAGACCCGGCGGTAGGCTTCAAGCAGTACTTTTCTCGCGGCGACCGAATGCACCATCCGGTGCAATCGCCACAGCCAGTGCCCTGGCGCGCACACGCTGCCGCTCCTTGACCTCTGGCGCATCCTGAAAGGCATCCGCCATCTCTGATACACCTATGACCTTCGTCGACTTGGGCGTGCCCGCTCCTTTGGTGCGCGCTCTTGCCGCAGACGGCAAGTTCCAGGCCTTCCCCATCCAGCAGCAGACGCTGCCTGACACCCTGACCGGCCGCGATGTGCTCGGTCGCGGCAAGACCGGCTCCGGAAAGACCCTGGCCTTCGCCATCCCGCTCATCGCCCGTCTCGCCGAGAACCGGAACCCACGGCTCTCGCGCACACCCCGGGGGCTTGTCCTGGCTCCCACCCGTGAACTCGCCACCCAGATCAATGCTGTGCTCGAGCCGCTGGCTGCCGCCTGTGGGATGGGCACCACCACCATCTTCGGCGGTGTGAGCCAGAAGCACCAGGTGGAGGCGCTGAGAGCCGGTGTCGACGTCGTCGTCGCCTGCCCGGGGCGTCTGGAAGACCTGCTCAGTCAGGGTGCACTGACCCTCGACGGCGTGGAGGTCACCGTTCTGGACGAGGCTGACCATATGGCGGACCTTGGTTTCCTGCCCGGGGTGACCAGGCTGCTGGCCCAGACGCCTCCACGCGGGCAGCGCATGTTCTTCTCCGCCACGCTGGACAACGGTGTGGACAAGCTGGTCAAGCGCTTCCTGCACAATGAGCTGCTGCACTCGGTGGACGAGCCCACTTCCCACGTGTCGGCGATGACCCACCACATCTTCGAAGTTCCTGCCGAGGAGAAGAAGCCCCTGGTCAAGGCGCTGGCGTCGGGGACCGGCAAGCGGATCCTGTTCACCCGCACCAAGCACCAGGCGAAGAAGCTGGCCAAACAGCTCACCGCCGGCGGCACCCCGGCCGTGGACCTGCACGGCAACCTTTCGCAGAACCAGCGTGACCGCAACCTGGCTGCTTTCGGCGGCGGAGACGTCCGGGTGCTGGTGGCCACCGATGTCGCCGCCCGCGGGGTGCATGTGGACTCCGTGGAGCTGGTGGTCCACGTGGATCCCCCGGCAGAGCACAAGGCGTATCTCCACCGCTCCGGGCGCACCGCCCGCGCCGGCAGCAGCGGCGAGGTGGTGACGGTGATGCTGCCCGAGCAGCGCAAAGACACCCAGGCGCTGCTGCGCAAAGCCGCCATCAAGGCTGAGCCGCTGACCGTGACCAGCGACTCTGCGGCGGTCACCGAACTGGTCGGAGAGGTCGCGCCCTATGTGACGCCCGCCGTGC
Organism: Nesterenkonia muleiensis; assembly: GCF_003600155.1. Lineage (GTDB taxonomy): Bacteria > Actinomycetota > Actinomycetes > Actinomycetales > Micrococcaceae > Nesterenkonia > Nesterenkonia muleiensis. The sequence goes on along the minus strand of NZ_QWLD01000038.1, from coordinate 195,964 downwards.
AGGCTGCGCCGCAACACTCGGGCGGTGCAGGCTCACGCTCAGGCGGCCGCTCCAACGGCAGGCGTTCCCGCCCTGGTCAGGGCGCGCGCAGCCAGGGACGGCGCCGCCGGGCGCACCAGCCCTCCGGCTCCCGCGGCTGATTCCGAAGCGACGAGAGGTACCGGCTCAGCTGGCAAGTCACCGAAAAGGGTTAAGAACTTTGAGTGGAGGAGCTTGGTTCAGAACGTGGTGAGTCTCAGGCATGGACCGAGCCTGTGATTCACCTCATAATAATGTCAACTCTCTGCCCTTCCCTCGGGGGTGAAGCTGTGCGAGTCTGGTAATAGTGAATGCTTTTGAGAACAGGACAGTCGCCATCGTCGGGGCAGGCAGCGTCGGAGCCTCGATCGCATACGCTGTGATGATTCGCGGCTCAGCCCGGCATATTCGGCTCTATGACATCAACGCCGCCCGCGTGGAAGCTGAGGTCCTCGACCTCGCCCACGGCAGCCAGTTCACCGGTGCCAGTGACGTCTCCGGCGGCGACGATCTGGAGCAGATAGAAGGGGCCGACGTCGTCGTCGTCACCGCGGGGGCCAAGCAGGACCCCGGGCAGACGCGGTTGGACCTTGCCGCGACCAATGCCGGTATTCTCGAATCGCTGATGCCGCAGCTCATTGAACGGGCTCCTCAGGCCATCTTTTTGCTGGTGACCAATCCTTGTGACGTGCTCACCACGGCCGCTCAGAAGCTCTCGGACCTGCCCCCTGAACGGGTGTTCTCCAGCGGCACCGTGCTGGACACTGCGCGGCTGCGCTGGCTGCTGGCGCAGCAGGCTCGGGTCGCCCGGCAGAGCGTTCATGCCCATATCGTCGGCGAGCACGGTGACACCGAGTTCCCGCTGTGGTCGACGGCCACGATCGGTGTCACCCCGCTGCTGGATTGGGAGGTCGACGGCCAGAAGGTCTTCAGCCCAGAGGGTCTTGACTCAATCACCGATCAGGTCCGTAGCGCTGCCTATCAGGTGATCCAGGGCAAAGGGGCCACCAACTACGCCATTGGGCTTTCTTCGGCCCGGATCATCGAAGCGGTGCTCAACGATGAGCACGCTGTGCTTCCGGTCAGCACCGTGCTGCAGGGGTTCATGGGAATCGAGGGAGTCGCCCTGTCGGTGCCCAGCGTGGTCTCCGCCTCTGGTGCGGAACCGGTGACGACCACACCCTTCTCTCAGCATGAGGAAGAACTGCTGCAGCATTCGGCCAACGAGCTGATGGGTGTCCAGCGCTCACTGGGACTGTAACCGGCTTCGCCCCACCTCGGTTCCCGCGCACACCTGCAGGGTACCGGGATTTCACGATCCGTGGACCTAACGGGAGCATTGTCGAAACTTGCCTCACCCCTTGCGTGCATGTCCACGATGCGCCGGGAAATCAGGCTCCGCAGCAGTTGACTCAACTGCCGCCGACGCTGGTCACGGCCGTTCGGCAGTCACTCCAGGCAGGTCGGCGAAGCGAGCGAGCACATCGCCACTGAGCAGCACGCGTTCTGTCTGCGCGGCATGCGCGGCGACGATCAGATCATGAGCACCGCGGGCCCTGCCTGACCGTCGAGCATGGGCGATCAGCCGGGCGTGATGGACGGCGGTAGCCTCGGTGTACTCCAGCACCTCGACCGCGCCGGTGATCGCGGCCAGAGCACGGGAGCGGGCGGCGGCACGCTCCGCTGTGTCTACCAGCTCGATGCCCGTTCGATACTCAGCCACAGTGATGGCGGCGATGGCCAACTCATCGTCGTCGAGGGAAGCGCGATCGAAGGCGCCGCGCTCATAGTCGATCAAGACATTCGTATCGAGGATCACGCGCCTGCCCACGGGTCTGCCTCCTCGTGAGTGAGACTCCCTACGGCGTCAGCGATGTCCGCAGCGAATCGGTCATCGGGCGGCGCGATCTCGGTCAGCGCTGCCCGCAGATCGCGTCCGGTGCGGTGGGGCGCGGGTCGGATCTCTGCGATTGGCCGGTTGCCCCGGGTCACCGTCACCGTGTCGCCCACCTCGATCGCATCGAGCAGGTCGGAGAATCGGCGGGATGCCTCGGTGGCGCTGATAGTACGCATACATCCATATTATCTGATAATCAGATCGAGTGAAGCGATCCGGACGCGGAACTACCCCAACTTACGTGGACCAGGCTGGAGCATTATCAAAACTTCCCCCCTCGCTGGTTTGCGTTGCCGTGGTGCACGGCACCCTTCGGGAACGTCGACGACCGTCTCGTGTTAGGCAACGCAAGGTCACGAAGTCGTCTCGACCGTCAGAGGCGGTGCTACGTCAAGCAGAGTCCGCGTATGAAGCGGGAGGTTCGTTGAAGACCATTGCTCAGGAGGTCGGATTCGGCCATGAGCGGTTGTCAGGCTTTCTTCGTGCACGGTGTGTCAGGGGAGTCTGACCGAATAGATCTGGCACTGTTCATATCGTGGCGCTCTGCCCTTGAGAGCTCAGGTCACGGGTGCAAGGAGCAGACCTGCGATCAGCTGACCCGCGAGTCGACGTGCATCGTAGCGAGGGTCCTGGTTGGCGAAGATGCAGAGGTTGCCGATACCGCGCATCAGCTCGTCTGCGCCGACGTCCGCTCTGATATCACCCGAGGCTATCGCGGCGTCGAGCATCTGTGCACACACCGGGACGAGGCTCTCGACGAAGTAGGCATGCAACGTGTCGAAGCTCATCTAGTCGTTGCACACTGGAGCACCTCGACTCACAGCTCGTTGCCGCTGACACCGATTTGCCGTCAGAGGTCCTTGATGCGATCGACACGATCGTTCCACCTGGGGTCGATCTCGCCCCAGCAGAGAAGAACGACACAACGCCTGCGCTACTCGACCCAAGGCTTCGAAGACGCTGACACCAGCGACGCCCACTCGCCGCGTTGTCCGATGACTACGACGTCGAAGACGCCGGCGAGTCAGCCCCGAGATGAATATTTTCGACCGTCCCCTCCGCGGGCCCGGACGCGAAACTGCCCCGCCATCAGACGGGGCAGTTTCGAATTTCTCAACTGACGTGGAGCATATCGGACTCGAACCGATGACCCCTTGCATGCCATGCAAGTGCGCTACCAGCTGCGCCAATGCCCCATATATTCAGTTTGTCATCGCCGTGCTGGCAACCCCTACACATTACACCGTTGAGGGAGCTTCCGGCAAGTCAAGATCAACGGTGGGGACGTCCGCGTAGAGCCGGTCCAAACCGTAGACGGCCCGCTCCTGCTCATGCTGGACGTGGATCACCATATGGCCGTAGTCAAGTAGCACCCAGGTGTCAGCGCCCCGGCCTTCCCGGCGCAGCGGCACCGAGCCGTGCTGATCCTTGAGCTGATGCTCAATCTCCTCGCAGATCGCCTGAATCTGCCGGTCCGAAGGTGCCGAACAGACGAGGAACGCGTCGGTGATGCCCAGGCGCTCCCCGACGTCGTATCCGGCGATGTTGGTGGCGAGTTTTTCAGCGGCGGCTGATGCGGCAGTGCGCAACTCTGTCAGCACGGTCTCAGGAACAGTCATCATTGATGCTCAGTCTAGAGGACGAAGAAGTAGATCCCTGCGGCGATCGCGGCCAGCAGAAGGACTCCCAGGACGATCGTGACCCACATCAGAGCATTCTGCCGGTTGGCCTGACGGGAGGTGGCATCGACCATCTTGTTCAGGTCCAGCCCGTGAGCGCCCTGGGCGTGCACAGGCTCGATCTGCCCGGTGAAGTACTGCATCTCCTCAGGATCCTGCCCAAGGGAGTCACGCAGCATCTTATCTGTCAGCACCTGGGACTCAGGACGTTCGCGGCTGCGCCGCCTGCGCTCCTTCTCCGCAGCAGCCTGCTCCTTGCGCATCCGTTCCTGATTAGCCTGCATAGCCTTGGCGGCAAGCGCCTGCTGCTTCTTCAGCAGTTCAGGATCCACCCTGTTGGGATCCTCGATCACAGCAATCTCAGCGTTGGTGGCATCCAGTTCCGCCATCAGTTCAGGACTCAGGCGCGGAATCGACTGAGTATCCCGCAGCAGCCGGCGAGCCCGGCGGGAACTCAGGCGTCCGGTATCCTCAGGCTCTGCCGCCTGGTCCGGCTCCACCTCCGAATCCGACTCTGGATCCTCTTCCGCCTCAGCATCCGCGATCTCCTCCTCAGGGCGCACCGGCTCCTCGGCCGGCTCAGGAGGCGCCGGCAGTACTACCGCCGGCTCTTCGCCGGATGTCTCCTCCGCAACATCGGATGCCGCGGCATCAGCAGCATCGAATGGCTCCGGATCTTGATCCTGTTCGGCCTCGGCGGCCGGCTCCTCCGGAAGGTCATTCCCCTCAGAGGCTGAGGTGTCCTCGACAAGCCGGGCGAGCTCATCGCCGTGGTCAGGCTCAACGGGCGCTTCATCGGCAGACTCGGCATCGCTGCCGGTCTCCTCCTGGCTGGTGCGTTCAGCCTCCTCACGGCGGCGGCGCAGCTCCTTGCGGGAGACAGGCAGATACCGCGCACGGAGTTCATCTCCGTTCGCCGTGTACTGCTCTGTGGTCTCTGCGCTCATATGGAAGCCTCCTGCTCGTCCTGACCCATGCTATGCCCAGATAAGCTGCGATCCGGTTCACCGACTGCGCGTGTGCATGAATCTCCTTGATAGAGCTTGTGCTTGTTGATGTATTGGACCACGCCGTCCGGGACCAGGTACCAGACCGGCTGACCGGCTCGTCCCCTGGCTCGGAGATCGGTGGAGCTGATGGCCATAGCTGGAATCTCCATCAGCGAGATGCTCTCCGTCAGCCCGAAGTCCTCGCTACGATACCCAGGGCGCGTCACCGAGACGAAGTGAGCCAGCTCCCACAGCTCTTCAACGTTCCTCCAGGACATGATCTGCTCCATGGCGTCTGCCCCGGTGATGAAGAACAGATCGGCATGGGGGTACAGCTTGGCGAAATCCCGGAGGGTATCAATGGTATAGGTGGCACCGCCGCGGTCGATATCTACCCGGGAGACGGAGAACCGCGGGTTGGAGGCGGTGGCGATCACTGTCAGCAGGTAGCGGTGCTCGGCGGTGGTGACCCGCCGCCCAGCCTTCTGCCAGGGCTCTCCTGTGGGAACAAAGATAACCTCATCGAGTCTGAACTCCGCCGCCACTTCCGAAGCGGCCACCAAGTGGCCGTGGTGGATGGGGTCAAAGGTGCCGCCCATAATGCCGAGACGGCGCGGACCATCGCCTGAGCGGTGGGCGACTCGCGAAAAAGGTGGCAAACTGGCCTGCTATTCGGGACGTTCAGTGGCCGGAGGTCGGATCAGCCGGCAGCTCCTTGCCCTTGTTGGCGAATCCCAATGTCACCAGCAGGGACAGCATCAGCGCAGCAAACATGATGACGCCGAACCACGGGGTGGGCATGAAGAGCTCGGTCTCTTCGGCGGCCCCGGTCATCAGCATCAGTACATCGAACGGCAGGTTCAGCATGCCTCTCCCTCAACGAATAGTTCAGAACATGCCAAGTCTACGCGAAAGGCGCCCTTTCTCGCCTGCCGGCGCACCGGTGGGCGTCAGTGACGAATCTGCCCCTCACCCCGGGCGATCCACTTGGTGGTGGTCAGCTCACCAAGACCCATGGGCCCCCGGGCATGCATCTTCTGGGTGGAGATGCCGACCTCAGCTCCCAGCCCGAACTGCCCGCCGTCGGTGAACCGCGTGGAGGCATTGACCATGACTGCCGCAGCGTCCACCTCAGCGATGAACTGCTCAGCGGCTGCCACCGAGTCGGTCACAATGGCCTCAGTGTGCCCGGTGCTGTACCGCCGGATGTGGCTGATGGCCTCATCAATGGAGTCCACCACTCCCACTGCGATCTCCATGTCCAGGAATTCTCTGCCGTAGTCGTCCTCCGTAACCTCCGCGGCGGCAGTGCCCGCGGGCAGCCACTGCTGGGCCCGTTGGTCGGCATGGAGTACGACGCCTGACCCGGCCAGAGCGGCCAGAGCCTGCCTGCCTGCCCGCTCCGCCTGAGCGTGCAGCAGCAGAGTCTCAGCAGCATTGCAGACGCTGGTGCGGTGAGTCTTGGCGTTGTGGACGATGTCTGCGGCCAGCTGAGGGTCAGCAGTGGCATCCACATAGACATGCACATTGCCCTCACCGGTCTCGATGACCGGAACCTTGGAGTTGGTGACCACGTGCTGGATGAGGTCATGGCCGCCACGAGGGATGAGCACATCCACACTGCCTCGGGTGGTCATCAGCTCTGTGGCGCCCTGGCGCCCATAGGGGTCGATGGTCTGTACGGCGTCCTCCGGGACCGAGGCTGATCGCAGTGCCCGGCGGATCACGCTGAGCAGCATCTCATTGGTGCTCATCGCCGCTGAACCGCCGCGCAGGACTGCGGCGTTGCCGGACTTCAGCGCCAGTGCGGCGATGTCCACGGTGACATTGGGGCGGGCTTCATAGATGGCGCCGACAACACCGAGCGGAACAGCCACCTGGCTGAGTCGGATCCCATTGGGCAGGGTGCGCCCCTGCACCACACGGCCCACCGGGTCATCAAGCGCGACGATCTCCTCCACTGCCAGCGCCAGTGCCTCGATCCGCTCTTCCGTCAGCCGGAGCCTGTCCTGCAGCGGGGTGGGGAGCCCGTTCTCCCTGCCCCGGTCAAGATCCTGCTCATTGGCCCCGACCAGGGAGACGGCTGACTCCCGGAGCCCGGCGGCGACCTCCTGCAGAGCGCGGTCCTTATGCTGACGGTCCAGTCTTGCCAACAGCCGAGAGGCTTCCCTGGCCCGGCCACTGATCTGGACAATCTGGCTCTCTGTCTGTGCTGCGGTCATGCTCGTACCTCCACTCGGGCCATGTCATCTGTGTGGATGACTGGGCGCTGATAGTCCTCCCCCAGTTCTTCACCGAGCTGGGCGGTCTTCTTACCCCGCATAGCGCGGACCTCCTCAGCGGAGAAGGAGCTAACGCCCCGGGCGTGGACCACCTCATCGGTACTGATGATCTCCACGACGTCGCCGGCTTCGAAACTGCCCGTCACCTCGGTGACTCCGGCGGCCAACAGTGAACGGCGGCCTCGGATCACCGCACTGACGGCGCCCTGATCGATAGCGATTCTGCCCTTGGTGTGGGCCAGGTGCGCCAGCCAGGCTGAACGGGCTCCACGCCGCTTACCGCGGGGCAGGAACAGGGTTCCCATGTCCTGACCTGCGAAGAGTGCCGGAGCATTGCCGGCAGAGGTGAGCCTGGCGGGGATGCCGTGGGAGGTGACGATCTGGGCGGCCTCGACTTTGGTGGCCATGCCTCCAGTGCCTATGCCTGCCCTCCCCCGGGGCCCCAGCGTGACTCCGTTGAGGTCTTCGGTGCTGCTGACCCGGGCGATCGGGCTTCCGCCCTCGGCCGGCGGGCCGTCGTAGAGGGCGTCGACGTCAGAGAGCAGAATCAGTCCGTCGGCGTGGATCAGGTTGGCGGTCAGTGCGGCAAGCCGGTCATTGTCCCCGAACCGGATCTCCGCGGTGGCCACCGCGTCGTTCTCATTGATGATCGGTACCACGCCCAGTGCCAACAGCTTCTCCAGTGCGCGCAGGGCGTTGACGTAGGTGGCCCTGCGGATGAGGTCCTCGACGGTGAGCAGTACCTGACCCACCTCTGCACCGTGGTGAGCGAAAGCCCTGGAGTAATGGGCCAACAGCTGCCCCTGGCCCACTGCTGCAGCGGCCTGTTGGGCCGCGAGGTCATGAGGCCGGCGGTCCATGCCCAGGGGCGCGAGCCCGGCGGCGATCGCACCGGAGGAGACCAGGACAATTTCAGTGCCGCGGGCACGAAGCTGCTGGCAGGCGTCGACCAGACGGTTCAGCGACTGGACACTGATGCCGCCGTTGACCGTGGTCAGGCTGGAGGAGCCGACTTTGATGACCAGCCGCTTGGCAGCGGTGATGTCGAAGTTCACCGCTCCTCCTGCTGGGTGTAGAGCACCTCGACCTCGGCGGACTCATCGGCGGCGTAGAGCTCTTCCATCTCTTCCCGAACCTGACGCTTTGCCGCACGCCGCTCGGCCTGCTCCTGCTTCTTCTGGGCACGGGTGGGCCGGTGATGCTCGTCAAAGCGCAGGTCAGTGCCTCGCGGGCCGGCCATGAACTCTGCTCCGGCGGCCATCGTGGGCTCCCAGTCGAAGACCACGCCGTCGTCTTCACGGCCGATCACCACAGCATCTCCCGGTGTGGCGCCGAGTGTGAAGAGCTGATCCTCAATGCCGATGGTCTGCAGCCGGTCAGCCAAGTAGCCCACTGCTTCATCGTTGTTGAAGTCGGTCTGCAGGATCCACCGCTCCGGTTTGGTGCCGCGGACCCGCCACAGCGGCTCACCGCCCTTCTCCTCACGGGTAATGGTGAAGCCTCTGTCATTGACCGCCTTGGGCCGCAGGGTCACCGGCACCGGGGCCTCCTCGACCTCCAGAGCAGCGCGGGACTCTTCGACCAGCTTGGCCATCGCGAAGCTGAGTTCGCGCAGGCCCTTCCGGGAGACTGCGGAGATCTCGAAGACGTCGAAGCCACGGTCCTCCAGGGTTCGGCCGACCATCTCAGCCATATCCTGACCGTCGGGGAGGTCGGTCTTGTTCAGCGCCACCAGCCGGGGGCGCTCTGTCAGCGGCAGCCCGTCAGCGGCATATGCGGCGAGCTCCGCCTCGATGGCCTCTAAGTCACCCACCGGATCCCGGTCTGTCTCCAGAGTGCCACAGTCGAGCACATGCACCAGAGCGGCACAGCGTTCCACATGGCGCAGGAACTCATGACCGAGCCCCTTGCCCTCAGCCGCACCGGGAATCAGCCCCGGCACATCGGCGACGGTGAACCGGGTCTCGCCGGCCTCGACGACACCCAGGTTGGGCACCAGAGTGGTGAAGGGGTAGTCAGCGATTTTGGGGCGGGCCGCAGAGAGCGCGGCGATCAGACTCGACTTACCCGCTGAGGGAAAACCCACCAAGGCGATGTCGGCCACTGACTTCAGCTCCAGCACCACCTCGATCTGCTCACCAGGGGTGCCGAGCAGAGCGAAGCCTGGGGCCTTGCGCTTCTTGGAGGCCAGTGCGGCGTTGCCCAGGCCGCCCTGGCCGCCTTCGGCGATGCGAGCACGGGCACCGGCGCCCACCAGATCTGCGAGCAGGTTGCCTTCGCGGTCCTTGACCACTGTGCCATCGGGAACCGGCAGCTCAAGGGTCTGACCCTTATGACCGTGCCGCAGGCCGCCCTGACCCACTCCCCCGTTGTCCGCACGGCGGTGGGGGCGGTGGTGGTAGTCCAGCAGCGTGGTGGTGTTGGGGTCAACCACAAGATCTATATGACCACCGTCGCCACCGTTGCCGCCGTCAGGCCCGCCCAGGGGTTTGAACTTCTCCCGGTGCACAGAGATACAACCGCTTCCGCCGTTGCCGCCGCTTGCGTGCAGCACCACCCGGTCCACGAAATGCGCCATCGGTGAATCTCCTCTGTGTTGGTCCCGGCGGCGGGGAAACCCCGCTCGCCTCTCGGCCGCTGCCGCGGCCTTCACGCCTGAAGTTGGTCCCGGCGGCGGGGAGACCCCGCTCGCCACAGTGCCCGTCCCGCCGGGCGGCAGAGCCGCCTCGGCTCTTGGCCAGCTGACACTGGCCTTCGCACCTAGAGTTTCGTCCCGGCGGCAGGGAAACCCCGCTCGCCTCTCGGCCGGCTTGCACCGGCCTTCGCACCTAAAGGTGCGTGCCGGCGGCGAAGCCACCACCTCCGTCCTGCCGAAAGAAAAGGGCCCCGCCAGCATCTCTGCCGCGGGGCCCTTATACTCCGTGGTCCGCGCCTAGGCGGCCACTGGGACGATGTTCACGACCTTGCGGCCGCGCTTATTGCCAAATTCGACAGCACCATCGGCCAGAGCAAACAGGGTGTCGTCGCCACCGCGGCCCACATTGGTGCCGGGGTGGAACTTGGTGCCGCGCTGACGGATCAGAATCTCGCCGGCGGAGACGTTCTGGCCGCCGAAGCGCTTGACGCCGAGGCGCTGCGCATTGGAGTCGCGGCCGTTGCGAGTCGAGCTCGCGCCTTTCTTATGTGCCATGGGTCTCTACCTCTCAGGAATCGGAACTCAGGTACCAGTCTACCGCCGGGTCAGGCGATGGAGGTCACCTTCACACGGGTCAGCTCAGAGCGGTGGCCCTGACGCTTGTGGTAACCGGTCTTGTTCTTGAACTTATGGATGACGATCTTCTTGCCGCGGAGATTCTCCTGAACCTCGGCGGTGACCTTGACTGCGGACAGCTCATCGGCGGAGGTAGTGACCTTGTCCCCGTCTACCAGCATCACTGCCGGCAGCTCGATGGCGCTGCCTGCCTCGGCCTCGACGCGGTCAAGGGTCACAAGGTCTCCGACGGAAACCTTCTCCTGTCGGCCGCCTGCGCGGACAATCGCGTACACCACTTGGGACTCACTTCTCTCGTTGAACGTGCATGAAAAAGATTCTGGGCGCGCAATAGCACCAGCGATTTATTCTACTCAGTCCTGCCCTGCTGAGCAAGTTCGTCCGCGCTGACGCCGACACCGAGCATCACCGGCTCCGCTGCGGGCTTCTCAGTCTTCTGCTTGGGCTCGGCGGAGGAGGCGAAGGTCGCCTCCGATCCCTGCGCCTCCGTCTGGATCTCGGTCACCTCTCCTGAGGCTCCCTGAGCAGATCCGGCGGCACGGCGGCGGCGCTGACGGCTGCGGGTCTCTATCGCCGATTCCAGGGCATCCAACGAGGCGGGCTTCTCCGCCGGCTGGACCTTCTCCTTCTTGGCCGGCTTCTCTCCGCGCGGCAGCTCGACAGCCTCACCGCCGATGGTCACCGTCTGTGAGTCGCGGGACTTCTCCGTCTGCTGCTCCTGCTCCGTTTTGGCCGCGCCATTGGTGGCGGCCGCCACTTTGGCCATGCCCTGGGAGGCCCGCTCTAGCTTCTTGAGGTCTTTGGGCTCGGGCTGATTGCCGGCGTCGTCGTTCTTCTTCCCCCGCTTCTTGCGCTTCTTCGCGCCCTTTCCGGAGGCAACCTCTCCGGCGGAGGTGTAGGAGGGTCGGTTCTCCACCGGTTCGGGATGAGCGATGATGCCACGGCCGGAGCAGTGCTCGCATTCGGTGGAGAAAACCTCCAGCAGGCCGGTGCCCATGCGCTTCCTGGTCATCTGGACCAGGCCAAGGCTGGTGACTTCGGCCACCTGATGCTTGGTGCGGTCCCGGCCCAAACATTCCACCATGCGGCGCAGCACCAGGTCCCGATTGGACTCCAGCACCATGTCAATGAAGTCGATGACAATGATCCCGCCGATATCGCGCAGCCTCAGCTGGCGCACAATCTCCTCAGCGGCCTCTAGGTTGTTCTTGGTGACCGTCTCCTCCAGGTTGCCGCCAGAGCCGGTGAACTTGCCGGTGTTGACATCCACCACGGTCATCGCCTCGGTGCGGTCGAAGACCAAGGACCCGCCGGAGGGCAGCTTCACATTGCGCTCCAGGGCCTTGTTCAGCTGCTCGTCGATCCGGTGGTGGGCAAAGATATCCTCGGCTTCGTGCTCAGCGGAATCCCATTGGCTACACCGGTCCAGCAGATGCGGTGCCACATAGGTGACATAGGCTTCGATGTTGTCCCAGGTCTCCTCACCCTGCACTTCCATGGCGGAGAAGTCCTCGTTGAACACGTCGCGGACCACCTTGATGGTCAGATCGGGCTCGGCGTAGAGCAATTCAGGGGCCAGCACCTTCTTGTCACTGGTCTGCGCCTGGACGGTCTCCCAGAGAGAGCGCAGGCGGTTGATGTCATTGGTCAGCTCCTCCTCCGAGGCGCCCTCAGCTGCGGTGCGCACAATCACACCGGCATTGTCGGGCATCTGCTCTTTGAGGATCTTCTTCAGCCGGGAGCGTTCGGTGTCAGGCAGCTTCCGGGAGATCCCGGTCATCGACCCGCCGGGGACGAACACCAGGTAGCGGCCGGGCAGTGAGACCTGGCTGGTGAGTCTGGCGCCTTTGTTCCCCACCGGGTCCTTGGTGACCTGCACCAGCACCGAATCTCCAGATTTCAGCGCATTTTCGATCTTGCGGGGAGCATTGCCGATATTGGCCCCCTCCCAGTCGACCTCACCGGCGTAGAGCACCGCATTGCGTCCCCGGCCGATGTCCACGAAGGCGGCTTCCATGGAGGGCAGCACGTTCTGCACCTTGCCAAGGTAGACGTTGCCGATCAGTGAATCCTGGGTGGTATGGCTGACGTAATGTTCGGCGAGCACCCCGTCTTCGAGCACACCGATCTGGATGCGTTCACCACGCTGGCGGACGATCATCTTACGGTCTACCGACTCGCGGCGGGCCAGGAACTCGGCCTCAGTGATGATGCCGCGGCGCCGGCCCCCCTCACGCGATGCCTTGCGGCGCTGGCGCTTGGCCTCAAGCCGGGTGGAGCCCTTGACCCCGGTGACCTTCGCCGGCGCATCGGAGCCCGACTCCCGCCCGGAGCGGATCCGGGTGACCGTGTGGCCATCCTCGGACTCTTCCTCAATCTCCATATCCGCAGAACCGCGGCGTCGCCGCCGCTTTTTGCGGATCACCTGGGTCTCCTCCTCAGAGGGCGACGGCGCGGTGTCCTGCCCAGTGCCCTCAGCTTTCGTCTGTTTCTGCTCCTCCTTGGCAGAGGCGCCGGACCGTTGGTCGTCCAAGTCGTCTTTGTCCTGGTCCTCGGAGTCGCTGCTGTCCTGATTCTCCCCGGACTTGCTGCGGCTTCGCCCCCCGCGACGGCGCTTGCGCCGGTTCTTCCGCTGGGTGCCGGGCTCGCCGCCATCGTCATCCTGCTGATCGGCATCTGAGTCATGCTCGGCGGTGCCGGCTTCTGCCGCGGCGTCGTCCTGCCGGGCCTTCGGCGGTGTGGGCGGAATCTTGGAGAGGTCAGGCGCCTGGAACATCACGTTCAGCGGGTCCTGCTCAGCGGCCGCTGCGTCAACAGCCTTCTCCGCAGTGGCCTCGGCGCCGGGCTGGCCCGGTTCAGGTGCAGAGAAGGGGTTATAGATCTCTTCGGGTTCGTTGGTGGTGCTCGTTGTCATGAGAAAGTTCTGCTCCCGCCACGGGCTTCGCTGCCACACTCGGCGAGCCCGCGACTTGTATCGCTTGCCGGTCCACCGGTCCGGTACTCAAGCCGGGCGCTGCCTGTCACCTGACGGCAACGGCGCGCTCTGCTCAGCATGAGCCTCGTTCCGGTCACGCGCAGTGTGTTGGGGGAGGCGGCATCTTGGTTGATCTGTCAAGCCGTGCGGACTGGTTCTCGGTTGTCCACGACGGGTGCCTGCTCAGCCGCTACTTCGCGTGTGAAAGCCTTCTCAGAAGTACAGGTGTGGTCTGCGCTTCCAATGTCCTCAGTATCGCACAGTTTTGTTCCGGCGGCGGGGAGACCCCGCTCGATTCCTGGTCTGGTCCGCAGCACCACCGCGCTAACGGGTCCCTGCATTCCGGGCGTAGAATGGGCATATGTCCACCACCCTTGACGCCCACAATCCGCGGCCGGAGAACGTCGCTGAGCCGCAGAGAACCGATCAGGTGCCCGGGCGTGTCCTGCCTGGGTATGCACAGCCGGTGGGATTCGCCATCTGGCTGCTGGTCACCGGCGCAGTGGGTGCGCTGGCCAGTTTCCTGCTGCTCTATGAGCGCGTGCGGCTGTGGAACGACCCTCAGCATGTCACCGCCTGTGATCTCAACCCCTGGGTGTCCTGCGGCGAGGTGATGCAGTCCTGGCAATCCGCCACCTTCGGGTTTCCGAACATCTTCATCGGCGTGGTGGCCTTTCCGCTGCTGATCGGGGTGGCCGTCTCCCTGCTGGCCACCGGTGGAAGGATGCCGAGGTGGTACTACCACGGGCTGCAGGCTGGTGCGGTGTTTGCCTTCGGGTTCATCATCTGGCTGTGGTATTCCGCGGTCTACACCATCGGTGTGCTGTGCCCCTACTGCATGATCGTCTGGGCAGCAGTGATTCCGCTGTTCGTGGTAACCACTGCCCGCAATATTGTCCACGGAGTGATTCCGGCCTCAGCGGGTGTGAAGCGTGTGGCCCGGGACTGGTGGTGGGTCGTGGTCGCAGTGCTCTACCTGCTGGTCTTCACCAGCATTCTGCTGAACTTCACCGACGCCTTCATCTACGGTTTCTGAGAGCCTCTGACCGCAGCGATCACCATGGTGGTCACTTGAGCGGCGAAGTCCAGATCGAGAGTCCCCGGGGTGTCAGTGGGCCGGTGGTAGTGCGGGTTCCGGAAGTTGGCGGTATCAGTGATCATGAGGCCCGGGATTCCCGCCCGCCAGTAGGCGGCATGGTCTGAGCGTGCACCATCCCCCAGCGCGCCGGCCGGGACCACCAGGGGCATTGTTGGCAATTCAGGCTCCAGCTGTTCGGCGGCGTCGCGCAGTGCCAGCACCAGCTCCCCGGCGGCTGTGTCACCGACTAGGGCGATGAAGTCACCGCGGTCCGGCGCCGCGACACCGGCGGATTCCAGAAGCTGTGCTGCCTGCTGGGGCAGTTGCTGAGAGCCGGGGCGCCGATCGCAGTAGCCGATCATCTCCAGCACCATCGCCGCCGCAACCTTTTCCCCGCGCTGCACGAAAGCCTCCACATGAGTGGTGCTGCCAGGCAGTCCTCCTGCTTCTTCCTCCGCGAAGAAGCACAGCCGTACCGGCCGAGCAGGGGGATCTGCGGCAAATTCTCGGGCGATTTCCAGAAGTCCGGCAACCCCGCTGGCGTTGTCATCTGCCCCGGGGCTGCCGGCGACAGTGTCCCAGTGCGCACCGAGGTCGAGGGTTCCGCCGCCCTGGTCTGCTCCGGGTTCGACGATCACATTGACCTGGTGGTCCTGCTCTCCGTAGTGATGCTGGTACGCCTGGTATCCGTAACTGGCCAGCGTGGAGGTGAGATAGTCAAGAGCCGCGGCAATGCCGGGCGGATTATCCGGGTCGCGGGGCCCAGCCTCAGTCAGCGCTCCAATATGTGCACCCAGCCTGGCGGCACGTTCAGAGCCTGTCATGCCGGGACACCGCCCACCTGCGCAGGCACAACCGTCCGCAGGTCCCAAAACTGGGCATAGGCCTCTAAAAGGGCGGATTCCACAGCTTCTACGCTCACCCCAGGGGCAAAATCTGAAGCCGCCCCCGCGGTCAGCGGATCCCAGGGCAGGCCCATCGCTTCGTAAACCTCACTGAGAACCCTGCGGATTGCTGCTCCGCCCTCCACGATGACGGAGCTGGAGAACAGCCAGCCGACGGCGATCTGCCGCTGCGCGGTGCCGATGAGCTTGACCCGCAGATCTGGCTCGTCGACATCGACTCCGTGGACCGAGTAGTCCCCGTAGCAGTATTCACCGGGCAGCGGACCCACCTTGGCCTGCACGCCTGCGGTCTGCAAGGCTTCGGCGTAGAGCTCCGCAAAAGCCGAGAACCGCGCCTGAGACTCCCGGATGGGATCGCGATCGGGTTCGATGTGATCCACCACCAGGGACCCGTGATGATATGCCGCCGCCCTGCCACCGGCACGGCGCACCACAGGTTCGAACCCGTGACGTCGGCAAGACTCCTGAGCCAACTGGAAACCGGCGAGCTTACGGTCCCGCTGGCCGAAAGCCACCGTCGGCTGTGGCCGGTAGATCCGCAGCATCGGTGGTGTGGCCTCCGGGTGCCCGGGGTCCACCGCATACTTGCGGGTGCCCTCCAGCAGCCTCAGCCCCAGCTCCAGATCTCTGACCGCACCGAAAGACTCAGGCTGCCTGTAGACAAGAAGCTCACCAGCTGACTGCATAGGGCACGAGTTTAGTGGACCCGTCGTCCTGCCCGGTACACCGCGTGGGTCAGGGGCATGCCGGGGCGGTAGGCCAGGTGGATCGCAGAGGGCGCATCAAGGACATGCAGATCTGCGCGCTTTCCGACTTCGGCTGAACCCACTCTGTGCTGGGCGTGCAGTGCCAGGGCACCCCCATAGGTCCCAGCCCGGATCGCTTCGGACAGCGAGAGCTCCATCTGCAGTACCGCTGTGGTGACGCAGAAGTTCATGGAGCTGGTATAGCTGGTGCCGGGATTACAGTTCGACGCCAGGGCGATCTCCACCCCGGCCTCCAGCAGCCGTCGCCCCGGGGCCAGTGGCTGCCGTGTGGAGAGGTCACAGGCCGGCAGGCACGTGGCCACAGTTCCCGGCGCCCCGGTCCGCGAGCCAGGGTCCCATCTCTCCCAGGTGGCTGCCAGGGCTGCGAGGTCGCCGTCGTTGACATAGTTCGCATGGTCCACAGACGCCGCTCCCAGCTCCGTGGCGAGCGTGATGCCGGGACCGGGGCCCAGCTGGTTGCCGTGGACGCGCAGTCCCAAGCCCACATCCCGGGCCGCTTCCAGCACCCGGCGAGACTGGTGCTCATCGAAGGCACCGTGCTCGCAGAAGACATCAGCCCACTGCACATGGTCGCGCACCGCGTCCAGCATGGGCCCGGCCACCAGGTCGGTGTATGACTCAGCATCCTGCCCCGGGGGCACCAGATGCGCGCCGAGGTAGGTGACGGCGTCGAGCTCTCCTGCTCGGTGCAGCCGACCGAGCAGCTGGGCGTGCCGGGTTTCCTCGTCCAGGCTCAGCCCGTAGCCGGTTTTGGTCTCCAGGTAGGTGGTGCCGCCTGCGACCGCACCGGCGATGCGCTGGCGCACCAGAGCCTCCAACTGGCTGTCGGTAGCAGCCCCGGTGGCGTCCATGGTGACGCTAATGCCCCCCGCGGCATAGGACTGCCCGGCCATCCGGGCCTCGAACTCGGCACTGCGGTCCCCGGCGAAGACCAGGTGGGTGTGCGAGTCCACCCAGCCGGGCAGCACCGCGCGTCCTCCGGCATCGTACTGCCCGTCTGCGGCAGGGGCCGCGTCAGCTGATCCGATCCAGGCGATGTCTTCACCGTCGATGACCACAGCAGCGCCATGAAGGGTCCTGTTCTCGGCGTCGACCGTGGTGAGTTCGGCAATGTTGGTGATCAGAGTCGAGGTCATGCGTACTCCGGGTGGTCGGTGAAGAACGTCCTGTACAGCTCAGCAGGATCCCCGAGGCTGGTGTGGGCTGCGTGGTGGGCCTGCACAGTCCCGGCGATGCTCACCTGAACCACATCGGCGCTGGTAGCCGTCAGCGGCAACTGCTCAGGCCGGCTTCCGGAGGTGCGGGACGAGCCGGAATCGACAGTGATGACGTCATCATTCTCAGACATCCCCAAACTGCGCAATCCGCCCTCCCTGGCGGCATAGGCGATCTGCTGAGGGCTGAAGCGTCCGCGGGCCCCAGAGGAAAGGCGTTCCCCGTGCTCCAAAGCACGCATCTCCAGGTAAGGGTCGATCACCGCGTGCTGGTCGCTGCCCAAGGCGATCTCAGCACCGGCGGCAGCCAGCTGCCGGGCAGGGCCGATCCCGTCGGCCAGATCGGCTTCGGTGGTCGGGCACATCACGACAGCGGTACCGCTCTGCCCCAGCAGCTGGATATCCGAGGCCGTCAGGTGCGTGGCGTGCACCGCGGACAACCGGGTGCCCAACACACCTGCCTCAGCGAGGACTTCGGTGGGTGTTCTGCGGTAGGCAGCCTGTACAGCGTCGTTCTCAGCAGGTTGTTCGGAGAGGTGGATGTGCACCGGCGCCCCGGGGTATTTGCGGATCAGCTCGGTGACCACCGGCAGTTGGTCGGCGGGCACCGCGCGCAGCGAGTGGACCGCGGCCCCCAGGGTGACCGTTCCGGCGTCACTGTCCTCCTCGGCGATCGCCTCACGCAGTGACTCCCAGCGGCTGGCCCAGTTCTGCGCATCACCGTCGGAGAATCGGCGCTGGAGGAGGTTCAGCTCAATGGTCTCACCGGATGCATCCAGCCCACCCTGCAGATAGAGCGTGTCCAGTAAAACCAGGCGGATGCCGACGGACTTGGCGGCACGGGCCAGTGCACGCTCCATGTCATGGTCAGGGTAGGGGGTGCCGTCTGGCTGGTGGTGAAGGTAGTGGAATTCGCCCACAGCGCTGTAGCCGGCGCACACCATCTCTGCGTAGACCGCGGTGGCCAGCTGCTGGTATGCATCTGGAGTCAGTTGGGCTGCCGCACTGTACATCTGCTCACGCCAGACCCAGAAGTCCCCGCCGCCGTGATGGGTGCGGCCGCGGAGGACCCGGTGGAAAGCGTGGGAATGCGCGTTGACCGGGGCTGGCACGCTCACAGTGTGCGGCATTCAGTCCTCCAACAGATCAGCGAGAGCGTCGGCCAGGGCCATTACGCCGAGTTCGGCGTCGTCGTCCTCCACATGCTCTTGGGGAGCGTGAGAGATGCCGGTGGGGTTGCGCACATAGATCATGCCGGAGGGCACGTGGGCGGCCAGCACCCCGGCGTCGTGCCCCGCCCCGGTGGGTAACGTGGGGGCTTCCGGGGTACGGCGGCGCACGGCTTGTTCCAGGGTGCGGGTCAGTTCCGGGGTGAAATGCACGGTCCCGGAGTAGGATTCCTCGACCATCGTGGCCCGGCATCCTTCGGATGCTGCCAGTACCTGGGCTTGGTGGTGTATCTCTTCAACGATCTGCGCGGTGACTGCGTCTTCCGGGTGCCGAACGTCGAGCCACAGGTCCACCCGGGAGGCGATGACATTGGTTCCCCCGGGGATCGGGACCAGGCGGCCGATGGTGGCACGGGCCTCACGCCAGGGCTTGGCGAGACGTCTGACCACAGAGATGATCTCAGCTGCTGCGATCATGGGGTCTCTACGGTCGGCCATCAATGTGGTCCCGGCATGGTTGCCCTGGCCAGTCACGCTGATTCGCCAGCGGCCGTGGCCCAGGATGGTGTTCCCCACTGCGACGGCAGGTTGGACGCCGTGGGAGTCGGTGTGCTCGGGGGTGTTGATCCCGCGTCCCTGCTCCACATGCAACTCCACGAACTGACCGATACGACGCATAGCCTGAGGATCCGGACCAAGGCGGTCGGGGTCCAGGCCGTTCTTGGCCGCGACTTCGCCGAAGGTAAGACCAGTCGGATCTTTGAGGTTCAGCGCCTTCTCCGGGGTGATCGCCCCGGTGAGTAGCCGCGAGCCCAAACACGCCACCCCGAACCGGGACCCTTCTTCTTCGGGAAAGACCGTGGTCGCTAGAGCGTGACGGCGCTGCAGTTCTCCGTGGGCCTCACGCGCCTTGAGTTCGTCGACGGCGGCCAGCGCGGAGGCTACGCCGAGGGGTCCGTCGAAGGCTCCTCCCCCGGGCACGGAGTCCAGGTGGGAGCCGGTGACGACAGCCTGCTCACGGGATCCGGCGGCGTCACTCTGGGTTGGGGTCGTGTCCCACCATGCCCAGATGATGCCGTTGCGGTCGGTCTCCACGTCGAGCCCGCGGGCGTGGGCTTCGGCGATGAACCATTCCCGCAGGGTGAGTTCGGCAGCCGAGTAGACCGGGCGGGAGTATCCGCCGCGGACCGGATCAGCGCCGATGTCTGCGATCTGGCGCATCAGCGAATTGACGCCCATCAACGCCCCATCGGGATGCGGACCCCGCGCGCTAGAGCGATCTCGGCGGCTCTCTCGTAGCCGGCGTCGACGTGGCGGAATATGCCCGTGGCCGGGTCATTGGTCAGCAGGGCTTCGAGCTTGGCGGCGGCAAGCTCGGTTCCGTCGGCCACACCCACCTGTCCCGCGTGGATGGACCGGCCGATGCCGACCCCTCCCCCGTGGTGGATGGACACCCAGGTGGCGCCGGAGCTGGTGGCGGTCAGGGCGTTGAGCAGCGGCCAGTCGGCGATGGCGTCGGAGCCGTCGAGCATCGACTCGGTCTCCCGGTAGGGGGATGCCACCGAGCCTGAATCGAGGTGGTCACGACCGATGACGATCGGTGCCTTCACTTTGCCTTCGGCCACCAGTTGGTTGAACAGCAGGCCCGCCTTGTGACGCTCCCCGTAACCCAGCCAGCAGATCCGGGCCGGAAGCCCCTCGAACTCGACATACTCTGCGGCGGCGTCGATCCAACGGTGCAGGTGTTCGTTGTCCGGGAACAGCTCCTTGATGGCGGCATCGGTGACTGCGATGTCCTCAGGGTCACCGGAGAGCGCGACCCAGCGGAAGGGGCCGAGCCCCTCGCAGAACAGCGGGCGGATGTAGGCCGGGACGAACCCCGGGAAGTCGAAGGCCCGTTGGTAGCCGGCGTGGCGGGCCTCGTCGCGGATGGAGTTCCCGTAGTCGAAGACCTCCGCCCCAGCATCCTGGAATCCGACCATGGCCTCGACCTGGGCCGCCATGGACTCCCGGGCCTTCTTGGTGAAGCCTTCCGGATCCTCGGCAGCAGCGGCGTCCCATTCGTCGATGCTGTACTCCACCGGCAGGTAGCTCAACGGGTCGTGGGCTGAGGTCTGGTCTGTGACGATGTCGACCCCTACTTCGCCTGCCAGGTGCCGTGTGAGCAGCTCGGGGAAGACTGTGGCGGCATTGCCCACGTAACCGACCGAAAGCGCTCGTTTCTCAGCCTTGGCCAGGGTCAGCTTGGCCAGGGCGGCATCGAGGTCAGTCTCCACCTCGTCTAGGTATCGTTTGGAAGCACGACGCCGCAACCGGGCCTCAGAGACGTCCACCACCAGGACGGCCCCGCCGTTGAGGGTCACCGCCAGAGGCTGGGCTCCGCCCATGCCTCCGCAGCCACCGGTCAGGGTGATGGTCCCGGCCAGTGGCGCAGCGGATGTGGCAGCCTCGTATTTCTTCTTGCCGACTGCGGCAAAAGTCTCGTAGGTGCCCTGCAGGATGCCCTGGGTCGCGATGTAGATCCACGAGCCGGCGGTCATCTGGCCATACATCATCAGGCCTTCGGCCTCCAGCTTCCGGAACTCGGGCCAGGTGGCCCAGTCACCGACCAGGTTGGAGTTTGCGATCAGCACGCGGGGTGCCCACTTGTTGGTGCGCACCACTCCCACGGGTTTGCCAGACTGCACCAAGAGCGTTTCGTCCTCTTCGAGGTCTGTCAGGGTCTCGATGATCGCATCATAGGCTTCCCAGCTGCGGGCTGCGCGGCCGGTGCCGCCGTAGACCACAAGATCCTCGGGCCTTTCAGCGACCTCAGGGTCCAAGTTGTTCATCAGCATTCGCAGCGGCGCCTCGGTCTGCCAGGACTTGGCGGAGAGCACCGTGCCTCGTGGCGCGCTGATACGGCGGCTGAGGTCATGCTGGGTGAAACCGGTGGTCATACTCTTTATCCTTAATTCTCTGTTCACTCTGAAATTAATGGTTGCGTAACCTTATATTCCCCGATTCGACAGTTCATCTGCGTCTGATCAGACCAGAGAGCCGACGACTTCCTCGGCCGCAGCGAGAACAGTCCCGTTACGCACCAGCTTCACCGAGCTTTCGATCTCCGGCGACAGCCAGCGGTCAGCGCCCGCTCCAGGCACCTCGGCTCGTACCGCTTCAACGACCGCGGATGTCGCTGGAGCCGCCTTCAAAGGTGCTCTCAGCTCCAATGCCCGTGCAGCAGTCATGACTTCGATGGCCACCACCTGAGTCAGCGCGTCGATAGCGCGGCGCAGCTTCCGGGCTGCTGACCAACCCATGGACACATGGTCCTCCTGCATCGCTGAGGAAGGGATACTGTCCACGCTGGCAGGATGAGCCAACCGTTTCATCTCGCTGACCAGCGCGGCCTGCGTGTACTGGGGAATCATCAGCCCAGAGTCCAGTCCTGGGCTGGCTCCTAGAAATGCAGGCAGGCCATGGGATCTGGCGGGATCCAGGAGGCGGTCTGTGCGACGCTCACTGATCGAAGCCAGGTCAGCAGCCGCAATCGCCAGGAAGTCCAGCACGTATCCCAAGGGAGCACCGTGGAAGTTTCCATTGCTCTCGACTCGCCCGTCATCGAGCACCACGGGATTGTCCACAGCGCTGGCAAGCTCAACCCGGGCGACGGCCTCCGCATGCGCGGCGGTGTCCCGAACCGCTCCTGCGACTTGGGGCGCACACCGCAGGGAGTAGGCATCCTGCACCACCGTGCACACCTGACCTCGGTGACTGGCGACAATCTCGGAGTGGGCCAAGAGTTCCCGCAGATTGGCCGCAGAAGCCTGCTGTCCCGGATGCGGCCGAATCGTGTGCAGTTCCGATGCGAATACACGGTCAGTTCCCAGTAGCGCCTCCACGCTCATCGCGGCCGCGATGTCAGCAGTGCGCAGCAGAAGTGTCAGGTCATGAAGGGCCAGGACCAGCATCCCGAGCATGCCGTCTGTGCCGTTGATGAGCGCCAATCCTTCCTTGGCCTCCAGGCGGTACGGAGCCAAACCGATATTTCGCAGCGCATCCCCGGAGTCCAGCAACGAGCCCTCTGCCGTTCGGACTCGCCCCTCGCCGACAATCGCCAATGCACAGTGCGCCAGTGGGGCAAGATCACCGGAACAACCCAAGGATCCGTATTCGTAGACGACAGGGGTGATCTGAGCGTTGAGAAGCTGCTGATATCGCTCAGCTGTGGACAGTCTGACACCGGTGTGCCCGGTGGTGAAGGTCTGGAGTCTCAAAAGCATCAATGCTCTGATTACCTCTGCCTCCACCTCATGTCCCGATCCCGCCGCATGGGAGCGGACTAGGGAGAGTTGCAGAGCATCCCGGGATTCGACGTCAATGGGCGTAGAGGCCAGGGCGCCGAATCCAGTGGACACACCGTAGGCAGATTGGTCCGACCTGGCCAGAACCTCAACATGGTCGCGGGAGGCGCCGACCGCTTTGCGGGCATTCTCCCCCAACTCCACCGGAACACCGCGCCGGGCCACTGCGACGAGTTCCTCTGCCCTCAGCGGACGCTCGCCGAGCACCACCTTTTCGATGTTTCGCCCCTGCTGATTGTCCAGAGTCTGAGTCATGACACATCACCTTAATGCGTGCGTGGGATCATTGGGCCAGTTTAACGTGGAGAAAGGACCACATGTCCGTGCAAACGAACACATCTGGTGACACGACTCTCAGGCATATCGCCGTACTGGGCAGCAGCGGAGGAAACCTCTATAGCCACGGCGGCAGCGATCCGGCAAAGCTGATTGCAGACGTGGCCAGGCAGCTCGATGCCGCCGGATTCAGTTTCTCCTCCGTCCAGCTGGTCGCTGCAGAAACCTCGATGGACGGAGTCAGAGAAACCTCCTCCGCGCAGCTGTGGACCCTGCTCGGCAACGACCCGCAGATATCTCTTGAGGGAACACTGGCAGAGGTGAACGCCGAAGCCCGCCGGGTTGACGCGGAACTGGCCGAGAGGATTGATACCGGTGAGATCGACGGGCTCATTCTCATGAGCGCTGATCCGGAAGATGTCAACGCCAAAGCGCTGGAAGCGGCGGCACGGACTCAGATCCCAGTGGTCGGCACCGGAGGCACCTCCATCGCCAGTGCCCAGCAGATGGGTGTCAACGTGATTTCCGCCTCCGGGACTACCGGAACCAGCAGTGTCACCCGTGCAGTGGCCTATGCTGCGGGGCTGGCCAAACACTGGAAGGTTAAATACCGGCCAGCGCTGGGTTCAAGCAGCTCTTCGACATCTGAAGGCCCAGCCTGGAAGCGGATCAGTATTCGCGGAATCATGGTCGGGAGCATCCCGGCGTTCATCGCGCTGGCACTGGTGCTCGCGGTCAGCCAGATTCCCGCTCTCGAACAGTTGGGAGATGTGTTCGATCTTCTGATCGCATCGCTGCCTGTGGTGGTCGCAGCTGTGGCAGCGCGCAGGATCTCTGGTCTGGACGAGGTAGGCCTGGTAGCAGGAGCCGTGGCGGGCATACTCTCCGCAGAAGGCGGGATCTTCGGTGGTCTTACCGCTGGGATCCTCTCTGGGCTAATGGCTTCGTGGCTGATCAAATGGACATTGGGACACCGGTTCCCGGCGACAACGGCAAATATTGTCACCGGCGCCTTTGCTGGTCTCATACCCGGCCTGCTCGTCTATTATTTGCTGGCCCCAGTTACCAGCATGATTGGGGACGGACTTCGCGAAGGCATCGAGGCCGCCGTCGAGTTCAACCCGATCCTTGCTGGTGCTCTCGCGGGCCTCGTGATGTGGCCGGCCATTATCGCCGGTGTTTATCACTCGGTGATTCTGCCACTTGTGCTGGTGGAGATGAGCCAGAAAGGACACAGCTTCTTCGGTGCCATCGACATGGTATCCCTGGTGATGGTCAGCCTCGGTATCACTCTTGCGAACCTCATCAAACCGCGGACCAGCGGTGAGCGCGCTCTTGCCGGCACCGGGGCAACAATCAATTTTGGTTTCGGCACTTTCGTAGAAGCTTCATATCCGTTCATGTTCAGCGACAAGAAGGTCTTCGGCGTGGCGCTGATCAGCTCGGCCGTCGGTGGGGCGATGGTGGGATTGCTGGGGCTGGAGGCCACGGCCTACCTGCCCGCTGTTGTGGCGCCCTTCGTCTCCACCAACGCTGTAGGCATGGTGATTGCGATGTCAGCCACAGTGGCGATTGCCTGCACCCTGACTCTCCTAGCGAACCTCATCACCATGCGAAAGGCACCGTCCGAAGCAGCGTAAAGCCTTCGGGCTCAGCCTTCGCCCACGCGCTCAGAAGTCCCAGTCCTCGTCTTCGGTCTCGACGGCTTTGCCGATGACGTAAGAGGAGCCGGAGCCGGAGAAGAAGTCGTGGTTCTCATCGGCGTTGGGGCTCAGCGCGGAGAGGATCGCCGGGTTCACGTCGGTGACGTCTGAGGGGAACATCGCCTCATAGCCCAGGTTCATCAGCGCCTTATTGGCGTTGTAGTGCAGGAACTTCTTGACGTCCTCGGCCAGTCCGACCCCGTCGTAGAGGTCATGGGTGTACTGGACCTCGTTGTCGTAGAGCTCGAAGAGCAGCTCGTAGGTGTAGTCCTTCAGCTCCTGACGGCGCTCCTCCGTCTCCTGCTCCAACGCCCGCTGATACTTGTACCCGATGTAGTAGCCGTGCACCGCCTCATCCCGGATGATCAGCCGGATGATGTCAGCGGTGTTGGTCAGCTTCGCCCGCGAGGACCAGTGCATCGGCAGATAGAAGCCGGAGTAGAAGAGGAAAGACTCCAGGATCGTGGAGGCCACGCGCTTCTTCTGGCCATCCGCACCGTGGTAGTAGTCCATGACGATCTGGGCCTTGCGCTGCAGGTTCTGGTTCTCCCTGGACCAGCGGAAAGCGTCGTCGATCTCCTTGGTGGAACACAAGGTGGAGAAAATCTGCGAATAGGACTTCGCATGCACCGACTCCATGAAGGCGATATTGGTCAGCACCGCCTCCTCATGCTGGGTGAGCGAATGCGGGATCAGCGCCACCGCACCGACAGTGCCCTGAATGGTGTCCAACAGGGTCAGCCCGGTGAAGACCCGCATGGTCAGGGTCTTCTCCTCCTCGGTAAGCGTGGCCCATGACTGGACGTCATTGGAGACCGGCACCTTCTCCGGCAGCCAGAAGTTGTTGACCAGGCGATTCCAGACCTCACCGTCCTTCTCATCGGGCAGGCGGTTCCAGTTGATCGCCTCAACATGGCTGAGCAGCGTGGACTGCGTCTCGGTTGTCACTGATGTCGTCACGTGCGATCCGGTCTTTCTCTGTGTGGGAATCAGGTGTCTGCTGAATCGGGAGGGGTGCTGCTGCACACATGGTGCCGCGTCATCGTACTAGCGCTCTAAAGCATGCAGGAGACGCAGCCCTCGACCTCGGTGCCCTCCAGGGCCAGCTGGCGCAGCCGAATGTAGTAGAGGGTCTTGATGCCCTTCCGCCAGGCGTAGATCTGTGCCTTGTTGATATCACGGGTGGTGGCGGTGTCCTTGAAGAACAGCGTGAGGCTCAGCCCCTGGTCCACGTGCTGGGTGGCCGCAGCGTAAGTGTCGATGATCTTCTCGTAGCCGATCTCGTAAGCATCCTGGTAGTACTCGAGGTTGTCATTGGTCAGGTAGGGCGCCGGGTAGTACACCCTGCCGATCTTGCCCTCTTTGCGGATCTCGATCTTTGAGGCCACCGGGTGGATCGAGCTGGTGGAGTTGTTGATGTAGCTAATCGACCCGGTGGGCGGCACTGCCTGCAGGTTCTGGTTGTAGATGCCGTGGGCCTGCACCGCGGCCTTCAGCGCCCGCCAGTCCTCCTGGGTGGGGATATGCACATGGCTGAACAGCTCACGGACCTTGGCGGTCTCCGGCTCCCACACCTGCTCGGTGTACTTGTCGAAGAACTCACCAGTTGCATAGGTGGAGTTCTCGAAGCCGTCGAAGGTCTCGCCGGTCTCCTTGGCGAGGATGTTGGAGGCGCGCAGGCAGTGGTAGAGCACCGTGTAGAAGTAGATATTGGTGAAGTCCAGGCCCTCTTCGGAGCCGTAGTGCACCCGTTCCCGGGCCAGATAGCCGTGCAGGTTCATCTGGCCCAGCCCAATGGCGTGGCTGCGCTTATTGCCCTCAGCGATCGAGGGCACCGACTCGATGTAGGACATGTCCGAGACCGCGGTCAGAGAGCGGATGGCGGTCTCGATGGTCTGCCCGAAGTCCGGAGAGTCCATGGTCTTGGCAATGTTCAGCGACCCGAGGTTGCAGGAGATGTCCTTGCCGATCTGGGCATAGCCGAGGTCGGCGGAGTATTCGCTGGGCTCGGAGACCTGCAGGATCTCTGAGCAGAGATTGGACATGGTGATCCGCCCGTCGATCGGGTTGGCCCGGTTCACCGTGTCTTCGAACATGATGTAGGGGTATCCGGATTCGAACTGGATCTCCGCCAAGGTCTGGAAGAACTCACGGGCGTTGATCTTCGACTTGCGAATGCGGGCGTCGTCGACCATCTCGTAGTACTTCTCCGTCACCGAAATCTCGGTGAATTGCTTGCCGTAGACCCGTTCGACGTCATACGGGCTGAACAGGTACATGTCCTCGTTCTTCTTGGCCAGCTCGAAGGTGATGTCCGGGATCACCACACCCAGCGAAAGGGTCTTGATGCGAATCTTCTCATCTGCGTTCTCCCGCTTGGTGTCCAGGAACCGGTGGATGTCCGGGTGGTGGGCGTTGAGGTAGACCGCGCCGGCCCCCTGGCGGGCACCGAGCTGGTTGGCGTAGCTGAAGGAGTCCTCCAGCAGCTTCATCACCGGGATCACCCCGGAGGACTGGTTCTCGATCTGCTTGATCGGCGCCCCGTGCTCACGGATATTGGTCAGGGACAGCGCGACGCCGCCGCCGCGCTTGGACAGCTGCAAGGCGGAGTTGATGCCGCGGGCGATGGACTCCATATTGTCCTCGACCCGCAGCAGGAAGCAGGAGACGAGCTCGCCGCGCTGCTTCTTGCCGGCGTTGAGGAAGGTGGGGGTGGCCGGCTGGAAGCGGCCGGAGATGATCTCCTCCATCAACGCCAGTGCATGCTCCTCATTGCCCCGTGCCAGGTACAGGGCCACCATGCAGACCCGGTCCTCGAGCCGCTCCAGATAGCGCTGGCCGTCGAAGGTCTTCAGCGCATAGGAGGTGTAGAACTTGAAGGCCCCCAGGAAGGTGGGGAACCGGAACTTACGCGCATAGGCGGTGTCCCAGAGCCGGTGGATGAACTCGCGGGAGTACTTCTCCAGGGTCTGCTGCTCGTAGTAGTCGTTCTCCACCAGATACTTCAGCTTCTCGTCCAGGTCGTGGAAGAAGACCGTATTGACGTTGACGTTGTCCAGGAAGTACTTCCGGGCAGCCAACTGGTCGGCCTCGAACTGGATCTCACCGCTGGGCCCATAGAGGTTGAGCATGGCGTTGAGGTCCTGGTAGCTGAGCTCGGACCACTCCGGAGGGAGGTCCTTGGCCAGAGCTGGTTCCTTGCCCGCGGGCTCTGCTACGCGGCTGAGAGGCTTGACTGCTGTTTCCAAAACTCTTCCAATCCCTTGTGGACTTTGGACACATCCTCTTGAGTGCCCATCAGCTCGAACCTGTAGAGGTGCGGAACCTTGCATTTGGCGGCGACGATATCGCCGGCGATGCAGTAGCTTTCGTGAAAATTGGTGTTGCCGGCGCCGATCACTCCCCGCAGCAGCCTCCGGTTGGACTCCACATTGAGGAATTTGATGACTTGTTTGGGCACCGATCCCCTGCCGCCGTCAGCACCGTAGGTGGGCAGAACCAGCACGAACGGTTCGGTGGCTTCCAGGGTCTCGCTGCGGGTGTGCAGCGGCAGCCGGGCGGTCTCTCCCTCAGGCAGCCGCAGCTTCTCCACGAACCGGTGGGTGTTGTTCGACACTGAGGAGAAGTAGATCAGTGTGGCCGAGGTGAGCATCGTCTCTGCCTCCTGAGTGCTGAGACTGTCTAGGCCACTGCTGCCTGCGGGGCACTGGCCTGGGAGCTCAGCCCGGAGATCTTATCCGGGCGGAAGCCGGACCAGTGGTCAGACTCGGTGATCACGACCGGGGCCTGCATGTAGCCCAGTGCGCGCACCCGCTCCAGAGCCTCAGCGTCCTGGGAGATGTCAACGGTCTTGTAGGTGACCCCGTTCTTGTCCAGGGCGCGGTAGGTGGCGTTGCACTGGACGCAGGCGGGCTTGGTGTAGACGGTGACGCTCATGGGGAAGGTCCCTTCAGACGTAGTTCAGATGTGGTTCCGCTTCTCGAAAAAAGACTGTGCCGCCTGAGCTTGCTCTAGCTCCCGGCCGCTCTTCAATACTACATCTTGTGTTGGCCGAAGTCACTGGCCACTAGATGATGTACTCACACCAGTGTAGTTATCCACTGCCTGTGCACAAGGGCTGTGGAGGGCGTGTCCTGCACCAAGTCAGGGAAGCACGACGACGGCCGCTCACCTCTCCACAGGAATCCACACCTGAATCCCCAGAAAAATGAATCTGACACCCGGCGTGTCGGAGCACGCTTCGCGTACTCCGAACCCTCAAACGCCTCGGAAAACACCGAGCGAGCTCGGGTCTTCGCTCGGCTCAATCCGGCACCGCCACTATGAACACTTCAGGCGTGAAAGCTGGCGTCAGCCAGCCGAGAGCGTGGCCGGGTCTCCCCGCCCGCGGGACTAAACTGCCCAGTCGAAGGTGCGGGTGACAGCTTTCTTCCATTCGGCCAGCCGCTGGGCGCGGGTGCCGCCGTCCATCCTGGGACTCCAGCGCGTGCCCTCGGTCCAGTTCTCCACCAGCTGCTGTGTGGAGTTCCAGTAGCCGGTGGCCAGGCCCGCGGCATAGGCGGCACCCAGCGCGGTGGTCTCAATGACCTCTGGACGGACCACATCGACTCCGAGGATGTCGGCCTGGAACTGCATCAGCAGGTCGTTGACCACCATGCCGCCGTCCACCTTCAGCTCAGTGAGGTCCTCAGGGGCGGAGGCGTTCATAGCTTCGACGACTTCCGCGGATTGGAAGGCCACTGACTCCAGCGCCGCGCGGCAGAGGTGGTCGGCGTTGACATAGCTGGTCAGCCCGACCACCGCACCGCGGGCCTCCGGACGCCAGTACGGGGCGAACAGCCCGGAGAAGGCCGGCACAATGTAGGCCCCACCGTGATCCTGGACCCGCTGGGCACGGGTTTCGGACTCGGAGGCCTCGCTGATGATCCCCAGATTGTCGCGCAGCCACTGGATCAGCGATCCGGTGACCGCGATCGAGCCCTCCAGCGCGTAGACCGGTTTCTGGTCGCCGAACTGATAGGCCAGGGTGGTCAGCAGTCCCTGATCATTGCGCACCAGCTCATGTCCGGTGTTGATGAGCATGAAGTTGCCGGTGCCGTAGGTGTTCTTCCCCTGCCCGGGTTCAAAGCAGGCCTGGCCCACGGTGGCGGCGTGCTGGTCGCCCAGGATTCCGGCGATCGGCACCCCGGGGATTCCGCTGGCCGCAGCGCATTCGGCGTAGACCTCCGAGGAGCTGACGATCCTAGGCAGCATCTGCTCCGGCACCCCGAGGGCGCCGCAGATCTCCGGGTTCCAGTCCAGGGTGTCGATGTTCATCAGCAGCGTTCGGGAGGCATTGGTGACATCGGTGATGTGCACCCCGCCCTCTGTTCCGCCGGTGAGGTTCCACACCACCCAGGAGTCGATCGTCCCGAACAGCAGGTCCCCAGCCTCTGCGCGTTCGCGCGCACCGTGGACATTGTCCAGGATCCAGCGGATCTTCGGGCCGGAGAAGTAGGTGGCCAGCGGCAGTCCGGTGCGCTCTGCGAAACGATCCGAGCCGGCGGCGTCGTGGGCTGCCAGCTCTTCGCAGATGCTCTGGGTGCGGGTGTCCTGCCAGACGATGGCCCGGTGCACAGGCTCACCGGTGGACCGGTCCCAGACCACGGTGGTCTCCCGCTGGTTGGTGATCCCCAGCGCAGTGACCTGGGTCCGCTCCAGGCCACCGTCCTCCAGGGCTGCGGCAATGACCTCCACGGT
Source organism: Nesterenkonia muleiensis (assembly GCF_003600155.1). Lineage (GTDB taxonomy): Bacteria > Actinomycetota > Actinomycetes > Actinomycetales > Micrococcaceae > Nesterenkonia > Nesterenkonia muleiensis. The sequence continues at coordinate 165,657 of NZ_QWLD01000038.1, read as the reverse complement.
GTTCCGCCAGATCTCTTCGGGTTCGTGCTCCACCCATCCGGCCTGCGGAAAATGCTGGGCGTGCTCCTTCTGTGCGGAGGCCAGGATCTGGCCCGCCTGGTTGAACGCCACCGCCCGGGTGGAGGTGGTGCCCTGGTCGATGGAGAGCACGCAGGTCTCTGCGGCGGGCTGGCTCATAGCGGACGTGCCCGGAGGTCCTGACCCGGAACAGGGTAGTTCGCGGCGATGCGTTCGGCCGCTGCGGCGTCGTCGTTCATGGTCTCTGCCTCCAGAACAGCCTCAATATGTGCGGTGTAGGCGGCCCGTTCGGCCTCCATGCGTTCGCCGTCCCAGCCCAACCGTGGTGCGGCGATGCCCAGGATCTCCTCCACCGCGCCGAGCCCCCGGTCGGCGGTCTCATGGATCAGCCGGGTGCGCCGGGCCATGAGGTCATCCAGGTGGAGAGCGCCCTCTGCTGTGACCGCATAGGCGATCTCGGCCCGCAGGTACGACGGCGCCCGCTCCAGGGGTGCGCCCAGGCCGGGGTCCTCGTCGATGAGTTCGACCACCTCACGCAGCAGGGAGCCGTACCGGTTGAGCAGACGGTCTACGCGGTCGTGGTCCCAGTCATAGCGCAGCACCAGGTCTTCGGCCTGGTCCACCCATTCTCCGTAGCCCTGGGCTCCCAGCAGCGGCAGCGCCGCGGTGATGGAGGCCCGGTCCTTGAAGGTGCCTTCGGCGGCGAAGTCCACCACATCTTCGGCCATCACCCGGTAGGTGGTCAGCTTTCCCCCGGCGATGCCGGTCAGCCCGGGCGCCAGCTGCAGCACGGTGTGCTCCCGGGAGACCTTCGCCGAGGCCTGCTCATCGGTCGTCACCGGCTGGACCAGCGGGCGCAGCCCGGCCCAGGTGGCCAGCACATCGTCACGGGTGAGGTCCTCGCCGAGCACGGCATTGGCGTGGGCGAGCACATACTCGATGTCTGCGGCGGTGGCCGCTGGTGAGTCCACGTCCTGGTGCCAGGCGGTATCGGTGGTGCCGATCGCCCAGACATCGCGCAGCGGAATCAGGAACAGCACCGACTTCTCGGTCTGGGTGATGATCCCCACCGTGCCTTCGGCGGAGATCCGGTCCCGGGCAACGGTGATGTGGATGCCTTTGGAGGCCAGGACCCGCAGTCCTGATCCGGGTGTCTGGGACTGCTGGTCCAGCGCCCGTTCCTGGGACTCTCCGGTCCAGACTCCGGCGGCCAGAATGATCTCCTTGGCGCGGACCTCGAACCGGTCCCCGGTGAGATGGTCTCTCAGCCGCACTCCGGTGACCCGGTCGGGTTCGGCGCGGTCATCCCTGAGATAGTCCACCACTTCAGTCCGGGAGGCCACCGCCGCGCCCAGGCTGCGGGCCGAACGGGCCAGGGTCAGCACCAGCCGGGCGTCGTCGACCTGCGCATCGTAGTACTCCAGTGCCCCGTGGTACTTCTCGGTGTCCAGGGAGGGGAAGCGCTCGCTCAGCCTGGCGCGCCCCAGGTGCCGGTGAAAGGGCACCGCCCGTCCCCGTACTCCGCGCAGCAGGGAGGAGCCGGCGGCCAGCGTGTCGTAGAGGGTGACTCCGGAGCCGATGAACGCCCGGTCCACCACATGCTTGTCGAACGGGAAGATGAACGGCAGCGGCCGCACCAGGTGGGGTGCCAGCCGGCGCAGCAGCAGATCGCGTTCGCGCAGCGCCTCGGCCACGAGTTTGAAGTCCAGCATCTGCAGGTAGCGCAGACCGCCGTGGACCAGTTTGGAGGAGCGCGAGGAGGTCCCCTCGCCGAAGTCCCGGGCCTCCACCAACCCGGTGCTGAGTCCCCGGCCTGCAGCGTCGAAGGCGGCGGCGGTACCCACCACGCCCCCGCCGATGACCAGGACGTCCACCGGCTCACCCCCCGGCGCCGAGGTGGCGCGCAGACGGTCCAGTGCGTCGTTGCGGGATGCTGTGCTCAGCGGCTGTGGCTTCACCCCTCCAGCCTACAAGGCGGAGCCGTTGGCCGAACCGTGACCTCCAAGCCTCTTCACAGATACCTTGTTTAGGGTCGAGACTTGAGACTGCACCGTTGTCCCCTGTTGAGGAGTGTCACATGCCCTCTGGCCTGAACCCGACTGAGGAGATCCCGACTGATGAGCTGGTCAAGAAGACCGACGGGGACCTCTACCGGCAGCTGCTGGACCAGCTGAACACCAAAGCCAATGAGAATGGGACCCCGGGGACGGTCGACCGGATGATCGACATTCGCCGGCGGCTCACAGAGTTCCAGCTGCACTACAAGTTCGGCATGGACGAGGTGCTCACCAAGATCAACGTGCTGCGCGAGGAGTTCGAGCACACCCGGGACTACTCCCCCATCGAGCACGTCAACTACCGGCTGAAGTCCCTGGAGCGAATCCTGGACAAGGTCCAGCGCTACGGCACCGAGCCCACCTTGGAGGGGATCCGGCACGCCATCCGGGACATCGCCGGGATCCGGATCACCACCAGCTTCGTCTCAGACGCCTTCTGGGTCGCGGAGATGCTCTGCAGCCAGCCTGATCTGCGGGTGGTGGAGGTCAAGGACTATATCCGCAAGCCCAAACCCAACGGCTACCAGAGCCTGCACGTGATCCTGCAGGTGCCCGTCTACCTGTCCAACCGCACCGAGTTCGTCTACGTGGAGGTCCAGATCAGGACGGTGGCCATGGACTTCTGGGCATCGCTGGAGCATAAGATCTACTACACCTACGACGGTGAGGTGCCCTCCAACATCCTTGACGAGCTGCGCGACGCCGCCGTCCAGGCCGCCGCCCTGGACAAACAGATGGCCGAGATCCGGGAGAAGGTCACCGCCCTGCGCGAGCAGGCCCCGGCATCCGGCCAGGGTGCCACCGGGCCGACCCCGGCCGACCGGCCCGACCCCGCCCACTGGTTCCGCGGCAGCGACAACCCCGGCGACGACGGCACCCCGCCCTGGAACTGGCAGGAGATGGAGCGGCGCACCGAGAATTAGGGGGCGAAGTGGTGGATCGGTCCGTTGCCCTGGCCGACCTGCAGCTGATCAGCTGCGCTGATCGCCTTCTGCATCCACTCCTTGACGCTGACAAGCGCGGCCTCCCAACTGTGCCCGCGAGCCCGCAGGGTGGCGAAGGCTGCCGAGACCGAGCATCCGGTGCCGTGGGTGTTGCGGGTCTGCACCCGTGGTGAGCTCACGCTGTAGGCCTGCGGACGTACGCCCTGGGATGAGGGGAAGACCAGGGTGTCCACGACCTCATCACCACCGAGATGCCCGCCCTTGGCCAGCACGACCACGTGGTGGGCGTCGGCGACCTGCTCGGCCTGGGCAGCCAGCTCCAAGGACGACGACGCCGGGCCCGCACCCGCCAGAATCGCCAGCTCGGGAACGTTGGGAGTGATCAGGTCGGCCCGGTGGAGGAAGCCGATCAGCGAGGCTTCGGCATCGGCATCGAGCAGCCGGTCCCCGCTGGTGGCCACCATGACCGGATCGACCACCAGGGCCGGACGGGCCGGGGCCGCAAACGTCTCATCCCACCAGTCGGCCACCGTCTGGATGATCTCAGCGGTGCCCAGCATGCCGGTCTTGGCCGCGTGGATGGTGACATCGTCGCTGACCGAGTCCAGCTGGGCGCGCAGGAACTCCACCGGCGGTGCGTGGATTTCGCGCACGCCCTGGGTGTTCTGCGCCACCAGCGCGGTCACCACACACATTCCGTATCCGCCATGGGCGGCGAAGGACTTCAGATCGGCCTGGATTCCTGCACCTCCGGTGGGGTCAGTGCCGGCGATGGAGAGGATGTTGGGGATCGGCATGAGCAGGCATTCCCTTCGCGCGCATTAACGTCACAGGTTCAACGGGTGTGATCTCAGCGCGGCCGCGGCGGCCGCACACCCCGTGCTGGGCACTTACCGTACCAGGAAGCGGTGCATCTTCCTCCCGTCGGGACCGGGGCTGTCAGTCGATGACGCGGTGGGCGCCGTCGCGCCGGGGATCATCGGCACCGGTGATGGTTTCGGAGTCATAGTCGATGACCAGCGCCTGGACTGAGCCGAAGCTGGAGTCCGGCCATTCCTCGATCTGCCAGCCGAGCTCCGCCAGCCCGGTGTGCAGCTCCGGGGGCTGGCCCGCCTCCAGGTAGAGCAGGCTGTCCTCAGAGCGGAAGCGGGCCGCGTCCACCGCTTCCTGGAGGTCAGCGCCCTGCAGCACCCACTGGGAGATCACCGTGGCCAGCGCCGGGAGGATCTGCTTGCCTCCGGGAGTGCCGATGGCCATCACCGGGCGGCCCTGGTCATCGAGCACCATACTGGGGTTGGACCAGGTCACACTGCGCCGGCCCGGGCTGGGCTGGTTGGCAGCTGAGTCGATATCTGCGAACCGGTCCAGGGCGTTGTTCATGAAATAGCCGTCCACGGCCTGCCCGGAACCCCAGAAATCGGTGACGGTGTTGGTCATCGACACCGTCAGGCCGGTCTCGTCCACCACCGAGATGTGGGTGGTGTTGGCGTGTGCGGAGTCTTCCGGATCCTCGGCTGAGGCCTGGGGCTCCTGATCCGCCCCAGTGGCCTCCAACTGCGCATTGGCCTCTGGGTCGGTGATCTCCTCAACCGGCACATCGACGAAGTTCGGATCCCCCAGGTCGGTGTCGATGGTCTCCTCTGCCACCTTCCAGGCCCGGGAGAGGGCATCGATGTACTCGGCGGACTCCGGGTCCATATCGGCCACCCCTTCGGCCTCAGCGATCTGCAGCATCTGGATCAGCGCGGCACCGGGCAACGACGGTGAAGCCGAGACGATCTGGTAGTCGCCGAGGTCACCGGTGACCGGCTCGGAGCTGATGACCTCGTAGCCGGCCAGCGACTCGGCATCGACTCCTTCGACCTGCTCAGTCAGTGACTCGGCCAGCTGGCCGGTGTAGTAGTCTTCCCAACCTGCCTCTGAGAGACGTTGCAGCGTCTCCTCCAGCTCCGGTTGGACCAAGGTGTCACCGGCAGCCAGCGGCTGTCCCTGCTGGGTGAAGGCCTCCGCATCGGCCAGCAGCTCTGCTCCAGCGCCGCCGCCGATGCGTTCGGCCAGATAGTCGGAGACCTCGAAGCCCTCCCCGGCCAGCTCCACAGCCGGGGCGGTGACCTGCTCCCACTCCAGGTCGCCGTAGTCCTGGTGGAGCTGGCCCATGCCGGCCACGAACCCTGGGACTCCGGTGCCGCTGTCCGGGATCTCCCCGCTGCTGTTGACCACTTCCCGGTAGTCGTAGAACACCGGATGACCCTCTGGCCCGGCGAGGATCGCCGAGCCCCCGCCGCCGATCCCGGAGGCCACCGGCTCCACCACAGCGATGGCGAAGGAGCCGGCCACCGCGGCGTCGACGGCGTTGCCGCCCTGGTCGAAGGCCGCCTCGGCGGCGTCCACTGCTTCCTCATGGCCTGCGCTGATGCCCTGCTCACCTACGAGCGGACCTGGGTCTTCAGTGGCCTCTGGGGTGGCGGTGGGGGCGTCGTCGCTCTGCTGCTGGCCGGGATCCTGAGCAGTCTCCTGCGGTGGTGGGGGCTCCTGCTCGGCGATCCCACAGGAGCCCGCCGTCAGGCAGACCGCCGCGAGAGGGACGATGACGCGTGCTGGGTTCCGGTGCAGAACAATCACCTCTTCGGTGGGGACGGGAGCCGGAGCAGGGATTCGAGCGGTCCGCGGGCGAATGCGGCCCGCCAGGCGGTGCAGAGCCCGATGAGCCCGATGACGATGGTCAGGCTCAGCAGCAGGCCTCGGTAGGGGCTGTCGGCATCGGGGCCAGCAACCACGGCGATGGCCACCAGATGCGCGCAGTAGGCCGTCAGGGCCAGCTGGCCGGTGGCCGCCAGTGGGCTGAGGGCGCGGCCCAGGCGCGGGGTGATGATGAGCATCAGGCCGAGCACTGCCGCCGAGCTGCCGACCGAGGAGAGCAGCCACAGCGGCATCTGTGAGTGTCCGGAGGCCAGCAGCAGGTGATCTACGCCAATCCGATCTGCCTCCGGTTCGCCCAGGATCAGGATCAGCAGGCGGGAGATCAGGTAGGCCCCACCTGCTGCTGCCACCCCGAAACCGGTCAGCCGCCACTGCACCCGGGGGGCACGAAGATCCAGCCGGCCCCACCAGATGCCGACCAGGAACGGGGCGATCCAGACGATGAGCGGATAGGGGCCGGTCAGCAGGATCGAGGCGGCTGCCTCCAGCGGGCCGGAGCCGAAGGCCGCAGCGCTGGTGGAGAGCCCCGTACTGGTGCGCAGCAGGATGTAGACGGCGGGGCCGGCCAGGGCTGAGACCGCCGCAGTCACCACTACCCATGGGGTGGGCATCCGCACGGCGAACACAGCGAGGAGGAACAGGGCGGCATAGAGGGTCAGGATCACGTTGACTCCGGCGGGCAGCAGCTGCAGTGCCAGGCCAAGCACCAGCAAGACTGCGGCGCGCCAGAGAATCACCGGCCACAGCCGGCGGTTCTTCGCTGCCGTGCTGCGGGCCAGGAAAGTGACCCCGAGGCCGGCTAAGACGATGAAGAGGATGGCCGCACGTCCGTGCGGCACGGAGACCACCAGCTCCTGAGCCCCGTTGGTCTCGACCGCTCCGACATTGACGATGACCATGCCGATGATCGCCAGGGCGCGGGTGATGTCCAGCGCCTGAAGGCGTGCAGTGGGCTCTACGTCAGCGGGACGGACATCGGGTGCGACCATCGGTCCACAACCTATGTCACCGGCCTGCGGACCCGCTGAGCAGCAGCTGAGCGGAGGCGGAAATGAAACTCAGGGAGGATAGGCCACTCCCGTGCCCGTGACCTGCAGACCCACCGTTTCGCCCACTTCCAGCGGTGCGGCGTTCAGCAGCCGGACCCGGACCTCTTCCTCACCGCCGTGGATGCGCACCAGCGCGGTGGTGTCGTGCCCGTAGTAGTCGGCATCCAGCACCAGTCCGAGCACCCCGGTGCCGGCTGCGGTGACCTGGATCTGCTCGGGACGCAGCAGCAGATGGGCGAACCCGTTGTCGGCGCGGTGGCGAAGCGGGACCGTGCCCAGCGTGCATTCGGCTCTGCCGTCGGCGATATGGGCTTCCAGGACCACTGCCTCACCCAGAAACTGGGCAGTGCCCAGATCTGCGGGCACGCTGTAGACCTCCTCAGGAGCGCCTGCCTGGCGCAGCTGGCCCTCCTGCAGCACGGCCACCGCATCGGCGAAGGACAGCGCCTCGTCCTGGTCATGTGTCACCAGCAGGGCGGTGGTTCCGGTGGAGCGCAGCACGCGCTGGACAGCTTTCCGCGTCCGGTCCCGCAGACCGGCATCCAGTGCGGAGAAGGGCTCGTCGAGCAGAATGATCGCTGGGTCGCGCCCCAGCGCGCGGGCCAGGGCCACCCGCTGCCGCTGGCCCCCGGAGAGCTGATCGGGCCGCCGCTGGGCATAGTCCTGGGGCAGGCTGACCAGGTCCAGCAGCTCGGCCACCCGCTGAGCGGTGTTCTTCGACTTCGGCACGCCGAAGGCAATGTTCTTGCCCACCGACATATGCGGGAACAGCGCGCCGTCCTGCGACACCAGGCCGATGGGCCGGCGGTGTGCGGGCTTCGGGGTGAGGTCCGCGTTGTCCAGGCGCACCCGCCCGGAGTCCGGGCGCAGGAAACCGGCGATGATCCGCAGCAGTGTGGACTTGCCTGAGCCGGAGGGGCCCACGATGGCAGTGGTGGTCCCCTCCGGGCAGGTCAGCGACACCTCGTGTAGCACCCGGTGGCTGCCGTAGCTGTGGCCGACGTTCTCGGCCTGCAGTGTTCCGCTGGTGCGCTGGGAAGTCACGGAGCCTCCTTGAGCATTCGGGACATCATGAGCCAGGCGGGGACGGCCGCCAGCAGCACCAGCAGCACCGCGAACGGAGCGGCGGCAGCGAAGGACTCATTGCCGGTGTAGGTCCACAGTCTGGTGGCCAGGGTGTCAAAGCCGGTGGGCCGCAGCATCAGAGTGGCCGGGAGCTCCTTGATGACCGTCAGCATGACCAGCAGGAACCCTGAACCGATCCCCGGTGCCATCAGCGGCAGAGTAATGCGGATGTAGGCCACCACTGAGGATTTGCCCAGTGCCCGGGTGGCCTCTTCCAGTTCCGGCGGTGCGCTCAGGGCGGCGGCGACGGCCGGCCCCAGCGCCAGCGGCAGCATCAGGGTGCAGTAGGCCAGCACCAGCAGCCAGGTGGTCTGGTAGAGACCCGGAAGCACGGAGATGCCCAGCATGACCACTGAGAGGCCGATCACCACACCGGGCAGTGAATGCGCCAGGTAGGCCAGACGCTCCAGTCCCCGGGAGAGGATCGAGGGCCGGCGCGCGATGTAGACCGCCAGCGGCACTGCCAGCAAGGTGGTGGCGGCTGCGGCAAGGGCGGCGACCCACAGTGAGTTGCCGAATGCTGTGGCAACCTCGGCCAGCGACCCCGGAACGGAGACTCCCCGGTAGGACCAATAGGCCAGAGCGGTGCCCGGCACCGCCAGACTGGTCACCACCACAGCCCAGGCCAGCAGCAGCGCAGGCGCTGTCCAACCGCCCAGGCTCAGCCGCAGCGGCGGGGAGGAGGCGCTGTGCCCAAGAGTGGCGTACCTGGTGGAGGTCCGGCGCAGCCTTCCTTCCACCAGCAGCACCAGAGCGGTCATCACCAGCAGCACTGAGGACAGCGCGATGCCGCCGAGCCGGTCAAAGCCCATGGAGAAGCTGGTGAACACCGCCCGGGTGAAGGTGTCCACCCGCAGAATGGAGACTGCGCCGAAATCAGCGATGACATAGATGGCGCACAGCAGGCCTCCGGAGGTGAACGCCGGTGCCGCTTGCCGGACGGTGACCGAGAAGAACGTGCGCACCGGTCCCCGGCCCAGGGACCGGGAGGCTTCCTCCTGGGCGGGGTTGACCCGCAGCAGGGCTGCCACTGCAGGAAGGTACACATAGGGGTAGGTCACCGAGGTGATCACCACGGTGGCCGCGGTGAAGCCTTCGAACGTGGTGCCAGGGCTGATGATGCCGTTCATCGACTGCCAGCCGAAGGCGGCCACATAACTGGGAACGGCCAGCGGAAGAGCTGCCAGGACTGCCAGGGTCCGGCGCAGCGGAATAGTGGTGCGGGTCACCAGCGTCGCCAGCCCCACTCCGATGATCAGGCACAGTGCGGTGACAGCGCCGGTCAGTGCCAACGAGGTGCTGGCCAGGCGGGCGCTGCGTGGGCTGAACACAGCCTGGTAGAAGTCCTCAGCCGGGTAGTCAGTGGTGCGCAGCACCAGGTAGAACAGCGGAAGAAGCGCCAGCCCGGTGGTCAGGCATGCCAGCACAGGCAGCCACCCGGGCACTGCTGTATCCCTGGCGCTGCGGTTCCTGCGCACACCTCGGGGGGCCGCGGCTGCGCCGGCGGCCCCCCGAGGATCGGTGACAGTCTGAGTGATCGGCTAGCCCGCCATCCCTGCCTGGGTGATCATCTCGATGGTCGTCTCCAGGTCATCGAGCTGGTTGAGGTCGATATCGGGCACGTCGAGGTCCTCGAGCGCGGGCAGTCCGCCGGGGGCGTCGAAGCCCTCGACCATCGCGTACTCTGCCGTCTCCTCCACGAAGTACTCCTGACCCTGATCCGAGAGGAAGTACTCCACCAGGTCTAGCGCTGCAGTGTTCTCGGCGTCGAAGACACCGGCACCGGTGACATTCATCAGCGCACCCAGATCGCCCTCACCGAAGAGATGGTTGGCAGCCGGCAGCTCCTCCGGCTCCACACCGCGCTCGGCAGCCTGCGCGTAGAGGTAGTAGTGGTTGACCAGGCCCATCTCCAGGGACCCGTCGAGCACATCGGAGACCATCGGACCGTTGCGCTCGCGGTACTGCGGATCGTTGTCCACCATGTCCTGCAGCCACTGCTCGGCGGCGTCCTCCCCCTCTGCGACGCGGAAGGCGGTGACAAAGGCCTGGAAGGAGGCATTGGTCGGGGCAACGCCCACCCGGCCTTCATACTCCGGCTCCGTGAGCTCTTCGACGGAGTCCGGCAGCTCGGACTCCTCGACCAGCTCGGTGTTGTAGATCAGCGTGCGCAGGCGTCCGGAGAGTCCGACCCATCCGTCACCGTTGTCCCGGTAGATCTCCGGCACCCGGTCCAGGATCCCCTGGTCGAGGTCTGCGAAGAGCCCGCCCTGGGCGATCGCCCCGAGCGCCCCTGCGTCTTGAGCGAGGAAGACGTCAGCGGGGGTGTTCTCCCCCTCTTCGAGGATCTGGGCGGCAAGTTCGGCGGTGTCGCCGTAGCGGACCTCCACCTCAAGGCCGCTCTCCTCCTCGAACTGGTCGATCAACGGTTGGATGAGCTCTTCGTTGCGGCCTGAGTAGAGGACGATGCTCTCAGCACCGGCGTCATCGACCCCGTCGTCACCGCCGTTGGTGGTGCCGTTGTCATCATTGCCGCAGGCGGTGATCAGCAGCGCCGCTGCGGCAGTCGCGGCCAACGCCGCTCGGGAGGTACGGGACATCTCAGAGTTCCTTTCCAAGGGACGGTGTTATGACCCTGGGTGCGCGATTCGGGTCTCGGACGAGACCCAGCTGAACACTATACATCATGCACTTGTGCGCTAATTGTGCAGCATGCTTGAGGCAACCCTCAATGACCGGCTCCAGAGGAGCTATTGGCGGTTCGATTTATGTGGTGCGCACCGCGATATCGCCCTCAGGCAGCTCTTTGGTGGTGTAGATGACAGTGATCCAGTGGTTGGGATCGTCCTGGCCCAGCTCACGTTGGATGCCGGCGCGGATCGCGTCCCACTGCTGCAGCGGCTTCGGCGGCATGGAGGCGGGAACCTGAAAGATGATCTCGATCTGTTTGGCCCGTCCGAGCTGGGCGGCGTAGATCCGGAAGTCGGTGAAGCCCTGGCTCTCCCCGACCCGTGCGGCGACCTCTTCGGCTTCACGCAGCAGCGGCTCCGGGGTGACCAGCGCCAGTTCGGCGACAGCTTTGCGCAGGATGGACAGCGGCACCGGTATCAGCGCCAGGGCCACCACGGCCAGGACCGCCGGGTCCACATAGGGCCTGAGCCACTCCAGGGGTGTGCCGTCGAGGAAGAATCCGATGACGAATGCGATCAGCAGCGCGGAGGTCACACCTGCGGCCATGATCCAGCCTTTGATGTCCATGTCCACCAGTGCTGACCTGATCCGCTTATTGGCACGGTACTCCCAGGCGGTGACCGTGAGGGTCAGCACCAGGATGATGACCGCGTAGATGATGGCCGGGCCGAACTCGATCTCCCGTCCCCCGCTGAGCAGGGCAAGCACCGACTGCACCAGGGCATAGGCCCCCACCGACATCATCAGCAAGGCGTTGACCGCCAGGATAATGGGTTCGAAGTGCCAGAACCCCATGGTGAAACGGCGCTGCAGGCGCCTGGAGATGCCGTTGCTGGTGGAACGGACGATGAGGCTGGAGACCACAATCGATACCACCGACATCACGGCATCGACCAAGGAGAACACACCGTCGAAGATGATCGCGGAGGACCCGGAGACCAGGCCGAAGCTGATCCCGAGGACGGCGAAGATCAGGATGGCCACTAAGGATATCTTCAGCGCCTGCTGTTCAGTACGCATGCCTACCTCCGGTTTCTCGATCGTGGCAGTGGGCCAACAGCCCACTTCCGCCCATGGGATCAGAGCAGGAACTCTGCCACCAGCGGGAGGGTCACCAGGGACACTGCTGTGCTGGCCACCAGGATGGCGGCCGCCAGCCGGCCGTCCCGGTCGTACTCCGAGCTGAAGAGGAACACCGTGGTCGAAGAGGGCGTCGCCGCCAGAATGACGAGTGTACCCGCCCAGACCGGTCCGAGCTGATCGTAGAACGGCAGCACCGCCGCCCAGGTCAGCACCGGAAGCAGCAGCAGCTTCGTGACCGTTCCCAGCACGATGGGGGTCAGCCCCACTCCTCCGCTGCGCACCCCCTCCAGCGCGGGATGGAGGGCGAGCCCTACGCAGAACAGGGCCAACGGCACTGCGGTGGCACCCATCAGCGAGACCGGCTCCACCACCACCTCGGGCAGCGGAACCTCCCAGATGACCACGATCAGGGCCGCGCCGATCGCAGTGAACATGGGGTTCATCAGCACTCCTCGGCGCAGCATGGGCCAGACCTGCTGGCTCCACAGCTGGCCGGCACCCTGCGTACCTCCCCCGGCGGCGCGGATCTGCACGATGGTCCGCACCAGCGGGTAGCCGTTCATGAAGGCGATGTTGTGCACCATGTGCACCAGTCCGGCGGTCAGTCCCGCCTCGGGACCGATCACACCGATCGAGATGGGGATGCCGAAATAGCCCACATTTCCGAATGTCCCGGCCAGTGAGGTGGGGGCGGCCCCTTCCCGCACACTACCGCCGAGCACCCGGCACAGGTAGTAGAGGGCCACCGAGAGCGTCAGTGTCACCACCAGGACGATCACCGGCATCGACCACGGCAGGGACTGCACCGGCGGTGCGGACGTCATCGCGGAGAACAGGAACGCCGGCAGCGCGAAGTAGAACACGAAGCCGTTGAGGTGGCCGGTGCCCTTGCGGAAACGATCAGCGAAGCCGGCGGCGAAGCCCAGCACCACGATGACGAACAGCGGCGCCACCACCACGAGCATTTCAAGCATCGGCGGCCCTCCTCCCGGCTGTCGGCAAACCGGAGAGCGTCAGGGCGTCGTCGTGCTCGGCCACCGGGCCGGCCAGCGGGTCCTGCGCCGGGCTCTCCGGGTGCAGGATGTCTTTGACCACCAGAGCGAGAATCCAGATCAGGGTGCCCATATGGGCGGCGATGCCCAGCCCGTAGAGCATCTCAAAGAGGTAGTGTCCGGCCCCGATGGTGCCCTCGGAGGTGATCTTGGCGCTGATCAGCCACACACTGGCCCAGTGGAAGACCTCCGCGGCCTGCCAGATGAAGAATACACGCACCCTGGGTACCGCCAGCACCACCAGCGGAATGAGCCAGATGACGAACTGCGGGGAGTAGACCTTGCCCAGCAGCACGAAGCATCCCACGATCAGCAGGCACAGCTGCGCGGTGGTGGGCCGCCGGGGTGCGGCCAGGCCCAGCCAGGCGATGCCCAGGCAGCAGAGCAGGAAGATCCCGTTGGAGAGCAGGGAGAAGGTCTCCCCTGACCAGCCGGTGGGCGCCAAGGCCAGCCACATAGAGGAGAACCCAGGTTCCCGGGCGGAGGAGAACTCGTAGAAGGTCAGCCACTGCTGCGGCTGGGTGAGCATGAACGGCAGGTTCACCGCCACCCAACCCGCCACCGCAGAGCCGATCACGGTGATCAGGGGCCGCCACTGGGCAGTGCGCAGGCAGAGCACGATGATCGCGCCGAGAAACAGCAGCGGGTAAAGCTTCATGGCCGTGCCCAGCCCGATCAGCACCCCGGCGCACACCGGCATCCTGCGCCCCCAGGCCAGCAGGGCGGCGGCCCCCAGCAGCACCGCCCACATATCCCAGTTGATGGAGACGGTCAGGATGATGCCCGGGGCCAGGGCCACCAGCAGAGCGTGGCGGCGGCGTTCCGGGCTCAGCGAGAAGGCGGTCACCATGACCAGCCCGATCCAGCAGAGGATCACCGCGATGTGGTTGAGGTCGTAGAAGGCGAGGGTCCGCTCCGGGGTCACGCCTTGTCCCGGGATGAGGGCGGCGATCGCCCCGGCCACCAGACCGATCAGCACCGGATACTCCATGATCTGGTCCTGGGGCACATCGTCGACGAACGGGAAGGCCCCGTCTGCCAGTCCGCGCTCGGCGAAGAGCAGGGAGAAGTCGGAGTAGCACATCGCCAGATGCTGGTCCGGGTCCGCCCACCCGTTGACCCGGCACCACTGCACCGCCAGCACCGAGAGCAGCGCTCCCAGCACGGTGGCCGCCAGCAGCACGCTGATCAGCCTGGCGGAAGGCCTCCGGGGCACCGCTGCCGGTGTCTGGGGACTGCTCATCGGCTCCTCCGGTAGATGTCGGCGGAGGCCCAGGAGGCCTCCGGAGCGGAGAGCTGGCGCAGCCCTTTCCACCCCTCGGCGGCGTTCCACCGGTGGGAGGGTTCGCGCAGCCGGAACAGACTGGTGGTGTTGGGGTCGATGAAGATGATGTAGAGCAGGTAGCCTGCCGCCACGGTCAGCGCGACTCCCTGGACCACGAAGGTGTCCAGCCACTGGGCCACCGAGAGCTGTCCCACCATGGCCAACAGCGTCATCACGGTGATCAGCAGGGTCACCAGCATCAGCACCCTGCCCCGGTAGACGTGGACCACCGCATACAGCGGCAGCAGCCACAGCACATACCAGGGTTGGATCACCGAGGAGGCCAGGACCACCGCAGTGAGCCCATAGGCGGCCCACAGCACCGGATTGCCCAGCCGCGGATGCAGCAGCAGCACGGTGAGCACCGCAGCCGAGAGCAGCCTGGCTGCGGCGTAGACCCATCCAGCCACCTGTTGATGGTCCGCCCCGCCCAGAAGCTCCGAGGCCCAGCCGATGCCCAGTCCCAGCAGCCCTACCGGTGCCCCCTGAAGCACAGCGGCACCGGCGCCCAGGGCGGTGGTGAACCAGCCGATCCCGATACCCAGCAGCCAGCCGCCACCGAAGAGCAGCACCACCGCCAGCGCCCCGGCGAAAACCCATTCGCGGATCCTGTGCAGGTAGCTGCCGGTGTGCTCCAGAGTCAGCAGCACTGCGAAGGGCAGCACGACCATGGCGATGGGCTTGATCGCCACTGCGGTGATCAGCAGCAGCACCGCGAGCAGCCGGCGGCGGCGCAGCGCATACCAGATGCCGGCCAGCATCAGGCCCATCATGAGGGCGTCGTTATGGGCTGCGGGCAGGAACACGATCAGGCTCACCGGGTTGAGCAGGCACAGCCAGAGCGCCCAGGCCGGCTGGGAGCCGAAGGCTCTGGCCAGCATCGGAATGACCAGCAGCATAAGCACCACGCCGAAGACCGCCAACAGCCGGAACAGCAGCACGGAGAACTCCGGCACCCCTCCGGTGAGCTGCCAGATGCCCTGGGCCATCAGCAGGAACAGCGGCCCGTAGGGCGAGGGGGATTCGGCCCAGAGATCATCAGCGCCGACGGTGAACCATCCGGGCAGCTCCGAGACCCCGGCCTCATATGGGTTCTGACCCGCGGCGAGCAAACCACCCTGGGCCAGATAGGAGAACACGTCCCTGGAGAAGATCGGGAAGCAGGCCAGCAGCGGTGCGCCCCAGAGCAGCACGGCCTTGCGCATGGTGGGCAGGGCGGCCGGGGCGTCCCAGGAGGTGATGCGCTGAGAGAGCCTCAGCCAAGACCGCAGCATCAGCAGCGCCCCGACCACCAGCAGCACCGCACAGGTGATGACCCCGGCAGCGGTGGTGCGCAGCGGCAGCAGCGCGTTGTGCAGCGGCATCCACGAGCCGGGCACCATGACCATCCAGCCCACACCCCAGGAGCCGACCATGATCAGCAGCGAGGCCAGCAGTCCCTGGCGGAGGGTGTGGGAGACCTCACCCTCAGAGCCGCCGATCAGCCAGGAGGTGCCGCCGAACCTGCCCAGAGTTTCGCGGGCGGTGTCGGCGGCGCGCGAAACGGGGTTAGTCGGCAGCTGGCTCACCTCTCAACACTACCGAGCGGGCACCGGGATCGAGGAACCAGATCGCCGCAGCGCAGGCCGCCGAGACCGCTGCCGAGAGCACGGTCATCTGCACCTGGATGTCGAGGAACTGGTGGACGAACAGCTGGTCTGCCGCCCCCTGGGCCAGCAGGAAGCCGGTGATCGCGGCAGTCAGCGCCAGCGGCCAGCGGCGGGCTGTGCCGGTGATGGCCCCTGCGGCGGCGAACAGCGGCAGGATCCACAGCAGGTACCAGGGCTGGATCAGCGGAGAGAGCACGACGACGGCGGCGAAGGCCCACATCATTCGTTGGAAGACACGGTGCTCACCACCTCGGAACATCAGGTACAGCACCACCGCGATCGCCGCCAGACGGCCGATGAGACTCACCACGTCGAAGACCGGATCCGGCGAGTGCCCGAAGGCCAGCAGCGCACCGGCGATCGGGGCGGCAAGGATGGTCAGCGGCGCCCAGAAGGTGGCGCCGGTTCCCGCGCCGGCCAGCACGGTGACCCAGTCGAACCCGTAGCCGCCGAGAGCTCCGATGCCCAACAGGGCAGCCCCGGAGAGCCCGGCGGTGAGGAACCAGTAGCCGAACGTCCGCGGCCAACTGGAGCCGGCCCCTGCCCAGAGCAGGGCGATGAAGGGCAGCATCACCAGGGTGATCAGCTTGGTGCCGATGGAGGCCACCATCAGGGCCACAGCTGCTGCTCCCAGCAGCCAGTGGGCGCTGCCGGCTG
The DNA here is from genome assembly GCF_003600155.1 of Nesterenkonia muleiensis. Lineage (GTDB taxonomy): Bacteria > Actinomycetota > Actinomycetes > Actinomycetales > Micrococcaceae > Nesterenkonia > Nesterenkonia muleiensis. The sequence goes on along the minus strand of NZ_QWLD01000038.1, from coordinate 149,308 downwards.
TCTGACCGGCGCGGATGGCGCACCAGGTGCCGGCCAGGGCGAAGCCGACCATGAGCGCGTCGTTGTGGGCGCTGGAGACGAAGCTGATGATCAGCAGCGGGTTGGCAGTGGTCACCCACTGGGCAGCGGCCGGGTCGGCGCCAAGTACGCGGGCCAGCACCGGCACCATGATCAGGATCAGCATCATGCCCAGCACGCAGACCACCCGGAAGAGCAGGATCGCCAGTTCGGCGGAGTCTCCGGAGATCCGCATGACTGCTGCGGCGATCCAGAGGAACAGCGGCCCGTAGGGGGTGGCGTCCTCGGCCCAGATGATATCGGTGCCGAGCTGAAACCAGTTCTCCAGCGTGGAGACCCCCGTGGTGTAGGGGTTCTCCCCTGCCAGCACCAGCCGGCCCTGATTGAGGTAGGCGAAGACGTCACGGGAGAAGATCGGCACCACCAACAGCTGGGGTGCCGCCCACACCAGTGCCGCACTGGTGGCGGTGCGCAAGGATGCGGGGGCACCGTCGTGCTCCATGACAGTCCGCAGGCGCAGCCAGGCGTGGAAGAGGACCCAGCAGCCGGCACTCAGGGCGATCACGGAGACGACGACGCCGGCAGGCTCGGTTCTGAGCCAGATGGTGGGGGCCCAGCGGGCCACCGGGGAGTCGGCGACCAGCCAGCCCACGCCGAAGGATCCGGTGAGGATCAGCAGTGATCCGACCAGACCATAGCCGATCACTGCGCGCGTCTGTCTGGTCACCGCAAAGAGTCTACTCAGTGTTGGTCCCGGCCCGGGGTGGGTAGAGTGTCTGTCCGTGACTGAATCAAAGACGCAGAACTCCCCGGCGGTCGGAGGCGATTGGTCCGGCCGGATGGTGTGGATCGACTGTGAGATGACCGGGCTGAACCCGGAGCAGGACGTGCTGATCGAAGTGGCCGCTGTGGTCACCGACGCTGATCTCAACGTGCTCGATGACGGGGTGGACGCGGTCATCCGGCCCGATCTGGAGGCTTTGGCCGGGATGGAGAAGGTGGTGCGCGAGATGCACACCGCCTCCGGCCTGCTGGCTGAGCTGGAGGACGGGATCGCCCTGGAGTCCGCGGAGAAGAAGGTCCTGGAGTATGTGAAGGCCTGGGTTCCGGAGGCCGGGGTGGCCCCGCTGGCGGGGAACTCGGTGCATGCGGACAAGGCGTTCCTGCGCCTGGGGATGCCTGCGCTGACCGAGCACCTGCACTACCGCATCATCGATGTCTCGACGCTTAAAGAACTGGCACGGCGCTGGTCCCCTGAGGTGCTGGCCGCAGCACCGAAGAAGACCGGGAACCACCGGGCGATGGGTGACATCCTGGACTCGATCGCGGAGCTGAAGCACTACCGGAAGCAGATGCTGCGCTGATGTGCCCCTGGGGCGCTTCGGGTGTATGATGTATTGGTTGCTTTCTGAGGCCTCATGCGCCGGTCAGCACATGGTGGGCGTAGCTCAGCTGGTAGAGCATCGCGTTGTGGTCGCGAGGGTCGCGGGTTCAAGCCCCGTCGCTCACCCAGGCAACATTGCCCCCGACTTTCAGGGTCGGGGGCAATGTTCTTTGCAAACCCCCTGGTTACCCCCTGTTTCGACATTGGTGCACAATAGTGATCGACCTTCACAGCTCTCCACAAGAAACGGTTCCTGAGTGGTGCGCAATGGTGATCCTCTCCCCTATTCCGAACTTCGCTTGAGTGCCCGCAGCAAAGTCGTGTGCGCAACACCAAGACGACAAGCAACCGCGCGAATGCTCGCACCTTCAGAGATGACAGCACGAGCCACCTTCACCTCGCTCTCACTGAGGGCCGTGACGCGTACCCGGGTGTTGACTCCAGCTTCCCGAAGCCGCTTTCGCAAAGTCTGAGCATGGATACCGTGCTTCCGTGCAATCTCTGCTTGAGTCAAACCATTGGCATAGTCAACCACGAGCGGAAGAAGAACCGATGCTCTGACCTTCTCTATCCCGGGTGACACCGTGCGACGACTTTGCTTCGTCGATTCTCGTCGTGAAGTGGAGCCAGCGACGGAATTCGTTTCACCTATAGATCGTCCTTGACGGTCGCGGCTGCGCGACGACGTCCGCGAGTAGCCAGCGGCGCGGCTTTCCGCCAGCTCGGGGTTTTGATGCATGTGTTCGATCAGCCGTGTCAGAGCAGGTGTTGGACGCGAGAAAATGTCGACCAGCGACCTGCCCGCCTCAGTTTCACTTGCTACAGCGCGCGGGTCAGTTTTTGTGGACTTCATGTCTCCATTCTCGACTGCTGCTACTAAGGCGTGTGGAAAACTCAACGTTCGTCATGAGGTTTCACTTACCATTAGCACCATGCGGGTCGGGATCTATATAGACGGCTATAACCTCTACTACGGTGGTCGAGGATTATGCGGCCGTTCGACGCCTGGGTGGCGTTGGCTCGATCTGCGATCGTTGGCACACACCCTTGTCACCACGCACTCTCACTGGGATAACCCGACGCTCGAAACGATCACCTACTGCACCGCGAGAGTGAGTGGAGCCAGCAACCCCGTCGGTCAGCGCGAACAGGACGTCTACCTACGTGCGCTGCAACGCTCAGACTCCGTCACTCAGATCAGCTACGGCAACTACGTCGCTCGAGTCGCCACGGCTCCGCTCGCGACCGCCGGCCGGAACGGCAAACCTGTCATCAGCAAGCCTCAATGGCCGTTAATGGTGCAGGACGGAGCCGAGCAAGACGTCCCTGACGCCCGATTCATGGCATCGGTCGCTCGCCGCGAAGAGAAAGGCTCTGATGTTAACGTCGCCTCTCATTTGCTCATCGACATACTCACCGGCACGATTGACGCAGCCGTGGTGATCTCCAACGACAGCGACCTAGCCTACCCCGTCACCTTCGCGCGAGATCGCGTGCCAATCGGGCTCGTCAACCCCACGAAGGGCTATCGCGCCGGTAAGCTCGCAGGCGAGCACACCGATGGCGTGGGCGACCACTGGTGGTATCAGATGCAGCCGTCAGATTGGTACGACCACCAGTTCCCGCCGACCATCGCTCCGCGCATCACGAAGCCACCAGAGTGGTAGCCGAGCCTGTCACACTGCTATACTTCTTCCATACCACCCGGCCCCTCTGGGGCCGGGTTTTCTCGTCTCAAACGCTTCTCGGCGACGTTCGGCACACGTGAGTCACCAGCGGCAGAGTGACACACAGCCACGCTGTCCCAAGCCACCATGTCCTCCTACCGCGCGCGGCACCAGGAAACCAAACAGCCTGAACGCCGCCAGCTGCTGCTCCTCCTTGACAGAAGGAAGATAGCGTGCCGAGCCGTATGGGCTCATGTGAGAACTACTCGCCATACCCAGAACCGTAGCTGGCGCCACTGACATTGTTGCCCGATCCGAGACACAGGTGCTCCGGGCACAGCCCGTGCTGCAAACCCACCGTGTCATCAAGACGCGCCGCGCAACGAATGCAGGCCGCTCCCCGGAAGATGATGCTCGGCTGGTCAGGATCGGCCGGAACTGGAGTCGCGCCATAGGCCTTGGAGTGGCGCGCGGCCAAGCGGGGATGTCGGCGGCCGAGCATCCGGTGGATCTCGGGTGCGGTGCGCGCCGGGATTCCTCTGCACGGCTGCGAGCAGATCGCTGCCTTCCTGGTAGGCCTGTTCGGTGAACCGTGACGCCATGAAGTAGTCAGGGTTCACCGCGCTCATCCCATATGCCGCGAGATCGTCGAAGGCGAAGTCGTCGACGTCGGTCGTGATGAGGTAGCGAGCTCCCGCGCGGATCGCGTCAGCCACCACCTGCCGATCCTCAAGGGTGCTGGTCAGCAGCCCTTCTGTGTTCGACGCAGTGGGTGACAGCTCGGTGCCGAGAATCTCCGTACGCACGAGGGAGGTTCTCGATGCCTGACCGCGTGCGTGTCGGTCGGCTTCGGCCTCGACGTGCTTCGACCATGTCCACCGCAGACTGTCTGCCCGCGCTCCGGCGATCAGCAGTGTGCGAGTGACGGGCGAGGCGAGCGCGTTGGCGTCCAGGAAGAGCAGCGCTGCTTCACTCACCGAACAGCTCGGCCTCGATGTCAGCCGCGGATGCCTCGGCCATGCGACGCATAAGCTCACGGCTGTACCGCTCGTACTCGCTCAGCGGGATGCGGTGGTGGGTGCCGACCCTGGTGGCCTGGATGTCGCCCTCGGCGATCCGGCGCAGCACCGTAGACCGCGACATCCCGAGCCGCCGGGCGACCTCCGCCGGGGTCAGCAGCTCCACACGGGTGGAGAAGTCGACGACCTCGCCGCGCTTCTTCGCCGAGTCCAGGAACGCGCGCACGCGCGCCCAGTCGTCGCTCGACAGGTGTGCCGGGTTCACGGTCATGCTCTCCATGCCTCCAGCGTACTCGACCGTGACCACTTACGCACGATCAAGTGTCCACGATGGCTGATCAGGTCCCCTCGCAGTAGCAGCTCGTTCGGGCTCCCAGTTCGCGCTGGCTTCGACCAGAACCCTCCGTACGGCCTTGCGGCTGACCCCCAGGCGTCGAGCGATCGCGCGCATCGAGACCCCGGCCCGGAACAAGCGAACCAGTCTCCGCCTTCTCGTCCACATCCAGCCCCGGGACCCGGCGCGGGGTGTTCCGACGACGCAGATGGGCGAACACCGTCGCCCGATGAATCCCATACTTCTGCGCGAACTCCTGAACGGTCGCGCCCGCGAGGTAGTCCCCGACAAGACTGTCGATCTCGGAGGCCGTCAGAAATGTTTGAGCCGTCTCGATCCTCCGCACCAGCGGCCCCCGAGCATCGCTCACCGACGCCTTCGACCCACGGTGATGGCCCCGATAAACCCCACGATTCCCGCGGTTGACCAGGGTCTTCGTCCTTTGGGGAATGTTGCCAAAGGTGCTACGCAGGGACCCCCATCGAACGAGGTTCGAACTTTCGACCAAGGAACCACCCTTGGACGGGATTCGGGCCTCGTTCTCGTTGCGAGCGTTCTGCGCCCAGGTCAACGCGTCGGCCCGCACCTTTCGGCTGTTCCGCTCGTCGAACGGACGGGCGTACTCGAACCGAACGTCTCCTTCTTACCTGGGTGACGGGACCGCGATGGCGTGCGGCGTCGCCATGGTCGAAAGTGGTGATCTAGACGATCTCCGGACAGGTCGGCACCGGTAATCGTCTCTGTCATACTGGGCCGTGAGTTGTTACTGGCGCCTACGTTGATGCGGGCCTGTCTCGCTGCCGACTTGGCCTCCCGGCTTTCATGAGCCGTGCGGCGGGCCGGCGTTGGAGCCTGATGGGGAGGATGGCATGGAATCTGAGGCCCGTATAGACGCGCCGTGCGGGGTGGTGCTCTCGCAAGTACATGGAGGGGTACTTCGCGCTCGCGGCATCGCCTACGCATCTGCGCGGCGTTTTGCGCCCCCAGAGCCGCTCCCGCGCTGGACAGAGCCGCTCCCCGCCCTGGAGGAGTCTCCGGCGTGCCCCCAACCTGACAGCCCCCTGCTGGAGAAGATGTTTGGTGTCGGCTGGGTTGCGACGCAGCAGGATGAGGACTGTCAGCGCCTGACGGTGACAGCGCCCAACGATATCCATGACGGCCAGCTGCCGGTGATGGTCTGGATCCACGGGGGCTCCTACACCAGCGGTTCAGGGGACGCTCGACTCATGGACCCTGCACCACTGGTGGAAGAGCAGCAGGTGATCGTGGTGACCGTGACGTATCGGCTCGGGATTCTCGGCTACCTCGGGGACGGTGCCACCAGGCCGGCGAATCTCGGCCTGCTCGACCAGATCGCGGCGCTGCACTGGGTTCAGGAGAACATCGGGGCATTCGGGGGCGATCCGGACAACGTGACCATCTTCGGACAGTCGGCCGGAGCCGATGCGGTCGCACATCTGATGACTCTGCCCGAGGCACCTCGACTGTTCCGGCGCGCGATCATCCAGAGCGCCCCGTCACGCTCCCCGCAGCGTGAGAAGATCGCAGAGGCGATGGTGGCCGCAACCACCGGACTGTGCGCTGACGCCCCGCTGTCCGAGGTGTTCGCAGCACAGCGGGAGGCGGAGCAGGCGGCATCCGCATTCGGCCTAGCCGCGTCGATGCCCTTCGGCGTCCAGTACGGCCATGAGCCGCTGCCGTCCTGGGCCGAATGCGAACACGCCTGGGCGCGCAACGCACCCGCGATCGACCTGCTCATCGGCTACACCGCAGACGAGGCACGGTTCTTCCTACCCGCGCTGCCGGGGCTCGACCGGGCGGCACGGCTTCCTCTGATCGGGCGGGCTCTGCGTTGGACCGCCTCCTGGTCCCTGACACAGGTCATCTACACGCGTTCGGCTCGTCGATTCGCCCGAGCCCACGCTGCAGCAGGAGGCCGCGGGTGGTCCTACCGCATCGACTGGCCAGGGAATGCCGGCCCGTATGGCGCGGCCCACACCATCGACCTGCCGCTTCTGTTCGGCAGGGCGGAAGACTGGCACGGCACTGGCCTTCTACAGGGCCTGAGCGCCACGCAGATTCGCGATGCCGCGACTCAGCTTCGACAGCTCTGGGCCGACTTCGCTCGCGATGGACGTTTCCCCGACCGGCGGCTCGCGCACCTGATCACCATCAGAAAGTTGCACTCCCGGGCGACAAAGTGACTCCTGCACCAATCCGAAGCGACCATGCTTCGTGCTGCAGGGGCGCAGCGGAGTCGGCATTGCTCTGAACAGCGGAAGCTATGGCCATAACGCAGTCTGATGCCGCTCAGCGCTCTCTGCCCTCCCGGGTGTATTCAGAGATGATCACACCGGATATGAAGCTTTTGGAGTCGATGAGCTCGAACCTCGTCGGCGCGTACCCAGTGGGCTCGAACAAGGGGATGCCGCTGCCGAACACAAGAGGGTTGCGTTTGATGATGATCCGGTCGATCTCAGCAATGAGCTGACCGGCCATGGAACCCCCACCGCAAAGCCAGATGTCTGCCCCGGGTGCGTGCTTCAATTCTCGGACGAGGGTTGCCGGGCCGGTATCGACGGTTCTAAGGTTTTCGGCCACGGCGTGGCGCCTGCGGGAGAACACGATCTGCTCCAGATGCCGATACGGGCTTTCTACTCCTGCCTCTACCGCATGGGCATAGGTATGCCATCCCATCAGCACGGTGGCGAATCTGTCACAGGGCTGATCAATGCCCAGATGTTCGGCAGCATCAGTAGGCAGGGCATCAGCGAAGCGGGTGGTCACCTCACTAAGGTGATCCCCTTCGAGGAGGAAGGCGTCGAATCTGCCGTCAGGTGCGGCAATGTAGCCGTCCATACTTGCAGCGACATAGTAGACAAGTTCACGCATCGCGCTCCAATCACTTCACCTGTAGTGATTAAAGTGTACGACATGTGTAGTGCTTGGGCTAGGATAAGTTCTGTGGCACGTAATGACGATCGTCGACAGCTGCTGGCCGACGCTGGGCTGAATCTGTTGGCCGGTGAAGGCGCAAGGGGGCTGACCCATAGAGGCGTGGACCGCGTAGCCGGGGTTCCGCTGGGAACCACCTCGAACTACTTCCGGACCCGGGAGGCGCTGATCTCGGCTTTGGTCGTTCGCATCGGCGAGAGGCTGACCCCCAGCACCGAGGACTTGGCAGCCCGCTCTGGAAGACCGGCAGACCGTGAACTGTTCGCCGACTATCTGCGGGACATCGTCCGGCGCCTGATGCAGAACCCAGAGGTGGCCCTTGCCCTGATAGAACTGCGCCTGGAGAGCAGCAGGCGCCCCGAGATCGCCGCGCTGCTTGCCGACTGGCGGCGTAGGGCCTTCGCCGCTGATGTCGATTTCAACACTAATGCCGGCCTGCCCGGCGGCCCCGAAGAGATCGCCCTGTTCCACTACGCCATCGACGGGCTGATCCTCGACCATCTCACTACACCACTGCTGCCCGAGTCCTCCACCGATGAGGCCATCGATGCACTCGTTACCGGCCTTCTACCACCATCGAGAGAGCTTTGTCTCGAGGAGGGGAACGAATGAAGTCCCGGCTCAACGCTGCCGGCAGTGCGGGTCACCCTGTGCCGCGGAGAGCTGCCATCGCCTTCTGGACGGCCGCGATCCTGGGCACCCTTCACGCAGCCTCAAGCATCTACTGGGCCTTCGGGGGTCAATGGCTGTTGGAGACTGTGGGCCAATGGGCGGTCGAGGCGACGCAGAACGGGTCGTTCTGGACTTTTGCCGGCCTGTTCGTGATCGGGGTCCTCAAGCTTGGTGCGGCTTGGATTCCACTGCTGGCCCAGAACGGCCGAATCCCGGGCCGACGCTTCTGGCGGCTCATCAGCTGGGTCGGCGGCCCGGGCCTTATTCTCTATGGCGGGGCCAACTCAGCAGCAGGGATAGGCGTTCTTGCTGGATGGATTGGCTCAGATGTCCCAGACCGTGATGCCCTGTTCGGCCACGCCTTCATCTGGGGCCCGCACTTCGCGCTATGGGGTCTTGCTCTGACCACGGCTTTAGCGATTTCGCGGCCCCACCACAGGCGGTGAAACGAACTCCACGAGGCTGCATTGGTTCAGGTCAGTCACACCACGCATCGCCTCTCACCCCGGTGCCATATGGTCGACATGACAGGCGTCAATCGGTGCCCAAGTGGTCGAGCAGGTCGACTGCGGCATTCATGTAGTCGCTGATCCAACGGTCATGTATGCGCTTGATCGGCAGCGGGGCAAGCGAGAGGTGGCGCTCCCGGCCCACTTTGCGTCCAGTGACCAGTTCCGCCCGCTCAAGCACTCGCAGGTGCTGCAACACCGTGGTGCGGTCCAGCTCGGGCAGCAGCGCACACAGCGATCCGGTCGTGTGCGTGGACCTCTTCAGCTCATCGAGCATCCGACGGCGCACTGGCGAGGCCAACGCCTTGAAGACCCGATCATCAAAGCCCTTGTCGGTGAACTCATTCATGTTGTAAATTTACAACATGAATAGCGGTGCCGCCCTCACCGAGCTCTCCTTCACCGTCTCAGGACGTGTGGCACGCCCCTGCGCGGAGGTATACGAGGCTGTGGCAGACCCTGTTCAGCTCTCGCGGTATTTCACCACCGGTGGGGCCCGAGGGCGGCTGGAGTCTGGCGTCCGCGTCGTGTGGGATTTCGCTGATTTCCCCGGGGCCTTTCCGGTCACGGTGGTCGATGCCGACCCACCTCATCGACTCGTCATCGAGTGGGGCAACGAGGCAACGACCAGTGAGAGTGGAACCACCAGAGTGGTCTTCGAGTTCGAGCCCATAGATGGTGACTCCCGAACGCTGGTCACAATCACCGAGACCTCCTGGCGGCCGACTCCGCATGGCGCTGAAGCCGCATTCAGCAACTGCGAAGGATGGACCGGCATGCTCGCCGCCCTCAAAGTCTGGCTCGAATACGGCATCAATCTGCGCGAAGGGTTCTACCAGTGAGTATCGAACACGGCTGGCCCCTGGTCGTCGACCGGGCCACCTGGAACGACGCCAGAGGCGTTCTGCTGCAGCAGGAGAAAGCTCTGACACGCATGAAGGACGCGATCAGCGCGGCACGCCGGCGACTGCCCATGGTCGAAGTGCGCTCAGACTATGTCTTCGACGGACCCGACGGCTCCGTCACGTTGCTCGACCTCTTCGAGGGGCGCCCTCAGCTGATAGTTCAGCACTTCATGTTCGCACCCGACTGGGAGGAAGGATGTGATGGGTGTTCGATGATGGCCGAGCATATCGGCCCCTTGTCCCACCTGCATGCTCGGCGAACCTCGTTAGTGCTTACCTCCCGTGCACCGGTGGGACGGCTGCATGCCTTTCGCGACCGCATGGGATGGGCTCTGCCCTGGTACTCGACCGTCGGTGACCAGTTCAACGTCGACTTCGGGGCGACCGTCAATGGCGAGGAACGTCAAGCAGTAAGCGTCTTCCTGCGCCGAGGTCACCGCGTCTTTCACACTTGGTCGACCCACGCCCGCGGCGAAGAGCCTTTCATGCTGGTCTTCGACCTCCTCGATCTCACCCCTTTCGGACGGCAGGAAGAGTGGGAGAGCTCGCCTGCCGGAACGCCCCAGGAACCGACGTATTCGTGGATGCGGCTCAGCGACTCCTACGACGACGCCGAATACCCACGCGCATGCCACGAACGCTCCCCACAACCTCCTGGTTAAGGATGTGACTACGCCTGAAGCGGCTTACCTTCCTCCGCGTAGTAGCAGGCCAGGTGTGTCGACAGCGAGCGGTCGTCACCGGCGGCAGACACACTGCGCAGCAGATACTTACTTATAGCCGTCACTGGCACTCACCACCCGCATAGAGACCGTCATGTAGGTCAGGTGCAACGCCGGCGCAGAGCGAACAACGTTAGGCGGCGGCCTGGCGGTGCTTTCGAACAAGCCGGCGGTACCGGATCGGGGTGACGCCGACCGCCTGGCGGAACATGTGAGCGGCATGGCCTCGACTGCGCCAGCCGACCTCGCGAAATCACAGTCTCGATCGGCAGATCGGTCTCCCGCGACAGTCGGGCGAGATGCTCGGCTCGGATGGCGGCCAGGTAGGTGAAGTGAGGCTTGCCGTAGGCCTCCACGAACAGCCGCTGAGCTGCGAGGGCGATAGATGCACTGCATCGACGAGGTGATGAGGATCATGGGGTCTCCTTCGGTGAGTCGATCTCCGGCCGTCCGGCGAGGAGGAAGACGCCGAGAGCGGCGATGGTGAGGATCACCGCGCCGGTCAGGGCGGCGGCCTGGTAGCCTGCGAGGGTCGCGGCGTGCAGGTCCAACGGTGTAGTTCCGGTCAAAGAGGCGGCGGTGGTGGTCGCGGCGATCGTGCCCAATAGGGCCAGGCCGAGGGAGGAGCCGACTTGCTGGGAAGTGCTGGCGACGGCGCCGGCGACCCCGGAGACACGACCGGCGCGGTGGGTGGCGGCGCTGTTGGCCGCGGGTTGTACGCATCCGGTGCCCAAGCCGAGCAGGACGAAGATGGGCAGAACGTGCGTCCAGTAGGACATGTCGGGTCCGAGTTGTGTCAACACGACTAGGCCCGCGGCGAGCAGGGTGAGTCCCGCGGCGAGGAACACCCGCGGGGTGACCCGCCGCAGGGCGGGTCTGACCAGGCGCACCGTGATCAGGATCGCTGCGGTGTAGGGGAGGAAGCCCAGGCCGGTCAGCAACGGGCTCAGCCCGGCGAGCTGTTGCAGATAGACGCTCAGGAACAAGAACGCGGGAAGGATCGCCACGCCCCAGGCGAGCATCGCGGTGAATGCCGCGGACCTAAGACGTTCGGCGAACAGCGACAGCGGCATCAACGGTTGGGCGGCGGTGCACTGGCGGACCACGAACGCGGCCAGGATCACGGCGCCGCTGGCAAGCAGACTGATCGTGAGCGGGGAGCCCCATCCCGACGACTCCGCCGCCGTCAGACCCAGGGTCAGGGCGGTCAGCCCGGCGGCGCTGAGCACGCCGCCGAGCATGTCGATGCGGCCGCGACCGCGCGCATCCGCCGCGAGGGACAGGAGCAGCCCGGATCCGGCCGCCAGGGCGATGGGAGCGTTGATCAGCAGCGCCCACCGCCATCCCCAGGAATCGGTGAGCGCGCCGCCGAGCAGGACCCCGATGCCCGAGCCTGCGCCCATGATGGTGCCGAACACCCCGAACGCCTTGACCCGATCGGCGCCCTCGGGGAACGTCACCGACAACAACGCAAGCGCCGACGGTGTGGCCAGCGCGCCGAAGATTCCCTGGGCGGCGCGGGCGGCGATGAGCATCTCCGCCGAGACGGCCAGACCCCCGGCGATTGAGGCGAGGGTGAACCCGGCCAGCCCGATCAACAACGCACGGCGCCGCCCGATCACGTCCGAGACCCGTCCACCGAGCAGCAGTAGCGAACCGAACGCCAGCACGTAGACGGTGATCACCCACTGACGCTGCACATCCGACAATCCGAGGTCGTGCTGCGCGGAGGGCACAGCGATGTTCATCACCGTGCCGTCGACGACCATCATCAGTTGAGTCACCGAGATCCACCCCAGCGCCCACCATCGCGCGACGCCCGAACGCCGCCCCGCTGCTGTCTCCTGAGCCATCCCTACTCCATATCGTTGGTGTGACCAATGTTGGCGATACCAACGATATCAGATCGTTGGTTACGCCAACAGTTCTGGTAGTCTCAGAGGTGTGGAGGAGATTGAGGGAGCCAGTGCTCTGCAGCCCGCGCGGCTGCGTCAGACCCCGAGTTGGTTGATCACCCAGACGGCCACGCTCACCAACCGCCTCATCTCGGCGGCGCTGACCGAGGCGGGCGCGACCCGCTACCACTACGCGGTGCTCGCCGCCCTCGAAGAGTTCGGACCGACCAGCCAGGCCGAGCTTGGCCGACGGTGTCACATCGATCGAAGCGACATCGTCGCCACCATCAATAACCTCGTCCACGAGCGATACGTCGAACGCCGCCAGGACCCCGCCGACCGGCGGCAGAACCTCATCACCCTCACCGAGGCTGGGCAACAGCGACTACAGCACATCGCCGGCGTCCTCGACGGCGTTCAGCACGACCTCCTCGGACACCTAGCCGAGAGGGAACGCGAAGCACTCACGACAACTCTGCGCACCATCCTCGACCACCCATCGAATCCCGAAAACGGTGAAGCGTCGGCGTGACCCCGTCCTGGACAGGCATAGGCGTGAACGCACACGAAGACGCAGCTGTGTTGGCTGCCCTACGGGGTTCTCTGCGTCAACACCGAGGACCTCTTGTGCTTCGCGGAGTTCTGTCTGCGCAGCCATCCCGGATCGGATCAACGGCGGGGCGACGAACGACAGGTGGGCGTTCTCGTCCTGGCGCAGCTTTGCGGGCCCGGCACCGCACTCTTGGATGATTTCGGTGCGGTTGCGGGGTTCGCCTCCGATAGTGAGCCAGACATGGCATGCGCCCAGGGTGGGGTGTCCGGCGAACGGCATCTCACGATCGAGGGTGAAGATACGGACCCGATAGTCGGCCTGGCTGCTGGAGGGCGGCAGCAAGAGGATTCCCGGTGAAGGGTCGCGCGCCGAACACGGCGACCATATGGATGGTGCCAGTCATTGTGTGGAGCTTTCTGGCGCAGGGTTCGCAGCCAGCCATTCGAGGACGACCTGAGCATGTTGGTCAGGTGGGAACACCGGAAAGAAAACATGCTCGATTACACCGTCGTTGATCAGGAGCGCGAGCCGCTGGTACACGGTGAGGCCCTCAGCGCTGAGCGTCGGCGGCAATGATCGACTCATCCGCGGTGCCAGCGTAGCGGCAGCCGCAGAGATTCTGCACACCAATCTTCCAGCCGAACAGCGCGCTGTAGAACTCGCGGCAGCTTCCTCGTCGGCCGCTTGAAGGTCAATGAGCCCCGGAGCCCCGAGCCCGACCGCGGTCATGGGGGAAGTCCTGCTCTTGTTGGTCGGTGGCTCCCAGGTAGGCGTGGCCGCGGTCGGACAGCTCATAGCCGACCTGCAGGCTGAGAGTCAGGCCGTGCTCTTTGAGTGTGCGGATGCGGCGTTTGAGCGATTCCTTTCCGACCGGCAGGCCCTCGGTAAGCGAGTCCGCAGTGATTCCGGGCTCTCGTTGGAGGCGCGCCAGCGTCGTGCGTGCCCACGGGATGCGAGCGTCGAGCCGGTCCAGGAGCGCGTCGATGCTTGCGACGTCATCAGGGGTGAGGTCCGCATCAGCGGCAAGGGCATCCCGCGCATCCGGTGCCACCCAGGACAGCCCGATGCGGAAGACCGGATCGACCTCAACGCCGCGGAACGTGGCTGTCAGGTCGTCCAGCGAGGCGTAGCCGGCCCGGCGTGCGTCGTCCTCGGTGACCTCCCCGGCCGGGACGGACTCGATCGTCTCGACCCGGACAAGACCTGCGACGGTGCGGAACGTCGCGCCAGGCTTGACTCGCGGCCGTTTCCACCGCCGGTAGGCCACGGTGACCTCGCCGGCGGCGACCGCATGAGCGATGCGGTCGGTGAGAATCATGCGTCCCCTCGGCGAGACCGATCCGACCTGGGAGGCACGGTGCCGGCCGTCATGCATCCTTCCCGAGAACGAGCGCGAGCTGAGCGAGCACGACGTCACGATAGTCAGTCACGTCTGACCCGCGGTGTCCGAGCACGACCGGGTAGAGCAGGCCGTCCATCGTCGCCACGACCACATCGACGATCGCCGCGGAGTTGAACCGGGGCTCGAACGCACCGGCATCGACGCCGCGGCGCAGCGCCTCGACGAAGGGCTCCCGATACTGCTCAGCCAGGGCGGCGGCATGTTCACGCAGTTCGGAGTCGTGGGCGGCAGCAGTCCAGAACTCCATCAGCATCCGCCACGTCCGGGCGCTGGTGAACAATCCTCGATCGATCAGCGCCACCAGCTGCTGCCACGGGTCACCGAACCCGGCGGCAAGCTCATGGAGCGCTGTCACCTCACCGGACGTCGCGCCTGTCAGTGCTTCGATCAGCATGTCCTCACGCGAGCCGAAGTAGCCCTGCAAGGTGCTGACCGCCACCCCCGACGCCGCCGAAACGTCTTGGAACCGGGTCGCGGCGAACCCTCGATCCGCCAGCACATCAACCACCTGACCGAGAACCACTGTGCGCCTGGGACCACCGGCACGCCTGATGCGGCGCGAACCTGACTGAACCATGGCTATACCGTATCAACATACGGTGGGTGCATGGGCATATGGACATCGGTTCCCCTCACCACCGCCAACACATCGGTAGCCTGGTCCCGCACACCGAGACGCAAGAACTCCATCCCTTTGGGCCCAAGCAGCCGGTCTCGAATCCGTGGCGGAAGACATCGACGATCGGCGCCTCATCGCGCCGCTTGGGCACGCTTATTGGCGCTGGACCTTCAGGTGCCCCGAGACCGTCGGCTGCGAGACCCCGAACTCCGCCGCCACGACGTCGGCCACCTGGCGAACGAGGTCCCACTCCGGACTATTAGGCTGGCCACTATGCCTACTGCACGCGAGATCGTCGAGCATAAGCCCACCGACCCGCCGCCGGGAGAATCGCCTTTCCTCCCGGGCAAGGAGCCGCAGCCGGGGGTCGAGGTCGTGCCCTACGACCCGCGCTGGCCGGAGGCCTACCGACTGCTGGAGGGGTGCGTCCGTGTGGCGCTGGGCGACCGCGTGCTCGCGATCGACCACGTGGGGTCCACCGCGGTGCCCGGCCTCGCAGCGAAGCCAGTCATTGACCTCACACTGGTCGTTGCTGACTCCGCTGATGAGAATGCATGGGCCTCAGACCTGGAAGCTGCCGGCTTCGATCTCGTCATCCGTGAACCGTGGTGGTATGAGCACCGGGCACTGGTCCATCGTGACCCACGGGCGAACTTGCACGTCTACGGCCCAGAAGCCGCGGAACCGGTGCGGCATCGGATGTTCCGCGACTGGCTCATCGCCCATCCCGAGGACCTCGCCCAGTATCAGAAAGCAAAACTGGCTGCCGCGGAGGCCGCCCGTGCCGAAGATGAGCATGTCATGCAGTACAACGCCCGCAAAGAGCAGGTGATCCGCCAGATCTACGACCGCGCGTTCCGTGACGCCGGGCTCCTCTGAACACCCACCGCCAACATCAGGCCCAGCGGCGGAACCACGTGCGCAACTAGCAACTATCTGGACAGGGAACGACGCCGATGCGTGAACTCGCAAACGCAAAACACCAGTCACGAACGCGCCACTTTTGCCTAATCACCTCGGTTTCTTGCCTACACTGCGCCTGACTCCCTGTGGCATCGATGAAGCTCGCGGCTGATAAGCTGATTTCTGGCACAATCTGTGCCCTCGCGCAGTCGATGACGAAGTGCTCGTCTGACACATTCGCGGAGAGGACTGGCACCGGCCAGGACATGTCCGCGATGGAGATTGCGCAACCGACCCCTGACCTGGGGGGGTTGTGTTCACCATGCCGTGAATGCGGCGCGAGAAAAGGGTTGCTCCCCATGTCCCCCATGAAGACGGATAAGGCGACGAAGTCATGGACAAGATCGCCGGCATCGTGCGAACGGCCTTTCGCTAATCAGGGGCGTCCGGTCACGGCCTCAATGGCCCGGACTGACTGACCAGGCGATGAGGGAAAGCAGGTGGTGATGCCGAAGAAGCCGGCTCCGAAGGCAGGTTTCACGCTGCTGACAGTCCTGCTGGGCGCAGTCGGCGCCGGCCCGCTGCTGCTCTACGGACTCAGCGCCACCAGCGACAGCATCATCACCGAACTAGGAATCGATGCGGTCCAGTTCGGGCTGCTGGCCACCGTCTGCTTCGCCTGCGCGGCCGTGGGAAACGCCGCGTTGGGACGTCTGGCTGACCGCCGTTCCGACATCTTGCTGATGAGCGCGCTCTTCCTGCTTGCCGCTGTGGCGCTGGTGCTCGCCGGTCTGCCCGGCGGCTATGCCCTGCTGCTGGTGGCCGCCGGACTCTCCGGCATCGCCCAGTCATTCTCCAACGGGGTGACCAACCGAATCCTGTTGGAGCGCGTTCCTGCCGCACAGCGCATCGGCTGGGTAGGCATCAAACAATCCGGGGTGCAGGTGAGTCAGCTGGTGGCCAGCCTGGCCTTTCCCCTGTTGGCCCTCTGGGTCGGATGGCGGGGTGCAGCTCTGGTGGGCTCGCTAATTCCATTCATCCTGCTGCTGCTGGCCTGGCACGCGCTGAGTTCTACTCCACGGCTTGGGCCGGACAACTCCCCGCGCGGAACCACCAGTACCTCCTCACCGCCGCCCCTGCGCCCAGGCCTGACCCGGCACTCCGGAACGGTGTGGGCCCTGGCAGCATTCGGCCTGCTCAACGGCATCGGCGTGCAGGCGACCAATGTCTATCTGCCGCTGTTCGCCGTCCGCGAGCTGGGATTCTCCCTGGTTCTGGGCGGAGCCACCGCCGCGGTCGCAGGTGTGGTCGGGGTGGCTGCGCGGGTGGGGTGGGCCCGGGTGATGGCCCGGGGCGCCTCAGCGCCGACGCTGCTGCTGGTCCTGGCACTGACCGCCCTGGCCGGGGCTGCTGCGTTCCTCGGTGCCGGAATGACCGACTGGGCAGCCCTGCTGTGGCTGGCGGTGATACTCCACGGCGCCTCGGCTCTGGGAGTGGCCGTGGTGCTGATGAGCGCGCTGCTACGTTCGACCCCTGCCTCATCAATGGCCTCTGTCAGCGGGATCGTCACCGCCGGCATGTTCGCGGGCTTCACGCTGGGGCCAGTCGGGATGGGGGCGATCATCAGCTCCTCGGGCGGTTTTCAGCTCGGCTGGATCGCCGTCGGCGTCGTGTATTCGGCCTGCACGGCTCTGGCGCTGGTGCTGATCAAACGCACCGAAGCCTCCTGAGCAGTCAACCCGTGGGCCGCTGGCGGCGGTGAGAGTCCCCTTGGGCAGTGCCCCGGTCCGTCTCCCCTATTCTGGGCTCTATGGAAACCTCACCTTCTCGCCCGTTCTGGCAAGGGCTCTTCATCCCGGCCCTCACCCTGCTGCTGCTGGGCGCATCGGCCGCCCCAACCGCCGCAGTCGAGGCAGAAGATGTGGAGAACTTCCACTTCGACAGCTGGGAGCTCAGCTACGAGCTCGACCTCGACCTCGACCTCGACCTCGACGACGATGTCGCAGTCGCGCACGTCACCGAAGAACTGGTGGCGCGGTTCCCGGAGCATGACCAGAACCGTGGACTGGTGCGGGCTCTTCCGCTGCGCTATCACAGCGCTCCTGCCGCACCCGAGGACATCGCCGTCACCGACGCCTCAGGGGCTGAGGTGCCGTTCGAGACCGAGACTGAGGACGGCATGCAGGTGATCCTCATCGGCGACGACGAGTACGTCCACGGCCAGCAGACCTACCAGCTCAGCTACACCGTGCAGAACGTGATCCACTCCCCCGGCGACGCCGATATCGACGAGTTCTACTGGGATCTGGTGCCCAGCCAGCGTCCTCAGTCGATCGATTCTGCCTCCGTGCAGATTGACCTGAGCCCGGAGTTTGCCGAGGCCTTCAACGGTGATGCCGCCTGCTACGCGGGCGCTGAGGGCTCGTCTGAGCCCTGCGAGATCGACACCGGGGATCCGGACGACGGCGCATTCACCGTCCCCTCGGTGAGCCTCGAGGGCTATGAAGGTCTCACCGTGGCCCTGGGGTTCGAGGCCGGCACAGTCCCGCAGCCGCCTGAAAGGCAGCCGAACTGGATCCTCGACACCCTGCCAGCGGTGCTGGGCCTGGTTTCTGCCGGACTTGGCACAGCAGCGCTGATCACGGTTCTCCGTCTCCGCAGCCGGCACCGTCAAGACACCGGTGACACCCTGCCGCGGTACGGCATTCCAGATGATGTGCCGATGCTCATCGCAGCCCCGGTGACAGCCGCGAGCGGCTCCCCGGTGACAGCGGAGATCCTGCGCTTGGCCGTGCGTGGAGCTCTTCGCATCGAAGACTCCGGAAAGACCAGCGGGGTCTTTAGCCGCACCCCGGAGCCGATGCTGCGCCTGACCGACCCCCACCTGGCCCGCGACCCGCTGGAGGAACGCCTGCTGACCATGCTCTTCCCCTCCCTCCAGCCCGGAGACACCTTCAAGCTGCCGAGCAAGGGCAAAGACAAGCAGTCCTTTTCCACCAGTATGCAGAAGCTGGTCCGAGAGGGGCCCAAGGAAGCAGAAGCCCGCGGACTTCTCACCAAAAAACACAGTTCAGCCGCGGTACTCCTCGCCGCAGCCGGACTGCTCCTGATTGGGCCAGTGGCAATACTGCTGCTGATCGGCACCAGCCGTGACAATGTCACCACCACCGTCATCGCGCTGCTGGGCGGGATGCTCGGCCTGGTCTGCGGACTCATCGCCGTGTTTCCGCAGCGGGTCCACACCCACGAAGGCGCTGGTCTGCGGCAGCAGCTGGAATCGGTCCGGACCACCATCCGGGGCCCTGAACAGGGCCATGGGGAGATGCTCCAGTCCTCCGAACATGCCCTGAGCCAGCACGCAGAGGACGCCGCAACCGTTCAGCTCTACGACAAGGTCCTTCCCTTCGCCGTGATCTACGGCCTGGAGAAGCAGTGGTCCAAAGTGCTGGACGCCACCTACCGCAGCTATGGCATTGACCACCCGGTCTGGTACCCGGGTCTGTTCCGTGATGGCTCCGGCTCCCTGGAGAGCACCCTGTCCGGTTTCACCAGCGCGATGACCACCTCCTCGGGCACCTCCGGGTCCTCAGGCGCCGGCGGGGTGGGCGGCGGCGGAGGCGGCGGGGCCGCTGGAGGGCGCTGACTCCACCACCAGTGCACCTGCTGAGATCAGCGCAGCTGGCTGATGTCGGCGAAGTCGAGGCGTTTGCCGCGAGGGAACTGGGCCTGCGCGTCGTCGGGGTTCGGCGCGTGGCCCACATTGACCACCGCAATGGTCTTCCAGCCGGTCTCCGAGTGGAAGAGCGCGTCAATGCCGGCAGCGTCCAGTCCTGCCATCGGGCCGACTTCCAGGCCATGGGCACGCAGAGCCACCAGGAAATAGCCCAGCTGGATGGAGGCGTTGTCCCGGCCCATGGCGTGCCGGTTCTCCGGCTGGGACTCGAAGGTGTCCTTCACCCCCGGGATCGCGGGGAACAGCTCATCCATGTGCAGGTGCCAGGCTGGGTCGTAGGCGACCACGATGCTCAGCGGTGCGGCCACGGTCTTCTCCTTATTGCCGCCCATCATCTGCTCCACCAGCGCCTGGCGGGACTGGCCCTGCTGGACCAGGGTCAGGCGCAGCGGCTGGGAGTTCATGGAGACCGGGGCCAGCCGGGCGTCGTCGTAGGCGGCCCTGATCAGCTCCGCCTCTACCGGTGTGTCGATGAAAGTGTTGGTGGTGTGCCGGTGGGTGAACAGGGCATCGAGCGCCTCACGGGCGACAACACGTCCTACGGTCTCTACGGTCATGGATTCTCCTCGTATCAGCAGGCGGATGGGGGTCCATTTCTCATGAACCCCCCTACCCCCGGAGTTCTTCCGCACTGTCATCAGGATCACAGCCGACGACGCCCTAGGGCAGTCATGGTGAGCACCCCTCCCTGTGCCAGACTGAGCAGGTGACTCTCCGCGACTTCATCCCCGCTGCCAACCAAGGTGCCGACCCTGGGCTGTATGAGCTGGAGAATCAGGCCCTGGACCCCGAGGGAATTCTCTGGACTGAACTGGAGAAGGCCGCACCGTGGGAGGACAGAACGCTGGTCGATCTGGGCTGCGGCTCCGGCTTCTGGCTGCCGAAGTACCATTCGGCCCACCAGCTGATCGGGGTCGAACCTGATGAGTCCCTGCTCCCGCTGGCCCGCGCCCGCACCTCGCAGGCGGAGGTGCGGCATGGATCCGCAGAACACCTTCCGCTGGAGGCAGAAAGCGTCGATGTGGTGCACGCCCGGTTCGCATACTTCTTTCCCAGCCGGCACCTCGACCCCACCCCGGGGCTGAACGAGGTCGCACGGGTTCTCAGGCCCGGCGGCCGGCTGGTAGTGATTGACAATGATGGTCTCCACGGAGAGTTCGCCCAGCTGCTTGGCGCCAGTGCTCCGGCACAGCGGCAGGGCCACGGCGACTACTCCACCCGGTGGTGGGCACAACGTGGAGCCACCACCACCGAGGTGATGAGCAGCTGGAGATTCACCTCCCGGGATGACCTCGAGGCGGTTCTTCGGCTGGAGTTCGGCGAGGTCGCCGATCCGTGGTTGGCTGCGAACCCCCAGGCTGTGGGGCTGAGCTACGGCTACCTCCTCCACACCTGGACGAGGCCGTAGTGTCTCAGAGGACGTTCCGCACCGCAGGGGCCACCTGCTCGGTCAGCAGCGGAGCCAGATTCTCGGCCGGCTGCAGGGACTCCAGCGGCATCCAGCGCAGCTCGGCGATCTCAGCGGCAGGCTCCAGGGCACCCAAAATCTCCTGTGCGGCGTCGTCGTACTCCACCATGAAGTTCTGGCACACCACCACGGTGTTCTGCTCATTGGCCGCCGCAGCCCTGAAGGTCCCCATATCGACCAGCTGCTCGGGCCGAAGCTGCAGGCCGATCTCCTCGGCGACCTCGCGCACCGCTGTCTGCTGAGCACTCTCCCCCGGTTCGGGCTTGCCCCCGGGCTGCATGAACCGGTCGGTGCCCTGCTTGCGCACGGTCAGCACACGGTGCTCCCGATCGAGGATGATCACTGCGGCCACCCGAATGATGTTCTGTTCGCCCACCTGCACCAGCCTATAGAGTCATAGCCTCTACAGCCCCTGGCCGGCGTCCCAGAGCCGTTCGGAGGTGCCGGCCAGCAGCGCGTCCAGTGAGGTGGCCTGAGCGTCGGTGAGCGAGGCGATGTAGTCGATGATGCCCCGGCCCTTGGCCTGCCGCAGCAGTGCCGGCTCATCGGCGGCCCCGAGCAGTTCCGGTGAATCCTGGTGCAGTCTGAGCATGTCCTCGGTGGCCAGGGTCACCAGATCCAGCAGCCGGCGCGGAGCCCGCCGCACATCGTGGGCGTCGTCGAGCCAGGCAGAGAAGCCCAGCACCAGCCGTTCCAGAAGCTTGGCCTGGCCACGCTGGTAGACGGTCAAGTCCGAGCGGTCCAGGATGAACCGCTCATGCAGGAACTTCAGCACCGCCACCTCATGCCAGGCGGCCTGGTTGAGGTTCACATGCCCGGAGCGCACATGCGGTGCGGCGTGGACCTCCACAGAGTTCTGCAGATGGCCGATCCAGGTAGCGGTGAAGGTCGCCAACGAGCGCTCCGCCTGCCGGGAGCCGTCAAAGGGCACCCGCAGCAGCCCCTCCACCACGTCCTCGGAGACCCGGTCGACTGCTTGGGTGAACGCGTCCTGGTCAGCGATCCAGGCGTCTTTGGCGTAGAGCCGCCGCCAGAGCAACTCCAGTGACCGGCCCGGAGCGCGCTCGGTGCGCACCAGGGTTGCCTGGTCCATCTCGGCGAGCTGACGGCGTTCGGCGTGCCAGGTCCTGAACTCCGCGGAGATGGCGGTCTGGTTAAGCAGGCCGGCCCGGTAGAAGTCATCGAGGTCGTGCAGCGAATAGGCGATGTCATCGGCAACGTCCATCACCGAGCACTCCACGGTCTGCTGCCGCTGCCCGATCCGCGGATAGGCGCCGCGGGCCTGAAGCATATTGTGCAGGTCCACAGCGTAGGCGGAGAACTTCTTCGCCCCGCCGCCCCCAACAGGTGGAGCCAGCCCCCGCTCGGTCTCCGTTCCGGGGCGCTCACCGAGGCCGTCGGCTCTGACCCAGGGATATTTCACGATGGCAGAGCGCACCGCAGCGGTGAGGTTCAGGCCGGCATCGTGACGGTTGTGCTGATCAAGCCGGGCCATGATGCGGAAGGACTGGGCATTGCCCTCGAACCCCTCAGACAGCCCGAAATGCTCCCGGGCCAACCGGTCCAGAGTCTGCTCGCCCAGATGGCCGAAGGGCGGGTGGCCGACGTCGTGGGCGCAGGAGGCGGCCTGCACCACCACAGGATGGCAGCCGCCCAGCGACTCCAGGGTCCGTTTGGTGTGCCCTTCGGCAGCAGAGAGCGCCACCGCGATGGCACGTGCCACCGCGGCGACCTTCAGAGAGTGGGTGAGCCGGTTGTGGACCGCCAGCCCGGCCCCGGTCTGCGAGATCACCTGGGTCACCGCAGACAGCCGGGAGAAGTAGGGGGAGAACCTGATCCGTTCCAGGTCGGCACGGAACTCCGGCCACCTCTCCACCCGCTGGGACTCTGCCAGCAGCTCAGGCACCGCCCGGGCCAGTCGGGGGTCTTGGGCTCTGCTGTCCTGGACTCCGCTGGGGTAAAACGGGGCGCTGGTCATACACCGACTCTAGCGGTAAGCGCGTTCGTACTGAGCCGGGAGGTAACCGGGCCGGTGGCCGAAGTGCTGGGCCGCCCGCAGCGGGAAGTGCGGGTCTCGCAGCGATTCCCGGCCGATGAGCACCACATCCGCCTGGCCAGTAGCCAGAATGTGCTCGGCCTGGACCGGTTCGGTGATCAGGCCCACCGCAGCGGCCGGCATCCCGGTCTGTTTCTTCACCGCCGCGGCGAAGGGCACCTGGTAACCAGGGCTCAACGGGATCCGGACCGGGGCGTTGCCGCCGCTGGAGATATCCACCATGTCAACACCGCGCACTTCGAGCCACTCCACCACCTGCACCGTGTCCTCCACAGTCAGCCCACCCTCTGTCCAGTCGGTGGCGGAGAGCCGCACCAGCAGTGGAACATCCTCCCCTGCCCGGGCACGGACGGCATCAACCACCTCCAGCAGCAGGCGCGCCCGATTCTGGAGGGTCCCGCCGTAGGCATCGCTGCGGGTGTTGCTCAACGGGGAGAGGAACTGGTGGAGCAGATAGCCGTGGGCGGCGTGAATCTCCAGGACGTCGAACCCGGCGGCCACAGCACGTTCGGCCGCATCGGCAAAGGCGCTAATAATGCCGGATACTCCCTCCGCGTCAAGGGCCTCGGGCTCTGCCAGGCCGGGGTAGGCCACCGCCGAGGGCGCCACAGTGGTCCACCCGCCCTGATCAGCAGGAACAGTCCCGGACTGTTCGGTGAAGGGCCGGAATGTGGAGGCCTTACGTCCTGCATGGGCCAACTGGATGCCTGCGGCCGCGCCTTGAGAATGCATGAAGTCCACCACCCGGGCCAGCGCGGCTTCCTGCTCCTGGTTCCACAGGCCTAGATCCTCAGGAGAGATCCTGCCCTGCGGAGTCACACCGGTGGCCTCCACGATGATCGCCCCCGCCCCTCCTGTGGCGAAGGAGCCCAGATGAACCAGATGCCAGTCGGTGGCCACCCCGTCCTGGGCTTCAGCGGAGTACTGGCACATCGCCGGCACCCAGATGCGGTTGCGGATGGTGAGACTGCGCAGGCTGATCGGTTCAAACAGCTGGGGCGGCACTGACATCGCTGGGGTTCCTTTCCGTCACGGACTCTCTCAGTGCCCAATCGCGGAGAGCCCGCACGCATTCCCAGGCTATGGAAGCATGAACAGCATGAATGAACTGTATGTGGGCTCCGAGGTGGGCCAACTCCGGCAGGTGATCGTGCACCGGCCCGGCACCGAGCTGCTGCGACTGACCCCGGAGACCAAAGATGACCTGCTATTCGACGATCTGCTGTGGGTCCGCCGCGCCCAGGAGGAGCATGACCAGTTCTCCGCCGCACTCGAAGCAGCAGGAGCCCAGGTCCTGCACCTGGATGCCCTGCTGCGCCAGACGCTTTCGGTCCAGGAAGCCAAGGACTTCGTACTGGACCATACCTTTGATGAGCGTATCTACGGCCCAGCCGCTGCTCCGCTGCTGCGGACCGTCGCCGCCGGACTGGACGAGGCCGCCCTGGCCGAGCTGGTGATCGGCGGACTGACCAAGCGGGAGCTGCTGGAGCTCACCGATGAGCCACGCTCCATTGTGCTGCACTCCCTGGGACCCGATGACCTGGTGGTGGCCCCGCTGCCGAACCACCTGTTCGCCCGCGATGCTTCCTGCTGGGTCTATGACGGGGTCGCGGTGAACTCCATGCAGAAGCCGGCCCGCATGCGGGAGGCGATCACCTATGAGGCCATCTACCGGTGGCATCCGCAGTTCGCCGCCGCACAGTTCAACCGCTGGGCCGATGGGCTCAATGATCAGCAGGCCACCGTCGAGGGCGGAGATGTCCTGGTGATCGGCAATGGTGCGGTGCTGGTGGGGATGAGCGAACGCACCACTCCGCAGGGCGTGGAGCGGCTGGCCAAACGGCTCTTCGCGGCGGGTTCCGCCGACCGGGTGGTCGCACTGGAGCTGCCCAAGGCTCGGTCCTTCATGCACTTGGACACGGTGATGACCATGGTGGACGAGAGGTCCTTCATCGAGTACGCCGGACTCGGCGAACTGGCCTCCTACACCGTCACTGCCCGGGGCGGTGCGGCAGGCTCCTCCGACCAGGTGGAGCTGAACATCGCCGACCATCAGCCCGGGCAGGCGCACCGAGCGATCGCCGACGCTCTTGGGCTGCACGGCCTGCGGATCCTCACCGCTGAGCAGGATGTCCACTCCGCAGCGCGCGAGCAGTGGGACGATGGCTGCAACGCCCTGGCCGTGGCCCCCGGCGCGGTGGTCACCTATGACCGGACCCCCACCTCCAATGCCTTCTTGCGGGAGTCCGGCATCGAGGTCATCGAAGTCCCCGGCGGAGAATTGGGGCGCGGCCGCGGAGGCCCCCGGTGCATGAGCTGCCCCACCCTGCGCGACCCCGTGGAATGACCTCCGGCTGTCCTCGACGCCAACAATTCACAGTTAAGTCACAGAAACTAAAATAACAAGATGATAACGCCCTTGGATCCTTGATATTTCGCGGTTTTTTCCGCATTCGAGGTCCTATCACTGCGGTTGACGTGATCTTTCTGAGACTCTTTACTGGACTCCGGACATTGAAAGTGATGTGACCGTGACATACCCATCGCGTGATGAGCACACCACATGAAGAACCAACGACGTAGTGAGGAATTGAGGCTCAATATGAAGACCACCTCTACTTGGAAGAAGTTCCTGGGCGGCTCCGCCGCCGCAGCAGCTCTGGCAGGCGGCGCCATTGTGGCCCAGGCCCCAGTGGCCAACGCACAGAGCGACTGGGACCGTCTGGCTCAGTGCGAGTCTGGCGGCAACTGGTCGATCAACACCGGCAACGGCTTCTACGGCGGACTGCAGTTCATGAAGGCCACCTGGGACTCCATGGGCGGCCAGCAGTACGCCGAGTACCCGCACCAGGCATCCAAGTCCGAGCAGATCGCTGTGGCGTCCAAGCTGCAGGCTGCTGCCGGCTGGGGCCAGTGGCCGTCCTGCTCGGCCCAGCTGGGCCTCTCCGGTAGCCCGAGCGGCGGTTCCGGGGGCGGGGAATCCACTCAGCAGTCCCAGCCCCAGCAGCAGGCCCCGCAGCCGACGCAGGAAGCTCCGCAGCAGTCCCCCGCTCCGGCTGGTGAGTTCACCGCCGAGCCGAACACCGACGTGGAGGTCTCCGAGGACATCTACACCATCTCCTCCGGCGATACTCTCGGCTCCATCGCTGATGAGCACGACATCGACTGGAAGGATCTGTGGGGCGCCAACGTTGATGAGATCGAGGATCCGAACCTCATCTTCGTCGGCGATGAGCTCAAGCTGCCGGTCATCGACAGCGATGGCGGCGAGGACGAGGGCTGAGCCTCAGTCCTCAACTGAGAAGGCTTCCAGCCCGCCCTCGGCGAGGTCGAACACCACTGTTCCGTGCAGATCAGTGCGGTAGACCGAGGCGTCCATCTCACCGAGGGCACCCAGGATCTCATCTGCCGGGTGACCATAGGTGTTGTCCTTACCGACACCGATGAGTGCAGCTGATGGCGTGATGTGTTCGAGAATCTCGGTACCGCCATTGGCTGCACCGTGGTGGGAGACCTTGACCACCTGGGACTGAGAAGGTATGGCCTCCTGAGCCACCAGAAGTCTGGCGACATCCTCCTCGAGGTCGCCCAGCGTCAGCAGGCGCAGCGGATTGTTCGCGGATCCGACTGCGCCTGCTGACGTTTCTGACTCCCACAGTTCGAACTGCACCACCAGCGAGTTGTTATTCGGGTTGGCGTGGAAGTCCGCCGCCGACCAGACGGTCCAGTTCACCGGATATCTCCCATGGTGTCCCGCCGTATCCCCGACATGCGCCCGGGTCTCCGGTATCCCTAGCACCACCTCATCGAGCTCCTGGACCGCTTCGAGCACACTCCACCCGGCGGTTCCTGAGTAGAGGATATGTTCCACCTCGGCGGCCTCAGCAACACCCGATACCCCTCCATAGTGGTCCCGGTGTTCGTGGGTGACCATCAGGATCTCCACCTGCTCAAGCCCCAAACGGTCCAGGCACTCCGCGGCCAGAGCCGGATCCTCCCCGGTATCCACCACCACGGCAGCGACCTCCTGGGTGCGGACCACCAGCATGTCGCCCTGCCCCACATCGCAGAGCGCGAACCGCCAGTGCTCCGGCAGGCCCTGCCCGAACAACGGATCCAGGACACCAGTGGCAGGAAGAACCAGGGCGGTCAAGGCCCCGACTGTTGCTGCCAGGACGCTCCTCTCCGCTCTGCCTGCCCTCCGCGTGGAATCGACGACCAGCCGGCACACCATGATCGCCGCCGCGCTGTAGAGTCCGGCCAGGGCCCAGCCGGTGGCGCCCTGCGGCCAGGCAACAAACGCCTGCGGCAGAGCCGCGGTGGCGTGTCCGATCACGGCAATCCCGGCAGCGGGGAAGCCGGCCAGCCACAACAGCGCGGTGGACAGCCAGGGCACGGTGGTGGACAGCACCGCGGCCAGGGTGCCGGGCACCGTCGCCAGGGGGAGCAGCGGGCCTGCAAGAATATTGGCTGGAATGCTGTAGAGGGTCACTCCTTCGGCGATAGGCAGCAGAACCGGGATGACGAACAGTTGGGCTGAGACCGCCAGTGCTAAAGCACCGGCGAAGAATCCCGGCAGCCAGTGGGCGAAGAACGTCTTGAGCCTGGCTCCGATGAGCACAATGCCGACAGTCGCGGCCACCGACAGTTGGAAGGCCGCCTCTACTGAATACCAGGGGTCGTAGACCAGCAGCACGATCACGCAGAGACACAGCAGTGCCGAAGAGGCCCTTCCCCGTCCGGCGAAGACCGCCAGCGCCCCGATGGCGCCCATGACTGAGGCGCGGATGACGCTCGGCGCAGGTTGGACAAGCATCACAAACAGCAGTAGCCCGGCCAGCAGCAGCGGCGGCAAGATCCATCGGGGCAGACGCATCATCCGAGCAGTCCCCAGCAGGGCGCCCATCGCCAAACTGCAGTGCGTGCCGCTGACCACGGTCATGTGAGTCAGCCCGGATATCTGCATTGCCTCGGTCAGCTCCTCGCTCTGCGCCGACCTGTCGCCCAGGACCACTCCTGGAAGCAGAGCGGGGGCATCGCCGACGGCATGGGAAGACTGCTCTGCTGTGGCTGCACGCAGTGCGCTGAAGCCCTCGGTCACCCGGGACCAGCGGTCAGCGGCGAGCCGCTGAGGCGCCTGCGATCCAAAGCTGTGCAGCAGGGCGGTGGTCCGATCGCCGGTGTCGGCAGGCACGGCAGTCACCATGGCGGTGTAGCGATGGCCGGCACGGAGCTCCGCATCGGTGAAGACCATCACCTCTGCCCGCACCTGCTGCTGAGCGCCAAAGCTCTGCACCACCGCCTGAGTCCGATAGCCTGAGTCACCGGCAAAGCCGCGCTGCTCAAACGGCAACGGATCCCTGGTGACTCTGAAGGTGACCTCCACGGGCGCCTCTGACTGCACTGCCTGCGTCCAACCGCTCTCCTGATGGCTGTGCTGGGTATGCGCAGCGGAGAATGCCACCCCTGCGCCCACGCCGGTGCACAGCACCGCATGCAGCATCACTCTGCGCAGGGCGGACCAGCGATCTGCCAGCAGGAGTGCGGCGCTCAGGCACAGGCCCGCACCCCACACCATCCCCAGCCCCCAGGCCAGCGACTGCGCTGGCAGACTGTGCACCACCACCAGCGCCACAACCCACCCGATACATGCCGCGGGAAGCAGCCTCAGGTCCAGGGTCTGGTGCCTCTCCGCCATGATCACCAGGTGACATCGTCAACGATGTTCTCGAGAATCGCCGGGCCGATCCCGCTGACCGCGGCCAGCTCCTCCAGGGAGTTGAACTCTCCGTTGGTCTCGCGGTAAGTCATGATGCGCTCCGCCAGTGCCGGACCGATCCCCGGCAGCTGTTCAAGCTCTGCAGCATCCGCGGTGTTGAGATTGACCACTCCATCCTGCTGGGCTCCGGCGATGCTGCTTGTTTCCGGTCCTCCTTCAGCCACAGGCGGTGCATCCCCCGATTCGAGCTCCTCAGCGGTCGGCACGAAGATCAGCGTGCCGTCCTGCGCCGCAGCAGCGAGGTTCACTCCATCCGGTGCGGCATCCTCGGTGAGTCCACCGGCCGCCTCCACCGCGTCGATCACCCGATCGCCGGGCTCCAGCTGGATCACCCGCGGGTCCCGGACAGCCCCGGCGACGTGGACGATCAGCGCCTCAGTCTCCTCAGCAGCGGATTCCCCTTCCTCACCCTGAGGTGACGCTGCCTCCAAGGGAACCGCATCGGAGACAGGCTCAGCGACAGAACGGTGGGAGATCCAGGAGACGGTGATCCAGCTCAGCAGGGCCACCAGTGCGACAGCCACCGCGCCCAGCCGCAGCCTGATGCGCGCAGGCGCTGAATATTCGGCCTGACGCTGTGTCCGCAGCCGCTCTCTGCGGGTGATCAACTCTTCCTCGTGCTCCAACGGCGGGGACTCCATACGCCTCAGGCTAGGAGACAGCCGAGACCCTTAGCCTGCGGGGATCACGCGCTGTGGAGAGGCCAGCGCGCCGCGCTGAACCGCATCCCGGCTGGGGATAACTCTGGTCTCAGCCGGTGCCGACGGGGCCCTCGGTGATGCTGATGCCCACCGCGCCGAGACCCAGGTGCGCGGCCAGCCCCGGCGGCAGCTCAATGACCGGCACCGGATGGGACGAAAGCACCCGCAGCTGATCAGCGAGCTCGGCACCCTGGTCCGGGTTTCCACAGCACTGCACTCCCAGCCGTGGACTCTCCAGTGATTCGGCCTGCTCAATAGCCGTTTCAACCATCCGAGCCACCGCCCGCGCCATAGTGTGTGCACGCTCCAGCAGCACAATCTCCCCCTCGCGCAACTCCAGCAGGGGGCGCACCCGCATCACAGAGCCCAGAATGGAAACCAGTCGGTTGATGCGGCCACCGCGGCGAAGCTGCTCCAGGCTGGGCACGGCGAAGACAGAGCGAGAACTGGCCGCCGCAGCCTCAGCTGCCTGTACCACTTCCGGCAGGCTGCGGCCGAGCCGAGCCGTCATGGCGGCTTCGATCACGGCGTGGCCCAGACCCAGCCCCGCCTGCCGGGAGTCGACCACCGTCACCGGCAGCGGCGCCCCTTGAGCGGCGAGCCGGGCGGCGTCGACCGTTCCTGAGAGTTTGGCGGAAAGGTGAATGGAGACCACACCGCTGAATCCCTGGTGGTGCAGCCTGCTGTACGTCTCGGCGATGCGCCCCGGCGAGGGGCGTGACGTGCGCACCGGCAGCCCCTGCGCCAGCGCCAGGGGAAGGTCCCGAGCCAGCTCCGGGGAGGGCTCGGGATACATCTGCCCCTGCTGCGGGGCCGAGTCGATCATCACCGGAATCGGCACCACCTCGATGTGTTCGCCGAGAATGCCCAGCTGCAGCTTCCCGGTGGCAGGGCTCACCGGAAGCGCACAGCCGGCATCGCTCACCACTGCGACCCGGCCGCGCGCCCGACGCAACACGGGTTTGCGACCGGTCAGGGCTGAGCGCCTGGCCAGCAGCTCTGCCTCCAGCGCCTGGACCCATTTCTCGGTGTCCATCTCTACCTCTTGGCCGGGTCGTTCAGCCGGTGACGACGTTGACCAGTTTGGGCGCCCGGACGATCACCTTGCGGACCCCGCCGTCGTCGGCGATGTAGCGCTGGATCTTCGGCAGGGCCAACGCCTGGGCCTCAAGGTCGGCCTCGGTGATGTCCACCGGCACCTCGAGCTTATCGCGCAGTTTGCCCTTGACCTGGACCACCGCGGTGATGGTCTCCTGCACCAGCAGGGCCTCCTCGTAGGCCGGCCAGGCGGTGTTCGCCACCGAGGCCTCATGGCCCAGCAGCTGCCACATGTCCTCCGCCGTGTAGGGGGCCACCAAAGAGAGCAGCTGGGCCGTCACCTCGGCGGCCTCGCGCACGGCGGGATCAGCGGGGCCGGCGCCGGAGTCGATCTCCTTGCGGGCGGCGTTGACCAGCTCCATCAGCCGGGCGACCACCACGTTGTACTTCTGAGCACCGAGCAGCGACTCGGCATCGGCGATGCTTCGATGGGTGAGCGAACGCAGTCCTGAGGCACCGGCAGCCGGATCAGTCCCCCGGGCACTGGTGACGTCCTGGGCCAGCCGCCAGGCGCGGGCCAGGAACTTCTGGCTGGCGGCGGGGCTGACATCGGCCCAGTCGACGTCGTCCTCCGGAGGTGAGGCGAAGACCATGGTCAGCCGCACGGCGTCGACCCCGTAGGCCTCGAGCTGCTCGCCGAGGTCCACCCCGTTGCCCAGCGACTTGGACATGGCCTTTCCGCCGTTGAGCACCTGGCCCTGGTTCAGCAGGGCCTTGAACGGCTCGGTGAAGCTGACCAGGTCCATGTCGTACAGCACCTTGGTGATGAACCGGGAGTAGAGCAGGTGCAGGATGGCGTG
The DNA here is from genome assembly GCF_003600155.1 of Nesterenkonia muleiensis. Lineage (GTDB taxonomy): Bacteria > Actinomycetota > Actinomycetes > Actinomycetales > Micrococcaceae > Nesterenkonia > Nesterenkonia muleiensis. Next base: position 118,116 of record NZ_QWLD01000038.1, on the reverse strand, counting down.
CTCCACACCGCCGACGTACTGGTCCACCGGCAGCCACTGGTTGGCCTGCTCGGTGGGGAAGATCTCGGATGTGCTCTTGGGGTCGATATACCGGATGTAGTACCAGGAGGAGTCCACAAAGGTGTCCATGGTGTCAGTGTCCCGGGTCGCGGGCTTGCCGCAGACCGGGCAGCCGACGCTGACCCAGTCGGTGTTGGAGGCCAGCGGGGACTGGCCTTTGGGCGCGAGCTGCTCGCCGCGCATATCGGTGGGCAGGGTCACCGGCAGCTGATCCTCGGGCACCGGCACCTCCCCGCAGTCCGGGCAGTGGATGATCGGGATCGGCGCGCCCCAGAACCGCTGGCGGGAGACCAGCCAGTCGCGCAGCCGGTAGTTGACCGTGGCACGCCCGGCACCCTTGGAGTCCAGCCAGTCGATGATCTTCGCCTTGGCCTCCTCCACCTCCATCCCGTCCAGGGAGATCTCGGCATTGGCCGAGTTGATGGCCGGGCCCTCTCCGGTATAGGCCTCCCCCTCGAAATCTGCGGCAGGCTGCACAGTGCGTACAATCGGCAGGTCGAAAGCCGTGGCGAACTCCCAGTCACGCTGATCCTGGCCGGGCACCCCCATCACCGCGCCGGTGCCGTAGTCGGCCAGCACGTAGTCGGTGGCGTAGACCGGCATCCTGGCCCCGGTGGTCGGGTTGGTGGCGTAGACGCCCAGGAAGACGCCGGTCTTCTTCCGGTCGGTGGCCTGGCGTTCGATGTCTGAGACTGACTTGAGCTGCTCGCGGTAGGCCTCCAGCTCACCGCTCTGCTCATCGGTCACCAGCTCGGTGGCCAGCTCTGCATCGGCGGCCACCACGAAGAAGGTGGCCCCGAAGACCGTGTCCGGGCGTGTGGTGAAGACGGTGACGGTGTGCCCGCCGTCGACCGGGAAATCCAGATGAGCACCCTCAGAGCGGCCGATCCAGTTGCGCTGCATGGCCAGCACACGTTCGGGCCAGGTGCCTTCCAGCTGCGCCATATCCTCCAGCAGGCGGTCGGCGTAGTCGGTGATCTTGAAGTACCACTGATTCAGCGCCTTCTTGGTCACTGGGGTACCGCAGCGCTCGCAGGCGCCGGAGACCACCTGCTCATTGGCCAGCACGGTCTGACACGACGGGCACCAGTTGACCGGGGAGTTCCTCCGGTAGGCCAGTCCGCGCTCGTACAGCCTCAGGAACAGCCACTGGGTCCAGCGGTAGTACAGCTCGTCCGAGGTGTGCAGCCGCCGGGTCCAGTCCACGCTGATCCCGTAGCGCTTGAAGCTCTCCGCCTGGGTCTCGATATTGTTGTAGGTCCATTCGGCCGGGTGCGCGTTGTTCTTGATCGCCGCGTTCTCCGCCGGCAGCCCGAAGGAGTCCCAGCCGATCGGGTGCAGCACGTTGTAGCCGCGCAGCCGCCAGTAGCGAGCCGGCACATCGCCGATCGCGAAGGCCTCGGCGTGGCCCATATGCAGGTCGCCGGAGGGGTAGGGGAACATATCGCAGACATACTTCTTGGGCCGGGAGTCGGCGGTGTTGGTCACGAAGGTCCCGTCCTGCTCCCAGAACGGCAGCCATTTGGCCTCGATCGCTCGGAAGTCGTAGGACTGCTTCTCTACAATTTCGCTCACAGGTGCGCACCTTAGAAGTTCATGGAAATTTCGACTCAGAACAGTCTAGTTGCTCTTCAGTGTCGCTACGCTGTGACCCGTGGGAAAAACACCGACGACGACGCCACGGTTCCTGCCGACCCCTTGGGTCGGCTCTCCACGCCGCCACGGTGAGCGGATAACAGTGCCGATCAACGTGGAGCTGGACGGGCAGAGAGTGCACACCGATGCGGCGCTGTGGAAATACAGCTCCGACGACGGCGCAGCGCAGCGGCCCAGGCTACTGCTGATCCATGGGTTCCGGGGTGACCACCACGGAATGCAGCTGATCGCCGATGCGCTGGCGGAGTTCGAGGTGCTGGTACCCGATCTGCCCGGCTACGGCCAGACCGCTCCGATGCGAGACGTGAGGACCGGCGAGCGGGTGGAACACACTGTTGAGGTCTATGCCGGTGTCGTGGAGGCCCTAGCTGAAAAGCAGGGGCTGGGCTCCGGGGACGGGCTGCTGGGCCATTCCTTCGGAACTATTGTGTGTGCCGCTCATGTGGCGCGGCACCGGCGGCCTTGGGCAGGACTGGTGCTCAGCGCTCCGGTCAGCGATGACATCTTCAGCGGTAAACTGCTGCCCGGTGCCGCCGTCGTCGAACTCTACTACCGGCTGTGCCAGCTGCTGCCGGAAGCTGCCGGGGATGCGGTGCTGCGCTCCCGGGCCGTTCTGGAGGTGATGAACCTCACTCTCGGCGTGGGTTGGGATCCGCAGTTGGGCGCATTCGCGAAGGACCAGCACCGGCAGTTCTTCGGCGACTACTCGGACCGAGGGACACTGCTGGAGTCCTACCACGCCTCAAGCCGGCACACCGTGCTGGACTACGCCGAAGACATTCGGGTGCCCACCCTGCTGGCTGCCGGAGCCAAGGACAATCTGAGCACGCCGGAGGGACTGCGGGCACTGCGTGAGGCACTGCCAGGTGGCGCTTTGGAGATCATCCGCCACGCGGGCCACCTGGTGCACTATGAAAGACCCGCCCAGCTGGCACGGGCGGTGCGCCGGTTCCTCCACGACCTATAACCTCATCAATATCATGCCTGCATTGGGATGTCATGGTCCTACAGACCCATGAAAACCGAGTACCACCATGAAATCTCTGCGGAAACAATGGGGCCAAGTGCAGTTCACCGGCTGAGAACTGCAGGCTCAGAACTGCAGCGCGGCGGTGTCGTCAACCGCGATGCGCAGCGCTCTGCCCTGTCCGGCTCTCTGGGCAGATCCGGTGCGACGGGCACGCATCACCTCGGCGATGACCCCACCTGCCTGGGCGAAGCCGAAGAACAGCATCCAGCGCTGGGCGTCCTCAGCCCCAGGCGCCGGCCCCACCCAGCCCAGCCCGTCAGGAAGCTCGACCTCGGTGAGGAACGCCTCAGCCTCCCGCGGATCACCGGTCACCGTGAGCATTCGCACTGCCGGAGGAAGATTGAGCTCCAGTCGGCGGTAGAGCTCACGCCGGGCGTATCCTGCCGGATCCCAGCGCACTAGGGCTCCGGTAAGCTCAGGGTGCTCAGCGGTGACCACCACGGCCCCTGACTCTGAGCGGGGCCTGACCAGTGAGGCAGCCTTGAACCACCGGGCGAGCACTCCGCGGGGCACGTCGAGGCCCTCCCGGGCCAGCTGAGCATCCCCGTCCAGCAGCAGTGCTGCGGCATATCCGTTCTCCGCCACCGGCTCGACTCCCGGGGTGCTGATCACCAGGGCAGATCTGTCCTGAACCTCGACCACCGGGTGATCCCCGGTGGAGGAGATCACCGGCACATGGGGGAAGGCGCGGCCGAGTTCCTGGGCGGTCCGGTCAGCGCCCACCGCTCCGGCTCGGAAGCTGCCGTGTCCGCATACCGCACAGTGATGACCACGCTGATGCAGCCCGCACCACCGGCACCGCAGAGTGTCGGACTGCCCGAAGTGCCCGGGCAGGGCTAAGGGGCCGTGACACTCAGGACACTGCTGCCGGGATCTGCAGCGCTCACACAGCACTGCCGGGATGAACCCTGCCCGTCCCACCTGGACCAGCACCGGGCCACGCTCCAGACCCTGCCGGGCGGTCGTGTAGGCCACACCGGGGAGCCGGGCACGGTGCAGGGCGGGGTCGCGCTCCTGCTGATAGGAGTCGGTGGAGGCCGTCACCAAGGGGGCAGCGGCATTGCGAGCCCTCCGTTCAGCGGCCCGGTCGGTCAGCCAGCCGCGTTCCACCAGACGCTGGACCTCCAAGCTGCGTGAGGTGGAGATGAACTGGACTCCGGCGCCAGTCTGCACTGTGCGCAGCAGCGCCACCTCTCTGATGTGGTGGTAGGGGGCCCGCGGTTCCTGATGGCTGCTGTCGTGGTCGTCCAGCACAATGATCCGCCCCAGCCCGGCCACCGGAGCGAAGATCGCTGAGCGAGTGCCGACAGCCACCTGTGCTTGGCCGAACCGCAGCCGCAGATACGACCGGTACCGAGGCGTAGGGCCCATCTCTGCGGTCAGTTGGGCCACCGCCGCACTCCCCAGCGCCTCCTCCAGCAGCGGCACCACACGGTCTACGTCCCGCTGATCAGGCAGCACGACGACAACCCCTCCCCCAGCAGCCCAGGTCTCCTTGGCAGCTTGGACCACCTGCTGAGGCCAACCCTGTGAGCCGTAGGACTTCAGCGCCAGTACTGCTTCCCGCGGTCCGGGTTCAGCCGGGTGCGGACTCTCCGCGGGAGCAGAAACACCGGCAAACTCTTTCTCCACCCGCGCCGCCCGCTGAGGGACGGCCGCACGCAACACATCGGCGGTCACCCCGGCATAGCGCTGAGCAACCTGCTGGCACAGTTGGAGGATCTCGGGGGCCAGCAGCGGCAGCGCGGTGACGACCTTGCTGATCAGAGCCAGGCGAGGGGCCGGCGTCGTACTGGTCCGCTGCGTCACATAGCCGGACATGTCCCGCCCGGAGAAACGCACTTTGACCCGGGAGCCGGCAACGATCTGCTCGTCCAGGTCGACCGGGACCGCGTAGTCGAAGGGCCGGTCTAGGTGCGGGACCGGGGACTCCAGCAGCACCTGAGCAATCGGCAGGTTTTCTGCCGACCCGGCCGGGAGCCTCGCCGCCGGGGCAGGCACCACACTGTCCAGCAGAGCAGGCTGCTGTGCCTCACGCTCGGCCACCGACGATCACCTCCTTCATGCCAAGCGATCGTATCCCGCGGCCCGGACTTCACCCCAAGCGCCGGAAGCCGCCCTCGGTGTTCAGGACTTGGCCGACCATCCAACGGCCCTCATCTGAGACCAGCCACGCGATGAGGCGCGCCGGATCGTCGGGCTCACCGAAGCGCCGTGTGGGGAAACGCTGTTGCAGATCCTCGAGGGTGTCCTCCGGGATACCCATCCCGGGCGAGAGAAACCCGGTGTTCACCGGCCCCGGGTTGACCGTATTGAGCACAATGCCCTGTTCGGCGAGCTCCTCAGCGACTGTCGCTGTCACTCCGGCCAGTGCGGCCTTCGCTGAAGCGTAGGCCACCTCGCCGAGCATCGGGCCGAGCTGCTGGCCTGATGTCATCCATACGACCCGGCCGCCGGAGCGCCCGTCGTGCTGTGTGGCGAAGTGCTTGGTCAGCATCAGCACCGAGCGGGCATCCACCGCCCAGTGACCGTCCAGCTGCTCCTCCTGAATGTCCGCCAAACGTCCGTCGCCGCCGGAACGGGCATGGATGCAGGCCAGGATGTCCACGTGCCCGGCCTGATGCCGGGCTGCGTCGATCAGCTGCGCCGCCGAACCCGGCCGCTCCAGGTCTGCGCTGATCTGGACGACCTGAGCACCCGGCATGACCTGCTCGGTGAGCTCCTGCAGAAGCTCTTCGGGATCATCGCTGCCCCATGGCTGGTCATGGTCGTGCGGCAGGTGATGCTGTACCACCAGGGAGGCGCCCATCGCCGCCAGCCGGGTCGCCACGGCGTACCCAATCCCTTCTCTCCGGCCAACGCCGGTGATCAGGGCGGTACGTCCGGCCAATTCAGGCATTGAAGAAAGCCCTCAGGGCCTCGACGCGGTTGAGCTGCTCCCAGGGGAACTCGGGCCGGCCGAAGTGCCCGTTCTTGGCGGTTTCGGCATAGATGGGCCGTTTGAGGTCCAGGTCCTCGATGATGCCCAGAGGACGCAGGTCGAAGAGCTCACGGATCGCCTCGGAGATCGCGGCCGGGTCAACATGCTCAGTGCCGAAGGTCTCCACGTAGACTCCCACAGGGTGCGCCCGTCCGATGGCGTAGGCGACCTGGATCTCAGCGCGGTCGGCCAAACCCGCGGCCACCACATTCTTCGCCACCCAGCGCATGGCATAGGCCGCACTGCGGTCCACCTTCGAGGGGTCCTTGCCGGAGAAGGCGCCTCCGCCGTGACGGGCGAACCCGCCGTAGGTGTCCACGATGATCTTCCTGCCGGTCAGCCCCGCATCGCCGACCGGGCCACCGACCACGAAAGGGCCCGAAGGGTTGATGATCTCCTCCACCGCACCGACATCGAGTCCGGTCCCAGCGATCACCGGTGCAATGACCTGCTCAGCAACATCAGCCCGAAGCTGCTGCTGGGAGGTCTCCGCGGTGTGCTGGGTGGAGACCACCACCGTATCCAGAGACACCGGGAGATCACCCTGGTAGCCGATGGTGACCTGGGTCTTGCCGTCCGGGCGCAGGTAGTCCAGCTCACCGTTCTGCCGGACCTCCGTCAGCCGGGCCGAGAGCCGGTGGGCCAAGGCGATGGGGGTCGGCATATAGGTGGATGTCTCATTGGTCGCGTAGCCGAACATGATGCCCTGGTCGCCCGCGCCCTGGGCATCGCGCGGATCGGTGGCACCTGAACGTGCTTCCAGGGAATTGAACACTCCCCCGGCGATATCCGGGGACTGCTGGCCGATCGAAACAGACACTCCGCATCGGGCGCCGTCGAATCCATTGGCTGATGAGTCGTATCCGATGCCCAGCAGGGTGGAGCGCACGATCTGCGGGATCTCCACATAGCCCGAGGTGGTGACCTCACCGGCCACATGCACCAGGCCTGTGGTGGTCAGCGATTCGACCGCTACCCGGGAGTCGGGGTCGGCCCTGAGCAGAGCGTCAAGGATCGAGTCGGAGACCTGATCGCAGATCTTGTCCGGATGCCCGATCGTCACCGATTCAGACGAGAACAGGCGCAGAGGGTTTGTAGTGGTCACCGGCTCATCTTATCGCCGCGTGGAGAGGTCGTCTGCGCCCCCGTCATCTGAGGAAACTCTCGGAAGGTCCTCACTACCGTTGAGAATCCGCACTCAGCAACTGAGCGGCATGATCGACGACGGCACCGGCGGCATCGACCTTGCTGCCCTTGATGTGGACAGGGTCCTCATCCGCTAATTTCTGCTGGGACTGCTCAGAGGCAAGGATCCAGATCTCCGTGGTGTCCTGGCCGAAGACCAGGTTCTCCCCCACCCGGTTGAGCACCAGCAGATCACAGCCTTTGCGGGCCAGTTTCTGCTCAGCCAGCTTCAGGGGGTCAGTGCTGTCATCGCCGGTCTCTGCGGCGAAGCCCACGATCACCGCCGGGCCGGTGCCGGTCCCGGAGCGGCGCCGAACAGTGCCGGCCAGGATGTCCGGATTGCGCTCCAGAGCAATCACCGGGGACTCACCGTCCTCGGTCTTCTTGATCTTCGTCCGGGCGTAGGATGCCGGACGGAAGTCGGCGACAGCCGCAGCCATGATCAGCACATCGGCGTCCTGGCACTCGCGGGTCACCGCCTCCTGCAGCTGGGAAGCTGTCTCCAGGCCTTCCCTTCGCATATCCACCGGCATATCGGGAATCTGTGTGTCGATGATCCCGGTGATGAGCACGACCTCCGCTCCGGCCTCAGCAGCGGCCTGGGCCAGGGCCACACCCTGCTTCCCGGAGGATCGGTTGCCCAGATAGCGCACCGGGTCCAGGGGCTCGCGGGTTCCGCCTGCGGTGACGACAACCTTCCGGCCGGTCAACGGACCATGCGGCACGGAATCCGGGTCCCCCGCCACAGTGCCGGGGCCGGGATGGTACTGGGCGCCAGAGCGCGGGGAGCGGGCATGCCAGGTCGCGGCGGCGTCGTGATCTCCCAGGAGTTGATCGATGCGGGACTTTATCTGCTCCGGCTCGGGCATCCGGCCGGGGCCTGAGTCCTTGCCGGTCAACCGGCCCACAGCCGGCTCCAGCACCTGGATGCCCCGCTGCCGCAGGGTGGCGACATTCTCGACCGTGGCCGGATTCTGCCACATCTCGGTGTGCATCGCCGGCACCAGCAGCTTCTCCGCCTCGGAGGCCAGCACAGTCGAGGTCAGCAGATCATCGGTCATCCCAGCACGCACCCTGGCCAGCAGATCGGCGGTGGCGGGGGCGACGACGATCAGATCGGCTTGTTGGCCCAGGCTGACGTGCCGGACCTCATCCACGCCCTCAAAGACGCCGGTGGTCACCGGCCGTCCGCTGATCGCCTCCCAGGTGGCCCTCCCGACGAACTCCAGCGAGGCCGGGGTCGGGATCACCTCGAGGTGGTGCCCATCCTCCTTGAGCAGCCGCGCCAGGTGCACTGCCTTATAGGCGGCGATGCCGGCGGAGACTCCCAGGACAATGCGCATAGAGGTGCGCCGGATCAGGCGGCGGCGGCCTCAACGGTGGCGGGGCGCTGGACCAGCAGGTCCTCGTTCACCTCGCGCAGAGCGATCGAGAGCGGCTTCTCATTCAGCTTGGTTTCGACCAGCGGGCCGATGTGCTCGAAGAGGCCCTCATGCAGCTGAGCGTAGTAGTTGTTGATCTGGCGGGCGCGCTTGGCCGCGAAGAGCACGAGCGCGTACTTGGAGTCGGCTTTCTTCACCAGTCCGTCGATCGGCGGGTCAATGATGCCTTCGAGCTGCTCAGTCACAAAGTTCCTTATGCGTTGGTGGTCAGTTCTATGCCCATCTGGGCGATGAGTTCTCGTGCGGCCCGGTCGACGTCGTCATTGATGATGGTGACGTCGAATTCTGGTTCAGCCGCGAGTTCTATTCTAGCGGTTTCCAGCCTGCGCTGCTGCTCCTCGGCAGATTCCGTGCCGCGGCCGGTCAGCCGCCGAACCAGGTCCTCGAAAGTCGGCGGGGCCAGGAAGACGAAATGCGCCTCAGGCAGCCGCTGCCGCACCTGGCGGGCACCCTGCAGGTCGATCTCCAGCAGCACGTTCTTCCCCTCGGCCTGGGCCTCATCCACGGTGGAGCGCAGCGTACCGTAGCGGTACCTCTGATGCACCACCGCCCACTCCAGGAATGCTTCTGCCTCCAGGAGCCGGTCAAACTCTTCATCACTGAGGAACAGGTAGTCTTCGCCATCCACCTCTCCGGGGCGCGCCGGCCTGGTGGTGGCGGAGACGGAGAAGTGCACCTGCGGGAAAGTGGTGCGGATATAGCGGCTGAGGGTGGACTTACCGACTGAGGTGGGACCGGCCAGAACGGTCACTTGCGGAGTGGGAGCAGCTGAGGACATCAGCTCAATTCTGCCAGATGGAGCGCCAATCCTCGGCGCTGCTTGACCCCGAGTCCTCCCAGACGTCGGTTGAAAGAGACTCCATGGTCTTCAAGGATCTTGGTGGCGGTGACCCGCCCGATCCCTGGCAGCGCTTCCAGGAGTTCGATGGTCTTCAGCCGAGCCACTGCTTCAGAGGACTCGGCGCGTTCAAGCACCTGTTCGAAGCTCAGCGTGCCGGCTCCGAAACCCCGTTTGACCTCTGCGCGCTCTGCACGAGCCGCCAGGGCCTTCTTTCGGGCAGTATCGCGCTCTTCCTGAGTCAGTTCTCGCAGTGCCACAGCGTTACTCCTCCACATACGTAGTGCCCTGCCGGGCATTCCTCTGAGGCAGAATCTAGCGGCAATTTGCATCAGAGGCAATAGGGAGTGACACTGATGCAGCTCTCTTAGACGGTGTCAGCCCAACTCAGCGCGTGATAGGTTTCTGATCCGGGATGGTTCAGACCGGTGCGCCCCGCAGTCCGCGCCCTGGATAAGCCTCCGGGAACACCTCACCGTCGCGCACCACGAACTCACCGTTGACCAGCAGATGCTCCACTCCCAGGGAGGGGCGGGTGCTGTCGAAGTAAGTGGCCAGGTCCGTAATCCGCTCCGGGTCGATAACTACTAGGTCTGCGTCGGCACCTGGCAACAAACGGCCTTTCTTACGGAACTCCGGGCAGATACCCTCCATCACCTGGGACGGGAGGTAACTGCACCGGCGAAAGGCTTCCAGCCAGCTCCAGTACCCACGCTCCCGGACCATCATCCGCAGGGAGCGGGCATAGGTGCCGGAAGTACGCGGATGAGTCATACCACCCTGTGGCAGGGGCCACTGACGGGAGTCGGTGCTGCCATCTGGCCAGGTGATGTGCATGGCGTCGGATGCCACGACGCTGTCGGGGAAGGCCAGAGACTGTTCCAAAAGCGCACGGTCGGCTGGGCTCTGCTCATCCAAGTACTCTACGATGCATGGGGCTCCAGGGTCGTTCTGGCGCAGCTGGCGCAGATGCGTCTCATCCCGGACTCGCTCACCGGTGGACACCATCACCAGATTTTCCGGCTTGAGCTCCCAGGCCAGCAATCTCTCCGGAGCAAGGAAGGCTGCTCCAATGCCGGTGCTTCCGGCGCCGTAGGGATAGGTCTCTACGGTGATGCCTGCCCCGCCGTCCCGTGCACGGTCGATGGTGGAGAGCACCCTGTCGATATGCCGGCGAGAGGTGGAGTTGACATGGCAATGGTGCACCTGTCCGCCGAAGTCCATCGCGGCTTGGGCAGCCTCCTCAGTGCCATCCACCGGCGTGCCAGCATCAGACTCCCTGATCTCACGGACATGGGTAAAGGTGGGAGCGCCGGCCCGCGCCGCAAGTTCGCTGACCGCTCGGTACTCGGCCGGGTTGCTGCGCGGAGCGTAGCCCTGCAGGATCCCAATACCCAGAGCGCCGTCGGCTAGCTCGGATTCCAACCGGCCCAACCAGCGAGACAATTGACCAGGGTTGGAATCCCCCTGCCAGGTGAGATCGCCAAGCACCGACAGGGCTTGCAGCAGACTGGCCTCGGACTCCACCCCGCAGAGCACCTCGGCCCGCGCCATCCCCCAGGAGGCGGAGAATCCGTAGTTCAGCGGGCGTCCCGCTGAAGCAGCCTCGGCATAGGCCCGGTCCACCGGCAACAGCCCGGCCTCCAGCTCCAGGGCTGTGGTGACCCCGTCCAAGGCTTGCAGCCGCTGCCCGGCGATCGAGTTCACATGACTGTGCAGGTCCACGAAGCCGGGACCTACCACCTTCCCTGAGACATCCACCACCAGAGCATCGTCCGCTGGCTTCCCAGCCCCAAGGCTAGGGCCGACCTGCTGGATTGTGTCCCCGGCAATCAGCACATCAGCGGTCTCCTCACGGCCAGTAGCCGGGTCAATGATCCATCCCCCGGTCAGCAGCACGGCTCTCATACCGACTTCCCCTCCGCCACCTTTGGGGTGGCACGGGCGCCGAAGTGGACGTACTCTGCGCCGCTGTCCAGAGCGTAGAACGTCACAGCCATCCACGTTTCAAAGCCCTCAGGCCTAGTGGCGTAGAGCCCCTGAGATACAGGCACCAGTTCATAGTCCTCCACCTTCCGCTCAGCCATTTCTGCGATGGGTCCCTTAGGAGTGGTACGCAGTACGGCGTGTCCGCCCTCCTTCTGCGCAGGCAGCACCTCCATCCGCACCGAGGCTCGCTCGTAGACACCGAGATAGGGGGTGATGTCGGATTCTCCGTCAGTGGGCGGGGCGAAGGGCGCAGACATCTGGACACCCACCAGCTCTTCGAAGATCTCTCGGTAGAGGTCCATATAGAGGTCCCGAGTCTTACCCCCGTTGGTCAGCAGGGTCACGGCGAGACCGCGCTCAGGCAGCAGCCTTAGGAAGGCTGCCTGCCCTATGGTGTTGCCGTCATGACCAATCAGCCGGTGGCCATTCCAGTCGAAGCGGATCCAGCCCAGGCCCCAAGAGTCTCCCAACGAGTGCGAATCGGGCAGCTCGGCCTGCGGGGAAGCCATCTCCGCCACTGCCTCCGCTGAGAGCAGCCGAGTTCGGTCGGCGGCCACCCCGCCAGTCAAGTGCATGCGGGCAAATTCCAGCACATCGGCAGCCGTGGCGGTGATCAGGCCGGCCGGGCCTACCGAGCGCGGCAGACCCCAGATAGGCGCCACCTGCTGGCCATCCTCCCCGTCTACATGGCCCACTGCCACCGGATGAAGCAGCGCCTCCTCTGGCAAGGTGACGGTGGACTTCAGCCCCAGGGGCTTGAACAGCCGCTGGCGCATAGACTCTTCCCAGCTGCTGCCAGTGAGCACCTCAATGACTCGTCCGGCCAGTGAAAAACCGGCATTGCAGTAAGACCAGGTCTCCCCGATGGGGTGGTTCTGTGTCTGGTCCTTCAACAGTGCCACATACTTCTCAAGGACATCGTCTCCGCGGCCGGTATCGGTGAAGACGTCTCCATCCAGTCCGCTGGTATGGACCAGAAGATGCCGCAAAGTGATCTGCCGAGCCACCTCCATATCGGCCAGCTGCAGCTCCGGAAGCACCTCGATAATCGGGGTATCCAGAGTGATGAGTCCCTCCTCCACCAGTTGCATGGCCACAGTGGCAGTCCACACCTTGGTCACCGAGCCGATCTGGAACACCCCCGCAGGCGTGGCGTCGATCTTTGCCGGTGCATTGAGGTAGCCGTGAGCAACGGAGATCAGCTCCTCCTGATCACCGTTGCCGAACTCATCACCGGCCAGTCGCAGGATGCCCAGCTGGGCGCCGGGCACCTGGTGCTTCTCGGCCAGCGCCTTGAGCCTGTCCTCCCAGTGGGAGGCGTTTATGGGGGTGATATCGGCGGTGTTAGAGCCAACGGTCATGGTGTACTCCTCAGGGTGTCGGGAACTGCGTCCAGCAGTTGTCGGGTGTAACTATGTTGGGGACGGTGGAACACTTGATCGGCGGGTCCGGCCTCAAGAATGCGCCCGGTGCGCATCACCGCCACCTGGGAGGCGACGTAGCGCACCACAGCGAGGTTGTGGGAGATGAACAGCAGGGAGAGCCCCAACTCGGTCTGCAGCTCCCGGACCAGGTTCAGTACCGCGCCCTGTACCGAGACGTCAAGCGCCGAGGTGATCTCATCGGCGACAACGACGGCTGGGCGGGCAGCCAGGACCCGGGCGATGGCGACCCGCTGCAGCTGGCCTCCAGAGAGCTCCGGGGGACGAGCTCCGCGGCGGGTCGGGTCCAGGTGAACCATATCGAGCAGACGACTGATCTCACTGCGTCGTGCGCTGCGTGAGAACCTGCTGGGCAGGCACTCGGCGATGGACTCTCCGATACTCATCCGGGGATCGAGGGAGGAACGCGGGTCCTGGAAGATCATCTGCACCGGCCGAAGCCCACGCCGGGGCAGCGGCTTCCCGCCCAGTTTGATGGTGCCGGAGTCTGCAGACACCAGGCCGGCTGCGGCACGGGCGACGGTGGATTTCCCCGATCCGGACTCACCCACAAGGCCAAGGGTCTGGCTTGCGGGCACGGTGAGGCTGACCTCGTCTGCGGCGGTATGGACGGAGGGGCCGCGGCCGTAACGGACGGTGAGCTTCTCGATGCGCAGCTCTGTCATGATAGTTCGCTCCCTTCGGCGGAAGCCGGCTCCCCGGCGCTGCGGTCCGCCTCGGCGAGTGCGGCGCGCCCGGCGTCCACCACGGGGTGCCAGCAGGCCACCCGGTGCGCTCCCCCGGAGTCCCCGGCAGGGATGAGGGCAGGATCCTGCTCATGGCAGCGTTGGGTGGCCAGCGGGCAACGTGGAGCGAAGGGGCAGCCAGCCGACCGCTGGGATAGGTCCACCGGGCGCCCCGGAATGGTGGCCAGCGGCTCATCGAGATCGGTGTTCATATCCGGCACGGCGGCAATGAGCGCACGGGTGTACGGGTGTTGGGCCTGCTCGGCCAGTCGGTCGGCCGGCAGCTCCTCCACGATCCGCCCGCCGTACATCACGGCGATCCGGTCGCAGACCTGACGCACCACGGCGATGTCGTGGCTGATCAGCATCAGCGCGACGCTGCTGGCCGAGCGCACCTCGTCCAGCAGCTCAAGCACCTGCTTCTGCACGGTAACGTCCAGGGCGGTGGTGGGCTCATCTGCGATAATCAGCTGCGGATCCCCCATCAGCCCCATGGCAATCATGGCGCGCTGTCGCATCCCTCCGGAAAACTCATGCGGGTACATCGCGGCCCGTCTCTCGGGCTCCTCGATGCCGACCGCCCCCAATCGGTCCACGGCGCGGGCCTGGGCCCAACTACGCTCGACTCCGTCGTGGAAGCGCATTCCCTCGACCAACTGAGCTCCGATGCGCATGGTGGGGTTAAAGCTGGTCATCGGATCTTGAAAGACCACAGCCAACGAGCGACCCAGCAGCCGCTGGTACCGGCTGCGATCCCGGGTGCTCTGCGGCCGAAGCATGAGGTCGGCGCCGCAGAACTTCAGTGTCGCGGCACGGACCGCCAGCGGCTCCTCGACCAGCTGTGCTGCGGCCAGGGCGGTCAGTGACTTTCCGGAGCCGGACTCCCCCACAATGCCTACTGCTTCCCCGGGGGCAATACGGAGGCTGATTCCGCGCACTGGTGTGAGGCACCCCAGGTGTCCGGGCAGAGAGACCCGCAGGTCACGCAGGGTCAGGACGGCCTCCGGATACGCGGCGGGACCGGCTGGCTCCGAGGAATCGGCATGACCTGGCCCAGCCAGATGATCAGCTGGCTCGCCGTCGCCCCGCTCCTCAGCCTTCTGCGGGTAGGGACGGCGAGGCCGCATCCCCCAGGCTACGGGAATCCGCGGGGTGGAGAGGCTGCGGGCCAAGGCCTCCCCCATCAGGTTGAAGGCTAGCCCGGCGATGACCACCGCGACTCCGGGCGCCAGTGCGGCAATGGGGTTGAGGTAGATCCGGTCCAGCCCCTCCATCATCATCCGCCCCCAGTCATAGGACGGGGACTGCACACCCAGCCCTAGGAAAGAGAGCCCAGCAAAGGCCAGCAGAGCCGCGCCTGCGGCGATGGTGGCGTTGACGATGAGTGGTTCGGCAATATTGGGCAGTACATGGCGCAGCAGGATCCGAAACCGGCTCTTGCCGGCCAGTCGTGCAGCTGCAATGTAGTCACGCTCAGCCACCGAGGCCACCAGGGTCTGGCACAGCCGTGCGAAGGAGGGAGCACCGGCGATGCCGATGGCCCACATGGCGGAAAGCTCCCCCACCCCAAGGATTAGCGCGAGCACCAGGGCCAGCAACAGTCCGGGAAAGGCGACTGCAATGTTGACCGCGGACACAGCCAGCCGTCCGGCACGGTGGCCCAGCAGCACGGGTGCGGCGCCGAAGAGGATGCCGAGCCCCAGCGCGACCCCGGTGGCGCCCAGGGCCAGCAGAACGGTCAGGCGGGTGGCAACCAGTGTCCGCAGCAGCAGGTCACGGCCCAGCACATCGGTGCCGAGTGGATGCTCCGCCGAGGGGCCGGAGTTGAGATTGGCGGTGTTGCGGGCCTCAGCCGCGTCGTTCCAGAGCAGCGGTGCGACAATGGCCGTCAGCAGCACCAGGACCAGGATAATACTGGCGACCACCCCCATCGGGGTGCGCAGAACGGTCAGCAGCCTCATCACTGGTCTCCGATCGTCGAGCGGGGATCGAGCAGGGCGAGCACCACGTCCACCAGAGTGTTGACCAGCAGTACCCCGGTGCCGTAGACCAGCACGATGGCCTGCACCAGCGGGTAGTCACGACCCAGGATTGCTCCCACCACCGTGCTGCCCAGACCCGGCCAGGCAAAGACGTTCTCCACCAGCACGGTGCTTGCCACCAGGGTGCCCAGCATGAGTCCGCCCAAGGTGAGGGCGGCGGTGACTGCATTTGGCAGAGCGTGGCGCAACACGATCCGCCTGGAGCTGAGTCGCTTGGCCCGGGCTGTGCGCACGAAGTCCTCGTCCAGGGTGGAGAGCAGCTCTACCCGCACGATGCGGGAGAGCACTGCGGCCGGGCCAGCAGCCAAGGCGATGACTGGCAGTACATAAGATTCCGCACCGCCGGTCCAGGCCACCGGCAGCAGCTCGAGCGTCACACCGAAGATCGCTACCAGTGCCACGCCGAGCAGGAAGTCAGGGATAGTTGCTACCACCACTGAGGTGGAAGCGAAGCTCAGCTCCAGGCCGCGACGTCGGCCTTTGCGTGTGGCCACAGCGATCGTTGCCCCCACCGGCAGAGCCAGGCAGATGGCCAGCACAAAACCCAGTAGGCCCAAGGTCAGGGTGTTGGGCAGCCGGGCGGCGAGGACCTCGCTGACTGGCAAACCCATGGTAATGGAGGTGCCAAGGTCCCCGGTGAACAGTCCGCGGAGGAAGCGCAGGTACTGCTCCCACAGTGGGTCGTTGAGACCCAGGTTCTCCCGGGTCTGGTCCACCAGGGCCGGAGCCGCCGTGGGGCCCAGCATGGCGCGAACGGGGTCCCCCGGCACCAGATGGATCATCAGGAAAGCCGCGCTGACCAGCACCCACAGTGAGATGATGAGACGTGTCCCGCGCCGCAGGGCGAAGGCGGTCCACCGGTTCTGCATAGGCCGGATCAGTCCTCGTAGAGCCTGATGCTGGTGGGCTGCAGTAGTCCAACCACCTCAAATTCAGCGCCGTTTGCGTAGACAGTAATCTCGTCATTTGCGAAAGGCACGAGGTTGTGCTGGGAAATGAGTGCTTCCTCGGCCTGGAACCACAGACCGCACCCCTCTCCGCCGGGCAGGTCCATAGCCTCAGCGACAAGGGCGTCATAATCCTCATTGGAGATGGAGGAGAAATTCTGACCGCCCTCCAGCGGAGAAGGGCCGCTGATCATGCCAACAAGCTGATCGGGGGTGTTCACGTTGAGACCGACCCAGACCACATCCCAGGAGCCGCCGCCAAAGATCATTTCACTAATTTCGTCTGTGGGCACTCCGTTGGCCTCCACTTGCACTCCGACTTCCTCCCAGGCAGTGACAGCTAGTTCTGATGCTGCGGCACCGCCGGCGCCCACTGAAGTGTCGTAGATAAATGTCACCTCAAGAGGTTCGCCCCCGCGGCTACGTACTCCGTCAGAGCCGAGCTCCCAGCCTGCAGCCTCCAAGGCTTCGTTGGCAGCTTCGGGATCAGTCTCCGGGAAAAACGTTGTGAAGTCCCCATCGTTGCAGGGAGTTGGCTCCAGGGCAGCCAGCTGAGTAGTGCGGGCACCCTCACCTCCGGTGAACACGGTCATTAGCTCATCAAGGTCCAGAGCCTGAGTGAGCGCCTCACGGACTTCGAGCTCCTGAGTGGCATGCCCTTCGGTTTGGTTGTACCACTGCTGACCGATGACCGAATAGGTTGAACTGGAAAACAGGCTCTCCAAGCGCTGAGCGTCAGGTCCTAGAATACTGGCGGCATTAATTTCACCGGAGAGCAGCAAATTCGCAGCGGTGGTCTCGTTCTCGATCACTCGCAGCTGTACGTCGGCCGGCATTCCGGGTTCGTCGTTGCTGATCCCGCCGGGACCCCAGGCATAGCCCTCGCGCCGCTCATAGGTATAGCGGTCTCCGGGTGCGGCCTCGGCAAGCTCATAAGGACCAGTGCCGAAGACCTCTGAGCTCAACGCCTCACGATCCGCCAGACCGGCATCGCAGACCATCATGACATTTGCGAGGCCCTCCACCACAAAAGGAGCCGAGCCTGCGAGCGTCAAGGTCACGGTGCCGGCCTCGTCATCGGCCTCTACCACAGCCCCGGGAGGCACAAATGTCCCCAGCAACGGGCTGGCATTCTCCGGATTCCCGATGAAGTCGAGGTTCTCCTTGACCATAGAGGCGCTCAGATCTGAGCCGTCGTCGCAGGTGACGTCATCGCGCAAGGTGAAGGTAACAATGTCTCCCTCCAGCTCCCACTCCTCGGCCAGACCCGAGGAAAGTTCACCCTCGGAGTCCACATGCACCAGCGGATCATAAGCGTAGCGGGCAGCGCCCAAGCCAGCACTGGTGGGGTTGAAGTGCGGGTCAAGGGAGCCCACGTCACTGCTCAACCCGTAGATGAAGGTGCCGTCTTCCACATAGTCCTGAGCGCCTTCCGCATCAGATTCTGTGCCATTGCTGCCGCCGTCACCGTTGCCGCAGGAGATAAGTCCCAAGAGGCCGACCATCAGGAGCCCGACAAGAGGGTACTTAGTGTTTAAACGTGTCATTCTGTGTCCTTCGGTGTGAGTGCGAATGAGGGGGTGAGGCAGGTGTGCTATAGCTTTAGGTACTGCGCGGCATAGCACGGCCGGTGTGCAGGAACTGGGCTCTTCCGCTGCCGTCGTCGCCGAGGAAGGCGTAACGAAAATGCGTGCCCATCCGCTTCTCCATGGTGACCAGGCCGGTGCCGCGGTGTGGGACCACGGCGGATCGGGTGGGCGGCTGGCCCAGCTCAACAAATAGCCCCTTGGGGATCTCGTCGATCCAGAGCAACCCGGCCTCATCCTGGGAGACCACCATGTCCAGCACTGAGGCCGAGTAGGTGCCAAGGAAACGAGCTGCGGTCTGCTCATCCACTAGGGCCGGCTCTCCCTCCGGCACCGGCAGCGGCTTCAGCAGCTTCTTCCCGCTGAGCTTCTCGAAGAGAATGTCGAAGAGCTCGCGGTAAATGGCCATGACATCTCCGCCATTAGTCAACAGCGTCACAGCGATACCGAGTTCGGGTATCACGCGTAGGAATGCGTTCTGGCCGATGGTGGAGCCATCATGGGAGACCATGCGCCCGGCGGGGGTCTCATCGATCTCCCAGCCCAACCCCCAGGCATCGCCCAGCAGACCGAGCTCAGGGACCTCTACCTGAATCTGTTGCATAGCCTGTACAGAGTTTTCCGAGAGCACCTGCTTCCCGCCTGCTACATGTCCATCGGCGATATGCAACTGTGCGAAACGCAGAAGATCTGCCGCACTCATCGACAGCTGTGAGCCAGCCGGCGCATTGGACCGGGCCATGCTCCAGATGGGAGCGGGCACCGGTTTGCCATCTGGTCCGGGAATATGCCCCAGGGCTGCACGGTGGAGGAGAGCCTCGTACGGACCTGGTGCTGTGTGGGCAAGGTCTAGCGGCTGGATGAGGTGTTCAGTAAGCGCCTGGTCAT
This sequence comes from Nesterenkonia muleiensis, assembly GCF_003600155.1. GTDB lineage: Bacteria > Actinomycetota > Actinomycetes > Actinomycetales > Micrococcaceae > Nesterenkonia > Nesterenkonia muleiensis. The sequence goes on along the minus strand of NZ_QWLD01000038.1, from coordinate 99,306 downwards.
AGGGTTTGCCGCGCAGCACCTCCACCAACCGGCCGAGTACCACGTATCCGGCGTTGTTGTAGGAGAACTGAGAGCCGGGTGTGAAGAGCTGCGGGGTCTCGGTGAGCGTGGCGACGTACTTCTCCACGCAGTCCTCGCCGCGGCCGGTATCGGTGAACAGGTCGCCCTCAAAGCCGGCCTGGTGGGAGAGTAGCTGGCGTGCGGTGATGGCTCCAGCGGCCTGCTCGTCAGCGATGGTGAATTCTGGCAGATGCTTGCGGATGGGTTCATCAAGGTCCAGCAGCCCTTCATCCACCAACTGCATAACCAGAGTTGCGGTCCACACCTTGGTAATGGAGCCGATCTGGAACAGGGAGTCGGTGGTGGCCTCCACACCGGTACCTAGGTTGAGCACCCCAGCTGCGGCATCGACGATCTCCCTGTCGATGAGCACTCCGGCCGTGGCCCCGGGTGCGCCGTGCTTATGGATCAGGGCGGGGAGGGTCTCAGCAAGGAGCTCTCGGATCTGCTGGGCATCTACATCAGTTCTAGCCATGCATCAACAGTAAAGAGCTCGACATGGTCGTCACTTCGTCCAGCCGGACAATGTTCCAGGCCCCGGCTCGTGAAATGACACAAGAGCGCCCGGCAAGGTGCGGAAGGCTGTTGTCGAATCCCACAAAAGCTGGTGGCCAGGATAGGGCGCTGCCACAATGCGACACGTTGCGGCCTGCGAAAGGCTTATATGGTGACCCATACACGAACCTCCCCGCCAACTGCGTCCCTCCTGACGGAGGCCTGGCAGCTGGCCACTGATACCGCAACCCTCTCCGGCCTGGTGATCGACGCTGTCCAGGATGGGAAAGGTTGCCGCCGGGCCGGGGCAATACTCAACTCGATCTGGGCCATGCCCGACCGGGAGATCATCGACCCCTCCATGATGGTGGCCCTGGCCCATGCCGGGAATCTGGTGCTCGTGGCCTCCGTTGAGGGAACAGATATAGGAGCAGCCACCGGATTCTGCGGCCCCCCAGGATCCCCCTTCCATTCCCATATTGTGGGGCTGCTGGATGGACAGACCGGCCGCGGCCACGGACTGGTGGTCAAGCTGTACCAACGAGCCTGGTGCCTACAGCAGGGCATAGGCGAGATAACCTGGACCTTCGATCCACTGGTGAGCCGCAACGCCTATTTCAACATCCACCGACTTGGTGCTTCCGCCAGCCGTTACTACCCCGATTTCTACGGAGAGCTCCCCGATGCGGTCAATGCCGGACAGGGCTCAGACCGGATGCTGATGCGTTGGGACCTCACTGCGCCGGTGGGGTTACGCTACGCCGCCGGGGCGGCAGATGGCCATACCGCGCTGGGCAGGAACGAGGACAACACTCCTGGCAGATACACACCTCCGCCTGAGCGCGCGGGCACAGCCCTCATCGAGATTCCGCGTGATATCACGGAGCTGCGCCGCCGCTCTCCCAAGCTGGCCCTGCAGTGGCGGCAGGAGACGCGCACCGCCTTCACCCAGCTGATGGGTGAAGGCTGGAAGATCGCCGATGTAACCCGCGAAGGCCGCTACATTCTGCAACGCGCCCCCTGACCTCAGCCCCTGCATCATCTCTAGAGGAGACCCTGTGAAACTGATCAGTCTGCGCCTGCATATGGTGGAACTGCCCTTGGTGGCGACCTTCACCACATCTTTCAGCACCCAAACCCGCCGGGAATGCTTCCTGGTCGAGGGCCAGTTCAGCAATGATACGGGCCGAACCATCACCGGTTGGGGAGAGAATGTGGCTCTGCCGCAGCCCTTCTATTCTGCGGAATACACCGCAGGGGCTGCAGATGTCATTCGGCGATGGCTCGCCCCGGCACTCTTCGCCGCCGATCATCTCACCGCTGAGACCGTGACCCACCAGCTGCGTCATATTGTGGGACATCCCATGGCTAAAGCTGCACTGGAGATGGCAGTGCTGGACGCCCAACTGCGGCTGCGCGGTCAGTCCTTTGCCGAATATCTCGGTGCAGTGACCAGCACCGTTCCTTCCGGGGTCTCCGTGGGCATCCAGCCCACTGTGGCGGAAACGCTGAAGACAGTGGCCAACTATGTGGAGCAGGGCTATGCACGTATCAAGCTGAAGATCAAACCCGGCTACGATCTGGAGCATGTGGCCGCAGTGCGGAAGGAGTTCGGCAATCAGCTGCCCTTCCAAGTGGATGCCAATGCCGCTTATACGCTCACCAACGCGCCGCAACTGCGACGGCTGGACGAGTACGGGCTGCTGCTCATCGAGCAGCCGCTCAGCGAACATGATCTGCGTCAACACGCCCAGCTAGCCCAACAGATGACCACTCCCATCTGCCTTGACGAGTCGGTGGAATCGGCCCAGGGAGCCGCTGATGCCATTCAGCTCGGTGCCGCCGCAGTGATCAACATCAAACCCGGAAGGGTCGGGGGATATCTTGAGGCCCGCCGCATCCACGATCTGGCCCGGGCTCACGGGGTTGCTGTCTGGTGCGGGGGGATGCTGGAGACCGGAGTGGGCCGGGCGGCGAATGCGGCTCTAGCTGCCCTACCCGGGTTCACCCTGCCGGGGGATATCTCCGGTTCCGATCGCTTCTACGCCGAGGACATCGTGGCGGCGCCGATCCGGATGCATGACGGGTGGGTGGATGTTCCGCAGGGGCCGGGGTTCGGCGTTGAAGTGGACCGGGAGCAGCTCCGCCGGTTCAGCACCGGCACCGTAGAACTCACTCCTTAGCGCCTGAGGCGGTCTCTAGGTGCAACATGCGTAGCTGCATCTGAGCAGCAAAGCGCATATCTGGATCTACGAGATCCAGTTGGCCGACCTCAGCCACGCGGCGCAATCGGTAGCGCAGTGTATTGGGGTGGATGAAAAGTTCCTCAGCGGCCGAAGAAATATCCCCCATACAGTCCAGCCAGGCCCGCAGTGAAGCCACCAGCTCCGTCCCCTTAGCCTCATCGTGCTTGACGAGCCGCGCCACGGGGCCGGTAAGCTGCTCACCTCCATCGGTGAGTCGGTCACGCATCTCCAGCAGCAGCGCCTCAATCTGAATATCTTCGAAGTTCACTACTTGTGGCAGATCCGGTCTTTTCTCCCGCAGTACACGCAGCGCCCGTTCAGCTCCGTAACGTACCTCAGCCAGCTTCGATGTCCCAGCCGAGGGAGTTGCTACTCCGATCAGCAGCGGGGCCCTCTGACTGAGCCGAGTCAGCAGATCCTCGATGAGCACCCTCGTCTGCTGTGCTGCGTCTCCCACAGCCGGGGTGGGAATCAGACCGTAGATGGTCTCTCCGAGCAGAGCTGCGCAAGCACTGGGATGCACCGCTGCAAGATGGACTGAAACTGCATCGGCTATACGCTGCAGCTCTGCCTTATTGCGTCCTACGCTCTGCAGGTCCTGCTGCTCGACGCAGATTGGCACAGCAGCGAAGACACTAAGCGCCGTCTTGCCCAGGCCCAACCGCTCCAAAGCAAAGCCCGCTCCCTCTCCACCCTTGAGTGCGGCACCAAGCAGCTCAACGCGCATCGACTGTTCCATATCAGAACTAGCCCGAATATGCAGCATATGCAAAGCTACAAGCTTGGCTGCCTCGCTCAGTGCGGAGAGCTGTGTGGGGGACATCGGTTCAGCAGCGGCAGCCCAGATAGAGCCCAGCACCTCGTCCCCGGCCCGCACTGCTATTGCCTGACGACTCACCTCACCTACGCCGAGGGAAGCACTGTCGATGGTGACTGGCCCATTGCTGGAGTACAGTTCGCGGAAGACTCCTGCATCAACCAGGATGCGTAGGTATCTCTCCGCCACCTGCCGCTCTAAGATGGTCTCAATGCGGGAATAGTCAGCCTCTTCCTGCCGGGTGGAGAAACCTAGCACACGAGAGTTTCTATCTTCAATAGTGACCGGGGCGTCGATGAGCGCACTGATGGCGTTCGCCAGTGCGAAGAGATCGCCAGGCGGGATACCTCCGATCAGTTCGCCGTCCCTCTGGGCTGAGGTCTGGGTCAGGATGGATGAGAGCATCGCAGCCAGCTGACTCCAGGAGGCCCCTTTAGTCAGACCCAGCAGGGTGATGCCGTTCTTCCGGGCTACGGCGGCAGTAGGGGCATCAATGACAGCAGGCTCACGCAGTACCAACGCTGCGCTCCGGGACTCACCTAAGGTGGTCAATAGGGCACGCACCTCAGGGCCTGCGGCCAGGCTGACCCCCAGCACCATCGTGTCCTGACCGAAAGTCTGTTCATCTAGGGGGTCGTAGACAATGATGCCTCTGAGCTGCCGTTCAAGATCGGGTGCGGAAGTCAGCGGCTGCAAAAAGGTGGAGCCGAGATCCTCCAATACCTTGGAAAGAGTAGGCGGAGTGCTCAGTGGGAAGTCAGCCGAGACAGTCTCCAGCCACCGAGCTGAGGTGGCTGATTTCCCTGCCATGCCTAGTACTTTAGCCTTCTGGGAGCCATTTCACATGGTCTCTCAAGCAGCTTAAACATAAACGTAACGAAACGTCGCGCCACTCGGGCCAAGAAAAGTCAGTTGACAGAAAGCTCAGCTCAGCTCAGCGCGTGATGACTCGATCGCTGAGACCAGATCTGCCTGTTGCGGGCCAGCGGCGAGAATACCTCTGGATGAGCTGACCAGCACCTGCTCCCAGGCGGCTCCGAACCCTGCGCGAAGCTGCTGCGCCGTTGCCCCTTGAGCCCCGTAGCCGGGGGCCAGGATCGGCGGACGGCCCTCAGCGAGGTCGATGCCGTACTCGGCGGCCAGATGAGCGGTGGTTGCCCCGACCACCAGTCCGATGCTGCCCAATGGCTGGTCGGCATAGACAACGTTCGACGACGCAACCTGCTCCACTATCTGCCCAGCCACTGTGCTCTGCCTCTCCTCCGTACGTGGGTGCCCCTGAGCCAGCTGCACCTGCTGACCCTCCGGGTTGGAGGTCAGAGCCAGCACAAAGAGGCCGGCACCGTAGCGGTGAGCAGCCTGCACTGCCGGGCTCAGCGACCCGAAGCCCAGATAGGGGCTCACGGTGAGTGCATCCACGGCGAAGTCCTTCTCCGGGTTCAGCCAGGCTGAGGCATAGGCGGCCATGGTCGAGCCGATGTCGCCGCGCTTGGCATCGGCGATCACCAGCATTCCTGCCTCTTTGGCAGAACGAATGAGTTCGGCCAGCGCCTGCATACCGGAAACGCCGTAGTTCTCGAAGAACGCCACCTGAGGCTTGACCACGCCCACCCGACCCGCGGCGGCCTCGATGATGCGCTGGCCGAACTCTTTGAGGCCGGTGCCGTCCTCGGGCAGCCCCCAGTCTCGGAGGATCTCTGGGTGCGGGTCAATGCCCACGCAGAGGTGCCCGTAAGTGTCCATGACCTGTGCAAGTCTCTCACCAAAACTCATGAGAGGCCTGCCTCATGCAGAATGGCGGCATGCTCCTGCAGGGAGGCCACCGACCAGCTGTGGGTCCGCAGAGCCTCGATGGCCTGCACGGCAGCGCCGAACTCCGCGATGGTGGTGATCACCGGCACTCCGAGGCTGGTAGCCGCGGCCCGGATTTCGTAGCCGTCACTACGGGCGTCACCGCCGGAGGGTGTATTGATGATCAGCGCGATCTCGCCGGACTCCACCAGTGGGATCACCGTGCCTTCGCCCTCGGAGGTTCCGGCAATCTTGCTGACCACCTCGCAGCTGATGCCGTTGCGGCGCAGCACATCGGCGGTGCCACCGGTGGAGACGATCGAGAAGCCGAGGTCAGCAAGCCGTTTCACCGGCATGATGACACCTCGTTTGTCCCGGTTGGCCACCGAGACGAACGCCTTCCCGGAGGTCGGCAGTGGATTGTTAGCACCGAGCTGAGCCTTGGCGAAGGCCGTGTCGAAATGCTTGTCGATCCCCATCACCTCCCCGGTGGAGCGCATCTCCGGGCTCAGCAGCGAATCCACCACACGGCCCTCGGCGGTGCGGAACCGGGCGAACGGGAGCACTGCCTCCTTGACCGCCACGGGCGCGGCCGGGGGCAGCAGTGAGCCGTCTCCGGAGGCTGGCAGGATGCCGCCGCGCAGCTCGGCGATGCTGATACCGGTGCCGATCAGTGCAGCAGCTTTGGCCAGCTGCACCCCGGTGGCCTTGGAGACGAACGGCACGGTACGCGAGGCCCGGGGATTGGCCTCGATCACGTAGAGCACATCGGAGGCGACGGCGAACTGGATGTTGATCAGCCCGCGGACACCCACACCGGAGGCGATCGCGGCGGTGGCCTCGCGTACCCGCTGCAGCACATCCGGGCCCAGGGTGATCGGCGGCAGTACGCAGGCGGAGTCGCCGGAGTGGATTCCGGCTTCCTCGATGTGCTCCATGATCCCGCCGAGGTAGAGGTCCTGGCCGTCGTAGAGGGCATCGACGTCGACTTCGATGGCGTCTTCGAGGAAGCGGTCCACCAGCACCGGGTGCTCGGGGGTGACCTCGGTGGCGTTGGCGATGTAACGCTCCAGGCCGGGCTCGTCGTAAACGATCTCCATACCGCGCCCACCCAGCACGTAGCTTGGCCGCACCAGCACCGGATAGCCGATGGTATCGGCCACCGCCTTGGCCTCCTCGAAGCTGACCGCGGTGCCGTTCTTCGGGGCGATCAGCCCCGCGGAGGTCAACACCTGGTCGAAGGCTCCCCGGTGCTCAGCCAGGTCGATGGCCTCCGGCGAGGTGCCCAGAATCGGCACTCCGGCATCAGCCAGCTGCTGGGCCAGCTTCAGCGGGGTCTGGCCGCCCAGCTGGACGAACACCCCGGCCACTCCCCCGGTGCGCTCCTCGGCGGCGATGACCTCCAGCACGTCCTCCAGGGTCAGCGGCTCGAAGTAGAGGCGGGTGGAGACGTCGTAGTCGGTGGAGACGGTCTCCGGGTTGCAGTTAACCATCACTGTCTCGTAGCCGGCTTCGCGCAGGGCCATCGTGGCGTGCACGCAGGAGTAGTCGAACTCGATGCCCTGACCGATCCGGTTCGGGCCGGAGCCCAGAATGATCACCGAGGGGCTCGGGTGCTCGGAGATCTCGTCTTCGAGGTCGTAGCTGGAGTAATGGTAGGGGGTGAACGCCGGGAACTCAGCGGCGCAGGTGTCCACCGTCTTGTAGACCGGACGGACGCCCAGCGCATGCCGGACTCCGCGCACCACGGCGGGGTCCATGGTCCGCAGCCGGCCGATCTGCTCATCGGAGAACCCGTGCCGCTTGGCCAGCCGCAACGTCTGTTCGTCCAGGGCCTCAGCACCGCGGACCTGCTCAGCGACCTCATTGATCAGCACCAACTGGTCCAGGTACCAGGGGTCGATGCCGGTGATCCGGTAGATCTCCTCCAGCTCAGCTCCGGCAAGCAGCGCGCGCTGCACCTGATAGATCCGTTCGGTGGTGGCGGTGGCCATTCCCTCCAGAAGCGTTGCCGTATCCTCCGTTCGCTCGCTTCCCGAAGAATCCTGCGGATTCTCCGTGTCCCCGGTTCGCTCTCTTGGCAGGCTAAAAGAGAACTCGCTGCCGCGCTGCTCCAGTGACCGCAGAGCCTTCTGCAGGGCCTCGGTAAAGTTCCGGCCGATCGCCATCGCCTCGCCCACCGACTTCATGGTGGTGGTCAGCGTGGGATCGGCCGCCGGGAACTTCTCGAAGGCGAACCGGGGGACCTTGACCACCACATAGTCCAGGGTGGGTTCGAAGCTGGCCGGGGTCTTCTGGGTGATGTCATTGGGGATCTCATCCAGGGTATAGCCCACCGCCAGCTTGGTGGCGATCTTGGCGATGGCGAAGCCGGTGGCCTTCGAGGCCAGCGCCGAGGACCGGGAGACCCGGGGGTTCATCTCGATGACGACGACGCGGCCGGTATCCGGCTCCACGGCGAACTGGATATTGCAGCCGCCGGTGTCCACCCCGACCTCACGGATGACGTTGATCGCGATATTGCGCAGCTTCTGGTACTCACGGTCGGTCAGCGTCATCGCCGGGGCCACGGTGATGGAGTCGCCGGTGTGCACACCGACCGGGTCCAGGTTCTCGATGGAGCAGACCACGACGACGTTGTCATTGGCGTCGCGCATCATCTCCAGCTCGTACTCCTTCCAGCCGAGGATGGACTCCTCCAGGAGCACCTCGGTGGTGGGCGAGTACTGCAGGCCCGCCCCGGCGATCCGGCGCAGGTCGGCCTCGTGATAGGCCATGCCGGAACCGAGCCCGCCCATGGTGAAGCTGGGCCGGACGACCACCGGGTAGCCGAGCCCCTTGACGGCTTCGAGGGCCTCCTCCATGGAGTGCACGATGGCCGATTTGGCCGACTCCGCCCCGGAGCGCTCCACCACGCCCTTGAACTTCTCACGGTCCTCGCCGAGTTCGATGGCGGCGATATTGGCACCGATCAGCTCCACCCCGTATTCAGCCAGAGTGCCGTTCTTATCCAAGGCGATCGCTGCGTTCAGCGCGGTCTGCCCGCCCAGTGTGGGCAGCAGTGCGTCGGGCCGCTCCCTGGCGATGATCTTGGCGACCACCTCCGGGCTGATGGGTTCCACGTAAGTGGCGTCGGCGAACTCGGGGTCGGTCATGATGGTGGCCGGATTGGAGTTGACCAGGATGACCCTGATGCCCTCCTCCTTCAGGACCCTCAGCGCCTGGGTGCCGGAGTAGTCGAACTCGGCGGCCTGGCCGATGACGATCGGCCCGGACCCGATGACCAGCACGGAGTTGAGGTCAGCGCGCTTAGGCATTCTGGTGCTCCTTCATCAGGTCCACGAAACGGTCGAAGAGGTAGGCGGAGTCATGCGGCCCGGCCGCTGCCTCGGGGTGGTACTGGACGCTGAAGGCCGGGATGTCCAGGCAGCGCAGGCCTTCGACCACACCGTCGTTGAGCGAGCTGTGGCTGACCTGTACGCGGCCGTAGCGGGGCTCCGGGGCGGTGACGGTCTCCCCCACCGGGGCGTCCACGGCGAAGCCGTGGTTTTGGCTGGTGATCTCCACCTTTCCAGTGGTGTGGTCCATGACCGGCTGGTTGATGCCGCGGTGTCCGAAAGGCAGCTTATAGGTGCCGAAGCCCAGCGCTCGGCCCAGGATCTGGTTGCCGAAGCAGATCCCGAAAACCGGGGTCTTGGTGTCCAGCACCTGGCGCAGCAGCTGCACCTGATCATCCGAGGTGGCCGGATCGCCCGGGCCGTTGGAGAGAAACACCCCGTCGGGGCCCAGTGCCTGGATCTCGGCGTAGGTGGTCGTGGCCGGCAGCACATGCACGCGCAGTCCACGCTCGGCCATCCGGACCGGGGTCATGGTCTTGATGCCCAGATCGATGGCTGCCACGGTGGCGATCGGTTCAGCACCCCACCCGTGGGCGGCCGGCTCGATCACATAGGGTCCTTCTGCGGTGACCTCCTCGGCGAGCCGAGCACCGAGCATATCGGGCTGAGTCCGCACCGTCTCGAGCAGCTCGGACTGCAGAGGCCGGGCGGCCTCCCCGGAGAAGATCCCAGCCCTCATCGAGCCGCGGTCCCGCAGCCGGCGAGTCACCGCGCGGGTATCGATGTCCTTGATGCCCACAATGCCCTGGGCGGTCAGCTCATCGTCCAGACTGCGCACCGAGCGCCAGTTGGAGGGAATCCGGGCGGCCTCGCGCACCGCATAGCCGGCCACCCAGATCCGCCGGGATTCGGGGTCCTCATCATTGATCCCGGTGTTGCCGATGTGCGGAGCGGTCTGGACCACAATCTGCCGTGCGTAGCTGGGGTCGGTGAGGGTCTCCTGGTAGCCGGTCATCCCGGTGGCGAAGACCGCCTCGCCCAGGGTGGCACCGACCGCACCGTAGGCGGTGCCCCGGTAGACGGTTCCGTCCTCCAGGATCAGCAAAGCTTCGCTCATGTGAGAATCTCTCCTTCGACAGTGCTGATCCCTGCGGCGGGGAAACCCCGCTCGCCTCTCGGCCACCTCGACGCAGCCATCACGCCTAAAGCGGTCATCCTGTGCCCTTTCCGTCAATCACGTCTTTCAGCGCCTGCAGCAACGCACGCCCCTCATCGGCTCGGCGCGGCCGGAACCCGGTGTCCACGGCGGTCTCTCCCAGAGCCCACCCCAGGATGATGACCCCGTCCTTCTCGACGAATTTGCCGACCATCCCCCGGTCGGTATGAGCGTAGGCCAGGGCTGCGGCAGGGATGAAGATATTGCGCGCCCCAGCACGGAAGACCGCCACACCTTGGGCGTGCACCTCGATGCGTCCGGTGGTGCGCAGCCCGAGTTCGTGGACAGCGATGCGTTCCAAGTACTCGCCGCCTTTGACGGTGCCGATCACCATGCCTTCGGCCGCTGCCTGGGGATCGTCCTCCAGCAGCTCCGACGGCACGTCCTCCGGGGCGGCGACGCCGGCCTGGCGGCGCTTGCGATTGCGCCACCCCAGCCAGGCGGCCAGGCAGAACAGCACGACGACGCCCAGCGCGATCCACAGATAGTTCAGATAGGTGCCGGTCATCTCTAGGTTTCTGGTCAGCTGCGGAGTCAGTCCAGTCATCGTTCACTCACTCCCCGCCGCGTCCTGCGTCCGCGTCCGGTCCCTGGTTCGCTCATCTGGCGGTCCTTCCGGTGCGTGAGCTAGTCAGCTCACCCTGGGCCAGCACCTGGTGTCCGCCCAGGAAGGTGTGACGCACCTGGCCGGGAAGCTCCAGCCCCCTGAAGGGTGAGTTGCGGCCCTTGGTGGCGTGGTCCTCCGGCCGCACTGTGGTGGTCACCGAGGGGTCGACCAGGATCAGGTTGGCCGGTTCGCCTGCGGCCAGCGGCCGCCCCTGGTGGTCATGGCCGTAGATGTCGGAGGGGCGCACGGAGGTGATCTCGGCGAAGCGCCGCCAGCTGATCAGCCCGGTCTCGACCATGGCGTGCTGCACCACCGGCAGCGCGGTCTCCAGGCCGGTCATGCCCATGGCGGCCTGCGCCCATTCGCATTCTTTGGCCTGGTCGGGGTGCGGGGCGTGGTCGGTGCCGACACAATCGATGATGCCCTCGGCCAGGGCCTCGCGCAGCGCGAGGGTGTCGGCCTCGGTGCGCAGCGGAGGGTTGACCTTGTAGACCGGGTTGTAGGACTTCACCAGGTCATCAGTGAGCATCAGGTGGTGCGGGGTGACTTCGGCGGTGACCTGGATCCCGCGCTGCTTGGCCCAGCGGATGATCTCCACCGAACCGGCGGTGGAGACGTGGCAGATGTGCAGCCGGGCGCCGGTGTAGTCAGCCAGCAGCACATCGCGGGCGATGATCGCCTCCTCAGCCACCGAGGGCCAGCCGGGCAGCCCGAGGGTGGCGGAGACCTTTCCCTCGTTCATCTGCGCAACGTGCTCGGTGTCCCAGCCGGTGAGGTGGGCGTCCTGGGCGTGCTGGGCGACGAATCCCCCGATGGTCTTCACATACTCCAGAGCCCGGCGCATCAGCTGGGCATTGTTCACACAGTGCCCGTCATCGGAGAACATCCGGACCTGGGCCGAGGAGTCGGCCATCGCCCCGAGTTCGGCCAGCACAGTGCCGCCGAGTCCCCTGGTGATCGCACCCACCGGGTACACCTCGGTCCAGCCGGAGTCCAGACCGAGCCGGTGGACCTGCTCGACCACTCCGGCAGTATCGGCCACCGGTGAGGAGTTGGCCATAGCGTGCACGGCGGTGAATCCGCCTGCGGCCGCGGCCCGGCTGCCGGTCTCCACCGTTTCGGCGTCCTCGCGTCCGGGTTCCCGCAGGTGGACGTGGAGATCCACCATGCCGGGCAGCAGGACCAGCCCGGAGCCGTCGATGATCACCGCATCATCGGTCAGCTGCGGGGCTGCCCTATGCCCGATGTCCGGGCCGATCTCAGCGATCCGCCCCCCCTCGATCAGCACATCCTGGGGGTCTTCGCCGTAGGGCCTGGCACCGGTGATCAGATACGTCGTGGACATCAGTGTTCTCCTGTCAGCAGCAGATGCAGCACGGCCATACGGACTGCGACGCCGTGGGCCACCTGGTCGAGGATCTTGGCCTGCGGAGAGTCTGCGGCAGCCGCCGAAATCTCCACTCCGCGGTTCATCGGGCCCGGATGCAGGATCATCGCCTGGGTGCGGGCCAGCCGCTCATCGGTCAGGCCCCAGCGGCGGGTGTACTCGGCAGCGGTGGGGAAGAAGACGCCCCCCATGCGCTCGGCCTGCACACGCAGCATCATCACCGCATCAGGCGCTGCCTCAAGCGCCTCGTCCAGGCTGTAGTGGACGATGACCGGCCAGGACACGACGCCGTAAGGCAGCAGGGTGGCCGGTGCGGCGAAGTGGACTTCGGCACCGAGGGTGCGCAACAGCCAGACATTGGAGCGGGCCACCCTTGAGTGCACGATGTCGCCGACGATCAGCACCTTCATCCCCGCCAGGTCGGTGCCCCTCGGGCTGCCGGTGGCGGAGTGTCCGCTATACCAGCCCCGGCGGAGGGTGAGAGCGTCCAGCAGCGCCTGGGTGGGATGTTCGTGGGCGCCGTCGCCGGCGTTGACCACTGCGGCCTCAGACCAGTCGGAGGCCGCCAGCTGAGCGGCCGAACCGGAGGCGCTGTGCCGGATGACGATCGCATCGGCGCCCATGGCGTCAAGGGTCTGCACCGTGTCTTTCAGCGATTCACCCTTGGAGACCGAGGATCCTTTCGCGGAGAAGTTCACCACGTCGGCGGAGAGCCGCTTGGCGGCGGCTTCGAAGGAGACCCGCGTCCGGGTGGAGTCCTCGTAGAAGAGGTTCACCACGGTGCGTCCGCGCAGGGTGGGCAGTTTCTTGACCTCTCGGGAGGAGACCGCTGCCATCTCCTCAGCGGTGTCCAGGATGGCCAGGGCGTCGTCGTAGGCGAGCCCTTCGGTGGCCAGCAGGTGTTTCACCGGATGATCACCACCTGCTCCTGCTCAGCGGGCAGCCCGTCGATCTCGGCCAGACGCACAGTGACCCGTTCGTTGCGGGATGTGGGGAGGTTCTTGCCGACATGGTCGGCGCGGATGGGCAGTTCGCGGTGGCCGCGGTCCACCAGAACGGCTAACCGCACCGCCTGCGGCCGTCCGCAGTCAGCCAAGGCGTCCAGAGCGGCTCTGATGGTACGTCCTGAGTAGAGAACGTCGTCGACCAGTACCACGGTGGTGCCGTCGACGCCGGCCGCAGGCAGCTGGGTGGGTTCGGGGGTGCGCGCCCCGGAGGTGCGCAGATCGTCCCGGTACATGGTGATGTCCAGTGCGCCCAGTGCGGTCACCGGGTCGAATCCCGGGTCGATGGCGGTCAGTTTTTCGCCCAGACGCCGTGCCAGCGGGACACCGCGGCGTGGAATCCCCAAAATGACGAGCCCATCAGTGCCGCGATGGGCCTCGACGATCTCATGGGCGATACGAGTCAGAGCGCGGTCGATGTCCGCTGCTGTCATGACCGTTGCGGCCTCAGCCGAGTGTGCCTGTTCGTCGCTCAACTGCTACGCCTCCTTCCTCGCCTCACAGGACGATCCTTAAAGGAGCTGAAATTTCCTGGTGGCGGGTACACGCCCCGCTCACCTCTCGGCGGACCTGCGTCCGCCTTCACGCCTGAAGTCGGCACATCGCCTCACTCGTGCCTCAAGCGTCGCTTTACCCTATCAGCTCAGGGCTGGTTCCGACGGCGGGTACACGCCCCGCTCACCTCTTGGCCTCGGTCATCGGCACCTAAAGGGTGGGCTTGAGCTTCTGCAGCCTGCCGAGCACTCCGTTGACGAACCCCGGGGATTCCTCGGTGGAGAGCCTTCTGGCCAGGGTGACTGCCTCGGAGACAGCCACCGAATCGGGGATGTCCTCATTGTGCAGCAGCTCCCAGGCACCGATGCGAAGGGCCATCAGGTCTACCCGCGGCATACGCTCCACAGTCCAGCCGCGAGCATAGGTCGAGAGCAGTTCGTCGATCTCCTCGCGGTGCTCAGTGACTCCGCTGATGAGTGTGCGGACATACTCGTTGACGATCAACTCCGCCTTCTCCACCCGGGTGGTGAGCACCTGCTGGGGGTCGATGCCGCGCTGTTCGGACTCGAAGAGGATCTCCAGTGCCCGCTGACGGGCCTTGCTACGTTTTGCCAAGGGGATCAGTCGGTGACGCGGCCGAGGTATTCGGAGGTGGAGGTGTTGACCTTGACCTTGGTGCCCTGCTCCACGAAGAGCGGCACCTGGATCTCATGGCCGGTCTCCAGGGTGGCCGGCTTGGTGCCTGCTTTGGACCGGTCGCCCTGCAGGCCCGGGTCGGTCTGAGTAATCTCCAGGGTCACCGAGGGGGGCAGTTCCAGGTAGAGCGGGGTGCCGTCGTGGATGGCGACGGTGACCTCCTGTGACTCCAGCAGAAAGTTGGCGGCGTCGCCGACCACCGGACCGGGGACGATGATCTGGTCGTAGTCGCGCAGATCCATGAAGACGAAGTCCTCACCGTCGGCGTAGAGATACTGGTAGTTGGAACGGTCCACGGTGGCGAACTCCACCTTGGCCCCGGCGTTGAACGTCTTGTCGACCACCTTGCCGGAGGTGATGTTCTTCAGCTTGGTGCGGACGAAGGCTCCGCCCTTGCCGGGCTTGACGTGCTGAAACTCCAAAGTGCTCCACAGCTGACCCTCCAGCTTGAGCACGGAGCCGTTCTTGATGTCGTTCGAGGTTGCCACAGTGTCGTCTTACCTTCTGTCGTTGTGCTGCGGTGATTGCCGTGCAGCGGATACCAGCGCCTCATTCTACAGCCTCCCCGTGGTCCCACTTTTCGTAGGGCTCTCGAACAGTCGTGGCGCTATAGTCCCATGACTTCTCGATATCCCTACGACAAGTGGCGCTCAGGAGATGAGCACGAACCTGGGCGACGCAGAGAGTACCAGCACTCCCGGTAAGAACGCCCAAGTTATCCACAGCTGTGGAAACTCTCTGCGGAGTTCGCGCCGATCCGGAATCCTGGTGTGATGGACAACGCACAGCCTCACGCCCCGCTCCATACTGCCGGCCCGCTTGATGACGGACGGCACACCAGTGACGTCTATTCCACCGGCATCCGACAAGGCAGAATGGTCCGGCTTCGACGTGGTGTGTACCTCCCGGCGGATCTCTGGCTCACGAGCCGACCGTCTGAGCGGTATCTGTTCACCATCGCCGCGGCCGGATTGCAGCATCCGAGCTCTGTCTTCTGCCGCGAAACCTCCTTCGCAATACATGGGCTGCCTCTGCTGGCACTTCCCCAGCAGGTGCATATCCGCGCCAACTCGCGCAGTGCGGCACGACGCACGCGTCAAAGCTCACTGACCGGAACTCTGTCCGCAGCGGAGTTCCTCACCCGTGCGCGCCGAGCCGGGATGATAGATCACGACGCCGAGTACTCGCCAGTGCTGCTGCGAGGTTTCGGCAGTGCGCGGCATCTCCCGCTTTCAGTGCGTGAGAGCGCAGAGACGCACAGCCTGGCTCTGCCTGTTCCAGAAAGCCTCCAGACGGCGCGGCCCTGTGTGGAGGTGAACGTGGAACCGCTGGACTGTGCTGTGGCCGGCACCATTCCGCGTCTTCCTTTCGGGTGTGCAATCGTGGCTCTGGATGCCGCTCTGCGCGGAGCAGCTGAGCGGCCGAGCCTCGACCCACAGCACCTGTACGGCATTGCCGAGCACTCGGTGCGCAGCAAGCGGCGGCTCAGGTACTTCCAGCATCTCCTCAGCTTTGCTTCACCGCTGCCGGAGTCTGCGGGAGAGTCGCTGGCTCGGGTCCGGTTCTACGAGCTGGGATTCTCCCAGCCTCAGCTGCAAGTGACTCTCACCGTCGACGGATCTTCCTACCGCCTCGACTTTGAATGGGAAGGCACCGGCGTCGTCGGCGAGTTCGACGGCTGGATGAAGTACCGGCAGGACAACAGGGGCTTCGACGAGGCCAGACAGCAGGAGAAGATCCGTGAGGATGCCATCCGCAGCACAGGCCGAACTGTCATCCGGTTCTATTGGGAGGATCTGATGGAGCCGGGACGCCGACGACTGGCCAGCCTGCTCACCCGTGCCGGAGTCCCTCGTTTGTCGTAGGGCTTTCGAACTGTCGTGGGGTGATAGCCACGCGACTTCTCGAAAGACCCACGACAGGCTGTGGGACGGGAGCGCGGCGGGACTGCCTTCAGGGAGCGCCCGGGGCCTTGGACCGAGCAGCGCGCTCTCTACAGGGAGATGGTGCCGGTGGCCGGCTCGGCGATCTCCTGGTAGGTGGCGTAGAGGATCGAGGGGTCCGGGATCTCCACAGTGGCCGGAGTGCCGATACTGTTGAGCAGCACAAAGCGGAGGGTCTCACCGCGGTTCTTCTTGTCCCGTCGGATGCCCTCCAGCAGCTGGTTCCAGCGGTCGTCGCGGTAGCTGACCGGCAGCCCCAGGCTGGTGAGGATCTCCCGGTGGCGGTCCGCCTCTGCGTCAGAGAGCCGGCCCAGGCTTCGGGCCAGTTCGGCCGCGAAGACCATCCCCACGGAGACGGCCGCACCATGCCGCCACTGATAACGCTCGGCATGCTCAATCGCATGGCCCAGAGTGTGTCCGTAGTTGAGCGATTCGCGCAGGCCGGCTTCTCTCACGTCCTGCCCCACCACTGATGCCTTGACTCGGATGGAGCGCTCGATCAGCTCCCGCAGCTGCGCAGACTCGGGGTTCTGGGCCTGCTCCGGCGAAGCTTCAAGTATGCGCAGAATCTCCTCATCGGCGATGAACCCGCATTTGACGACCTCAGCCAGGCCGGCCACCAGCTCGTTGCGCGGCAGCGTGGCCAGTGTGTCCAGATCGGCCAGCACACCGGCAGGCTGATAGAAACTGCCCACCAGGTTCTTACCCTCCGCGGTGTTGATGCCGGTCTTCCCCCCGACCGCGGCGTCGACCATTCCCAGCAACGTGGTGGGCATGTGCACAATCCGCACCCCGCGCAGCCATGTCGCCGCCACGAAGCCGGCCAGATCGGTCACCGCACCGCCGCCCACCGCGACGACGGCGTCAGTGCGGGTGAAGTCGTTCTGACCGAGCACCTGCCAGCAGAAGGCCGCGACCTGGATGTGCTTGCCCTCCTCCGCATCGGGAATCTCAGCGGTGACTGCCTGATAGCCCGTCTTCTCGAGGTCCTCGCGAACCACATCACCGGTAGCGCGCAGTGCACGGGGGTGGATGACCAGCACCCGCTCGGCCTGGGCACCGATCAGGTCGGGCAACCGGGCGAGCAGCCCATTGCCGACGACGACGCCGTAACCCAGTTCCTGAGCACCGGTTCCGGGTCCTTCGCCAACAGTGATGACGGTGGGTTCTGCACTCAACGTTGTCTCCTCATAGCCTCAATGATGGTATCGACTCGATCTTCGATGGTCATCTCGGCGGCGCTGACCACAAAGTCTGCGCACTGCCGGTAGAGCGGTTCACGCTCCGCATAGATGCGCCGCCAGCGTTCGATGGGTGGATCCTCAGTTCCTGCGGTGAGCATCGGCCGGGTCACGGCGTCGCCGATCCTGGCCTCAGCCTGAGCAGAAGTCACCTCCAGCATGACCACCAGCTCCTTCTCCAACAGCCTGCGGACGGTCTCGGAGCCGACCGAGCCCCCGCCCAGACTGATCACTGAGGGACGTGGCGAATCGAGCAGCTCGGTGACGATGCGTTCCTCCTCAGCACGGAAAGCCTGCTCCCCGTGGGCGGTGAAGTACTGAGGGATGGGGCCGTGGCGGGCCACAAAGAAGTGGTCCGTATCAACATGGGGCCGGCCCAGTCTGCGGGCAAGCGCTGCCCCCACGGTAGATTTTCCAGACCCCATGGGCCCGATCAGCACGATGTTGGTCATCAGGACTGCATCGCAGCAGGCGCCTGAAGCGGATCGCCGTCGTGACCGGCTGCCTCTGGGTCGGTGCCGAGATCAGGAAGCGCCTCCAGATAGGAGCGCAGGTTGCGAGAGACCTCAGCGAGGCTGTCACCGCCGAACTTCTCCAGCACTGCCTGGGCGATGACCAGCTGCACCATCGCTTCAGCCACCACCCCAGCGGCTGGCACCGCACAGACATCGCTGCGCTGGTGGTGGGCGGTGGTGGACTCACCACTGGCCACGTCCACCGTACGCAGCGCCCGCGGGACAGTAGCGATCGGCTTCATCGCGGCACGGACCCTGAGCGTGTCGCCGATGCTCATGCCTCCTTCGATGCCGCCAGCCCGGTTGGTGAAGCGGAGCACTGTGCCGTCCTCAGCGCGTTCGATCTCGTCATGGGCCTGTGAGCCGCGGCGAGCGGCCGTGCGGAATCCGTCACCGACCTCCACGCCTTTGATCGCCTGGATGCCCATCAGCGCTCCGGCCAGCCGTGCATCCAGCCTGCGGTCCCAGTGCACGTAACTGCCGATGCCCGGCGGGAGGCCATCGACAACGACCTCGACGACTCCTCCCAGGGTCTCCCCCGCCTTATGGGCGGCATCCACCTCAGCGACCATGGCCTGCGACGTTCCGGAGTCGAAGCAGCGCAGCGGATCCTTGTCCAAAGCCTCGACATCGGAGGCTGCCGGAACCGGGGCCTCTTCCGGCGAAGAGACAGGGCCCACCGCCACCGTATGCGACACCGTGGTGATGCCCAGAGCGTTCAGCAGCTGATGGGCAGCAGTGCCCAGCGCCACCCGGGCGGCAGTCTCCCGGGCCGAAGCCCGTTCAAGCACTGGCCGGGCTTCGCTGAAACCGTATTTCTGCATTCCGGTGTAGTCCGCATGTCCGGGGCGTGGCCTGGTCAGCGGCGCGTTGCGTGCCAGGCCCTCCAGCTCTTCAGCCTCCACCGGGTTAGCTGACATCACCTTTTCCCATTTGGGCCATTCGGTGTTGGCGATCTCTATAGCCAACGGTCCGCCGATGGTCAGCCCGTGGCGGACACCGCCGAGCAGCTGCACCTGGTCCTGCTCGAACTTCATCCGGGCCCCCCGGCCGTAGCCGAGACGGCGGCGGGCCAGTGCAGCTTGAACGTGGCCGGTGGTCAGTTCGATCCCGGCAGGTAGTCCCTCGATAATGCCGACAAGGGATTTTCCATGAGATTCTCCGGAGGTGAGCCAGCGCAACATGGAGTTCATCCTATCGTTCGGAGGCCCCGGCCACTGCAGGGAGTCCGACCGCTGCGCGCATTCTCTGCACCATCAGGGAGCGATCCGCCGCATTCTGGACCGCAGCAGGGTTGTGGGTCCTCTCTGTGAACAGCTCCACCTGGCGGACTGCTTGGTGCAGCAGCATCTCCAGCCCGCTGGTCACTGGCCAGCCGCGCCGGGCCCACTCGTGCGCGATCGCTGAGGGCCAAGGGTCATAGGCAACATCCAGCAGCACAGGGCGTGCAGCACTCTTGTCCGGCAGCTGCTTCGCCAGGGGGTCAGCCGCATGCGGGGGCAGTGTGGAGATCACCACCTTCAGCAGGCCGGCGCTGATATCTTCACCGAGGGCTGCCAGGGGACGCAGGGTCAGGGGCAGGCCGAGCCGAGCCGCAAGCGGACGCGCCGCGGCGGCCCGCTCCAGGCTGCGTGCATAGACGAAGACTTCAGCGACGTTCAGCTCGGCGGCCGCAGCCAGTGCTGCGGCTGCGGTTCCTCCGGCCCCGAGTACGGCACATGTGCCTGCGGCAGGTTCGTCCCGGGTCACACCCTGCTCACGCAGCGCTGTGACGATGCCGTCGACGTCGGTGTTCTCGCCGTGCAGCGTGCGGCCACCGGCAGGGTCTTCGGCGATCACCACGGTGTTGAGCACGCCCAGGGTCTGCACCCTGGGTGAGACCGTGGTCATCTGCGGGACCATGACCGCCTTCAGCGGCATCGTCACCGACCAGCCCAGCCACCCTTGCTTGCTTCCCTCACCGGCGAGGAACTGCTCCACAGCGGTCTCGCCCAACTCTATCCGTGAATAGGCGATGTCCAGACCGAGGTGCTCATAGGCGGCACCATGCAGCTGAGGGGACTTGGAGTGACTGATCGGAGAACCGAGCACCGCAGCACGCCCCGGCGCAGCAGTCATCCCTCAAGCTCCTCCTCGGCGGATTCAACATCCCCCTCGCCGCAAGCGCCCTCGTTCTCCTGGCAGAACTGCAGGAACTCCTGTGTGTCTTCCTCGTGGGCTGCCAGTGTCGTGTTGAACCGGGTCTCGCCGGTTGCCGGATTGACAGTGACCCAGTAGTAGGCGTCGGTGTCGGCCGGATCCGCTGCCGCTGCGATAGTGTCCGGGATAGGTGCCGAAATGGGCCCGGGCGGCAGGCCCTCATACACGTAGGTGTTGTACTCATTGTCAGGGTTGAACCGCTCCTCCTCCGGGAAGTGCAGTTCGCCTGAGAGGTCCAGACCGTAGTTGACGGCGGCATCGATCTGCAGCAGGCCGCCGATCTCGTCGTGCTCAGGGTTCTGGATCCGGTTCTCAATGGCACCGGCCATAGTCCGGTAGTCCTCCATGCGTTCCTCACGGGGACGTTCTTCGCTGATGATGTTGTTGGCCTCTGCGGTGATCAGTGAGGCGACTATCATGACCTCCCAGCGGTCCTCTTCAGACACCTCTGCCTCGTCCAACAGCTCGAAAGTGGGGGCGACCACCAAGTCGATGACGTCTTCGGCAGTGGCATCCACCGGCGGCCTGTATTCCCCGGGAGCCAGGAAGCCCTCCAGGTTCTCAGCCTCCTCCGGGAGACCGAACTGCTGAGGGTTCTGGTTCAGCTCCTGGAGTTCTTCCAGCGATACCTGTGTTCCGCTGGCGATGGCGTCAAGGGCGTCCTCAAGGCGTTCGCCGGCGGTGATATTGATGTAGTCGACCTGCGCTCCTCCTTCAAGGAGCACGGCCAGGGCGTCTTCGGCCGGCATCTGTTCACGCATCTGGTAGGTATCAGCGTGATGAGTGGTGTCGCCCTCGTAGTTCTGCAGGGCCTCCTGGAAAGCATCGCTGCTGGCGATGATCCCCTCATCTACCAAGCGATTCTGAACCGAGGCGAGGCCCTCTTCCGGGAAGATCTCGAATTCGACCTCCTCGCCTGCAACAGTCTCATAATCATCAACGCCCCGCTCGCCCAGCAGCGACTGGAGGATCATCACGAAGGCGATCATCAGTGCGGCGAAGCCCAGCAGGGCGAAGGTCAGGGTGATGTTGCGGCGGCGGCGCTTGGCCTTGCGCTTCTTCAACACATCGAGGTCGACTCGCCCCTCCACCGGGGCTACGGTCTGGTATCCGCGCCCGTAGCCGGAGACGCCGACCAAAACTGGGGCGCCGTCGTCGTCATGGTCAAAATGTTCTTCGTCGTATGCCTCGTGCCACCCCAACTCTTCATACTCAGGCTGAGGGTCCTGATGATGCTCGTCCTGATAGATCGGCTCCGAATGACTTGTCTCGGGAGATTCCGCTGAGCGGGGGGCCACCACGTCTTCGAAGGGAGTCGACGGCGAGGAGGGGGTGACTGGGGCCGGCTCTTCTGTCTGCGGCGCAGGCTCGGCGTCGGCAGGTTCAGGCGCCGAAGCCGGGGGCTGCTCAGCCGGCTGGTTCCGCTGGGCCTGCCTTCTGCGCCGTTCGCGACGGGAGACGAATCCTTCCGCACCGCTTGGCTGGGATCTGCGCCGCTGGTCCTTCGGCGTGGTCGTCTCCTGGTCGAAGACATCAGGTGTGGCTGGAGAATCCTCCTGGTGCCCGCCTGAGTCGGTCTCGGCAGTGGACGCATTGCTCAGTCTGCGAACTGCCGACTCACGTTCGCGCTGCGCAGCACGCTCTCTCTCACGAGCTTCGCGAATCTCCCGACGGCGCCGCCGAGACCCCATCTCAGGGGGGTTTTCATCGCTCACGCAGTTCCTCGCAGGGCAAATAGACGGCAGGACAGGTCTCTGGACCCAAAACTAGTGTTCAGACCTCACGATTGTAATGCATCTGTTATCTCAGCTCGATGTGAGCATCTGAAGCCAGCTGCGGCGCGCCGCCAAAGCCTCTTCAGCCTCACTGACGCGCTTGCCGTCACCGGCTGACTCGGCCTCAGCCCGCTGATGCTCCAGCTCAGAGATGGTGTCCTCCAACTGGGAGATCATGTCTGACTGCCGTTCGTTGCGCGCGGATTCGCGTGGACTGCGTGTGGCTCCCTCGGCTTCCCGGAAGGCGTCCTGCACCTCGTTGATGGCTCGCTCGACGCGTTTGATGTCAGCACGCGGCACTTTGCCGGCATTCTCGAACTCGTCGAGCAGCTTGAGATACCGGTCCCGCACTGCCTGCGGCTTGGTGAAGGGCATCAGCTCACGGAGCTTGCCGAGGATATCCTCCTTCTTCTTCAGATTCTCAGCATATTCGGCGTCGATCTTCGCATTGGCCTGATCGCGTGCTGAGAAGAAGACATCCTGGGCGGCCCGGAATCTGGCCCATTGTGCATCCTCTGTCTTGCGCGGCCCCCGGCCCAACGCTTTCCAACGGTCCATCAGGCGGTGGTAGGCCTTGGTGGTCGGGCCAAACTCAGTGGATCCCTGGAGCTTCTCCGCCTCGACGATGAGCTCCTCCTTAGCCTTCTTGATCTCAGCCGCTTCCTTGTCACGACGGACGAAGAAGGCCTTACGACTGCGTTCAAAGGTGCTGCGAGCTTCACGGAACCGCTTCCAGAGCGGGTCTTCCTGGGACTTCGACAGCCTGGGCGGGGTCCGCTGCTGTGACTTCCACTGTTCGAACAGTGCATTCATCTGCTCTTGGGCCGATTTCCAATGCTGCGCTGCCGAATCAGCGGCCGCGAGCTCCTCCGCTGCCCGGACGATCTCTTCACGCTCGGCGATCTTGGCCGCGACCGCCTGTTCATTCTGCTTCTTCTCCTCGGCGCTGACACCGTCGATGCTGGTGGAGATCTCATCCAAGACCCGTGCCAGGCCCTCGGTGTCGCCGACCCATGTCCCCACGGCGAGCTCCTTCTGCAGCGAGCTGTGGCTGGAGCGCAGCGATCCCGAGGAGTCCGCCTGTGTAGCCACCCGCGCGCGGAGCAGCAGAGCTCGGTTGTAGAGGTCGTCGAACTTGCGGACGAAATATTGCAGCGCGGCCTCGGCGTCGCCGGCGGAGAACTGACCCACATAGCCCTCTTCACCACCGGTCTCATCGGGCACCACGTAGACGTGGCCCTCCTCGTCCACACGGACACGGTCGCGGACCTCGTCCAGAGAAGTCTGGTGATAGTTCGGCTTGATAGCAGGACTCATGCATTCCAGATTACCGTGCGACGTCCAACTCTGCGCCATCCCCGTATGATGGTGTGGTTTCACAAGCCGCACCATCACCGAAGGAGCGTTGAGCACCCATGGCACGCAAGGCCTCTCTCTCCGGCTACATCGAGCTGCTTCCAGCCGAGCGCTTGGTGGAGCTGCATGTGCTTGACACTCTGCGCGAGGTGTTCGAGGCTCACGGCTACGGCTCCCTGGAGACCCGTGCGGTGGAGACGGTGAACACGCTGCTTCAGAAGGGTGAGATCGACAAGGAGATCTATGCCATCTCCCGCCTCCAGGAGGAGGCCGGCGGGAAAGACGCCAAGCTGGCCCTGCGCTTTGACAACACGGTGCCGTTCGCACGCTACGTGACCGAGAATTCCGGACACCTCGCTTTCCCCTACCGCCGCTATCAGATCCAGAAGGTGTGGCGCGGTGAGCGGCCCCAGGCGGGCCGGTTCCGCGAGTTCACCCAGGCCGATATCGACATCGTCGGCGAGGGCACCCTGCCGACCCGCAGCGATGTGGAGATCGCGGTAGTGATGGCCCGCGCCCTGGATGCCCTGCAGATCGGCGAGTTCACCCTGCGGGTGAACAATCGCAAACTCTCCGAAGGGTTCTACCGGGCCATCGGCATCGCCGACACCGCCGCGGTGCTGCGCGCAGTGGACAAGCTGGAGAAGATCGGCCCGGCACGGGTGGCGCGGGAGCTGGCGGAGACCGCCGGTGCCACGCAGGAGCAGGCTGATAAGTCCTTGGGCCTGGCCCATATCCGCACAGCGGATGCCTCTTTCGCTGACCAGGTCCGGGCACTGATCGAGTACGACGACGCTGACACCTCTCTTCTGGAGGAAGGCCTCGCCGAACTCACCGAGGTCCTGAACGAGCTCAGGGCCAGAACACCCGGCCGGGCTGAGGCTGACCTCTCGATCGCCCGGGGGCTGGACTACTACACCGGTACCGTGATCGAGACGGTGCTCACCGGGCACGAAGATCTCGGTTCAATCTGCTCCGGCGGACGCTATGAGTCTCTGGCGTCCAAGGGCAAGCAGGTTTTTCCCGGCGTCGGGCTCTCGATCGGGGTGACCCGGCTTCTCTCAGCCCTGCTGGACTCCGGGGAGCTGGCGGCGTCGCGCTCGGTGCCCACCGCTGTGTATGTCACCCTGCGCTCAGATGAGGACTGGACCCGGGCCCAGGATGTTGCCGATCAGCTGAGGGCCCGGGGCATCAGCACCGAGGTCGCACTGGGCGCGGAGAAGTTCGGCAAGCAGATCAAGTACGCCGATAAGCGCGGCATCCCTTTCGTGTGGTTCACTGACTCCGTGGGCCACCACGAGGTCAAGGACATCCGCTCCGGCGAGCAGACCCCCGCGGAACCGGACAGCTGGACTCCGCCGGCTGAAGAACTGGTCCCTCAGATTATTCGCAAGACCGCAGAAAGCTAGGAAGGACACCGTGCTCCGCACCCACACCACCGGCGAGATCAACGCCGAGCTGATTGGCCAGACCGTGACCCTCACCGGATGGGTGGCCCGCCGCCGGGACCATGGGGGCGTCGCCTTCCTCGACCTGCGCGACGCTGCCGGAGTAGCCCAGGTGGTGGTGCGCGATGAGGAAGACTTCGACCCGTTGCGCAACGAGTGGGTGCTGAAGGTCACCGGCTCCGTGGACCGCCGTCCCGAGGGCAATGAGAACCCGAACCTGGCATCGGGCGAGGTGGAGGTCATCGCTGATGCCGTGGAGGTGCTCAGCACCGCCGCCGCTCTTCCTTTCCAGATCGACGAACATGTGGAGGTCGGCGAGGAAGCCCGGCTGAGGCACCGCTACCTGGATCTTCGCCGCGAGGCTCCCCGAAACGCCCTGATACTGCGCTCGGAGGCCAACCGGGTGGCCCGGGAGGTGCTTCACGAGCAGGGCTACACCGAGGTGGAGACCCCCACTCTGACCCGGTCCACCCCTGAGGGTGCCCGCGACTTCCTGGTGCCGGCACGTCTGGCTCCGGGCTCTTGGTACGCCCTGCCGCAGTCCCCCCAGCTGTTCAAGCAGCTGTTGCAGGTCGGCGGCATCGAGAAGTACTACCAACTGGCCCGCTGCTACCGGGATGAGGACTTCCGGGCAGACCGCCAGCCGGAGTTCACCCAGCTGGACATTGAGGCCTCCTTCGTGGAGCAGGAGGATGTCATCACACTGGTGGAGGGACTGGTCCGCCGTCTCTGGCGCCTCATTGATGTCGAGCTTGACACCCCGATCCCGCATATCACTTACCGGGAGGCAATGGAGAAGTACGGCACCGATAAGCCGGATCTGCGCTTCGGACTGGAGCTGACCGAGCTGACTGAGTACTTCAAGGACACTCCGTTCCGGGTGTTCAAGGCCCCTTATGTGGGCGCGGTAGTGATGCCCGGTGGCGCCTCCCAGCCTCGGCGCACTCTGGACGCTTGGCAGGAGTGGGCCAAACAGCGCGGCGCCAAAGGTCTGGCCTACGTATTGGTTCAGGAGGACGGCGAGCTGGGCGGGCCGGTGGCCAAAAACCTCTCCGATGCGGAGAAGGCCGGATTGGCCCGGGCCGTGGGTGCCGCACCTGGCGACTGCATCTTCTTCGCCGCTGACACGCCGGCTGCCGCCCGCGCCCTATTGGGGGCTGCCCGCAACGAGATCGCCGAACGGCTGGGGCTCATCGAACCCGGCTCCTGGTCCTTTGTCTGGGTGGTGGATGCCCCCATGTTCGAGTCCGCAGACGACGCCGAGGCCGCCGGCGACGTTGCCGTCGGCTCAGGGGCCTGGACTGCGGTGCACCATGCCTTCACCTCACCGAAGCCGGAATACGCGGAGACCTTCGACAAAAATCCCGGCGATGCGCTGGCCTACGCCTACGACCTGGTCTGCAACGGCAACGAGATCGGCGGAGGGTCTATCCGTATCCACCGCCAGGACGTCCAGGAACGGGTATTCAAGGTCATGGGCATCTCCGAGGAGGACGCTCAGGAGAAGTTCGGCTTCCTGCTGGATGCCTTCAAGTACGGTGCCCCGCCGCACGGCGGCTTCGCCTTCGGCTGGGACCGGGTCGTGGCCCTGCTGGCCGGAGAAGACTCCATCCGCGAGGTCATTGCCTTTCCCAAGACCGGTGCTGGATACGATCCGCTGACGGCCGCGCCCGCCGAGATCACTGCTCAGCAGCGCAAAGAAGCAGGTGTGGACGCCAAACCGGAGCCCAAGCGGCACGTTGAGGCGGCGGGTGTGTAGTGGCGGGGATCGCCTCACCACCGAAACGATGAACGGCCTCGGCGGGCTCGGGGTTCTCAAAACCTGGTCGACGCCTGCCGGTGCCAGCAGTGACGGGTGTCCCTCTCCGCGCTTCATGGCAACATAGGGGATGTGGACGCTCAACACGTGTAAAGGGAATACATCACTGTGGGACTACGAAGCAACACCACGGCGCTCGCCTCTGCGGCCGCACTTCTGGCACTGCTGGCCTCCGGCTGTTCTTCTGCCGACGCCGACGCAGAATCTGCCCCGGCTGCCGTCGAAGAATCCAGGGATTTCAGCGAATACGCTGATGAGGAAACCGACGAATCGGAATTCCACCCTGACTACGTCGAAATAGGGCCTGACGATACCGAGCTGCTGACTGAGGAGCACTTGGCCGAAGGCGTGGAAATGCCCGACTGTGTCGCTGCTCAGGAAAACATTCACGTGATGCCGGGAGATCAGCTCACCGAGGACGATCTCGCCATTTTCTGCCCGGAGAACGAGGTGCTGATCGAGTGCTCGGATCCTGACGAGCTCGCTGCGAATGAGGGCCATGAGCCTGCCGGGTGGCCCCAGGATCGGGCCGAAGGTGAACCGTTGCCGGACCCGGAATGCCACCCTGACTTCATCGAGGTCTACGCCTGGGACACGTTCAGCGATTTCTATGCTTGCTGGGAAGGCCCCGAAACCAGCTCGATGGTGCGTACTCCTAGCATGTCTGATCAGGATGTCTACGACGCTGAGTGGGAGCGGTCCCAGCTGCGCGCCGAATGGGAAGTGCCCGACGGTTGGGTTCTTCCGGAGGAGTGGGAAGCTCCCGAGGACAGGGATGACTTGATGAGCTGGGACCCAGGCGACAATTTCGAGCTATGCGCTCCGGCATGGGAGCAGAGCAGCTCCGGCTAGCGGCGACCCATCACAGCGGGCACGTTGTGGGTTTGAGGACAGTGGCAGTGTGTGTGATCTGGCTTCGAGATCATGGCCGCTCCCCCCGCTTCTATACGCAGATACTGTGCTGTGATGTCCGGCGTGCTCTCCAACGGCCGCCTGGTGTGTGATAGACCGGTAGACTGGCGTTCGAAAATTTCTACGAATTCTGTGGCGGGAGTGCTGACAATGAGCGATCTTTTCACTGCCGAGGAGCACGACGACGAACCGTCCGCACCTAAGTCCGCACGCCGTCGTCATGCGCCGTTGGCCGTGCGAATGCGGCCACAGACCCTGGACGAGGTGGTCGGCCAGCAGCATCTGCTCAGCGAGGGGTCACCTCTGCGTGTACTGGTCCAAGGCTCCAGCGGTCCGGCTGGCCCGAGCTCAGTGATCCTCTACGGACCTCCAGGGACCGGTAAGACCACAGTCGCCCATGTGATCGCACGTGGCGGTACCCGGAAGTTCGTCGAGCTATCAGCCATCAGAGCAGGTGTGAAGGACGTCCGCCGGGTGATGGACCAAGCTCTTGAGGACCGTGATCTGCGGGGGCTGACCACTGTGCTGTTCCTCGACGAGATCCATCGGTTCAACAAGGCTCAGCAGGACGCACTTCTGCCCGGCGTGGAGAACGGCTGGGTGATTCTGGTGGCCGCCACTACGGAGAACCCCTCCTTCAGCGTGGTAGCGCCCCTTCTCTCCCGCTCATTGCTGCTGACCCTGACCTCGCTGACCCGCGAGGACCTCAGTGGGCTGATCGACCGTGCGCTTGCAGCCGAACACGGCTTAGACGGCAGCTTCAGCTTAGAAGACGCCGCACGGGAGCATATTCTGCGGGTCTCGGGCGGCGATGCCCGCCGGGTCCTGACGACCTTGGAGGCCGCCGCAGCAGTCGCTGCCGGACGAGACTCAGACACCGTCACCACTGCCGATGCCGAACAGGCCGCAGACTTTGCCGTCCAGCGCTACGACAAAGACGGCGATCAGCACTACGACATTATCTCTGCGTTCATCAAGTCGCTACGCGGCTCCGACGTGGATGCGGCTTTGCACTATCTGGCGCGGATGATCGTTGCCGGGGAAGATCCTCGCTTCATCGCTCGCCGGCTGATCATTGCCGCCGGTGAAGAGGTCGCCATGGCGGACCCCACAGCCCTGCAGTCTGCGGTAGCCGCCGCCGAGGCCGTGCAGCTGATCGGGATGCCGGAGGCGCGGATCCTCTTGGCGCAGGCGACGGTGCACATTGCCACCGCGCCGAAGTCGAACGCCTCCTATAAGGCCCTGGACGCGGCCATCGCAGATGTGCGGTCCGGCAAGGGCGGGCCGGTGCCGCCCCATCTGCGGGACGCTCATTATTCAGGGGCGCAGAGGCTGGGTCATGGAAAAGACTATGCCTATGCCCACGATCAGCCCCATCATGTGGCGGCTCAGCAGTACCCGCCCGATGACCTGATGGGAGTGGACTACTACTCCCCCACCCAGAACGGCAATGAACGCGCAGTCGCCGAGAGACTCCAGCGCCTACGCGGCATCATCCGCGAGCATTCGTAGTCCGTGCCGACACAGTTTCCGCGCATACGCCGCCCAGACCCTCCTGGTCCCTGCCCGAAACATACGGTGACCCCTGACGACGACGCTGTGGGCTATTTCTTGCCTAAACTATCGTCATCAGGGGCCACCGAACGCAGCAGGGACTGCTCAGTGCCTGCCTGAGCCGAGTTCACCGCCGGAGCTGGCTGCTTCGAGGCTCTTCGGGGCACCGTCCTCATGATCGCCGCTGTGCTCCAACGCCTCAAGGTACTCCTCACGGGAGACCGGTTCCACCCGGTCCTCGAACCAGATCTTGTTGAGCCAAGTGCGGAACTTCTCAGTCCGGCTGACCTTACCCTTGGCATTGGTCCGCGGTTCGCTCGGCTCCGGGGCCTCGTAGGAGACCAAGGTCCACAGCTCGTACTCTGAAGGCAGCTTATGCCGCTCATGGAACCCGCCATCAGGGCTGACCTCGATCACACCTGCTTCGTGGCCGTGCAGAGCGACCTCACGGTCTTTGCGCTGCAGCGCCAGGCAGATCCGCTTGGTGAGGATGTAGGCGATCACCGGACCGACGAAGAACAGTACTCGTGACCAGTAGGTGATGTCATTGAGACTGAGCTGGAAATGCGTGGCGATCAGATCGTTGGAGCCCATACCCCACATGATGAAGTAATTGGTCATCACCGCCGCGCCGACCGCGGTACGGGTCGGTGCGTTGCGCGGACGGTCAAGCAGGTGGTGTTCCTTCTTGTCACCGGTGATCCATGCCTCCAGCCACGGCCAGATGAACAACCCGAGGAACAGCACAGCCACCGGAATCATGGGGGCCAGCACAGGGAACGCCACCGAGTTGCCGCCCCACGGGGTGGGGATGTTGAACTCCAGCGGTATCGGCCCCAGGTACCCGGGCATCAGACGCAGCACGCCCTCGAACGGACCGATGTACCAGTCCGGCTGCGCTCCGGCCTGCACCGGTGACGGATCATAGGGCCCGTAATTCCACAGCGCGTTGATTTGGAACGTACCGGAGATCAGGCAGAGGATCCCCAACACAATGAAGAAAAAGCCGCCAGCCTTGGCCGCGTAGACGGGGCCGATGGGGTAGCCGACCACATTGCGCTCAGTGCGGCCTGGGCCAGGGTATTGCGTGTGCTTATGCACTACCACCATGAACAGGTGCACTGCGATGAGAATGAGGATCATCGCCGGGATGATGAAGATATGCAGGGAGTACAGGCGCGGAATGACTTCATTGCCGGGGAACTCCCCGCCGAAGAGGAAGAAACTGATGTAGGTGCCGACCACGGGAAGGGCCTTGATCATTCCGTCGATGATGCGTAGGCCATTTCCGGAGAGCACCTCGTCAGGCAGCGAATAGCCGGTGAAGCCTGCACCCATGCCCAGCAGCAGCAGTGAAGCACCGACAACCCAGTTGAGCTCACGGGGCTTGCGGAACGCTCCGGTGAAGAACACCCGAAGCATGTGCACGGCCATCGCCAGGACAAAGAGCAGGGCACCCCAGTGGTGGAGCTGCCGCATAAAAAGCCCCCCGCGCACATCGAAGCTCAACTCAAGCGCCGTGGCGTAGGCCATGGACATCTCAAGACCCTGCAGCGGCGCGTAGGAGCCGGAGTAGCGAGTAGTGGACATGGAGGGGTCGAACCAGAATGTGAGGAACGCTCCGGAGACAACCACGATGATAAAGCTGTACAGGGCGACTTCACCAAACATGAAGGTCCAGTGGTCCGGGAAGATCTTTTTGCCGAACTCACGGACCATGCCGGTACCACCGACGCGCTGGTCGACGTAGTTGGCGATCTTGCCCGACCGAGTCTTGGCCTGATATTGCTCAGCCTCGAGGTACTGAGCCTCGGCGTACTTCTCTTGAGAGGCGCTCATGCGGGAAAGTCACCTTCCGGGTCGGTCTGGCCGCGTTCCCAGTAGGTCGGGCCGATAGGTTCAGTGAAATCGCTGCGGGCGATGAGGAAGCCTTCATTGTCCACAGTGATCGGCAGCTGGGGCAGCGGGCGCCCCGCTGGGCCGAACACCACTTTGAAGTTCTCCGCGGCGTCGAAGGTGGACTGGTGGCAGGGGCACAGCAGGTGGTGGGTGTGCCGCTCATAGAGAGCAACCGGGCAGCCGACATGGGTGCACACCTTGGAGCAGGCAATGATTCCTTCGTGGGTCCAGTCTTCGCGCCCGGGGATCTGCTCATTGAAGTCATCGGGGTTCATCCGCATCAGCAGGACCACGGACTTGGCCTTCTCAGACAGCCTTTCGCCGTGACCGGAGATCTCGCGGAGGTTTTCGGGGATCACATGCATCGCCGAACCAATGGTGATATCCGCCGCGCGGATCGGGGTCCCGGTGGGGTCACGAACCAGGCGTACGCCCTCCGCCCATAACGAGTGGCGCAACCGCTCCACGCCGAAGTCCTCGCTGGTGTCAAGATCCCGGAAGAGCACCACAGCAGGCAAAGGCGCCAGCAGGGCCGCGGCGATCAGCGTATTGCGCAACAGGGGACGACGCTTGATCTGAGTCTCATCGATCACATCGGTGACGATCTGCTCCGCCTCAGCCCGGTCGGCCTCCTTGCGCAGTGGCTTGCGGTCCTCAACGATCTCATGGTCAGGCATCAGAGTCCTGGCCCAGTGCACCACGCCAAGGCCGATGCCCAGCATAGCCAAAGCGGATCCTACCCCGAGGAGGGTGTTCTGCACCCGCAGTGCAGTCATTCCCTCGAAGTAGTCGTCGAACTGATCCATCCGCGCTACAGCGAAATAGCCGACGAAGAAGATCACCGTTCCGATGATGGAGAGGAGAAACAGTGTCGCAACCTGGCGCTCACTGCGTTTGGCGGCTTTTTCGTCCACATCTGCCAGCCGGGGGCGGTGCGGCGGCAGACCCGGATTGTCGATGGCGTAGCCATTCGACTCCCCTTCGCCGGCTGTGACGACGGCGCCTGATTCGCCGTTACCGTGCTCGGCCATATGGTTTTCGTCCTTTGCTCTGTCTCAAGTGCGGTATGGGTGCTTGTGCTTGGTATGCCTGCTAGGAAGACCGTGAGGTCAGCCAGACCATCGACCCGATCAGCAGGGCCAGTCCGAGGGTCCAGATCAGCAGTCCTTCGGAGACCGGGCCCAGGGCGCCCAGCGAGAATCCTCCTGGTGATCCCTGCTGGTCGTAGGTCTGCAGGAACGCGATGATGTCCCGCTTATCCTCCGGCGGGATATTGGCATCGCTGAATACTGGCATGTTCTGCGGACCGGTGCTCATCGCGGTGTAGACATGGACCGGCTCGACTCCGAGGACGCTGGGCGCATACTTGCCCTCGGTCAGGGCCCCACCGGCACCCGCGGCGTTGTGACACATAGCGCAGTTGATACGGAAGAGCTCACCGCCCCGGGCCGGGTCGCCTTGGTCGACATCCAGCCACTCATCATCCGGGACAGCCGGGCCCGCGCCCAAGGAGGCGACATAGGCAGCCATTTGGGTGGTCTGTTCTTCATTGAACTGCGGCGGCTTCTGCGGGGCCTGCGGGCCCTGCATCTGCATAGGCATGCGGCCCGTACCAACCTGGAACTCGACCGAGGCCGCTCCGGCACCGATCAGAGACGGCCCGGCATCGGTTCCTTCGGCGTTCGGGCCGTGGCAGGTGGCGCAGTTGGCGGTGAACAGCCGTTCGCCCTCCTCGACCTGCTCAGCGCTGTAGCCCTCGGGCGTGTTCGATGCCTGTGCCTGGTTCACCGTGGTCGCAGCGGCGTAGAGGCCGCCAGTAACCAGCAGCCCCAGGAGGAGCAGCGCCACGAACGCGAATGGGTGGCGGCGCTTCTGCGAAAGTGCCTTCACTTCAGCCGGTTCCTTTTCTCTTCGGTGCGGTGTGGGTGTCTTGGGTGTCTCATGGGCCGATCAGATCAGCAGCGGGAGGATGTAGACCACACCGAACAGTGCGATCCACACGACGTCGACAAAGTGCCAGTAGTACGAGATCACAACGGCGGCATGGGCTTCCTTCGAGGTGAACTTCACGCTGTAGTAAGCGCGTGCAATCACGTAAAGGAAGGCGAACAGACCGCCGAGCACGTGCAGGCCGTGGAAGCCAGTGGTGATGTAGAAGGCCGACCCGAAGGCGTTGGCCTGAATGGTCACTCCGTGGGTCACCAGGACGGCGAACTCATAGGTCTGTCCGGCGATGAAGATGGAGCCCAGCAGGAAGGACAGGATGTACCACTCGACCATTCCCCATGACTTCACCTGCCAGGGGCCGCCGGTGCGGCGCGGCTGGTGCCGCTCCGCGGCGAAGACGCCGAACTGTGCGGTGAATGAGCTGGAGACCAAGATCACCGTAATGACAGTGGCCAGGAAGATGTCCAGCTCCGCACTGTAACTGGCCCACATTTCGGGCTGGGTGGAGCGCAGGGTGAAAAACATGGCGAAGAGGCCGGCGAAGAACATGAGCTCGCTGGTCAGCCAGACCATGGTCCCTACAGAAACCATGTTTGGTCGATTCGGCAGCGTGCGCGCCGGCGCGGCTGGGGCTTGGGTTGCAGACGTCACAGACACATTATGTCCTGAAATCGAACGGGATTGCATGCCGGTGAGGGGGTGTGGCGTGCGGCGAAGACGCTGTGATTCCGCTGTTGCCGCGTGTTTCCTGGGATCGGCGGAACAAGCGAGTGACGAAAGTTGCACAAATATTTCTACACGGCGTCGAAAAACTCGCTCCACGGGGTGCCGCCGGGTGACATATTGTGGTTCTCATGAATGCTGAAGAGCTGACCTGGCCTGCGCTGCTCGAGACCCTTTTGGAGGGCAAGGACCTCACCGCCGAAACCGCGGCCTGGGCCATGGATCAGCTCATGGGCGGTGACTTGACCGAATCGCAGACCGCGGGTTTCCTGGTGGCCCTGCGTGCCAAGGGCGAGACGGGCGCGGAGCTTCTGGGCCTCTCGGAGTCCATGATGAACAAGGCTGTCCAGATTTCGATACCGGGAGAGACTCTGGACATCGTGGGCACCGGAGGGGACCGACTGGGTACTGTGAACATCTCCACTATGAGCTCCTTGGTGGCCTCAGGGGCCGGTGCCACGGTGGTCAAGCACGGCAACCGGGGTGCCTCCTCCACTGCAGGGGCTGCCGATGTGATCGAGGCGCTGGGCGTGGATCTCACTCTGCCTGCCGAGCGGATCGCCTCTGCGGCCGGGGAGGTAGGTATCACCTTCCTCTTCGCTCAGCAGTTTCACCCGGCGATGAAGCATGTCATGAGTGCCCGGAAGTCCTTGGGCGTGCGCACAGTTTTCAACTTCCTGGGGCCTATCTCTAACCCCGCACGGCCTGCTGCGCAGGCACTGGGATGCTCCAGCGCCGATCTCGCACCGCAGATCGCCCAATCACTGGCAGTGCGGGGAACACGCGCGCTGGTCTTCCGCGGACATGATGGCCGCGACAAGATCACCACCTCAGCGGCCACCGATATCTGGGAGGTCCGTGAAGGAGCGGTCACACACACCGAACTGCGCCCCGAGGACGTAGGAGTCCCGACGGCGGATGTGGATGAGCTGCGTGGCGGCAGTGCTGAGCACAATGCCAGCATCGTCCACCAGGTGCTCAGCGGCCAGACCGGTCCTGTCCGGGACGCTGTGCTGATCAACGCTGCGGCCGGGCTGACTGCCCTGGAGGAATCAGCCGAGGCCGATCTGGTCACCAGACTACGATCGAATATGCAGCGGGCAGCGGAGTCCATCGACTCCGGGAGGGCCGCCCGAGTATTGGAGGGCTGGATCAGCTTCAGCCGGTCCTAGGGCCCTTAGGCGGCCCGATAGGCCCATCGGTGGCCATTGTCAGAGCCAAGATCAACGTCGTATGGAGACCCCGAACGAAAAATCAGACGGAAGGGACCTCCGCTGAGCCCTGCTCGTCGTCATGACCGAAGGGATCCGGATCCTTCCCGGGCATCCATGAATTTCCTGCCTGACTCCAGCCCTCCCGCTTGACCACTTTCTTCCACTGCTTGGCATAGCGGTCGGTGAGGCGATTGACGTAGAGGTACCCGTCCAGATGGTCGTACTCATGCTGCAGAATGCGTGCGAACCAGCCGGTGGCCTCGAACTGCACAGGGTGTCCTGCCGCGTCCAACCCGGTGATTTCTACATGGCCGCTGCGTTTGAGCGGGAAGCTGTACCCCGGCGCCGAGAGACAGCCCTCAGCCTCGTGATCCGGGTCCGGCATCTCCTGGGACACCTTGCCGATCAGCCGCAGCCGCGGGTTGATGATCACACCGCGGTGGGGAACGTCGCCCGTCTCAGCGTACTTCCAGTTGAAGATCCGCAGACCAACCCCGATTTGGGGCGCGGCCAGTCCGACTCCGTTGGAGGCGTCGAGCGTCTCATTCATATCCTTGATGAGAGCCTGGATCTCAGCATCGATCGTCTGGACCTCGGAGGCACGTCGGTGGAGCACGGGCTCGCCGTGAATGACGATGGGGCGGACAGTCATTCTAGTGGGCGTAGGTCTTGCGATTGCCCTCCATCACCCAGCCGGTGACGAAGAACAGCGTGGGCAGCAGCCCCACGAAGAGTACCCACCAGTCGATGGCAACGCCGAAGAACAAGAACGCCAGGCTGAACCCCAGTCCCAGCGGCCACCAGCTCCACGGGTAGAAATCCCCGTAGTTGCCGGCCATATCGGAGATCTCCCCCTCTGGATTGTCCCCGTCCAAGGTTTCGTGGTGCTTATCGGTGGAGCGGAGGTACCACCAGAGCATGAAGCCCAGCCCGGCTGTCAGCAGCAGCAGCGGGAAGCCCGCCAGCTCGTCGAAACCGGTCACGAATCCGTAAATGAAGGCGACCACCAACGCGAACAGGCCGATGCCGCCGAAGAGGACGATATTGGTGCGCATCAGATACCTGCCTTGTCTTTCTGGTCAGCTGGGCCGAACACTTTGCCTGCCGGAGTCTGCAGGCTATGCCGCTCCGACAGCTCCGGGTGATGCAGATCCAGTGCCGGGCGCTCCGAGCGGATGCGCGGCAGCGAGTGGAAGTTGTGCCGCGGAGGGGGGCAGCTGGTAGCCCATTCCAGGGAACCTCCGAAGCCCCACGGATCGTCCACGAGCACCTTCTTGCCCCTGCGGTGGGTGATCCACACATTCCAGAAGAACGGGATGAGCGAGGCGCCCAGCAGCATGGAGAACACGGTGGAGAACTGGTTCATCGCCGTGAACCCGTCTTCAACCATGTAGTCGGCATAGCGCCTCGGCATACCCATCACGCCCAGCCAGTGCTGGATCATGAATGTGCCGTGGAAGCCGATGAACAGCATCCAGAAGCTGATCTTGCCCAGACGCTCGTTGAGCATCTTGCCGGTCCACTTGGGCCACCAGAAGTGGAAGCCGGCGAACATGGCGAAGACCACCGTGCCGAAGATGACGTAGTGGAAGTGCGCCACCACGAAGTAGGTGTCGGAGAGATGGAAATCAAGGGGCGGGGAGGCCAGGATAATGCCGGTCAGTCCGCCGAAGAGGAAGGTGACCAGGAAGCCGAGGCTCCACAGCATGGGGGTTTCGAACGTGATGGAGCCACGCCACATGGTGCCTATCCAGTTGAAGAACTTCACACCTGTGGGTACGGCGATGAGCATGGTCATCAGGGCGAAGAACGGCAGCATCACCGCGCCGGTGACGTACATGTGATGGGCCCAGACCGTGACCGACAGGGCAGCGATAGCGATGGTCGCGTAGACCAGGCCTTTGTACCCGAAGATCGGCTTGCGGCTGAAGACCGGGAGGATCTCAGAGATGATGCCGAAGAACGGCAGGGCGATGATGTACACCTCTGGGTGGCCGAAGAACCAGAAGAGGTGCTGCCACAGGATGGCCCCACCGGACTCCGGGTCGAATATGTGGCCGCCGAAGCGCCGGTCCAGGCCCAATCCGAACAGCGCCGCAGCCAACGGCGGGAAGGCCATCAGCACCAGGATGGAGGTGATCAGGGTGTTCCAGGTGAAGATCGGCATCCTCCACATGGTCATGCCTGGTGCGCGCATGCAGATGATGGTGGTGATGAAGTTGACACCCCCGGCGATGGTGCCGAAGCCGGTCAGTGCTAGGCCGAAGACCCATAGGTCACCGCCCACTCCCGGGGAATAGGTGGCATCAGACAGCGGCGCGTAGGCGAACCAGCCGAAGGAGGCCGCCCCCTGCGGGGTCAGGAACCCGGCCATTGCCACCAGTGAGCCGAACAGGAAGAGCCAGAAGGCCAGTGCGTTCAAGCGCGGGAACGCCACATCCGGCGCGCCGATCTGCAGGGGCATGATGACATTGGCGAATCCGGCGAACAGCGGGGTGGCGAACATCAGCAGCATCACCGTGCCGTGCATGGTGAACAGCTGGTTGTATTGCTCCTTGGTCTGCAGGAACTGCATGCCCGGCTCGAACAGCTCCGCCCGGATGATCAGTGCCATGACCCCGCCGAGGCAGAAGAACAGGAATGAGGTGATCAGGTACATGTACCCGATGGTCTTGTGGTCGGTGGTGGTCAGCCAGCTGACCACGATCCTGCCCTTGGAGACCGGTACCGACCGGGACACCTGGCGGGAATCGTCCGAAGAGTATTCCATCGTCGTCATCATCAGCCGTTCCCTCCGGTCAGCTCTGCGGAGTCATGGAGATTCGGGTTGCGGTTGTACTCATCACCCAGATGTCCCTCATCAAGGCCCTCAAGATACTCGATGAACTCATCATCCTCTACGACAGCCACGTTGAACAGCATTTCGGAGTGGTACTCGCCGCAGAGCTCAGCGCATTTGCCATCGAAGACGCCGGTCTCCTGCGGGGTCAGGTAGATATAAGTGGTGCGGCCGGGCACCATATCGCGCTTCTGCAGGAAGGCCGGGACCCAGAAGGAGTGGATGACGTCGCGAGA
Organism: Nesterenkonia muleiensis; assembly: GCF_003600155.1. Lineage (GTDB taxonomy): Bacteria > Actinomycetota > Actinomycetes > Actinomycetales > Micrococcaceae > Nesterenkonia > Nesterenkonia muleiensis. Next base: position 61,534 of record NZ_QWLD01000038.1, on the reverse strand, counting down.
CTTCAGCTCGAAGGTGATCTCGTGGTCCACCGGGAGGTAGATGGTGGGCAGAGTATCCCGCACACCTTCCTCTCCGGTGAGGTGAGCCTGAACGCCGGTGTCATGGACCTCGTACTCGGTGCCGTCGTCAGCGGTGTAGGTGTAGTTCCAGTCCCAGGCCCACTGCTTGCCGTAGACCTCGATGGTCAGATCAGGGTTGTCGTGGGGTTCATCGACTGAGCGCTGCACCTGATCGGTGTAGAAGAAGAACACAGCAACCATCACCAGTGGGATCATGGTGTACATGATCTCCAGCGGGATGTTGTAGGCCAGCTGCCGGGGGTAGCCCGTCTCGCCCTTCCTGCGGCGGTAGGCGACGATGCACCAGAGCATCAGCCCCCAGGTCACCACTCCCACAACCAGGGCAGCGATCCAGGAGTTGACCCACAGATCCGTCAGTTCAGCGGTGTTGGACGTGGTGTCACGGTCTCCGGGCAACCAGCCCCGTCGTGCGGGGTGATCCTCTGCACAGGCGGTGAGCACCAACAGTGCTACACCGGCCAGGGCCAGCGACTTAGCCGTGCGGCTGAAGCTGCCGGTTCGTTTCTGCGAAGAACTCACAGACGGCCCTTCCTCTTTCACTTGTGAGCGAGTGGCTCGCGCACTATCACTTGGGTCTTGACCAACGCAGTGCACGCGGTGATCAGCGACGTCTTTACGCTGAGCATAAGACTACTACGACTCGTAGAGAAAGTGCGTGAGCAAGACACTCCTGTCACCGGGCCACAGACGCAGAAACCCGCGCCCCTCAGCGGGACGCGGGCGCGAATATGACTTCTACATTACGTAGAGAAGGTTGTGACAAGGCGGCTGAGCAGGCCTCAGCGGCGGTGACGCGGCCAAGAGAAGAGCGGCTCCCCCGCCGTCGGTCGCCCGATTGAGGTCAGTGAAGACCGCAAACTTGCTCCGGGTCCTGCGAAGCCATTGAGGGCTGCCCGCCGAAAGCGCGCCACCCACTCAGTGGAAGGAGTCGCCGCAGGCGCAGGAACCGCCGGCGTTCGGATTGTCGATGGTGAATCCCTGTTTGGAGATGGAGTCCTCGAAGTCGATCTTGGCACCCTCCAAATAAGGGACGCTCATCTTGTCGACCACGACCTCTACGCCGTTGAATTCGCGGAGCGCGTCACCGTCGAGCACTCGCTCATCGAAGTAGAGCTGATAAATCAGTCCGCTGCAGCCGCCCGGCTGCACGGCGACCCGCAGTCGCAGATCAGTGCGGCCTTCCTGTTCCAGCAATGAGGTGACCTTCTGGCTGGCAGGTTCAGAGAGCTCTACGCTGTGCGTTGTGAAGCCCTCCACCTCCGAGCCGCGGATCTCGGTGGCTTCAGTAGTCGCCTCAGTGGCAGTGCTCATGATCTCCCCTTGATGTCTAGGTCGGCGGGCAGTTCCTACGTCCTGAAGAGTATCAACGACGCCCGGGCCTCCATCATTCCCGTGTGGACTGGGTCACCAGTACACTGGTTCGGTGCTTGGTTTTAGGAAGAAGAATCAGAATGAGGCGGCAGAGGCCGCCGCTGCCCGGGAAGCCTCCGAGGCGGAGGCCGCCGCTGTCCTGCAAAAGAGGCTCCCGGAGAAGAAGGGCGTGCCCACGCCTCGGCGGAAGGATCAGGAGGCTGCACGCCGCCGGCCCTTGGTCCACAATGACCGCAAGGCTGCCCGCGCCGCTCAGCGAAAGGCTCTTCAGGAGCAGCGAGCGAAGGTTCGCCAGGCCATGGAGACCGGCGAGGAGAAGTATCTTCCGGTCCGGGACCGCGGACCGCAGAAACGCTGGGTCCGCGACTACATCGATGCCCGCACCGGCATCGGAGAGTGGATGCTCATCCTGGTGCTGCTGTTCCTGTTCATCTCCTTCCTGATGACTGAGGAGACTCGCGCTCTGATCTCCTATCTGCTGTTCATCCTGATGTTTGCCGTCTTGACCGAGCTGTTCTGGGTCGCCCGCCAGGCCCGGAAGGGCTTGGAAGCCAAGTTCGGCCTGGGGAACGTGGAGAAGGGCGTGCGGTTCTACGCCTCCATGCGTGCCCTGCAGATGCGCAGACTGCGGCTGCCCAAGCCGCTGGTCAGCCGCGGGGAGTACCCGGGTTAGTCGTCCCGGCGGCGGGGAAACCCCGCTCGTGTCTCGGCCGCGTTGCCGAGGCCTTCACGTCTGAAGTCGGCTCTGTCGCTTCGCTCGAGCCTCAAGTCCTTTGTTGATGCGGCGGACCCAGAAGGGGCCCTGATAGATGAAACCGGTGTAGGCCTGGACCAGTGAGGCGCCCAGCTGCAGCCGCTGCGCCACATCCTCAGCACTCACCACACCGCCCACGGAGATGACGACGACGCCCTCAGGAAGCCGTGCACGAAGCCGCACCAGAACCTCCTTGGAGCGTTCGGCCAGCACCGGCCCGCTGAGCCCTCCCCCGCCTGCGGCCCCCACCTCGGCCGCGGGTGTCTCAAGCGCATCCCGGGAAATCGTCGTGTTGGTGGCGATCACCCCATCCAGGCGCAGTTCGGTCACCAGGTCAGCCACCGCGTCGATGTCCTCATCGGCGAGGTCGGGGGCGATTTTGACCAGCAGCGGCACATGCCTGCCGGCTGCGGCGTCGGCCTCGTCCTTGACCGCGCGCAGCAGCGGCCGCAGGGAGCCGATCTCTTGAAGCTGACGGAGCCCGGGGGTGTTCGGCGATGAGACGTTGACCACCAGGTAGTCAGCCACCGGCGCCAGAACGGCAGTGCTGGTCAGGTAGTCGTCCACCGCGCCCTCCAGCGGGACGACCTTGGTCTTGCCGATGTTGACTCCGATCACCGGGGCGTGGCGCCCGGCCGCGCGGAGCTTGTCGATCCTGCGGCGAGTACGCTCAAGCCGCTGACGCACTTCGGCCGCACCCCGGTTGTTGAATCCCATCCGGTTGATCAGTGCCGCATCCGCCGCCAGCCGGAAGAGTCTGGGCTTCTGGTTGCCGGGCTGGGCCCGGGCGGTCACTGTGCCGATCTCAATGTGTCCGAAGCCCAGGCTGGCCAGCGGAAGAATCGCAGCAGCGTCTTTGTCGAAGCCCGCTGCCAGTCCGAACGGTGAAGGAAAGTTCAGGCCCAGTGCCTGAGTGCTGTGCCCCGCCTCTGGCCGGGTGAGCTTCTCCAGAAGCAGGCCGCCTCCGCAGCAGTAAGCGGCCCGCAGGCCAGCGACCGCCAGGTGGTGCGCCCTCTCTGGATCCAGGCGGGAGAAGATTGCGCGGAAGGCGAGCTGGTAGATGGGTGCAGGCATAGGGTCGATCCTATCTAGACTGGGGCCATGACGGCATCAGCAGAATTCACTGCTCAGCTGCTGGAGGACTCAGCACCTGATGTGTGGGCGGACGACCACTTGGCGGGCTGCTCGCGGAGGCACCTGCCCCTGGAGGACGACTTCGAGGGCCCGGTCTCCGCCACCCTGGTGCGCTATGACCGTCAGCCCGAAACAGCCGGAGCAGCCCCGGTGCTGCAGATCCACGGCTGGTCAGACTACTTCTACAACCTGCCGATGGCTCAGCAGTGGGTCGCCCGCGGCCATCGGTTCTACGCATTGGATCTGCGCAAGTACGGCCGGAGCCTTCGCGAGCACCAGACACCGGGGCATATCGAGGATCTGGCACATTACGACGCCGAGATCAATGCCGCCTGCGCGGTGATCGCAGCAGAGAATCCGAACTCCCCTGCACCGGTGATCAACGCGCATTCCACCGGAGGGCTGGTCGCCGCCCTGTGGGCCGAACGTCACCCGGGGCGCACTTCTGCGCTGGTGCTGAACTCGCCATGGCTTGAACTTCCCGGTGATCTCCCCGCTCGTACCGCGGCCGAGGGGATCGTCACCCCGCTGACCCTGGTGAAGCCGACCGCGGAGCTGAAGGTGCCCCGCCTGGAAACATATTGGCAGTCGCTCTCCGCAGAGGCGCATGGGGAATGGACGCTGCACCCGCTGTGGCGCCCGTCGAAATCCTTCGGTATGACCATAGGCTGGCTCAAAGCTGTCTTCGCCGGGCACCGGCAGGTCTACCAGGGGCTGGACCTCGACGTACCCGTGCTGGTGCTGCTGTCGACCAAAACCGTCTACCGCGCTCAGTGGACCCCGGAGCATCAGGAGGCCGACAGCGTGCTGGATGTGGAGCTGCTGGCCCGCCGTGCCGTCAAGCTCAGCCGACGTGTGACGGTGGTTCGGGTGGCCGGGGCGATGCATGACGTCTTTGCCTCCGCGGAGGCGGTGCGCACTGCCGCGTTCGAGGAGGCCATGCGGTGGCTACGCGCCTATGGTGAGCCGCTGACCGAGTCCACTGCTCCGCCGAACCGGCGGTCACGCTTAGCGTAGATCTCGATAGCCTCCCACAGGGTGGTCCGGTCGACGTCGGGCCAGAGGGTGTCCATAAAGACGAACTCCGCGTAGGCGGACTGCCAGAGCAGAAAGTTGCTCAGCCGCTGCTCTCCTGAGGAGCGCAGGAAGAGATCGACATCCGGCACATCGGGCTGCTGCAGGTGTGCTCCGATCGTGGACTCGCGGATGCGCCGGGGATCGATGTCTCCGTGTGCGGCCTTCTCCGCGATCCTGCGTACCGCGTCGGCGATCTCAGCGCGGCCCCCGTAGTTGACGCACATGGTCAGCGTGGCCCGGGTATTGTGCCTGGTCAGTGCCTCGGCAGCCTGCAGCTCCTTGATGACTGAGCGCCAGAGCCTCGGCGTCCGGCCGTTCCAACGGATCCGCACCCCCCAGGAGTGGAGCACATCGCGCTGGCGGCGGAGCACATTGCGCGAATAGCTCATGATGAACCGCACCTCCTCTGGGGAGCGCTTCCAGTTCTCCGTGGAGAACCCGTAGACGCTGACATGTTCGACGCCGGCCTCTATCGCCCCGGCCATGACTTCCATCAGACTGCGCTCACCTGCGCGGTGACCCTCGGTGCGCGGCAGGCCACGCTGATTGGCCCAGCGCCCATTGCCGTCCATCACCACAGCCACATGCCGGGGGACGAACTCGGCCGGAAGCTCGGGTGCGGTGGCACCCTCGGGGTGCGGCCAGGGGTCCTGGTACTCGGATGCACGGGAGGTCACGGTGCTCATTGTGCCAGTGGTGACAGCTTCAGTGTGCGTAGGCCCGCAGAGAGGTGAGTCTGCGTTCCAAGTGGTGCTGGGCGTAGTCGGTGATCACCGCCAGTGCCTCGTGGCGGATGTCGGCGGCGGCGTCGGTGGACTCCCACTGACCGTGCTGCAGGGCGTGCAGGAACTCTGCGGTGCCGGACGGGAGGCTCCGGGTGCCGGGGGGCCTGCAGTCGGGGCAGACCGGCCCCCCGGCGGAGGCGTGGAACCCGGTGTGCGGACCCGGCTCACCGCAGCTGACACATACCGACCAGGTCACCGCCCAGCCCGCTGAGCTCATGGCCCGCAGCAGATAAGAGCCCAGCACCAGGTCCGGAGCGTGCACCCCCCTGGCCAGCGCTGAGCACGCCCCGTGCAGCAGGTCGAAGCTGCTGCGGTCGGCGGTGTCCCCGGTGTCGGTGAGCCGCTCAGCGGTCTCTGCCATGGCGGAGGCCGCGGTGTACTTCTCGTAGTCGGCGGCGATCATGGTCCCGTAGGCGCTGCGCCCCTGGGCCTGGGTGATGATGTCCAGGCTGCGGCCGTGGACGAACTGCATATCGGCCACCATGAAGGGCTCCAGGGTGGCGCCGAACTTCGAGCTGGTCCGGCGCACACCCTTGGCCACGGCCCGCACCAGCCCGTGGAAGGCGGTGAGCACGGTGATGATCCGGTCTGCCTCGCCCAGCTTCTGGGTGCGCAGCACAATCCCGATGTCACGGTAGCTGCGGGAGGAGAAAGTGGATCCGGCCATGGACCAAGGCTACTCCCAGAGGTGGGTGGGCACCGTGAGGCTCAGGCGGAGCGCTGCCGGGTGAGGAGCGCAGCGACGACTGTAGGCGTGATGTCGGGCAAGGCCTTGCCCGCCGAGAGCGGCCGGGACATGCGCCCGGCCGCGGAACTAGCGAATGGCGCGGTTGACCGCCGAGATCACCGCCTGCAGGGAGGCCAGGGTGGTGTTGTGGTCGATGCCCACCCCCCACAGGACGCGTTCGCCGATGGCCAGTTCCACGAAGCTGGCGGCCTGGGCGTCGCCGCCTGCGCTCATGGCGTGCTCAGTGTAGTCCAGCAGACGCACATCCACACCTTCGGCGGCCAGAATCCTCAGCAGCGCGTCGATCGGGCCGTTGCCGGCTCCGGTGAGCCGGCGGAGCTGGCCGTCCGCGTGCAGCTCAAGGTCCATGGAAAAGTCGCCCTCGGCGGTGGAGGAGGTCTCCACGGTGCCCAGCCGGTAGTGCCCCCACTTCCGGCCGTTCTCCTCTGCCGGGAGATACTCGTCCTGGAACAGCTGCCAGATTTCATTCGGGGAGACTTCCCCGCCCTGGGTGTCGGCCCGGCGCTGAATCACGCCGGAGAATTCGATCTGCGCCCGGCGGGGGAGGTCGATGCCGCGCTCAGCCTTGAGCACATAGGACACGCCGCCTTTGCCGGACTGAGAGTTGACCCTGATCACGGCCTCGTAGCTGCGCCCGATGTCCTTGGGATCGATCGGCAGATAGGGCACGGCCCAGGTGATCTCATCACGCGAGGCCCCTTCATCCTCGGCGCGGGCGTCCATATGGCTGAAGCCTTTGTTGATGGCGTCCTGGTGGGATCCGGAGAAAGCGGTGAAGACCAGGTCCCCGCCGTAGGGCGAGCGCTCCGGCACCGGCATCTGGTTGCAGTATTCGACGGTGCGGCGGATCTGGTCCATATCCCGGAAGTCGATCTGCGGGTCCACGCCCTGGCTGAACAGGTTCATGCCCAGAGTCACCAGGTCCACATTTCCAGTGCGCTCACCATTGCCGAACAGGCAGCCCTCGATGCGGTCCGCCCCGGCCTTGTAACCCAGCTCCGCGGCGGCCACACCGGTGCCACGGTCATTATGCGGGTGCAGCGAGAGGATGATCGCCTCCCGCGGGTGCAGGTTGCGGTGCATCCACTCAATGGAGTCGGCGTAGACATCCGGGGTGGCCATCTCCACGGTGGCCGGGAGGTTGACGATGACCGGCTTCTGCGGGCTCGCGCCGAAGATCTCGACCACCTCGTTGGAGATGTGGGCGGCGAAGTCCAGCTCGGTGCCGGTGAAGGACTCGGGGCTGTACTGGTAGACGATCTCGGTCTCCGGCTGCTCGGCCAGCAGCTGCTCCTCGAACTTCTTGCACAGCCGGGCGCCGGTGGTGGCGATGTCCACGATCCCGGCCCTGTCCTGTTTGAAGACCACCTCACGCTGCAGCACTGAGGTGGAGTTGTACAGGTGGACGATGGCTCGCGGGGCCCCGGCGATGGCCTCGAAGGTCCGTTCGATCAGGTGTTCTCTGGCCTGTGTGAGCACCTGGATGTACACGTCGTCGGGAATTTTTCCCTGCTCAATGAGCTGGCGGACAAAGTCGAAGTCGGTCTGGGAGGCTGCGGGGAACCCCACCTCGATCTCCTTGTAGCCCATGGACACCAGCAGATCGAACATGCGGTGCTTGCGCTCGGGGCTCATCGGGTCGATGAGCGCCTGGTTGCCGTCGCGCAGGTCGACCGCGCACCAGCGGGGGGCTTGGGAGATGGTCTGGTCGGGCCAGGTGCGGTCCGGCAGCGAGACAGTGATCTGGTCCTGGAACGGGATGTACCGGTTGAACGGCATCGGTGAGGGTTTCTGCAGAGTGCGCATGATGAATTTCCTTTGAGTCAGGGCGGCTGTGCGAAAGGCCGAAGGGGCCGGATCAGATACCGGTGAGACTCCGCAGCGGGGATTCGGCCTTGGGAAACTCTTGCGCTGTGTCAGGCGCGCAGGAGCTCTTCCCCGCTGCGGCGGAGAAGTAGTAGCTCTAGCTGCGCGTATATGACGATGTCCTGCACATCACCGAACCTAGCACAGATCACGACGCCGCCGGGACCTGTGCGGCGAAGCTGGATATGATCGGGCTGCTCGCGCTCCGCGGCTTCAGGCGTGAAGCCCGGCGCAAGCCGGACGAGAGTGGCCGCCACATGTGCGCGGCCACGGGACAAACTCAGAAGCCGAGCCGGTTGAGCTTCTTGGGATCGCGCTGCCATTCCTTGGTGACTTTGACGTGCAGGTCCAGATAGACCGGGGTGCCCAGCAGCTTCTTGATACCGGTGCGGGAGGCGCTGCCGATCTGTTTGAGCCGTGAACCGCCGCGGCCGATGATGATTGCCTTCTGCGAATCGCGCTCCACATGGATGGTCGCGTGGACATCCAACAGGGGTTTGTCCTCGGCGCGGCCCTCACGCGGGAGCATCTCCTCCACCGTCACCGCGATCGAATGCGGAAGCTCGTCGCGCACATCCTCCAGCGCTGCCTCACGGATCAGCTCCGCGACCATGACCTGCTCGGGCTCATCGGTCAGCTCTCCGGTGGGATACAGCGGTGGAGACGCAGGCATCATGGCGATGAGCTCGTCGGCGACGACGTCGACCTGTTCACCGGAGACCGCCGAGACCGGGATGATCGCGGCGAACCCCTCGGCCTGCTGTCCCTCACCTGCCAGGTGATTCTGGCCCAGCTGGTCGACCGCGATCAGCTGCTGGGCCAGATCGGCCCGGGAAATCTTGTCGGTCTTGGTGACCAGAGCGACCACCGGCTTGTGCGGCAGTTTGGTCAGCTGTCCGGCGATGAACTTATCACCGGGTCCGATCTTCTCATCGGCCGGTAGGCAGAGCCCCACCACATCGACCTCACTGAGGGTGTCGATCACCAGATCGTTGAGCCGGGAGCCCAGCAGCGTCCTGGGCCGGTGCAGACCGGGAGTGTCCACCAGCACCAGCTGGGCACCGGGAGAGTCCTGAGTCTGTTCCCGGTGCACGATTCCACGTATCGTGTGCCGTGTGGTCTGCGGCTTGGAACTGGTGATCGCCACCTTCTCCCCCACCAGCGCATTGGTCAGGGTGGACTTGCCGGCGTTGGGGCGTCCCACAAAAGAGGTGAATCCTGCCCGGTAGTTCTCGTCATGGTCGGGGAACTGCGGCAGGTCTGGGAGATGCTGGATCATGGCCCGAGCCTACACAGGATCACAGGTGCGCTCTTCGCTGTTCGGGCATGAGATCGGCCCCAGGGGCCAACAACAGACCGCCTATCTGCGAGCATCGGCGGGCTCGAACTCATTGAGCTCACGGGTCGCCTCGTCCTCGTCCTCGGTGCCGACGCCGCCGCGAGCACCCCGCCGCTCCTCCGACTCCCAGGCCAAGACGTGGGAGACCCGGTTGCGGCGTCCGCCGAGCCGGTCAGCATGGAGCACGACACCGTCGATCTCCACCTCGGAGCCGGCGATCGGCACCCGGCCCAGCATCTTGGCCAGCAGACCCCCCACCGTGTCGACCTCCTCCTCATCATCGAGGTCGAGTCCGAACAACTCGGCGAAGTCGCCCACGTTCATTCTGGCAGAGAGCCTCAAGCGGCCGTCGTCGAGTTCTTCGATCTCAGCGTCCTCACGGTCGTACTCATCGACGATCTCCCCGACCAGCTCCTCGATGAGATCCTCCATGGTCACCAGACCCGCGGTGCCGCCGTACTCGTCGATCACGATGGCCACATGGGTGGACTCCCGCTGCAGTTCGGAGAGGAACTCGCCGACGGTCTTAGACTCGGGCACATAGCGAACGTCGCGCTGCAGCTCCTCCACCCGGATAGCCGAAGAGGTCCGCCCGGTGAACTCAGCGGGCACGCGCCCTATCCGCAGCATATGCTCCAGGTAGGCAATGTCCTTCAAATACACCATACCGGTGATCTCATCGGCCGATCCACGGGTCACCGGCATCCGGGAATGTCCCGAGTTCAGGAAAAGCGTCATCGCACCGTCGAGATCGGAATCGGCTTCGACGGTGACCATATCGGTGCGTGGGACCATCACGGCGCGCACCCGGGTGGTTGACATATCCAGCACCGATTCGATCAGCTCGGCCTCGGAGTCCTCGATCACATCGGACTCGTTGGCACGTGCGATGTACTCCAGAAGCTCGTCATCGTCGAAGAACCCTTGGTCCCCGGCGGTGCCCGGGAGGATCCTCCCGCCCACCGCCGAAAGCCCCGCAGGCACCGGTCCCAGCGAGATCCGCAGGCCGCGCACCATACGAGCGGTGGCCGAGGCGATCGGCAGATGATGCGCACGGCCGATTTTCCGCGGTGAGACTGCCGCCGAGAGCACGCCGATCACAGTCAGCGCCGCGGCAGCTGTCAGGGCGCCGAGCTCCACGTCTCCGGTGAGGCCGATAGCGGAGACAGTGATCAGCACGATGGACACAGTGGTCAGCACCCAGCGCCAGATCTGCAGCGCCAGAGTATGCGGGACCGGTTGCCGCAGGATGCGCTCCACTGCTTGGGAACCGTGCCTGGCGGCGATCTCCTCGGCCTCCTTGCGGGTCAGCCGGAGGAATGCCGCCTCAGCGGTGGCCAGCAGAAAGGCCAGGAGCCCAGCCGCCGCGCCGGCGCTGATCAGCAATGCGGTGGTCATGCCTCAGTCTCCGTAGGCACCGGTGCCGGCCTGCCCAAATAGGCCGAGAGCAGCTGGGACTGCAGGCCGAACATCTCTGCACGGCCGGCGTCGTCGTGATGGTCGTAACCCAGCAGGTGAAGCAGTCCGTGGGTGGTGAGCAGGAACAGCTCATCGAGCAGCCGATGCCCCGCGGCCTTCGCCTGGGCAGCCGCCACTGCCGGGCAGAGGACGACGTCGCCCAGCGTCCCTTGGTCTGTGGGGGCCGCTGCGGTGCCGGGGCTCAGCTCGTCCATGGGGAAGCTGAGCACATCGGTGGGCCCGGGCAGGTCCATCCATTCCCGGTGCAGGCGTTCCATCTCGGACTCATCGACCAGGGTCACCACAAGCTCCACCTCAGAGCCCAGATGCAATCCGGCGTAGAGGGAGGCCACCAGGTCGGTCAGCTCTGCGAGGTGCTCGGCGGTGATGAGCGGACTGGCTGAGGCCTCGTCGAGGGTGAGGGTCATCGCCGCTTCCTGCTCTGGTGCCTCTCGTAGGCGTCCACGATCCGGCCGACGAGCTCGTGACGAACCACATCTTCGGAGCCGAAGCGGGAGATGGAGATGTCCTCGACGCCTTCCAGGATCTCCAGCACAGTGCGCAGCCCGGAGTCAGTCCCCCGCGGCAGATCCACCTGGGTGATGTCTCCGGTGACCACGATTTTAGAGTTGAAGCCCAGCCGGGTCAGGAACATCTTCATCTGCTCGGCGGTGGTGTTCTGCGCCTCGTCCAGGATGATGAACGAGTCGTTCAGCGTCCGGCCGCGCATATAGGCCAGTGGGGCCACCTCAATGGTGCCGGCGGCCATCAGCTGCGGGATCGATTCGGGTTCGATCATGTCATGCAGGGCGTCGTAGAGCGGCCGCAGGTAGGGGTCGATCTTCTCGTGGAGCGAACCGGGCAGGTAGCCCAGCTTCTCACCGGCCTCCACCGCGGGGCGGGTGAGAATGATCCGGTTGATCTCTTTGGCCTGCAGAGCCTGAACCGCCTTGGCCATTGCCAGGTAGGTCTTGCCGGTGCCAGCCGGGCCGATGCCGAAGATGACGGTGGACTCATCGATGGTGTCCACGTAGGCCTGCTGGTTGGCTGTCTTGGGCCGGATGGAGCGTCCGCGGTGGGAGAGGATGTTGGTGGCTACCATCCGTGCGCTGGTAGGCGCGTCCTGAGCACGGACCATGGTGGCGATCTGCGCGACGACGTCCTCTGTGGCGGTAGTGCCCGAGGCCGCCAGGGTCTTCAGCTGAGTCAGAATCTCCACGATCTGATTGGCGTCCTCGGCCGCACCTGAGACGGTGACCAGCTTCTCCCGCAGCCCGATGGAGGCCTCCGGGTAGAGCCCGGCGAGGATACGCAGCGCCATGTCCTGGACGCCGAGGGTGCGGAACATGGTCTCGGCGTCGGCGAAGTGGACTTCGCGCTCAACAAAGGTCGGAGTAACAGTCTCGGTAATCAGATGCCTCACTTGCTCGGGTAATCGGTGGTACTAGGATACGTTGCTTCTGCGGAGATTGGCACGGACCCCTTGCCCGCACGCCTTTTCATGCACCTGTTGGGGTATCAGGCAGCTATAGGGTCGTGAAAACCCAACAGCCCCATGAGGTTCGGCGGGATCAGCCTGAGCTGAGCGCTCCCCAGTCTCCGCGCAGCAGCTGGATGGCCGCGATGGCCGCCGGGCCGGCGGTGGATGAGCGCAGCACGTTCTTGCCCAGCAGGGCCGGCTTGGCCCCGGCCTGAGCCAGCTGATCAATCTCCTGGTCACTGATGCCGCCTTCGGGCCCGACCATAATGTGCAGCTCCTGGACCTCCTGCTCAGCAGACCACTGGTGGTCGCTGTCCATCAGCCCCAGGTCCCAGCACAGCACATCACGCAGGCTGCGCTGCCCCCGCTCGTGCAGCACCAGGACAGCGATGCGCGGCGGATGCTGGCCGAAGCTGGTGAGGCCCTCATTCGCCGCCAGAACCTCCTGGCAGTACTGCACTGTGGTGTGCAGCGGGCGGACCTCGGGGATGGCAGTGCGTCGGGTCTGTTTGGCTGCAGTGCGCGCCGTGTTAACCCACTCGGCGTGCTTCTTGGCCTCGCGCCCGGGTTTCCACCTGGCCACCGACCTCTCAGCGTTCCAGGGAATGATCTGGTCGACCCCCAGCTCTGTGACCGACTCCACAGCCTGCAGGTCACGTTTGTCCTTGGCCAGAGCCTGCACCAGCACCAGTCGGGGCAGGGCCTCGGGCTCGTCCTCCGCCCAGTGCACCTCAATGCTGAGCTGACCGGGCTCGGCAGTACGCACCACACCGCCGACCCGCCTGCGCCTGGTATCGGAGAGCTGGATCTCCTCCCCGGCCCCCAGCCGCAGCACCGTGGCCGCGTGGTGCCCTTCAGCGCCGTCCAGCTGCATCTCCTGGCCTGGGGCGGCGTCGTCGAGTGCTCCCGGAGCAAGGTGGAACAGCGGTGCGGTCACACTGATTCCCAAGCCTCTCGGAGCTTGGCGAAAACGCCCTTATGCTCCGTGCTGGATTCGTTCGGCGCTTCGCCGCGCTCCTCGGCCAGCAGGCGCAGCAGCTCCTTCTGCTTGTCCGTGAGCCTGGTGGGGGTCTCCACCTTGAGATGGGCCTTGAGGTCACCGCGGCCCATGCCGCGCAGATGCGCCACCCCCTTGCCGCGCAGGGTGATGACCTCACCGGACTGGGTCCCGGGCTTGACCTCGATCTTCTCCTGGCCGTCGAAGGACTCCAGAGTCACCGTGGTACCCAGCGCCGCTGCAGTCATGGGAACGGTGATGGTGGCGTGGAGGTCATTGCCCCGCCGGGTGAACACACTGTGCGGGCGAATGTCGACTTCGATGAACAGATCACCGGCCGGCCCCCCGGCGATACCGGCTTCGCCCTGCCCGGCCAGATGGATGCGGTTTCCGCGGTCCACCCCGGCAGGAATCTTGACCTTCAGCGTCTTGCGTTCGCGGACCCGGCCCTGTCCGTCGCACTCCTGGCAGGGATCCTCGATGATGTTTCCGAAGCCCGCGCAGCGTGCACAGGTCTGGGTCTGGATGACAGTGCCCAGGATGGACCGCATGGGCCGCTGGGTCTGTCCCGCACCGTGGCAGTCCGGGCATGTGGTCGGCCTGCTGCCGGGCCGCATGCAGGTCCCCTCACAGTCAGAACAGGTCACCGCTGTTTCGACCTCCACCTCTTTGGTGATGCCGAAGACGGCATCGCGCAGGTCGATCCGCACCCGGATCAGTGAGTCCTGGCCGCGGCGGGTGCGTGAGGCCGGCCCACCGGCCCCTCCCCCGCCGAAGAAGGTCTCGAAGATGTCGCTAAACCCTCCGAAGCTGCCTCCGCCTGCGCCGCCGAAGCCGGCGGGCCGCCCATCCGGGTCTCCGGTGGCGTCGTAGTTCTGCCGCTTCTGGGGATCAGCGAGCACCTCATAGGCGCGGCCGAGCTGCTTGAACTGCTCCTCGGCGTCCGCTGCCTCGTTCACATCCGGGTGGAGTCTTCGGGCCTTCTTGCGGTAGGCCTTCTTGATCTCCTCCGTTGATGCGCTGCGGTCTACACCCAGTGCCTCGTAATAGTCAGTTGCCATCTGGTGGGGTTCTCATCCTTCGGACAGTATGCGGGACAGATAACGTGCCATGGCGCGCACAGCAGACATGGTGGAGCCGTAGTCCATGCGGGTCGGGCCGACCACACCGAGCTTGGCGCCGTCACCGCCGGAGGTCACCGGGGCGTACTCGGCGGCCACCACAGAGGTCTCCTGCAGCGACTCGTGGGAGGTCTCCTGGCCGATCCGCACCGAGAGCCCCCGCCGGTCCTGCTGCATCTCATGCAGCAGTCTCAGCAGCACCACCTGCTCCTCAAGCGCTTCGAGGATCGGCCCGATCGACGGTCCCAGGTCACCGCCCGACCTGGCGAGGTTAGCAGTACCGGCCATGATGATGCGATCCACACGCCCAGCCTCCAGGACGGTGGCCACCGCATTGGCGATGACGGCCATGGTAGGCCGCAGGGTCGGTTCGACCGCTGAGATCAGCGCATCCACGGGGATCGGCAGGGCGGAGGCAGACCTGCTGTGCAGATGCTCGGAGAGCTTGGTCCCCAACCGGTGCAGGTCCTCTTCGTCCACCGGCTCAGCCAGGGTGAGCATCCGCTGCTCGACCTTGCCGGTGGAGAGGATGACGATCACCAGTGCCTTCTGCGGGGTCATCGGCACCACGTCGATGTGCCGGATTCTGGCGGAGGTCTGCTGCGGGTGCTGGATGACGGCGACCTGATTGGTCAGCATGGCCAGCAGCCGCACCGTCTGCTCCAGCATGGCCTCATGGTCATCGGCGGTCTCTGCCAGAATATCCATGGCGCGGCGCTCGGCCTTCGACAGCGGGCGGACCGCACTGATCCGGTCCACGAACAGCCGGTAACCGCGGTCGGTGGGGATGCGTCCGGCGGAAGTGTGCGGAGCGGCGATCAGCCCCTCCTCCTCCAGCTGGGCCATGTCATTGCGAATAGTGGCCGGGGAGACCTCAAGATTGTGCCGTTCGACCAGCGCTTTGGACCCGACCGGCTCGCGGGTCTGGACATAGTCCTCCACGATGGCGCGCAGCACTTGCAACCGCCTGGTACTGGTATCGGACACGGCACCTCCTTAGCACTCTCGAAACTCGACTGCTAATTGTATCGAAATGTTAGGCTCTCAACCGCTATGAGCGCATACTTCCCCACCGACTGGAGCTCTTGGGGCGGCCAAGACCTCACAGAACGACGACGCCAGCAGCACCGCTCGCTGCCCCAGGTGCCTGCCGCGATCGGCACCGAGGTGGAGGAGCGGGCCTCCGGCTGGGTGGGTGTCATCGTCGGCGTTGAGGCCTCCGGCGGGATCCGGCTGGTGCGGCTGCGCGACTATGACGGCAAGGAGCGCTCCTTCCCGCTGGGCTTCGGGTTTCTGGTCGACGGGCAGCCGGTGGAGCTGGTCGTCCCGGTCACCGCCCCCGAGCGCGCCGGGCCCAGGCGCACCGCCTCAGGGTCTTTCGCCGCGGATCAGCCGCGGCGGGCACGTACTGCTCGTGCTTCTCGGATATGGGTGGAAGGCACCCATGATGCCGAACTGGTGGAGAAGGTCTGGGGCGATGATCTGCGCGGTGAGGGAATCGTGGTCGAACCGCTGCACGGCGCCGATGACTTGGCGGCTGCGGTCCACGACTTCCAGCCGGGACCGCAGCGGCGGCTCGGGGTGCTGCTGGATCATCTGGTCACCGGGTCCAAGGAGTCGCGGATCGCCGCAGAGACCATGGACCTCACCGGGGCCGCCGGTAATGTGCTGGTGCTGGGCCACCCCTATGTGGATGTGTGGCAGGCTGTGAAGCCAGAACGCCTGGGCCTGCGAGCATGGCCGCAGGTGCCCCGCGGCACTGATATCAAGGTCGGCACACTGCGGGCACTGGGCTGGCCGCATGCCGACCAGCGGGACATCGCGCAGGGCTGGAAGCAGATCTTAGGACGGGTGCGCAGCTATGCGGACCTCGAGCCGAGCCTGCTGGGCCGGGTCGAAGAGCTGATTGATTTCGTGACGTGACGTGCTGGTCCCGCCGGCGGGCGGAGCCCGCTCGGCTCTCGGCACGCTGACGCGCGCCATCACGCCTGAAGAGCCCCGCTGGTCCCGCCGGCGGGCAGAGCCCGCTCGGTTCGCACCTTGATGGTGATCGAACACGCCCTGGCTGTGTCAGCTGGCATCAAGGTCGGCAACATAGAATTAACGTACGACTGAGCCGTCGAGAAACCGCCAGACCCACTAGATAGGACACGAGAACGTCAGTGACCACGCAGAACGGCAAGCCGAGGACCTCCTCCGGCGGCACCCGCCCCGCCCCTTCAGCTTCTATGCTGACCCGTGAGGAGGACACTCGCTGGGCGATGATCTCGCACTTCGGCGCTGTCGCCGGGTGCGTCCCCTCACTGATCATTCATCTGCTGTTCCGCGAACGTGGGCCCTTCACCGCCCAGGAGTCCAAGGAAGCGCTGAACTTCACCTGGCCGCTGACAGTGATCATGCTGGTGTTCTACGGTCTGGCGTTCATCCCTTCGATCGCCGCTATCGCCGGCATCGGCGGTGTGGTGGTCTGGGCCTATATGGCGGTCTCCGGCGTCATCGGCGGAGCTGAGTGCAATAAGGGCCGGCCCTACCGCTATCCGGTCAATCTCCGCCTGATCCGCTGATCAGGCCGCGAAGCTTCGGATGTCGACGCCGGCATCGGTAAGGGCTTCCCGCACTGCCCGGGCCATGGCCACCGCCCCGGGACTGTCGCCGTGGGTACAGATGCTCTCGGCCTCCGTCTCGATGCGGGTGCCGTCGTGGGCCATGAGCACACCGTCCTGGGTCAGGCGCAGCATGTTCTCTACCACTTCTGAGGGATCATGCAGCAGGGCTCCGGGTTCGCGGCGGGACATCAAGGTGCCATCGGGATTGTAAGCGCGGTCCGCGAAGGCTTCCGAGACCCCGCGCAGGCCCTGGGCCCGGACGTACTCCAAGGCGTATCCGCCGGGCAGCAGCAGGATCGGCAGCTGGGCGTTGTACTCGGCGATGGTGTCGACAACCGCCTTGGCCTGGTCCTTGTGGGTGGTGATGGCGTTGTACATCGCCCCATGGGGCTTGACATAGCTGATCCGCGATCCTGCGGCGGCGGCCATGGCCTCCAGCGCGCCGAGCTGGAACAGCACTTCTGCGGCGAGCTCATCGAGATCGTAGTCGATGAACCGGCGGCCGAAGCCGGCCAGATCACGGTAGCCGATGTGGGCACCGATGGCGACCCCGCTCGACGCCGCGGTGGCAGCGGTTCTGCGGATGGTCAGCGGATCTCCCGCGTGGGATCCGCAGGCGATGTTCGCACTGGAGACCACATCCAGCATCTGCTCATCGGAGAGCCGCCAGGTGCCCCAGGACTCCCCCACATCGCTGTTGAGATCGATTGTGCTCGCCACAGTTGACCACTTTACGGTTCCCTGAGGGTGCGACGCCAGGAGCATGCACCCAAGGGCGCACCCACTACGGCCCTCAGCGCGCCAGGAAAGCCAGCAGCGCGGCGTTGAACTCTGAGGCGTGGCTGACATTGAGCCCGTGGGGCGCCCCCTCGATCACCACCAGCTCGGAGTCCCCAAGGATCTGGTGTGTGCGCTGCCCGGAGCCCTCCACCGGGACGGTGGCGTCACTGTCGCCGTGGATCACCAGGGCGGGCACGGTGATGTTCTCCAGGTCGGCCCTGAAGTCGGTGGTGCCCCACGCATCCATACATCCCAACGCTGCGGTCTGGTCGGACTGGTGTGCCAGTCGCAGTGCCTGCTGCCGATGGTCCTCGCTGACCTTAAGCTGATCACCGGCGGAGAAGAACCCTGTGGTGAACTCTTCGAAGAAGCTCTCCCGGTCCTGCGCGAGGCCGTCGCGGAGGCCCTGGAACGTTTCGCTGTCCAGCGGACCCTCGGGGTTGTCCTCGCTCTTGAGCAGGTACGGGGGAACTGCAGCGGCGAAGACCACCGAATGCAGGAGCCCGGTGCCGTGGCGCGTGACGTATCGGGCGACCTCGCCGCCTCCCATGGAGAAGCCCACCAGTGTCACCTCCTGCAGGTCCAGGGAGCTGAGGACACGGTGCAGGTCGTCTGCCAGCGTGTCGTAGTCGAAACCGCCCACCGGCTTTTCCGAGCGGCCGAAACCGCGGCGGTCATAGGCGATCACCCGGTAGCCGGCCGCGCTGAGCACCTCTGTCTGTTCAGCCCATGATTCCGCTGAGAGGGGCCAGCCGTGGATCAGCACCACGGGGCGGCCGGAACCGCCGGTGTCATCGATATGCAGATCGACTGTGTGAGTGGCCATGGTCATCTCTCGCTTTCCCGTTCTGCCCTATTCCGACAACGCCGCACTCGCCGCGGCGGTACCTCACCACCGTAGTGATGTTTCCCGGACGTGGGGTGAACGCCCAGCGGTCAACGCTGGAGAAGATCGGAGGCTGACGCTCCAGGTGTGCTGACGGTGACCTGAGAGCCCCACGGATCCTTTGCCGTGATCGAGGTGGTGTTGTCGGCGAAGCTGATGTCTCCCCTGCGGAGTCGCTGCCGCAGACCCTCGAGGTCGTCTACCCCGGGTACGGTGATGGCCACGTTGCCGAGCCCCAGGCGGGCGGCCCGTGGCCCGGCACCGGCGCTGTTCCAGGTGTTCATCGCCACATGGTGGTGATAGCCCCCGGCAGAGGCAAAGAGCGCACCGGGGTAGCTGCGCACAGTGGTTTCGAATCCAAGGATGTCGACGTAGAACTCACGGGCTTGGTCAATATTGCCGACCTGAAGGTGCACGTGGCCCACCTTTCCCGGCAGGGCAGGGCCTGCCTCGACGGTGCTCTCGGTGAGGTGGCGGCGCAGGTATGCCTGGGGGTCGAGGTACTCGGTGGCCATCTGCAGTTCTCCGTCTGCGGCGTAGCTCCATTGTGAGCGGTCGCGATCTGTGTAGAGCTCTATGCCGTTTCCCTCGGGGTCGGTGAAGTAGAAGGCCTCGCTGACCAAATGGTCGGCGGAGCCGGCGAACCGGCTGCGGTCATCCTGTGCGGCGCGGTAGACGGTGGCTGCCAGGCTCGCGGCGTCGTCGAACAGGAACGCGGTATGGAACAGGCCAGCTTCCCCCGGGTTGATCGCTGGGAGGCCCGGGGTGGACGTCAACCGGATCATCGGGGTGTCCCCCCTGCCCAGGACCCGGTGAACTTCTTGGCCCTGCGCGCGTTCCTCCACCGGCTCCAGAGCCAGGGCGTCGCTGTAGTAGGAGCTCATCAGATCCAGGTCCCCGACCCTCAGGGTGACGGCGTCCATTCCGGTCGCGGCCGAGAGAGTGCGCTCAGGGTCGAGGGTGTGGGTGGGCAATGTGGTCCGGTCGCTCATCGGGGGAACCTCCTGGGTGATGTCTGTGGGCAGTTATCTGCGGAGACAATTGCCGCTCTTCAAAATTTTAACTATCTAGGTCCGCCATCTATTTCCCGTACACTCACCGCTTCACCCGCCGGCCCAGTCGCATGCTCAGAGCGCTGTCCAGAGGAGTCCTGCGCAGAGGATCGCCATGGTCCAGCTGACGAAGCTACCCACCAGGAAGTATTCAGCTTTGTTGCCCTCTGCCCTATCCTCCTGCATCTCAGGGAACCTCACGATGCCTTTGGCCGCGATCAGCCCCGCAGCCACCGGGTATGCTCCGGCCACCAGCAGTCCGGTCAGCGCGATCCGCTCCAACGGACCGATCCAGCGTCCACCTTTGAGCTGGGGCCTCTCGACCAGCAGCGCATCCTGGCCATTGCGCCCCGTCCGCTGCCTGCTGCCTCGCCCCTCAGCACGCAGGGCCAGACGCACCAGGGCGTTGGCGCTGACACCGTGAAACAGGCCGATGCCGACGGCCAGAACGGCGAACTCCGGACTGAAGGGCCAACGCTCGGGGAAGCTGAGACGATCTGTGGGCTCGGCGAGCTCTTCGCCCAGCACCGTCAGCACCGCAGCTAGCAGCAGGAATCCAAGAACTCTGGGACCGGCTGTACGGATTGACCGACCCGGAGCGTCTTCGGCCACCGGCACCGAGAGGAACCAGATCAGCACCGGCAGCAGGCACAGAGCAGTCAGCCACCAGGGCGAGCCAGACATCAGGAACGCCCCCCACAGCACGATGAGCGCAAGCGAGGCGAGTCCCGCCACTCCGGCCGCTGTGGGGACCCGCCCCCGCAGCAGCACCCGGAGGGCGTCTCCGGCTCCGACGATGGTCAGGATCGCAGCGAGCAGCAGCATTGCTGGTCCTCCTTCCGCTGTGGCTCAGGAGAACATCCTGAACCCTTCGACGACGGCATGGGCACCGGAGTCCCGCAGAAGTTTGGAGACTGCCGGCTGGGAGACTCCGTATTCGGCAGCCACTGTCTTTTGGCTGTCCCCCTGGGCCACACCACGAGCATAGTCCCGGGCACGGACACTGAGCCCTGCCATCAGCTGATCTCTGGTCAGCAGGTAGGCGTTGACCGGGGTGTCCTGCCGGGGCGCTGCACTGACGTACCAGCTGCGCAGGAAGGGGAAGCGGCTCTGCTGGTCCTCAACCTTCTCGATCGCCTCACGCGCATGCCACCATCCAGGGCCGTCCTGAATATCTGGGGATGTGGCACTGGGCACCGGACCAACCTCCCCCTCCCCCAGGCCGAAGCGCAGCAGATCCCCGTGCTGGGGAAGCAGCCCGGCGAACAGTGTGGCCCGCAACGCCTCATTGCGGGTGGCGTAGACCGCCTGAAATTCATCGCCCACTGTGGCGCGGAAGGGCGCTGTGGGCGGGACGGCCTCTGCTATCCGGTCCAGTGCGGCCTCGACCCCGCGCTGAAGTTCAGCGCGATCAGCCTGCTGTCTGGACCCGATGACATCAGCAATGAGAGCGACCGGAGCATCTTGATCCATGAGATAACCATATCAGGTTATAATCTGAAAATATAACCCTTTGAGGTTATCAAAGCCCGATGAAGCGCCGAGTGACAGCATCAGCCAACAGCCGTCCGCTCAGGGTCAGCACTGCACGACCTTCAGAGTAGGCGACCGAAGGGTCCGCCGCATCAGGGTCAATGAGTCCTTCCGCAGCAAGCCGGCTCAGCTGATCCCGCGAAACAGGGGCGCCTCCGCCCGCCGTCAGCCCGGGCAGAGCGTTGAATTCGGCGATGTCCAGGCCCTCGGCGATCCGCAGCCGCAGCATCAGGTGCTCCAGAACAGTGGCTTCGGCCTCCAGCAGCTCCCGTCCGTGTCCAGGTGAGAGCCCCTGGTGCAGCCGTTGGGCGTAGGCGGCAGGGTGCTTGACATTCCACCAGCGCATACCGGCCAGATGTGAGTGGGCGCCGGGACCGGCGCCCCACCAGTCAGAGTCCAGCCAGTAGTTCAGATTGTGCTGGGAGCGGGTGCCCTGACTGCGCGAGAAGTTCGAGACCTCATACCACTGATACCCGGCGCCGGCGAGCAGCTCATCAGCCAGCAGGTATTTATCCGCGTGGTCATCGGAGTCGATATCGGGAAGTTCACCGCGGCGGATCTTCGCCGCCATCGCTGTGCCCTCTTCGACAATCAGCGAGTAGGCGCTGATGTGATCAGGTTCCAGCGCCACCGCGGCCTCCAGAGTGCTGCGCCAATCCTGAAGGGACTCTCCGGGAGTGCCGTAGATCAGGTCAAGGGAGGTCTCCAAGCCAGCGTCCCTGGCCGCACGGTGCGCGGTAGGGACATTCTCCGGCTGATGAGTGCGGTCAAGTGTGCTGAGCACCTGTGGGACCACCGACTGCATACCCAGGCTCAGCCGGGTGAAGCCGGCCTCCGCCAGGACGTGGGCAGTCTGCGCAGTGACCGTGTCCGGGTTGGCCTCGGTGGTGACCTCAGCGCCGTCCCTGAGGCCGAACAGGTCAATCGCCCGGGCCAGGATCCGGGCGAGGTCCTCAGCCGGCAGCAGCGTGGGGGTGCCGCCGCCGAAGAAGATGGTCGACAGGGCACGCTCTGGTGCGCCGGCGGCGTCGAGCGCTCTGCGGGCGAACTCCAGCTCAGCGATCAGCGTGTCCGGATAGGACTGCCGGGAGGCGCCGGGACCCAGATCGGCAGCGGTGTACGTGTTGAAGTCGCAGTAGCCGCAGCGCACCGAGCAGAACGGGATGTGGACATAAAGTCCCAGAGGCTTCTCGGCACGGCCCGGCAGAGCGGTGAGCACCCGCTCAGGGAAAGTCCCGTCAGCCGGAACCGGGTCACCAAGGGGCAGTGCAGAGGGCATGGTCCTCCATGACGCCGTTTCTCCCTACCGTGTTGGCGTATCCCACACCCATGGAGGTGGGATACGCCAACAGGAGTATGACCGGGGACCCGATGATCGGACTCACTTCTTCGCCTTCTCCTTGGCGTTGCCCTCATCGGAGCTCAGCGCGGCGATGAACGCCTCCTGGGGCACCTCGACGGTGCCGACCATCTTCATCCGCTTCTTGCCCTCCTTCTGCTTCTCCAGCAGCTTGCGCTTACGGCTGATATCGCCGCCGTAGCATTTGGAGAGCACATCCTTGCGGATGGCACGGATGTTCTCGCGGGCGATGATGCGCGACCCGATGGCCGCCTGGATGGGCACCTCGAACTGCTGGCGCGGGATGAGCTCCCTGAGCTTGGAGGCCATCTTCACCCCGTAGGCGTAGGAATGATCACGGTGGGTGATCGCACTGAAGGCATCCACCTTGTCGCCCTGGAGCAGGATGTCCACCTTCACCAGGTCTGCCTCCTGGTCCCCCGAGGCCTGCCAGTTCAGCGAGGCATATCCCTTGGTGCGGGACTTCAGCTGGTCGAAGAAGTCGAAGACGATCTCGGCCAGCGGCAGACGGTAGCGGATCTCCACCCGCTCCTCAGAGAGGTAGTCCATCCCCTCCATGGACCCGCGGCGGCCCTGGCAGAGCTCCATGACCGCGCCGATGTACTCAGCGGGCACAATGATGGTCGCATCCACCACAGGCTCCCGGATCTCGGAGATCTTCCCTTCGGGGAACTCTGAGGGGTTGGTCACCTGATGTTCCTCGCCCGACTCATCGGTGACCTGATAGACCACGTTCGGGGCGGTGGAGATCAGATCCAGGTTGTACTCCTGCTCCAGCCGCTCGCGGGTGATCTCCAGGTGCAGCAGTCCCAGGAAACCCACGCGGAACCCGAAGCCGAGAGCGGTGGAGGTCTCCGGCTCGAAGTTCAGGGCGGCGTCGTTGAGCTGCAGCTTCTCCAACGCCTCACGCAGCACCGGGAAGTCCGAGCCGTCGATGGGGAACAGCCCGGAGAACACCATGGGCTTGGGCTCCTCATAGCCGCCCACGATCGCTGAGGCGGGCTTATTCGCCGAAGTGACCGTGTCGCCCACCTTCGACTGCCGGACGTCCTTGACCCCGGTAATCAGGTAGCCGACCTCCCCGACGCCGAGTCCCTTGGCCGCCTCCGGCTCGGGGCTGGAGACCCCGATCTCCAGCAGCTCATGAGTCACCCCGGTGGACATCATCTGGATCTTCTCCCGGTGGCTGAGCTGGCCGTCGACCACCCGGACGAACGTCACCACTCCGCGGTAGGTGTCGTAGACCGAGTCGAAAATCATCGCCCGGGCCGGCGCCGCGGCCTCGCCCTCGGGCGCAGGGACCTCCTCGACGATCCGGTCCAGCAGCGCCTCCACACCTTCGCCGGTCTTTCCCGAGACCCGCAGCACATCGTCTGGTTCGCACCCGATCAGATGGGCGATCTCCTCGGCGTATTTGTCCGGCTGGGCCGCAGGCAGATCGATCTTGTTCAGCACCGGGATGATCGCCAGGTCATGCTCGATAGCCAGGTAGAGGTTGGCCAGGGTCTGGGCCTCGATGCCCTGAGCGGCGTCCACCAGCAGCACCGCACCCTCACAGGCGGCCAGGGACCGGGACACCTCATAGCTGAAATCCACATGGCCGGGGGTGTCGATCATGTGGAAGGCCAAGGTCTCACCGGCATACTCCCAGGGCATCCGCACCGCCTGGGACTTGATGGTGATCCCTCGTTCGCGCTCGATGTCCATCCGGTCCAGGTACTGGGCCTTCATGTCACGCGGCTGCACCACGCCGGTCAGCTGCAGCATCCGGTCGGCCAAGGTCGACTTGCCGTGGTCGATATGGGCGATGATGCAGAAGTTGCGGATCGCGCCGGGGGCAGTCTGAGCGGGCACCAGTGCACTGCTGGCCTTCGGACTCACGTGTTCAATCCGTCCTTCGCATAGGGGTCATTCTAGAGCGAGGGCCCCGCACGACACAGTGACGTGCGAGGCCCCGCTGCAGGATGAGAAGTCAGACGCTCTGCACCATGTGAGCGAGGCCGGACTTGCGGTTGGCAGCCTGGTTCTTGTGGATCACGCCTTTGGAGACGGCCTTGTCGAGCTTGCGGGAAGCTTCCCGCTGGGCGGCCGCAGCGGCGTCCCTGTCGCCGGAGGCTGCGGCCTTGCGGACCTTCTTGATGGCAGTCTTCAGCTCGGACTTCACCGCCTGGTTCCGCAGGCGGGCCTTCTCGTTGGTGAGGATGCGCTTCTTCTGGGACTTGATATTTGCCACAGGTGTGTTTCCTTAGCTTCTTGTGTTTGTCATGACGAGCACTGCCTGTATCCACCGCACGGCGGACGTCACGACGGCGGAAGTTTTCAGTGGTGTGGGGCACCTTGGCGATTCACGCTGGACTCTTCAGGTAGAGGGGCCCATGAGCTCAGCGTGCTGATTGCCGTCGTCAGGCAGCGCAGGACCCTGAACCGGACCCTAGACACTAGCCATGAATCTTACCAGAGATTGCCCCGATGGCCTTCTCCACGGCGTATTCGGGAGTCCGTGAGACGCCTTTGACCTCAGCATCGGCTTGAGCCACCGCCTCGACCGCATCGGCGGCCGCGCGCGGGGACCACCGCCGCGCGGTCTCAGAGGCCTGCTTGAGCTGCCACGGCGCCATCTTCAGAGTCTTGGCCAACTCCCCCTGCGCTCCGCGGTGGTCCACCAGGGCGGCGACCTGCCTGGCCTTCATCGCCAGTGCTGCGGTCACAGCCACCGGCGAGACTCCGGTGGCCACGGCATGGCGGTACAGGCGCAGCGCGGCCTCTCCCCGCCCGGCGAAGGCCGCATCGGCAACTTTGAAGGCCGAGGCCTCCACCCTGCCCCCGAAGTACTTCTCCACATGCTCAGCGGTGATATCCGTGGGCACATCACGCATCAGCTGACTCGCCGCGCTGCCGAGGTCGGAGAGGGTTGAGCCGGCGGCGGCCACCAGAGCCCTCGCCGCTTCGGGGTGGATGCTGCGAGCCTGGTCCCGGAACTCCTGACGCACGAAGTCGAGCTTGTCGCCGTCGCTCTTCACAGGGGAGCAGTCGACGACGACGCCTTGGGAACTCACCGCGTCGAGCAGCTTCTTACCGCGGTTGCCACCGCTGTGCCGCAGGACCAGGGTGACCTCCGGGTCTGCCGGTTCCTCCAGGAAGCGCAGCGCATCTTCCAGAAAGGTCTCGTTCATCTCCGCGAGATCCTCGGCCAGGATCAGCCGGGGCTCGCCGAAGAGCGAGGGCGAAGCTAGGGTGGCGAGTTCTCCGGCAGTGGCTGCCGAGACATCGAGGCGGGTGTACTCCAGGGCAGCGTGCTGAGCCTTCAGCCCCGCTTTGACACGGTCCAGGGCCCGGGCGGCGACGTAGTCCTCGGAGCCCTTCAGGAGGATCAGCGGGGCAGGCTCAACGGCCCGGAAGTCGGTTCCTGCTGAGGCTGTTCGGCCCGCTGGACCGCGTCGGCCTGATCTGGGTGGCACGTTCTACATCCTCAGCGCGCCGAGCACCTGGTCCAGGTCCCGGGCGTGGTCGTGGGCGGCGGAGACCCTGTGCCGCACCGTGAGCTCAGCATCGAGCACAAAGGTCTCCCGGGCCGGGAATCCCTGCCGCTGGTCAAAAGCGCCATAGTCATCAGAGACCGCGCCATGGGGCCAGAAGTCGCTCAGCAGGTCGAAGGGCACACCGCCCAGCTCGTCGGCGAAGGCCCTCAGAGTGTGCACTGAGTCGCAGGAGACCGCCAGCAGCCTGGCACGGAGTTCGGCGAATTCCGCCCAGCGCCCCATGATCTCCGACAGCTCGGCGCCGCAGACCCGGCTGAAGGCCAAAGGGAAGAACATCACCACCGCCGGTGCCCCTGCCAGTGCTGCCAGCTCAACGGATTCACCGTGTTGGTTGCGCAGCACAAACCAGGGCGCGGGCTGCCCGGGCACGGGGCGCCGTCGTGCGGTGTCCACCGGGTGCCAGCCTATGACCAGGACTTGCGGTGGACCAGGCGGTTGGCCGACCAGTCCGCACTCACCCCTGCGGAGGAGGTGCCGTGCAGTCCTGCATCAGTGGCCGAGACCTGGATCTCCACCGGAGGAACGTAGCCGGGCCTGCCGGAGCGCGGAGTCATCAGCCAGACCACCCCGTCCTCATCCAACGTGGTCAGGGCATCCACTAAGGCATCGGTGAGATCATCGTCCCCATCGCGGAACCACAGCAGCACCGCGTCGACGACCTCCTGCTCGTCCTCGTCAATGAGCGGCTCGTCGAGAAGATCGTCCAGCGCATCGCGCAAGGCATGGTCAACGTCGCTGTCAGCACCGATCTCCTGCACCAGCGAATCGGGCTGCAAGCCGAGTTCGTCCAGCAGACTCTTCTGGTCTACAACGTTCGTGGCGGCATCGTAATTCTGTCCCACGGAGTCCACGTTACGCGGAATTCGCGCTCAGCGGTAAGTACGACACATTATGAAACCGGTAGAGTTGCCCACAACACCGGGTCTGCCCGCCACCTGCACGGGCCAGGCCAAGACCTCGAACAGCCCTGCACATCAGCGGGGCAGGTACGACAACCTCAGAAAGGTGCCCATTGTGAGCGCTGGTGAAGAGACATCCCACATCCGCAGCGGCCTGACTGACAGGCTTCCGGACATGGACCCTGAGGAGACCGGCGAATGGATCGAATCCTTCGATCAGCTGGTCGAGACCCATGGCACCGAACGCGCCGAATACATCATCCGCTCTCTGCTGCAGCGGGCAGGTGCCAAGTCCATCGGCGTCCCGATGGTCACCACCACTGACTACGTCAACACCATTCCGGTGGACCAGGAGCCTGACTTTCCCGGTGACGAGGACCTCGAGCGCAAGTACCGTCGGCTGCTGCGCTGGAACGCCGCGATCATGGTGCACCGCGCCCAGCATGAGGACATCTCGGTAGGCGGGCACATCTCCAGCTACGCCGGCGTCGCCACCCTCTACGAGGTGGGGCACAACCACTTCTTCCGCGGGGCGGACCACCCCGGCGGTGGGGATCAGATCTTCTTCCAGGGACATTCCTCCCCCGGCAACTACGCCAGGGCCTTCCTGGAGGGCCGGCTGAGCGAGAAGCACCTGGACGGATTCCGGCAGGAGGTCTCCAAAGCGCCCTACGGGCTGAGCTCCTACCCGCATCCGCGGCTGATGCCGGAGTTCTGGCAGTTCCCCACAGTGTCCATGGGCCTGGGGCCGATGAACGCCATCTACCAGGCGCAGTTCAACCGGTACCTGCACCACCGAGGCATCAAGGACACCTCGGACCAGAACGTCTGGGCCTTCCTGGGCGACGGCGAGATGGACGAACCCGAGTCCCGCGGCCTGCTACAGCTGGCCGCCAATGAGAAGCTGGACAATCTGCACTTCGTGGTCAACTGCAATCTGCAGCGCCTGGACGGCCCAGTGCGGGGCAACGGCAAGATCGTCCAAGAGCTGGAGGCGTTCTTCCGCGGCGCGGGCTGGAACGTGATCAAGGTCCTCTGGGGCAGAGAGTGGGACCAGCTTCTGGAGAAGGACGACGACGGCGCCCTGGTCCAGATCATGAACGAAACGCTTGACGGCGACTACCAGACGTATAAGGCCGAGTCCGGCGAGTTCGTCCGTGAGCACTTCTTCGGCCGCTCGGCCAAGACCAAGGAGATGGTCGCCGAGATGTCCGATGATGAGATCTGGGGGCTCAAGCGCGGCGGCCATGACTACCAGAAAGTCTACGCCGCGTATAAGGCCGCCGTGGAGGCCAAGGAGAAGCCGACGGTCATCCTGGCCCAGACGGTGAAGGGCTACGGGCTCGGCCCGAGCTTCGAGGGGCGCAATGCCACCCACCAGATGAAGAAGCTCACTGTGGACGACCTCAAGCGCTTCCGCGACACCCTACGCATTCCGATCAGTGACGAGCAGATCGAAGCGGACCCCTATCAGGTGCCCTATTTCCACCCCGGAGAGGATGCCGAGGAAGTCGCCTACCTGCGGGAGCGCCGCGAGGAGCTCGGCGGCGCCCTGCCGGAGCGCCGGGTGCCTGCCAATACGCTTCAGCTGCCCGGGGAAAAGGTCTACTCCGGGGCCAAGAAGGGCTCCGGCAAGCAGAAGGCCGCCACCACGATGGCCTTCGTCCGGCTGCTCAAGGACCTCATGCGGGACAAGGAGTTCGGCCAGCGGATCGTGCCGATCGTGCCGGATGAGGCCCGCACCTTCGGCATGGACTCGTTCTTCCCCACCGCCAAGATCTACAACCCCAAGGGTCAGAACTACATCTCGGTGGACCGTGAGCTGATGCTGGCCTACAAGGAGTCGCCTCAGGGGGTGATGCTGCACCCCGGCATCAACGAAGCCGGCGCCACCGCGGCCTTCACCGCGGCCGGCACCAGCTACGCCACCCACGGCGAACCGATGGTCCCGTTCTACATCTTCTATTCGATGTTCGGATTCCAGCGCACCGGAGACTCCTTTTGGGCAGCAGCCGACCAGATGACCCGCGGGTTCATCATCGGCGCCACCGCCGGGCGCACCACGCTGACCGGTGAGGGCCTGCAGCACGCGGACGGCCACTCCCCCGTTCTTGCCGGCACCAACCCTGCGGTGAAGCACTTCGACCCGGCCTTCGGCTACGAGATCGCCCACATCATCGAGAACGGCCTCTACGAGATGTACGGCGAGCACGACGGCGACCACAACGTCATGTACTACCTCACCGTGTACAACGAGCCGGTCACCCACCTTCCCGAACCCGAGGACCTGGACGTCGAAGGCGTCAAGCGCGGCATATACAAGCTCAAGCCCGGCGAGGGCGAGGGTGAGAAGGTGCAGCTGCTGGCCTCGGGGGTCTCGGTGCCGTGGGCCCTTGAGGCTCAACAGATCCTCGCCGATGACTGGGGTGTCTGCGCTGATGTCTGGAGCGTGACCAGCTGGAACGAACTGCGCCGTCAGGCCCTGGAGGTGCAGCAGGCTGCGATGCTCGATCCCGAGCGCGAGCCCGAGGCCCCCTTCGTCACCCAGCAGCTCGAAGCGGCGGAGGGACCCATCATCGCCTCCACCGACTACACCTCGTCGGTGCCGGACCAGATCCGTCAGTTCCTGCCCCATGATTTCGCCAGTCTCGGTGCCGACGGCTTCGGGTTCTCCGACACCCGCGCCGCGGCCCGGCGGCACTTCACCATCGACTCCCACTCCATGGTGGTCCGCGCGCTCCAGATGCTGGGCAAGAACAAGAAGGCCGCCCAGGCCATCGAGAAGTATGATCTGACCAATGCCGGTGCCGGCACCTCCGGCACCGCCGGAGGAGACGCCTGAGCCGGTCCCGCGGACGGGGAAACTCCGCCACGCGCTCGGCCGTGTTTCCGCGGGCCTCCCGTCCACAGAGGGCAATCGGTAGTTTGTAGAGATTCGACAACGTAAGCTCAGTCGATATGAGTGTTGACACAGGACGGCTTCCTGAGACGGTTCGGGTCTCCGAGGAGGCCCTGGAGGTGCTGCGCAGCAATATTGGACTGCTGACCACTGAGGTGGGGCAGCACTTGGAGTCCCGGCTGAGCTGGTACAGCCAACTCTCCACCGAGGAGCGGGCCTCGCTGCGGCTGATCGCCCAGCGAGGGATAGCGGGTCTGGCCAACTGGCTGCAGGACCCTGCAGCCCGCTCACTCCCACTGGTCAATGAGCTGCTGGGACCCGCCCCCACAGACCTGATGCGCACCATCAGCCTGCAGCGCGCCCTGCAGCTGATCCGCACCATTGTGGAGGCTGTGGAGTCCAGGCTGCCAGGCCTGATGCCTGAGCAGGATCAGCCGCCCATGCTGGAAGCGGTGCTGCGCTACTCTCGCGAAGTGGCCTTCGCCATCGCAGACGTCTACGCTCGCGCCGCCGAATCCAGAGGCGCCTGGGACTCCCGTCTCGAAGCACTGCTGGTGGACGCGGTGCTCAGGGCGGAGCCGGTGGAGCAGGTCGCCTCCCGAGCTGCCGCCGTGGGCTGGCAGTCCGGCGCCGGCGTCGTCGTGGTGGTCGGTGCCGCACCTGATCAGAGCGACGCCGTGTTCCTGTCCCATCTGCGCCGGCAGTGCGTGCGCTTCGCCACCGATGCCGTGGTCGGGGTACAGGGCGACCGACTGATCCTTCTGCTGGGAGGGGTCACCAGCCTGGATGAGGGGCTGAACCGCGTGCTCCCGCACTTCGGTGAAGGCCCGGTGGTCTACTCCGAGCACGAGGGCCCCATCTCCGGAGCCTCCCGGAGTGCACAGTCGGCCTTCGCCGGGTACTCCGCCGTGCCGGCCTGGAGCCGGGCCCCCAGACCGGCAGCCGCCGAGGAGCTGCTGCCTGAACGCGCCCTGGCCGGCGACCCTCATGCGAAAGACTCACTGACCACCAGAATCTACACTCCGCTGGATGCTGCCGGTCACGGGCTGCTGGAAACGGTGGACAGCTATGTCAACGCCGGGCACTCACTGGAGGCCACCGCCCGTGAACTGTTCGTCCACACCAATACAGTGCGCTACCGGCTCAAGCGCGTCACTGAAGTCACCGGCTGGGATCCGATGGAACCACGGGACGCCTATGTGCTCCAGACTGCGCTCTCCCTGGGCCGGTTGTAGGGTATATACAAGTTCACTCCGCGGACATGGTCTCCCTGAACAGGGATGTTCACACCCGGGTAATGGAAAGGTGGAGGCTGTGCTAGCGATCGTATGCCCGGGACAGGGCTCCCAGACCCCCGGCCTGCTGACTGAGTGGCTTGAAGACCAGGAAGCCGCCGACCTCCTGGTGGAGTTCTCAGAGTATGCAGGCACAGACCTCACCGCGCACGGCACCGCCTCCGACGAAGACACCATCCGCGACACTGCCGTGGCTCAGCCGCTGATTGTCGCAGCCTCGCTGCTGTCAGCGCAGTCATTGGGCCTGACACCGCAGCGCCTGGCCGATATGGGCGACAAAGTGCTGGTCTCCGGCCACTCGGTGGGCGAGATCCCCGCGGCCACACTGGCCGGGGCGCTGAGTCCCCGTCAGGCTCTGGAGCTGATCGCGGTACGTGCCCGTGCGATGGCCGAGGCCGCGGCCGCCGCTCCCTCTGGGATGGCCGCCGTGCTCGGCGGTGTGGAGGATGAGGTGCTCGCCAGCATCGAAGCTTCCGGGCTGACCCCGGCCAATGTCAACGGGGGCGGGCAGATCGTGGCCGCCGGCGCCCAAGCCAGCATCGATCAGCTGGCAGAGAATCCTCCAACCAGGACACGGGTCATCCCGCTGAAAGTCGCGGGGGCTTTCCACACCGAATACATGGCGCCTGCCCAAGAGGTGCTCGCGGCTGCCTCCGAGTCGGTGCGAGCCGCTGACACCTCTGCGGCCCTGCTCTCCAACCGGGATGGGGCACAGGTCCATGCCGGCCCAGAGGTGCTCAGCCGGATCGTCGACCAGGTCACCCGCCCAGTTCGCTGGGATCAGTGCATGGAAGCGATGCGCACCGCCGGGGTGACCGGGGTCCTGGAACTGCTGCCCGGGGGCACGCTGAGCGGACTTGCCAAACGCGGGTTGAAAGGCACCAAGACCCTCGCGGTGAAATCACCTGCCGATCTCAGCGCCGCCGCAGACTTCATCGCCGAACACAGCGCTTGACGACCACGACCGCCTGAACACCTCCGAGCCGAAGAGACGCACAGTGACCACACCAGCGACCATCACTCTGACACCGACCACACCCGTCGACGCCACCGCAGTGCTCGGCCTGGGCATCCACCGCCCTGAGCTTCTGATCGACAACGAACAGATCTGCCAATGGATCGATTCTTCCGATGAGTGGATCCGCCAGCGCACCGGCATTGTCACCCGACACCGGGCGCCGGCGGAGGTCTCGGTGGTAGATATGGCCGAGAAAGCCGCTGCCGAAGCCCTGGAGGACGCCGGAATCGAGGGCTCTCAGGTGGACACCGTACTGGTCTCCACGGTGACCCACCCCTACCAGACGCCTTCGGCCGCGGCGGAGCTGGCGGACCGGATCGGTGCCACACCGGCAGCTGCCTACGACATCTCCGCAGCCTGCGCAGGGTACTGCTACGGCATCGCCCAGGCCGACGCGCTGGTCCGCTCCGGCCACGCCGAGCATGTCCTGGTAGTCGGCGTGGAGAAGCTCTCAGACTTCATCGACAACTATGAGCGTTCCATCAGCTTCCTACTCGGTGACGGCGCGGGCGCAGTGGTCGTCGGACCCTCCGACAGTCCGGGAATCTCCGCCTCAGTGATCGGCTCCAACGGTGAGAAGTGGACGGCGGTCTCCATGGACAACTCCCTGCTGCGGCTGCGCGATGCGCTGTTCGACGCTCAAACCACAGGCGATGCGGCAACGCTGCTGGACCGTGAGCAGAAATTCTGGCCCACCCTGCGCCAGGACGGGCAGACCGTGTTCCGCTGGGCGGTCTGGGAGATGGCCAAAGTGGCCAAGCAGGCTCTGGAGGAAGCAGGTATCGCCGCTTCGGACCTGACGGCTTTCGTTCCGCATCAGGCCAATATCCGGATCATCGACGAACTCGCCAAACAGCTGAAGCTTCCTCACCATGTCCTGGTGGGACGGGACATCGTTGATGCCGGCAACACTTCGGCGGCCTCCATCCCGCTGGCGCTGCACCGGCTGCGCGCGGAGAACCCGGAGATCTCCGGAGGCTTGGCGCTGCAGATCGGGTTCGGCGCGGGGCTGGTCTACGGGGCCCAAGTCATCCGAATCCCGTAAGTTTAGACATGCACGATTTTGCACCACACAATCCGCAACATATGAGAGGAGCCCACAGTGGCTGACAAGAATGCAATCCTCGCCGGACTCGCTGAGATCGTGGAGGAGGAGACCGGCTTGGAGACCGAAGAGGTCCAGCTGGAGAAGTCCTTCACCGAGGACCTGGACATCGACTCCATCTCCATGATGACCATTGTGGTCAACGCTGAGGAGAAGTTCGACGTCAAGATCCCCGATGAGGAGGTCAAGAATCTGACCACCGTGGGCGACGCCGTCGAGTACATCGCCAACGCCCAGGGCTAAGTTTCCAGCCCGCTGACCGACCCGCTGCCCGCGACCTTTACGAGGTAATCCCATGTCACGCCGTCTAGTCATCACCGGACTCGGTGCCACCACTCCTCTCGGGGGTGATGTGCCGAGCACCTGGGACGCCGCCTTGGCCGGGACCGCCGGCGCCAAGACCCTTCAGCAGGACTGGGTGGAGAAGTATCAGCTGCCGGTGACCTTCGCCGCAGAGGTCGCCGTGGAGCCTGCCGAGGTGCTCGCTCGTCCGGAGACCCGGCGGATGGACCGCTCGACCCAGCTCGGCATGGTCGCCGCCCGAGAAGCCTGGGCCGATGCAGGTCTCCAGGGTGCGGAGCTCGATGGGGAGCGGGTCGGTGTCAGCTTCGCCACGGGTATCGGTGGGGTCTGGACTCTGCTGGACTCCTGGGACACCCTGCGCGAAAAGGGCCCCCGCAGGGTGTTGCCGATGACTGTCCCGATGCTGATGCCCAACGGCGCTTCCGGAGCGATCAGCTTGGAGCTGGGAGCCAAAGCCGGGGCGCGCACAGCAGTATCGGCCTGTGCCTCAGGTGTGGAGGCTCTGATCATGGCCCTGGACATGCTTAGCACCGGTGATGTGGACGTGGTGATGGCCGGCGGCACCGAAGCCGCCATCCACCCACTGCCGCTGGCTGCCTTCGCCAATATGCAGGCGCTCTCCCGCCGCAATGACGACCCGGGTGCGGCCTCCCGCCCCTATGACGTGGACCGCGACGGTTTCGTCATGGGCGAAGGTGCTGGTGCGCTGGTCATCGAGACCGAAGAGCACGCCAGGGCCCGCGGTGCCACCATCTACGCCGAACTGGCCGGCGGCGCGGTCACCTCCGATGCCCACCACATCACTGCGCCTGACCCGGACGGACTCGGCGCGACCCGCGCCCTGCGCCGGGCACTGGCCTCAGCGTCAGCCTCTGTGCAGGATGTGACCCATGTCAACGCGCACGCCACCTCCACCCCGCTGGGCGATGTGCCGGAGTACACCGCCATGAAGGCCGTCTTCGGCAACCATCTCGACGAGGTGTGCGTCTCTGCCACCAAATCACAGACCGGTCACCTCTTGGGCGCCGCTGGAGCGGTCGAGTCCGTGCTGACGGTCAAGGCGCTGGCCGAGCGAAAAGCCCCGGTGACCATCAATCTGGACAATCAGGATCCGGAGATCCCGCTCGATGTGGTCGCTGGCAGCGCACGCGATCTGGACCCAGGTGAGCAGATCGGAATCTGCTCCAGCTTCGGCTTCGGCGGTCACAATGCGGTGGCCGCGTTCAGGACTGTGTAGTCCATCCCGCGGGCGGGGAAACCCCGCCACGCTCTCGGCGAGTTGGCGCTGGCCTTCACTCCTACCTGAGGCAGTCCCGGCGGCGGAAAATCAACCGACGTGGGAAAGCCAGCGGACCGGAGCTCCTTCGGCAGCATGGCGGAACGGTTCCAGTTCTTCGTCCCAGGCTTCGCCGAGCGCCAGCGAAAGCTCCTGGTACATCACGGTGGGATCCCCGGCCCCGAGCTCGTAGGCATAGCGGATGCGGTCTTCAGACACCATAATGTTCCCGGCAGTGTCGACAGTCGCGTGGAAGATGCCAAGGTCAGGGGTGTGCGACCACCGGGAGCCGTCACAGCCCGGCGTGGGCCCCTCAGTGACCTCAAAGCGCAGATGCCCCAATGAACGCAGCGCGGAGGCGAGCTTGGCACCGAGACCCTGGGCACCTTGCCAGCTCAGCTCTGTACGGTGGGTTCCGGGCGCAGCAGGCTGCTCTGTCCAGGTGAAATCAACCCGGGCATCAACAACGGACGCCACTGCCCATTCGGCATGGGGGCAGAGCGCGCTGGGTGCCGAGTGGATGTGCAGGACACCCCTGGCCACGTATTCAGACATTTCCATCCTCCACTTGTGCGTCTCGGTACGTCTTCCCCTACGACCGGGACCTGCACATCCGTGGATGGAGTTCACGACAATCTTAACAGACGGTGGAGGATATGCGCTCACGCGCGGGGATGGGCCTGGGCATAGGCCTTGGTCAGGCGGTCCACAGAGATATGCGTATAGACCTGCGTAGTGGACAGGGAGGAATGTCCCAGCATCTCTTGAACGGCTCGCAGGTCTGCGCCGCCGTCGAGCAGATGTGTGGCTGCGGTGTGTCTGAGCGCATGCGGGCCCCTGGCCGAGGTGGTGCCGAGTGCTGACAGAGCCTCATCGACCACTCTGCGCACCACGCGAACATCGATGCGTGACCCGCGTTGGCCCAGGAACAGGGCGACGCCGCTGGTGGGACCTACCAGCGCAGCCCGGGACTGCTGGACCCATCTCTCTAGGGCGCGCCGCGCAGGATTGCCGAACGGAACCATCCGTTCCTTTCGGCCCTTGCCGAGCACTCGGAGCATTCTGCGCTCTGTGACCACCGCGTCGAGGTTCAGGCCGACCAGCTCAGAGACGCGGATGCCTGTGGCATAGAGCAGCTCGATCATCGCCTCATCCCGGACGGCCACCGCCCACCCCACCGGGTCTTGGTCCTGTATCCGCGCGTAGGCTTCGCGCATGGCTCGAACAGAGTCGGTGAGCTCCTCGACATGTCCAGCCTGCAGCACATCAGGCAGGTGAGTACCCCGTGGCGCAGATCTGAGACGCACTGCGGGGTCTTCCTTCAGGTGACCGCGCTGGTAGGCCCAGGCGGTGAAGGCGCGGACCGAGGCTGTCTTGCGGTTCAGCGTGTTGCGGGACAGCCCGGCTGAGTGCACGTCGGCCAACCAGGTGCGCAGGACCGTCAGCCGGAGGTTCTGCAGTCCCCCGCAGTGCTCGCTGAGCTGAGAGAGATCACTGGTGTATCCGCGCACCGTGTGACCGGATAGCCGCCGCTCATCACGCAGATGAGCAGCGAACTGCTCGATCAAGGGGTCACCGCCTATCTCTGCCATACCGGCAGTCTAGGCCCGGCTGGCTATGCTTTGGTGGAGGCCCGCGCCCAGCTGCCGCCGTCAGCCCTGGCAAGGTGCCTTCGGTGAAGCCGGGTGAGGCCGCTGAGGACCTGCGGGACGGGCAGCCCTGCAACTTCGGAGAGCTTGCCCACTGGGGTGAACCTACGGACCGGAAGTGCGTCATAGATCCTGCGCTCCAGATCGCTGAGTCCGTCAACTTCTAACCTCGGATTCTCGGCCTGAGCAGGACCAGGCAGCATCGGGTGATCGATCTCCTGGCGCACCGTGTCCGCCACCTCATCGGCGACCAGCTGCATCACCTCAGCAGCGTCGGTGACCAGCTGTGCCGGGGTCTGCCGCAGCAGCTGATGACAGCCGGTGGAGCTGGCAGAGTAGATGCTCCCTGGCACCGCTCCAACGGGCCGGCCGATCTCCAAAGCATGATGGGCGGTGGCGAGCGCCCCGGAGCGCGCCCGAGCCTCCACCACCACGGTGGCTGCGCTCAGCGCCGCGATGATCCTATTGCGCTGCAGGAACCGGTGCCGAGTGGGAGCCGATCCTGGTGCCATTTCGCTCAGGATCATTCCGGCTTCCATCACCTGCTTCAGAAGACGTTCGTTCCCGGCGGGGTAGAGTCGGTCTACCCCACCTGCCAGGATGGCCAGCGTCGACGCCTCCGCTTCCTGCCCTGATGCGAGGGCACCACGGTGGGCGGCGGCGTCGACCCCGTATGCGCCCCCGGAGACCACACAGACGCCGTGTGCGGCCAGTTCGCTCGCCGTCTCCCAAGCAGCTCTGCCGCCGTAGTCCGTCATCTCCCGGGAACCGACCAGTGCGATGCTGCGGCCTGGACGCGGCAGACGGAGTGCGGCTTCTTCATAGGGCTCCTTGTCCTGCGCCGCCACGCGGAACCACACGGCAATCGGCTCAGCGGCACCGAGATCATGCAACGGCTCCGGCCAGACCTGGTCCTCGGGCACGATGACTCCGCCACCTCTGCGGTACAGGGCGTCGAGCATCATGGGTCCGCCCAGCTGGGACAGACGAGTCCTCCACCGGTCGAGGGCATCAGCCAGGTTTCGCTGCCGGGGACCCAGCCCGGCGGCCTCTGCCGCCTCGCCCACGGTCTGCTGCTGGGCGTGTGTGGCCCGTTGTCCGGAGCGGATCAGGTGCTCTGCCTGCTGAACGCCCAGCGAACGGATGGTCACCGTCCCGAGCAGATCCCCCGGCTCAATCAGACGGCACAGAGCCGCCCGAGACTCGCGGATATCCTTCTGCGCCCAGACTTGTCCTCCGGCCATATCAGCTCACTCCCTATCTGCTCGTCCCGACCAGGCGCAGCTGCATCGCCGCATCAATCTCGTCCTCATCCGGATGGTCTTTGTGGAAGATGTCTGACAGAGTCCATGCCAGGCGCAGCACCCTGACATAGCCCCGCAAGGAGAGCTGAGCACGGTCCAGCGCCGTGTCCAGGGCTCTCAGGCAGGATCTGGGAAGCCGAAGCTCGTTGGCAAGCAGATGCAGCGGGACCTGAGAGTTCAGGCGCAGTCCGTAGGGGGCCAGTCGATCGGCCTGCTGAGCCCGGGCCTGTTGCACCCGCTGGGCTACTGTCGCGGAGCCTTCACCCGTCTCGGCCGGTGCCAGCTCAGCTGAGTGTGGGCGCTCCACCTGGATCTGTAGGTCGATGCGGTCCAGCAGCGGTCCAGAGAGTCTGCTGAGGTAGTTTCGCCGCTGTGCGACCGAGCAGCTGCACTGGGAGCCGTCCTTCACGTTCATACCGCACGGGCAGGGGTTTGCAGCCAGCACCAGCTGGAAGTCAGCCGGATAGGTGACGTGCCCGGCTGAGCGGTGCAGAGTGATGGTGGCAGTTTCCAGCGGCTGACGCAGAGAGTCGAGCACGTTGCGTTGGAACTCAGGGGCCTCGTCCAGAAAGAGCACGCCCAGATGCGCCCGGGTGACTGCCCCGGGAGCAGGGACTCTGCTGCCTCCGCCGAGGATCGATGCGGCTGTGGCGCTGTGATGCGGGGACTCAAAAGGACGGCGGCGCTGCAGGCGCGTTACGCTGGTGGCGCCGGAACTGATCGAGGAGATGGCTGTGGCAGCCATGGCCTCCTGCTCATCCAGCAGGGGCAGTATCGAGGGCAGCCGTTCGGCCAGCATGGTCTTCCCCGCTCCCGGGGCACCGATGAGCATCATGTGGTGTCCGCCTGCAGCAGCCACCTCCAGGGTGAACCGCGCGTGGAGCTGGCCACGCACCTCAGCCAAGTCTCTGCTCTCTGGCGGGTCGGGGGCGTCGTCGTGATGCGCCAGGCCTCCGGTGAGGCGCTGAAGCCCCTGAACATGGCTGATGGGCGCTTCGCCGGCTTTGGCAGTCCGGAAGTGGGCCGCCACCTGCAGTACGTGGTCGGCCGCCAGCACCTGAACCCCGGGCACCAGCGCGGCCTCGGCGGCATTCAGTGAGGACACGACTACGGTGCCCACCCCGGCTTCGGCTGCTGCGGCCACCGCCGGCAGCACCCCTTTGACCGGCCGGAGTCTGCCGTCAAGTCCCAGCTCAGCGAGAAAGACCACCTCGGAGGTGCCCTCCACCTGTCCATCCGCTGCCCAGGCACTCATCAGGATTGCCAGATCGAGACCGGAGCCGGACTTGGGCAGGGAGGCGGGAAAGAGGTTGACGGTCAGTCTGCGCCGCGGAAGCTCGACCCCGGCGTTCTTCGCCGCTGACCGCACGCGGTCCTGGCTTTCACGCAGCGCCGCATCGGGCAGTCCGAGCAGGACAAAGGCCGGCAGAGTCTGGCCAATGTCGGCCTCGACCTCAATCATCCGGCCCTCCATTCCGATCAGCACCACTGAGCGTGCCCTGCCCATACTCATGACAGGTCCTTGAGGTGTTCCAGCACTGCTTCAGGCTCTGTACTGCGATGATTGCGCTGCAGAATCACCGCCACCGCGTCGATCCGCCGCCTGGTGAGCCGCATACGGTGCTCCGCGGCATATTCATTGAGCAGCCGTCGCAGACGCAGCAGCTTCTGCTCGGTGATCGCTTCGAAAGGATGACCGTAGCCGATGCCGCGGCGGGTCTTGACCTCCACCGCCACCAGCTCACGCCCGTCCACCGTGATCAGATCCAACTCACCTGCCCTGGTCCGCCAGCGCCGCTCCAGTATGCGGTGGCCCTGCTGCACAAGATGCTCGGCAGCCTTTTCCTCGCCCAGCAGCCCGGTCCGGTCCTTGGCCCGCATGGTGCTCCTCTCCGCTGTCCGTGATGAGCACCAGCATGGGCCCAGCAGGCGCGGTTGCGTCAGGAGAATGAGTATCCTGTGGAGAGCCCGGCGTGTTGCAGGGGTTCTTGCCGAGGATGGGGAAAACCCCACCGGCCAGACCAAGACCCGCCGCTCGGCAGCCTCCTACGACCGCGCTTTGACCCGCTTCCTGCCGGAACTGTCGTCACAACCTGTCATCGCAAAGGGCCACCGAACCTCAGCGGGAAAACAGCGGGACTGCTTTAGCTGTGAAGGCGAGCGCCAGTTGGCCGAGGGGAGCCGCGACGTCAGGGACCCGTAGAAACGCGCTGGCGTTTGTGCGGGCCACGTCGGGGACTGAGCGGGTCCCTGACCTGGCCCACACAAGCACTCCGCGTTCGTATGAGTCCCAGAGATCAGGGGTCCGCCTGCCCGCCAGCGGGACCACTTCAGGCGCGAAGGCCAGCGTCAGCTGGCCGAGAGCTGAGCTGGCTCTGCCCGCCAGCGGGACCAGCTCAGAGACCGGGCAGTGGCTCCGACCCCAGATTCCAGGACCTGCGGTGATACGGGCTGGGTCCGGAGGAACGGATCGCCTCCCGGTGGGCCGCGGAGCCGTATCCTTTGTTGGAGTCCCAGCCGAATTCCGGATGCTCGCCGGCCAGCTGGATCATCAGCGAGTCGCGCTCCACCTTCGCCAGCACTGAGGCGCAGGCCACACTGAGCGCCATGGTGTCCGCCTTGGCCATGGTCCGCACCGGAATGCCCGCCCGCAGCCAGTCGTGCACACCGTCCAGCAGCACAAGGTCTACCCCGGGGCTCCCAGCCGCTGCCAACTGCCCCTGGACCGCCTCCAGCCCGGACCTCCCGGCCGCCCCCATGGCCGCGGTAATCCCCACAGCATCGATCTGCTCGGCAGGCGAGTGCTGGACGCTGAAAGCCCTGACCTGTTCGCAGATGGCAGGCTGCCACCTCCTGCGCGCCTGCGCGGAGAGCAGCTTGGAGTCCCGCACACCCTCCAGCGGCGGCCATACGCCGGTGGTGGGGGAAAGCTCCTCATCACCGAGCATGGTCAGATCGATGACGACGACGCCCACTGTCACCGGACCGGCCAAAGCGCCCCGGCCTACCTCGTCGATACCAGCGATACGCCGGGCGCCGGTTTCAGCCGCCAGCGCCAATTCAGGCAGCAGGGTGGCGTTGGCAGCTGGGCTCATTCGGAGTCGGGCACCTGCTCGAAGGGCTCCCGGTCTGTTCCTCCCCCGCCCCACCGGTCTATCGGCCAGACGATGCTCAGGGTCCGGCCGATGATGTCCTCCTCCGGCACTGCACCCTGGTCAGGTTCGTCCACGTGGGACCGGGAGTCGGCGGAGGCAGAGCGGTGGTCTCCCAGCAGCCAGACGTGGTCTTCGGGCACAGTCACCTCGAAACCGGCCGTGGAGGGCTCATTTCCTGGGTAGAGATAGGGCTCTTCAACTGGTTGGCCGTTGACCGTGATGAGTCCTGACTCGTCGCAGCACTCCACCTGGTCACCGCCGAGGCCGACCACGCGTTTGACCACGTAGTGGCTGGAGGTGTCCGGCGCCAGGCCGATGAAGATCAGGGCTTCCTGCACTGCGTTGGTCTCCGGGGTGGGGCCTCCCCACCAGTTGCGGGTGTCCTCGAAGACCACCACATCGCCGCGTTGGACGTCCATCACACCTGGTGCCAGCAGATTGACCACTATCCGATCGTTGACCTCCAGGGTGGGCTGCATCGACTCTGAGGGGATGTAGAAGGCCCGCAGGAAGAAGGTCTTGATGATGAAGGAGATCACGATCGCCAGCCCGACGATCACGATCAGCTCGATGAGGAAGGACACCGCCCAGTGCCGCTTCCGCTTCGGGGCCTGCTCCGGGTCGGAGGCGGCTGCCTGATCCTGTGCAGCGTTCACTGCCTGCCTCCTTGAAGTTCGCGCCGCTCCGCCCAAGGCCAGAGGACGGAGGTGGCCTGACCGATGATGCGGTCCTGGCTGATCATACCGCCGCCGGGGGCACCGAGCAGATCCCGGGAGTCCACGGAGTCGTCCCGGTTGTCCCCCATCACCCAGATCCGGCCCTCGGGCACTAACGCTTCGAAGCCGAGTTCAGAGGCTGGATTCTCCGCGCTGGGCGGCGCGGCCAGGTACGGCTCCTCATCGGGTTCACCGTTGACGCTGAGCCGTCCGGTCTCATCGCAGCAGACCACCAGGTCACCATCAGCGCCGATGACTCGCTTGACATAGACATCCGGTGCGGTGCCCAGCCCGAGCCACTGGCCCAAGGTCTCGACGCTTCTGGAGAGGCTGGGGCCGCCCTGATACGGGCTGAAAGACCCTTCGCCGTCGAAGACGACGATGTCACCTCGCTGCACACCGTCGCTTCCCGGGTAGTCCTTGGCCACCACAATGCGTTCCCCGTCGCGCAGGGTCGGATCCATGGAGTTCTGGTCCACCGCGTAGATGTCCACCGCGAAGAGACGCACCAGAGTGCTCACCAGCACTCCCAGCACCACCACGACGCCCCCCGCCAGCAGCCACCGCTTCATACGCCCGCCATCGGAACTTTAGGCATGACGGCCGCGGCCTCCGCACGCGACCGAAAGGCGGCACCATATGTATGCGCGACCGGAACAACACCTCCCC
Source organism: Nesterenkonia muleiensis (assembly GCF_003600155.1). Lineage (GTDB taxonomy): Bacteria > Actinomycetota > Actinomycetes > Actinomycetales > Micrococcaceae > Nesterenkonia > Nesterenkonia muleiensis. The sequence continues at coordinate 19,279 of NZ_QWLD01000038.1, read as the reverse complement.
GGGACACCGAGCCGTGCTCGGTCACCTTGAAACTCTGGGGCACGTGGTGCGTTCGGGCGGCGTCGTAGTAGTGAGGAATCAGGCCTCGACGGTTTCCTCAACGTCCTGACCCTGAGCACGTGCCACCTGGGACTCGCGCTTCTCACGGATACGGGCGGCCTTGCCGTGGCGATCCCGCATGTAGTACAGCTTTGCGCGGCGCACATCGCCGCGGGCGACGACCTCGATCTTCTCAATCACCGGGGTGTGCACCGGGAAGGTGCGCTCCACGCCGACGCCGAAGGACACCTTGCGCACGGTGAATGTCTCGCCGATGCCGGAGCCCTGGCGGCCGAGCACATAGCCCTTGAACACCTGGACACGGGTGGTCTTGCCCTCCACGATGTTCACATGGACGTTGACGGTATCGCCCGGGGCGAAATCCGGGATATCGCTGCGCAGGCTGGCTGCGTCGACAAAATCAAGCTTCTGCATTGGTTCTCCTCCAGAGCACTGCCGCAGGTCAGCGCCCTGATGTCAGGGACCCGGACCGCGGCGCATCAGGCGCACGGCGCTGGTCATATAAGGCGTGAAGTCCACCGGACGAGGAATGGTCGCTCCGGTGGGGCCCATCTGTCCGGCACCTATCCCCTGCGGCAGAGTCGGCGCCCAGTAGGCACAGCCCTCTATTATGCCACACCTCGCGTGCTGGGCTGAACTCCCGTAGCGTGGACATCAGCGGCAGCTGCCGCCTGTTGACGTACACCACGAGTTGAGACCTGAGAGTGACTGATGATGACTGATACACCGACTGATACTGTCCCTGAGCTGAAGCAAGCCTTGATCGAGGCCGCTGACAACCGGACGGAGCAGGGCTTCGTCCAGGAGGACGTGACCAAAGTCCTCAACTCTTTCCTCAACAGTCCGGTGTTCGTGGCCAGTTCAGCGGATCCTCAGGGCGAGCAGGGGGCGAACCTGCTGATGGTCCAGGACAACGACGGAAATGCCCTGCCGGTGCTCTTCACCACCGAAGAGGCCGCCGGCGAGCATCAGGAGCAGGCTCCCTACGTGGTGCAGACCAACGGGATCTCCCTGGTGCAGTCCCTTGACGGGGTGGGTGTGGTGCTGGACCCGATGAGCGAGCATCAGTTCCTCATTCCCGCCGAGCAGATGGGCGCTATGCGCAGTTTTGTGGAGCAGAAGCTCGGCGAGGCCGGCACTGACCCGGACACGAGCGCTGATCAGGAAGACTGATACCGCTGCCAGAGGTCGGGGCGGATACTCTTAGTCCGTTCCTCGGCCTGGGCGCGACGCCACTGTGCGGTCTTGGCGTGGTTGCCGGAGAGGACCACCTCGGGGATGTCCAGTCCGCGCCAGTGGGCAGGCTTGGTGTAGACCGGGTACTCCAGCAGGCCCTCGCTGTGCGACTCCTCCTGTAGGGAGGCCTCATTGCCGATCACTCCGGGGATGAGCCGGGTGACGGCCTCCACTATGACCACTGAGGCCGCCTCTCCCCCGTTGAGAACATAGTCGCCGATGCTCAGCCGGAGGACCTCGAAGTGCTCAGCGGCCCAGGCGGTAAGCCGTTCGTCGATGCCCTCGAACCTCCCCGGCGCGAAGACCAGATGAGGCTGCTCGGCCAGCCGTGTGGCCGCGTCCTGGGTGAAAAGCTCGCCTGATGGCGTGGGGATGACCAGCGTGGGTCGCAGCGCGGGGTTCGTGTCCGCCAGGACCACTTCTAAGGCCCTGGCCCAGGGCTCTGGCTTCATGACCATGCCCGCGCCGCCGCCGGCCGGCGGGGAGTCCACGCTGCGGTGCTTGTCCTCGGTGTGGTCACGCAGGTTGTGCCGGTGGATCTGCAGCACCCCATCCTGCTGTGCACGGCCGATCAACGAGAGGTCCAGCACGTCGAAGTACTCGGGGAAGATCGAGATCAGGTCGATACGCATATCAGTAGCCCCTAGTTTTCGTAGGGTTATCGAATCTGCGTAGGCCTACAGCCCCACGACAACTCGAAAGCCCTACGATTTCTGGCTCCGGGCTCACGGGAAGAGACCTTCGGGCGGAGTGAGGGTGATCTGGCCGGCCACGGCGTCGATCTCCGGAACGATCTCCTCGACGAAGGGCACCATGACCTCATCACCTGCTTGAGTTCTGACCAGCAGCAGATCCTGGGCGGGCCCGGTGACCAGTTCGAGGACGACGCCGAGCTGATCCCCTTCCGGAGTCAGGCAACTGAGTCCCTCCAGCTCGTGGGAGTACCAGCCCTCGTCCTCGTCGTGATGGCTTGCCACATCGGCCAGGAGCACGGAGCCGCGCAACGCCTCGGCGGCATTGCGGTCGGGGATCTCTTCGAACCCGAGAAGGCAGATCTTCTTGTTCCAGCGCTGGGTGGCGACTGTCAGTGTGGAAGTAGTCCTGTCGGCGGTGTCCTTGCCGGCCTCGCAGATGAGGACCGACCCTGGAGCGAGCCGGTCCTCGGGCTGATCGGTGAAGAGCTGGACGGTCACCTCACCACGGATGCCGTGGGGCTTGCCGACGCGGGCAACCCGCAGACGTTCAGAGCCTTCTTCCACCTCAGCGGCGGCGGTCAGTGTCGACGACGTCGACCCGGACGTCGGTGCCGCCGGGCAACGCTGCGACCACCGTGCGCAGAGCCTTGGCCGTTCGGCCCGCCCGGCCGATCACCCGACCCAGGTCTTCGGGATCGACCCGGACCTGGAGAGTGTCGTAGCGGCGTCCGCCCTTGCGGCGGACATCGACCTCATCGGGTGAGTCGACGATTCCGCGGACCAGGTGCTCCAGTGCGTCGGTGAGCGCAGCGTCGGTGCTCATGCCTCGGCCTTCTCCTCAGCAGGAGCCTCAGTCTCTGCGGGGGTCTCCTCAGCAGCGGGCTTCTCAGCCTTCTCGGTGATCACCGAACCCTTGGAGGGGGCAACAAACTCCTCTTTGGGAGCTTTGGTCTGCAGAGTGCCCTCGGCACCGTCGAGGCCCTTGAACTTCTGCCAGTCGCCGGTAACGGTCAGCAGCTGCTTGACCTGATCGGTGGGCTGGGCGCCCACTGAGAGCCAGTACTGGGCCCGCTCGGACTCGATCTCGATGAATGAGGGGTGCTCGGTGGGGTGGTACTTGCCGATCTCCTCGATGTTCTTGCCGTCACGCTTGGCGCGGGAATCGGCGACGACAACGCGGTACTGGGGGGCGAACTTCTTGCCCATTCGCTTCAGACGAATCTTGACTGCCACTTGTGTGGTTTCTCCTGTATGTCTTGGGGCGCGCACTGAGGCACCTGCTGCGTGGGGTGATGCAAACAGCGTCTGCCGTGCGCTAGAACGTTGTTCGGGCCGGCGAGAGTAGAGGGTGCTCACCGAACCTGAGCAAAGTACCTGATCATTCTGCCAGATCTGGCGGAGAATCGCATGTTGCGGTGCTACTTGAGATATTTCTCGAATCCTTTGGGAAGACTCAGGTCCTCAGCGTTGAAGTCCTCGGCGCCTGCGCCGAAGCTGGACCCGTCCATCTGACGGCTCACCCGGCGCTGCTCGGCCTCGCGGGCCTGCTGGGCTGCCTTGGCCGGGTTGCCGGAGACGCCCTTCTTCTTCTTTGCCTTGCTCTTCTGCTTCTTCTTTCCGCCACCAGCGCCTGCACCTGGCATCCCGGGCATCGCCCCACCGGGCATTCCAGGCATCCCGGGCATACCTGAGCCGGACGCCATCTTCTTCATCATCTTGGCCGCCTGGCCGAAACGCTCCAGGAGCTGATTGACCTCAGAGACGTGCACCCCGGAGCCTGCGGCGATGCGGGCCCGGCGCGAACCGTTGATGATCTTCGGTGCGTTGCGCTCATGCGGGGTCATCGAGTTGATGATCGCCTCGACCCGGTCCAGCTGGGAGTCGTCGAACTGCTCCAGCTGCTGCCGCATACCAGCGGCACCGGGCATCATGCCCAGCAGCTTCTTCATCGAGCCCATCTTCTTGATCTGCTGCATCTGAGCCCGGAAGTCCTCCAGGGTGAAGTCCTCCTGGTCGGCGAACTTCTTAGCCATTTTGGCGGCCTCAGCCTTGTCCCAGCTGGCCTCGGCCTGCTCGATGAGGCTGAGGATATCCCCCATGTCCAGGATGCGGCGGGCCATCCGGTCGGGGTGGAAGACCTCGAAGTCCTTCAGCCCCTCACCAGTGGAGGCATACATCACCGGCTTGCCGGTGACTCGCGCCACAGAAAGGGCCGCGCCGCCACGGGCATCACCGTCGAGCTTGGTGAGCACCACGCCGGTGAAGTCCACACCCTCATTGAACGCCTGGGCAGTGTTGACCGCGTCCTGACCGATCATCGCGTCAATCACGAACAGGGTCTCGTGCGCACCCACGGCGGCCTTGATGTTAGCCGCCTGGCGCATCAGCTCCTCGTCGACGCCCAACCGGCCGGCGGTGTCGATGATCACCACATCGTGCAGCTTCTCCCTGGCCTGGGCGACGCCGTCACGAGCCACGGCCACCGGGTCTCCGGTGGGTGCCTCGGCCTCTGAGCTGACGCCGGGGTGCGGGGCGTAGACCGGCACCGAAGCACGCTCACCGCCGACCTGGAGCTGCTTGACCGCATTGGGCCGCTGCAGGTCACAGGCCACCAGGATCGGGGTGTGCCCCTGGTTCTTGAGGTTGAACGCCAGCTTGCCGGCCAAAGTGGTCTTACCCGCACCCTGGAGGCCGGCCAGCATGATGATGGTGGGAGGCTGTTTGGCGAACTGAAGCTGACGGGTCTGTCCACCGAGGATGCCGACCAGCTCCTCGTTGACGATCTTGACCACCTGCTGGCCGGGGTTCAGCGCCTCCGAGACCTCCGCACCCAGCGCACGGGCCTTGATCCGGGCGATGAACTCGCGCACCACCGGCACGGCCACATCGGCATCCAGCAGGGCGCGTCTGATCTCACGGGCGGTGCCGTCGATATCGGCCTCGGTCAGCTTGCCCTTGCCGCGGAGGTTCTTGAAGGTCGCTGTCAGGCGATCGGAGAGCGAATTGAACACGTCGGGTGCGTTTCCTTACAGACTCATGGTGGCGGCGTCGTCCCCGTTCAGCCCCAACTTGAAGCTGGAGCCGGACGGCGATCTTTCAAACCTCTAGGGTAGCAATGTGAGCCAAAAGCAGGATGCCCAGGTGATTAAGTCCGCGCTGGACACTCATCTGGCCTACCTGCGCGCGGCTGCCTCTGTGCACCGCACAGCGGGCCGGGCTCTCTCCCGGCATCCTGAGCTTCCAGACCTGCTTCGATCACGTCAGAGCCCGATCGCTGTCTCCGCGGCCCACCGGGCACGGGGCGCTTCTTTCGGCCAGCGGGCCGAGTTCGTGGAGCAGCTGCTTGACTTTCCGGTGGCGGGGCTGCCGGCGCTCGGCCCCAGCGATATGCGCACCTTGCAGGTGTCGGCCCACATCGGTGCAGCTGCCCTGCCAGAAGATGTGGCCCGGGCCATCACCGAACGGGAGGTCGCCTCCCGCCTGCACTCGGCGCAGCCGGTTGCCCGGCCGTCTGCCGAACAGCCCTCGGTCACACCTCCGGCGGCGGATCCCGCAGATTCCGCCGCTGAGAGCTCCGATCCTGCACCGCAGAGGAAGAGGCGGGCCTGGCACAGGCGCAGCTTCGAGGACATTCTGCGCGGCCGCAAGTAGGATCAGCCGTGTCAGTTGAGAGCATGCACCACAGAGCCGACGAGGGATAGACACAGGCATGACAGAGCACACCGGGCCGCAGCCAGCAGACCTTCCACGGCCGGATTCAGAGGACGATGTGGAGCCCGAAGCTGCTGATCCGACCCCGGAGCAAGAACCCGACGGCGCTGGTATCGAGGAGGAGATCCTCCCTCCGGAGGATATCGGGACCAACGCCCAGCAGGTCGTCTCCGCACTGCTCGGGCATCAGCGTGACCTTGTCGCAGAGCTGCACAGCGTCTATGAACGTCTGGAGCAGGTTCGTGCCGTGGACTATTCCGCCCTGGAGTCCCGGGTCACCGAGGCAGAGGCAACCGTCTCAGCTGCCCCCTCGGCCGCTGAGCTGCATGAGCTACTGGGCCTGCTAGAGGATGTCTCCTCCTCCTTGCAGGACCAACAGGCCAAACAGGCGGAGCTGGAACAGTCGCTGAAAGAGGCCGCAGAGTCCCAGGCCATGCAGTTGGCCGAGCGGGATGCCCGGATCGCTGCACAGAACGCCCGGATCGAACAGCTGGAGTCCGCGATCATCGCTGCGGCCGAGTCTGCCGACTCCGCGCATGAGAAGTTCCAGGCCCTGGCCAAGGAGGTCGAGTCCAGCCTCATCCATCGGGTCGGTGAGCGTGTCTCCCCCGCGGCCCAGCAGGCCAGAAACGCTCTACACAACCTCCGGAGCCGCTTCAGGAGGTAGCCGCCTGTGGGAGACTGGTCGGCGTGGAAACCTCAGTCTTCATCACATCCATTGTCCTCGGCGTCATCCTAGTCGGCCTGCTCGGGCTGTTCCTGGTCAGGGGCCGCCCGCTTTCGCGTTCAGCAACGCGCTCTCGATTCCCCGAGGCCCGGGATCCTGACGATCTGCCGCCCGGAGCCCCGGAGGAGCCCGACGGAGCGACTCTGGTGGCCGACCGTCCAGAGGGCACCCCCGCTGATCTCGACCTTGAGGTGCCAGAGACCGCCGTCGAGCCCGGGCTCGATACTCCAGAGGCGCTGGGCACCCGGTTGGTTAGACTGCGCGCCCGGCTGGTGAAGTCCAACAACATCTTCAGCAAGTCCCTATTGGCGCTGCTGAGTGCTGATGAGATCGACGACGACGTCTGGGATGAGATCGAGGAGACTCTGCTCTCTGCCGACCTCGGCGCCGATCCGACCGCGGACCTGGTGGATACCCTGCGTGAACGGGTGAAGGTGGAGGGCTCCAAGGACCCTCAGCAGGTCAAAGCGATGCTGCGCGAGGAGCTGATCCGGCTGGTCGACCCGGAATTCGACCGCAGCCTCGCCTCGGAGGCCGTCGGCCGGCCGGCGGTGGTCATGGTGGTGGGCGTCAACGGGGTCGGCAAGACCACTACGGTGGGCAAACTGGCGCGGGTGATGGTCGCCGAGGACAAGGATGTCGTCCTGGGCGCGGCCGACACCTTCCGCGCTGCGGCTGCCGAGCAGCTGACCACCTGGGGCGCCCGGGTCGGGGTGCCGACAGTCTCCTCTGACGTGGAGGGCGCGGACCCGGCATCGGTGGCCTATGAAGCCGTGGACAAGGCCGCTGAGCTGGAGTCCGACGTGGTCATGGTCGACACGGCCGGCAGGCTGCAGAACAAGGCCAACCTCATGGACGAGCTGGGCAAGGTCAAGCGTGTCATCGAAAAGAAGTCCGACGTCGATGAGGTGCTTCTGGTGCTCGATGCCACCACCGGGCAGAACGGGCTGAACCAGGCAAAGGTCTTCTCCGAGGTGGTGGACGTCACCGGGATCGTCCTGACCAAGCTGGATGGGACTGCACGCGGCGGCATCGTGGTGGCGATCCAGAAGCAGCTAGGTGTGCCGGTGAAGCTGATCGGCCTGGGTGAAGGCCCTGATGACCTGGCACCGTTTGAGACGGAATCTTTTGTTGACGCGCTCCTAGAGGAGTGATGATTGAGGGATAAATTCCTTTTCCCCGGAAAGATTTAACAGTCCTGAAACATAAGGGCACTCAGGGTGAAACACGTCAAGGCGACCATGGAGTACAGCTCGCACCGGTGATGGTCATCGGTGAGTGATGTTTCCTGGAGGGACACATGGAGATACCTGATGTTGTATGGGTGATCGTGGCCGGTGCGCTGGTGCTGTTCATGACACCCGGACTCGCACTGTTCTACGGCGGTCTGACACAGACCAAATCTGCTGTGAACATGATGATGATGAGCTTTGCGGCGATGGGCCTGGTGGCCCTGACCTGGGCCCTGTGGGGCAACGCGATTTCCGGCGCTGACGCCGTTGCCGGCGGTCTGTTCGGCAACCCGGCGGCTGATTTCGCCCTGTTTGAGTCTTTCGCCGAGCAGGAGAGCCTGCTCGATGTCGGTTTCGGCGCGACCTTTGCCATCATCACCACCGCGCTGATCTCCGGTGCGATCGCTGACCGTGCCAAGTTCTCCGCCTGGATGATCTTCGTGCCGATCTGGATGACCCTGGTCTACGCCCCGCTGGCCTTCTGGGTCTGGGGCGACGGCGGTCTGCTCACTGATGGCTTCATCGGTTCCGCAGTGGGCGAGGCAGTGGACTTCGCCGGCGGCCTGGTGGTCCACATGTGCGCCGGCCTGGCGGCCCTGGCCCTGGTGCTGGTGATCGGCCCGCGCTCGAACTTCGCCCCCACCAAGCCGCATAACGTTCCGTTCGTGCTGCTGGGGGCTTCCATCCTGTGGTTCGGCTGGTTCGGCTTCAACGTCGGCGAGGCCGGCGACGCCGCTCAGGCGGGCATCAACTGGATCAACACGATGCTGGCACCGGCCGCTGCTCTGGTGGCATGGCTGATCACCGAGTGGGCGCGCGGCAAGAAGCCGACCCCGGTGGGTGCAGCCTCCGGCATTGTGGCCGGCCTGGTGGCCATCACCCCGGCCTGTGCCTACGTCAACCCGCTGGGTGCGATCATCCTCGGCCTGATCTCCGGTGTCATCTGCTGCTTCGCCGTGGACTTCAAGTACGGCAAGTACGACGACACCCTCGATGTGGTCGGCCTGCACTTCGTGGCCGGCCTGTGGGGCACTATCGCGATCGGCCTGTTCGGCAGCGAGGCCCTGATCCAGGTCGACTTCCCCGAGCACTCCGGCGGCCTGCTGCTCGGCGGCGGCTTCGAACTGCTCTGGGCCCAGATCGTAGCCTGCGTGGTGACCCTGGTGTTCACCTTCGTGGCCACTTACATCATCGGTCTGGCCATCCACAAGACCATCGGCTTCCGCGTGGAGGAAGAGGTCGAAGAGGGCGGCATCGACTCCGTAGCTCACCAGACCACGGCCTACGGCGCCGAGGTTCCTACCGCGAAGTAATACTTCAAACCTCTCAGTGACACGAGGGCCGGGACACAGCCACACAGCTGTGTCCCGGCCCTTTCCTTGTGCGTGTCTACTGTGGGACGGGCTTCCTTCCAGAGACGCTCCTCGCAGACATAACACTCCGGAAGACCCGCCTAGGACATATCGCGATCATCATGATTACGCCAGTCAGCGCCGGAGGCCCCCGCAGAGCCGTGATTGTCAGCCGGAAGGTCGGCCACGAATCTCCGGCGGTAGTTTCACGGTGCCAGAAACGTCGTGGCGGGGGCAGTAGAGAATTACGCCTATACTGTCGGGGCAATGAATATGCCACCCACGGACTTCGACCCCACGGCCAAAGCAACAACATGTGAGGGATTGAGTCGGGCACAGGAACCGAAAGGGGCCAACCGGCGATGAACAGCGAGAACGAGCCTCACACCGAGGTGGGCGGGGTCCCATTGCCAACACGGCTCCTCGACGGTTATCAGGTCCACCGCGCAGCTCTCGCACGCGATCTGAATACGCTCGCACTGCCCCGCCAGGTGCTTCTGGCCGGAACTGTCAGCGCTGTGCCCTCCGAACTCTCCTACACCCATGGTGTGCCCGAGGCATCAGGACTGTCAGCGGTGACCTTCGCCCAGGACCACAGGCTGAAGCGAGCGCTCCTGGACAGGGCTAAGCTTCCCACCCCCACAGGGGCGTCCTTCTCCTGGAAGAGCATCTCCGAGGCAGAGAAGTGGGCGGAGAAGATTGGCTACCCTGTGATTCTGCGAGAAGGAGTCGGCGAGAACCCCGTACGCGCAATCGGCAATATCACCTCTGGTGAGCAGCTTCGCGCAGCGTTCAACGAACTGCGCCGACGCGATAAGGCGGACAGGACACCGGGCAGCAATCCGCACACCGCCGGCTACGCCACCACTCGCCTCACCTTCACCTTTGACGAAGAAGGCAACGAGGTAGCTCCCTTACGCTCCCGAATGCTGGTGGAGAAGCAGATGCCTGGGCGAACCGTCCGTGCCTTTGTTATCGGCGATGAATTAGTCGCTGCGGTGGAGTTGGATACCGACGACTCCACCGGTGTTCGCAGCGTGAAGCACGAGCTGAGCGCTGAGGATGTGGCTTTGTTCACCCAAACGGCGGCTGCAGTGCCTGGACTCGCCTGTGCCACCGTTGATGCTGTACAAAACCCCGAGTCCCCGCAGCAGGGATCCTTCCCTTTGCTGATCACCGGCATCTCGGAACGCCCTCGGATCGAAACCTACGCTTCTGCCGACGCCGGGCTGGGCGATGTCATCGGTGACGCGCTTCTGAATTTCCAGGCTGGTGAGGCTCAGGTTGATCTCCCAGCGGCTGTGAGCACGATCTTTCGCCGGATTGAGGTAGAGGGCCTACGTCATGCAGACCAAGTAGCTAAGGAGCTCCCGAGCATCGCCGAGTCCTACGGGGCGCGCATCAGTGTCGAGCACTCAGACGCCGTCTCAGGCGACGTTGTGGGAACGGCAAGCGGCACCCCCGAAGTCCTTGCCGCGCTCGTGGAACTTCTGATGGCTGGCTGCCTCGTTGATGACAGAGCAGCTGCCGTGAACTACTCGAAGGGATCCTCAGTTGCCTGAAGTCACACCCCGCGGAAACGTCCTCCGTACCGAGGACACCGGTCAGACAGGCCCGATCTTCCTCGTACGCCTCATCCGACTCCGACGCGATGAAGAGATGGCACGGCCTAGCAGGATCTATGCGCAAGTCGTGGGACATCGCGCCGACCAGGAGATCTCGACCGTCGGCCAGGCTGAACTCATCGACGGTGGCGAGGATCTTCTTATGCCCGCTGCCGCCTGGGAAGTCGGTGAAAAGCTCCTTAAAGGCCTACTGTTCAAGGATGTTCCCTTGGGCGACGCCGGTCAGGCACAAGCTTTCATCGATGCGATGACCCTCTCCGAAGCATCTGAGATCGCGGAGCTGCAGGAGAGCCCCGGCAGAGAAGCCTTCGAACGCATCAGGGATGCCGTCAAAGAAGCATTCGTGATGTTCAGCGCCCATGACGCACCGTCCAGGGACGATCTGGGCAGGATGCTTGAGACGAAGCTTCCGCAGGTGAACCGTTACTTCGTCGCCCCCGAACCAACGGCCCCTCACTTTCAAGGGGAACCTGCCAACGTCTTCGAGGACGCCCCTTTTATCGAACCGCTGCCTAAGGACGGCACAAAGGGGCACCTGCTGGAGCGTGAGGCCCTGCGTTACGGCATGGCCAGCACTCGTTATCCCAACGGCGCGTTCGTCGTCACTGATCTCAACAGTCAGAAGCAGCTTGGTTTCAAATGGGGCCGTTCACCCCTTGCCAGCGGTGTGGCGCTGTCAATCTGCAGCTACAAAGAGGCGACGCGCCGCCTGCTCAAGCGCATTGATGTGCCGGTGCCCCACGGCCGTGTCTTCTCCACAGCAGACCGTGACCTCGCCGTGCAGTACGCGGACCGCATCGGCTACCCCGTGGTCTGCAAACCGGTCGCAGGCCTGCGCGGTATTGGCGTGGTGGCGAACATTCAGAACCGGGAGGAGCTGGAAGACGCGCTCACTCTCTACCAGCAGAGCCAGCTGGGCGATGATGACTTCGTCATCGAGGAACATGTTCCCGGCGAGGACTACCGCATCGTCGTCATCGGGGATGAGGTCGTCGCCTCTGTGGTCAGATCCGCAGCCTCTGTCACGGGCGACGGAATGCACACAGTGGCCGACCTCATCGAGTACAAGAACCGTGCCCGCCAGGAGAACCCACATCTCAGCTCCCGCCCGATCACACTCAGCGAATCACTGCAGTATCAACTCAAGCTAGCAGGCTTGACGTTCTCCTCCATACCCGAGGCGGGCCAGACCGTTCTGCTGGCCAACTCCGCGAATCTCTCGCAGGGTGGCGACAGTTTTGAGATCGCCGATGAGATGCACCCCTCCATCAAGGAGCTAGCAGTCAAGGCTGTTCAGGCCGTGCCCGGGCTGGGTTTCTGCGGCCTGGATATGCTGATCGAGGATCACCGCAAGCCGGTATGGGAACAGAGATGCACGGTGATCGAACTCAACGCCCACGCCGCCATCGGCAGCGCTCAGTATCCCATGTGGGGAACCCCCGCGCCTGTCGCCAAGAAATTCTTCGAGGCCACTGCGGCTGCCTCGGAGATCACGCTTCCGGAGCATCAGAGTAAGAGACTCACACTCCGATTCGACATCCGGGGGCGTGTGACCGGCGTCGGCTACCGTAAATGGTTCGGCAAGCGAGCCCGGCGCTTCGGCCTCACCGGATATGTGAAGAACGCGAGCCGGAAGCGCGTCGAAGCAGTAGTCTCAGGTCCGGCTGACGCTGTCTCCGCGCTCGGCTACTTGGCCACGACGGGGACCACTAAGGCGGTCATCACCTCGGTGGTGATGACGCCGGTCGAAGACCCTCTGATGGAGCAGTTCCAGGTGATGAAGACGCCGACCCTCCGTGGCCTCCTGCGCAGAGTCAAGCGCCAGGTTTCTCAGCTATTTTGAGCAGCCCACACATCCTGTGTGCCCGACAATAACAAATGGCGGATTATTATGAGCTTCTCAGATCATTTTCCGGATATCGTCACCGATGAGCCGAATCTCTACGACGACGACGATTCACAGTCAGTCGTTGCCCAACAGATCGAACAGGGACGGAATATCGGCACTCTGGTCACCTCCCGCGCTGCTGAGCGAGACGGCGCCACTGTCCGCTGGTACGGCACCTACAGCGCCATCGCTGAGAAGGACGGTCAGCAGGTGCTCATCCGTGGCCACATGTGCACGGACACCGTCACCGGCGGACTGATCGTCAAGGACAAGTACCTGACGAAACAGCTGCTCCAAGACGCCGGCGTGCCCACCCCGCGAGGCCTGCTCGTCGCGTCTGCCGAAGACGCGGTGCGCCTCCAGAAACAGTTCGGAGCCTCCGTGGTGGTCAAGCCCCGATACGGCGGGCAGGGCAAAGGCGTCACCGTCAACGCCCATACGGCCGAGGAGATCACCCAAGCCTTCCATCATGCTAATAGGGATGGCCGTGGCGTGCTTGTCGAAGAGTATATCGAAGGCATCGAGTTTCGACTCGTCGCGACCCCGGACAAGTGCTTCGGAGCAATCCGACGACTCCTGCCCCATGTAGCAGGCGACGGACAGTCGACAGTCCTGGAACTCATCGAGGCTAAGAATGAGCTCAGGAGAAGGAACCCCAACAACTGCATGCTGATGATCCCTGTCGATCAGGCCACGGAGAAGCACTTGGGCAGGCAGGGGCTTACCCTCGGATCAGTGCTGCCCGAAGGGAAACGCATGACAGTTCGCAACGTCGGCGGTATCAGTAGCGGCGGAGAGGCCAGCGAGTGCCTGGACTTGCTTGACCCGGCAGTTCTGACCGTGGCGCGGGACGCTATCCGGGCGATCCCCACCATGGACTGGGGTGGGGCCGACATTCTGGTTGAGAAGGCAACCGGGAAACCGTACCTCCTCGAGCTGAACACCAACGCGGCCATCAGCAACTCCACGTATCCCGTCTACGGCACGCCCAAGGATGTGGGTGGTCCCGCATGGAAGCGGCTCCTTGAGCGTGCCTCTGCTGACGATGCGAAGCAGGCAGAGCTCCACCCTGTTGCCTCACCGACCAACATGGTGCAGAAGGTCCTCCCGGGAGGACCCGACAATGAAGCTTCTGCTTTGACCATTCGGACCCACGCTCTTGTTCGGCATCTGCAGGCGCAGGGCTGGACCACCGAGTACAAGGCCACCCGTCTCATTGTGGCCAACAAGGAGGGTGAGCCAGATAAATGGTTCAACGGGATGATGGATGAGCGTTTCTATGCAAGTGCGAGTTCACTCCTGCGCCGACACCACATTGCACAGCAGATTCTGCGCGATGCCGGCCTCACTGTTCCGCGCTCTGTCAAAGTTCAAAGCTTAGAGGAGATTAAGGCCTACCACGCACGGGCAGAGACCGATCTGTTCCTCATCTCTCGTCAGGCGGGGTGGTACGCCCGGAGGCCCTTCGACCCGGACAGCATCGAATATCCGGGAGAAGAAGGCAAAAACCTCACCGCTCAGCGTGCGCAGACCGGCCGTCGTTTCAGAGTCTGCGCATCCCGGACACAGTCTCTTGCCCTCCTGGGCGAAGAAGGTAGCACGCCTGTTTCCGCCACACTGTCTCACCGGATCAGTTCAACGGCTATCGATGCTGTGCATGGCATCCCCTCGCTCCCATGGGCGTTCGTAGATCTCCTGGTACGAGACTCCGCTAAGCAGTCGATCATCGTCGAAGGTGTCTCAGTCAAACCTGACCTGCGGGACTTTCCCACCCTTATGGCAGGCTCTGTCGAAGGAATGCTCGCCGAGATCGCCGGACTCTCAGTCCCTTAACCGCTGGGACACCACCCGTGTCGAGCCATCCTGCCGCATGGACACACCGTAGAGAGCATCGGCGATCTCCATGGTGCGCTTCTGGTGGGTGATGACGATCAGCTGAGAGCTCTCCCGGAGTTCCTCGAAGATCACCAACAGCCGGGACAGATTAGTGTCGTCCAGCGCAGCCTCCACCTCATCCATCACGTAGAACGGACTCGGCCTGGCCTTGAAGATCGCCACCAGCAGGGCCACCGCGGTCAGCGAGCGCTCGCCCCCGGAGAGCAGCGAGAGCCTGCGGATCCGCTTGCCCGGGGGCCTGGCGTGGACTTCGATGCCGGTGTTGAGCATGTCTTCGGGGTTGGTGAGCTCCAGCCGCCCCTCGCCGCCGGGGAAGAGCCGGGAGAAGACCCGTTCGAACTGAACCCTGGTGTCCTCCCAGGCCTCAGAGAACACCTGATGCACGGTGGCGTCCACCTCGGCGATGATGTCCAGCAGATCCTGCCGCGAAGTCTTCAGGTCGGTCAGCTGCCCCTGCAAATAGGCGTGCCGCTCTTCCAGGGCAGCGTGTTCCTCCAGAGCCAGCGGATTCACTTTGCCCAGTGCTCTCAGGTCTCTTCTGGCACGCGCCAGGCGCTGTTCCTGCTCAGCCCTCACGTAGGGCCGCTCAGACTGCTGGTCCTCCTCATCGGCCTCAGGGTCCGGGATCGGCTGGTCCGGGCCATAGTGCTCGATCAGGTATTCCGGGGTCAGGCTGAGTTCTTCTTCAGCCCGTGACTCCGCGGCCTCCAACGCCAGTCTGAGCTCAGTTCTCCTCAGTTCCGCTTGATGCAGACGCGCGGTGATCTCCTCGAGCTGGTCGGACTCGCCGGCCCGGCGCTCGGTCAGCTCGGCGACCTGGGACCTCCAGACCGCGTGCTGCTCCCGAGCAGCTGCTTGAGCAGCATCGATGGTGACGAGTTGGTCCTTAATGCCTTCCACGGCGGTCTGTGCTTGATACCCGATCTCCTCGGCCGCATCTGCCCGCCGGCTGCGTGCAGCGGCGGCGCGCTGCGCCTGTTCACGGCGGTGTTCCTCGGTCTGCGCCGAGCGTCGAAGTGAGGCTGCCCGGTCCAGGAGCTGCTTGTGCTGCTCCTCAGCGGCCCGTAAGGCCAGCCGAGCATCGACTTCATCGCGCCGTGTGGCAGAGGCTGCTTCGGCAAGCCGGTCACGCTCCTCGGTGGAGGGCTCCTCCACCAGGTCGTCGTTCTCAGCGGCCTCCAGCCTGGCGGTCACTTCGGAAAGCTGCTCGGCGGCATCCCGGGCAGCCGTCTCAGCATCCTCCATCTCCCGGACGAAACCGGTGATCCGCTCCTGAGAACGAGTGATCTCCTTCTTGAGCCGCCCCAGCTGCTCTTCTGCGCTTCTGATCGCCGAGGTGCTGGCCTGCAGCGCCTCTGATGCGTCATTGACCATCAGCTCGGCGGATGAGACGGCGGCCCGGCTCTGCTCAATGTCCTCGATGATTCCCCCGAGCTGCCGGTCTGCCTCGGCAGACTTCTCGGTGAGCTCCTGGATCTGGCTCTGCAGCTTCTGAACGGTGTTCTCTCCCGCGGTCTCTACCCATTCGCCCGCACGGATCACTGCTTGCCCCAGAGCCAGGGCGGCTGTGGCATCTCCCCGTGCCACCAGCCGCTGACCGAAGGTCTTGTCATCGACGACGACGACGCCCTCAAGTGCGGACTCCAGGTGACTCGCCACATCGCCGCCGGCCTGGACGAGTTCCAGCGGAAAGGCCGCACCTGGCTCATTGAGCTTGACATTCTCCTGGGCTGCCGCCAACGCTGCTTCGAGCCCGGAGATTCGTGCGCGGGATTCGCTGACGGTGATCTCCAGCCGCCGCTGTTCTGCGCTGAGACTGTCATGTGCAGCTTTGAGCTGTTCATACTCCTGCTGGGCTGAACGGTGGGCCTCCTCCAGCCCGGAGTCCCCTGTCTCCATGCTGCCGATGCGCTGTTCCAGATCGGTCAGTTCAGCCTGCGATGCCTCCAGGGTGATCTGCTCGGCTTCGCGCTGACCCTCGGCGCGGCGCCGCCGTGCCTGCGCTGCGTCCGCGCGGCCCTGGGCGGTCTCCACCCTGCCGTTGAGCGTCGCCACACCGGCTTTCCGGTCGGCCACAGCGCGCAGCTGTTCGGTGATGCGGGTCTCTTCGGCCTTCAGCGCCTCTTCTGCCTCAGCCCGGGCCTGACTGACCGTCTGCAGAGTCTCCTGCGCGGTCTTCACCGCCTCTTGTTGGGTCTCGGCCTCCGCGCTGACCTGTTCTGCCCGGGCGCGAAGCTGCTGCGGATCGCCTTCGGCGGAGAACTCCGCGGCAGGGCCGCTGCGGAGGCTGCGCGCCCGCTCTTCCGCCAAGGAGGCCACCGAGCGCAGCCGCTCCTGGACGTGGGAGAGACGGTGATGCCCGTCGGCCAGCTGGTCTGCCCGGGCGCGCTGGGCCTCAGCCTGGGCCGTCAGCTCCGCGATCCGGGCATCCTGCTGGGACAGCCGGTCCTTGAGCTCAGCGGCGGCGTGGTGGTCGGCCTGTTCCCCCTGGGAGGATGCGTGCAGAGCGGTGGCGGCGCTGAGGAGGTCATCAGCGATCAGGCGGGAGAGGGCATCGCGGACATCATGCTGGATCCGCTGAGCCTGCCGCGCCACCTTCGCCTGGCGCCCCAGCGGCGCCAGCTGGCGGGAGATCTCACCGATCAGGTCCTCCAGCCGCTCCAGGTTAGTCTGCATGGACTCCAGCTTGCGGACCGAGCGTTCCCGGCGGCGCCGGTGCTTGAGCACCCCTGCTGCTTCCTCGATGAAGCCTCGGCGCTGCTCAGGGGTGGCCTGCAGGATTTGGTCGAGCTGCCCCTGCCCCACGATCACATGCATCTCCCGGCCCAGGCCGGAGTCAGAGAGCAGCTCCTGGATGTCCAGCAGCCGACATGTGGTGCCGTTGATGGTGTACTCCGAGCCCCCGGAGCGGAACATGGTCCGGGAGATGGTGACCTCGGTGTAGTCGATCGGCAGGGCGCCGTCGGCATTGTCGATGGTCAGCGACACCGAGGCCCGGCCCAGCGGCTGCCGCTCGGTGGTTCCGGCGAAGATCACATCCTCCATGGACCCGCCACGCAGGGATTTTGCCCCCTGCTCCCCCATCACCCAGGCTAGGGCGTCGACCACATTGGACTTCCCCGATCCGTTGGGGCCGACCACTGCGGTGACACCGGGCTCGAACTCGAAAGTGGTGGCCGCGGCAAAGGATTTGAAGCCGCGGACGGTCAGCGTCTTCAGATGCACGGGGTCACCACCTCAGTTCACTGGTCAAGCGGGCAATGTCCACCATTCTGCCCCATCACCGGTAGCATCGCCTCATGTCTGAAACGCCCAGCAATCACGACGACGCCGATGAGTACCAGGACGCCGAGCAACCCGACGATCCCGACCTCAGCGATTCACCCAGCCGGAAGCACAGTGCGGGCTTCGTCACCCCCGGCTTCGCCAGGCGTGCCGCAGCCCGCACGCTGGAGAACCTGAAAGATCCCGCAGGCGTGCCCTCGCGTGCGGCGAAGACCTACCGCTACCGCCGGCGCCAGTTCGGTGCGGGCCGCCGTTTCCTGCGCAAGGAGTTTCGCTGGGAGACCGAGTGGTCCAACCGCAAACCCGACTGGTGGCGCAAGGGCTTCCTCTCACGATCAGTCACGCTCTACGGGTTGGAGGAGGGGAACGACCCCTCGCTCTACATCAATGACGTCCAGCGCTATTTCCGCACCAAACGTATGGTCAGTCCGCATCTGCAGGAGGTGCTGAACAATAAGTTCTCCTTCTTCCTGCTGGTCAAGAGCCTGGGGCTTGACTCGGATGTGGTGGACCTGCTGGGCCTGCACACCCGGGGCCACGTCCACCCCTTCCCGCAGAGCCGCCGCATCCCGCTGGAGGATTTCCTGGCTGAGGCGTTGGAGGAGCGCGGGCACATCTTCGTCAAACCGCTGCACGGTGCAGAGGCCAATGGTGTGCGCTCCATGAAGGTCACCGAGGATGGCTACCGCATGGACGGCAGGCCCAGCGGCATTGAAGAGATGGCCGACTGGGTGCGGGATTTCCCGCGCCCTGTGCTGTTCGAGGCCGCCATTGTTCAGCACCCCGAGCAGGCGGGGCTGAACCCGCACTCCACCAATACCATCCGGCTGCTGACCATGCCGGATGTCACTGGCGACCATTCCCCCTTCATCATCCGAGCCTCGCAGCGCATCGGCTCGGAACGGTCCGGGCATATCGACAACTGGACCAAAGGCGGGCTGTCGGCCAATGTGGAGCTGGAGACTGGAATATTGTCCGCCGCCGCCCAGCTGCCTGAGGGTGACGAGCTTCAGTGGTTCGCCGAGCATCCCGACTCCGGCGCCAGAATCCAGGGGCACCAGGTGCCGTTCTGGGAAGAGGCCAAAGAGCTGGTGTTGGAGGCCGCCCGCCGTCTGGCGTTCATGGAGTACATCGGCTGGGACATTGTGATCACCGAGTCCGGACCGGTGATCCTGGAGGCCAACATCAACTCCGGCATGAATGTGCTCCAGGTGCATGGGCCGCTGCTGGCCGACCCACGTGCGGCTGCCTACTACAAGGCCCGCGGAGTGGTCTGATTCTTCTCTGGTCCTATGTGGATCAGGAGCGGCGGCGGGTGATGGCGATACCGGCGGCACCGATTCCGATGACCAGTAAGGCCACCACACCAAGGGCCAGCATGCCCCGGTCAACACCAGTGGTCGCCAGATCGGAATCAGACTCTGCCTCATCCTCTTCGGTGGCAGCTTCAGTGTCCTGCGGAACCTCCGTCTCCTCCGGTGAGGGCTCCGTCTCCGTGGGAGCAGTGGTCGGGTCGGGGCTCTCTGTGGAGTCCGGAGATTCGGTGGGTTCCTGAGTAGGTTCCGGGGTCTC
>NZ_QWLD01000035.1 GCF_003600155.1 Nesterenkonia muleiensis | reverse complement strand
ATGAAATCCCCACCCCAGCAATACCACGACGACATCGCCCACCAGAAGGTCGAAGCCTTCATCCGGGGCGAGACGGACCGGTAGAACTACGCCCCAGGGTGCATGCGGCACGGCACGGCAGTGTCCTAGGCTGGCTCCATGAGTGCTGAACACGGAGCCCAGAGCACCCAGACCAGCGCGATCCCGCAGCGGCTGCATGCGGTTGACGCACTCCGGGCTCTGGCGCTGCTGGGTATTCTCAGCGTCAACATCTGGTTCTTCGCCCATCCGGAGATGCTCCTGGGAGTCCGTGGCTCGGCGCCGGAGTCATCTGCGGATCAGCTGGTGCGCTTTGCCTCCTCGCTGATCTTTGAGGGCAAGTCCTATGTGGTGTTCAGCTTTCTGTTCGGGCTCAGCTTCGTGCTGGCCTGGGCGCGGGCCTACGAGACCGGCACCAGTGAGACCCGGCGGTCAGCACGCCGCTGCACCGCTCTGATGGTGCTCGGAGTGCTGCACGGACTGTTCCTGTTCGCCGGTGACATTCTGCTGGCCTACGGAATTCTTGGGTTCATCCTGCTGGGCCTGCGCCGCATCTTGGCCAAGGCGGCACTGATCACCGCAGCAGTGCTCTATGTGGCCGTGGTGGGCCTCCTGCTGCTGGTGGGCCTGGTCAGCATGTCCATGGAGGACTCCATGGGAGAGATGACCGAGTGGATCGGCGATCCGGAGCAGGCGGTTCAGGCCTACACCGGAACGGTGGGCGAATGGTTCGGCTTCCAGGCCGGGGTCTATCCCAT
Source organism: Nesterenkonia muleiensis (assembly GCF_003600155.1). Lineage (GTDB taxonomy): Bacteria > Actinomycetota > Actinomycetes > Actinomycetales > Micrococcaceae > Nesterenkonia > Nesterenkonia muleiensis. The sequence goes on along the minus strand of NZ_QWLD01000035.1, from coordinate 109,464 downwards.
GGTGGCGTTCTCGCTGCTGCTCGGTCAGGGTCCCTTGGCGCTGGCGGCCTTCCTGGTCGGCCTGGTGGTGGGTCGGGCACGGATGCTGGAGCGGATCGCCGCCGGGGAGTTCAGCACCGCACGCCTTCTGGCCATCGGTGTGCCGGCGCTGCTGTTAGGACTGGCGGTGAGTGCACTGGCTGCCGTACTGGTCTGGGGCGCACCCGGAAGCACCCGGGACACCACAGGCTATGGCTCCGATCTGCTGGGCACTGTGCTGAACCTGGCCGCCGGGCCGGTCCAGGCCTGCGGCTATGTGATTCTCCTGCTGCTGATCTTCCGCTCCACCGCACCGTTGACCAAAGCCTTGGCACCGGCTGGCCGGATGTCACTGACCAACTACCTGGGCCAGTCGGTGGTGATGGTGATCATCTTCGCCGGGATCGGATTCGGCCTGGGTGGGCAGCTGAGTGAGGTGACGGTGGGCGCCGTCGTCCTGGGAATCTGGGTGGTGCAGCTGCTGGTCTCCCACCTGTGGTTCACCCGGTTCCGCCGCGGTCCGCTGGAGGCTCCCTTCCGTGCGTGGACCTACGCGGGGCGCTGATTGCGGTGGACCTCGGTTTTTCGTAGGGCTTTCGACTCTGCGTAGCGCTGTAGCCCCACGCAAAGTCGAAAGCCCTACGAAGAATGACTGGAACACAGCAAACAGACCTACAGGATGAGGTGAAGATCCGTCTCCCGGCGGATGTGCTCAGCCCCACGGTGGAGAAGACTAGGGGGTGACCGAGCCGGGTATCCGGCTATGTGAGCACCCACCACCGGAAGCGAGCGCACGTGATCACCGCAGAGAACCTGCACAAGAGATACGGCTCAAAGACCGCCGTCGACGGCATCAGCTTTCAGCTGCCGCCCGGCAAGGTCACCGGCTTTCTGGGCCCCAACGGCTCCGGGAAGTCCACCACCATGCGGATGGCAGTGGGGCTGGACCGGCCGAGCTCCGGGACCATCACCATTGACGGGAAGCCCTTCGCCCAGCACAGGGCTCCTCTGCGCACCGTCGGGGCGGTGCTGGATGCCGGTGCCACCCACCCCGGCCGCACCGGACGAGCCCATCTGAGAGTGCTGGCAGCCACCCACGGGATCAGCCACCGGCGGGTCGAGCAGGTCATCGAGCTCACCGGTCTGGGCGAGGCCGCCCGCAAACGCATCAAGGGCTACTCCCTGGGGATGAACCAGCGGCTGGGCATCGCCGCGGCTCTGCTGGGCGATCCGGCGGTGCTCATCTTCGACGAACCGGTCAACGGGCTCGACCCCGAAGGGGTGCGCTGGGTGCGCGGCCTAGCCCGCGAGATGGCGGCCGAGGGCCGCACCGTGTTCGTCTCCTCCCATTTGATGAGTGAGATGTCCCAGACCGCCGATCACCTGATTGTGCTGGGCCGTGGCCGCATCATCGCCGATGCGCCCATCCATGAGCTGCTCGAGACTGGCGAGCATCGGGTGCTGGTGCGCACCGAGCAGGTGGCCGAGCTGGCCAACGCGCTGGAGTCCTCTGCGGTGAGCATCGAGCACATCGATGCCGAGACCCTTCAGGTGACCGGCCTCGATCCGCGCAGCATCGGCCGCCGCGCCCTGGAGATCCAGGCGGTCATCCATGAGCTCACCCCGCAGCTGGGCACCTTGGAGGACCAGTACATGAAGCTCACCGGAGAACACGTCGAGTACCGCTCCGGCAGCATCCCTGAGGAGGTCGCACAGTGAATCCCAATATCAACACCGCCACGGCCACCCCGGCTAGCTTCGAGGTGGACCCCACGCTGCCCGGAGTCAGCTTCTTCGGCACCGTCCGCTCTGAACTGGCCAAACTCAGGGCGCTGCGCACCAGTTGGTGGCTTTCGGCCATCACGGTGGGGCTCGGTGCCTTCATCGCCGGTGCAGTGGCCTTCTCCTTCCGATACTTCATGTCCAACGATCCTGATATCACCATGGACGCCTTGGAACTGGCTGTCCAAGGACAGGCCGGGGGCTACTTCGCGATGATCCTGATCGGTTCCCTGGGCGTGGTCGCGGTGACCACGGAGTACTCCACCGGGGCCATCCGCTCCTCACTGACCGCGGTGCCGCAGCGTCCTCTGCTGCTCAGTGCCAAGGCGCTGGCCCTGGCGTTGTGGACCGCAGCTGTGGCGGTGGCGCTGATTCTGGTCAGCCACCTGCTGACCAGTCTCATCGCTGAGCCGCTGGGTCTGGCGGATATCGCCGACCCAGAGATTGCCGGACTGTATCTCAGCACCTTTGCCTCGATTCTGCTGACTGCGCTGCTCGGCTTCGCCCTGGGTGTGCTGCTGCGCAGCTCCGCCGGGGGGATCGTGGTGCTGGCGGTCATCATGTTCGTGTTTCAGATTGTCCTCAACATCCTCTACGGGGTCACCCAGGGCGCAGCCTGGGTGGAGATCCTGGTACGAGTGGAGTTCATGCATTTGGTCGACAACCTCACCAACCCATTCGCCGGCGAGTACGGTTCGGTACCCGCCTGGGAGCCCTGGCAGGCAGGAATCGGCCTGGTGATCTGGGTGGCGGTGCCTCTGGTGGTCGGCGCCATCAGCTTCAGCCGCCGTGACTCGTGATGAGATAGGAGTATGACGACGACGCCGGCGGGCAGGGAGACTGATTCCGGCGGCGTCGTGCCCTCCTTGGCCCCAGCTCCCCTCGGATCGGCAGATCGGCAGGCCGAGCACGCCCCGGAGATGTTCGAGCGCTGGGAGTCGCTCGGGCTGGTCCGCAAGCCCGGGATCCGGGGCTGGTTCCGCCGGCACCCCGGGTGGATGACTGCCGTCGTCGTCGCTGTCTATGGGTTGTTCACGCTGGCGGCTCTGCCGCCGGCCTTCGTGGATATGGGCACCGGGGCCTGGTGGCTGCTGCTGGGCCATGGGGTGATTGCTGCTGCTCTGTGCTTCCGGCACTACCGGCCTGTGGCGGTGCTGATCATGGTCGTCCTGTTCGAGGCTGCCTTGCTCTTCTACTACCCCTGGCAGGGCGCGCAGATGATCGGGCTGTGCTTCGCCGCCTACGCGGTGGCCTATCGCTACGGTCTGCGCTGGGGGTTGGTCGCCGCCCTGCCGGTCTGCGGATTCGGGTATTTGACGTTCTTCGGTTTCGAGGGGTGGACCGCTGGGTATGGTGAGGGGTTCTGGGCGGAGTACTACCGCGAGCAGATCGGCATCGCCCCGTTCGAAGGGCTGATGATGACCGCGGTGATGATGTTCTTCTTCGTGGGGATCTCCACCGGCATCGGGGCGGCAGTCCGGCGCGGTCACCGGCATGAGCGGGAGATCCTGGACTGGGCGCGGAAGTCCCATGAGCTGGCCCAGCTGGGCGAGCGCAACCGGATCGCCCGGGAGATGCATGATGTGGTGGCGCATTCGCTGTCGGTGATGATCTCTCTGGCCGACGGCGCCCGGGTGGTCGCTAAGAAGAACCCCGAGCGTGCCGCCGAGGTCATCGGCGAGGTCTCCTCCACCGGGCGCGGGGCCCTGGCCGATATGCGCCGGGTCATCGGCGTGCTGCGCAAGGGTGAGCAGGTGGAGCAGGCGCGCCGGCCGATCGCCGATTCGCTGGAGGAGCTCTACGAGAGCTTCCGCCAGGCGGGGCTTCCGCTGCGGGTGGAGCAGACGGGACCGCCGCTGCCGGAGGACGCCGCCTTCGAGCTCACCGTCCACCGGATCATCAGCGAGTCACTGACCAATGCTCTGCGCTACGGAAGAGAGGTCACCCAGGTCGAGGTCGTCATCGAGCATGTGCCGGGCACCGACCAGGAGACCGCCGAGAAGCTCAAGAAGCAGGGATTCTCGGAGAAGGAGCAGCAGGCGCTGGGGCTGGTCGGCGAGGCGCAGGTGATCATCAGCGTCACCGATGACGGAGTGTCCCCTGCCGCGGGGACCAGACGCGAGTCGGTCGGCTCCCAGCTGGGCATCAAGGGGATGCAGGAAAGGGCGAGCTTCTACAACGGATCGGTCTACGCTGGTCCCGGCAGGCACCGCGGCTGGATGGTACGTGCGGTGCTGGAGCCTCCGCACCAGAAAGGAACGGCATGAGTGAGACGATCAAGGTGATGCTGGTCGATGATCAGCACCTGCTGCGGATGGGTTTCAAGCTCATCCTCGAGGGTGAGGATGACCTCGAGGTGGTCGGCGAGGCCGGTGACGGGCTCCAAGCTCTGGAGACCCTCGAGGCACTGGGTGAGCAGGGGCCGGATGTGGTGCTGATGGATGTGCGCATGCCCCGGATGGACGGGATCGAAGCGACAGCCAAGATCGCCGAGCGCTTCTGCGAGACCAAGGTCATCATCCTCACCACCTTCGACCTGGATGAGTACGCCTTCTCCGGGCTCCAGGCCGGCGCCAGCGCCTTCCTGCTCAAGGATGTGGAGCCCGATGACCTGGTCGATGCGGTGCGGGTGGTCGCCTCAGGTGATGCGGTGGTGGCCCCGCGCATCACCCAGCGGCTGCTGGAGATGTATGTCCGGAAGGGGACGCCGCCGCCGGCGGCTCCTCCGGCAGGCACCGGTGAGACTGCCCGGCCCAGTAGTGCCAAGGGCCGCGGTTCCGCCGGGTCGTCGGGAATAGCTGAGAAGTCTGCCCCCAACCGCAACGGAGCAGAGATCGCCCAGGCTCTCGACGACGGTGTGGTGCGTGAGGCGCTGACCGCCCGGGAGACCGAGGTGCTCTTCGCGGTGGCCGAAGGGCTCTCCAACGCGGAGATCGCAGCGCGGTTCTTCCTCTCCGAGGCCACGGTGAAGACTCATGTGCGCCGTATCCTCACCAAGCTCCAGCTGCGCGACCGGGTCCAAGCCGTGGTCTACGTGTACCAGTCCGGCCTGGCCGGCTGAACTGTGTCAGACGCTGCCTCCGCACGGCACCCCTGCGCGCGGGGACCGGCTTGATCACCACAAGTTGACCAACTTGGTCAACTAGGGGTATTTTCAATGCATGGGCGCTGAGATGATGAATGTCTATGAGGCGAAGTCACAGTTCTCGAAGCTGCTGGATCTCGCCGCACATGGTTCGGAGACGATTATCGCCAGATCGGGGAAGCCCATTGCGAAGCTCGTGCCCTGGCAGCCGTCGGCTCAACGCTCACCCGGAATCTGGGCGGGCAAGATCACCCTCAGCGATGACTTTGATACGTTCACCGAGCAGGATGCGCAGGACTGGTACGGCGAAGCGTGAACCTACTACTGGACACCCATGTGGCGCTCTGGTGGTTTGGTGACTCACCGAAATTGAGTCCACGGCACCGGGAACTCATCCACGACACTGGCCGTCGGGTGTTCGTTTCCAGTGTCTCGGTGGTCGAGATATCCATCGAAGCTTCCTTAGGAAAGCTCGATGCCCCACAAGGTGTGGTTGATGCCGTAGTTCAGAGCGGATTCGAATTGCTGGCGCTCGAGGGTTCCCACGCAGAGGAGCTGCGTGAGCTCCCGTGGCACCACAGAGACCCTTTCGACCGGATGCTCATCGCGCAGGCAAAAGTCGAGAAACTGACCTTTCTCACTGTCGATGAGAATATTGCTCGCTACGAAGGCTTCACCGTCGGTTGAGTCGTACTAGAGCTCACTGAGTTCCACGGCTCATAGGAAGAATCTGACCACGGCCTCGCCGAAGAAGCCGAACAGCACTCCCCAGCCGAGGATGGAGATGGCCTGCCAGATGTACACGGTGGTTTTGGAGGCTCCCAGGGCCACCAGTGTGGGCGCGGTGATCTGACTGGCCACCACCAGCGGGCCGAGCAGGCAGACGCCGGGCACTCCGAGGCGGTCGGCGTATGTGGCCACCTTCTGATGCCGTGCTGAGCGTTCCTTGGCGGGCCGTGCGGTGCGATGGCGGGTCGCAGCACCGCGGGCCCCGCCGGCCAGAGCAATCAGCAGGAAGGTGCTGACCACGTTGCCCGCCACCGCGGAGCCCACCACCAGAGCAGGGTTGATCCCCAGCAGCACGCCCAGGAAGCTGCCCAGGTAGGACTCGATGAAAGGGATGGCTCCGGCCAGCACAACGACCCCGATCTGCTGCCAGGGGTCAGCTCCGGTGGCCATCTCAGCCAGCCGGGCGAAGAGATCTGCGACGAAGTCGAAATTCATGAACAAGCACTCCTGATGATGTCTAGCCGGAGACCCGGATCAGATGCCGGGCTGTGTGGACACTGATCAGCCTCGGCCACACACGGGCTCAGCAGCAGGGCCGCAGCGTCCGGGGCTGATGTGACACAGCGTCACTGGTGGACCCGGCATCACTGAGTAGCCTGGTGCCCATGACCACCGTTGCGGCGACGTCCCAGGCCGCCTACCGCACCATCACCTCGCGCACCAGGAGGGCTTATGCCACCGCATTGTGCGTCAACGTGGGCATCGGTGCGCTGATCTCATCGGGCTGGCTGAGCATCGTCATGGTGATGCCCAGCATTGGCCTGGCCTCCGCCGTTCTGCTCACCGGGTGGCAACGGCCTCCGCACCGGCCCCTGCTGATCAGTTCGGCGCTCGTCTCAGGTGCGACACTGGCCTGGTCGGCACTCTCGCAGTCCACGCCCCTGGGCTCTCTGGGATTCGGGATCACCGCGGCGGTATGGATCATTCATCAGCGGCGTCCCAGGCGCCCGCTGGCACTGCTGGTGTGCTTGGTGATCATCACGGTGAACGTGCTGATGGTCTGGATGGTCGCCGGTCAGGTCCAGGACTGGGTGGCGACTGTTCCGATGATGGTCTTCGGTCTCATCTGGGTGCTGGTCATCGTGGAGGGCAACCGGGAGTTCCAGCTCTATGACCTGTTGAACCGTGCCAAGGATGCTGAGCGGGAGGCCTCGATCCTGCGAGAACGGAGCCGGTTCGCCGCGGACCTGCATGACATTCAGGGCCACACCCTGCATGTCATCAAGCTCAAAGCCGCAGTGGCCGCGCGGCTGCAGCACACCGATCCGGAACGTACCGCGGAGGAGCTGGCAGCCATTCAGCGCCTCACCGCTGAGACCATCGAAGAAGCGCGCAGCCTGGCCCACTCCACGCACCGGCTGGTCCTGGCCGCGGAATTGGCCAATGCGGTGGAGCTGCTGGAAGCGGCAGGAATCAGCATTGAGGTCCAGAACGCCGGAGCGCAGGACACCGCCTTCGATGCGGACTTCGCCCTGGTCCTGCGCGAGGCGACCACCAATATCCTGCGCCACTCCAGAGCCGAGCGGGTAGGGCTCACCATCACTGAGGACTCCTTGACCATCTGCAATGACGGTGCTCCCCGGGAGCAACGCGGCACCCTGGGCGGCCTGGCGAACCTGCGGCAGCGCATCTCCACCACCGCCGGAGGGGTACTCAGCGTCGACCAGGACGGGGAGATGTTTACGGTCTCTGCGCAGTTCGGTCAGGGGCAGGCATGAGCATCGGTGTGTTTCTGGCCGATGATGAACGGCTCATCCGCACAGCACTGGCCACATTGCTGCCGCTGGAAGGTGACATCGAGGTGGTCGCCGAGGCTGAGACAGGCACCGCGGCGCTCGCGGCATTCTGGGAGCATCGGCCCGATGTGGCCATTCTGGATCTGGAGATGCCGGAGCTGGATGGTCTGGCCGTTGCCTCCAGGATCCTCTCTTCCAGCCCGCAGCAGGCGGTGATGATGCCCGGCATGCCCGCCCCGGCATACTGCGCAGTGCCCTGCGTGCCGGTGTCCGAGGCTTTCTGGGGAAGGACTCGGACCCGGCGGTCATTGCCGCCGCAGCCCTTGAGATCGCTGCCGGGGGCCGGTACATCGATGCCAATATCTCGGCCCAGGCGGTGGTGGACGACTGTCCGCTGACTGATCGCGAACGCGATGTCCTGCGCGTGACCGGGGAGGGCTACTCGGTGCAGGACATCGCTCAGATCCTGCACCTGGCCGAGGGTACCGTCCGCAATTATCTCTCCGGGGCCATCGGCAAGACCCATACCGCCACCCGGCACGACGCCGCCCGTTACGCCCGCCAGAAGGGCTGGCTGTAGCTGACCGCTGAGGCGGCGCTCCACGCTGCGGCCCAGGGTGATGTGCTGAGAGGTGTTCTGATATTGAGCCGAGTTTGGGAGAATGGGGTCATGAACAGGTATCCACTGCCGCTGACTCCGGACCTGGCCCGTGCAGGCAGGGCGCTTGCCCAGGTGTCGGCCGAGGAGATCGCCAAGGCTTCCGGACTGGAGCCTCAGCAGCTCCGGCACTTCGAGAGCTCGGGGGCCTCCCTGGATTCGGCGGCCAAGGACCAGCTCCGTGCAGCCCTGGAGGCTTACGGGGTGGTCTTCTTCGCCGAAGACTCCCACGGAGGCTACGGGGTGCGCAGGAAGCACACCGCGGCGAAGGTCCGCCAGCTGCAGCGCTGGGAGGGCGAGGGCGGCCCCGCCTACGAGGACGATATCTAGGTCAATCATGATGGGCTCAGCGGTCCAGGGGCGCTGCCACGCCATGGTGGTCGAAAGAGTTTCATTCGGACTGGACACGTCCTCGCGGCAAGCCCTACACCTTCCGCCACCGGGCGGTGGAGGCTTACCTGACCAGCGGCTGGCTGGCTCTGGTGTGACCGGCTGACCTCCTTGGATAGTCTGGTCTCCATGGTTGCGAATACTGATGAGCTGATCGAGGATCTGGGCACCTACGTGAGGGAGTCCCCGTCGTCCTACCATGCGGCGGAGGTGGCCGCGCGCAGACTGGCGCAGGCCGGATTCACCCAGCTGGGGGAGCATCAGGACTGGCCGGCTGAACCGGGCAAGTACGTGGTGGTCCGCGACGGCGCGGTGCTGGCCTGGGTTCTTCCGGAGACAGCAGGGCCGACGACGCCGCTGCGCATCCTCGGTGCCCACACCGACTCCCCCGGATTCAAGCTCAAGCCGAAATCCACAGTGGTCAGGCAGGGCTGGATCCAGGCCGGGATGGAGGTCTACGGCGGTCCGCTGCTGAACTCCTGGCTGGACCGTGAGCTGCGCCTGGCCGGGCGGCTCGTCACTAGCGACGGCGCCACCCATCTGGCTGCCACCGGGCCGGTGGCGCGCATCCCGCAGCTGGCCATCCATCTGGACCGCCAGGTCAACGAGGGTCTGAAGCTGGGCAAACAGCAGCACACCACCCCGGTCCTGGGGCTGGCCGGTACTGCGGCGGGTGCCGCCGAAGCCGATGTGCTCTCGGTCATCGCCGCTGCCGCAGGCGTCTCCGCCGGGGAGGTCGACGGCTACGACATCGTCATCGCCGACGCTCAGGCCCCGGCACGGTTCGGCGCTTCCGGCGAGTTCTTCGCCTCCGGGCGGCTGGACAACCTCTCCAGCGTCTACACCGGTCTGCAGGCGCTGCTGGACGCAGACGGCCAGGCCCCGGTGATCCCGATGCTGGCCGCCTTCGACCATGAGGAGCTGGGTTCGGCCTCCCGCTCCGGTGCGGCCGGGCCGTTCCTGGAGGAGGTGCTGGGCCGGATCTACGAGTCCCTGGGCGCCACCGCCTCCCAGCGGGCGCAGGCCTTCGCCGCCTCCTGGCATCTGAGCTCCGATGCCGGGCACGCGGTGCATCCGAACTATTCCGAACGGCACGATCCGGCCAACCGCCCGCTGCCCAATGCCGGGCCGCTGCTGAAGATCAATGCCAACCAGCGCTACACCACCGATGCCACCGGTGCCGCCATGTGGGCCCAGGTCTGCCGCACCGCCGGGGTGCCCAGCCAGGAGTTCGTCTCCAACAATGACATCCCCTGCGGCTCCACCATCGGTCCGATCACCGCCACCCGGCTGGGTATCCGGACGGTGGATGTGGGCATCGCGCTGCTGAGCATGCATTCGGCCCGGGAGATGTGCGGAGCCGACGACGTCGCCCACCTCCGCGACGCCATCGCCGCCTTCTTCACCGCCAAGCTGACGGTCTGAGCAGCCTGGTCCCGGCCGCGGGGAGACCCCGCTGGCCTCTCGGTCGGCTCAGCACCGACCTTCACGTCTAAAGCTGGTCTGGTGACAGAGGAAGTTCGGCACACTGCGTTCACCGTGATGTGGTCCAGAGAATGGCGAGAGGCGCGGCGGTGCTCTGGTCACCGATGGGTGCTGTGCTGCGGCGAGTGTGCAGCAGGATGTTGATCAAGTGTTGGTCAGAACAGAGCAACCGCAGATCGACGTCGAATTCGCCTGCAGGCACGAAGTCTACCGTGCTGTTGTTGAGCGTCTCGGCTCTCAGCGGGGGTGACGCCGTGACTGAGGACGGTGGGGCACCAAACGTCGATGAGCTCTTTCAGACCCAGGTTCTGTAGACACAGTTGTCCAGGACAGGGTTTTCCGCCCTGGTCCGAGTGATCTTCTCCTTACCGAGGGTGCGGACCAACACAGTCTGCTCCGCTCCGGCTTCGCCTTCGACTGCGCCCATGGGGTCGGCGATCAGTGAGCCGCCGATTGCTTGCGGGCCGGCCTGGACCAGGCCGGCCACGAAGAGGGTATTTTCGATGGCTCGCGCTTTGACCAGAGTCGCCCACTGGTGTTCCTTCCGCGGACCCGGGACCCACGCGGTGGCGTAGACCAGCAGGTCAGCGCCGGCGTGGGCTGCCGCCCGCGCCCCTTCCGGGAAGCGCAGGTCGTAGCAAATCAGCAGTGCGACCTTCCAGCCATGGACATCGACCAAGGCCGGAGTCAGGTCTTCCCCGGCGGAGAAGTAGTCGCTTTCCACGTAGCCGTGGGCGTCGTAGAGATGGACTTTGCGGTAGATCTGGACGATCTCGCCGGAGGGGCCAACTGCTATCTGGGTGTTGAACGGCTTCTCCGAGTCCATGTGTGCCTCGGCCAGATTGCACAGAATGGTGACGCGGTGGGTGCCCGCCAGTCTCCGGACCTCGGTGATGAAGGGCCCGTCCAGGTTCTCTGCTTCGTCCCAGACCTGCGTGGTGAGTTGTCCGGGCATGTACATGAGGTACTCGGGCAGGACCACCAGGTCTGCTCCCTGTGCGCATGCCTGCTTCACCCACGGTTCAAGCAGCTGCAGGTTCTGGGCCTTGTCCGCCGTGGCGCTGAGCTGGCAGAGCGCTATGCGTAAAGGGGGGTGGTGCGGATCCTCTGTTGACGGTTCTTCGGCCAGTGCTGACATGTGGTGACCCTCCTGTGTCGGATTCTCAGTAGTCGTAGGAGCGGCCGTCGATCGCCGAGCTGCAGCGTCCTTCGGCATCTGCGGCGGCGATGTTGGCCCGCGCGAAGTCCAGTTCATGGGCGTTGGCGCTTTGCGGGACCACGGTGCGGTGGGCAGCGGCACAGTGCTTGGCATCCATCTGATGCACCACCGTGGTGGGGCCGCTGGAGTCGATGCGCGGTAAGGCCAGGGCTTCGGCGGGATCCATGCCGTCCTCCACCAGGGAGATGATCAGCTGGGTGACGGCACTGATGATCCGCCGGCCGCCGGAGGCTCCCAGTGCAGCTGTGGACTGTCCGCCGCGGGTGACCAGCGCCGGTCCCATGTTTGCCACCGGCCGCGCCCCGGACGAGATGCTGTTTGCCGCCCCCGGGGAGGCGTTGAACCAGGCCATGGCGGAGTCGAAGAGCAGGCCGGTGCGGGGGCACATCAGTCCGGAGCCGAAATGATGGGCGGAGGTGTGGGTGATCGACACCATCCACCCTTCCGGGTCGATGGCCGAAACGTGGGTGGTCCCTGAACTGGGGGTGCTCGCAGTCTTTGGCCTCCACTGCGGTGCTTTGCGGCCCATCGGGTCGAAGGTCCAAGGGTCGGTGACCGGGTGCCCTGCGAAGTGGATCCACGGGGGGACGCCTGGCGGCGCCAGGACGGGCATGCTTTCCTGGGAGCCTAGGCGCTGCGCCGCATGCCGGGTATAACCCTCGCTGAGCAGTGCCTCCGCGGGGACCGGCACCTTGTGCGGGTCGCCCAGCCAGTGGTAACGGTCCGCGAAGGCCAGGCGGAGCACTTCGTCGAGCCTGGTGAGTTTCTCCTCCCGCGGTACGGCTGATGCCCCCTCTGGGTAGAGCCTCTGCCAGATGGAGAGCGCTTGGAGTTCGGTGATGCCACCGCCGGGAGCTGATGGTGTCCACACATCATGTCTGTGGAACGACAGGTGCAGAGGCCGGACCATGCCGGGTGCGGAGCGGGCCAGGTCTTCTCGGCTCAGGAGCATGCCGAGCTCCTCTGAGCTCTGTAGGAGGCTTGTGGCCACATCACCCTCAGTAAGCGTGCTCAACGGCTGGTCGGCCACTGTTTCCAGGGTCGAGGCCAGACGGCTTTGCTGCACCGGGCGGGCGGAGTCCACTGACCTGCCGTAGGCAGCGGCGGAGTCGCAGCCGAGCGGGAGCCCCCGTTCGTCCAGGAAGGTCTCCCGGGTGACAGGATTCTCCCGGAGCGGATCGATGAGCTGTAAAGCGTGAACGATGAACCAGGCGTCGGCTGGAAACCCCGCACGGGCGGCCTGAATAGCAGGTGCCAGAATGGCTTTGCGTGGGAGTTTCCCCCACCGTTGGTGTGCTGTCAGCAGTCCGAGAAGGGTGCGCGGAACCCCGGAGGCCAGGGGTCCTATCACGTTGGCGTTGCCCACGACGGGTGCCAGGCCCAAGACGTTCGAGGAATCGTTGTTGTGCTCCATCTCGAACATGTCTGCATGAGCCGCCAGCGGTGCGAGTGGTCCGAACTCTATCGAGTGAGGGCCGTGATCCGGGTGATGCAGCAGCAGAAAGCCGGAGCCTGCCAAGCTCGTTTCGACCGGCTCCACCACTCCTGCCACCAGTGCTGCGCAGACACTGGCGTCGACGGCGTTTCCGCCGGCCTCGTACATCTCTAGCCCGGCGCGCACACTCTGGTCCCTGGTCGCAATGACAGTTCCCCGATCGCCGCCTGACCTACTGGCTGTTGGGATGCCGTCGGCGCTGTGGGATAGTTGCATATTCCTCTCCTTTGAGGTGCTTCGGTACGGAGCTGATTCCGTGCTCTCAGTCGCGGTTCTGCATCATCTCCGGGATCCACAGGGCGATCTCCGGGACGAATATCAGCAGTACGAGCATCGCCAGCGGGACGGGAAGGAACCAGACGGCCCCGATGAACACATCACCGAGGGTGACTTTCTTGCCGAGGTTGACTTCGGGGTCCTGGGCGATCTTGTGGACGATGAACGCCATCATCCCGGTCGGTGGGGTTATCACGGCCAGTTCCCCCATGGCCACCACGAAGACCCCGAAGAAGATCAGGTTGATGCCCAGCATGTCCACCGAGGGCAGCAGGAGGGGAACGGTGATCAGCATCATGGTCAGCGGGTCCACGATCATGCCCAGCAGGAAGTACATCACCATCAGGACCAGCAGGAAGGTGACCGCAGTGAGCCCGAGGGAGTCGATGAAGGTGGTGACCACATTGGCGGCGCCGCTGACGGTCAGTGCGCGGTTGAAGATCATCGCCCCGATGAACAGGAAGAAGATCGCCGCGGTGGAGCCGACCGTGCCCTGCAGGGACTTTCCCAGTGCGACGGTGGCGGCGCGGGGCCGCAGGTAGGTGAAGGTCAGCACCACCGCGCCCAGCGCTCCGATGGCTCCGGCCTCGGTGGTGGTGAAGTAACCGGCGTACATCCCGCCGAAGATGAAGATCACCAGCAGCGGCAGCGGCCACACGCCGGTCAGCGAGCGGAGCCTCTGCCCCCAGCTGTACTGCACCCGCCCGGTCCTGGAGCCCCTGACATGCCCGACCAGACTCGGCACAGCCATCACCACTGCGGCAATGACCGCCCCGTAGAGGACCAGCAGAAGCAGGCCGGGCACCAGGCCTGCCAGCAGCTGCGGTCCCACCGGCACCGAGACCAGCCCGGCGAAGATCACCAGGTAGATGCTGGGCGGGATCAGCTGACCGCCGGTGCCTGCCACCAGGATGGACCCGGCGGCCAGCCGGGGGTGGTAGTTCATCTTCAGCATCTCCGGCAGTCCGATTCTTCCCAGGGAGACGACGGTGGCCACTGTGGAGCCGGAGATCGAGGCCATGCCGCCGCCGGCGAAGTTCGTGCCGATGGCCAGCCCTCCTGGCAGCCATGAGAGCCATTTGGCCGCCGCGTCATAGATCCTGGCGGTGATCCCCGATCTCCACAGCAGCAGCCCCATGAAGATGAACATGGGCACCACGGTGTAGCTCCAGACCGCCGCGGTGCCGAAGGGAAGGGAGCGGAAGGAGCCGGCCATGACGTCGGCTCCTCGCATCGCGAGCAGCGCCAGCGCACCGGCTGTGCCCATGGCCACACCGATCGGCACGTTCATGAACAGCAGGGCGATCATCAGGCACGCCGCAAGACCGCCGACCGCCGGCAGCGGGAGGTCCAGGAACATGGCTGCTGCGGACAGCCCCGCCGTGCCGTAGAGGATCCCCCTGATGAGTGTGGAGTTCCAAGGTCTCTGGCTGGAAGCCTTGGTTGAGGTCAGGACCTGGGCAGTGCTCACGGGGTGTTCGCTCCTATGAGTTCGTCCTTGTGCTCTTCGGGCTGAGCCCCGGATCCGGGGCGGGGTGCGCGCAGATCACGGACCAGGCGGACAGCGATCTCGGAGGCGAAGAGCAGCGAGCAGAGGGGGACCAGGAAACGTGGCGGCCAGATGCTCACACCGCTTCCGATGCCGATCGCTCCTTGGCGCATCTGTGTCATGGCCTCTTCGAACCCCCACCACGCCATGGCCAGTAAGAAGACGATGGAGAGCATCGCGGCGATGAGGTGGAACTCCCTCTTCAGCACCGAGGAGACACGTTCATAGATGATGGGGGCACTGATGTGGTCATCGTTGCTGTAGGCCGCAGCCATGCCGAGGAAGATCGCTGCCGGCAGATACCAGTACTGGGAGATCTCCAGAGTGCCCGGCATGGTTCTGTTCACCGTGAACCGGAGCGCGACGTCGGCCACGACGTGGAGCATGAGCACCATGACCCCGATGCCACCCAGGTACCCGCCTGCGCGGGAGGCCGCAGCGACAATTCGGGGAATGAGAGCTCGGTGAGCCTCCGCGGTCATGGGAGTCACTCCGGACGGTGGGGTTGGACAACCTCTTCCTCGAAGGCTTCGAAGAACGGGTCCAGGTCCACAGGCTGGTCGCGATGGCTCTCTGCCCATTCCAGCCAGGTGGAGTGGTCGTCGTCGGAGTAGCCCAGGGCTGTGACCAGCTCCAGCCACCGCTCCTGATTCTCCTGGTAGTCCCCGATGAGGGTGTTCTCCCCGATGAGGTCGGCGAGACGGGCCTCAGCGTCGGTGATCGTGTCTTCGTGGTGGGCATTGAGCGCCTGGCGCACGTCGTCCTCGAACTCCAGGATCTCCACCTGTTCGTCGGCGGTGAGCAGCTCCTCGGCCGAGGAATCCAT
Source organism: Nesterenkonia muleiensis (assembly GCF_003600155.1). Lineage (GTDB taxonomy): Bacteria > Actinomycetota > Actinomycetes > Actinomycetales > Micrococcaceae > Nesterenkonia > Nesterenkonia muleiensis. The sequence continues at coordinate 94,156 of NZ_QWLD01000035.1, read as the reverse complement.
GCTGTACTGCATCATCGATCTCAGCAGTGTGGACCCGGCCTCGTCCCAGAGGATCTGCTGGGCCTCCAGCGGCAGGTCCTCCCAGACCCGCTCGGCGATGAGGATGTGGGTCGAGTTCCAGCCCTGGAAGGTGGTTTCCGAATCGACCACCCAGTAGTCGGCGACGTCGAAGAGCCCGGCCTCGTAGCTGTTGCCCGGGGCGACGATGGCGCAGTCAACGACCCCGCGCTCCAGGGACTCGTACACCTCGTTCTGCACGATGTTGACCGGGGTGCCGCCCAAGGACTCGACCTCACTGGCCCATCCGGCACCTGGTACCCGTATCCGGCTCCCGGCGAAGTCCTCCAGTGAGGTGACCGGCCCACCGGCGCACAGCAGCGGGTACCCGGAGTATTGATGGACCAGGGCGCTCAGAGACACCAGGCCGGCATTCTGGAGCTCGTTCTGCAACGGCTCGGCCAGTGACCCGAACTCTGATGAGCCGTAGCCCTGCAGGAAGGACAGCTGCGGACTCTTCTCCGGCAAGAAGGCGATCTCGGTGAACAGAGCGTTGATGGGCAGCTCACCGGGATCATAGGCCGGCATTGACCAGGCCATGTCCAGCAGTCCGTCACGCAGGGCGGCCTCCTGCTCGGCCACCTCCACGATGGAGGAGGAATAGGAGATCTCGAAGGTGATCTTCCCTTCGGTGGCCTCCTCCACCGCGTCCGCATAGTCATCCCACATCCGGGACATGAAGTGGTTCGGCCCGTACGGCGACTGCACCACCAGTGTGGTGTCGCCCATCTCCTCAAGAGACTCCGCGGAGCTTTCGTCTGCTCCGCAGCCGGCGAGCAGTAGGGCGGAGGCTATGGAGAGTCCGAGGATTGCCTTTCGGCGCCTGCGGACGATGCCCGGGGTTCCACGGGATTGAGTCGTGATGTGGTGGTCGAGCTGATGCGCGCTGTGATAGGTGGTGATCATTTTCCCTCTGCCTCGCGGTCGAGTGACGTGTGCCAAAGACCACTTTGGCGAATGGAACCACAAAAAATCCACATACTCATCAGTATCCACACTGATAAGTAGCACGCGAAAACATCTATCACCACTTGATACATATAAGTATGTAGACCGCAGCAAAAACTGTTTGAAAGATCGTTTATGTGGCGAAAGGGGATCTGCAGAGAAGAGTCGGGGTAAACCTCCGGCGCTACCGCCTGAAGCGCGGTATCTCACAGGAAGCCTTCGCCAACGTCCTCGGCGTCCACCGCACCTATATGGGCGGAGTCGAACGCGGCGAGCGAAACCTCACCCTGCAGTCAGTGGAGTCCATCGCCGAGCGGATCGGCCTGGACCCGCTGACCCTGCTGACCCCGGAGCGTTGAGTAAGGCGGCACACTCCACCACACGGGAAGTCACCCCTCATCCCTGACTTCAGCCTCAGGCTGTGCCCTGCTCCGGCACCCACTCAATGAGCTGAGGGGCCGATCGCGACTCAACCCTGACTGACGCGGTTCGCACACGGGACGCATCACTGGCCACACCCCACCCACACCGCTGCACGCTGTGCTGGCAGGGACACTCCGGCTAAATCAGCGCAGAGTAGCCACCGTCCACCACCAGCGAAACTCCGTTGACGCAGCTGGCCATCGAACTGGCCAGGAAGACCACCGTAGGTCCACGTCGAAGAAGTCGACCCGGTCGCTGAATCCTGCCTTGTTGACCATCACGTCGACGCCCCCTGCTTCGCAGCAACCCCTATGGCCGACCTGAACCTCAGGACTGCGGGGACAAGCTGGTCACACGGAGGTAGGGGATCACCACCGAGACAAACGCCCGGACCGGCAGTGACTGGCCAAATACCATCCTGCTAGTTGTGCCTGCGGAATGAGGCCTCCTGAAACGGTTCACTTGAGCACCATGTTCACAAAGTCGGGATCGGTGGCAGCGGTGGGCGACCACTGCAGGTTCTCGGAAACGGCGTGGTATCGCTCAAGCACCCCGAAGTTGAGCGTCGGCACCACCGGTTCGAGGGCTCGTGAAACCTCCTGGAAGGCGGCGTTGCGCTCCTCGCCAGTGAGCATCATCGCCGATTCGTAGAGCTCATCAATCTGCGGGTCACTGAACAGGCTGGCGCTTCCGCCAGAGTAGACGAATCGGCCAGCGCGACTGAAATCCATCGTCGGGTTGTCCGAGTCCACATAAAGCATGTCTGCGACCGTGTCTGAGGTGGGATCCGGGTCGTGGAACAGGCTCACCCACTGTTCGGGTTCAAGTACTTCGATCGTGACATTGAGCCCGAGCTCGTTCCAGGTCGCTGCAGCGTACTCGACGAACTCCGAAGAGCGCGGGAAGCGCCCGCTGCCCATCGGGTTGATCGTGATCTCGGCGCCTATATCGACGCCATCGGCACCTGCCTCTTCGATGAGGGCGGCAGCTCGGTCGGGGTCGTACTCCCATACGTCCAAGTCGTCGACATAGCCGATCGCACCGGGGTTGACCGGCTGGTTTCCGGTGACAGGTTGGGCCACCCCTTCCAACAGGGTCTCGGCTACCGAGGCAACGTTGATCGAGTCGAGCATCGCCTGGCGCACCCGACCATCAGACAGCGCAGGATGGTTGATCGTGTTCGGCCGCATCATGACGATGCTCGTTGTGTCCTGCTGAATGAGCTGCGGTACATCGGGGCTGTCGGACTCGACTTGCCAAGCCAACTGTGCCTCGTCTGCCCTGACCATGCTCGCCCGGACGGAGGGGTCCTCCCGGAACAGAATTTGCACCTCTTCGATACTCGGCGGTGAGTCCCAGTACTCCTGGTATCCGCTGAGCACGATCTCCTCACCGCGCGTCCACTCATTGAGTGTGTAGGGGCCGGTGCCATCCACCTCGGTGCTCAGGGCGTTGTCATCGCGATCCTCGGCGAACTCCTTCGAGGAGATGAAAGTACGAATCAGGTTCGCGTCGAGGATGGGGTCGGGGCTCTCCGTGGTGATTTCGACGGTTAGCTCATCAATGGCTTCGACCGATGCGATCGAGTCATGGTCGCTAGCGACGGTAGACTCCGGATCGATATAACGCTCGATGCTGTACACGACGTCCTCTGCATCCAACGTATCGCCACTGTGGAATGTCACGCCCTCGCGAAGTGTGAAAGTCCAGACCAGGTCACCGTCCCAGTCCCAGTCTGTGGCGAGCACCCCGACCGTTTCGCGCGCCTGTTCGTCGTAGCGCACGAGCGGCTCCTGAATCGACGTTGCGACGAACATGTACGAACCGGTCAGCCCTGATGCGGCGTAGTCCATAGTCGGCGGCTCTGCCGCCGTGACGACCGTCAACCTTGATGGTGCCTCCTCCTCAGGCATGCCAGCCGCACAGCCCGCCAGCGCAAGACCGCCTGCCATAGCGAAAGCGACTCCACAGGTAACTCGCCCATATTTACTTGTGATCATTATCTCTCCATTTCATAGCGGCAGCCTGGCTTCAGGCAACCTCGTATCGTTATCCGGCCGTAGGGGACTTTCTCTTGGACTGGTGGCGAATCTGAGAGCGCAGTTGCGGGTCAACCAGCATTCCCACCCGCCCACTGAGCGAATTCACCGCCAAGGCGGTAAGCATGATCGAAAGGCCCGGGAACACAATGAGCCACCACGCGGTGTCAATGTACGGTCTCGCCTGGGCCAGCATGAGGCCCCAGGACGCCTCAGGCGCTCTAATCCCGAACCCGAGGAAGCTCAGCCCAGCCTCGGAGAGCATTGCCCGGGTGAACTCCAGGGTTCCGAGCACCACAATGCTCGGATACAGGTTGGGAAGGATCTCCCGAAACATGATCCGCGCCTGCCCCGCACCCGCAGTGTGTGCCGCCAATACGAACTGTCGCTCGCGCAGCGAGAGCACGGCCGCGCGGGTGACGCGAGCGACGACCGGCCAACGGGTGAGGGCGAGCACCAGTGCGACGTTGACAAACCCTCCGCCCAACACGTATAGAACGAACAATGCAAGCAACAGCCCGGGGATCGACATGAAGACATCGGTCAGGCGCATGAAGACCGACTCGAGCCATCCGCCGTAGTAACCCGCGAGCAGGCCGATGATGACCCCGATGACGATCGAGCAGATCACCGTTAGAGCGCCTACCGCAAGCGAAAACTGTGCCGCGCGGATAATTCTGGAGAGCGCATCGCGGCCGAGGTAGTCGGTTCCCAGCAGGTGGAAAGAGCCGTCGGCGGCTGTGCCGGGCGAGCTGTTGCGAAGGAGCAGATTCTGCTCCTCTGGCGAGTACATCCATCCCATTGCCACAAGCAATGGTTGGGTGAGCGCAGCCAAGACGAGCGCGGTGAGGAATACCAGCGCGCCGTAGAACGCGAGATCCCCGATCCGCGCACGGGCCAGGCGGGCGCGGATTGTTCGGTGCACTTCGATTCGTGGAGCCCCGACCGTGCTCATCTGCGTCTCCTGACCCTCGGATCGATCCTGCCGTAGCAGGCGTCGATGATTGCATTGAGGCCGACGATCGCGGTCGCCGTCATCATGACGCTCGCCTGCACCACCGGCAGATCCCTTCCTTCGATGGCACCTACTGTGAGGTACCCGATGCCTGGCCAGCCGAACAGCACCTCGATCACTGTTGCGCCACCGATCAAAGTTGCGAACTCATCACCGCTGACGGTGAGCACCGGCCCCATGGCATTGCGCAAGACGTGACCGAAGACGATCCGCCGCTCCGGCACGCCCTTCGCACGGGCGGTCTTGACATACTGTGAGGTCATCTGCTCCTGCACCGAGGCTCGCACCACTTCCGCCAGGCGCCCGGTGATGCCCAGAGCGAGAGCGAAAGTGGGCAGCACGAAGAAGTGGAGAGCGCCGTAGCCGGAGGTCGGCAGCAACCGCAGACTGACTGCGAAGACGCTTATCGTGATCATGCCGGCCCAGAAGGTCGGCACCGAGATTGACACGATCGACAACGTTGAGGTGAGACGGTTTGCGAAGGAGTTTGGTCGCATACCGGCGACAGTTCCGACCGGCACGGCGATGAGCAGCGCCACGAGCTGGGTGGTGAAGGCCAGTAGCAGCGTCGGCACGAATGCCCGCAGGACGAGGGACTTCGCATCTACTCCGCTTCGAAGTGAGTCTCCGAAATCTAGCGTCACGACGCCGCCAAGATACTCTAGGAACCGCACGTGTATTGCTCGGTCGAAGCCCCGTTCTCGGCGAAACGCCTCGTAGGTCTCTTGGCTCGCGTCCATGGGGAGCATGAGCCGCGCCGGGTCACCGACGACCTCTCCGATGAGAAAGATGAGGATGGCGATGCCGAGCAGCACCGTCAGCGACTCGAGGACTCTTCGGACGATGACGCTGATCATGACAGTCTCTTCATCTCGCTGGCCGCGTTGGGGATGGCTTCCAGGAGCAGCCGGGTGTAGCTGTTCTGCGGATTGCCAAAAACCTCCGCAGTGGGGCCCTGCTCGACGATTTCTCCCGCGTTCATGACGATGACGCGGTCACACACCGACTTCACGGTGGCGAGATCGTGGGAGACAAACAGATAAGTGAGGTTGCGCTCTGCCTGCAGCCGGACAAGCAGGTCCAGCACGTGTGCCTGAACGGATACGTCCAGTGCTGAGAGCGCTTCGTCGAGAATGACGACATCCGGTTGAAGGATCAGCGCCCGCGCGATCCCGAGCCGTTGCCGCTGACCGCCTGAGAGTTCGTGCGGATATCGATCGAAAAACTCTGGCCCCAGGCCGACGGCGGTGAGCACGTCCTCGATGCGCTCATCGCGGTCCTTGCGGGATTGTCGCGACTGCCCGCGCAGTACGGCGTCGAGCGTGCGACGCACCGTGCGGAACGGGTTCAGGCTGGAGAACGGGTCCTGAAACACCATTTGGATCCGCGTGCCCACGCGCCGCATTCGGCGTGGAGACAGCGCGAGCAGATCGACGCCCTCGAACATGATCCGCCCTCGCTTCGGCGCGAGAAGGCGGACGACAGATCGGGCGGTCGTGCTCTTGCCGGAGCCAGATTCGCCGACGATGCCAAGGATCTCTCCTTGTTTGACGTCGAAACTAATGCCGTCCAGGGCGAGCTTGTACCGCTTCGAGAATAGTTGGCTGTTGGGGAGGCGGTACTGCACCTTGAGGTCCTCAACCCGGAGCAGGTCGGCCGGTTCCCGCTTGTGTCGCGGTTCGAGCTCGCCCGCCGGAGTGAAACGGCGGCGTGCCAGCGACGGCCCGTCCATCTCAGGTACCGCGTCGAGCAGCTCTTTTGTGTAGTCTCTGGCTGGTGCGGTGAGCACAGAGCGGACCGGTCCTGCCTCGAGCACTTCGCCGTGCCGCATCACAGCGAGATCGTTGGCGATCGAGGCGACGACGTTGATGTCGTGGGAGATGAACAGCATGGAAAGGCCGTCCTCGTCGCAGAGCTTCCTCAGGAGCCGGATGATCCGATCCTGCACGGAGACATCGAGCGCGGTCGTCGGCTCGTCGGCGAGGATGAGGGATGGGCTTGTGCCGATGGCCATCGCGATAGCGGCGCGCTGGAGCATCCCGCCGGAGAATTCGTGCGGAAAGGCATCGACCATTTCGTACGGCTGACGTACCCCGACGCGCTCGAGCAGATCGATCGCCTCGTGCCTTGCCTGGCGTCGCGACCAGCCACGGTGGATGACCAGCGGTTCGGAGATCTGCTGACCAATCCGCATAGACGGGTTGAACGAGGCCATGGGGTCCTGCCCAATGAGGGCGATGTCGCTGCCGCGCAGCTGCCGAAGACGGGCTTGAGTCGCGGCGGTTAGGTCCTCTCCCTGGAAGCGGATCGTCCCGTCGACGAGAAACCGCGGCGACGTCGGCAACATGCCCATGATCGCAAGCGCCGTGAGGCTCTTGCCGCTTCCGGACTCACCGACCAGACCCAGCACTTTGCCTTGCGGGACGTGAAGATTGACGTGGCGCAGAAGCTGCCTCGCGGAGTGCTGGCTTTCGATCTCGACCGAGAGATCCTCGATGCTCAAGAAGGCACCGTTCCCGATTACCTCCGCTCTTGCCGTGGTGCTCCCAGTGCCTTGCGCGTTCACAGTGACTCGATCCTGAGAGCAGATGCTCCAAGCCGCTCGATCAGACGATCAAGGGTTGACGCGTCAGTCGCGCAATTGATGCGTGCCCATTCGTCATATGCCCCTGCGATGCCGCAGGAGGCTCCGGGGAGCCATTCCACTCGCGCGCGGTCTGAGAGCTCAGCTACTGTGAGGCCAGAGTCGAGATAGGCACCAAGGTCCACCCAGGAAAGATAGGTCGCCTCGGGAACCTGCCACCGTGCCAGGGGGAGTTGCGTTGAGAGCCTTGCATGGAAATGCTCTAATGTCTCTCGGTACGCGGCGTTAGCTCCGTGCAGCCAGGCTCGTCCCTCGCTGGAGTAGGCCAGTGTCGAGGCGACGACGCCCAGAGTGCTCGGACCTGTGTGCCCGCTGATGACATGCTCATCCCAGCGACGGCGCAGCTGCGGATTGTCGATGACGACCTGGGCACACTTGAGACCCGCGATGTTCCATCCCTTGGATGCCGCGGTCGCGGTGATTGTGTGTTCGCGAGCGGAGGGAGAGACACTGGCATACGAGCGCATGGGACTGGTGCCGTGCACAACGGGCGCATGGATCTCGTCCGAGAAGACATGCCAGCCGTGCGCGGTGAGAACCTCGGAGAGGGCTGTCAGCTCCTCGAAGGTCGCGATGGATCCGGTCGGGTTATGCGGGTTGCACAGTACGAACAGTCCACCCGGATGGTGTGCGACGACTTGTTCGATGTGGTCCAAGTCGACGCTCCAGTGGCCAGCGGCATCCCATCGCATGGGGGAAGCGACCAGCCGCTTGCCGAACCTTTCAGGGATATCGAGAAAGGGCGGGTACGCCGGAGTCGGCACGAGGACGACGTCACCATCTCGGCCGACGGTCTTCAGCGCGATATCGAAGGCAGAGAGGACATCGGTGGCCAGTCGGACCGTTTCCCGATCGACCCGCCGATCGCAGAGCGCCGCATAGGTGACAAGGAATGAGTCCACCAGCGCCTGCTGTGGCTGATCCCAGAGGTATCCCAGCGAGCCCGAGCGCACGTAGTCGGCAAGAGCTTCTCGGATGAATTCTGGAGCGCCATAGTCGGATTCGGCGATTCCCACGCCGATGACGTCGGGAGCGACATCCCACTTGGAGGACGAGCGCAGCCGGATGGATGCATCGATCAGCGTGCTCATGCTGTTCTCCTGCCTGTGTCGAGATGCCGATAAGGTAAGAATTCTCTGCTGGATGTCGTCTTGCCTGGATGCCAACTCGCCCACCGGATGCCGAAGCGGACAGCGGTCGAACCCTCAGTGCGGATTGGCCGGTAGCAAACAAACGAGATAGGTCCTTCGCCCATCACCTTGTCGCACCAGTCGCCGTGTGGATACAAGCCAGACTATGAGCGGCGTTGGAATACAGCAATAGCCACTTCAGCCGTATTAGAGTAGACCACTTTGAAGTATGTCCGCCCTCTCCTAAGAGCGTTGCTGTTTGCCGAGCAGTCTTTCCTCAGAGGGCTTCCGCTGTGTCCACGCCATTGACCGATCGAGCGCGCTGGGACCAATTAACTGAGAGATGCTGAGCAGTTGGGCCGATGATCGCAGGCAAGGATGGGATGCCTGATTGGGAGGCCACCCTGAGCCCCATCCACCTTTTGGGAAGTATCCATGATGTTGGGCAGTCGTCTTCGGAACCCACCTGACCTTCAAAAGGCTCTGCAAACCCACGTAGCGGGTGCCGCGGTTTGCTCAGCCCAGAGCCGAGGTGAGCACCTGGCGCAGCACGGTGATGGCTCGAGCGAACTCCCGCGCTGAGCCCGCCGCGAACCCCAAGACGAGCTGGTTATCGCCCCTGGCGGACTGGCTGTAGTTACGTCCGGGGAGGCTCTCGACCGCCCGGCTACGCAATTCTGCGATCACGTCATCGACTGACACCCGGTCGGGCAGTTCGACTGGGACGTGCATCCCGGCGTCTGGTGCGGCAACGGTGGACTCTCCTCCCAACACGTCGTTGAGGGCAGCGACAAGCCGGTCTCGCTTGCTCATATATGACACTCGCATTCGACGAATATGACGAGCCAGATGACCATCTGCCATGAACGAGGCCATCGCGATCTGAGTAGCCATTGGCGGAACCCAGTCGTATTGCTCTAGCACATTCGTCACCACGTCGACGATGCCTCGGGGGACGACGAGATATCCGAGTCGAATTCCTGGATACATGCTGCGTGTAAAGGAGCCGATATACACAACCTGATCGATTCGATCAATCCCTTGAAGGGCGCGCAAAGAGCGGCCAGAGTAACGGAAGTCGCTGTCCAGATCATGCTCGAGAACCCAGAACCCTCGTGACTTCGATTCCTCCAGCAATTCCATCCGGCGACGCATGCTCATGATGACCCCGGTAGGAAACTGATAAGACGGCGAGACGCACGCGAGAGCCGGCGACGGCGCCACTGCTATGGCCCGCTCCAGATCGAAGCCATCGGCATCGACATTGACCGGTTGATTGTTCAATCCGGCCGCAGACAGGACCCCGCGCGCTTCTGGGCTTCCTGGGTCTTCGACCCAGGCGATCTGGCCGGGGTCGGACAGGGTTCTTGCGGCCAATGCCAACGACGCCGGCGATCCACTGGTGACGATTACCTGTTCCGATACACATCGAACTCCGCGGGTCACAGAGAGATGCTGGGAGATCTGCTCGCGCAGTGGCCCGTATCCGATCGTCGGCCCGTAATCCATGGTGAGCGCCTTCGGTGACTTGCGCCAGGCCTGCAAGACGTAGCGGCTCCATGTGTCAATCGGGAAGTCGCCGAACGACGCCGCCCCGGGACGAAACGGAAGAGGTCGTGCCTGCGGAGGCAGGTGGCTGGTGCGGATCGTCCGCCCGGATGTCGCTCTGGCAGAGACGGAGGCGCCAGGTTTTGCCTCGCTGGTGGCGAGTGCTCTCCCTTTCTCTTCGCCCCTACCGAAGGCAAAAGCACTCAGATCATTGGAGACGTAGGTCCCAGAGCCCTGCACCCGCTCGAGGAAACCCTCGCCGGTGAGCTCGTCGTAGACCCTGGTGATAGTCATGCGTGAGACGCCGATGTCTTCGGCCCATCGCCGACTGGAGGGTAGTCGTGAACCTGTGGGGACTTGACCGCCAAGGATCATCTCGCGCAGCCCCTCGCGGAGTTGTTCGTACACCGGGCGGGAGCTTCGGTGGGTATCGGTGAGGATGGAGTTCACGAGGCTGGCCGTGTGGGACATGCGACAGGGTCCTCGCTTTCGATCAGGTCGACGCCACCGTCCTATGCCGACTACCGGAATCCGTGTGCTGAACGGACCAAGTGGTCTAACCGATAGCGTCCAGAATGGCCTTAACTATAACGCCAGATCCGTCCTAACCTGACAGGACAATCAAAACTTCGACAGGATTCCTCGATCGCGCGGAGACAGGCGCAAAGGGCGTCGCTGTCGGAATGTCTGAGAGGAATCGTCATGTCGCAGGGTCGGCCATTAATTTTCGGGTTCAACATCGACCCAATGGGGCATCACAACGGTGCCTGGCGTCACCCGGGCAGCGACCCGAGCAAGTTGCACTCCATTGAGTATGAGATCGAACTTGCGCAGAAAGCGGAGGCGGCGGGGTTCGAGATGCTCTTCATCGCCGATTCGCTCGCCTTCAACCATGGTGCCGCTGACGAAACCGCCTTCGTCAAGGCATTCGAGCCGTTCACACTTTTCGCGGCGGTTGCCTCGCACACGCGCTATCCAGGGTTGGTCTGCACAGTTTCCTCCACCTACACCGAGCCCTACAACCTCGCCCGGTACCTCACCTCGCTCGATCACGTCAGCCATGGTCGCGCCGCCTGGAACATCGTCACAACGGCTGATCCGCTCTCCCCGAAGAACTTCGGACTGGAGGCACCGGTGTCGCACGGCGAGCGCTACGCAGTGGCGAACGATGTGGCTGAGGCTGCATTCGCACTCTGGGACAGTTGGGAGAACGACGCCGTGGTCGCCGATCAGGGCGGCGGTCGGTTCTTCGACAAGAAGAAGGTCGCACCTGCGAACTATCAGGGCCGCTACCGCTCGACCGCAGGTCCACTTAATGTGGTGCCGAGCCCGCAGAAGAGACCAGTGATCGTGCAGGCGGGACAGTCCCCGGATGGACGTGCGTTTGCCGCGAAGTACGCAGAGGTCGTCTACATGGTCGCCCAGCATATCGACGATGCGCGTGAATATTACCAAGACATCAAGCGGCGCATCGCCGACGCTGGACGCGATCCGAAAAAAGTGTTTGTCATCATGTCGGTGCGTGTGCTCGTCGAACCGACAAGCGAGGCGGCAGAAGCCCGAAATCGAGAGTTGTTCGATCTGCTTCCGCTGGAGAAGACCCTGGCGAATGTGTCGAAGCTCATCGGCCTGGACCTCACCTCTGCAGCCTTGGATGATCAGATACCGGAGTTGCCCGAGCCCGGGAGCACCGAGACCTTCCAAACGCAGCTTGCCATGGTGCGCAACCTCGTCGCACGAGGTCAGATTCGCACGCTTCGCGACCTTGGCGTACTTATGAACGGCGGCCAGGGCGTGCTGAGCATCACGGGTGCCCCGCAGACGGTGGCCGACGAGATCCAGCGCTGGGCAGATGCGGGCGTCACGGACGGCTTCATGATCCTGCCCCAGCAAACACAGGTCGATGGCCCCAACTTCACCGACCTTGTCGTGCCTCTCCTCAAGGAGCGCCGTCTTATGGCGGGTGCCAGCCCACAGAAGATGACATTCCGGCAGCGGCTGAACGCCACCGCTGAGCGTGGCTGAACCCATGCTGCCCTCTGAGCGTGTGAAGGCCGCCCTAGCCCGCCAGGATCTCGACCGCCCACCTATCAGCTTCTGGGGGCACGACTACTTCGCGGAGTGGTTCCCAACCAAACTCGCCGCATCGACGCTTGCGGCGGCAGGGGGTTACGGATGGGATTGGATCAAGCTGCATGGAAGACTGTCTGTCCTTGCGGAGAGTCTGGGGGCTGCCTTCAGACCGCACCCCTCCGGAGAAACTCACCCGATGGTGCTCCGCAAACGTGTAGAACGGCGCGCCGACTGGTTTGACGTCATCGACCGCGCCGAACGCACGGATCTCGATACCGTGTTGCAGGAGCAGCTCAACGTCCTTCGCACCGTGAGGGAGGCGGTGGGTGAGGATATGCCGATCGTCCAGACGGTCTTCTCACCAGCATCCGTCGCCGGCCACCTGCTCGGACGTGATCAGAACGCAGTGCGGCGCTGGCTGGCTGACGACCCCGGGCTCATGAGTCGGGTGCTCACTGCGATCTCCGGCTACATCGGCCGGTTTGCCCAGGCTGCTCTCGCCGAAGGGGCAGATGGCGTATTTCACGCGATTTTCCTGTATGCCACGAGCGATTTCATGTCTGAGGAGGAGTATCGTCAGACGCTGCTCCCCTACGACCAGGCTGTGCTGGAGCAGGCTGCGGCTGGGTGGCTGAACATTGTGCACCCATGCGGTGCCCGCATCCACTTCGACCTGGCCGATGCATTGCCGGTGGCGGCACTGAGCTGGTCGGTGCATGACCACGGAAACCCGGACGTCGATGAGGCGCACGCTCGTACCGATAAAGGGCTCGTGACGGGCGTTCGCCGTGACGAATACCTCCTTACCGGAACACCGCAGGAAGCGTATGAAGAGGGTCTGAGGCTGCGCGCCGCGTCGGTACCCGGTCTGATGCTGTCTCCGGACTGCTCCGTGTCGCCGTGGACACGACTGAGGTCGGACAACCTTCACGAACTGCTGCGCGGCGTCCGGGACTGACCCCGGAACAGCCGCGCCGGACGCATTCTCAGTGTAGGCACAGCACTCCGTCGACCCGGCGCGGCAGGCCTGCGCTGTCGTCGCGAAGCTCAGGCGGAAGCACCCACTCAGGCGCATCCTGGTATGCAATCGGGCGAAGGAACCGGCGGAGGGCGGTCGCTCCCACGGAGGTGTGTAGCGAGTTCGTCGACGGCCAAGGGCCGCCGTGGTGCTGCGCCCAACTTACCGCGACTCCGGTGGGATAGCCATTGACGATGATCCGCCCGACTCGTGACGCCATTGCGTCGATGACCAGCGTCACCAGTTCGCCGTCTGCTGACTCCGCGTGGACGCTGCCAGTGAGGGACCCTTCCAGCTCTCGCAGTACGGCAAGTAACGGGCGGATGTCGCTGAAGCGCACGATCATCGTCGTCGGTCCGAAGCACTCCTGCCGATGCGCGGACCGTAGGCGATCGAGCTCCACCGCGAACAGCTGAGGACGAACGCCCGCCGCCTCGGTGCCGTGGCTGATGACGGTCACTGCCTCCGCGTCCGTACGTGCATGGATACCGGAGCGGTAGGCATCTTCGATTCCGCGCGTCAGCAGAGGCGCGCCGGTCTGGCCCGAGAACTGGGCGCTCAGAGAGTTGAGGAAATTGTCGCCTGTCTTGCCCGCAGGAATGAAGACGAGACCCGGTTTCGTGCAGAGCTGTCCCATACTGCCGACCACTGATGCAGTGAGGTCGCTTGCGATCTCTTCCCGGCGTGCTTCCAGGGCGTTCTCAGTGAAGACCATCGGATTCGGCCCGGAGAGCTCGCCGTAGAATGGAATCGGTGTCTCTCGGGTGGCCAGGATGGCCTGGATCGCTTGACCTCCTTGTGCGGACCCCGTGAACGCGACGGCGGCGAGTTGATTTTCCAGGAGCGCTCGCTGGGCCGTCTGGCGGCCCTGCACGAGAGTGAGGAGATCAGGGTGCCCGGCTTCACGGGCCGCTTCCGCCATCACGGCTCCGGTGAAGCGGGACGTCTCCGGATGCCCCTCATGCGCCTTCACGATGACACTGCTGCCCGCCGCGAGAGCGCTTACTGTGTCGCCCCCCGGGACGGAGAAGGCGAGGGGGAAGTTGCTGGCGCCGAAGACCATGACCGGCCCCACCGGGGTGAGCATGCGCCGCAGATCCGGTCGAGGGCCCATCGGTGTGCTGCCGGGATGGTCGATGATCGCCTCGAGGTAGGATCCTTCACGGATGACGTCGGCGAAGAAGCGGAACTGATACAGGGTGCGTGCGAGTTCTCCCTGGATTCGGGTCTCGGCGAGGTGGGTCTCTTCGCAGGCGCGGATGACAATCTCTGACTGGTGTGCTTCGAACGCAGTGGCCATCGTCTCGAGCACGTCTGCGCGGTCTTGACGTGATCGACGACTCCACCGGGTGCTCTCAGCGGCGGAACGGGTGATGAGTTCCGCAACGTCGTCAGGTGTGTCTGCATGGAGGAAAGGGAAGGATTCTGTGGACATTGTTTTCCTGTACTCGGGTATGGCGTGCTGTGGAAGCGTTCAGTCGAGTTCGACGATGGAGGAAATCGAGATCTGTTCGGGGTCTGTGCGCACTTCGAGAACGTATGGTGCGTCCGAGGTGAATGCGCGGTCTAGCGCTGCTGAGAATTCCTCTGCTTCGAGGACGAGCTCAGCCCCGCAACCGAGCCCACGAGCGAGCGCGACGAAGTCCACCTCACCCAGCGTTGTGGCGATCGGACGACCGGGGTATTTGCGTTCCTGGTGCATACGGATCGTGCCGTACTGGCCATTGTTGAACACGACCACGACGATCGGAAGCTGCTCGCGCGCAGCGGTTTGCAGGTCCATCGCGGTCATGAGGAAGCCACCATCACCGGCCACTGCCAGCACCGGCCGGTCGGGGCGGGCCAGCTGCGCTCCTACCGCTCCCGGGATGGCATAGCCCATCGCCCCGGAGCCAGGCCCGACGAAGGTGAAGGGCGCGTTCCACCGAAGAAAACGGGCACTCCATGCGGAGAAGTTCCCCGCATCCGTGACCACGATGGTGTCGGGTGGGAGATGTTCGCGCATCGTCCTGGCGATCTCAAATTGGTCCGCATATCCCGGAGACACCGCACGTCCTTCCGGCGTGGTCTGCGCTTGCCAGGTTTCGTGAGTATCGGTGATCCACGCGCGGCGCTCGCCGGCGCTCGCCGGTTCGAGGGGGTCGGTGCTGAACGGCTCGGCGAGGAGCCGGAGAAACGCCGCCGATGTGGAGACCACACCGAACCCCTCACCGCGCGGGTCAAGCCCGTCGGCATCGACTCCGACGTGAACCACAGACGTCTCTGCGGTGGGTAGCGTATAACCATCGAGGGTGTTCTCATCCAAGCGGCCGCCGACAACGATCCAGAGGTCTGACCCAGTCATCGCTTCCCGGACGATGGGTGCAGCCCCCAGCCCCGCATGCCCGAGATAGTGCGGATGATCGTTGGGGAAGGCATCGGGGCGGCGCCACAGGGTGACCACGCCGGCAGACGCCGACTCAGCCAGGTGCACGGCGGCGGGTGTCGCAGCAGTCGTCATGATCTCACCGCCCACCAGCAGGAGTGGGCGATGCGCGTCGCGAAGCAGGGCCTCGACGACGGCGATCTCGTCGCTGGATGCCTCTGGCTCGGGCCGATGGATCGTGCTGTAGCTCTCACGGCGAACGGGCTCGCGAATAACGTCTTCACGCAGCGAGATCGCCACCGGGCCAGGACGACCGGAAATGGCCGTCCGCACAGCGCGGTGCGTTAGCGCTCCGAGCTCGCTGGGGGCAGTCGGTTCGAAGGCCCACTTGGTAAACGGGCGGAGGAACTGGTCGAGGTCGGTTTCCTGGAAGGACTCTCGGTGTCGGGCTCCGTTGGACACCTGTCCGAGAATCGCAATCATGGGTACCGAGTCCTGCTGGGCGTTGTGGATGCCGATGGAGAGGTTGGCCGCCCCTACCGCCCGCGTCGCCATACAGATGGCCGGCGTCTGAGTGAGCTTGGTATAGGCGTCTGCCATGAACGAAGCTCCGCTCTCATGCCGCGTGGCGACCGTGCGGATGCGCGGCTCATCGTATAACGCATTGAGAACGGCGAGGAAGCTCTCGCCCGGAACGGTGAATGCGATGTCGACGCCGGCATCGGCCAGGGCCCCGACCACGTTTGTCGCCGCCTCCACCGGCTCACCCGTCATGTGTGTTGTCGTATCCATCGACTGTGCCTCAATCGTCATGATGCAACTGTGCATGTTCGTCATTCGAATGGACAAGACCACTCGGAGGCGTGCCCAGGGAGCCACTTCGCCGACGGGCACAGATCTTCTCGGGGTTCAACCTGCCTTCAAGTGGACTACTGGCGCTAGATAGAAATGGGCTGACTCTCATTCCATTTTTTGGGCAGACTGAAGATCCACGTACTGACCTCATGAGAGCGAGCGACACAATGGTGCAGTCAATCCAGGAAAATATGAGTGAGGTGTTCGCGAACGCGCATCCCGATCTCATGCGCGAGCTGTTCGCGAGGTTCCCCTCGGGCGTTGCCGCGATCTGCATCGAGAGTGACGGCGAACCCGACGGGTTTGCGGTGTCATCCTTCGCAGCAGGAATCTCTTTGGAGCCGCCGATCGTGTTATTCAGCGCGATGAAGGAGTCGCGCACGTGGGGAAGACTTCGTCAGCACGATCGCATAGGAGTGTCGATTCTCGGTGTAGAGCAGTCGCTGGTGTGCCGTCGTCTGGCCGCTCGCGAGGGTGATCGCTTTCGTGACGTGCGCATTGAGACCGGAGAACACGGTGCCCTGTTCATCGCCGAGGCTCCTGTGCACTTCGAATGCTCAGTTCACGCCGAGATCGAGGCCGGAGATCACGTGCTGGTTCTACTCCAGGTGCATCGTGGCCGCTTCCATGCCGACGGGAGTCCACTGTTGTACCACCTCTCGAAGTTCCACCGCCTCCTCGCGGCGTGAAGATATTCGACCCTCTCAATCGTCAGATTCTGCGTTTGGCGCTTCCGACGTTCATCGCCGTCAGCGTGCAGCCCCTATTCCTGCTTGCAGATGGAGTGATGATCGGCCGTCTGGGCGTCGAGGCACTCGCAGGTTTCGGGATTGCTTCTGCGGTTTTGCAGACGGTCACAGGGCTGATGGTCTTCCTCGTTTTCTCCACCACCTCGCGTGTCGCCCGGACGATGGGGGCGGGCCGGATCGATCAGGCGATCGCCGAGGGCGTAACCGGAATCTGGTTCGCGGTGGCGATCGGGGGACCCGTCGTCATCGTTGGGGTGTTCGTCTTCCCCGGTGTGCTCACTCTGTTCAATCCGACACCGGCGGTGCACGCCGAGGCCACGGCCTTCATGGCGGTGGCGTTGTTCGGCATTCCCGCTTCGCTCCTCGTCTACGCCGCCACGGGACTGCTGCGGGGGCTGCAAAACGCGGTGATGCCCATGGTCGTCTCCACCGTGGCCTTCGGGATAAACATCCTGCTGAACTGGCTGTTCATCTACGGGTTCGGTCAGGGCGTGGTCGGTGCGGCGATCGGCACTCTCATCGCGCAGTGGGGTATGGCGATCGCCTATCTCGCAGTGATCGTCCGGTATGCGAGGCGCTCTGGGGTGCTTCTTCGTCCGCAGACCGGTCGATGGACCGGAGCAATACAAGATGGCGCCTGGCTACTGCTTCGCACGGCGGCGCTGCGTGGAGCTCTGCTCGGAACTGTCGGTGTGGCGACAGCGCTCGGGACTGCGGAACTTGCTAGCTGGCAGATCGTATTCACAGTGTTCTCGATCACGGGTTTCGTCTATGACGCGCTCGCCGTTGCCAGTCAAGCGTTGGTCGGGTCGGGCTCAGGGCGCAACGACAAGGCATACGTGGCTCAGGTCATCCGGCGTATCGTGGCATGGGGGCTCTGGGTAGGGGCGGTTGTCGGGTTTCTCGTCGGCTTGTCGGCCGGCTGGATCGGTATCTTGGTGTTCGACGATCCCTTGGCCGCATCGCTGGTTTGGCCGGGACTGATCGTCCTTGCAGTGACACAGCCGTTGTTTGCGACGGTGTCGATTCTCGACGGCGTTCTCATGGGTGCAGGTCACATGCGTTATCTCGCGTTCTCCGGCGTCGTCATCTTGGTGCCTTTTGCGCCTCTGCTCGTGCTGCCGCCTCTGCTTTCTTCGGGAGGCGAGGTAGGACTAACCTTTCTCGCCCTCGCGTTCTTCGGGGTCTACATGTTCCTTCGCCTGTGCACGCTGGTGCTGCGGCTGAGGAGGAATCGCGAAACGCTCGGCATTGGCTGATAGCGGTGGCGATGCGGACCTCTCGCTCTGCCGTCAGACCCTCTGAGCTGTGTCAAGAAATTCGGACAGTTTGTGTGCTTTCTCTGGCAAGAGAGACCTGATGGTGGCCACAGTGTCTCGCACCCGTCGTTACTGTCGATGATCAGTCAGTTGCTACTAGACCTGCATGAGGATATTCCGCGGGTCATTCACGCTTCGACGCGATTAGGACATAGCTATACGCTAGATTCTCTGCGCCATATAGACGTCATTCTCTGTAGGCCTTCCCACTGCTGAGGACTGGGAGCTCTGCGCAACCGGAAACTCTAGACCAGACTGGTGTTTGGCGCTGAGCAGGCCAGATGGCGTCGTCGTCGTCTTCCCGGTAAGATGAGCCGGTCTGTGCAGGCGCATGTCTGGGCAGCAGTAACGCAGAGAACCTCCTGTTACGGAAATCCCGTGACCGCAAGACCGAAGGAGGTGGGTTCAATAATGCGTCATTACGAACTGATGGTGCTGGTCGACCCCGAGGTCGACGAGCGCACCGTAGAGCCCACATTGGGCAAATACATGGAGCTGGTCAAGAAGGAAGGCGGCACCGTCGACGAGATCGACATCTGGGGACGCCGCCAGCTGGCCTACGAGATCCAGAAGAAGAACGAGGCCATCTACGCGGTGGTCAACTTCCACTCCACCCCCGACTCCGCCAAGGAGCTGGACCGTCTGCTGCGGTTGAATGAGACCATTCTGCGCACCAAGATCATCCGGCCCGAAGAGTTCAAGATCGCCTGAACCGGCGTCTCGGCCTCAGCTTTTAGGTACACACACCATTCCAGAAAGAGGTACAGACCATGGCCTATAACGAGACTGTCGTCACCGTGGTCGGCAACCTGACCGCCGACCCCGAACTGCGGTTCACCCCCTCCGGTGCGCCGGTGACCAACTTCGTCATCGCCTCCACCCCCCGGTACTTCGACCGGCAGGCTAACGAGTTCAAGGACGCCGAGACACTGTTCGTGCGCTGCTCACTGTGGCGCGAAGCTGCGGAGAACGTGTGCGAATCCCTGACCAAGGGCACCCGGGTGGTCGCCCAGGGACGCCTCAAGGCACGCAGCTTCGAGGACAAAGAGGGCAACCAGCGCACCAGCTGGGAGCTCGACGTCGACGAGATCGGCCCCTCACTGCGCTATGCCACCGCCAAGGTGGAGCGCCAGGCGCCCCGCCAGGGCGGCGGAGGAGGCTTCGGCGGCGGCAACCAGGGTGGCGGCAACTTCGGCGGCGGCCAGCCCTCCGGCGGTTTCGGCGGAGGAGGCGGAGGCGGTTCCTTCGGCGGCGGGCAGCAGCCCGACCCGTGGGGTGGCCAGCCCTCCCAGGGCGGCGGCTGGGACACCGGCCGCAACGACGAACCCCCGTTCTGAGACGGGACACCATTCAATTAACACATTCACCATCCCGCACTCCATGAGGAGCTGCGGGCTCCAACAGATCGGACGACGCTGTCTGAAGAAGGCAGCGCGGCCTGAAGATACAGAAAAGGAGCACCACGATGGCAAAGCCTGACATCAAAAAGCCGGTGAAGCCGAAGGCCAACCCGCTCAAGGCAGCTGACATCAAGGTCATCGACTACAAGGACACCGCCCTGCTGCGGAAATTCATCTCTGACCGGGGCAAGATCCGTGCCCGCCGGGTGACCGGCGTCTCCGTCCAGGAGCAGCGCAAGATCGCCCAGGCCGTCAAGAACGCCCGCGAAGTGGCCCTGCTGCCGTACTCCGGCGCCGGCCGCGGCTGAAACGACTGAGGAAGGAAAGGACAGACCTATGGCAAAGCTCATCCTGACTCAGGAAGTGACCGGCCTCGGCGCCCCCGGCGATGTGGTCGAGGTCAAGGACGGGTACGCACGCAACTACCTGCTGCCCCGCGGCTACGCAATGACCTGGACCAAGGGCGGAGAGAAGGACGTCGAGCGCCTCCGTGCTGCTCGGAAGTCCCGCGAGATCGCCACTGTCGAAGAGGCCCAGCAGATCGCCGAGAAGCTGCAGGCTCAGCCTGTGCAGATCGGGGTGAAGTCCGGTGAGTCCGGACGCCTGTTCGGCACCGTGGGCGCCGCCCAGATCGCTGAGGCCGTTGAGGCCTCAGGGCTGGGAAGCATCGACAAGCGCACCGTCGAGCTGCCGGAGCGCATCAAGGCAGTCGGCAGCTACCATGCCACGGTGAAGCTGCACGCCGATGTGACCGCCACCCTGGACCTCCAGGTGGTCGCAGCGAAGTAAACCGGGTATTCGCTTCACCAACGGCGGCGGGCTTCACCGGGCACATGCCGGGTGGGGCCCGCCGTCGTTCTACGGTGTTCCGCCGCAGAGACTGATGGTCGGCGCAGAAGTACTAGACTCGCCGCACGTGGCCCCGCGTGCCGCAGGGCGGTACACCAATGTCGAAAGGGACCGATGCGTTCGCCTATACCGGATTACCTGCAGGAAGTTCTTCAGAACTGTTCGGCCGATACCTCAGGCCATGTGGCCGACTACATCCCCGAACTGGCCCGGGCGGATCCTGACCGCAGAGCCCTGGCGGTGGCCACAGTGGACGGCTCCACCTACGGCAGCGGAGACGATGAGCACCAGTTCACCATCCAGTCGATCTCCAAACCCTTTATCTACGCTTTGGCCATCGATGACATCGGCCTGCAGGCGGTGCTGGAGGCCGTCGGCGTGGAACCCTCGGGCGAAGCGTTCAACGAGCTCTCCCTGGAGGGCGGAACCGGCCGGCCGCTGAACCCCATGATCAATGCCGGTGCCATCGCGGCGCACCAGCTGCTGAATGCCGAGAGCAAGGACACTGAGCACAAAGACAGTGAGCACCGCGGCACCGCGGACCGTCGGCCCACCGCACCGGAGCACCCGGCACGCACCGATGAGGTGCAGCGACGCACTGACCGGGTGCTCACCGGGCTTTCGGCATGTGCCGGGCGTGATCTGAGCATCGACTACGAGGCTGCAGAGTCGGAGTACCGGGACGCTTACCGCAATCTGGCCATCGCCCATATGCTGCGCACCCACGAAGTCATCACCAATGAGCCGGTCGAGGCAGTCCGGGGCTATATCGACCAGTGCGCAGTGCTGGTGACGGTCCGTGACATCGCGCTGATGGCCGCCACCCTGGCCAACAACGGTGTCCAGCCTTGCACCGGGGAGCGGGTGGTCTCGGCCAAGGCCTCCAGGCAGGCGCTGAGCGTGATGACCACCTGCGGGATGTATGACGCCTCTGGGGCGTGGCTGGCCCGCATCGGGATTCCCGCGAAATCGGGCGTCTCCGGCGGAATCATCGGGGTGCTGCCGGGCCAGGTCGGCATCGCCAGCTTCTCTCCCCGGCTGGACGCCGCCGGCAACAGCGTTCAGGGGGTGGAGATGTTCGAACGTCTCTCGCAGGACATGGGGCTGCACCTGATGAGCAATGAACAGCCCTCCAACACTGCGGTGCGCGGGATCCGGACCATCACGGAGGAGGGCACCTCCACCAGCCGGATCAGGCTGCAGGGGACCATCAGGTTCTCCGGTGCCGAACGCGTGCTGCGCAGTGTGGTCGCCGCCAGCGAATCCGGGCAGCTGGAGGACCGGATCAGGCTGGACCTCAGCAGGGTCGAAAGCGTCTCGGAGACCGGGGTCAGGATGCTGGGCGAACTCATCCGGCGTCTGGAGGAAGCAGGCTACGGGGTGGCCGTCGATGATCCGGAGGGCGTCTGCCCGCACCGCTGAAGCCGGTGGGCGCGGCACGCCTGCCTACGACGCCTGGGCGCCTCCTGGCACCGGGTCCCGGCCCTCTGCTCTGCGCTGCGTGAGATTCTGGTGGGTCGGTGCCGGCGGTGTCCCCTCCGGCTGCCGGGCGGCCACCTCCTGGCGCAGCACCGGTACCACCTCTTCGCCGAGGAGCTCAATCTGCTCCAGAACAGTCTTCAGCGGAAGTCCCGCATGGTCGATCAGGAACAGCTGACGCTGGTAGTCCCCGGCGTAGTCGCGGAAGCTCAGGGTGCGCTCGATCACCTGCTCAGGAGTGCCCACTGTTAGCGGAGTCAGCTCGGTGAACTCCTCCAGTGAGGGGCCGCCGCCGTAGACCGGTGCGTGGTCGAAGTAGGGACGGAACTCGCGGACGGCATCCTGGGAGTTGTGGCGCATGAACACCTGCCCGCCGAGCCCGACGATGGCGTCTTCGGCACGGCCGTGCCCATAGTGGGCGAAGCGTTCCCGGTACAGATCCACCATCCGCCCGGTGTGCTCCTTGTTCCAGAAGATGTTGTTGTGGAAGAACCCGTCGCCGTAGTACGCCGCCTGTTCGGCGATCTCCGGGGAGCGGATGGACCCGTGCCAGACGAAGGGCGGGACCGCATCAAGAGGCCGCGGGGTGGAGGTGAAGTCCTGCAGCGGTGTGCGGAACCGGCCCTGCCACTGCACCTGCTCTTCTCGCCAGAGCCGGTGCAGCAGCGCATAGTTCTCGACCGCCAGCGGGATTCCGGAGCGGATGTCCTTGCCGAACCAGGGATAGACCGGGCCGGTGTTGCCCCGGCCCAGGGTCAGGTCGATCCGCCCCTCTGTGAGGTGCTGGACATAGGCGTAGTCCTCGGCAATGCGCACCGGATCGGTGGTGGTGATCAGCGTGGTGGCGGTGGAGAGCAGAATACGTTCGGTCTGTGCGGCGATGTGGGCCATGAAGATCGGCGGGTTGGCCGGGGCGACGAACGGGGGGTTGTGATGCTGCCCGATGGCGAAGACATCGAGTCCCACCTCCTCGGCCTTCTTGGCCACGGCCACAGTGGCGGTGATCCGCTCGTGTTCGGTGGGGGTGCGCCCGGTGACGGGGTCGGGAGTCACATCACCGATGGAAAAGATGCCGAACTGCATAATGCTCCTGCCCAGAGTAGGTGAGGGGGTGAAAGAAAGGCCATGAAGCCACCACACTTGATATTACTTCAAATTTGAAATACTTGCACATCGCTGTGACCAGGGGGTTTGTTTCCCTTCCGCGCATAGGTTCTCCATGTTGTGGATTATCTTGTGGAAAAAGTGGTGCATCTGGGCGCTCATACACCCATATCCGGCCGACAGCAAGTGCCTCCAGGGGATGGAGAAACGGGTAGAAAAAAGTCTGAATCCACAGCGTGTCGCTACATCATCCCATGTCAGAGCAATACTCATGAGACCTACACAGTGTCATCCACAGGTTTACCCTCAGGTTCTGCACAGGACACGCCGTACTCTCCACATTTTATCCACAACCCCTGTGGCGAAAGGTCTTGCTCGGGGGCCAAACTCGGCCTACAGTGGCAAACGTCCCTCCGCACCAGTGTGGGGTGCGTCTCCGCCCATCAGGAGTGGGGACACAGCCCCGGAAGGTGTGGGAGCTGATGTATTGAGTTCCCGACTGACGTGGGTATTGGCCGGCTGTACGCCGGCGTGCATCCTCGTCGGCCACCGTCCGCCTCACAGCGGCCGGACTGAGTGAACCGGACAGGCGATCTCCTGCTGCCAGGAGAGTTCGCGGCTGCCCTGGGATCTCCGAGGGACGCAGTGAGATCGGATCGCCGGACCTAGGCGAAGGGAAGGGGATCACGGCCGGTCGGCCGTGATCCTGCCGAAGACCCCACCAAGGGCCGGTCCGGTGATCCGGTCGTCTCATCCTCCCCACGGTCAGTCACGGCTGCGCTGGACAAACCTCGCCACTCTGTCTGGCCACGTCTCCAGGTCCTCAGGGGTCTCCGCAATCGCCAGCTGCGCCCCTGGAATCAGCCGCTGCAGCTGTTCGGCGGTGGACACCGGGTGAGCATGATCGTCCACCCAGGCCAGGATCTGCACCGGAATCTGCAGCTGGGCCAGCTGCTCCTTCGGCGGCAGATCGGTCAGGGCAGCGCCCCGGAAGATGGAGGGAAGCAGTTCTTGGCTCACCGCCGGCACCCGCTCCTTGGTCCGATCGGCCAGCGCGGGGGGAGGAAGCACAGACTCTCCCACCCGGATGAAGGCCCCGATGCCCTCATTCTCCACCAGCGCTGCTGATTCCTCGTAGTGGCCTGCCTGCCCCCTGCGAGTCTCCCATCCGGTGGGCGGTACCAGCAGGGTCAGCGAAGCGAACCGCTCAGGGGCCTTCAGCGCCGCATAGAGCTGGGTGGCCGCGCCCATGGAGGGCCCGCCGGTATGCACGGCCATCCCTGGGGCCACCGTCTCCAGCAGCGCCAACAAGTCATCTGCCAGTTGGGGCCATACGTAGTCCTCCGGCACGGCGCGGCCGGTGGAGGACCCGTGCCCCCGGGCGTCGTAGCGCAGGACCCGAAAGTCTCCGAGCCGCCCGGTGACGTCCAAGCCTGCCCGGTGCTCGCGCCACGCCGAGGAGGTCAGCCCATGCATCTGAACGAACAGCGGAGCGCCGTCGTCGCCGGTCAGCTCATAGGCGAGCGTGGCTCCTACCGTCTGAAACATGCCCACGGCTGCGTCTTTTACCTTTCAGTCAGTGCTTGTCCCGGTGGCGGGGAGACCCCGCGCGCCTCTGGACCGGCTTGCACCGGCCATCGCGCCTCAAGCAGCTGCTCAAGGCACCCCCCATGTGTCCGGATCATTGTTAACCGGAGGTTTCGGCGGCAACATGTTGACGACGCCGCATCCGTCTACAATACGCCCATGCGGCTGACCAATGTCTCGCAGATGCAGGTACAGCCCGGAAGGCTGTACAGCTATTCGGTGCGCACCCACCCTCCGGACCGCCATCCGCCACTCCGGCTGCCGGTCTCCTTCGACCAGGACCGCCATGTCAGCTTCGGCTCCCGGCCCGGCTCCTGGATGGCCGTCGCCTTCTCCCTGCCGGTGCCCGCCAGCCGCGAGACCATCGCCGAAGCATGGTCACAGGTCATCAGCCGGCACGGCACTCTGCGCAGTGTCTTCACCTGGAAAAACCACAACGACGGCGCCCCAGAGCCTGACCCGCCCAGCCGGCAGCTCAGCGGTGGTCCGCAGACCCGGCTGTGCCTGACGGCGGTGAACATCACCCCGGGTGAGTGGGAGGAGCTCAGCGATGCTGGTGCCCAAAGCCCCGATGTTCTGCGCAGCCGCCTGCGCAGCCACTTCGACCAGGTCTGCCGATCCTTCGCCACCCCGTCCTACCGACTGTGCGTGATCGAAGAAGAGACCGGAGAGCGCACCCCCCAGGTGATCATCGGCTCCGACCACGCTCATATCGACGCGTGGAGCCTGCTGGTGCTGGCCCGGGATATGGCCGAATGCGTCCAGGACGTGCTTGCCGGAGAGCCCGTCGGCGCGCGGCTCCCCCCGGCTGAGGCCTTCGCCGCCCATTCCCAGCAGCTGGAGGACCAGCCGTTCCCGCCTCAGGAGGTGCTCTCCCGCTGGAGCGACATTCTGGCCGCCGGCGGTGGTTCGATGCCCCGGTTCCCGCTGGATCTCGGCGACATCTCCCAGCCGGTGGAGGAGATCGTGGAGATCCGCGACGTGTTCGACTCCGAAGAGCTCG
Organism: Nesterenkonia muleiensis; assembly: GCF_003600155.1. Classification (GTDB taxonomy): domain Bacteria; phylum Actinomycetota; class Actinomycetes; order Actinomycetales; family Micrococcaceae; genus Nesterenkonia; species Nesterenkonia muleiensis. The sequence goes on along the minus strand of NZ_QWLD01000035.1, from coordinate 68,551 downwards.
CCCAGGTGGAAGTCCATGCCGCTGAGCATCAGGTGAGGCTGATCGCCGTCGCGGTCTCTGTCATGACCCGACTGGCTGGCGAACTCTCCGGCGAACCCTTCCGCGCGGTCTTCCCGGTCCATTCCCGCCATGACCGCCGCTGGTTCGACTCAGTGGGCTGGTTCATCACCAACTCGGTCCTGGAGAACCACCAGGACGACTATCAGGGCTCATACGCCGCGGTGAAGGAGGCCGCCCGGCTCGGCTCCTACCCCCTGGCACCGATCATGCGGCCCCACGGAGGGATGCCGCAGGACCCCGGAATGTTCGCGATGTCCTGGCTGGACCACCGGAAGCTGCCGGTCAATGTGGCTGAGGAGCTCAACCCACAGCATGTCTCTGCGGTGATTCGCACTGACGGGGTGATGATCTGGTTCGTCATCAACCAGACCGGAATGCACCTGCGCTGCCGCTACCCGGACACCCGGCAGGCCAGGCGCTCGATGCGCACCTGGCTGGCAGGTCTGGTCTACGGGCTGCGGGCACCGCTGGAGCAGCAGGCGCTTCGAGCACTCAGAGCAGACCCCTCCTCAGAGTTCCCCTCCAGCAAGAAAAGGTAGAGTGGTGCCCCGCTTCGATCCCCCTATGCGCCTAAGGAGACTGCCTGCGTGAGTGTGGACACCTACGACCCCAGCACCGGTGCCGGGGCTGAGTCGCGCACCCCGCCGCAGGACATGGTGGCCGAGCAGTCTGTGCTGGGCGGCATGATGCTCTCCAAGGACGCCATCGCCGATGTGGTGGAGATCCTGCGGGGCCGTGACTTCTACCGCCCGGCCCACGAGATGATCTTCGAGGCCATCATCGATCTCTACGGCAGGGGCGAGCCGGCCGATGTGGTGACCATCTCCGACCAGCTGACCAAGACTCAGCAGCTGCAGCGGGTGGGCGGACCGGCTTATCTGCACAACCTTGCCCAGGCCGTTCCCACTGCGGCCAATGCCGCCTTCTACGCAGATATCGTCCGCGAGCGCGCAGTGCTGCGCCGCCTGGTGGAGGCCGGGACCAAGATCGTGCAGCTGGGCCACACTGCCGATGGTGAGGTCGACGCCATCGTCAATGAGGCGCAGGCGGAGATCTACAGTGTGGCGGAGAACCGGCAGACCAGCGATTACGCGCGGCTTTCGGAGATTCTGGCTCCGACCATCGAGGAGATTGAGGTCAACGCCGCCAACGACGGCACCCTCAGCGGAATCCCCACCGGTTTCCGTGACTTGGATGACCTCACCCACGGGTTCCACGGCGGGCAGCTGATCGTCATCGCCGCCCGCCCGGCTATGGGCAAGTCGGTGCTGGCCCTGGACTTCTCCCGCTCGGCATCAGTGGCCCAGGGGATGACCACAGCGTTCTTCTCCCTGGAGATGAGCAAGGTCGAGCTGACCATGCGCCTGCTGGCCGCGGAGTCCCAGGTGCTCTTCGGTGACCTGCGCCGGGGCTCCAGCCTCAAGGACGAGGACTGGGAGAAGATGGCCCGGGCCATGGACAAGTTAGAGCAGGCGCCACTGTTCATTGATGACGCGCCGAATCTGACGCTGATGGAGATCCGCGCCAAGTGCCGGCGGCTGAAGCAGCGTGAGAACCTCAAACTTGTGGTGGTGGACTACCTGCAGCTGCTGATGTCCGGCAAACGGGTCGAATCCCGCCAGCAGGAGGTCAGCGAGTTCTCCCGCACCCTGAAGCTGCTGGCCAAGGAGCTCGATGTGCCGATCGTGGCCCTCTCTCAGCTCAACCGCGGCTCTGAGCAGCGCCCGGACAAACGCCCGCAGGTCTCTGATTTGCGTGAATCGGGTGCCATTGAGCAGGACGCCGATATGGTCATGCTGCTGCACCGTCCAGAGGTCTACGACAAGGAGACCGAGCGCGCTGGTGAGGCCGATATCATTGTCGCCAAGAACCGTAACGGGGCCACCCGGGACATCACGGTCGCCTTCCAGGGCCACTTCCAGCGGTTCAGGGACATGGCCCGGGACTTCTGAGCGGTGCTGGTTCCGCCGGGCGGCAAAGCCACCTCGGCTCTCGGCCGCGCGCAGAGGCCGCGGCCTTCACACCTGAAGCTGGTGTCACGCCTTCGGCGCTCAACCCTCAATCGCCTCGGAGGAGATCGAGCAAGCTCGACTCTCCGCTCGGCTCAATCGGGTCTCCTCCGGCGAGCCCAGTCCGCTGAGCTTTCGGCCGGGTGAGCCCGGCCATCACGCCTGTCTGAAGCGAGTGTTGTGCTGTCTGCTGGGCATCAGCCCAGGGCAGCTCTTCGGATCGGGGGCCGGTGGCGGCAGTTAGTCTTGGGTGATGAACTCCCGTTCTTCCGATGTCGGTGATGAGCGCCCGCAGCAGACAGCGGCGGCACGAGCGTCGTCGGCTGCTGGGGAACTCACTGACACCGCCCTGGGGAACGTGTCCCAAGAGCGCGCTTCTGCGATCGAGCAACGGTGGGAGAGATGGCTGGTCTGGCCGGTACTGATCGCGGCGCTGGTCTCCGTGCCTGCGGTCTTCCTGACCCTGATGGATGAGCCCTTCGAGATGATCGGGCACGTAGGTCTGTGGATCACCAGTGCGGTGCTGGTGTTCGAGACCATAGTCTTTTTCCTCGTCTCGCCCAGGAAGGTCGACTGGCTGCGCCGGAACTGGTGGCTGGTGGGACTGACAGTGCTGGTGATCATCGGTCTGGTCTTCAGCATCGGGCCGATGCAGATCCTTCGACTGTTGCGCAGCGTCGGCGCGTTGCGGGTGCTGCGTGCCAAGCAGGTCGCCAAGGCCGGGCACTCCCTGCAGAAGTCGAGCTCATCGCGGTGGCGGCGGCGTCTGGGAACCATGCTGGCCACAGTTGTGGTCTCGGCCTTCGTGGTGGTGGCGCTGATCGATCCCGAGTCGCCGGCAAGGACGTTCCTGGACGACCTGGTGGGTGAGGACTGGGCAGTGGTGGCAGCCATCGGGGCCGGGGTCCTGCTGTTCGGGGCGACGTATCTCCTGGTGCGCCAACCCCGGGGCAAGGATGACGAGTCCGATGACTAACCGGCGGGCAGCCTTCGGCGCGTGGGCTTCAGCTCAAGCGCCGGTGGTCTCACACTCACTGGCCTGCGGTTGAGACCCCAGAGGCGGTGGCCCGTTATCCGTTGAGCAGCACCAGAATGTGTTCGAGGAACAACACGCCGGCCACGGAGTAGACCACGCCGATCCACAGTCCGTGGGTGAGGCTGAACCAGAACCGGCCGGTGGCCACCAGCAGGCCGAAGGCAGCCGGCAGGCAGGACATGCCGTAGCCGACCACCACCAGCCAGAGTCCGGTCAGTTCCGCATTGGCCAGCATGAACAGCCCCACGCCCAGTGTCCAAACCATGGTGGGTTCGAACAGCAGGGCGGCGATGATCAGCCCGGTGAGCACCGCCCAGAGGTAGCGGGCTGCCCTGACGCCGCGCCGTGCCGCAGTACGCCCACGGTGTGGGGTCTTAGCGGTGCGTCTCCCACTGCGCGGTTTCGCCGAGGGGCGCCCCTGACCACCTCGTGCGGATGTCGGCTTCCGCGGCGGGCTGGGGCGCTTCTTGGTGTTCCTGCTCATCCTTCCGCCAAGCCTACCGCCAGGGCAGGCCGCCAGCGGGAAGGCTCAGAGGTCGGAGAGGTAGGGGAGCAGAAGAACCAGTAGCATCAGACCCACGCCGATGACCAGGGTGATGGTCACGGTGCGGTTGGACGCCGATAAGCCCAGGTCATCATTGTCGTCATGGTGGGGGCCCGGACGGACTTTCTCACGCCGGGCAGGCTGCAGACCGAAGCCGACATGGGCTTGGTCTTGTTCTTGTGACGTCATGGTCACCTCGCTGAACCCGTTGGTCGAAAAAAATAACTCTGTGTTGGGTTCGACTGTAAGCACCTACGCTGGAAGCGGCCTGAGCAGAGGGTCAATCTTTGCGTCGAATTCTCGCGGGGGCTGGATGCACGGTGGAGAGGCGTGGGCTCCGGAAAGGACGTTTGCGGCGTCGTGCGGTGCTCATCACGGTCCCACAGAGGACCAGGGCTGCCCGATCAGTGGAGCGCACCACCTGGTGTGGCGGTGTCGGGCAGCGGTTTCAGCGACTCGGTGATGAGCAGGTCTACTGCTTTTGCGGCCTGTTCCATGCTGACTGGGCAGCCGGGGGCGCGCAGATCGGGGAGGTGGACGAAGCCGGCGCTGCTGCTCAGTTTCTGGGTGCGGAGGTGGTGGAGCAGGGTGTAGAGGACATCGTTGCAGACATAGCTGCCGGCGCTCAGCGACAGTGAGACCGGGACCCCTGAGGCGGCGATGCGTTCGCGGGCGGCTTTCAGGCGCAGGGTGCTGAACAGGGCGGTTTCCCCGTGGGCGATGACCGGTTCGTCAGCTGGTTGGGCACCGGCGTTGTCCGGGATCCGGGCATCGCGGAGATTCAGCCCGACCCGTTCCAGCCGGATGGTCTCTGTGCCGGCGGCCAGGCCCAGGGAGATCACCAAGTCCGGTGAGTACATGTCGATGAAGGTGCTCAGCAGCTGACCTGCGGTGCTGAACTCCACCGGCAGCAGGACCGGGATGATCACGACGCCGGGGTGCTCTGACTGTGCGGTGAGCTCACCTCTGTCTGCCCGGCGGGCAAGTTCCTCTACGACATCCTGTGAGGGATTGTGGTTGGCACCTCCGAAGGGCTCAAAGGCCGAGAGCAGGACGCTGCTGGCCCCGGCGGCAGGGGAATCCTGCTCGCTGCCCGGCCTGGAAGCGCCGCTCGGCCGGCGGCTGAGGGACGGACCCTCGCGTCCGGCGCAGGATGAGGCAGTGTTGGACACGGTTTAGAGCCGGCGGCCGGTGCGCTTGGAGACCTTGAACCAGCGTTTGCCCAGGAAGGCGAAGCCGACCAGCGCCAGCGGGGCCACGACGAACACGAAGGACCACAATGCGCCCCAGAAGCCCAAACCGTTGAAGACCCCGATGATCACCAGCAGCGCCACCAGCGCGGCGATGCCGATCAGCAGCCATCCGAGCTTGAAGAGCTTGTTCAGATCAGCCATAGCTCATACCTCCATTCCTGAATTCTCCCAGCCTACCGACTGACATCCGGTGATGGGTGCCAACACTGTATTCAGCCCCGACGATGAGGCAGTTCCGGGCGAGGTATCTCGGCAGACCACATGAGTGCCCACTTCGTGAAGACTTCGAGGGTTGCTGTGGTTGACTCAGGCGTTGCAGCTAACCTGGTGGGCTCATCCCCGCGGGTGCGGGGAGTACTTATTGGCCGTGTTGCAAGAAACAACGTCTCTCGGCTCATCTCGGTCAATCCAAGCACTGACCAGTATGCAGGGAATCGCCTCGAAATGTTAGATGAGCATTCACACCACCCGCGCCGGCGCTGACGGGATGGCCGCCAAAAAACGGATGCGGGGAGAGAGGCGGGCGGCCGCCGTCGTGATCTTCTCCACCTGGCGGCGCGGAGCCAGAACCAGCACTGAGCCGCCGAATCCGCCGCCGATCAGCCGCGCCCCCAGAGCCCCGGCAGAGAGCACTGTATCCACCACCTGGTCCGCCAGGGTGAAGCTGACCTCGGCGTAGTCCCGCATGGAGGCGTGCCCCTCATTCATGATTCTCCCCACCACCTCGGCAGTGTGGTCCACCCCAGCGATCCCGCTGGCCAACGCTGTGAACAACAGGTGAAGCTGCCCGCTGCGCAGCATCTCGGTCAGGGCATGCCTGAGGCGGCGGCGACAGGCGTCCGCATCCCGTCCGCCCATCTCGGCTCCCTGCGCCACGGAACGGTCGAAAGTCTCCAACACCAGCTCGACGTCGTGCTCTGAGGGGCTCTCCGGCAGAGCATCGCGCAGCCGCTCGACTCCCAGCACGGCGGCCGCAGCCTCTGCCTCGGCCCGCCGGGCGGCGAACTGGCCGTCGACCAGCTCATGGGGCTGGCCGGTGTCCACGGCCAGGAAGCAGTAGTCCTCAAGCAATGCTGTCAGGTCCGTGCGCTGGAGTGAAAAATCGCGGCAGTCCAAGGAGACCAGCTTCCCGGCCTCAGCCCGCAGCGCGGTGTTCTGGTCCAGCCCTCCAGTGCCGGCGCCGACAGCCTCGACCTCGGCCCGGATGCACACCTTGGCCAACACCGCACGGCGCTCATCAGTCAGCGCGCGGGTCAGTCCCTCCCCGGCATGCTCAGCGCCCAAGGGGGATCCGATGCCCACAAAGGCCAGGGCGGCCGCACACTCCAGTGACGCCGAAGAGGACAGCCCGCCTCCGATCGGCAGTGTGGAGCAGATCAGCAGATCTGCCCCGAAACCCTCCCCCAGGTGAAGCTCAGGGTACTCGTTGCCCGCCTGAACAAGCGCCCACAGCACCCCGGAGACATAGGTGGTCCACGAAGGTGCCGTCACCGGTGCAGGAAGGGCCGCGGCATCGGGAATCTCCACCACCCCGGTGTCCAGCTCGGGGTCCAAGGTGCGCAGCCGCAGCATGCCGTCGAACCTGGGCGCGGCGGCCACATAGGTCCCGTGCGGCAGGGCCATGGGCAGGCACCGCCCGCCGTGGAAGTCGATGTGCTCGCCGTTGAGATTCGCCCGGCCCGGAGCGAAAAACAGCCCCGAGGGCTCAGCGCCGTAGATCTGCCGGAACTGGGAGGTCAACGCCGCGGAGGTGGATTGAGGATCCCCGGGCGTCAGCCATCGGGCAGAGAGGTCACGCATAGGCTCCAATTCTGCCACTGCGAGGCCCCGCTCAGCGCACAGCCGAACCGAACCCCCTAGCCAGCGCTCTAAGACTGTGGTGGTCTAGTACAGCAAGCAACGACGACGCCGCAGCGGCTCGTCACACGACCACTTCAGGAGGAGCCCCACCATGGCAGTAGATGTGAAGTACACCGCGGAAGCGCTGGCCACCGGCGACGGCCGCAATGGCCAGGTCAAGACCGCAGACGGCGCGCTGGACCTCAAGCTTGCCGCCCCTGAGGCGATGGGCGGCTCAGGGGACGGCAACAACCCCGAGCAGCTCTTCGCCGCCGGCTGGGCAGCCTGCTTCCACGGCGCTCTGCGCAGGGTCGCCGGTGAAGCAGACGCCGATGTGACGGACTCAGCAGTGGGCGTGAAGGTCGGCATCGGCGGTGACGACACTGACGGCGGCGTCGCCCTCACCGCCACTATCGAGGTGGTCCTGCCCAACCTGGACCAGGAGGCCGCTGAGGACCTGGCCAAGAGGGCGCATGACTTCTGCCCCTACTCCAAGGCCACCCGCGGCAACATCGAGGTGGAGGTCAATGTCGTAGACGACTGATCCCCGTTCCGCGAATCGGCGACGCGTTGTCTGCACTGATGGTGGCTGAGAGCCGCTCAGTGCACACAACGCGTCGCTTGTTTTGGCATGCGAATCGCGCCTGCTTGCCTTCGTCTGTGCGCGGGCGGATCAAGCTCCGGCCAGCACCTGGGGCGAGAGTGTGCGGCGCAGCACCTCTTCCAGCTTGGCGCCGAGACGATCATCCTCACTGTCGCCACGACCGGGGAGGATGATGTCACGGGTTGCGGCCGAGGTCGGCTTCCCCGCCTGCGCGGCGAGTTCCGCGAGCTGCAGGTACTGCTCCGCTCTCCGCCGTGCGGACAGCACCGCGGGGTTTCCTGTGCCCGCGCGGCGCTGGGGGCGGATGCCTTCAGGGGGTTCCTGGCGCCGGTTCTGTTCGGCATCGTCGGATGCGGTGGTGAGCATCTTGTTAATGTCGCTCATTGCTCCTCCTGTGCACTCAAATAGTGACGTTCGCCGATCAAGTGAGGCCGAAACGCTGCCGCGTCCCAGAGATGCCCGTCTTCGTCGCCAACGGTGATGACAGTGATGATTCACTCGGCCCGGTCTGACCAGCCGATCGTGCGAACCGACGCTTCTGACGCCGAGGCGTAGTCCGGGTTGAACACCGCCGCCTAGGGATCGCGATGCTCCTCCATCCACCCAGGCTGATTACAGAGAAATATTTGCAGAGCTAACTATGCAGTGTTAGTGTTGCAGAGAAAACTTTGTAATTGATGATCGTTTCCGCAGAGGAGAGACTGGACAATGACACCCCAAGCCAGGCCCATGGCACACCGCACTGAGCAGAAGAAGAACACTGCCGGAATGACACTGCTGCGCCAGCTCGCCCGCCGCGAGGCAGAGCAGGCGCGCGAAGAAGCGCTGCTGTCAGCACTGCAGAAGGGGCTCTTACTGCGGTGACCGACGGCAGAGCAGGTCGCCATCATGCCGGCCGCTCGAAGGCGCAGCCCCGCGACGTTGCTGCGAATGCTGAGGCCCCGGGTAAAAATCAGCGCCCCTGCCGTGTTCCCCGAGGGGGCTGTGAATGAGGTGATCAGCGCTCATCCGGCTGAGTCTACGCAGGTCTGACATCTGGTCCGAGCCCTTCGGCTTCGTTCAGACATCTCATAAGGCTCACTTTGCGCCTGTGCGCCTGCCTGATGGCGCTGAGGCGTTCAGAAAACTGCGGCAAGGTCCCTTCCCGCTCGGCGATCTCTCTGAGATCCTTCAGGACCTCGACCGCGAGGGTGTACCCTTCGGCGGTCTTCTGCCCGATAGCAGCATCTACTTCTGACCAGGCCGCCTGCTGATCGGCAGATACCCGGGCCAAGCGCTCCTGGCGTGCTGTGGCCTCAGCTGCTTCACGCTTGGCCCTCTGCTCGGCCCGCCGCTGTGCTTGAGCCTCCTGACGTTGAACTCTGCGCTCTTCGGCAAGGTCCAGCAGCTGGCGGGCTCTCCGGCGCGCAGAACCTGGTGTCTCGGAGGAGGAATGCTGCCGGATTCGGCCCAGCAGCTCCGTGCGAGCCGCCGCGGGCTTCTCCAGCAGAGACAGAATGATCCGGTCCTTCTCCTGTGGGAGGAGCTGCTGCACCCATGTGCGGGCAGCAGAGTCCTGAGCATCCCGGTGCAGGGGCGGGCTTGCCTCACGGGCAGCGCCGAACAGGTCCTCGTCCAGCTGAAGAAACTCTGCCAGCACCTGTTGGGCCGGGCTCAACTCATTCAGCCCCGGAGGCAGCGGGGGTTCCAGCGCATCGGGGCCACCGGCGTCGTCGCTCTCCCGCTGACTGAGGGCAGCCAGCCAGGCCAGGTACAGTCCGCGAAGGTCACCGGCGAGAAGCTCCTCCCGGATCCCAACAACGGACGAGAGGGTGAACCAGTTGTCCGGGTCATAGTCGTACCCGTCATCCTGTTCACTGGTGATATCGAGGATCAACCATTCTCCTGCGACCTGGACCTCCACGTGGTCCTCAACACAGAACGTCTCGATGAGTTCGGTGTCCAATGCCGAGCGGGGGATGCGGAACATGACCCGCCGGGTGCCCCAGTTGGCCCAGTAAAGGTGCGCGTCGTAGAACTGGCTCATCAGGCTGGTGACGTCGCCGCGAAAGTCGCCCCAGTGGTACTCGTTGACGAAACTGTTGGCGGTGATGCTCGCCCGGGTGGACAATGTGCGGATGTCGGAGAGCTGGTCCTGGTCCAGAGGCTGGTCGATGGCGAGGAACTCGTAGTACTGGTACTCACTTATGGGGAAGAAGCCTAGCGTCAGGCTCAGACGACGCCAGGCCCCCAGGCACTGACCGGTGCCCGCACGGCTGACCCCCGCAGAGTCCGCGTCAACAGAAATCGCTGAGCCTTGGCGTGTTCTTTCACCTTTGAAAGACTGGGGTCGCACAAGCTCGCAAGGACGCCGGCAGGAGACCCCAGATGAGCAACACCGAAACCCAGCCCCAAGAACAGGTGTGCATCAATGGGCCCTACACGCCCGACGACGCCCCAGGACCCTCTCAGCCCAGAAGCGGCGAGCTCAGTCCCGGCCTCGTCAGCACCTCCAGCGGGGTCCAGCTGCTGGAGCCCCGTGAGGTGCCGCTGGGCGGACCGCGGGCGATGCACGTGCGCCGGACCCTGCCGCAGCGAGCCCGGTCCCTGGTCGGGGCCTGGTGCTTCCTGGACTTCTACGGACCCGACGATCTCACCGAGGCCACGCCGATGCGCGTGCCGCGCCATCCGCACACCGGGCTGGCCACCTGCTCCTGGCTGTTCTCCGGGCGGATCGACCACATCGACTCCGCCGGGAACTGGGCCACCGTCCGTCCCGGCGAGGTCGCCCTGATGAACGCCGGGCGCGGGATCAGCCACTCCGAGCACTCCACCGCTGACACCAAGACCCTCCACGGCGCCCAGCTCTGGTACGCCTTCCCCGATGAGCACCGTTTCACCGAGCCCAGCCTGGACACCCACCGGCCCGAGCCGGTCCGCGGGGAGGGTTGGGAGGCCAAGGTCTTCCTCGGGGATCTGCTGGGATACCGTTCCCCGGTGAAGACCCACATCCCGCTCACCGGGGCCGAGATCCGCCTGGAGCCCGGCCAGCAGCTGGACATCGAGGTGCCCGCCGGTCACGAGCACGGGCTGCTGCGCATCTCCGGAGCGGTGGCGCTCAACGGCTGTGAGATCCCGGCCGATCACCTTGCAGTGGTCGAAACCGGCGCCGACCAGCTACGGCTGCAGGCCCACGAGGACCCGGTGCTCGCCCTGCTGATCGGCGGGCAGCCGCTGGATGAGCAGATCGTGATGTGGTGGAACTTCGTCGGCCGCTCCCATGAGGAGATCGCCGCCTACCGAATGGCCTACCAGGCGGAGATGGGGTTTGAGGCACCCCAAGGGGACTCGCCGCTGCGGCAGCTACTGGCGGATACGGCGTCGTCGTCCCGTCCCCGCACCGAGCGGGCCTCCCAGCCCGATGGCACCCAGGAGGAGGTCGAGGTGGAGACCGGTGCCCTGGGGGAGCCCATCGGCGGGGAACTGCGCGATGCGCTCGCCGATGCTCAGTACCACGACGGCCGGAATTTCCCGCAGTTCGGCGACTTCCCTCCCGGCCAGCCCGCCCCACTGCCTGCCCCGGCGCTGCCGAACACCCGGATGAAGCCGAGGGGTTGAGGCGTGTTCAGTCTAAGGTCACGGTGGTCTGGTGACCGGCCTGGGCGAATCCGAGGCTGACGGCCATCCGCAGCGATCCCGGGGACTCACCGGCAGCCCGCCACTGCGGAATCAGCCCGTTCACGAACGCCTCCTCGGTGGCCACCGCGGCGGCGAACCGGCCCAGGCCCAGGCCGCGGTGATCCGGGTGGGTGAGTATTCCGATGTGCCCGAGGATCTCCTGCCATGCCTCGCGTCCGGCGGCGGCCAGCACCTCCCCGGTACTGTCACGCACCACCGCGGCGGTCCATTCGGCGTCTCCGAGTCCGGAGCGGGCGACGTCGTCGGCCGGGGCGCGGCTGATCAGCTGGCGGACATGCTCTGCCTCGAAGGAGACTGAGATCCGGTCTGAGCCTTCGATCTCCGGGGGCTCCTCGCAGTACAGCAGGTGTGCCTCGCCCAGTATTCGGGCCCCGGGATAGTGGGCCCGGGCGATCTCCAGCAGCCGGGATTCCAGAGCAAGCTCTTCGTCCGGAATCCGCCGTGCTGCGGTCAAAAGCTCCGGCGGGCCGTACAGGGCGGTGCGCCCGAAGAGCTGGACCAGACTGACCGCCCTGACGTCGCTGTGCCCTGCCTCGATCCGCTCATCAGGTGAGGCGGTATCGAGCGCGGTGTCGCCCAGACCAAGGATGCGTGACCAGGCCAGCATGATGATCTGCTCGGTGTGGGCGTCGAGTCCCGTCATGAAACCAGGGTACTCAGCTTCAGACGGGCCCATGGCCCGGTACGGTAGGACCATGGTGAAAATCGGATACATTGTGGGAAGCTTCGCGCAGGACTCCATCAACCGGAAGCTCGCGCAGGTGATCGTGGACCAGGCACCGGAGCACGCTGAGCTGGTGGAGATAGACATCACGGTCCTACCGCTCTATGACCGGCATATGGACGACGACTTTCCGCAGGTGCTGCGCGAGTTCAAGGATCAGGTGGCAGCCGTTGACGGGCTGCTGCTGGTTTCCCCCGAGCACAACCAGTCCTTCCCGGCGCCCGTGAAGAACGCCATCGATGTCCTCACCCGTCCGCCGAAGGAGGGCCAGCTGGCTGGGCTCAAGCTCGGTATTGCGGGTGCCTCGCCCGGGCGCTACGGCAGCATCAATGGCCAGTCGCAGCTGCGCCAGTTCCTGCCGCCGCTAGGGGTGAAGCTGATGGGAACCCCGCTGTTGGCGGTCCATGTCACCGGCGAGACCTTCAGCGACGACGGCACAGCGGACGAGCAGACCACTACACGCGCGATGGCCTATATCGAAGCCTTCACCGAGTTCGTTGCGGACCACGGTTGATGACGACCCGCTACGAGATGTCACTATGGGGTGAGACGAGTCGCGATGTTCGGCAGGCGAGATAATTGGTCGTCGGTAAGAGCCAGAATCTCGCAGAACAAGAAATGGCCGTGCTCAAACTGGCAGTATGCGTTCCGCGCCGGTGCTTATTGTCGATTTCGGCGCGGCGCGGTAGAGGTTGTGGCAGAGCGTGAAGCCGTCAGGGTAGGCGTGGGGCCGAACGATCAGCCGATGGTTGCGCTGCGGACAAGGTGTTCGGCAAGCACCATCTCGTCGGTTACGAAGTTCAGCCCGGGACCATCACTGAGTTTGATGACCGGGGCTGGGCCGTGTAGCTGGTGCAGACGTTGAGGCCATGTCAGGAACGGGGCCTCCAACTGCACCTCCGGACCTAGAGCCGCCACGATCTCCGCGGAGGCGTTCAGCGCCGGTCCGTAGTAGAAGCAATGGGGCACTACGGGCACGTCGAGGGCCCGGGCTGTCCGGATGACTTCGAGCATCGCCGAAATTCCGCCGATTTTGCCGACACTGGGCTGAGCGAAGCTTACTGCGCCGGATTCGATCTGGTGGATCATGCCTAGCGTGCCAGATGCATTCTCCCCGGCGGCGATCCGTCCGGATGAGACATTGAGGCGTACCAGAGCAGAGCTGTCATCGGGCGGGAAGACAGGCTCCTCCAGCCAGTGCAGATCATAGGGTAGGAATTCTTCGAGCGCCTGTGCAGCGCCGGCCTCGTCCCAGTGGCAGTTCACGTCAGTCATGAGGGCGGCATCTGGCCCGGCCTGTAGGCGCGCAGCGCCCACAGCTTCCGGAGTTGACTCATGGAGCTTGAACGATCCAAAGCCGGATTGCTGGGCGCGACAGATGTGATGAGCCACTTCCTGAGGTTCCTCGCCGTAGTGCACCAGTGATGCGTAACAGCTGATCCGGTCAGCGGCCCCCGTCTCCAGTTCCTCGGCGATCAGCCGGCGCAATGGTTTTCCTTGTGCCTGAGCGGCAAGATCCCACAGAGCGGTGTCCATAGCTGAGAGGGCAAAATGCACTGGGCCGGTACGGCCGAAGGCATGGAAGGCGTATTCGGCTTCACGGCGAAAAGCCGTGGGATCAGTATTACGGCCGAGGGCAAAGGGCCCCACCGTACTTTCTAATGCAGCCCATGAGGCCGGATTGCTCCTGTGGCCGAAGGCCTCACCCCATCCGACTCGGCCCTGAGAATCATGGACCTTCACCATTAACGATTCCATGTGGGTGAAACTCTGCGATGACGCGTTGTACTCATCAATGCTCTCATCAGACGTGAGACGGCGTTCCGCAGAGAACGGCATGGAGGTCAGCAGCAGTTCTACTCGAGCGACAACGGGGTGTGGGCTGAGCATAGATGGAGCTTAGTCAGGGCTTTAGCCGTCCGTCTACGGCAGGATAGGCATAGATTGATACTCAAAGTGCATAAACATGACCTTCCTTGCAATGTAATCCGCATTATTGCGCGGTAATAGGCCCTTTTGCCTTGTAACGATTCAACCCTCTCGGGCGGCAACCTGGCATATATGGCCAAAGAGACTGCTGTACGCGCTTGACCCTCTAATGTGATGGTGCTTACAGTTGCCTCACAGTTCACCGGAAAGCGATTTCCCCCAGTTGTGAGGAGGCAGCCATGCTGTCCCATATGCATACGCCCTCTGGTTGCGCCCGCCAAGACGTCGCGGTGGCAGGGGGGTAACCACATGAGTGTGGTCGCAGAACTCAGCCGCCTGAAGAAGGGGCGCGGACAAGGCAAGCGGAAGCACAAGGACAACCTGGCCGGGCACTTGTTCCTGTCGCCATGGACCCTGGGTTTGTTCGCCATCACGCTCTTCCCTATGCTGGCGACCCTCTACCTGGCGTTTACCAACTACAATCTCCTGCAGGCCCCCACATGGACCGGCTTGGACAATATTACCCGCATGATCGGGGATGAGCGCCTCCACAATTCGCTCCAAGTGACCTTCACCTATGTCTTTGTGGGCGTGCCACTCCAGCTAGCGGTCTCCCTGGCCGTGGCACTGCTACTGGACCGCGGCATGAGAGGGCTGGCCTTCTACCGCTCGGTGTTCTACCTGCCTTCCATGCTCGGGTCTTCGGTCGCGATCGCGGTGCTCTGGCGCCAAATCTTCGGTCACTCCGGCCTGGTGAACCAACTGCTGGCCATGGTCGGCATCGAGGGACAGGGCTGGGTCTCCTCTCCGGACACCGCACTGGGCACGCTGATCATCCTCCACGTGTGGACTTTCGGTGCCCCCATGGTGATCTTCCTAGCCGGTCTTCGTCAGATCCCGGACATGTACTACGAGGCCGCCTCCATTGACGGAGCAACCCGGATCAAGCAGTTCATCACCATCACCATCCCGCTGCTGACTCCGATCATCTTCTTCAACCTGGTGATGCAGCTGATTAACGCCTTCCAGAACTTCACCCAGGCCTTCGTGGTCTCCGGAGGCTCCGGAGGGCCGGCGGATTCAACGCTCTTCTACACCCTGTATCTCTATCAGCAGGGTTTCGCGAGGTTCGATATGGGCTATGCGGCAGCCATGGCATGGCTGCTGGTGCTCATCATCGCCTCACTGACCGCAATCAACTTCTTCCTCGCTAAGTATTGGGTGCACTACGATGACTGATTCACTGCGGACCCGACACGAGCCCGACAACGCGCTGGCGGCAGTCTCCCGCGGACAAGCTGCTGGGCATCCCCGAGCCACCGTTCCGGTCAACGATCCCACTGACCTGGGGGCGAACCGCCCGAAGGCGATGAAGCAAAGCACGCCTGTGGGCAAGGCGGTCAAATCATCCCTCAAGCACATTGTGCTAGTGGCCGCTTCCTTCGCCATGATCTACCCGCTGCTGTGGATGCTGGTCTCCTCGCTGCGGCCCAATGAGGTCATCTTCCGGGAATCCGGCCTGCTGCTCACCACCTTGGAGTTCGAAAACTACATCAGTGGGTGGAACGCGCTGAGCCACCCCTTCAGTCACTTTTTAACCAATTCCGCGATCGTGGTCTTTGGTTCGATCCTGGCAAATCTGGTGGCCTGTTCCATGGCTGCCTACGCCTTCGCACGGCTGGACTTCAAGTTCAAGGTGCCAATGTTTGCCATGATGCTGCTGACCATCATGCTGCCGGTGCACGTGGTGATCATCCCGCAGTACATCCTGTTTTCCAACTTCGGATGGATCAACACCTTCTTACCGCTGATCGTTCCGAAGATATTGGCCACCGATGCCTTCTTCATCTTCCTGATGGTGCAGTTCGTCCGAGGCATCCCCAAGGACTTGGACGAAGCGGCACGAATCGACGGCGCCGGTCATATCCGGATCTTCCTTCAAGTGGTGCTCCCGCTGATGGTGCCGGCCCTGGCCACCACCACCATCTTCACCTTCATGTGGACGTGGAATGACCTGTTCAGCCAGCTGATCTTCCTCACCAGCCCGGACATGTATACCGTCCCACTGGCGCTTGCCGCGTTCATTGACTCTACCGGCCAGTCCAACTGGGGTGCGATGTTCGCCATGTCGATCGTCTCGGTCATACCCCTGTTCCTCATCTTCCTGTTCGGCCAGCGCTACCTCATCAAGGGCATGGCCACCACCGGTATTAAATAGTCCCCGTGAAGGAGCGGCTCACCTATGAGTGACAATACGGCGAGAACGAGGTACGCGATACTGGGGATGGGAAATCGGTGCTCGATGTACATCGATGCCATCGTGCAGACCCACTTCGATGTGGCGGAGCTCGTGGCACTGGCGGACACCAATCCCGGGCGAGTGGAATATTACGCCCAGCGGGTGCGGGACCAGCATGATGTTGATGTCACCGTGTTCGACCCCCGTAAGCTGGCTGACTTCATTCAGCGGGAACGGGTGGACAGGGTCATTATCACCACTCCTGACTACACTCACGCCGACCTGATTGTAGAATCTCTCCATGCGGGAGCGGACGTGGTGGTGGAGAAGCCGCTGACGGTGAATGGGTCTTCCAGCACTCGCATCGCAGAGGCCGTGGAACAGACCGGACGTGAAGTGATCGTGACCTTCAACTATCGGTACTCCCCGCGTAATACCGCACTGAAGGCTGCGATCCAGGAGGGAAAGGTCGGCGAGGTCACCTCCATTGACTTTACCTGGGTGCTGGACACCGTCCACGGCGCGGATTATTTCCGTCGGTGGCACCGGATCAAGGACAACTCCGGCGGGCTGCTGATTCATAAGGCCAGCCATCACTTCGATCTGGTCAACTGGTGGTTGGCCGACACCCCCGAGAAAATCTACGCCTCCGGCGGGCTGAAGTTCTACGGTGAGGAGGCCGCCTCGGCTCGCGGGATCACTCCCGCGGAGCGCGGAACTCGTGAGGGATCGGAAGAGGATCCCTTCGCCTTGGATCTGCGCACCGACGACAAGCTCAAACGCCTGTATCTGGACAATGAGCACTTCGACGGATACAGGCGTGATCAGGACGTCTTCTCACCGGGTATCACCATCGAGGACAACCTCGCGGTGATCGTGAACTACTCCCGCGGCGCGGTACTGAATTACTCACTCAACGCCCACTCCCCATGGGAGGGCTACAGGGTAGCTGTTAACGGGACCTTGGGCCGGCTGGAATTGGAAGTGGTCGAGCGCGCCGCAGTGCTTCCAGCGGAAGGTGGGTCCCCCGTTGACCCCTCCGTCAGCGATGACGGCCAGTCCAACCGGCTCAGGGCCAAGGGCGAACGCTTGATTCTCCAACAGCACTGGGAACAGGCCGAAGAGATCGAGATCATCAATGGGGAAGGTTCCCACGGCGGTGGTGACAAGTTGCTACTAGCAGACATCTTCAAAGGTGCCGGTGAGGACCCGTACCGCCGTCCCGCTGGTCTGGTGGACGGCATCCACGCGATCGCCGTGGGCGTGGCGGGTAACGAGTCCCTGACCAACGGGGTTCCGGTGATTCTTGAAGAGATAGATCTTGGCCTCGAGTCTGCCTCGTCTAGTGCTCAGCTGCGCACAGAGGTTAGCGCGTGAGCGACCGGGTGATCATCACTGGCGGTTCCGGGCGTCTAGGCCGTAGCGTGGTCGATGGATTCTCTGCGGCAGGTCACCAGGTGATCAGCATGGACCGCACGTTGCCGGAGACACCGGTGTCAGGAGTGGACTACCGTGCGGCGGACCTCCTCGACGCAGTCGCCACCGCGGAACTGTTCGCCGAGGTCGGACCGGACTCCGTTGTCTCACTGGCAGCCATAGCAGTCCCATTCTCCGCCCCGGAGGACGTGATTCTAAAGACCAACGTCGGGATAGCCCATAATGTGACGGCAGCAGCTGTGGCTGCCGGGGCTCGTACCGTCATCATCGCCTCCAGTCCCTCTATCATGGGCTACGGCTCCCCGGTGGAGTGGGTTCCTCCCCGCCTGCCCTTGGACGAGAACGTTACACCATATCCTTGGCACGCCTACGGGCTAAGCAAATATGCGGCTGAACAGGTCGCGGCCATGTTCGCCCAGCAGACCTCAAGGGTTAAGTTCATTAGCTTCCGCCCGTGTTACGTCATCGCCCCGGAGGAATGGCAGGGCGGTCCCACGCAGCAGGGACATACATTGGTTGAACGCCTGGACCGTCCCGAACTCTCTGCAGTCGCGCTGTTCAACTACGTCGATGCCAGGGACGTGACCGATTTCCTCCTCACCGCCTTGGCCAGTAGCGATCAGGTGAGTAATGGTGCGGTGTTCTTCGTCGGCGCGAAGGACGCGCTGGCTAGGAAGCCGTTGTCCGAACTGATCCCGGAGTACTTTCCCGAGCTGAGCCACCTCGCCGAAGGGCTCACCGGAGACTCCCCGGCATTCTCGGTGCAGAAGGCCAAGGACGTGCTGGGCTGGGAGCCGAAGCGGTCCTGGCGGACCGAACTGGTGGAATAGCGTTGTTCGGCTCCATGCCATCCGCTGCTCAGCGGTAGAGCGGAAGGGGACGCTGCCGGCCCCGCACGGAAGCGCTTGGCCATGAGGGATCTGCGCTGAGGATCTCGATGAATTCCTCTCCGCCATGGGCTTCAGCGGACAGCACTACGGTGTCCTCCGCCTTGGCACCAGTTGCCAGCTGCTCGCTGAAAGCGGAGGGGTTCCATGCGAACGCCTGCTGAGGGTGGATGAGGTCCGGCACGCCGGGGGCGGCCCGCGGGTCGCGGCCTTGATAGCCGGCGGCACCACCCTGGTGGTGCCGTGTCCATTCGTGGACATCGAATCCATGCCGTGGGTAGGCGCCCTTGACCACCTCCAGCACCGAGGCCAGCTCTGTCCCTGGAATAAGAGCATCGAAGATATCCGCTTCTACTTCCAGAATCGCGCGGTCCAGTTCAAGCTCTCCTGGAGCCGGATCACTAAAACACACCCAACGGGTGACATTGGCGATCAGCCCATCGCGGCGTGCGCAGACCACAGCCATGGCCCGGCGTCCCAAAGGCGCGTTGGTGGGCAGCGGGTGCCGGTGCCGTGCTCGGGAGTCGCCGGCGGCCAGGACGACGAGCGGATCAGCCCCCGCACTGATCAGTTCCCGGCCCAGAGCGGAGCAGGCCTCGCGTTCGGTGGTCTGTGGTGTGACCGATCCCCACACGGCGGTAAGAGCAGCTGCGGCATCGCGGCATAGTGAACGGTAGCGGCTCAACTCGGGCCCCAGCAGCGGTGCCCGCGCAGCCCGCAGTGGCAGTGCGGCGGTGCTTTCGTCCACCAGCTGGGTCGGCGGAGCAGCCAGCCAGGAGCCGGTGTCGTCGATGTTCTGGTGCCAGGCCAGCTGGCGAATGCGCAGTCTGGAGGCCTCCAGCAGAGCACTGACTTCCTCGGTCTGCAAACGCTCGGATTCATTGGAGAACACTGCCAGTTCGACTCCGTCACGGTGGGCCACCGCGCGGACAACAGGGGGGCCGGTGAGGCTGACATGGACCCGGGCTCCACCTAATAGCCAGGACAGCGCTCCGGCGGAGGAGAGGACTACGCCGTCTGCGCCGGTCTGGTCCAGCACACGGATAAGCCTTTGATGCTTCTGCGCGAACTCCTCTGTCACAGCGAGGCCACTGTGGGTCGCCTGGGTGCTGCTCACAGGCTGGTTCCTATCAGCTCAGCGGCATGCTGGGGTGTGAGGACTCCATCGACCACCAGCACCTGCACTTGCCGGGCTGCGGTCTCACCTGGTTGCAGCACCACCGGCTGTTCCCAGGCTAGGGACATACCCACGCCGGGATAGGAGCGGTGGCGCACGAACCACGGATCAGGGTTCCCTTCCTGGCGTTTCAGTAGCAGAGTGGCTGGCCCGCTGCTTCCGTAACGGCTGGGCAGTGGCGCGTAGTGGCCGGTGATCGCCAACCATTCCGTCATGCTGCCGTGGGCCTCCTCCTCACCCTCGGCTTCGGCGGTGAAGATGGAGGCGTCCTCTAGCATCGGCAGCCGCCAGAAGAATCCGCCGTAGCCGCCCTCTTCTCGACCATTGGCTCCTGGGCTACCCAGGCTCACCGGCTCCCTACCTGCGGGGGTGAGTTCATAGCTGTAGCTGAGCGTCCAGTGCTCCGGTGAGACTGAGTAGGTGCTCACGGTGCGCTTCTCGGTGAGGATCGCAGCGCCGTCAGCGGCATTCCAGTCCAGCTGTTGGTTCAGCTGCTGGCCATGAGCGTGGTCGCTGATGCTCTGCGACACGGTAGTGATACGGCCGTGGTCGCCGCGCCAGACGTAGCGCCCGGCGTCACGGGTGTAGGTCCGTCCACCCCAGAAGTTGTGGCCGTTGACATCCTGCAGTGCGGTGCCCACGCCAAGGTGCCAGGTATGATCCAGCGGTTGCTGATCAGTGACCACGACGCCGCCCAAGGTGGTCACCGCATCCAAGAAGGGGCGGGGCGAATCGGTG
Organism: Nesterenkonia muleiensis; assembly: GCF_003600155.1. Lineage (GTDB taxonomy): Bacteria > Actinomycetota > Actinomycetes > Actinomycetales > Micrococcaceae > Nesterenkonia > Nesterenkonia muleiensis. Next base: position 48,397 of record NZ_QWLD01000035.1, on the reverse strand, counting down.
GGGGAGATGTCCTCACCGGTGCGCAGCTGGGCCACCATCGCGGTGCGCGCACCGGTTCCGGCGCTCAGGCTACCGCTGGTGGACGGCTCGGCCGCCCAAGGGGCACCAAGTGAGGAGAACGAGGACGGTGCTGCCTTGACCGCACGGGCAAGATAATTCTCCACGTGGGGGATGATGGGGTGACGTTCGGTGCCTTTTCCGCCGTAAAGCAGATGCTCGGCACCTATGGCGGCCGGTTTCGGCGCAGTGCGCACACTTTCCAATACGGCCATGAATGCCCCGTGGTCTTCCAAGGGGGAGAGCAGCCTGCTGGTGAGCCCGGCTTGTACCTCGATCAGGTTCTCCAGCAGATCGGTGCGCTGGAAGGTCAGGGACTGCGCCTCCGTCGCACCCGGTCGCTGCGGATTAGGGGTGATGACCAACTCGTCCCGGGTGTAATACAGGATCGCCTCCCCCTCGGTGCCGGAGATCGTGATCCACGGGTCCTGCTGTTCGGCTGCGCACAAAGTCAGCGCGGCAGTGACCGGGATGCCTGCAGTGGTGCGCAGCTGGACGATCGACGTGTCGTCTGCTTCGATGCGGTGCGCATGGTGGAGCTCGGTGTGCAGGTCAGCCACATCACTTAAGTGTTTGGCCCCGGCGATGTGCAGGGCGGTCTTCACCGCATGGGCCAGCGGATTAGTGACCACTCCGTCCACCACCTGTACACCTTCAAGGGTGCGCCGCCCGGCCCACGGTGCACGGGCGTAGTAGGACTCGGTCCGCAGCCACAGTCCCGTGGCGCCTACAGCACGCAGTTGACCGATCTCACCGGATGACAGTAGCTGCTCGATCGCGGGCAGGGTGTGGGAGCCGATCGACTGGAAGCCCACCTGCACATGTCGTCCGCAATTCTCCGCCACGGTCAGCAACCTCTGGAACTGCTCAAGGGTGGCGGTGGGAGGCTTTTCTACCAGCACGTCAGCGCCCATACGTAGTGCTTCGATGGCCAAGTCGAAATGTGTGTTGATGGGGGTGGAGACGATGATGATGTCCGGACGGTGGCCTGCGCCGCAAGCCTCAGCGAGGGTGCGGTAGACCGGGATCTCACCTCTGACCTCTGGGCCAGGATCGGAGAAGCCGACACCGGCGATCAACCTAACCTTCTGCAATGCGGTCAGGCGTGCAATGTTACGCAGATGCTGGCGGCCGAAGCCGTCCAGCCCGATCAGTATCACCTCAGGGGTGCGGACGGGCGCGGCCGCAGCGGTGAATGCCATTACTCTCCTTTGAGGAAGGGAAGAACCAGATCTTCGTACCGGGCCGTCATGGTCTGTAGAGTGACCGAGGCATCCTGGGAGTTGATCTGCTCATTGAAGATCTCCACCTCGACCGGGCCGGTATAGCCCGCCTGGGCGACCCACTGGCTGATGGTGGGGAAGTCCACATAGCCATCGCCCATCATGCCCCGGGACTTCAGGGCGTCGGCGGCGATCGGCAGGTTGAAGTCACAGACCTGATAGCTGGCGATCCGGTGCTCGCGCCCGGCGCGTTCGATCTGCGCCTTCAACTGCGGATCCCACCACACGTGGAAGGTGTCGACCACCACGCCCACGGTCTCCGAAGAGAACGGTGCGGCCAGATCTAGAGCCTCACCCAGGGTGGAGAGCACTGCACGGTCCGCCGCATACATCGGATGCAGGGGCTCCAGCACCAGACGGACATCATGTTCGGCGGCGTAGGGCTGCAACTCAGCGATGCCTTCGGCAACCCTCTGGCGGGCAGCGACGACGTCCTTGTCCTTCGTGGAGCCGCCATGGGAGCTGCCGCCCAGCAGGTGAGCCGCAGCTGGAAGGCCTCCGACCACCATGATCAGTTCTTTGGTGCCAATGGTGGCCGCCTCCCGGATGGCCGCCCGATTGGATTCCAGGGCCTCGGACCGGGGCTGCTGTCCAGAGACTGTGAGGAAACCGCCTCGGCAGAGCGTGGTGGCGGTCAGGCCGTGATCAGCAAGGATGGTGCGGGAGGCCTCGGCCCCACCGGCCTGCTCCAGTAGGTGCCGCCACGGGCCGATGTGGTCCAGCCCGGCCTGGGTCGTGGCAGCGCATGCTTCCTGCAGCGAAAGGTGCGGGGTGGTGCCGGTGTTCAAGGAGAGCGCGAACCGGTCCGCGCGGCTGCCCGGATGGGTCATCTCAGCCCTCCGCTCTTCAGCAGCAGACGCATCCGTTCTGCCGCCAACTCAGGTTTGGCCAATAGGCCGGCCTGGTCGGCCAGCACCAAAGTGTGGGCCAGATGCGGCAGCGAACGCCCAGCGTGGAGCCCGCCCACCAGTTGGAACCCCCTCTGGTGACCGTTGAGCCAGGAGAGGAACGCAATCCCGGTCTTGTAGTACAGAGTGGGCGCGGCGAAGATGTGCTTGCCCAATTCACGGGTGGAGTCCAGGATCGCCCGTGCACGGTCGGCATCGCCGGCGTCGTAGGCCTGCAGGGCAGTCGAGGCTGCGGGATAGATGGCGGCGAAGATGCCCAGCAACGCGTCGGAATAGACCGACTCGTCACCGTGGATCAGCTCTGGGTAGTTGAAATCGTCACCGGTGTAGAGGCGCACTTCCTCAGGCAGCTGCGCTCGCAGTTGCTTCTCATGATCGGCATCCAGCAGAGAGACCTTCACGCCGTCGACCTTCTCCGCATTCTCCCGGATCAGCTGCAGGAAGGTCTCCGTGGCTGCCGCAACGTCGTCGGAGCCCCAGTAACCTGCCAGAGCAGGGTCGAACATGGGGCCCAGCCAGTGCAGGATCACCGGCTGCTGAGCAGTCTGCAGCAACTCCGAGTAGATGGCGAGGTAGTCCGCGGGATCCTGAGCCACCTTGGCGAGGGCGCGGGAGGCCATGAGAATCACCTTCGCACCGGAGGACTCCACCACCTCCAGCTGCTCCAGGTAGGCGTTGCGCACCGTCTGCAGGCCAGTGTCACCGGGAGCCACCGCGGCGGGGTCCACCTGGTCTGTGCCCGCGCCGCAGGCGATGAGATCCCGGACGGTACGCCCAGCCAGGGCGGGGTAGGTCTGCTCTGTGAGGACTCGCTCGGCCTCGGCGGCGGAACGGCGGATCAGCGCTTTGGTGGCCGCATAGTCAAGACCCATCCCGCGCTGGGCGGTGTCCATGGCGTCGGCCACACCGAGCCCGTAGGACCACAGTTCATGCCGGTAGGCCAAGGTGGCCACCCAATCCAGCTCAGCCGGAGCCCCCGGGGTGTTGTCGGCGTTCATCACCGGGACTACATGCGCGGCGGCGTAGACCTTCCGGGAGGTGATGGGCGCACCGGGACGGGTGAATTCACCCAGGTCAGGGTTGGTCTGACCCTGCAGGGTGTAGTCAATGCTGCCCCCGGAGAGGGTCGGCAGCGTCACAGTGAGTGAGGATGACATCGGCGGCCTCTCTAGAGGGTGATTTCGGGGATATCTAGGGTGCGGCGCTCGGCGGCCGACTGCAGGCCGAGTTCGGCCAGCTGCACACCGCGTGCGGCGGAGAGCAGCCCGAACCGGTGCTCACGCCCGGCGACGACGTCGGCGAGGAACTCCTCCCACTGCAGCTTGAACCCGTTGTCCAGCTCAGCGTTGGCCGGCACCTCGCTCCACTGATCGCGGAAGGACTCGGTGACCGGAAGGTCCGGGTTCCACACCGGCTTAGGTGTGTGGGCGCGCTGCTGAGCCACACACTTGTTCAGTCCGGCCACCGCGGAGCCGTGGGTCCCGTCAATCTGGAACTCGACCAGCTCGTCGCGGTAGACGCGCACCGCCCAGGAGGAGTTGATCTGAGCCACGACATCGTCACCCTCGGGGGTCTCCAGGTCAAAGATGCCGTATGCGGCGTCATCGGCGTCGGCAGCATAGGGCTTGCCATTCTCATCCCAGCGCTTCGGGATGTGGGTGGCGGTCCGGGAGGTCACGGTTTTGACCTTGCCGATGATGCCTTCCAGGACATAGTTCCAGTGGCAGTACATATCCGTGGTCATAGAGCCGCCGTCGGCGAGGCGGTAGTTCCAGGAGGGGCGTTGGGCCGGCTGGACCTCGCCCTCGAAGACCCAGTAGCCGAACTCGCCGCGCAGCGAGAGGATGCGCCCGAAGAAGCCTTCGTCCACTAGGCGGCGCAGCTTGACCAGGCCGGGAAGATAGAGCTTGTCATGGACTACTCCGGCGGTGATCCCGACGTTCTTGGCCTGACGTGCAAGGTCAACGGCCTCCTGCAGGGTTTCAGCAGTGGGCTTCTCGGTGAAGACGTGCTTTCCTGAGGCGATCGCCTTGGAGAGGGTCTGGTAGCGCAGGGAGGTCATGGAGGCGTCGAAGACGATGTCGATTCCCGGATCATTGAGCTGACCTTCCAGATCAGTGGTGTAGTGCTCGACGTCGTGCTTGGCTGCGAGTTCCTTGATCTTGGCCTCGTTGCGGCCGATGAGCACTGGCTCCACGGTGACCTTGGACCCGTCGGGAAGGGTGATGCCTCCCTGGTCACGGATGGGAAGAATGGAGCGCAGCAGGTGTTGGCGGTATCCCATGCGGCCGGTGATGCCGTTCATGGCGATGCGCAGAGTGCGGGACTCAGACATTGGGTCTCCTTGTGGAAGTCAGCGGGAATACGCTTTCCACGCTAATATTAGGCGAAACGCTGTGTCAACTGTCACAGTGGCGGGATCAGTAGAAAACGGAGGTGTCATGGCTGTCAGGCTGGCAGAGGTGGCCGAGGCTGCGGGGGTCTCTCAGGCGACGGCCTCCCGTGTGCTCAACGGCTCGAACCGGCGTCCCGCGCCAGAGGTGGCAGACAAGGTGCGCGCCGCTGCGGAACGTCTGGGATACGTTCCCAATGCCCAAGCCCAGGCGCTGGTGCGCGCCAGTGCGCGACTGATCGGTCTAGTGGTTCATGATATCGCCGACCCCTACTTCTCCTCCATCGCTCGCGGTGCACAGCGCGGATTGGCCGGCTCGGGTATTCAGCTCATGCTGGCCTCGACAGAGCGAGCCGCGGAGGCTGAAGTGGAGGCGGTCCGCTCGTTCATGTCATATAGGACAGACGCCATACTCCTTGCTGGGTCCAGGGGATTCGGCGACGACGTCCTCTTGGAGAGGCTCCTGCAGGCCTATCGGGGCAACGGTGGGCGGGTGGCCATGATCGGTCAGCCCCTGGCCAGTGCGGGCGGGGTGCAGATCGACAACGAAGGTAGTGCCGCGGCTCTGGCCGATGAACTGTTGAGACTCGGTCACCGCCGGTTCGCTGTGCTCTCGGGGGAGCCCGAGTTGCAGACCGCCTCTCAACGGGCTGCGGGATTCCTGGCCACGCTCAAGAGCGCAGGCGTGATGCCTGAGGTGGTGAGCCAGGGCGCTTTTACTCGTGAAGGCGGCTACCGGATGATGGTCGACCTGCTGGCCTCAGGTGTGAGCGGCGAGGAGCGGAAGCTCTGCGTGTTCTGTGTCAATGATGTCATGGCTTTGGGCGCGTTGGCGGCCCTGCGTGAAGCCGGGCTTAGTGTTCCGGAGGACGTGGCGCTGGCCGGATTCGACGACATCCCTACGCTGGCGGATCAGTACCCCACCATTTCCACTGTGAGGCTTCCACTGGAAGAGATCGGCCGGATGAGTGTGGAAATGATGCTTGGTAACAGCGACGCCAGCCACCGTGTGGTGGTGGAGGGAGCCGTTGTTCTGCGTCAGAGCACGCGGCTGAGCTGACGGTACAGCAGGTTCTGACACCGGGTGGTGTTGAGGGCTCAGGTGCTTGCTGTCCTCGGTAGCGCATCCCCGCCGCTGGCTCTGACGGCCACCTCGATCAAGGGCAGTGCTGGGAATGCTCGCTCTGCTGAGCCCGTGTTGTCGGTGCGCCCCAAGAAGCGCAGGACTAGGGCGTCGAGCGGTCCGCGCAATGGTTCATGTGGCCGGGGAAGTGTGTTGCCCACGCTCCTGCCTGATTAGGGGAGATGGGGTCTGGGTATCAAGCGATAGCACGTTGGCATCACAGAAGTGAATCGATTTATTTACTGGACCACGATGCTGGCGTAGCGTGATACGTGTCACAGTCAGGTGGGCGCGATGAATCACGTCTGCACCGGCTATCACTAGTACCGAGGGAGTCGCGATGAAAAGAATAGGCAGAAATGGGGCAGCGATCAGCGCCGTCGTCAGCGTGGGGCTGCTGGTCACAGCATGCGGGGGTGAACAACAGTCAGAGGCCACGGAGGAGAACCCTGTGGAGCTGCGTTTCGCCTGGTGGGGTTCTGACCATCGCAGCGCTAACACTGAGGCCATTATCGAAGCTTTCGAAGCTGAGCATTCACACATCACCGTCTCTGGTGAATGGGCTGACTGGAACGGTTACCAGGATCAGCTCGCCACCCAGGTGGCTTCCCGGGACGCCCCGGACATCGTGCAGCTAGACGATGAGTTCATTCGCGAATATGCAGACCGCGGGGCGCTGCTGGAACTCACCGATGTGGACCTCTCAGGCGTCGACGAGACCATTGTGGAAGGCGGTCAGGCCGAAGGCGTGCAGTATGGCGTGCCCACCGGAGTCAATGCACTGGTCATGATGGCCAACCCGGAGCTGTTCGACGAGGCCGGCGTGGACCTGCCCGATGACACCACGTGGACTTGGGATGACTTCTCTGAAATCGGCGAATCTATTCACGAACAGACCGGAGCCTACGGGACAAATAATCCGATCACCCAGACTCTGATGGTGTGGTTGCGCCAGCATGACAAGCACCTTTTCACCGAAGAGGGTGAACTGGGCATGGATGAACAGGACGCTGAGGAGTACTTGGAGTTCCTCATGGATCTAATCGAGGTCGGGGCCCTGCCCAGCCCATCAGAGATGGCCGAAGAGGAGTCCGCCGCCATGGAGGACTCCCTGATCGGCACCGGTCGCGCGGCAATGGGCATGTCATGGACAAACCAGCTGCCCGCCCTCACCGAAGCCTCCGGCGTAGAGCTGGTACCCCTGCGGTTCCCCAGCCACACCGGCCAGGCAGAGGACAACGGACTGTGGTTTAAGAACACCATGCTGGTCGGCGCCACCGCCCAGACAGACCACCCGGAAGAGGCTCAGCTTTTCATCGACTTCATGATCAATTCCGAGGAGGCCGGCCTGGAGAACATGATGGACCGTGGACTGCCTTCCAACGCGGAAGTCCGCGACGCGGTGGTCGCCGAAGTGGAGGGCCAGGACCTGGTGGCTGCCGAACTGATCGAGGACTTGGACGGAGAGATCACCGAGGCTGAACCCATGCTGCCGGTCGGATTCACTGGCATATCAGACGCTGTCAGTCGGAGAAGCCAGGATGTGTTCTTTGATAGGGCTACGCCCACCGAAGCGGCAGAGGCCTTGATCCAGGAGATCGAATCCATTCTCAGCAATTGAGGAGAAGACCCATGAACAGAGCCCTCAGAAGGAAGGCGATCATTTCCGCTGCAGCCGCGGCGAGTCTAGTGCTTACTGCCTGCGGAGGAGCAGGCCAGCAGGAGGCATCAACCCAGGAGCCGGTGGAGCTGCGCTTTGCCTTCTGGGGGTCTGACACCCGGGTGCAGAACACGCAACGGATTATCGACGAGTTCAATACCGAACACCCGGACATCGACGTCGAAATCGAATACAGTGACTGGGGCGGGTTCTGGGACCAGCTCAACACTCAGATCGCCGGGGGAACTCCGCCGGATATCTTCCAGATGGATGCCCCCTACCTGCGCGAATACGGGGAACGGGGCTCGCTGCTCGACCTCTCGGGCGTAGACCTCGCTCATATTCCCGAAGAGATCGTGGAATCAGGAACCATCGACGGTGAGTACTACGGTCTGGCCTCCGGGGTGAACGCCGTTGCTGTGGTGGCCAACCCGCGGCTTTTCGACGAGGCCGGGGTGGAGATGCCCGATGACACTACCTGGACCTGGGATGACTGGGCGCAAACGGCCCTGGAGATCGCCGAGGAGCTTGACGGCGTCTACGGCTCCAGCGGTATTCAGCAGCCGCAGTTGATCCAGGCATGGTTGCGCCAGCAAGGACTGTTCTTCAACGATGACCAGGGACAGCTGGGATTCGGCCAGGAGGATCTTGAGGAGTTCTTCGAATGGGTGGATGAACTTCACGCCGACGGTGTCATCCCTCCGGCAGCGGTCATGGTCGAAGAGGAATCAGCCAGCCAAGACCAGTCCCTGGAGGCCACTGGCCAGGCGGCTATGGCCTTCACCTGGACGAACCTGCTGGGCGCACTGACTGATGCCGGCGGGGAGGACCTGACTCTATTGCGCTTACCCAGCTCCACCGGCACCGCGGAGGATGCCCAACAGTGGTACAACACCGGGATGGTCGCGGCGTCCTCGGCTACTGAGCATCCTGAGGAAGTCACCACATTCTTGGACTTTTTCGTTAATGATGAACGCTCCGCGTTGATCAACATGACAGACAGGGGTCTCTCCGCCAACACAGAGATCCGCGGCACGCTGATGGAGGAGATGGATGAGGCCAACCAGGAAGCAGCAGACTTCATCACCACCATCGAGAGCGAACTGGGGCCGCCTGAGCCCGTTCCGGCCACAGGGTTCGGCAACGTGGCTGACATCATGGGGCGGTACCAACAGCAGATCCTCTTCGAGCAGTTGAGTCCGCAGGACGCCGCTGAGGCGGCGTACCCCGAGCTGGAGAGCGAAATCGGAGGTTGAGGGGCCGACCCGGCGGGCCGGTATGAATCGAGGACAGTGACACGAGATAGCGGAAGGACCCCGATGCCGAAGACCGAAAGCATCCTCAACCGGCTACGCGCGGGTTTCCAGCACCCGGACCCCTCGGCGCGGGTGCTGATGCGTTGGTGGTGGTTCGGCCCGCAAGTGCACCGGGATGACCTGGTCCGTGACCTCGACAGGATGGTCCAGGTCGGTATTGGAGGTGTGGAATGCGCTTTTGTCTATCCGATGAGCGCTGACAGCGACCGGTTCCTCTCAGACGCCTTCCTAGCCGACCTCCGGTTCGCCGCCCAAGCCGCCCAGGACCGTGATCTGCGCTTCGATGTGACCCTGGGCTCCGGCTGGCCCTACGGCGGGCCACACATTGACGCCACTACCGCCTCCCGCCGCATTCACTGGGAAACAGAGGAGGTGCTGATCGGCCCACAGCGTATGCCCTTGCCGAAGGCTTGGCCGTATGATGAGTTCATCGCCGCATACATCGGTGAGGGCACACGCGCCGATGTGCCCCAGGAGTTCTGCGAGCTACAGACAGAATTCGTCGATGGCGTCCGTCACATCCTCATCCCACAGGGCAGAGGACCCCGGCTGATGCTCATTGCGGTCTCCCGGCCCACTGGACAGACCGTGAAAAGAGCGGCAGCAGGAGCCGAGGGGTGGGTTCTGGATCACTTTAGCCGCGCCGCCACCGAGGCCCACCTGGCTGCGGTGGCCGAACCTCTGGTGGAAGCCGCAGGAGGTGACCGAATCGGCACTGTGTTCTGCGACAGCCTTGAGGTCTACGACGCCGACTGGACCCCCGGTATGGCCGAAGAGTTCGCCGCGCGACGGGGCTATGACGTCATTCCGCAGCTGTGGAAGCTCACCCGCGCCGATGCGGCCGGCAGCGGCGTCAGGGCTGATTACTACCGCACCCTGACGGAACTGCTGGAGGAAAACTTCATTACCGTGGTGGCGCAATGGGCCCGTGCGAAAGGCCTGCGGTTGCGCATACAGGGCTATGGGGAGCCACCGGCCACTATCAGCTCCTACCGGCACGCACACGCGTTCGAGGGGGAGGGCTGGGGGTGGGATACGGTGACGGCCTGCCGGTGGGCCAGTTCGGCCGCGCAGATCTACGGTGAGCAGGTCGTCTCCTCCGAGACTTGGACGTGGGTACATTCGCCGTCGTTCCGTGCCACGCCCCTGGATATTCTGGGTGAGGCGCATGACCACCTGCTGATGGGCGTCAACCACTTCGTAGGACACGGATGGCCGGCCTCGGCGCGGCCCGTTGAGCAGGATGGGGGCAGCCCTACCGAACTGGGCCGGATCTTCTATGCCTCCGGGGCCCTGGACGACCGCAATGCGTGGTGGGCTGCGGCTCCCTCACTCTGGGGCACTCTGCACCGGCTCTGTTGGATCATGAGGCAGGGGCACCGGCTCTCCCAGGTGGGGATCTATGTACCGGCGCGAGATGTGTATGCAGGGTTCGTCGGTGCCGGACGCCATGACCTGTTCAAAGAGTTCAAGCAGTACATCGGTGAAGAGCTGCCCCGTGCGGTGCGGACTGCCGGCTATGACTTCGACCTTTTCGACGACGACGCCGTCTGCGCACTCGATCCACGGCGGTTTCCCGTGGTGGTGATTCCATGGGCACAGGACCTGCCGCAACGTACCCGTGAGTGGCTGGTAGAGGTGATCGATGCAGGCGGCGAGGTACTGGACTTGGGAGCCAGTGCGCAGATCGGCAGTGCGCTGAATGATCCCACGGCGGTGACCGGCCATCTTCCCGGCAACGCCGGAATACAGCTGACTACCTTCGATCCCCACACGGGCGAACAACGGCCGAATCAGGGCGTGGCGGTCACCTCCCGAGAGGTGAGGGAAGACCCTGGGGACGACGTGGTGCGTGTTCACTTTGTAGCCAACACTCAGGACGCTTCGACTCAGGTGCTGCTGGGGGTTCCGGGACGGTCCGGCGGGATGCACCCGGTAGTTCTGGAGCGCTGGGACGCTGAGTCCGGAAGGTTGCTAGGCGCGGTGACCGGACCCGAGATGACCGTGACTTTGGACGCCTATGAAGCCGCAGTGCTGGTGGAACGCGCTGACACACACGCACGGGGGTGGGACAAGGATGATCGACCTGCTGCGGCCCGCTACGAAGCGCCTGCCGGGAGCGCCTCCGATGCCGAGGTGAACGCGCTTGAAGGCTGGACGGTGCAATTCCCGGATGAATCCGCGCCGCGCCCAGTGGCACTGCCGCATCAGTGGGAGAACGAACCGGGCCGAGGTCACTATTCCGGAGAAGCGGTCTATACGGTTGCCTTCCGTGTGCCGTCAGGGGCCCGCTCCGTGGAGCTGGACCTGGGGGTCGTGGAGCCGCATCAGCCGGAGGACCCGCAGGCTGTGGGTCTCATGGAGGCATCCTTCAGTGCCGCGGTGCGCACCCCGGTGGGTTCTGTGGCAGGTGTGGAAGTGGACGGTCAGCAGATCGGGTTCCTGTGGAAGACCCCGTACCGGATCGACCTCACCGACTGGGTGGCCCAAGGAAGGGATCATGTGCTGCGACTTACCGTGGCGAACGTGACCAGTCACCGACTGGCGGTGGACCAAGGGATTCCACAAATGGTGGCTGAGGCCGAAGCGGCCTTCGGGCGCAGGTTCGGGATTCAGGCCGTGGAGTTGGCGATGGCGGATGTGGCCTCCGGATTGCTGGCAGTTCCGCAGCTGCGCTGGATGACCAGGGGTGAGCAGGAGAATCGGTGATCAGACCCATATTTGGGTATCGCTCAGGGATAGGTAATGCCTCTAGGGTATCAACGCATGTTGAAGTGACACCGGGAAATGGCGGTTTTTTCATTGACCAGGCTTGAGTTAGCTCAATAGAGTCAGGGTCATTGCTCCAGAGTGAACTGAGTCACACCAGCTGACTTTTGGAGCAGGTCGCCCCCGCCCTTGATGTGGTTTGCACCACTCGCTCAAAGAAGAGGACCCTTGATGAATGCCAAACGACTCACGACGCTCTCCGCCGCGACGATGGCAGGAGCGCTCTTGCTGACCAGCTGCGGCGGTGGCGCAGATGCTGGCTCCGAGACTGACGACGCGAACGGCAACAGCCAGGTCGACCTGCGCTTCTCCTGGTGGGGCTCCGACGCCCGCCACCAGGCGACCCAAGAGATCATCGATGCCTTCGAGGAAGAACACCCCAACATTTCGGTCTCCCCCGAATATGGTGACTGGGACGGTTACTGGGACCAGCTGGCGACCCAGGCCGCCGGCGGCGGTGCCCCTGACATCATCCAGATGGATGACAAGTACCTGCGTGAATATGCCGATCGCGGAGCCCTGCTGGAACTCAGTGACGTTGACGTCTCCGAGTTCGACGAGGATTCGGTGGACAATGGCCGCACCGAAGAGGGCTTGTTCGGCGTCACGACCGGGATCAACGCCCTCGCACTGGTCGCAAACCCCGCGATCTTCGATGAAGCCGGGGTAGAGATGCCCGACGACACCACCTGGACCTGGGACGAGTTCGCCGAGCTCACCATCGAGATCAGTGCAAACCACGATTCTGCCTTCGGTACCAATGATCCGAATGAGCCCGGCGGATTCCAGATCTGGTTGCGTCAGCAGGGCAAGCACTTCACCACCGATGAGGGTGAGCTCGGCTTTGACGTCGACGACGCCGTGGAGTACTTCGAGTACTACCTCGATCTGATGGGCGATGGCATGCCCACTGCTTCGCAGATTTCTGAGAATCAGAGCGCAGGTCCCGACCAGTCTCTGATGGGTACCGGTCAGGTGGCACTCGCGCCGTGGTGGACCAACCAGCTGCCGGGCCTAAGCGCCGCCTCAGGCGAAGAGCTTGAGCTGCTGAGGTTCCCCAGCGTTTCCGGCAACGCTGAGGAGAACGGCATGTGGTACAAATCCTCCATGCTGCTCTCCGCCTCAGCGGGAACGGACCATCCGGAAGAGGTTCAGACCTTCATCGACTGGTTCGTCAACTCCGAGGAGGCTGGCCAGATCAACCAGATGGACCGCGGCCTTCCCGGCAACAACTCCGTCCGTGAGTCGATCAGCTCAGATCTGGAGCCGGCTGATGAGCGGGTGGCGGAATTCATCGCCGAGATCGAGGCCGAGGTCGGCGCACAGGCTGCTGAGCCGGTTCCAGCACTGGGCTTCTCCGCTCTGCAGGAGATCCTCTACCGCTATGAGATCGACGTCTTCTTCGAGAACCAGACTCCGGAGGACGCCGCTGAGCGTATGATCAGCGAAATGGAGAGCGAAATCCAATAGCTACCTCCAGTGCATGAGCGTCTGACAGCGCAGGCTGCATCAGCGGGGCGTCACCTGAGAGATCAGGGGTGCCCCGCTTTGTGCTGCTGCGGGACGCGCCGGTATGCATGGCCGCACAATACGGCTCGATGGACACGCATGATGAGAATTAGCTAGCGTGTGTATTTGTTGATATATGTTGAATTCTGTGAAAAAAATGATGATCGCCGTCGAGCGCCGCGCGCGCATCACTGAGCACATTAGCGCTCACGGTGCTGCCAGCGTCTCCGACCTGGTCGCCCTCTTCGGGGTCTCCGATATGACCATTCGCCGGGATCTGGACGCCCTGGCCGCAGAGGGGACGGCGGTGAAGGTCCATGGAGGTGCGATCGTCCCGGCCGGGCGCCGTGCGGCGGAGCCGGGTTTCGACGCGAAACTCGCGCAGATGCGTGCCCAAAAGCTGGCGGTGGCCACGGCGGCAGCCGTCATGGTCCAGCCGCGGATGTCCGTCGGGCTATCTGGGGGTACCACTGCCGCAGCTGTGGCAGAGATGCTCCTGTCGGTACCGCAGTTGACTGTGGTCACCAACTCGGTGCGGGTCTCCGATCAGTTTCAAAGCCACCCTCGACCGGACCGTACCGTCATCCTCACCGGTGGCATCCGTACCCCCTCTGATGCGCTGGTGGGCCCGGTGGCCGAGGCCGCATTGCGGAACCTGCACACCGACATAGCCTTCATCGGCGCCCACGGGATCTCCGAGCATGCCGGATGCACCACGCCTCAAGTGCTGGAAGCTTCCACCAACCGGGCGCTGATGGCTGTGGCAGAGAAGACTGCCGTGGTCTCCGACAGCAGCAAGTGGGGGGTGGTCGGCGTCGTCGGGTTCGCAGATCTGGAAGAGATCGACGCTCTGATCATCGACAGCGGACTCCCCTCACATGCCCAGCGTGAACTCAATGACCGGGTCGGAAGGCTGCAGATGGTGGACTGCCCACCCGTAGCTGAGGCCTCTACTGACAGTGGCGGGGAAGTCCACCAGTCCGGGAGGGCAACCGAGCCGCCCTCCGAAAGGAAGAGAGTGTGAACAGAACCAGGGCGCAGTTGGCTGATGGTCGCGAGATATTCTTCTACGACGACGAGCCACGCACGCGCCAGGTAAGTGATCAGCGGGAGATTGCGCGGCAGCCCGGAGACACGCAGCTGCGCTTCGACCCGCTGCTGCGCGAATGGGTAGCTGTGGCCTCTGGCCGGCAGCAGCGCACCCACCTCCCGAGCGCTGACAAGTGTCCGCTGTGCCCCTCCAGTGATGGCCGTGCCACTGAGATTCCGCAGCCAGACTATGACGTGGTGGTCTTTGAGAACCGCTTCCCCTCCTTTTCCGGTGGTGGCGGTCTCCCCGAACCGGCTGAGGACATTGTGCAGCTCACCAGTGCTGAACCCGGCGGCATGGGTGGCGTTAGGCGTGAGGGCGCTGGACGGTGTGAGGTGGTCTGCTTCGCCGCAGATCATGTCAGCTCCCTGGCGCAGCAGACCCCTCGCAGGATGCGCACGGTGATCGATGCCTGGGCCGACCGCACTGAGGCGCTGATGGCCTCAGGGGATGTCGACCAGGTCTACTGCTTTGAGAACCGTGGTGAAGAGATCGGTGTGACGCTGCATCATCCCCACGGCCAAATCTATGGTTATCCCTTCGTCACTCCACGGACCAGCCGGATGCTCTCTTCCTCCGCCGCTTACCGGTCTCGGCAGGGGGCGGATCTGTTCGAGGACATTCTCGAGGCGGAACGCGCAGCACAGGAGCGCATCGTTGCCAGCACGGAGCACTGGACGGCTTTCGTGCCAGAATGGGCGCGCTGGCCTGTGGAAATCTGTGTCTACCCGCACCGCGGGGTGCGAGTCTTACCGGAGCTCACCGATGCCGAGCGCGGCGACTTTGCTGCTCTCTACTTGGAGCTTTTGGGCAAAGGGGACCGGGTCTTCGCCATGAACCTTCCCTATATCTCCGGCTGGCAGCAGGCACCGGCTTCCGCCGAGGGCACCGATTTCCGGCTGCACTTACAGCTGTTCTCCATCCGCAGGGCCGAGAACAAGCTCAAATACCTGGCCGGCTCGGAGTCCGGCATGGGTGTGTTCATCAACGACATCCCGCCGGAGCAGATGGCCCAGCGGCTGCGGGAGGCCTGATGCGCACGCCAGACCTCTCCGCAGCCGGAGACGTAGAGCAGAAAAGGGCCCAAAGTCTCTCTGATGATTATGTGCAGAGGTTCGGCCGGCAACCACAGGGGATCTGGGTAGCACCGGGGCGGGTGAACCTCATCGGAGAGCACACCGACTACAACGACGGTCTGGTGATGCCCTTCGCCCTGCCGCATTCGGCCATGGTGGCCGCCGCCAGCTCCACAACGGACCGGGTGCGGGTGCACTCGGTGAATCTGGGACAGACTGTGGAGGTTCCGCTGAGGGGGCTGGCCCCGGGATCGGTCACCGGATGGGCGGCCTATCCCGCTGCCGTGGTGTGGTCCTTGGGTCAGGCCGGATATTCGGTCGGCGGAGCCGATCTAGTGCTGGAGAGCACGGTGCCCCAAGGCGCGGGGCTATCCTCCTCCGCTGCGCTTGAGTGCGCGGTGGCGGTGGCGTTGACCGAGCTCTTCGGCCATGCTGTGGACCCGCTGGAGCTGGCGGAGATCGCTCAGCATGCTGAGAACGCCTATGTGGGAATGCCCTGCGGCGTGATGGACCAGATGGTGTCCATGCTGGGGAAGAAGAACCATGTGGTGCAGTTCGATGTGCGTGCACGCCGGGCCACCTTGGTGCCCTTCCGTGCTCAAGACGCGGCGATTCTGGTGGTTGACACCCAGGCTCCTCACCGCCTAGTAGACGGTGAATATGCCGCACGCCGGCAGCAGTGTAAAGCCGCCGCCCACGCGCTGGGAGTAAGCAGTCTTCGTGAGCTTCAGGATGCCGGCCCCCGGCTTCCTGAGCTGCTGGGCTCGCTGGATGACGTGGTGCTGCGCCGTCGTGCCCGGCACGTCGCAACGGAGAACCAACGGGTGGTCGCCGTCGCTGAGGCGCTGGCCCGGGGGAATCTGCGCTCTGTGGGAGAACACATGAACGCTTCTCATGCTTCACTACGCGAGGACTACGAGGTGACTGTGGAGGAGACCGAACTTGCCCAGCAGGTCCTGGCCGATGGCGGAGCCTATGGCGCTCGCATCACCGGTGCAGGATTCGGAGGGTGTGTGATCGGGCTGGTTCCTGAGCCAGAGGCAGAGCGTCTAGCTCAGGAGCTTGGGCGAGCCTTTGCGGAGGCGGGGTTCCGGCGACCATCTGCGTTCACCGCAGTGCCGGCTCAGGGGGCATGTAGAGTCAGGTGAGATCATGGCAGTGGCGGGCGAGATGGCGAATGCCTCATCGAGGTTCGCAGCAGTGGGAAGCTGTCAGCCCGGTGAAGGGGACGCAGGAGGATTGAGGAAAAGATGACCTTTGGGGCAGCCGATGGGATGGTCGCTGATGCCGTCAGTATGGTGTTGGTGGGAGTGATGTGGGTCCTGAGCCTGGCCGTGCTCGCTGGAGTGGCATATGTGATGGGTAAGTGGTTGCGTAACCGCGAGGAGCGTCGGAAGCGTCCCGCGGTGCCGCAGGATTTCCAGCCCGCGATGAGCCGCACAACCATGCGCAGTGTGAAGAAGGCTCAGCGCCGCAGCGATAACGCCAGTGATCTGGACGGCTACGTCTGAGCTGATTTACCGCAGTGCGAGCCCTGTGTGACTGTGTTGCCGGTGATCTGGGCCTGTGCGAGCTCTGCAATGCCCCCGCCGAATGTCAGTAGGTGTGATTCTTGACACGTGTGCCGGAATGCGCTTACCGTTTAGGCATGAAATTGAAACGATTTATCTCGATGGTGGCATTCACCTGTGTCGGCGCTTTGGCACTGTCCGCCTGTGGAGGAGCAGATGCCGACGATGGCCAGGTGACGCTGAGCTTCACCTGGTGGGGCTCCGACACTCGGCATCAGGCCACAGAGGAGATCATCGAGCTCTTCGAGGAGGAGAACCCCGGCATCACCATCGAGCCCTCCTACAGCGACTGGGACAGTTACTGGGACCAGCTGGCCACCCAGACCGCCGGCGGCACCCCGCCGGACATCATTCAGATGGATGACAATTATCTCCGCGAATATTCTCAGCGCGGGGCGCTGCTGGAACTCACCGACGTCGATGTCTCAGCTCTGGACGAGGAGTCAGTGGAGAATGGCCGCACCGAGAATGAGGGACTGGTGGGCATCACCACCGGTGTCAACGCGATGGTGATGATGGCCAACCCGGACATTTTCGAAGAAGCCGGCCTCGAACTGCCCGACGACACCACCTGGACCTGGGAGGACTACCGGGAGATCACTACTCAGATCAGTGACGATGTGGAGGGGGTTTATGGCGCGACCGGACCCGCCGCCCCGGCCGATCTACAGATTTGGCTGCGTCAGCAAGGCAAGCACCTCACCACCCAGGACAGCGAACTGGGTTTTGAGGTCCGTGACGCCGAGGAATACCTCGAGCATCTATATCACCTGATGGAATCAGGCGGATACCCGTCCGCGTCGGTGATTGCCGAGGATCAGACGCCGGGTCCGGATGAATCGATGACCGGTTCTAACGAGGTCGCCATGGGCATGTGGTGGACCAACCAGCTGCCGGCGATCTCCGGGGCATCGGGAACTGAGACCGTTCCGCTTCGTATGCCATCTCATTCAGGCAGCGCCGAGGAGAACGGCATGTGGTACAAATCCACCATGTTGTTGTCGGTCAGCTCGCAGACCGAACACCCCGAAGAGGCCCAGCAGTTCATCGATTTCATGGTCAACTCAGAGGAGACGGGGCTGCTCAACGGTACTGACCGCGGACTGCCCTCCAACCCCGAGGTGCGCGACGCCGTGTTCGACCAGCTGGAAGGTCCGGACCTGACAGCCTCAGAATTCATCGAAGAGATCGAACCGGAGATCGCAGCCCAGCCCATTGAGCCGGTGCCCGCCATGGGCTTCTCCGCGATGCAAGAGATTCTCCAGCGCTACGAGTTGCAGGTATTCTTCGGTGACCTCAGCCCAGCAGAGGCGGCAGAACGCATGGTCGCAGAGATGGAGCAGGAGCTCGAGGCGCCCTGATGCAGTGGCCCCACCAGGTTCCCGGTCTCGCATACGGCGGGGACTACAACCCCGAACAGTGGCCACAGGCCACACGCGAAGAAGACGCGCGTCTGATGCGCGAGGCCGGGGTGAACCTGGTCAGCGTGGGAATCTTCTCCTGGGCCATGCTCGAACCCCGGGAGGGGGAATATGACTGGTCCTGGTTGGACCAGACCATGGACCGCCTCCATGCCCATCAGGTTCAGGTCGCCCTGGCCACAGCGACTGCCTCGCCCCCGCCCTGGCTCACGCACAAGCATCCCGAGATCCTCCCTCAGACAGCCGAGGGGACCACACTGTGGCCGGGGTCGCGGCAGGCATACTCGGTCTCCTCCCGGGTGTTCAGGGACTATGCGCTGAGAATGACACAGGCGGTGGCTGAACGGTATGCCGGTCACTCGGCACTGGCGCTGTGGCATGTGGACAACGAGATCGGCTGCCACAATAGCCACGACTTCAGCGACGACGCCGCGCGTGCCTTCCGGCGCTGGCTGGAGAAACGGTACGGATCCGTGGAGGAACTCAACCGGGCGTGGGGAACGGCCTTTTGGTCCCAGCGTTACAGCAGCTTCGAACAGATCCTGCCCCCGCGCGCGGCACCGATGTTCGTCAACCCGACCCAGCAGCTGGACTTCCACCGGTACTCCTCGGACGAGTTGCTCTCCTATTTCCTGGAGATAAAAGCGACCCTCCGGGAGATCACACCGGATGTTCCGGTCACCACTAACTTGATGTGTACCACTCGGTCCAAGAACATGGACTACTTCGCTTGGGCCCCGGAGATGGATGTCATCGCCACAGACCACTACACGATCGCCGATGATCCGCTGCGCCATATAGAGCTGTCCTTCAGCGCTGACCTGACTAGAGGTGTTGCCGCAGGGGAGCCCTGGATGCTGATGGAGCACTCCACCTCCGCGGTGAATTGGCAGTTGCGCAACCGGTCCAAGAGTCCTGCGGAGATGATTCGCGACTCCCTGGCCCATGTGGCTCGCGGCGCCGACGCCGTCATGTTTTTCCAGTGGCGGCAAGCCCAGGCGGGGGCCGAGAAGTACCACTCGGCCATGGTGCCCCACGCAGGCACCGACTCCGAGGTGTGGCGCACCACGGTCCGGCTCGGTGAAATGCTGCAGCAGCTCGCCCCGGTGCGTGGCAGCAGGGTGAGCTCGCCGGTGGCGTTGCTGTTCGACTACCAGGCGTGGTGGGCCGCCGAACTGGATTCTCACCCGGTCAATGAGCTGTCTTATCCCGATGAGGTGATGCGTTGGTACCGAGCGTTGTGGAAGGCTGGAGTCACGGTCGACGTCGTACACCCCGGCACCGTCCTCAGCGGGTACCGCGCCGTGGTCGTGCCGTGCCTTTATATGGTGACCGATCACGATGCCGCAGCCATCCACGCTGTTGCCGAACAGGGCGCCTCGGTGCTAGTGAGCTATTTCAGCGGCATCGTGGACGTAGATGATCAGGTGCGGCTCGGTGGGTACCCCGGTGCTTTCACGCAGTTGCTGGGGGTGCGCAGCGAGGAGTTCTGGCCTCTGCAGCGCGGGGAGGAGTGCAGGCTCGACGACGGCAGCGTGGCTCGGTGCTGGAGCGAGAAGACCCAGGTGCCAGATTCAGGGGAGGGTGAGGCTGCGCAGGTTGTCACCAGCTATGCCGAAGGTCCGCTGACCGGAAGCCCGGCGGTTACCCGCCGCACTGTGGGGCGCGGAGCCGGCTGGTACGTCGGCACTCAGCTCGACGATGCCGCGACCTCCTCACTCATGGAGAAGCTTCTTCTTGAGGCGGGTATCAGCGCCGAACTGCCCTCAGCGCCACGGGGCGTGGAGGTGGTGCGGCGCCGCGGGGCCAGCTCAACGGGTTCGGAGGTGACCTTCCTATTCGTGCTGAACCACACTGAGGCTGAGGTGGAGGTGGAGGCTTCTGGGCGGGAGCTGTTGAGCGATCGCGCTGTGACCGGCCAGCTGACCCTTGCGGCGGGCGAGGTGGCCGTGGTGCGCGAACACGCCTAAGGCGTGTCAGACACCCACACCGGCGTTTCATTGCCCGCGACAGAACGGCCGGGGCGTCAGCCTTGAGAGTCCAGAACCCCGTTCACGCGTCGGTTCAGCTGCCATGGGTTCTCCGGCTGCAGAGCCTGGGGAAGAAGGCCTTCAGGCGCATTCTGGTATGCCACCGGGCGGAGGAAGCGCTCTATCGCCAGGGCGCCGACGCTGGTGGTGCGGACGTCTGAGGTGGCCGGGAATGGCCCGCCGTGAACCATGGCGTGGTTGACCTCCACGCCGGTGGGCCAGCCATTGAAGAGAATGCGCCCCACTTTTTCCTCTAATTGGGGAATCAGGGCTGCAGCTTTGCTGTGGTCCTCCGGCGTGCAATGGATGGTCGCCGTCAGCTGGCCCTCCAGGTGGGAGACAGCTTCGGTCAGGTCGCTGAGGGATTCGTAGCGAATCACCAGCGACGCCGCGCCGAAGACCTCTTCATGGAGTACCGGGTTGCCGGTGAAATGATGCAGCTCCGCCTGCAGGATGACAGGGGCAGGAGCATTGCGGGTGCTGCCTGGTGCACCGCGTCCTACCACTTCCACGCCAGTCTGAGCGGACAACTGCTCCACTCCGGCATTCCAGGAATCGGCGATGGACCGGGTCAGCATGGTCTGCCCAATGGTGGCAGAGACCGTCTCGGACACCTTCGCGAGGAACTCGTCACCCTGGGCGCCGCGGGGCACGAAGGCCAGGCCCGGCGCTGTGCACAGTTGGCCGGAGGATCCGGTGACTGAGGCCACGTAGGCTGCGGCGAGGTCGGAGAGCCCGCTCTCATCGATATCCAGGGCTCCGTCCAGGAGGAACACCGGGTTGATCGAGCTCATCTCCGCATAGACCGGGATCGGGGCGGTGCGCGCTGCTGCGGCGACCATCAGGGAGGTGCCCGCCATGCGGGAGCCGGTGAATCCGACAGCCTTGATGGCTGGGTCAGTGGCCAGCGCCTGGCCGATGGAAGCGCCGGGCCCGTAGATCAGGCTGAACACTCCAGGGTGCAGGCCGACCTGACCCACAGCATTGGTGATGGCTTTCCCCACGATCTCCGAGGTGCCGGGATGAGCGTTGTGGGCCTTGAAGACCACCGGACAGCCGGCTGCGAGGGCAGAGGCGGTATCCCCACCAGCGACAGAGAATGCCAGCGGAAAGTTGGAGGCGCCAAAGACGGCTACCGGACCCACGGGAATCTTTCGTTGGCGCACATCCGGGCGCGGCATGGGCTTGCGGTCCGGCTGAGCCGGGTCGATGCGCACACCCCGGTGGTCACCGGCCCGGACCACGGAGGCGAAGAGCCTCAGCTGGTTGGCGGTACGGCCCCGCTCCATGGTCACACGTGCCTCCGGGAGGCCGGTCTCAGCCTGGACACGGTTGCTGAGCTCTTCACCGGCAGCCTCTATATTCTCCGCGATCGACTCCAGAAGCGCCGCATGGGTCTGTGGGTCCAGAGCGGCGAAGGAGGCCGCGGCCTCTGCGGCAGCTGTGGTGGCCTGTTTCAGCTGCGCCTCATCGATCAAGGTATAGGCAGGCTCCAGTGGTTCGTCGCTAGCAGGATTCCATCCGTTGACGGTCCGGCCTGTACCGGTGACCTGCTCTCCGGCAATGATCGAATGCCCTGAAAGGTGCAGTGCTGTAGAGGTCTGCGGGGTCATGTTCGGCTCCTTGGTGATAGTCGGTGCCTGCTCAGAGATTCAGACGGCGGCGGGTGCGGCGGACTCTGCGCGCGGACGGATGCCGGCCGCGTCGATCAGAGCGCTGAGATCCTGGATGTCTACAGCGGTAAGATCCTGTAGGGGCGGGCGCACAGGGCCCGCGTCACGGCCTACGGCTTTCAGCCCGCCCTTGACGATCGAGACGCCGTAGCCTTTCACTCTATCCCTGATCTCCAGGTAGGGCAGGACGAACCGGTTGAGCTTCTCTGTGACCGCGGTGCGGTCCAGGCGGCGCACATCCGCGTAGAACTCCAGGGCGAACTCCGGAACGAAGTTGTACATCGCCGAGGAATAGGTGCTCATGCCCAGCTGCAGCATAGGTAGGGCGAAGGTCTCCGCAGTGGGCAGCCCACCCAAGTAGAACAGCCGATCCCCCGCGGTGGCCACAACACGGGTCACCGCTTCGATGTCTCCGGTGGCGTCTTTGAACCCGATGAAGTTCGGATGCTTCTCAGCCAGCCGGGCTACCGTCTCCGCAGAGTAGATGGCGTTACCCCGGTTGTAGACGATGACACCGATGCTGGTGGCTGAGCAGACGGCGTCCACATGTGCCATCAGTCCCGTTTGGTCACATTCGGTGAGGTAGGGCGGCAGCAGCAGCAAGCCCTCGCAGCCGGCGGCCTCTGCGGCCTTGGCGTTCTGCACGGCCTGATGGGTGGATCCTCCGGCTGAGCCTAGGACGGGAATCACACCGCTGGCCTCCTGCACTGCCATGGTGATGACCTGGGTATTCTCCTCCGGGCTCAAGCTGAAACCCTCGCCGGTACCACCGGCAGCGAACAGACCGGCTGCGCCCTGACGGGCCTGCCAGTGCAGATGCTCTCGGTAAGCCTGTTCGTCCACGCGTAGGTCTGCAGTGAAGGCAGTCACGGGAAAGGAGAGCAGACCATCCTTCAGATGGGTGGCAAGTTCTTGAGGCGTGTACTGAGGCACCGGGGCATCCTGACTATGGGGTCTGATCACTGCGGTTCACAGCGAGGGTCTCCGCGCTGCCGCGCGTGGTCGTCATCACTCTAAAGGGGACGAATGATGCCTGTCCAAGCCATTCTTTGGATTCATTTATGCTTTTGGTGCATCGAATGTGGAGTTCTTGGCGACGGCATCGAGTAATACGTGCACCGCGGGATTCCGCTGCCCCCGGCGCCAGATCGCGTGGAGTTCCACAGCGTGGTCCGCGGATGCTGGCAGCTGGAGGTGACGGACCCCTTCGATGCCCAGCCGGGAAGCTGATTCGGGGACAAAGGCAACGCCACGGCCGGCGGCCACCAGGGACACCGTGGTGACGATCTGGCTGACGGTATGAGCCACGTTGCCGTGTTGGATGGGTGCATGACGGATCGCCAGGTCATAAAAGTAGCGTGCGCTCAGCGGGGAGTACATGATCAGCGGCATGCCGGAAAGATCCTTGCCCTCGATGGGCCGCTCGAGTTCGGTCAAGGGGTGCCTCTCCGGAGCCACCAGGCGCAGGGCTTCAGTCTGCAGCAGCCGCGAGGAGAAGTGCTTATGATCCACCGGAGGGCGCGCCAGGGCAATGTCGAGTTCCCCGGCGCTGAGTGCAGCCAGCTGCTCGCGAGTGACCATTTCCCGTAGGTCGATGTCGACGTCAGGCAAAGCGTCTTCCACCACCGCCAGTAACTGACCCAGAATGCTGAATCCCGAGGCTGCGGTGAATCCGATGCGCAGCAGGCCTGCCTGCCCCCTCGCCACGCGACGAGCAGTGATGGGGGCCTGTTCCGCTGAGCCCAGGAGGCTGCGAGCGTCTTCGAGGAAGGCGGTGCCGGCGATGGTCAGGACGACCTTCCGGTTGTCCCGTTCGAAGAGCCTTACGCCCACGGCTTTCTCTAGTTTCTGTATCTGGCGGCTCAGGGGTGGCTGCGTCATATTCAGCCGCTGCGCGGCGCGCCCGAAATGGAGCTCCTCGGCCACGGCAATGAAACTGCGAATCTGGTCCAGGGTAAACATCATGCACTCCGGGCATCAGTGAGGGGCAAAGGGCGGGTTTTTATGCATCCTAGCTTGGAGTGTCTCTCATCACATGATTTAGAGGTGATCGGAGAGCATTCGACGCCGAGAGTTGGTGAGGTGGACTCGGGCGGCGGCAGCAGCCCCGGCGGAGTCTGCTTCGGTGACCGCTGAGAGGATGTCGCGGTGCTCCTGTGTGGCCATCTCATGGTGCCGCGCGGCCGCGTCACTGTTGTCTGTGCGGAGGCGGGGGCTGGGCATGGCGATCATGACCGGGCCCAGGGTCTCCACTGCGTCGAGCAGATAGGTGTTGCCGCAGGCTGCGGCGACACTGCGGTGAAAGGCGAAATCGTGGCGCATAGCAGATGCCGGGTTCGTGACGGCTGCGGAGAAGGCTTCACATTCGGCTTCCAATGCCGCCTGCTGCTGGGTTGTGACCGCACCGGAGCTCACAGCCAGTGCGGCCAGAGCCGCTGCCTCCGGTTCTAGCGCGAGGCGGTACTGCAGAAGATCCAGTCGGTCATTTAGAGTGCGTATCGGCCGGGCTCCCCGCGGCGCCGTCGTCCTGGGAGGAGTGAGGGCGAAGCTGCCCAGGCCCCGGCGCGTGCTGATGAGACCCTCGGCGTGGAGCCTGCCCAGGGCCTCGCGCACTACCGTCCGGCTGACGCGGTGCTCGGCCATGAGCGCTGATTCACTGGGCAGCTTCTCTCCTGCCGGAATGCGCGCGGAGGCGATCTTCTCACGGAGGTGCTCTGCCAGGGCGTCGCTGCGGCGCGGTGTTCTCACCCCGTCAACTCTATGGAGTCGGTGGTCCAGGTGCGCGCCTGCTCACTGAGGGAAATCCCTAGACCCGGCCGGTCAGAGAGGTGCATGCGGCCATCAGCGATCTCGAGCCGTTCATTGAAGAGCGGATCCAGCCAGTCGAAGTGCTCCACCCAGGGTTCGCGCGGGTAGGCGGCGGTGAGGTGAAGGTGAATCTCCATGGCGAAGTGCGGCGCCACGTCCAGTCCAGCGGTGTGAGCCAATGTCGCAAGCCGGAGGAACTGGGTGATGCCGCCGACCCGTGGCGCATCGGGCTGGATGATGTCACAAGCACGCGTGGCGATCAGGCGTTCGTGCTCTGCCACTGAGGCCAGCATCTCACCAGTGGCGATAGGCGTATCCAGCGTGGCGGCCAAGGCTGCGTGACCCTCGGCGTCGTAGGCGTCCAGCGGCTCCTCGATCCAGGTCAGCTCGAACTCCTCCAGAGCCCGGCCCATGCGCAGTCCGGTGGCGCGGTCCCATTGCTGGTTGGCGTCCACCATCAGCGGAACCTCCGGCCCCAGATGCTCCCGCATGGCCCGCACCCGGCGGAGATCCTCCGCCGAGTCCGGCAGGCCGACCTTGATCTTGATGCCTTCGATGCCAGCGGCCAGGGACTCGGTGGCGCGGTCTTTGACCTCGTCGATAGAGGCGTGAAGAAACCCGCCGGAGGTGTTATAGGTGCGTACGGAGTTCCGGTGTGCACCCAGCAGTTTGGCTAGCGGCAAGCCTGCCCGCTTGGCCTTAAGGTCCCACAGGGCCACGTCGATGGCGGCCAGTGCTTGGGTGGCCACACCCGAACGCCCCACAGAAGCACCTGCCCATAGAAGCTTATCGTAGATCTTGCCGATATCACTGGGGTCCTCAAGGAGGAGACCTTCGCCCACCTCTTTGGCGTGAGCGTACTGGGCCGGTCCTCCGGCGCGCTTGGAGTAGGAGAACCCCAGCCCCTCGTGGCCTTGCATAGTGGTGATCTCTGCAAAGAGAAAGACGACTTCGGTCATGGGCTTCTGGCGGCCGGTGAAGACCTTCGCATCGGAAATGGCGGTGGTCAGGGGGAGAGTAGCAGTGGAGAGGCGTACCTGGCGAATGGCGTCAGAGTGGCGAGTCATGAAGGTTATCGTACAGGTTGACTGCTTGTAGAATAAGTGCTCTTTTGGTATCGCATGATCCTTCTCGAGCCAGGGGGCGGCCTGCTTTCGGATGTATTCTCTTGTTCATGGCGATTGCGCAGGTGAGGGATGTGGCGAAGCGCGCCGGCGTCTCCCCGGCTACCGTCTCTAATGCGCTGAACCACCCGGAAAAGGTGTCTCCGCTGACTCGGGAACGAGTGCGCACGGCGATCGACGAGCTCGGTTATGTGCGTAACGACGCAGCGCGGCAGCTGAGGCAGCGCGGCAACCGCGCCGTGGGAATGATCCTCTTGGATGTGGGCAATCCGTTCTTCGCCGGGGTGGCCCGTGGCGCAGA
This sequence comes from Nesterenkonia muleiensis, assembly GCF_003600155.1. Classification (GTDB taxonomy): domain Bacteria; phylum Actinomycetota; class Actinomycetes; order Actinomycetales; family Micrococcaceae; genus Nesterenkonia; species Nesterenkonia muleiensis. Next base: position 22,286 of record NZ_QWLD01000035.1, on the reverse strand, counting down.
GCTGGACCTGGCGGAGAATAACCGTCCGCTACTGCTGGGGAACTCTGCGCAGCAGGAGCCTCAAGAACTCAAGTATCTCAGCCTCTTCGAAGAGCAGCGGGTGGCCGGCATCCTGGTTACTCCGGTGGGAAACATCCTCTCCAAGCTGCGACGGATCAAACAGCGTGGTACTGCTGTGGTGATCGTGGACCGCAAAGCTGGTGCCAAGGAGTTCTCCTCTGTCTCTGCCAATGACCACCATGGCGGTCGGGCCGCAGCGGAGCATTTGGTGTCCTTGGGGCGAAGGCATATCGCCGTGGTGGGAGGGCCGGCGTCGATCCGCCAGGTGGCTGACCGGCTGGCTGGTGCCCGGAGCATCCGTGATGAGCGCGACGGCGTCACAGTGGAATATGTCGGCACCGGTGGGATGGACGCCGAGGCCGGGCGGGTAGCAGCGCGTGAGTTTTTGGCGCGGCCGCCAGAGTCTCGGCCCGACGCTGTCTTCGCAGCCAATGACCTTGTGGCCCTCGGTGTCCTCCAGGAACTGGTCAGAGCTGGAATGGCGGTGCCTGAAGACATGGCGCTGATCGGCTACGACGATATTGAGTTCGCCGGATCGGCGACAGTGCCCATCAGCTCTATCAGCCAGCCCGCGGAGGAGATGGGTCGCAGTGCTGCACGGTTGCTCCTGAGCGCGCTGGAGCGCCCCGATGCGCCGGTCCAGCATCCTGTATTCACCCCGGAGCTGGTGGCTCGCCAGTCCACACTTGGCCTCTCGGATTCGGCCTAGGCCTGATGCAGCGCGAGGTGGCGGTCAGCACCCATGCTCGCTGCACCGATGACTGGACCCAGAAGCAAAATCCATAGCACCTGTGCCACCGGTGTGAGAGTGGCTGCCAAGAGTCCAAAGGTGATGATGGCCCCGATGCCGCACGCTCCAACCCCAGCTGTGACGGCGGTGCCGGTGACTCCAGTGGCCCAGAGCCACCGGGAGGCCGCGGCCATGAGACCACCGATCAATCCTGCTGCGGTGCTTTCGCCTAGCAGGGGCAGGACCAGTTCAGCCATCCTCGGTTGAGCCCCGACGTTCAGGTCATAAAGGTTCAGCACAAGCGCCACTGCAGCGAAGCCCAGGCCCAACACCATGCCTGCCAAGAGGCAGTAGGTAGTGCGGCGGCCGAACCCAGGAGGCGGAGGTGTCTCGGTCATAGGAATCACACTCTCATACTGAGCACGTTCCGTGCGGTGTCTAGCGGAATGGGAGCAGTGTTGACAGCCCTGTGAGGTGCATCATACTGTGAGATGGATATATTGAATCGTTTCAAAGCTAGCTGGTCTTCGTCGTAGTACCTCATTCACTGAGCAGTGCACGAGAGTACGTGATGGCCGTGAGAAGTTGCCACCAGAATACGAAGAGTTTTAGGGGTGTCACCATGCGACGAGTCTGCTTCCAGCTGCAGGTCAAGCCTGACCGGCTGGAGGAGTACAAGCAGCGGCACCGCAGCGTGTGGCCGGATATGCTCCGGGCGCTGAAGCGTGCGGGCTGGAACAACTATTCGCTCTTCCTGGGTCACGATGGACTGCTCATCGGCTACCTGGAGACCGAGTCGCTGGAGGCCGCGCAGGCGGCGATGGAGCGTGAAGAGGTCAACGCCCGCTGGCAGGCAGAGATGGCCGAGTATTTCGTGGAGCTCGACGGCGCCCGCCCGGACACCGGCTTCGGGGAGCTGGAGGAAGTCTTCCACCTTGAGGATCAACTGGCAGCCCTGGAAGGGAACTGAAGAGGATATATGACAACGTTCGCAGAGATCGCTCCAGACCTGGAGCACCAGGCCATCGAAGTTCCCTCCTGGGCCTACGGGAACTCCGGCACCCGGTTCAAGGTCTTCGGCTCGCCTGGGACGCCCCGCAGCGTGGAGGAGAAGATCGACGACGCTGCCACTGTCCACCGGTTCACCAGGCTGGCTCCGACGGTGGCGCTGCACATTCCCTGGGACATGGTGGAGGACTTCGGCGGACTGACCCGCTACGCCACCGATCAGGGCATCGAGATCGGGACCATCAACTCCAACACCTTCCAGGACGAGGACTACAAGCTCGGCGGACTCACCCACCACGACCCCGCCGTGCGTCAGAAGGCCATCGACCACCATCTGCAGTGCATCGAGATCATGGGCGTCACCGGCTCCAGGGACCTCAAGATCTGGCTGGCCGATGGCTCCAACTACCCGGGTCAGGCAGACATCCGGGCCCGGCAGGACCGCTTGGCCGAGTCCCTGGCCACCATCTACCAGGCCATAGGTGACCAGCAGCGCCTGGTGCTGGAGTACAAGATCTTCGAACCGGCGTTCTACCACACCGATGTGCCGGATTGGGGCACCGCCCTGGCACACGTGCAGGCCCTGGGGGCCAACGCCACGGTATGCTTGGACACCGGGCACCACGCGCCCAGCACCAATGTGGAATTCATCGTCGCCCAGCTGCTGCGCCTGGGCAAGCTCGGATCCTTCGACTTCAATTCCCGCAACTACGCCGACGACGATCTCATCGTCGGTTCGGCAGATCCCTTCCAGCTGTTCCGCATCCTTTTCGAGGTCATCCGCGGCGGCGGTTACGGGCCGGACTCAGAGGTGGCCTTCATGCTGGATCAGTGCCACAACATCGAGAAGAAGATCCCCGGCCAGATCCGCAGTGTGCTCAACGTCCAGGAGATGACCGCCCGGGCCCTGCTGGTGGACCGGGAGGAGCTCGCGGCTGCGCAACAGGCCGGTGACGTCCTTGGGGCCCACCAGGTCTTCATGGACGCCTTCTATACCGATGTCCGCGCAGATTTGGCTTCATGGCGTGAGTCACGCGGGCTGCCCGGCGACCCCATGGCCGCCTACGCAGCGTCCGGATACCAGGAAAAGATCGAAGCCGACCGCGTCGGTGGAACCCAAATGAGCTGGTGAGTCTGCTGCGCAGATTCGCCCTCCACTCAATCGTCTCGGGTGCGGAAGCAGGCTTTCGCCCCACTCAGCTCAATCGTTCGCGGTAGGAGAGAAAAGATGACGCATCCAACAGTCGAAGCACTCATCGACCGGTCCAACCGGCTCGGCGCAGATCCGAAGAACACCAACTACGCCGGGGGCAACACCTCCGCCAAGGGCACTGAGCGCGATCCGGTCACCGGGGAGGACGTCGAGCTGCTCTGGGTCAAGGGCTCCGGCGGTGACCTCGGCACTCTCAAAGAGTCCGGCCTGGCCACCCTCCGCCTGGACCGCATGCGCGCGATGGCCGGCACCTACCCCGGGGTGGAGCGCGAGGACGAGATGGTCGCCGCCTTCGACTACTGCGCCCACGGCAAAGGCGGGGCAGCCCCCAGCATCGACACCGCCATGCACGGACTGGTCGACGCCGCCCATGTGGACCACCTGCATCCGGATTCCGGGATTGCCATCGCCTGTGCGGCCGACGGCCCGGAGCTGACCCAGAAGATCTTCGGCGAGAAGGTGGTCTGGGTTCCCTGGCGCCGGCCAGGCTTCCAGCTCGGCCTGGACATCGCCGAGATCAAGGAGCAGAACCCCCAAGCCATCGGCTGCATCCTCGGCGGCCACGGCATCACCGCCTGGGGAGACACTTCGGAGGAGTCCGAGCAGAACTCGCTGTGGATCATCGACACGGCCGCCCACTACATCGCCGAGCATTCCACGCCCGAGCCCTTCGGCGCGGCGCTGGAGGGCTACGGCCCGCTCCCCGAACCGGAGCGGCGCGCCAAGGCCGCCGCGCTGATCCCGACTATCCGCGCCATCGCCAGCTCCGATAAGCCCCAGGTGGGTCACTACAACGACGACGCCGCCGTCCTGGACTTCCTCGCCCATGCCGAACACCCCCGGCTGGCCGAACTGGGCACCTCCTGCCCCGACCACTTCCTACGCACCAAGGTCAAGCCCCTGGTGCTCGACCTGCCCGCCGAGGCCTCCGTGGAGGACTCCATCAGCAGGCTCAAAGAGCTGCATGAGACCTACCGGAAGGACTACCAGGCCTACTACGACCGGCATGCTGAGACCGACTCCCCGGCCATCCGCGGCGCCGACCCGGCCATTGTGCTGGTGCCCGGGGTGGGCATGTTCAGCTTCGGCAAGGACAAGCAGACCGCACGGGTGGCCGGAGAGTTCTACCTTAACGCCATCAACGTGATGCGCGGAGCAGAGGGACTCTCCACCTACACCCCCATCGATGAGCGCGAGAAGTTCCGCATCGAGTACTGGGCCCTGGAGGAGGCCAAACTGGCCCGGATGCCCCAGCCGAAGGAGCTGGCCACCCGCATCGCGCTGGTCACCGGAGCAGCCTCCGGCATCGGCAAAGCCATCGCCAAGCGACTGGCCGCCGAGGGCGCCGTGGTCGCCATCGCCGATCTCAGCCTGGAGAAGGCCCGCCAGGCCGCCGCAGAGATCGGCGGACCGGACAAAGCCGTCGGGGTGGCCGTGGATGTCTCCGACGAAAGCGCTGTCCAGCAGGCGATCAACGACACCTTGCTGGCCTTCGGCGGACTCGACATCGTGGTCAACAACGCGGGCCTGAGTCTCTCGAAGTCCCTGCTGGAGACCACCGAGAAAGACTGGGACCTGCAGCACAACGTGATGGCCAAGGGCTCCTTTCTGGTCTCCAAAGCAGCCGCCGCAGTGCTCATCGACCAGGACCTGGGCGGGGACATCATCTACATCTCCTCCAAGAACAGCGTCTTCGCCGGCCCCAACAACATCGCCTACTCCGCCACCAAAGCCGACCAGGCCCACCAGGTGCGGCTGCTGGCCGCCGAACTCGGTGAGCACCAGATCCGGGTCAACGGCATCAACCCCGACGGCGTCGTCGCCGGTTCCGGCATCTTCGCCTCCGGCTGGGGCGCCAACCGCGCCAAGACCTACGGCATCGAGGAGAAGGACCTGGGCGCCTTCTACGCCCAGCGCACCATCCTCAAGCGCGAGGTGCTTCCGGAGAATGTGGCCAATGCCGCCTTCGCCCTGCTCAGCTCCGACCTCTCCCACACCACCGGGCTGCACGTGCCGGTCGACGCCGGCGTCGCCGCCGCCTTCCTGCGCTGAAAGGCTGGGATGAGCACGACGACGCCCCCTACCGTCACCACCCACGCGGCCGTGGACCTCGGCGCCTCCTCAGGCCGGGTCATGCTCGGCCGCATCGGCCCCGACACCCTGGAGCTCACCCAGGCCGCTCGCTTCCCCAACACTGCGGTCAACCTGCCTGACGGGCTGCACTGGGACATCATCGGCCTCTACCAGCACACGCTGAACGGCCTCGCCGAAGCTGTCCGGGAAAGCCACGACGACGGCGGGCTCACCTCCGTCGGCATTGACTCCTGGGCGGTGGACTACGGGCTGCTCACCGGCGCAGAGCCCACCCGGATGAGCCTGCTGGGCACCCCCTACCACTACCGGGATCAGCGCACCGCCCGGGGAGTGGACCGCACACACCGGCAGATACCGTTCAGCGACCTCTACCGGCGCAACGGCCTGCAGCACCTGCCGTTCAACACCCTCTACCAGCTTGCCGCCGAAGACCTGCTCGGCACTGCGGACAAGCTGCTGCTCATCCCGGACATGCTCGGCTACTGGCTCACCGGGGAGATGCTCGCTGAGCAGACCAACGCCTCCACCACCGGGCTGCTGGAGGTGCGCAGCAAGGGATGGGACACCGAACTGATGCGCACCCTGGGCCTGTCCCCGGACCTCTTCGCCCCGGTGGCCGCGCCCGGCACCTCCTTGGGCACCACCCGTCCAGAGCTCGCCGGCATCCTCGGCGCCGAGGCGCTGCCGGTGACCCTGGTCGGCTCCCATGACACCGCCTCTGCGGTGGTCGGGACCCCGCTGTCCAGCCCCAACGCCGCCTATATCTCCTGCGGCACCTGGGGACTGGTCGGCCTGGAGCTCGAGGCCCCGGTGGTCACCGAAGCCTCCCGTGAGGCCAACTTCACCAACGAAGGCGGGGTGGACGGCCGCACCCGGTTCTTGACCAATGTGATGGGCACCTGGCTGCTCTCCGAAACCCTGGCGACCTGGCGCCGTCGTTCCGGCGAGGAGGACAGCCTGTCCGCACTTCTGGAGGCCGCCGCAGACCTCCCGGAGTCACGCGTGGCCGTCTTCGACGTCCAGGACCCCCGGTTCATACCTCCAGGCGATATGCCCCAACGCATCGCCGAGCTGTGCGGCGAACAGGATCAGCCGGCGCCTCAGACCAAGCCGGAGATGGTCCGCAGCATCGTGGAGTCCATCGCCCAGAGATTCGCCCGTGCGCTCGCTGATGCCTCCCGGCTCGCCGGGCGCAGCATCGAGGTGGTGCATATGGTCGGCGGAGGAAGCCTCAACGCCCTGCTCTGCCAGGCGACCGCTGACCGTTCGGGGTACCCTGTGATTGCGGGTCCCGTGGAGGCCACCGCCATCGGCAACCTCCTCATCCAGGCCCGCACCGCCGGAACACTGACCGGTGAGCTTGCGGAGGTGCGCAGTCTCATCGCCCGGACCCACAACTTGATCACCTACCGTCCACGGTCGGGCCCCGACCGCTACTGATGTGACGCCCGTGTCATCGTCATGAGGAGAGTCCATGTTTAACCGTCCCGGTCAGCACAGCGTGAGTTCTCAGAACGCGGAGAACCCGGCACGACGGCGGGTGCAGCGGCGGGTGCCCAAGCCTGCGGATCTGGCGCCGTTGATGCAGTTCAAGAAGATCGACCTCAGCGCCTCGCGCAGGCGGCTTGCCGCGGCGCTGACCATTGAGGACCTGCGGAGGATCGCCAAGCGCAGGACCCCGAGGGCCGCCTTCGACTACACCGAGGGTGCCGCTGAGGGTGAGCTGTCTCTGGCCCGTGCCCGGCAGGCGTTCAAGGATGTCGAGTTCCACCCGGCCATCCTGCGCGATGTCTCGGAGGTGGACACCAGTTGCGAGATCTTCGGCGGGCCCTCGGCACTGCCCTTCGGTATTGCTCCGACGGGGTTCACCCGGTTGATGCAGACCGAGGGCGAGGTCGCCGGGGCCACCGCGGCAGCTGCGGCCGGGATCCCGTTCAGCCTCTCTACCTTAGGCACCACCAGCATCGAGGATGTCAGGGCGGCGAATCCGCACGGTCGGAACTTCTTCCAGCTCTATGTGATGAAGGACCGGCAGATCTCTTACGATCTGACCGAGCGCGCCGCAGCAGCAGGGTTCGACACGCTGCTGTTCACCGTGGACACCCCGGTGGCCGGCGCGCGGCTGCGGGATAAGCGCAACGGGTTCTCCATCCCGCCGGCGCTGACGGTGAGAACCATCGCCAACGCGGTCCCGCGCCCCTGGTGGTGGTATGACTTCCTGACCACCCCGCCGCTGGAGTTCGCCTCCCTGAGCTCCACCGGGGGCACTGTCGGTGAGCTGCTGGACAACGCGATGGACCCCTCGATCAATTTCGAGGATCTCAAGACCATCCGTGAGCTGTTTGACGGCAAACTGGTGGTCAAGGGCGTCCAGACGGTGGAGGATGCCACGAAGCTGGCCGGTCTCGGGGTCGACGGCATTGTGCTGTCCAATCACGGCGGCCGCCAGCTGGACCGCGCCCCGGTGCCGTTCCACCTGCTGCCGGAGGTGGTCCGCGAAGTCGGTGATGACCTGGAGGTCACGGTGGACACCGGCATTATGAACGGTGCTGACATTGTCTCCTCCATCGCTCTGGGGGCGAAGTTCACCTTCGTGGGGCGGGCCTATCTGTATGGACTGATGGCCGGCGGGCGGCCCGGTGTGGACCGGATGATCCAGATCCTCACCGACCAGCTCGTACGGACCATGAAGCTGTTGGAAGTCAGCACCCTGGACGAGCTGGAGCCCAAGCACGTGACCCAGCTGCAGCGGCTGGTGCCGCGCCGGTAGCGTTCAGACATCCTTGGCGCGGACGACGACCGCGACATTGCTGAGGCAGTGGACGCTGCTCCTTTGTCAAAGGTGGCCAGTTCTCCATGACGGGCACTGGCACGTCCGGGGAGGTAGGCGCTGGCGGCCTGCCGGTGCCCACGTAGGCTGAGAGCTATGGGGCAATCAGCTGAGCCGAGAACCGCAGTGGTCGGAGGCGGCGTCGTCGGGCTTCTCACCGCATGGCAGCTGCGGCTGGGTGGGCATGCGGTGACCATCTTCGATCCCGCCCCCGGCGGGGATGCTTCGTATGCGGCTGCGGGAATGCTGGCCCCCATCAGTGAGGTCCAGTACGGCCAGCAGCAGCTCTGGGAGCTGATGACTGCCGCCGGTGCGCAGTATCCGGAGATGATTGCGCAGCTGGAGCGAGCCACCAGTGAACCTGCTGGCTACCGGGAGAACGGGACCCTGCAGATTGCCGTTGACCCCGGGGACCGGGCGGCGGTCGCTGACCTGGTTGCGGTGCAGCAGAGCCACGGAATGAGAGTCAACCCGCTGACCAGCGCTGTGATGCGCCGAAGAGAACCCGCGTTGAGCCCCGGTCTGGCCAAGGCCTGGGAGATCCCGGGTGACCACCAGGTCAATCCCCGGCAGCTGGTCCGCTGCGTCACCGAAGCCTTGAACGCCCGGCTGGATGCCGGCCACTTTCCCGGGGCTGGGCCGGCGGCGCAGTGGGTGGCCGCCCGGGTCACCCATGTGGAACAGGACAGCGGAGGCGGCGTCCGCCTCGAATGCGCACCACCGCGCCGCGCCGGTTCTCGGGACAACGGCGCTCCTGCAGCCGCTTCAGAGCACGCCGCCGCGGGGGTCTTCGACCGGGCCGTGGTGGTTCCCGGGCTCGGATACGGCCAGATCACGGGGCTTCCTCAGCGTCACCGGCTGCCGCTGCGCCCGGTGTACGGTGATGTGATCCGTCTGCGAGTACGTGGCGCGCAGCTGGGCCCGGGGGATAAGCACATCATTGCCGCAACCATCCGGGCCAGGGTGGCCGGCCGCTCGGTGTATATGGTTCCGCGTGCGCCAGATGACCCGTTGGAGCCGCGCGGGCTCGTGGTGGGGGCCTCCTCGCGTGAGGACGGGCTGGCCGGGACCCACGCTGGAAGTGTGGCCCAGCTGCTGGAGGACGCTGTTGCGGTGCTGCCAGCGGTGCGGGAGATGGAGCTGGCGCAGATCACCACCCGCGCCCGGCCGGGCACCCCGGATGACCGTCCGTACCTGGGGCCGCTGACTGACGACGGCGCCGTCGTGGTCTCTACCGGCTTCCACCGGCACGGGATCCTGCTGGCCCCGCTGGCGGCTCGGCTCACCGCGGCCCTGCTCCGCGGCAACCGGATTGCCGACGACGATGCCGCCCACCTGGCTGCGATGAATCCCGGGCGCGAAACAACGCCTTAGATCACGCGAAAGCCTGGCTTCAGGCGCCCTGACCCGGGTGCTCCGGGTGCTCTGGGAAGATTGAGTAGTCCACCTGCAGCGGTTCGATCAGGTGTCCGATGTCGACGCTCAGCGCCCCCGCCAGGTTGAGCAGGACGCCCAGGCGGGGGTTCGCCGGGGACCGGGTGCGCCCGTCGCTGAGTCCGCGCTCCAGCAGGCTCAGGTGCTGCAGGGATATTCCTGCCTGCAGGGCTACCTTCTCTTGGGACCAGCCGAGCTCAGACCTCGCTGCGCGAAGACGGACACCGAGTAGGCGGGCTTGCTGGGGCGTGGGATGGGGCTGGGACACCCCCTTACTTCACGTGAAGAGCGCCATCTTGTCTTCAATGTATAGATTAAATACTGTGGTGTGTGGAAAGGGGTCGATGATGAGGTGGGTATATCATGAAGTCAGGCCGATCTTCCAGCTCCTATGAAGAGTATTCCTGGAGTTCCTTGAGCGAAACAACAGAGTCTATGACCGGAGTGCCGCGTTTGCCGGAGGACCTCATTCTCCGGGATCGCCTGCTGTCCGCCCTGGCGGCTGAATCGCCGCTCACCGTGTGCCGCGGGCCGGCCGGCAGCGGAAAGACCACATTGGTGGCTCAGTATGTGCAGACAAACCCTGCTTTGGGCGTGTGGCTCTCTGCAGGCTGCCCGGCATCCACCCGGCGCAGTCTGTGGGTAACTGCTGCCCACATCGTCGCTGGACGATCCCCACGTGCAGCTGACTTTGCCGAGGCGCTGGGGAAGGCCCCTGATATGCGAGCTGCCTTGGTGCAGCTCTTCATCAGCGCTGAGACAGAACTGCTGGTCATTGACGATCTGGACCGCTGCGAAGATGCCGAGCATGTTGCCGAAGATGTCTTCCATCTGCTGCGGACCTGTCCGAGACTGCGGATCATCGTCACCACTCGCACCCGAGGTTATCTGGAGGGCGGTCTGGTGGGTGCAAGAATCGGCAGGACCATCATCAGCCCCTCGGCCCTGCTGTTGACTCCGGCTGAATCGTCCCGGCTGATCGCCGCAAGCCTCGGTAATCACGGCGTCGGCGATACTCTGCACGAAGCATGCGGCGGACACCCGCTGCTGCTGCGCGCCATGATCGTGGGCATACAGGACCGTGCACCGGGAGAGACTGTGGCACAGGTCGCTGTCAGAGTGGCCGGTGATGTGCTGCGCGGTATGGATTCTCAGTGCCGCAGCTTCATGCTCAGCACCTGTGTGCCCGAGGAGTTCGACCTTCAGCTGGCCAGTGAACTGTCCGAGAACGACGATCCGCAGAAGATCCTGGAGGCGCTGGAGAGAGAGGGGGTTATCACTCGCGTCGAGCGCTGTGATGATCCGCTGTGGCACTACCACGCCGTCATTCGGCAAGGACTGATGGAGCACGCTGCCGAGCCCGCTGCTCAGCGTGCTGCCCGGCGCATCACCGCGCGCTGGTGCCTGGAGCACGGCAGGCACCAGGATGCTGTGAAGTACGCGGTGGCCGCGGAAGCCTACGATCTTGCCTCCGAAGCCCTGCTGGCAGATGGTATGCAGCTGATTGTCCAGGGCAGCGTGTTCGACGCCTGCGCCCACCTGAAGCCGAAGGAGGTGGCACGATACCCGTTGCTCGCCTTCGCCATCGCCATGGGCTGTTATGTGCGGCGCAGCCGCCGGCTCATCGCGCAGGACTACTTCGACGCCACCGTGGCAGGGTCCAGGCTGCTGGCCGGCCGTGGGGACGAGTCCGAGACAGCTGTGCTGTGGACTGCAGAGGCGATCTCGCTGAGACTCAGCGGGAAGGCGTCCCAGGGTGCCGCTCCAGCGCGTCAGGCACTGGAGCTCCTCCGGGAACCGCACAGCGACCTTTCTCGGCTCAATGACCAGACCGGCTGGCTGCGGCTGGAGAACGCCCTGAGCCTGATCGCCGCCGACCACGTCGCGGAGGCCTGGGAAGCCCTCGACGAGAACGTCGCCGCCTTGGAGGCCCTGCTGCCTGTGGTGGCGTTTCAGACCCTGGGTGCTGCCGCCTACCTGCACACCGCAGCCGGCGATCTCCCCGCAGCCGGCAGGGCTCTTGAGGCGGCGGTCCAGCTTGAGGTGCCAGCACACGTGCTCCACAGTCATCAGGGGGCGCTCTACCGCCTGGCCCGGGGACTCATCGCTCTGGAATCGTTCGACACCCGTGCAGTGCGTGCTGAGGTGCAGGCTCTGGCCCTTCATCGGGAAACCATGGAGTTCCGTGCCCAGTTCCTGGCCCTTGAAGCGCTCGCGGACCTGGTCTCTGGGCAGTCGCCCCGCGGACTGCAGCGCATCGATGCCTACCTGCGCAGCCAGCGGCGCAGCAGGACCATCGCCGATGAGTCGGAGACCCTTGCGCCGGTGCAGGTCATTCTGCACTTGGCCGAAGGTCAGGGCGTACAAGCCCGTGCGGTGCTCGAACGACTGCCGGCCGGCCCAGGTTTTTCCTTGGGCAGGCTCTTGGGAACGTTGACAGGGCATCTGGCCCATGACCGCGAAGCGATCAATCTGCTGATGGGTGCGGACCTGGCCGGGGCGTCTGCACGTCAGGTCGCCTCGGCGCATCTGATCTGGGCCGCAGCGGCAGGCAGGCACGGTGAGGTCGAGACGGCGTCACGCCATGTGCACCATCTGTTGGCCGTCATGATGGAAAGTGGGCTGCGTTCCCATTTGCTGCTGCTACCGCGGCAAGAGTTGGAAGATCTCCATGACCTGGCGGTCAGTTCTGGGTTTGCCAACGCCGAGCTCCTCGGCGGGCAAGGTGTGCCCAGTGTGATGCCCCTCAGCATGCTGGTGCCTGACCTGACCCAGCGGGAGCACGTGATCCTGCACGCTCTTGCCCAGCATTCCGAGGTGGCAGGGATCGCTGATGCGCTGGTGGTCTCCCGCAACACGGTCAAGAGCCAGTTGCGCTCTCTGTACCGAAAGCTGGGTGTCATCAGCAGGGAACAGGCACTGGCGGCGGCTCGTGTTCACGGTTTGTTTCAGGGTCACCAGGGGGTGCTGCGATGATGCCCGGCTTCGAGGCGGGAGCTGCAGCCCAGCACTCAGGTTCAACGCAGCCACAGTACTTCTCCCCTCGGCTGCCGGCGGTGCCCCAGGACGTGCCGGAGCGTCCCCGACTGGTGCGTCTCCTCGAGGACAGTGTCGCCAGCAGTGGTCTGGTGCTGATGGTCGCCTCCGAGGGCACCGGCAAAACCACGGTGGCCGCCCAGTGGGGCAGACAGCACACGCAGCGGCCAGTGATCTGGCTCAATGCCGAGGACTCCGGCGGCAACGGGTGGGACTTCTACGTCGATCTCGTAGACGAGCTGGATGCTGCGGAGCTCTTGGGCGAGGACGAGAAGAACCTTGGCGGCGCAGGGGCCCCGCGCCCGCTGCGCCGGATGGGAACGGTTCTTTCCCGGCAGCTGCAGCGCTGTGGGACAGAGGCGGTGGTCGTGGTGGAGCGGGCCCATCGGCTGACGGAGGAGGCTTTGGACCTCATCACGAGGTTGGCGCATCGCGGGACGTTGCGCTTCCTTCTGCTGGCTCTGTGGTTGGACGAGGATTTCATCTTCGAGGCGCAGGACGTTTTCCACGCGCCAAGGATCGGCGACGCAGATCTGCAGCTGACCGAGGCGGAGATCCTAAGCTCCTTAGAGCTTGCCGGTCTGACCATGACTGATGCGGAGGTGATCCGTGGGATTTCCTCGCCACTGATGTTGCAGGCGATGGTGTACCGTGCTCGCGAGCAGCGGGATTCGGTCATTACCGCTGAGACTGCGCGGAATGTGCGGCATCAGCTGAACCTGAGACTAGTGCGGCGGCTGCTGGCAGAGAACACTCCTGCGCAGGACCAGAGGCTCCTGCTGCGGCTGGCCTTTCCCCCTATGCTCGATGAGCAGCTCACCGCCGACCTGCTTGGCATGGATGGCTCCGGAGCCCGGAGGGTCCTGCGGCGCTTGCGCGATGCCGGGCACGGAGAGTTCCACGAGGAGGGCACTTTTTATCTGGACCCGGCTCTGGTGGAAGGGCTGCGGGAACTCGCACTGGAGCGGATCGAACCCGCCGAGCTGCGCCGTGTCTATGTGACCATATCTGTGTGGTGTGAGCACAAGGGGCACATTCGGCAGGCCCTGCAGTTCGCTGTCCGCGCGGAATCCTGGGAGCAGATCGCTACACTGACACTGCTGCACTTCAACGAGCTCCAGCATGTCGCCAGAGAAGAGCTCAGCAGCATCCTTGACCGGGCCACCCCCGAACTGATTCGGCAACGGCCGTACCTGGGCTGGTTCCGTCTGGTGCTGCTGGCCGGCCGTCCGGAGACCACCGTGGCTGCCTTGACTGCCGTGGGAGACCACACGCTGTCGATGTTGGATCCAGACGCCCGGGGACTGCATCGACTGATCAACCAGACGATCACATTCGCATATCACTATATGCTCGGCGACTTTCACCATGCCGAGGAGATCATCGCTGACCTGCTTCCCCGGGTCGAGGGGCTCGCCGTGCAGGGGGAGAGCGTGGAGGTTCCGCCGGACCAGCGGTTCGTGCTGACGGCGGCCCAAGGCTGGGTGGTCACGGCGATGCGGCAGTTTGCGGCCAACACCAAACTGCTTCTGGGGCACTACACTGACGCATTGAGTCTGATCGAGCCGATCGTTTACTCATTGACCGACGAGCAAGGGGGCTTCAGCTGGCGCAATCTTCACAGTGCCGGCATCAAGGCCCTGATCCATGCGGCGTCAGGAAACATCAATGCCGCCCGCCGGACGCTCAGCTGGATTCACTCCTTCGAACTGCCGCCGGCATGGGACGAAAGCTATTTCGGCGCTCCTGCCTGCATTGCTTCCGCTTACGTCTCTCTGGCTGACCGGCGGCCGCAGACTGCTACGGCAGAGCTTGACCGCCTCAAGCATCACCAGGGCGGCACAGAGTATTGGGCGCATATCCTCGATGCTCGCGCACGCATCACCGCCTACTTCGAGGAACCGGGCATGGTGAGCTATGTCGCTGCGGAGCTTGCTGCCCGCGGTGATCGGCCGCCCACCAGCCCGTACATGCAGGTTCAGCTGCTCACCCGGGCCGCGGCGGTCGCTTTCTCCGCGGGCACACTGACCACTGCCTCCAGGTATCTTGACCAGGCTCGGGACGCGGACTACCCGGGACGGCCCGGGGTGAGCATTGAGAGAGCCGTTGCGGTGCTCGCTCTCTACGAAGAGGACTGGCTGAAAGCACGGGACATTGCGTCTGACATCCTGGAAAACACCTCGATCACCCTGCGGGAGGAGATCAGCATGAGACTCTGTTGGGTGCAGGCAGAACTTGGTCTCGTCGAAGAAGGGTTCCCCGATGCTGACAGCACAACTGCTGGACGGCATTTCATGGCTGCGCTTGCCCTGGCGGATGAGTGCGGCTCGCCGTACGATGTCATGATCATCTCGCCGCGGTGGTTGACCGGGTTGCTGAAGGAGTATGCGCCGGACCGTCATGATCTCGCTGAGGCGATGCACGGCGATGCTGAGTCTTCCTCCCCGGAGGGGCGCCAGGAGGTGCAGCTGACCGACAGCGAACATCGTGTGCTTGAAGAGCTCGCCCAGGCCGAGTCTCGTGCGGTCATCGCCCGCAGACTTGCCATCTCTGAGAACACGGTCAAGACACACCTGCGGAGGATCTACCGCAAATTGGGCGTGCGCTCGCGTGCTGAGGCGCTTGAGCGTGCCTATGCCAGCGGATTGTTCCTCTCGTCCTAGCGGTACTTGGTGAAGGGTCTGACGCGTTGGCAGTGGCTGAGGATGCGGACCAGCATCCATTGTGCGGAGCTGTCAACAGGGGGTGGCTCCACCCCGGTAGACCAGATCAAAGGATGAACTGCCGGGGCCCAAGCGTTGCTTAACGAAGTTCAGGACCGTAATGAGCTGCCCAGGGGCTGGTCCCCGGTGCGTCCGGGGAGTATCAGGAACGACGCCGAGGCGGTGGTGGTCACAAAGTTCATCAGATCATCGGTTTCATCCATCCGGTGCTGAGTGCGCACGAATGCCTCCAGGTCATTCTGGAAGCAGACGAAGACCATGCCCTCTTCCAGCGTGTCTGGTTCGGCGAAGCCATAGCTGCGGCGCAGCATCAGCGGGCTACCGGTGAAGCTGGGATGGGCGGCCCGGGCATGGGCGCGCAGCGGGATCGTCAGATCCCCGGTCTCCGTCCGTGCAGTGAGGTCGACCTCATCGGTGGGGGAGCCGCCTGACATCGGCCTGCCGTCGTCGCGGTGCCGGCCGAAGACGGCGTCCTGCGCCCCGGGCCCGAGGGCGCGGAAGGCGGAAACGTCCAGACTCATCCGGCGCAGCACACAGACGGTGCCTCCGGCAGCCGGACCGCCTTGGATCCACACGTTCTCCGCCAGTTCCTCATCAGTCCTGGGCACCACCACACCATCGTGGTAGCCGAACGGGTTGCGCGCGACGGTTCCTTCACCGGGCCCGCGATGTCCCGCCTGAACCCAGCGCACCGAGGCGTCGGGCACGAGGTCCAGCAGATGCATGGCGGCAGAATGGAGGACGGTGACATCGGTGGCGTAGAGCGCCAGAAGCACATCGCCTCCACTGATTTCGAGCTCAGTGTCTGAGCCGAATTCCGGCAAGGGCTCTGCCCCGGGTAGGTCGGGGTCTATGAGACTCACCAGCTGCGGACCGATTCCTACGGTGATGACAAGATCCCCAGGATCGTCAGGCAGCACCTCAGTGAGATGACCCTTCGGATCGGTCAGTGAGTCGATGCCTTCGCCGAGGTTGGCCAGCATCTCGAAGACCTCCGTGGAGGAGGTCTTCGGGACATCGGCAATCACAAACAGCGCATTCGCCTGCGGGGTCTGGGGACGGTCCACACCAGCTTGGTGTCGTCCCCGGGAGTCCACAGGGCGTCCAGCTTCGGCGGAGCCCGATGCGCGACCAGGGCTCTCAGCGGTGGGGTCGCCTGTGACCCAGGGCCTCCACAGCACTGCAGACGCCGCCGCCCCGACGCCGACCCCTGCTCCCGAGCCGAGCAGAAAGCCGCGGCGGCTGACTCCCGGCGCCGGTCGCTTCTCCTGGGGGCGCTGTTGTTGCGGGCCTGTTTCGCTGTCGCCGGTGGTCATTGCCCAGCGTCCCGGTCGTCGTCGGAGTTACCCTGGCCGGTGGTCTCTGCCTCGCCGAAGGGGTCGCCGAGGTCAACGTCCCCGGCCTCGCTGAGGACAATCGTGGTCCACTCTTCGTCCCCGCTCAGCAGTACCTCTGCCTCGGACATGACACCGGCCTCGTCGATGAGGAACCGTGTGGTGATCTCATCGGGGTCGATCTCCTCCCCGGCGGTGACCTCCTCTTCGGCCGCCGGTCCGCCGAACAGGGTGAAGGTGCCGGACCCCTCCGCATTCTCCGAGAGCCAGAGCGCCCCGCCCTGCTGGAGCAGCAGGGGATTGTCCGGACGTTCGGAGCCCAGCGAACCGACGACCGCGAAGAGCGTGTGGATTCGCGATGCACTCGGATCTAAGGGCCCCCCATCCCATGCTGCGTCCAGCTCGTCGGTGCCCGGGATCGGCAGTGGGGCCTGGGATTCGGTGTCTTCGGCGTCGGAGTCTTCGGGGATCTCGTTCCACGGCTCGCCGGCCGCGTAGTAGCCGACCACCTGCTCGTTCCAGAGCATCAGACTGGACTCCTGGACCGCTCCATCATTGTCAAGAAGGCTCAGCTCGCCGTAGCCGGTGCCGGTGATGTAGTCGAACCAGCCTTCAAAGCTGTAACGGTCTCCGAAATCGTTCAGGCTGAACTGCACACCGCGGGTGCCGGCGTCGAAATTGTTGAACCGGCTGATCGCCAGCAGCTCGGCTTCCTCATTGGTCAGCGGCCGCGGTTCGGGGTCGCTGCTGCCGCAGGCGGTCACAGCGGTGAGACTGAGCACCGCTGCCAGCTGAGTGGTCCTCGAGATGCGCTTCACGGGACTCCGTGGCGGGAGCGCTCGGCGAGATAATCCGAGCCCGGAACCTCAGCGACGTCGTCGGTGACGGCGATCTCGCCCAGTTCCCGGGCAGCGGGCTCATCCTGCATGGTCGGCTGTGCCGGTGGGGGGTCGATCTGCCGGAAGCTGACTCCGGACGGCACCTCCACCTGGGGCAGCTCTGCGGGGTCAATGGCCGGCTGTGTGCCCGAACAAGAGGAGAAGAGGTCTTCGGGGAGCAGGGTGGCGTCGTCGTCGGTATCTGGCTCGGTGCTGGGTGCGTCAGTGTTGCAGTTGTCGGCTGCAGGCGCCCGTGCCCCGGCAATGTTGGCGATATCGACCCCGTTGGTGCTGAAGGCATTTCCGGCGATGCGGTTGCCGACTGGGGCGAGGTCCTCCTCGGAGGAGAGGGTGACGCCGCTGGAGGGGTTGTTCTCGATGCGGTTGTTCACAAAACGGTTGAGCGTGCCGGCTCCGATGCCGATCCCGACGCCGAAGGCACCTTCGGCCTGTGCGGGGGAGTGCGGCTCGGCATTCTCACCTACTAGGTTGCCGTGAACAGTATTGGCCTGCTGCGGATGGAAGGCCTCGCGGTAGTTGGACAAGAAGGTCATGCCCACCCGGTTGTGGGTGAACCGGTTTTCGCGGACCCCCGCGAGTTCGGAGGCATTGGCGTTCTCGAAGCCGACCGCGTTGTTCTCTGCGACATTATGGGATACGTCGATCCAGCATTCCTGGCACTGGCCCACATAGATGCCAGAGTCGGCATGGCCCGAGGCGTAGGACTCAGTGATGGTGCCCTGCTGGGCGTTGAAGGCGTAGAGCCCGTAGAGTCCGTTGTTGTAGGCGGTGATGTGGTCGAAGCGGAACCGCTGGACCGGTGGGAAGTCCTCCGGATCGAAGGTGGAGTAGCCGTCTCCTCCGTGGGCGGCCGGACCGTTCTCATCGTGCAGTCCGGTCACCAGCACGCCGTAGAAGGTATGGTCGGTGACGGTGAGGTTCTCCACGCTGACCCCGTCGGCGATGGCGGAGATGCCGAAGGGGCGGACCCCTCCGCCGTCGATCACCACCTCGTTGCGGTCCTCGCCGCGAACGGTGACATCCTCGACATCTATGAGCACGGATTCCTCATAAGTTCCCGGACCAATGACGATCAGACCTCCGGGCTCAACGAGGTCCACGGCGTCGTTGATGGTCTCCGCGTCCTGGGGGACGTAGACTGTGGCGTCGGCGCGGGCACTGTCATCCTGGGGCCCACCTTCATTGTCTCCGGTGTCCGGATCTGCCGAGCAACTTGAGAGTGCAGTGAGCGCAGTGACCCCGACGATCGCTGTCAGTGTGCGCACTGCTGAACGGGTACCTCCCCAAGACATAGGCTTCAATCTAACACTGCTCCATAAGAGGGTGATCACCCTCGGACCCTGAGGGTGAATGCGAGGGTGAAAAACAACCTCTGGCCTCTGTTCAGGTTGTCAACAGGTTTTCCCAAGGCCAGACTTGAGCCTCAGAAATACCCATATGTTCAGGCGCGCACACAGGTGATCTGTGTGCTTGGGGGCTAGGCGGCATCACAGTTGGTTCCGCACCTGAGAAACTCGCACTCACTTTGAGGAGCACATTCAATGGACGAACGTGTGTCACGCAGTCGTCGACAACGGCGAAAGCTCACACCGCAGCCTTCTATGGCGCAGGTGCGCAGAGGAGCGGCAGCCGCGCTCACAGGCGCGCTGGCCCTGGGCGGCAGCATCGTGGCGATGCCGGCGGCCTATGCAGCGGACGGGGAGGTGACTGGCACTGTCTTCCGCGACTTTAACCAGAACGGCGTCTTCGACACCGGAGGTACTGTCAGCGATGAGGGTCTCGGCGGCGTGACCGTCGCCGCCTACGACAGCACAGGGGAGCAGGTCGGCAACACTGTCAGCGACTCCGACGGCTCCTACACCCTGAGCGTCTCGGATGCTGAGACCGAAGATCTTCGGATTGAGTTCAGCGATTGGCCTGATCAGTACCAGCCGTCCGGCACTTCTACCGGTGGTACCAACGGCACCAGCGTGCAGTTCGTTCAGCTCGGCGATGACCCTGTCACGGATGTGGACTTTGCGCTCAATGTCCCTGCTGATTTCACCGTTGCCGAGGGTGAGCCATCGGTCTCAACACTGATCCACTCGGCCGGAGACCCGGAGCACTCCGGTGTCAATGACGAGCCCGCAGTGGTCAGCACTCCGTGGAGCGTGGAGGAAAACAGTGGTGGGGGCGGGAGTATGGTATTCCCGGACCGCACTGTTCATGCTACCTATGGTCAGGTTGGCTCAGTGTGGGGCTCGGCATTTGACCGTTCGCAGGGCGACCTCTTTGTCGCTGCTACCTATAAGCGCATGTCGGGCCTCGGTCCGCAGGGCCTGGGTGGGATCTACCAGATCCAAGGTGCTTTGGACGCTGACGGTGAGGTTCAGACTGGAACCCTGGTGGAATGGCTTGATGTCACCTCCCTGGGTATCGACGTCGGGCAGTCCCTCGAAGATGGTGACGAGAACAGGGCACTGACAAACGATGAGCGGGGGCTCGACGCTCCTGGTGATGACAACGAGGATCCGAACGCGTTCGCCAATGCGGCCAAGGTGGGAATCGGCGACATTGCCATTGATGAAGCGGGCGAGAGGCTCTACTTCGTGAACCTCTTCGACAATACTGTCTACGGTGTCGAAATCGCCTCTGGGGAACTGGCTGGTTCCTGGGCGATCCCTACTGGCGCGAACCAGCAGGCATGGGCGCTGCAGATCCATCACGGTGAGCTCTACGTCGGCTGGAACGACACCGGCACTGAAGGTTTCCAGTCCGCAGCTGACGCAGGACTGCAGTATCACGTTGCCAAGGCTGACTTGGCTGACCTAGATGCGGGCTTTGAGACCGTGCTTGACGGTGGTAACCTCGGCTACTCCAAGGGCGACCCGGTGTACCGCTGGGGTGGGACCAGCGGTACTCAGGTTGCGGACAGCAACCCCCAGGTGATCCAGTGGAACACCTGGACAGATGTGTGGAGCGCTGGCGATAACTCTGTAGCCTTCACCTCGGGTTGGGGCAACACACACGTCTACCCGCAGCCTGTGCTTTCCTCACTGGCCTTCGACTCAGGCGGATACCTGACACTCGGTTTCCAGGACCGCACCTCGATTCAGGGCGGCAACCGCAACCGGGCGGCCGACGGCTCGTCACTAGGGACAGGGCAAAATGCGCTGTACTTCCAAACGGTAGCCTCCGGGGATTTGCTGATTGCAGGGCCGGGCGAAGACGGCACGTTCGTGACGGAGTCCGGTGGAGTGGTGTCGAACGAGATCACCGGTGACTCACGCAGCGCCGTCACCGAAGGGCGCACCCCGATCAGCCCATCCTTGGCCGACGGCGGTGAGGGCCCAGGCGGAGACGAGTTCTACTTCGATCGCCAGGACGCCACAAATCCTGAACGGGTCAACACCAATCACCTTGAGGTCGGGCTCGGCGCGGTGATCGCGGTGCCTGGTGCGTCCGAGATCGCCTCCACCGCCATGGATCCGCTGGAGGACGTGCGCGTCACCGGACTGACCTGGTTCAACAGCGCGGACGGCAATCTCGCCCGGGGCTACAACCACGTCCGCGATACAGGGGATGGCAATAATAGTGCCAACTTCCAGAAAGGTGGCGGCTTAGGCGGAGTGTCTCTGCTGACCGAGGAAGCACCGGTGGAGATCGGCAACCGGGTCTGGTTCGACGCTGATCGCGATGGTATCCAGGGCGCAGATGAGCCTGGCCTGCCCGGTGTGACAGTGCGTCTGCTGGACGACAATGGCGAGCAAATTGCCGATACCGTCACTGATGAAAACGGTGAGTACTACTTCCGTACCAATGAGATTGACGATTTCTACACTCGCGGCGACTACACAGTCGTCTTCGAGCGTCCTGACGAGGGAACTATTGACCTCGGCGGGGAGATCGGTGAGGTCAACTGGGCCGACCTGGAACTGACCCTGCAGGAATCTGGCGACAATACCGCAATCGATTCGAACCCTGATCCAGATACGGGCAGGGCTGACGTGACGGTCAATGGACCAGGTCACAACGATCACACGATCGATGCAGGCTACACACTGCCTGCTCCGACCGGTGACTTTAAAGTCAAGAAGAACGTTGAGGGTTCGGACGAGCTGCTTGAAGATATTAGCTGGCCTGAGCACCCGTTCACGGTTGAGTACACCTTTGAGCTAGACGGCGAAGAAGAAACGCTTTCGTTTGAGGTGATCAACGGTGGCGTGTGGTTCCGGTCGGAGCAACTTCCAGTTGGCACCGTGGTTACCCTGGAGGAAGTCAATTTCCCTGACATTGATGGTGTCGTCTGGGGTGACCCAGAGTTCAGCAGTGACTCTTTTGAGATCGGCACGGGCAAGGATTCAACCAAGAAGATCACTCTGACCAATTTTGCCGAGCCTGAGCCTGAAGAGCCTTCGGTGTCGATCATCAAGGGTGACGGTAATACTGAGGATGGTGTCATCAATGACGCCAACACTGAGGAAGAGGCCGTCCAGTATGAGGCTGGTGAGCCCCGCGATATTCTGATCGAGGTGGTGAACACCGGTCCGGAGGATCTGGTTGAGGTTGAGCTGACTGATCAGACCATTGCTGGTGATGCCGCGATTGAGGATCTTGAGTGGTTCTTCCCGGATGGTTCTTCGGTGGAGGCTTCCTTCGATGAGGCGACTCTGACCTGGATTGCTCAGTGGGATGCGACGTTCCTGGATCCTGAGGATGAGGATGCAGCGGTCTGGGTGGTTGATGATGTCATCACTGGTGTGGCGACTCTGACGCTGCCTGCTGGTGGTGAGCTGCACACCAACGTGGCCTCGGTGAATGCTGCCGGTGCTGGTACCGGTATCCCGGTTGAGGATGAGGACCCGTACAACGCGGTCCCACCCGATCCGACGTATGCGATCGGTGATTATGTCTGGGTCGATGCGAATAACGATGGTCTCCAGGAT
>NZ_QWLD01000036.1 GCF_003600155.1 Nesterenkonia muleiensis | reverse complement strand
CATGCTCATCGAGGACAACGTGGAGACCCGAATCTGCGGTGTCGCCTACATCACCACCGACGATGAGGACGAGGAGATCGAACTCGCCCCACCCATGTGCATCTGAGGTTCTGACATTTTCTATGAAGCTGAGTTCTCATGAACGAAGGTTCCTGGTTCAGCGCTTCCACTGGTCAGGGGCCTTCTCTGATTGCGGAGGCGGGATCTGAACCTGCGAGCCCTTGATCGACTCTTGACCCACGCCTTCGTCATCCGGGTCGGAATCTGACGCATCATCGCTAGAAACCAACACTGGGAACTGCACGCACATTGAGGGCTCTACCGCACAGCCAGCTGTGCAAGGCGATCACGGAATGCAGAGGCCGCTGCCCGGACGGCATCGTCATCACTGCAGACGTCCCATTCGACACCGTCTGGGAGCCAGAACATATAGGCCAGCACCTCCTGCGGTGTCCTGCCGCGGACGCGCCACTCCATGACGCCTTCAGCGTTTTCGACCGCATCGCGCCCCCAGGCACCGAAGTGGGTGTGGAAGCTCCGCCGGTCCATATGCAGACGAAACATTGCCTCATATTGGGGTGCAGCCCCGGGACGGTCTGCCTTGAGAAACTCCGCCGCATTCTCCCCCGGAAGCTGGCGCGGCTGCACACGCACCCCGGTGCCATGGAGCTTGGCCAACCGGTCGATACGAAACGTCCGCCAATCCTCGCGGTTCACGTCCCAGGCGATGAGATACCAGCGAGGCCCCTGGGCGACCAGCGAATGCGGCTCGACCAGGCGTTGGGTCTCTTCTCCGGACCGTGCGGTGTAGTGGAAGCGCACCCGCTCCCGGTCCCGGCAGGTGAGCGCGAGCTGAGCCAGCACGTCGGCACTGACCCGCTTGTGCTCACCCCACACCACTGGTGATATGTGCTCCTGCAGAGCGGCGACCCTCCGCCGCAGATTTCGCGGGAGAACCTGTTCGAGCTTGGCAAGAGCGCTCAAAGAGGTGCGTTCGGCGTCGTCGAGCCCGCCTACCGCGGCCACCCGGAGCCCGACGGCGATCGCCACCGCCTCATCATCGTCCACCAGCAGCGGCGGAAGCGCCGACCCTGCCTGCAGCTGGTAACCGCCGGCTGCGCCCGGTTCCGCCGAAATCCGGTAACCAAGGCCGCGGAGCCGTTCGACATCTCGCCTCAGGGTTCTCGCCGAGACCTCCAGCCGTTCGGCCAGCTTGCCCCCTGACCAGAACCGATGCGTCTGCAGAAGCGAAAGCAGCCGGAGTGCGCGAACTGTGGGATCAGTCATAGGAAAAACCTCTCACGGTATGCGGACATGATCTGGCCGCATTGGTCCCTACTGTGTGTCCCGACAGCAAAAATCTAGACAAAGGGGCACCTATGAGCACACCGATCATCTCTGCCAGGAAACTGCGAAAAGTGTTTCCTGGCAAGGGCCAAGAAGAAGTCGTTGCCGTCGCGGACCTGACCATGGACATCGAAGAAGGCTCACTGACCGCTTTCCTCGGTCCCAACGGTGCCGGAAAATCGACGTCGCTGCGGATGCTCACCACGTTGATGCCGCCCACCTCGGGCACCGCAACGGTATGCGGCCACGACATCGTCAAGCACACCGCCCAGGTCCGTGCCTCCATCGGATACATCGGACAGAAGAACGGAATCAGTCCCTACCAGAGGCTCCGGGACGAACTGCAGAGCCAGGGCCTGATGTACGGGCTGGGACGCACCGAGTCCACGCGCAGAACCGATGAACTGATCGAGGCACTGGAACTCGGCGAGGTGGCAGACCGGCGGGCGCAGTCGCTCTCAGGCGGGCAGAAACGCCGGGCTGATATCGCACTCGGCCTGATACCGCAGCCACGATTGCTCCTACTGGATGAGCCTTCGACCGGCCTGGACCCGCAGTCCCGAGCGAATCTGTGGGAGCACATCCTGCAGATGCGCCGCCGTCACGGGATGACGCTGCTGCTGACCACCCATTATCTGGACGAGGCGGATCAGTTCGCCGAGCGTGTCCTGGTGATCGATCGCGGGCAGCTGATCGCCGATGACACCGCACCCCGGCTCAAAGCAACGCTCGCAGGGGACTGGATCACCGTCACCGTCCCGACGCAGACAACGACGACGGCGGCCGAAGTGATCCGAACCACCGCAAGGTCTTCCGGTGCACGCGACCCGGAACCCGATATCAGCGATGCCGGTGGGGATTCCCAACGCCTGATAGTCACCGTGGATCGGGGAGAGAACCTGCTCCCAGTCCTGATCCGTGACCTCGACGCAGCAGGAGCCCAAGTACTCACCGCAGATCTCGACCAGCCGACCCTCGATGACGTCTTCCTCACCCTGACCGGGCGCAGCCTGCGCGAGGAGAGCCAGACCGTCCACACAGCCGAACCCACCATGACAGGAGCACCCCAATGAGTATCGCCGCCGACTCCCTCCACGTCTTCACCCGGGAGCTCAAGCCCGTGCTAAGAGACCCCTTCCAACTGGTCTTCTCCCTGGTCCAGCCGCTGACGTTCCTGGCCCTGTTCGGGCCGTTGCTCAGCGGAACCACCGGGCAGCCGCTGAGTGAGACCTTCCAGTGGTTCGTGCCCGGGATCCTGGTGATGGTCACTCTGTTCGGAACAGCGATGACCGGGTCGAACCTTCTCTACGAGATCATCCTGGGCTCCCACGAGCGGATGCTGGTGACACCAGTGTCCCGGGCAGCGCTACTTGTGGGCCGGGCCTGCAAAGAGATGGTCCCCCTGGTGGTCCAGGCGGCGGTGCTGTGCCTGATCGCCGCGTTCTTCGGGTTCCGCCCCCATATCCCCGGTCTGCTCCTGGGCCTGATCCTGTTGGCTATCCTCGGCATGGGCCTTGGTGCGCTGAGCTATGCGCTGGGAATCGCTGCCCGGAAAGAGGACTGGATCTTCTGGGCGGTGCAGCAGACGGTGCTGTTTCCGCTCATGCTGCTCTCCGGGATACTGCTGCCCCTCAGCCAGGGCCCGCACTGGATGGAGGTGATCTCCTGGTTCAATCCTCTGACCTACCTGGTCGACGCCCTGCGCGTTCTGGTCGAAGGTGACTTCGCTGACCCCGCGGTATGGCAGGGCGGGATCGCGGCTGCCCTCGTCACAGCCGTCGGCTTGGCGGTGGGCATCCGCAGCATGCGGCGAAGCCTATAACCCCAGGCGCCCGGACTCATACACACTGGTGGGAGACGACGAAGGCCCTGGCCAGGATCACTCCTAACCAGGGCCTTCGCACTTTGCGTTGCGGGGGCAAGATTTGAACTTGCGACCTCCGGGTTAACGGTACGCCCTGACGGCTCGATCCTACCCTTCGATGACGCTGTTGAGGTCGGTGCAGGCATGAGGTTCTGGCGACTCCCCCGCGGCCGCGTAAAGGAGGTCATCGAGTGAAGACCTCCGTGAAGATCGACCGCTTCTACATCTCCGTCAAGACTGACCGCACCTGGCTCAGCGGCTACGGACAGGTGTACAACATCCGGCATGCTGGCGCGAACCTGGCCCGTTGCGTCGAAACCAGCCCCGAAGCGGGGACGCACTTCACCCCAAGCGACTGGCGGCACGAAGTCACGACTGAACCTGGAGCACCCTGCCAAGCCTGCTGATCGGCATCCCTGTCACGGGTCACAACTACATTGATTTGGGTACATAACTACGCAGGAGGGAATCACCATGGCCCTGGCACTCATCGGAAGACTTGCCCTGCTCGGCATCCTCGACGGACTCATCCATTTCGCCATGAATTAGGGCTGATGCAGGAACGGGTGACAGGTGGGGTTTCCTTGTCAGGCCGCTAGAGTCAGGGCCTGGGTCAGTAGTCTCTCCTCGAACTTGACCGGGGTCAATTTCCCGAGTTCCTTCTGTTTCCTCCTTCGGTGATAAATCCTCTCGATCCACCGGACTATAGAGGTCCGAAGCTCCTCGCAGGTGGCCCAGGGCTTCGCGTCGAGGACGTTGTTCTGCGGCAGGCTGAAGAAGCTCTCCATCGCGGCATTGTCCCCGGCAGCACCGACTCTGCCCATCGAGCCGACCAGGCTTTGGTGGCCAGCATCGCGGGGCGGCCTCGGTGATCAGGATCTACAGTTCGGCGTCAAGCTCGGTGATCTCAGCGCTCAGAACTTGATGACGTCATGCCAGCCGTCGCAGGGCCTGCCCGGGAGGCCGCCACGGTGCCGGTGGCGGCGCCGGGCCGGGTGGAAAACGGCGAGGTGGTGTGTGTCTTTGTGCGTGTCAACGCCTACGATCACCTCGGCCGGGGCAAGCTCGACGCGGGCAGGCTCAGCCGCGGTGCCGAGGGTGACTTCGGCAATGGTTGTTGTCATGATGGTGGCGTGCCTTCCTGATGGTGGGCACGTCGACCAGAGGTTGGCAGACAAGACGTTGATGGGGCTCTCCAGGCTCATATGAAGTCATGCTTGCTCCTGGCCGACGATCGTGTCGGGCCACCCCCTCCGGTGGGAGCGTGTACGGTCAGATCAAAGACAGGCCTACCGGACCGGGTCGCCAGTCCAAATCAGGGTCACACGCCCTCGCCGGAAGAGGCGCTTTCCATTATCAGCGTCAACGACGGCCAAAAACTGGACATTATCCGACGTGGCCAGGTGCCCAGTATTCACGCGCCTTCGACATGCTTCTCGGGCTGATGCTTCATCCTCACGTGCGGTCTCATCTTGCCAGGTGGTTTCTCCGCCCTGTTGTGCAGGATCAGCTTCGCTTCTCTGCTGCTGCTTCGACTCATCTTCCGCACGAGTCTGTTCGGCCCGGACATCTTCGAGTCGCCGGATCTCGGCTTCTAGGTGGCTTAATCGGCAGCCTGCGAATCATTGGCCTCAATGCCGTATCGGTCCCAGATTTCGTGGCGCATCTGTTCCTCGTCGCGGGCAATCTCGGGATCCTAATCACGCATACCCCGCGCAAGGGTGTAGTTTTCCGCAAGCGGCAGCAACCCGAAGGGCGGTGAAGAAGGACAAGTTTCTGCGCGAAATAAGGGAGCGATAGCGACCGCGTACAAAAAGTTTCCGACAGAGCAGGCCCCAGCCACAGGGCGGGGCTTGTGCCGCTGGAGCGCGAGGCTAAAATCCGAAGGACATCAAGGCAAAAACAAACGGGGGGCGCCGCATCAGCGGCACACCCGAAACAGCCGACCGCGCCAGCGGTCCTCCTTATGTGCAGCGCCGAAATACGGCAGTGCGCCCGGCGCGGCGGCGGTTGGAGCCGCGCCGGATGTGCCACCGCGAGCAGCGGCGCGCATCGCCACCACCAGCAACACTGCGCTTTTGCAGCGTCATCGGTTCTCAGAACACTCCGTCATAGGGGTCCTGCCAGCTCGATTCTTCACACGTGATGCGCTGGATCCATCCTGCGGGAACCCATGCCGATTCCCTCCAGTGCTCGGCGTTCTCCCCACCGATGAGCACTCGTGTGCGAGTGTATCGCTGGGCCTTGGCGTCGACGGTGCCCAGGTCTGGCAGCTCCCCGCGCGCGTATTGAATCCCGCCATTCGGGAGGGCTCTCACCTCGCGCGGATCAAGTGGTGGGTGTTCGCCGTAGCGACGCATCGGCGGTTGCTCATCGATGAGTGAAGTTCCCACGGTTTGATCCCGCATCCTTTTAGGCTGAAGTGATGCAGCTACGCCTCGTCTCACTGGTCCCGCCTGAAGCAGCGGCTGTCCGGCTGGCTGGTGCTTGCCCACCAACAAGCTGAGCACTCCTCCCGGACTGCGGCAATCAAGGCCGTCTCGGGACAGCTGGGCGGCGTCCGTGACTGTCTGCCCTGCTGGATCCAGCAGTACGAGATCGACCACGGCACCCGCGTGGAAACAGATCGATCAGCAGTTAGCTGAACCTGAAACGGTCTAACAGTGAAGAGCCACTAAGGAGTGTCCATGCACCGAAATTCAACTAGTTTCACCGGTTAAGGATGAGAGTCATGGCCTCCGCGCGGGTAGCTGCGTCACGCAGCTGGCCGCGCACTGACGAAGTGATTGTCCTGGCCCCTGGTTTAGCCACCCCGCGCATGGACATGCACAGGTGTTCAGCTTCCACGACCACAATCGCGCCCTTCGGTCTCAGGTGACCCATTAGCGAGTCCACGATCTGAGTGGTGAGCTGCTCCTGAACCTGTGGACGCTTGGCAAAAATGTCCAGTAGTCGAGCGAGCTTACTCAGCCCGGTAACTCTCCCGTCCTCCGCGGGGATGTAGCCGATATGTGCGCGACCGAGGAAGGGCACCAAGTGATGCTCACACATCGAGTAGAACTGAATGTCACGAGCCAAGACCAACTCTTCGTGCCCGATGTCGAAAGTGGTCGCCAACAGATCGGCGGGATTCTGATGCAATCCGGCGAAGGCTTCTTGGTAGGCCCGAGCGACACGAGCCGGGGTTTCCCGCAGGCCATCACGGTCTGGATTCTCCCCCACCGCAAGAATGATCTCCCGCACTGCGGCCTCGATCCGAGTAAGGTTTACAATTTCTCCCCCGGGGGTGGGCGCCCTATCGAGGGCGCCTGACTCTTGCACGCTAGAGGCGGTTGGACTTGTTCCGGTCGATACATGACCAACCTCTGTGGACAGATTCTCCACCAGGGGCCTCGTGGGTCCACTATCGTTAAAATCCTGCGGGCACATTAGGCGAGTTCCGAATGATCTTTGATGGGTTTTGAACCGATCATGGTCAATCTTCCTTCGATAGTTTGTTGTCGCTTGGATAGTGCTTTACTAAATTTGTGGTCACAGCAATGCACTAAAGCCGACTTGGGCTCGAAAACAGGAAGGTCGCTACAAAACGAGCAATAAGCACCGCGAGGCGTCGTGAGGGACATCAGAGCCACGGTTTATTCCTTATATTGGTTGATCCACTCGGCGGTGGCCTCCATGCCCCCGAAAGTGTAGAAGTGCAGCCTCACTTCCCCATGCAAAGCCGGATCTAGACCAGTCTGCAGATCCGCGATCATCTTTTCGGGGCCAGCGGTGCCAAGCAGGTTGGTTAGAGAGAGGCCATATTTCTTGGCGATGCCGGTCGAGGTCGACACCCCAAATCGACGCCCGTAGTTCAGCAGGCGCTTGATGCCAGCTGGGCCAGGCACGCCGATGCGCACTGGCAGGTTGATCCGGCGGCGTCGAACTTCCTTAGTCCAAGCCAGGATCGGGTCGGTGTCAAAACCGAACTGGGTCAGGATGGTGCCTTCCAACCTCTGCTCCTGGAAAGCACGGACTTTGCCCTCCAAAGCGTCCCAGAGCTGCTTCTCGGTAATGTCTGGGTGGCTCTCTGGGTAGCCTGCGATGGAGATGTTTCGAAACCCGTATTCCTTCAACAGGCCGGTCTCAATCATCTTCAGCGCCGAGTCGTAGGGGCCCATTGGTTCTGTGGGGTCGCCACCGACGGCGAACATGTATTCCGTGCCCACACGCTCCCTGATGGCGGAAAGAAACTCTTCCAATTCAACCTGAGACCGCAAGCGGCGGGCGGAGATGTGTGGCACTGGGATAAAGCCGAGCGCCTTGGCTGTCTCGGCTGCGGTGACCCGCATCTCCAGATCCTCATTACCTAAGAAGGTGACGTTAACCAGAGTGCCAGGGGCAATCAGCGGAGCGGCCTGACGTAGTGCGTCCACGTCCTTACCGGTCATTTCGAGTGACGGCTCGGCCATGATTGAACGGTGGGGTTGAGAAGAAGTTCTCATACAGGCTCCTCAGGATCAGGTATGGGACAAGTAGGGGCCGTAGGCGACCCTACTTGTCTACGGTTGTTGATTTGGGACTAAGATTGCGGCGCCGTAGAAGAGAAGGTCTGCAAGTTGACTTTTAACAATTTCTTTTACTGCCCTCTATTATTCCATTAAATCGTCGATTATCAATCAACCGTGATGCACCTCTTACGCGATTTTATAATGTTGTTGATTGATGATTCATGAATGATGGGGTGAACAGCCCGTCTCATTGAGCTGTCAGCCTCTCAGTGTCACAGCCACCGAGGGGGTTGGATATTCCGGCCCACCGTGAGCGCCGTGGTGTCGCGACCAGAAGCCCAGGAGACCACGGCGGAGAGGCTGCCCTGGATCGACGTTGCCGAGGCCTCGCCAGCACCGGCACCACTCACGCCGAGGTCTGGACGACCCGTGACTTCGATGGCGAACCCAGGGTCAGTCCCTCTGTTCCGCCACGCGCCGGTGATGTCGCCCAGTAGGCGTTCCAGGACAGAGATAGGGACATCGGAGAAGCGGGCCCCATTATCCAGGTCGATGGCATGCAGCCATACCTCGCGGGTGCGCATCCACACTGTCTCGCTCAAGGGCACTTGCCTGCCTTGTGCTGTGCGGACAATGTTCTCCCACTTCTCGGCAGGAGTATCGCGCCACTCCACGTTCAGCGATACGGCCGCATGGTCGTTGAGGTGCCGCAGGGCACGTGTAGGCATCGTTGCGCCCAGCTCGATCTCTCGGTTGCGGTCTTCCGGAGAGGAATACATCGGGGTCTCAATTCCAGTGTTGGCCCAATACACCAAACGAGAGATCGCCCGAGCGTTATAGCCCACATGGGCTACCAAATGGCGTCGGTTCCATCCAGACAGCAGCGTGTCACCGTCGAGCTCAGCGTCGTTGAGCTCTCCTACCTTGCGGTGCCAAAAAGCTGTTCCTCGCCTCACGGTGAGGAGCTGATCTTGAAGGTCAAGATCGGTTGTGAGGTCGTAACGGGCAACCATGTCAGGGATCCACGATCTCGGATCGCATCGGCCCGATGCCCTCGATATCGACTTCCACCACGTCACCAGGTTTTAGGAAGACCTGGGGATCCCGGGCACGCCCCACCCCACCAGGGGTGCCAGTAAGGATCACATCCCCCGGATGCAACGGGATCATGGTGGAGATATAGGACACCAGATGCTCCGGAGTGAACACCAAATCACCGATGGAGTGCTCCTGCATGACCTCACCATTAACCCGGGTTCGCAGGGTCGAGGCACTGTAGTCGAAATCATCAGCAGTCACCATCACCGGACCAAGAGGGGTTGATTTCGCCCAGATCTTTCCCTGCAGCCACTCCAGCGTGCGGAACTGCCAACCTCGCATGGAGATGTCATTGGCCGAAGAGTAGCCAGCGATTTTGCTCCCGGCCTCCTCTTCTGTGACGCGATAGGCCTCAGAGCCGATGACCACGACTAATTCGCCTTCCCAATCCAGTTCCGGATCTTCGGCTACTGCTGTCACCGGGTCGAATGGGCCGGTCAGAGTCTCTGCGTATTTTGCGAACAATGTCGGATGGGTGGGCAGGTCCCGGCCCATTTCCTTGATGTGCGAGGCATAGTTCAGTCCCACGCAGATCACTTTGCCTGGGTTCGGCAGCGGGTTCTCAAGCTCCACGTCCGAAGCCTTGGAATACGGACCGGATGCTGCTTCTGCCAGCTGGCGCCAGTTGTCCTGGGTCAGAAGCTCTCCCACGTCTGCATAGCCGTCGATGACCACCCAGCGGCCGTCTTCTTGGCGTGCTGCTGCCGAGCCCTCAGGTGTGCGGATAGTGCTCAGTCTCATGTGTTCTCCTCTTCGATGTAGGTCCGCTGGAAGTGCAGTTTCTCGATGATGGGGTGATCACCAAATTGGAAGAGATCGAATGTCGTCTCCGCCTGCAGGTGGAAGGGCTCCCACGAAGGAACGACGAAGATGTCGCCGGTCTCCACCTGGTGCTGCTGGTCACCAATTGTCGCTGTGCCGCGGCCTTCAAAGACCTGATACACACTCGACCCGACTTCCCTGACTGTGCGAGTCTCAACGCCCGGACGCAGCCGATGGAACTGGGCGCGAATAGTCGGCATCACGTCTCCACCGGTGGTGGGATTGATGAAACGCACTGCAGCATGCCCCGGACCGACAGTCGCCGGATACCCTTCATCCTCAATACGGAGCTGTTCAGAAAGCGCCCTGTCGGTATGTTCCCACCGGTAAGCACCTATAGGTGATGAGACCGTCTTGCGAAGACCTGAGAGCGGACGCAAACCGGGATTGCTCCATAAACGCTCGCTTCGAGAGACATCAGGAGTCGACTCATCAGTCACGCGGTCAGTGCCGAACTCAAAGAACGAAGAATCAGTGTAGTGAACGAAGGGGATGTCGAGTCCGTCGATCCACGCCATGGGCTGATCCGTCTCATTATGGTGGCCATGGAAGTTCCAGCCAGGAGTCAACAGGAAGTCGCCCCGGGACATGCGCACCGGATCCCCGTTGACCACCGTCCACACGCCTTCACCCTCAACTACAAAACGAAAAGCGTTCTGCGAATGCCGGTGCTCAGGCGCAACCTCATGCCCGCCCAGGTATTGGATCGCGCACCACAGAGTCGGCGTCGTATACGGCCGCCCCCCAAGCCCAGGATTGGCCAGAGAAATCGCCCGTCGCTCCCCACCTCGACCCACCGGGACCAGATCCCCAGCACGCTGAGCTAAAGGAAGCAGCTCCTTCCACCGCCACAGATGGGGCTGCGCCTGAGGGCGCGGCTCCGGCGGCATCAGATCACCAATCTCAGTCCACAACGGGATCATGTGCCCCGCCTCAAAATCAGCGTAAAGCTGATCCAACTGCACCTGCTCCTCAGGAGTCGGTGGCGGCACACTCATCCCATCAACACCTCGAGCCAAATCATGATCGGCATAATTGTTATCATCGATACTCATCGATCCTCCTCGATAGTTGCCGCGGAGGGCGGCCCTTTGACTGCCCTCAAGCTAGGCTTACTGTTCGACACTGATCCGTTCGGCGATGTCTTGCCTTAGTGCCCGTTTGTCGATCTTTCCCACCTTGGTCGTCGGGATTTCGTCGACGATTTCTATACGTTCTGGGATTTTGAATGCAGCAATACCAGTACTATGGAGGTGTTCTCGAACGTCTTCCAGAGTCAGGGTGAACCCTTTCGATATCTGGGCGTAGAGACAGACCTTCTCACCCAGGACAGGATCCGGCATGGCCACTGCGGCGACCATGCTCAGTCCAGGGATTCGGTAGACCAGAGACTCCACCTCTTCTGCTGAGATTTTCTCGCCACCACGGTTAATCATGTCTTTGTCCCGCCCTTGCACCACGAGGTTGCCATCCGGACGGCGTTCCACAATGTCACCCGGGGCGTACCATCCACCCTCATCAAAAGCTTTGGAGTTGGCCTCGGGGGCAGCGTAGTAGCCGCGGGGAGTGTAGGGGCCGCGGGTAAGGATCCTTCCTGACACGCCATCCGGGAGGTCCTCCCCGAGTGGATCGACAATCCGGACTTCATCGGCCTCGGAGACTGGGCGCCCCTGAGTGGCGTGGATCACTTCTGGGTCGTCATCCAATCGGGTCATATTGATGAGACCTTCGGCCATGCCGAAAACCTGCTGCAGATTACAACCCAGCACGGGCTCGACTCTGCGCGCCAATTCATCGGGCATGCGGGAGCCGCCCACTTGGATGGTTCGCAAACTCTCAAGCTGATTAGTGGCTTGCGCAGCCGCGTATTCAATCCACGTTTGTGCGACAGCAGGCACAACAGCGGTGTCTGTGACCGACTCCGCCTCAATGACGGGAAAGGCCTTGGTGGGGTTGGCGCTTGGTAGCAAAACCGTGCGTGCACCGAGGAACAGTGAACCGAGCACCCCTGGACATGCCAAGGGAAAATTGTGACTGACTGGCATCGTGACCAGGGACACCGAATCTTCGGTGAGCTTGGCTACCTCAGTGCAGGCCTTAATATTGTAGGCGTAGTCGTTGTGCGTTCTGACAATGAGTTTCGGCAGTCCGGTGGTACCTCCCGATAGGAGAAATAAAGCCGCGTCCTCCCCAGCTGGTGCGGACAAGTCCAGGCGCGCACGTGCCTCCTCCGGGTTTTGTCCCGGTGCGAGAAGTTCATCCAGACATTCATTACCCGAGTGAGGTGTCCCCGTGACGAAGATCTGCTCAAGGGTGGGCACCTCGGAACGCAGTTCTTCACCCATGACTTGGTAATCGAAATCCTTAATGACGTCCGCTGCGAAGATCGCTCTGGCCTCGGCCAACGTGCTGAGGAATTGCAGTTCGTAGCGTCGGTGGGCTGGTAGTGCCATGATTGGAATGATCCCGGCTCTGAAACATGCCAACGTCAGCACAACAAACTGCCAGCTGTTGGGCAGAATGATGAGCACCCTGTCGTCCCGATCCAGCCCCCCGGCTAATAAGCGTTCCGCTGCCGCGTCAGCGCGGTCCAGAAGCTCTGCGTATGTCAGACGCGTTCCGTCAGCTGCATCGACGAGGGCAACACGTTCTGGCACCCTGTCGACAGTCTTGATCAAGTGCGAACTCAGGGATTGGTCCTCCCAATATCCGGCTTGGCGATAGTGCTCAGCAAAGTCTTCGGGCCACTTGGTAATACCTGCTGTACTGTGCTCAACCATTGGACTCAGTCCTTCTCGATCGGGTTGCGGGCCGTAACGATGACGGCATCCAGGGCGACTAGTCCGTCTCTTGTCAGCCGCAGTGGATTGATCTCGATCTCGTTGACGTGTGGGTTTTCTTCAAGCGACTGTCCGAGGGTCGACATAATCTGGGCCAGGCCCTCGAGGTCGATCGGATGATTCCCCCGCCATCCGCGCAGCATTCGGCCCACAGCTAATCCGTCGACCATGGCTTCGGCAGTTCCGACTCGAAGCGGATGGACCCCGAGACTTACATCGCCCATCACCTCGACGGCTGTTCCCCCAAGGCCGAGAAGGACCAGAATTCCGAAGACTGGATCGCGGCGTGCTCCAACTACCAGATCGATGCCTGCCTCAGCCATTTCTTCGATGAGGTACTCTTTGGCTCCTGCGTTGTCGAGGGCAGTCAACGCAGTATCGAGTTGCTCTGGAGTTGCAACTCCCAGATGAACACCACCGATGTCGGTCTTATGAAGGACCTCCGCATCGATGAGCTTTACAGCCACCGGAGCATTGATTTTCGCTAGTGCGGCATGAGCGCCTTGATGCGAGGTGGTGCGGGCCATTGGGGGAGTCTTGACTCCGGCCCTTTGCAGCAGCTCTTTGGCCGAGGCCTCGTCCCATGGGCCGGTTCCCAGTTCAACACCCCTTGCGTGCAGGTAGGGTTGCGAGAGGGAATGCTGCGCCTTAGAGTCCCTGACCAAACCCGTGAGACTGCGTGCCAAGGCAGTCGGACCGCTGACGACGGGAACTCCGGCAGTTGTCCCTTCGCGGACGACCCCACGCACCTGTGCGGAAGGCCCATCCACGGAGAGGACCGCCGCCGTCGTCCCGATGTCTGCTGAGCTCAAGGCGTGGGGGAAATCGACCACCGGTTCGAGAATTCCGTAGATTCCCAATGCTTGGATTTCAGGGTCAGCGGCAACTGCGCGAATGACAGCAGGGAAAGTGTTTCCCGGTCGCCCCGTATCTACGGGATTACCTTGATACGTCAGAGGCGGCAAGAGAGCGGAGAGCTCTTCTGTTGTGGCCTCAGCCAGCGGAGGCACGGAGACATTCGCCCCCGAGAGGTGATCGGCGGCAATCAGCCCCGGCCCAGCCTGTCCGGTGATCAGGGCGACGCCCGGGTTTGGATGCGGTTGGATGCGGGCCCTGGATAGCGCAGAGACGACGGAGACTAATTCGTCTTCATCGGTGACTAGCACCGCACCGCTCTGCTGCAGTGCCGCGTTGGTGATTCTCCAGGACGTGGCAAGCGATCCCGTATGCGATTGGGCGAACTCTGCAACGTCGTTCTGTCCCACAATGAGAGCCACAACCGGTTTATTTTTGGATGCCTGGCGTATGGCGTTCATCAGTCGCGGTCCGTCAGCGACCGTTTCGATGTGAAGTGCGATGGCACCTGTGGCGGGATCCGTCGCAAGATACTCGATGACGTCAGCTGCAGTGACATCGACTCCGGCGCCGATCCCCACGCCGACCGAAACGCCTACTCCCGCCTGGTCCAGGCGGAATGACAGCGAGTGGTTCACTCCACCGCTGGAGGACACGACAGCCACCGTGCCAGCTGTAATATCGGAGATTCCCGGGACGAAGCTGGCTGATAGTCTTTGATGGGGCACGAAAAACCCGGAGGTGTTGGGGCCTAAAACCCTCAGTCCGGTTTCGCGGATGACGTCGACGACATCTCTTTGGTATTCAGCCCCTAGCCCCCCTGCCTCGGCAAAACCTCCTGCACATACCAACGCTGCGGTGACCCCAGCATCAGCGGTGGCACGCAGGACTCCAGCTGTCGCTGCTGCTGGCACACAGAGAATGGCGAGGTCAATGAGGCCCTCCTCCTGGACGGCATCATCGATGGAGCCATGCATTAGTTCATTGCGGTGATTGACCAGAGCAACTGGCTTCTCATAGGCAGATACTGCCTCTGCCATGACAGCACCAAGCTTGCCAGGTTCCGAGGAGGCGCCAATGACTGCGACGCCGCGTGGAGCAAACAATGAATGTAAATCATTGGCGGTGCGCGTGATCTGGTTAGTCACGGAGACTGTCATCATGACTCCTCGGATGCGACGGCATCTGCTCGGCCAGACAACACTGCCGTGAGAGCGCTGTTTTCATCCACTGGCTCTTGAATAATGGATGTGAGACCTCTTCCCAAGCGTGCCTCTTCACTCAATAGTCGTCTTGTCAGAGCAGTGCCACCTTTGACCAGCACTGTCCCTGCGTCCGGTAACTGGGAGAAGCTGGAATCGAGGTCGAATTCATCGCTCGGTGCCTCCAGCACAGCAAGGTCGCACCCGCCCAGCTCTATACGAGACTCACCGGAGTACAGCGAGTTGTTCCTTGCGATGAGGAACCGTTGCTCTACCTGTGAGCCGGCCACCCTTAGCGGTGTGCTTAGCGGGACGTTCCCATGCTTGTTCAACCACGCGTTTTCTACCGTCGAAACGAAATCTGGGTCGCGGTTGCGGATCTTGTCTATTGAGATTGAGCGAGAGAAAAAGTGAAATGTGAACTGCAGAGGGTCGAGAGTGTTGTGGTAACGAGCAAAATGTTCCCACCAGCTCAATGACGGACGGGCAGCATCTTGGACTCTGGCCACGTCGGGTTTCCTCGCAGACTCGTACTGGCTCAAAGCCGTGTGCAGGTCGTGGGTATGCTCCGCGACGCTGTTCGCCAGAGTGATGGCGTCCTCCATGGCCATTTTCGTGCCAGAGCCCACCGAAAAGTGAGCGGTGTGGAGAGCGTCACCCAAGAACGCAACGTTGCCGTTGAACCATCGATCTGTACTCCGCGTCCTGAAGTTTCCCCAGCGGGAGTTGTTGACGACAACACTGTCGCCCTGAAGATCGTCGGCGAACAGTCTCTCAATGTATTCTTTGGATTTAAGGTCAGATACACCCGGTGGTTGAGTCACATCGAATTCGTCGAGCCCCGCATCTAGCCATGTCTGCGCGTCGGCTTCGACGATGAATGTGGAGAGTTCATCACTAATGGGGTACGCATGAGCGGCAAAGTTACCGTGCTCATTTTGTCGGTGCACAAAGGTCAGGCCGTCAAACATGTGCGTTGTACCGAACCAAATGAACTTAGCGCTGGCCTGAACCACTTCATGACCCAGTACTTCTTCCCCTACCTGGCCACGTGTGCCGGAGTTGGCGCCATCGGCTGCGACAATTAGATCAAAGTCGTCTAGACCCTCGAGAGAGGGGACGAAAGTCCCGAAGCGCATCTCCACGTCCGCCTCGGCGGCGTTCTCCTGCAGCGCTGAGAGGAGGTTCTTGCGGTGGATGGCAGACATGCCATTGCCGTTGAAATGGTGGCGCTCACCTTTGAGCCATACCTGAATGGTGTCCCAATGCCGGCCTCGTTCTGCGAGTACACGTTCCAGAACGGGATCAGCCTCAGTAATCTTGCGGAGTGTGGCATCGGAAAAGACAACTCCGAAACCAAAAGCATCAGATGCCTGGTTCCTTTCGAATAGCACCACCTCCGAGTCCGGTAAATAGCGCTTCATGAGTGTGGAGAAAAATAGCCCCCCGGGCCCTCCACCGATGCATGCAATCCGAATGGTCATCGCGGGACATCTCCTGATTCCTCGTGGCAATGTGATGAAGCTTACTCTACTAACTATAACAATTTCTAGTGAATCACGTGTCAGATGTCGCTTCTGAGGACGCGTCCCTTGGGTTCTGACTAGCAAGAACCGAGGACATGTAGGAGTTGGCTCCTGCGGCGAGGGCACTGTGGACTCTCAAGAAGATCTCGTGAGCTTGGGGGGCTGGCCAGCCCTCCGGACTCAGTGCGGCCGGTAGCCCAGGGTCGACAAAAGGAAAGCGGCGATAGTTCCAGACTAGTTTCACCCGGTGCACCAGAGCGCTCTCGAGGGACATGTCGGCGTGATCGAGGTTCTGATACGGCTCCCACTCTCCGATGAACCGCTTGTATTTCTCTGTCAAGTTCTCCAGCTCCCAGCATTGTTGGGCAAGCTGCCGGTCTCGCGCCCAGCTGCCTGTGGTCATAGTGAGAACGTGAATGTTGGCCCCTGCCTCGTCCTCAAGGGCGGCGCGCATCTTCTCTCGGACGTCATGGGGGGAGACCCACGTGGTGGGGTTCAACTGACCGAAACCTTCCCAGGTCAGCATGCGCTTCAGCGACTCACGCTGATGCCGCCTAGATTCTGGAATTTGGTATAGGACCATGGTCCATTGTCCCGACCAAGGCAGAGCTGTGATATTGAAGATGCGCTGCCTCCCCTCGTCGAGAACCTCCAGCATTCGGGGCGAAGCACTGTAGCTCGTCTCACGACCGTGCCTCGCGGTGAAGACCCACCCCTCCCTGCGCATTCGAGACAAGGTCACCCGCGTTGTGGCAGGCTCCACGTCAAACAGCGACAAGAGGTGCGTGAGCTGGGTAAGTCGTATTTCGCCATCCATGTAGCGGATGTAGTCGCCAAACAGATCCATGACGAGATCCTTAGGTCGCATGTTCTGACTCCTTAGGGGGTCTCCGAGTTTCTGAGCCTTGAATCGCGTAGTACGAGTCCGGAACCGGAAGCTTTTGCTCTTCGAAGCAAATATTCCGCACAGCGCTCTCACCTCTGCTATTCAGTCGAGCAATCCTTCAGCCTGCATAGAACTTAAATGTTACAGATAGTTGACGCTTGTACACCCATACGTCACAATAGATTTGTAAATGTGGCCGTAGTCACTCACTGTGACACAGCTTAAAGTTCGATACGCGTTCCGGTCCGCCTACCCCTAACCGGGAGCAAACAAGGAGTTCACCAATGAGCAACGCACAGTCTCAAAAATCCTTGCAGCAACTTACGGAAGAGGTCCCCAGTCTTTTGGGACACTTCTACAATGACGCCCCTTCTCCACATTTCAGTCGATCGGGCAATAGAGGCTCGTTCATACCCCCAGCCTTTACGAACTGGCGAGACGAACAAAGAAGTTGGTCTGAAACCGCAGCTCTGTTCCACCAGTCTCATCACATGCCTGAGATGTTTCTCGAAGGACCCGACGCTTTGAAGCTTCTCGAGTATCTCGGAATCAACTCACTTACAAATTTCACAGCTGATCGAGCTAAACAGTACGTAGTGTGCGCTCCTAAAGGACACGTCATTGGTGACTGCATTGCTTACCGCCTCGGGGAACACAAATTCGAGCTCGTAAGCAGCATGCCCTTGCAGAACTGGGTACACTACAACGCCGAAGTTGGGAACTGGGATGTCGAGATTACAAGGGACGCTCCTTCCAACCTTAATCCCAGCGGGGAGCGCACCAACTGGCGATTCCAAATTGACGGCCCTAATGCTGGAGAAATCTTCTCCAAAGTCATTGACGGCGACATGCCTGAGCTTCGGTTCTTCAGAACCGCGCGAGTAACTATCCGAGGCTGCGATGTGCTGGTACTCCGGCACGGCATGGCCGGCCACCAAGGTGTTGAGATCTCCGGGCCGTTTGGGGACGAAGAACGTGTTCGGAACTCGATTCTAGAGGTTGGGCGCGACTATGGGCTTCTCCCCGTAGGGACACAGGCCTACTTCAGTACTCCCTTATCCAACGGGTGGATGGCGTACCCTGTACCCGGCATATTTACAGATCCTGAACTAAAATCGTACCGCGAGTGGCTGTCCGCAGATGGATGGGAGGCCCACACCGAGCTCGGTGGAAGTTTTGTTGCCGACTCCCTAGAGGACTATTACGCCACACCTTACGACCTGGGTTACGGTCACATCATCAAGTACGACCATGACTTCGTTGGGCGAGAAGCCCTGCAAAACCTCCCCGAGGAATCGAAGCGTCAGAAGGTATCTCTGGTGTGGAACCGGGAGGATGTCGAAAAGGTGTTCAGGTCCCAGTTTGGACACGGTCCCCGCTATAAGGCTATCGAGACACCAGTTTCTTACTACTCCTGGAACCATTTCGACGAAGTTCACACTGTTTCTGGTTCGTTGGCTGGAGTGTCGTGCCACGCTGGCTACGTGAATCCTATCGGCGAGCACCTTTCACTCGCGATGATTGCGCCCGAGCATGCTGAACCGGGAACAGAACTCGAGATCACGTGGGGTGAGCCAGACGGCGGATCACGGAAACCACAGGTCGAAGACCATGTTCAAACTACGATCCGTGCCGTTGTTCATCCCGTCCCTTACGACCCAAAGACTAGGCAAGCCTTCCGAACGTCAGTAGGTGTAGCGACGAAGTAGGTCGCGATCCGTGACCATCCCATACTCTCACCAGAGAACACCTTAGGAAGCCGTTTCTGGACGAGGGCCCGTAAACGAGACTGAATGAGAAGGACATGTCACAAGATGTTGCATCCCCGAGAGGGGAACAGACGCATAAAGCGATGCCGAAC
The DNA here is from genome assembly GCF_003600155.1 of Nesterenkonia muleiensis. Classification (GTDB taxonomy): domain Bacteria; phylum Actinomycetota; class Actinomycetes; order Actinomycetales; family Micrococcaceae; genus Nesterenkonia; species Nesterenkonia muleiensis. The sequence goes on along the minus strand of NZ_QWLD01000036.1, from coordinate 4,473 downwards.
CGAGCGGCGAGGGCTAGCGCCATCGGGACGATGCTGGAATGGTACGAATTTGGCATCTACGGGGTGATCGCCGCTCTCGTACTTAATGACGCTTTCTTTCCCGCGCTCGATCCCGCCGTCGGTCTGATTCTCGCCTTTAGCAGTTTCGCGGTAGGTTTCATCGCTAGACCTCTAGGGGCCATCATCTTCGGCCACCTAGGTGACCGTTGGGGACGAAAAAACACACTGATCATTACACTGGTCATGACCGGCATCGTAACGGTTCTAATCGGGCTGCTCCCCACTTACGCAACGATAGGAATAGCCGCCCCGATAATGCTCGTAACACTTCGCTTCTTACAGGGCGTAGGTCTGGGCGGCGAGTGGGGTGGAGCTGTGTTGTTGTCCGTAGAACACGCGCCCGCAGGGAGTCGAAGCAAGTACGCCGGGATAATGGCAGTAGGTGTGCCGTTGGGAGTACTTCTCAGCAACGGCGTATTCCTCCTGATTGCCCTGTTTGTTCCTGAAGAACCCTTCAACGACTGGGGTTGGCGCATTCCGTTCATCGCTAGTGCCGTTATTCTCGGAATCGGCCTTTGGATTCGCCTGAAAGTTCCTGAAAGTCCAGAGTTCTCTGCGCGCAAAGAGGAACTTGCCAACAAAGAGGAACCTGCGAACAAGCCAGCAAAGCCCAAAAAGATGCCCCTCAGTGAGGCGATCTCACAATACCCCGTTCACATCCTTCGGGGGATTCTGCTTATCGTCGGCTCCGCAGCCGGTTCGTACATCACGCTAACATTCGTACTCAATTGGGGAACCGCAAATGTCGGGTACTCCGTCCCCGAGGTTCTCGGAGCAATCTGCCTCGCCGCTGGTATTTGGGCTCTTAGTGCCCCCTTGTGGGGCAGGCACGGGGACAAACCGGGTGGCATGCGGCGGCTGTTCTGGTGGGGTGGGCTTGCTCGTACTGTGGCGTTCATCCCTTTCTTCCCTTTAATGGCCTCCGGTAATGTATTCCTGCTCTACGTGGCAATCATCTTTCTGACCCTTTTCGTGGGAGCAACTCAGGTGCCGGCGGGCGCGGCGATCTCCAGCCTTTTCCCAATGAAGGTCAGGTACACAGGTACATCGTTCTCCTACCAGGTTGGTACGATTCTAGGGGGCGGCCTTACGCCAGTCCTGGCCGCCACAATTATGGCCACCGATCTGGGAATCACTGGCGTCACTATGATGCTTATTTCCATCAGCTTTGCTTCCGCACTTGTCGGCTTGTCGTTTGGCAAAAATACTGTTGATACGCCAGTTCCTGAGGCAGAGATTAAACTCGCGGAACACTCGTAAAATAATAAATGTGCGAGTTTTTCTTATATTTCATAACTATATGAACACTGATGGCATGCATGATATATATAACTTCTACCTAGAATCTGACAATACCATCGAGACAATTCCGCCATCTTTTCGCGCTTATCGGTGGTGGCGAAGATATGGACTGTCATGCGGGGGCCCGCAGACAGAGGTAGATACACCCAAATCGACGCTAAACTCCGTTGCCTGGGTCCTTTGCATATACCTGCGCCGAGTGGAGTCTAGTCTGGGAAATTCAACACAAGTGTAAAGAATTTAATAAGACACAGTTAACAACTCTTCAGCCCTCTCGATACATGACAATAGACATTTTATATGGGTTGAAGCACAATATGAGTCAGCATTAAATCCTCTTAATGATAGGAATAACAGTGAAGAACCCTACAGTTTCGGGGGTCAGTTCTACAGTGGCATTGGCGTCAGGCGGTTCGACTATCGATTCCTCTCTGGAGGACACTGCTCGCTTAATCGTTCAGGGCACTGACAGACCAGGGATTGTTTCGAGAATCACCAGTGTTTTGTCTGAGCTTGGTGCGAATATCGCTTCCCTAAATCAGCACACCTCCGATCCAGAAGGAGGTAGGTTCTTCCAACGTACGGTCTTTACTCTTCCTCAACTGACCACTCGAATCGAGGAGCTGAGAACAAAACTGGCGGTTTCTCTGAATGAGATCAGTATGGAATGGCGGTTAGTTGAAGCCAAGACGCGCAAGAGAGTAGCGGTATTCGCCTCAAAATCAGATCATTGTTTACTTGATCTGCTGTGGCGTCAGCGCCGCGGTGAGCTTCCAGTCAACATCACCATGGTGATCTCAAATCATCCTGATCTCAGTGAGGATGTCCGCTCCTTTGACATTCCTTACTTCTATGTCCCGGTAGAAAAGGGCAAGCGTGAAGAAGCGGAAGCCCGCCATCTGGAGCTGCTGGAGGGAAATGTCGATTTGGTGGTCTTGGCGCGCTACATGCAAATCCTGACTGAGACATTTATCGACAACGTGGGCATACCAGTAATCAATATCCATCATTCCTTTCTCCCTGCCTTTATTGGTGCAGGACCGTACCGAAAGGCTAAGGAACGCGGAGTCAAGCTCATCGGGGCCACTGCACACTACGTCACCAAAGACCTGGATGAAGGACCAATCATTGCTCAGGACGTTATCCACGTCACCCACAAGGAATCGACCACTGATCTGCAGCGCATGGGTGCGGATGTAGAACGCCGGGTACTTTCCTCCGCCGTAGAAGCCCATTGTGAGGACCGCGTCCTGCGCGACGATAACGTCACCGTCGTGTTCTAAAGACTCAATTTCTAACAGATAGGGAAACTCGACGATGCACGGACAGATTCTTGATGGTAAAGCGACAGCCAGGGTTATCACGCAGAAACTGGCGAGTGAAATCGTCACACTTGCACCTAAGGTTGCACGCCCGCCCTCGCTGGCTACGGTGTTAATCGGTGATGATCCCGCCTCACACACCTACGTTCAAATGAAGATCAACCGCTGCAAGCAAGTAGGAATCGAAACGCGGAAAATTGACCTTCCGGCGACTACGACTACAGAAGAAGCGGTCGCCGCGGTTCGTAGTCTCAGTGAGGATCCAGCGGTTGACGGTATTCTCGTTCAGCACCCGGCCCCGCCCGCGGTGGACGAGGCTGCCGTCTTCGCAGCTATCGAACCGGCCAAAGACGTTGATGGAGTGACCAGCGATTCTTTAGCAGCAATGGCATTCGATGAGTATGGCTTTCGCTCGGCGACCCCCGGTGGAATCATGCGATTGCTTGAACACTATGGCATCGAGATGAAAGGTCGGCATGCCGTCGTCGTAGGCCGGAGCAGAATTCTGGGAATACCGATGGGTCTTCTGCTCTTGGCGCAGAATGCTACAGTCACCTACTGTCATTCCCGAACTTCTGGCCTGCAGACGAAAATCTCTCAGGCCGACTTGGTCGTAGCAGCGACAGGACGCCCAGAACTAGTAAAAGGTAGTTGGATCAAAGAAGGGGCCGTAGTGGTCGACGCGGGTTACTCCGATATGACTGGTGACGTCGAGTACGACAGCGCAGCAAAACGCGCTAGCTGGATCACCCCGGTACCCGGTGGTGTAGGGCCCATGACTATCGCATGTCTGCTCGAGCAGACCGTTGAGGCACATAAGCGTCTCAACGGTCTGCTCTGACTTAAGCCATCGAGTTATCCGGCGTATCGCAGATAACCCTTCTATATCTGTTGGGCCTACCCTGAAGTTTCAGACACTGAATTGGCCTGGAAGTGAAGAGGCTTACTTTGTTTGCCGCTGTTGACTGTGGCTGCTGGGCTGGCTGGGTGCTCATGGTGCGGGGCTCCCTCCTTATGGGCTATCGGGGTTTATAGGTCAGATTCGTAGTGCTGAGTAGCTCTGCATCCCGACGCTGGGGCTGTAGAATCGGGGTCGGTATACTCTGAGGCGTACATCCCTGAGGGACGCTTGCATCTTCTGGGGAATGTGATCTCTGCGGCGCCCGGGTGAAGAAGAGTGGTAAAACCGCTGCTGGATCACAGCGGTATAAGTGCACTGACTGTGGTGCCTACCGCTCTGCGAAACAGCGCCGAGAGGATGTGACCCGCCGCCATGAGCTCGAGGCGTTTCTAGCGTGGCTAAGCGGTGAACACACTCAGGTTCAGGTAGAGAAGAAAGTCGGAATCAGTGCCCGGTCCTTCCGCCGCCAAGTCGTCTGGTGTTGGAACATCAACCCCAGGATCCCTGTCACCGGAGAGATCTACAACCAGATCCAGCTCGATGGGATCTACATCGGCCCCCTGGTGCTGTCTGATCGCTATCGCCCCGACCGGGGTGTTCGGCTATCAATGATGGTGCGCTACCGAGAAACGTGCGGCCTGGGAAGCCATGCTGCGGCGGCTACCGGCTCCTGCTGTGGTGGTCACCGACGGCGGCACAGGGCTACGAGCGGCCCTGGATCAGCAGTGGCGAAGAACCCGGATCCAGCGCTGCTACTTCCACATCAGAGCTGCGGTAGTGCGGCACACCACCCTGAACCCCCGACTCGAAGCCGGTCAGGAGATTCTGGGACTGACCAGGGAGCTTATGCAGGTCAAGGACCTTGATGCTGCTGCAGCGTGGATGGGC
>NZ_QWLD01000013.1 GCF_003600155.1 Nesterenkonia muleiensis | reverse complement strand
GACCCAGACGAACCCGCGCTGGACGAACCCGACGACCCGGAGTTCGAGGAACCAGAGCCGGAAAACCCTGAACCAGAGGACGACGCCGAGGAACCACCACCGCGCAGATACGCACTATGGGCCCAACCAGTCTGACCGTTCGAACGCCGCACCTGCACCCAGGCGCCGCTGGTCGAACGCACCGTGACCTGCTCACCGGCCGCCATCCCGCCGATCACGCTGTGCGTGTTACCGGCACCGGAGCGCAGATTCAACCCCTGGGTGACCTGCCGTGTCTGACCCGAAGATCCCGACCCCGACGATCCACCTGCTGGTTCGGAACCTCCTGAGTCCGAGGAATCGTCGCACTGGCTGGGGAAGTACTCGCGGGCGGCCGCAGCTCTGAGGTTCACACCGCGCTCAGACATGAAGGTCTGGGGGTCCAGGGCGGTGCCCGAATGCCAGGCGCCCTCCCATATCTCCAGGTGAAGGTGCGGCGTGGAGCTGAGTCCCGAGTTGCCCACCAGTCCGATCGTCTGACCGGCCCGCACCGTATCGCCGGTGCGCACGTGGGAGGTCCCGTCCCATACATGCAGGTACCTGGAGTGATAGGTCTTGCCACCCACATTGTGCCGGATCATCACATGCCCGGCCCGGCTGGCAGTGCCATCCTGGGTGCTGACCACCGTGCCGGCGGCGATCGCCTGGAAAGGCGTGCCCTCCGGCGCCACCAGGTCCTGGCCCATGTGGTACGACGACGCCCCTGGGTTCGGGCTGCACCGCGGCCCGTAGCCGGTGCTGAAGGTGTAGGCGCCGGTGAGCGGCTGGACAAACTGCCCCGAGTTCCGGGAGGCGGTGATCACCGTGGGCTGAGACCACGACGGCGCCCCAGCCGCCGCTGAGCCGGTCATCGGCGGGGGCGCGGCGGGGGCGGGGGCGGCCTCAGCGGCGGAGGCGGCGAAGGGCATGGTCAAGCCGGCAGCCAAGGCGCCGACTGCGGCCGCGGGGAGTTTCTTCGGCACAGGTCAATCCTCACTAGTCCAATGGCACGTCTCCTCAGGCTCAACCGGCATACTGCGGCGAGACCTGCAGGACTGCCCGGGGCTTTCCGCGAGGGGAAGCCAGCGGTGGGAAACTCAACGAACTCCCCGGTCAGCTCGACCCAAGGGTAACGAGTTGGTGACGGCCTGCGGCAGAGCGGCGTTCGACCGGGGGTTGAAGCTGTGCCGAACCTGTGAGAGACGGTCCGGACCCTGAAGGAAGAGAAGCAGTGCCGCGCAAGCGGCTGATATCACTACCGCAGGACATCAACCGAAGCGCCGCACTGCTCCCTCGGAGACCACTATTCCAGGTATCTCCTCTCGACGTACCGGCTGCCCCACCGCAGTGCCGACATTGTGATCAGACCGTTACCGGATCTGCGGCGAGAAGATTCATAGGAAACTTCCAGCCTCTATAGGGTGTTCCGTTCAGAAAGGTGAGTACCTTAGATAGTGCCTCTTCAAGGTGCGAGTGATTCAAAGCTCCCCGGGTTGGTCATCATAGCGTCCCCCTCACGCGACCACCCGGGGAGCTTTTCTCGTGGCCAGTCCGGCCACCTTTAGACTTGGGCTCTATGAGTGATGGGCCAACAGCGCCAGTGCGCGCCGACGCATGGTTATGGTCTGTGCGAATGTTCAAGACGCGCTCCGCGGCCACAGAGGCCTGCCGCGCAGGCAAGATCAAGAGTGCCGGTGACCCGGTCAAACCTTCCACGAAGGTCTCGCCGGGCACGCGCCTGCAGATCAGCCGTCCCGGATACGTGGTGATTCTCGAAGTCGTGCATACTCACCCCAAGCGCGTCGGCGCACCGGTGGCTCGGCAGGCGTATAAGGACCACTCCCCTGAGCAGATCAAGCCATCAGAGGTGGGGCTTCCTATGCGTGAACGCGGCACAGGCCGACCCACCAAACGAGAACGCCGGCAGCTTGAGATCCTGCGGGGCTACACCAAAGACCGCTGACCGGTAGGCTTTGACCATGACACAGCGTGTGAATCTCGGCCCAGCCGACCAACTCCGCGAAGGCAGAGCGATGCAGGTTCCGGCGAAGCGGGCCGGAACTGCAGAAGCTATCGCCGTGGTCCATGCCGAGGACGGCGGGTTCTACGCACTCGATGATGAATGCTCCCATGAATCGGTGTCCCTGTCCGAGGGATTCGTCGAAGAGGACACTCTGGAGTGCCCCATGCACGCCTCCGCCTTCTGCCTGCGCACCGGGGTCCCAGAGACCCCGCCGGCTTTCGAGCCTGTCAGAACCCACCTGGTCACAGTGGAGGACGGGGACCTCATACTCCATCCAGGGACCCCGCACCCCGAGGCCTGAGACTCAACTGACTCCTGCAGTGGCAGAGGACCGCGCAAGCTATGCAGACACTTCGCGAAAAACTCACAGAAAATGTCCAGCGAATATAGGGGGGTTCTCCAAGGTAGACCCCTATATTAGTAACTACCTCATCAAGGTGCGAGTGATTCAAAGCTCCCCGGGTTGGTCATCAAGCGTCCCCCTCACGCGACCACCCGGGGAGCTTTTCTCATGCCCGAACCACTCAGCCCGGCGTCGCCCTCCTGATCACCGCATAGTTCACCGCGGTGATACCGATGACCGGCAGCACCATCCATCCTGCCAGCGACAGCGCTGACTGCTCCACGAACCACCGCCACACAGTGGCCCACCCGCTGTTCTGAGTCACCAGCATGGCTGCTCCAAGCAGGATAATCACCAGTCCAATGATGACCACCCAGACCATGGTGATGCTCACCCGGCGGTAGAGGATCGCCCAGAAGAAGCCGAACATCATCAGGAACAGGCAGAGCCCAGCGGCCAGCGCCCCTGCAGAGGCCACACCACCTGCGCCTTGTGTCAGGTACGGCAGGTCGAAGACATAGACCTCCAAGCCGAAGCCCCCCGTAAGCCGCTCCACCCCGGCTCCCAGGGCGAAAGCTGCTCCAAAAGCCAGCGAGACCAGCCCGAAGGCAAGGAAGACACCAATCACAAAGACTCTTCGGCTGTAGCTCAGCGCCATGGAGAAGGGGAAGGTGTGCGATGCCGCGTAGGCGGCCATAGCGACCAGAGTCCACAGGGGCGCGTTGGCCGCCCCAGTATAGATGGGCTCTGTCTGCCCGCCGGCGACAGCGTGAATCCATACGCCGATGCCGACGGCGATGACCCAGGCAGCAGCGAATACCAACAGCGGCACCCAGATCAGCATGGAGGGGACAGTGAACTGCAGCTTGAAGGCTGCCGGGATGCGGGCGTAGCTGGAACGGGCGTCTACAGTCTGTTGTGCAGTGCTCATCGTGCATTCTCCTCTGCGCTTGTCAAGGCAGTATTCGCATTTCCGTCAGCAGCCTGGCGCGTGGTCAGGTGAATAACCAACTGCTGCAGGGAGACCGGGATCATATCCAGTTCCAGGTCCTTGATCCGTTGCCTTTCGGCCTCGCTCAGCGCTCCGAGAACTGTGCTGCGCGCTATGCGCCCCATTTCCTCATGCTGGAGCACCTCACGTCCGGCGGATATCTCAGCCACTGCCTCGGCTTTGCCCACCAGGGTCACTGCCCGTCCTCGCAGGTCCTCCACCGGTTCGTCCAGCAGAATCTTGCCTGCGTCGATGACCACCACGTTCTCCACCAGGTGAGCAATCTCATCGATGAGGTGGCTGGAGAGCACAATGGTTCTCGGATGCTCGGCGTAGTCCTCAAGCAGCCGGTCGTAGAAGAGCTGGCGGGCCACGGCGTCGAGCCCCATGTACGGCTCATCGAAGAAGGTGATCTCCGCCCGGGAGGCCAGCCCGATGATCACCCCCACCGCAGAGCGCTGGCCGCGGGACATCTTCTTGATCCTGGTCTTCTGCGGCAGCTTGAAATCAGCGATCAGCCGCTCGGCCAGATCCCAGCTCCAGTTCGGGAAGGCTGCGGCGGCGGCCTTGAAGGCGTGCTTGGCCAGCGAATCATCGATGTAGCGCTGATCTTCACGCACGAAGCAGATCTTCGGCAGCACCTGTTCGTTCTCATACGGCGCCTGTCCGAAGACCCTCACCTGACCCTCACTGGGCCATGCCTGTGCGGTGATGATCGACATCAGGGTGGTCTTGCCGGCCCCGTTGCGGCCCAGCAGTCCGTGGATCTGGTCTTCGGCGAAGCTGACGGTCACCTCGTCCAGTGCCGTGGTGTTCCGGTAGCGGCGGCTGACCCCGCTGACCTGTATCGCCGTGCTGGCAGTGTTCCCACTCATCAGCACTCTCCTCTCACTTGCGGTGTGCATTCTGCTGCGCCTGTTCGCGCAGCAGCTCAATGACGGTCTCCACCGAAAGCCCAATATGGCGGGCCTCGGCAAGCATCGGTGTGAGGTAGTGATCGGCAAAGCGCTGCCGGCGTTCGGCTCGCAGCCGATCGGCGGCACCCTCTGCCACGAACATGCCCAGTCCGCGGCGCTTGATGAGGATCTCCCGGTCCACCAGCAGGTTGATGCCTTTGGCAGCAGTTGCCGGATTGATCCGGTGGAAGGCGGCGAGCTCATTGGTGGATGGGGCACGTTCACCCTCTGACAGCGAACCGTCGAGCACAGATCCCTCGATCTCCTCGGCGATCTGCACAAAGAGCGGGCGCCCCTCGTCCACGAGCTCACCTCCTTCATCGGTTGCGGAAACCACGCCAGCCTATCAACTCCACTACCTCAGTGGTTCATTACTCTACTAATGAACCATGTAACGACGACGCCGTCAAGTCCACACCCCCCGCGGAGCCGTAGAATGGAAGCATGAACGGCGAGAACATCGAATGCTGGCTGACCGATATGGACGGCGTCCTTGTCCGCGAGCATGAGGCGCTGCCGGGGGCTGCTGAACTTCTGGAGCAGTGGCGGCGCAAGGACCTTCCGTACCTGGTGCTGACGAACAACTCGATCTTCACCGCCCGCGATCTTTCCGCCCGGCTGCGCAATTCCGGACTGGTGGTCCCTGAAGACCGGATCTGGACTTCTGCGCTGGCCACCGCCACCTTCCTGGCCCAGCAGGTCGATGCGGCCACGGGCAGTGGAAGCGCCTATGTGGTCGGGGAGGCAGGGCTGACCACCGCTCTGCATGAGAACGGCTTCATCATGACCGAGACCGATCCCGACTATGTGGTGGTAGGGGAGACCCGCAACTACAGCTTCGAGGCCATCACCAAGGCGGTGCGGCTGATCAACAATGGAGCGCGGTTCATCGTCACCAACCCGGATGCCACCGGTCCCAGCCCAGAAGGCGTGCTGCCGGCCACCGGAGCCATCGCCGCGCTGATCACCAAGGCCACCGGCTCAGACCCCTATGTGGTCGGCAAACCCAATCCGATGATGTTCCGCTCGGCCCTGAACCATCTGGGCGCACACTCGATGCAGACCGCGATGATCGGCGACCGCATGGACACCGACATCGTCGCCGGCATGGAGGCCGGCATGCACACCATCCTGGTGATGTCCGGAGTCTCCTCCCAGGCGAGCATCGCCCACTACCCGTTCCGCCCGAACACGATCATCGACGGCGTCCACGAGCTGGTCGAGGACTACACGGCCGACTGAGCCGAGCGTCCCGCCAGCAGTTCGGCGATGTGGATCGCGGGGACATCGGCGAGGTCATCGAGCTGGATCCGGCAGGACATCCCGTCGGCCAGCACCACTGTGCCGCGGGTGCCGGAATCCCACTCAGCCTGCGCGCGCACCGCCGGCAGCAAGTGAGTCTCTGCGACTGCCACCGACACCTCGTAGTGGCCCTTCTCCACGCCGAAGTTGCCGGCCAGCCCACAGCATCCGGCCACTGATGTCACCTGCGCTCCAGCCATCTCCAGCAGAGCCCTGTCCACGTCCCAGCCGATGATCGATGCCTGATGGCAGTGCGGCTGAGCCAGGACCTCGAGGTCGCTGAGGTCCGGCAGCTCCACCCTGCCTTCGTCCACCAGCCGGTTCACCAGCTCGGCGAAGGTGAGCACACCGTCAGCCACAGTGTGCGCCTCCGGACGCGGTGAGAGCTCCACCGCATCTGAGCGCAGGGTGGCCAGGCAGCTGGGCTCCAGGCCGATGACCGGCACTCCGGAGCTCACGTAGGGCTCCAGGGCGGAGATCGCCTGGTCCATCCGCTGCTTGGCCTGGTCAAGCTGGCCCGTACTGATCCACGGCAGGCCGCAGCAGCCCTGTTTGCCGATGATCTGCACCTCCAGGCCCTGTCCGCGCAGGAACTCCAGGGCGGCCAGCCCTGACTGCGGGAAGAAGTGGTTGGTGAAGGAGTCCGCCCACACCCACACATCGGGGGAGCCGGCGTTCTGCTGAGCATCTGCACGGCGCAGCGTCCTCCTCGCGAACTGGGGGACACTGCGCCGCTGGTCGATCCCGGCCACCCATTTGGCCAGTGCGGCCACCGGGGGGATCCTCATCGAGAGATTGGCAACCGGGGCCACAGGTGCAGCGAGCTTGGCCCAGAACGGCAGCCGGCCCAGGATGTAGTGGCTGCGCGGCCTCAGCTGGCGCCTGGGTTTTCCCTCAGCATCGCGGTCGTAGGTCTGATAGAGCGCCTCGGCCTTATAGGTGGCCATATCCACCCCGGCCGGGCAGTCGCTGGCGCAGCCCTTGCAGGACAGGCAGAGGTCCAGTGCCTCATGCACCGCCGGGTCGGCCAGACCATGCACCAGAGTGCCGTCCATGGCCTCCTGCAGAATCCGGCCGCGGCCCCGGGTGGAGTCCTTCTCCTCCTGGGTGGCCAGGTAGGAGGGGCACATCACGCCGTTGGCCTTGGGCGCCACACAACGGCCGACCCCGGAGCAGCGGTGAACCGCGGCTCCGAAGTCTCCGGCGTCGTGACTCATCAGCATCCCAGGCCACGGCAGGTCCCGCTTCGGCTGGGTGGGCTTGATGTTCTCAGTGTGCGGGACCGGGCCGGAGCCATCCGGGGCAGTGATGATTCCCGGGTTGAGCAGGTCCTGAGGGTCGCAGATGGCCTTGACCTGGGCGAAGAGGGCGATCGATGTCTGGTCATACATCGCTGGGAGCAAATGGGAACGGACCCTGCCGTCACCGTGCTCACCGGAGAGGGATCCGCCGTAGTGGGCCAGCCGTTCGGCACAGGCGCCCATGAACTCCGCGAAAACCCCGGTGCTTGCGGGATCCCCGTGGATGAAGGGAAAGTCGATCCGGCAGTGGATGCAGCCGTCACCAAAGTGCCCATAGGGATAACCCTGCAGTCCGTACTCCTTCATCAGCGCTTCGAACTCACGCATCCAGGAGCCCAGGTGCTCGGGCGGCACCGCGGCATCCTCCCAGCCGGAGTGGGCCGGAGTGGGTAGACTGACCCCGGCCAGACCCGCACCGTCCTCGCGGATCTTCCACAACGCGGCAGCCTCTGCGGCGGCGTCGATGAGCCGGTCCCCCACCGCACCCGAGGCGGCTTTGACCTGATCAAGCACGTCGAGGGCGCCGTCGCCGGCTGTCTCCACAAAGAGCCAGGACTCGCCGGTGGGCAGGACGGGCACTCGCTTGCCGGCACCGCGGACCAGAGCGACCAGCCGGGAGTCCATGCCTTCGCAGGCGATCAGCCGGCCGGATCCGGCGGCCAGAATATGCGGCACAGCATCGGCGGCCTCTGCCACCGTGGGAAAGCCCAGCACCAGCAGGCGGCGGCCGGGGTCATCGCGGACCAGTCTGACAGTGGCTTCCAGCACCGTGCCCAAGGTGCCTTCGGTGCCGGCCATGAACTTCTCAATGCGCCCGCGGTTCTCCGGCAGCAGGTGCTCCAGGCTGTAGCCGGAGATCTGGCGCCCGAACTGGCCGAAGTGCGTGCGGATATGGGCCAGATTCGTGTTCGCCAGCTCCAGCAGCTGCTCTGCGGTTCGGCCGGCGGCTTTGCCCGCCCGGGCGTCGAAGTGCCCGGTCTCCCCGTTGCCGAAGAGCACTGTGGCGGCTTCGACGTTGTCTGCGGTGCGCCCATACCCCAGGGCCCGGGAGCCGCAGGCGTTGTTGCCGATCATCCCGCCGATCGTGCAGCGCGAATGGGTGGAGGGATCGGGTCCGAAACGCAGCCCGTGAGGTGCCGCAGCGCGCTGAAGATCGGCATGGACCACCCCGGGCTCCACCCGAGCAGTTCTCGACTCGGGATCAATCTCGATAATGCGCTTCAGATCCCGGGTGTCCAGCACTATGCCCTCCCCCACCGCATTTCCTGCGATCGAGGTGCCGGCCCCGCGCATGGTCAGCGGCACGCCCAGCTCCCGCGAGACCTGGTGGGCAGCATGCAGCTCGTCGATGTGCTGCGGGCGGGCCACCACCTGCGGCACCACACGGTAGAGACTGGCATCGGCGGAGTACATCCCGCGCGCCAGCGCAGAGGAGTCCACCCCCGAGACCCCGGCACGGCGCAGGGCGGAGACCAGGTCGGCAGAATCCCTCTGTACTGCGGCGCCAGCATCAGCAGTGGCGGTCACGGGCAGCAGCCTCCCTATTGTCAACAATCTGCAACGTTTTTCTCATTGCACTGTACCGGGTGGGTCAGGACTGCGGAAAATCTGCGCCCAGTGCCCTGAGCACACCCTGTGACTTGGTGACGACCTCCTCCCATTCGGCCTCAGGTACTGAATCTGCGGTGATCGCCCCGCCCACACCTAGGTGAAAACTCCAGGACTCGGATTCGCGCTGGGTGAGCACTGCGGTCCTGATCAGGACCGAGAGGTCACAGGCACCTGTGGCGCTGAACCAGCCGGCCGCCCCCGAGTACGGTCCTCGAGGTGCGGACTCCAGGCCGGCAAGGATGTTCATGGTGGAGATCTTCGGGGCACCGGTCATGGATCCGGGCGGAAACGCATCGCTGAGCGCACGGGCACGCAGTGCTTCGGGCTCCAGCTGGGCGCTGATGGTGGAGACCATCTGGTGAACGCTGGGATAAGTCTCCACCACGCAGAGCCGCTCGGTGCGCAGCGTTCCCGGCACCGCATGGATGGAGAGGTCGTTGCGCACCAGGTCTGCGATCATCACATTCTCTGCCCGATCCTTCGGATGGGACCGAAGGTCCTTCTGCTGCCCGGCGTCCAGCTGCGGTGTCGCCCCCCGGGGCCTGGTGCCCTTGATCGGCTCTGAACGGATCAGCCCGTCTGCAGAGATGGACGCGAAGCGCTCCGGCGAGGTGGACAGGACGGCGGTGGCGGCTTCGTGCTGCCCGGCGGGAAAGCGGAAGAATTGGGTGAAGGGGGCCCGGTTGCGCCGTCGCAGCCGCTGGTAGGCGGCCCACGGGTCTCCCGTGAGCCCGCCGGTGACCGCGGTGGTCAGACAGACTTCGTAGGAGTTGCCCTCCCGGATATGGGCTTGAGCCGCGCGGATCTTCGCCAGATAGTGCTCACGGGGGTCCCGGACTGCCAGGTCCTGCAGCTGAGCCTGAGGCAGCTTTGATGCGGGGGTGGAGGTGACCGCCTCGGTCACCACGGCCACCCAGCCGGGGTCCTGGCCCTGGGATTGGATCTCCGCGGTACAGCGCTGGTGATCGATCACCACCGCGTGGGTCGCAGCGAAGAGCCGGCCCTGGTTCTCATAGCCGATCCAGCCCACCCAGCCGAGCTGGAACGGACCGCGGGACCCCTCAGCCTCAGAGCCGTCATCGCTCTCCGCTGCTCCGCGGTGCGGCCAGTGCTCGGCAAGCCAGCCGAACGCGCCGGAGTCCAAACGGACCGCCTGCGCTTCAGCTCCGCGGGAGAAGGCGAGAATGCTGTACCGGCTGCGCGCCGGTCTAGGAGTGGACCCGTGGTCGCTGCTGTCCAGGAATGCCGCCGGCACCGCATCGCCGAGGACCTCCAGCAGCACACCGAAGAGCTGCGCAGCGGCGTCCTCCTCCGCGGAGAACGGCACCACGGTGCGGACCACGGATTCGACCATAGTCTCCATCCTATGAGCCCATATGAGGCTACTACGATGGTCCCTATGTCAGCACAGGCACAGCCCACCCCGGACAGGGAAGAGCCCAGACGGGGCCGGCCCCGCAGTGAGACAGCCCACCAGAAGGTCCTGGAGGCCACCTCCCGGCTGCTGGCCCACACCAGCTATGACAGCATCACGGTGGAGGGGATCGCCGCCGAGGCCGGGGTGGGCAAGCAGACTATCTACCGCTGGTGGAAGAACAAGGCGCAGGTGGTGCTGGAGGCGGTGCTGACCGGCAGCGCTCAGCTTGACCTGACTCCTGTTCAGGACACTGGAGATCTGCGCAGAGATCTCCACACCTGGATGCGTGAGACCATCGCAGAGTGTTTCCAGGAGGAGCACATCGCCATGGCGCGCAGCCTCATCACCGCCGGACTGGAGGGGCTGCCCACCACCGCAGAACTCATCCAGCAAGGTGGCGGCTGGGACTCAGGGGCCCTGCTGAACCGGCTGCGTGCTGCCGCTGAGCGCGGCGAGATCCCGGCCGACACCGAGGTGGAGGTGGCCGCCTCCGCCCTGACAGATCCATTGATCTTCCACATCATCACCGGCAAGGTGCGCACCGCCGAATGGGGCCAAGAGCTGGTGAACATCGTGATCAGCGGCGTCGCCGCACCCGGGGATGCGTGAGATTGGCCACACTTCAGCTCCCCGCCTCTCAGACCCCATTGCGAGACGTCGCGTTCCATATATGATAGAGGCCTTGCCCCACCCAGATCCCTAGCGCTCAGAAGGACCGCCGCCCCATGGCCAGACTGCTCTACCGCCTCGGCACATTCGCCGCCCGCCGCGCAAAGACCGTCATCGCCGGATGGTTCGTGCTGCTGCTGGCGGCTGTGGCCGCGTTCGCCGGGTTCGGCGGGCAGCTCAACGACCAGATCAACCTGCCGGACCTGGAGACCACCCAGGTGGCTGACCGGCTGGCCGAGGAACTCCCTGATGCCTCCGGAGGTGCGGCCAACACCGTCTTCCGCACCACGGACGGGGAGCCTTTCACCGAGGGCCAGATCGAGGGCATCGAGAGTCTGCTGGACCAGGTCAGTGAGCAGGACGCTGTCAGCTCCACCACTAGCCCCTTCGAGATGGAGCAGGAGCTCGCCGATGCGCGCCAGGAACTGGAGAGCGCCCGCGAGCAGCTGGCCGAACTGCCGGAGGATTTCGACATCGACGACGCCCGCGCGGAGCTGGAGAGCGGACAGTCTGAGTTGGAGCAGGCCCGCGATGAGCTCGACGCAGGATGGGCTGAGCTGGAGGCCGGCCTGGAAGCCGGCGGTCTGGCCCTCGAGGAGCTTGAGAGCACCCGCGCTGAGATCGAAGGCGGGCTGGAGGACCTCGAGGCCGCCGATGCTGAGATCGATGCCCAGGTGAACCAGGCACTTGCCGGCGGATACTGGCCGTCAGTGGAGGCAGATCTCAACGCCGCCCGGGCCGAGGTGGTGGCTCAGCGCAGCCAGCTGGAGAGCGCACTGGCCCAGGTGGAGCAGGCGGAGGGTGCCGCGGCTGAACTCCGGGCCGGCGAAGAGCAGTACCAGGAGGGGCTCGACGAGCTCGACGAGGCCGAGGAAGGTCTCGCGGAGCTGGAGGAGGCCTTCGCCGATGGCGAGGATCCGCGCCAAGGTCTTGATCGCGGCGAGCGCATGCTGGAGCTCAGCTCCGGGATCAGCACAGTCTCCGATGACGGCGGTACAGCCATCGGCATCATCACTTTCAAGGCACCGTTGGAGCAGGTGGGCATTGAGGACCTGGATGAGGTCGCTGAGATGCTGACCGCCGCGGAGATCGATGGCGTGGAGACTCTGCCTTCGGGCGACCTGAATATGGAGATGCCGCATCTGTTCTCCGTGGCCGAGGCCATCGGCCTGATGATCGCCGCAGCGGTGCTGATCATCATGCTGGGCACCCTGGTCGGGGCCGGGCTGCCGCTTCTGAACGCCGTGGTGGGGGTCGGGGTCGGCGTGGCCGGCGCGCTCTCGCTCTCCGCGGTGGTGGAGATGATGTCGATGACCCCGATTCTGGGCCTGATGCTGGGCCTGGCCGTGGGCATCGACTACTCGCTGTTCATCATCCACCGGCACCGGCGTCAGCTCAAGGACGGGATGCCGCTGCGCGAGTCGATCGCCATGGCCAACGGCACAGCCGGCAATGCGGTGGTCTTCGCCGGAGCGACTGTGGTGATTGCCCTGCTCGCCCTCAATGTCTCCGGCCTGCCCTTCCTCGCCCTGATGGGCACTGTGGCCGCAGCCTGCGTGGCCATTGCTGTGATGATCGCCGTCACGATGACCCCGGCCCTGCTGAAGCTGGTCGACTACCGGATCCTGCGCCGCAGGGAGCGCCGCTACATCGGCCAGCTCGAGAATGAGAAGATCACCGCCCCAATGCACACTGGCAAGGCGCTGCTCATCGCCGCCGGCGCCATCGCGCTGCTGGCGGTCTTGGCCGTGCCCACCTTTTCCATGCGCCTCGGTCTCCCCGACGCCAGTTCGGAGGCTGAGGACTCCACCGGCTACCAGGCCTACTTCGCCACTGAGGAGGCGTTCGGCGAGGGTCACAACGGACCGCTGGTGGTGGTTGCCGATCTTCCAGCAGAACTGTCCCCCGCAGAGGCGGAGGAGCTGCAGATCGAGCTGGCGGAGTCTCTGACTGAGCATCAACACATCGAGACTGCGGTACCTGCTGGAACCAGCGACGATGCCAGCATCGCGGTGTACCAGGTCATTCCCACCGAAGGCCCGTCATCAGAAGCGGTCGATGAGTTGGTGCACGAGTTCCGCGACAGCACTGTGCTCAGTGGTGAGCTCTCTGAGCCTGTGGAACTCTCGGTGGCCGGTATGACCGCGGCGAATATCGATATATCGGCCCACATCGCCGATGCGATGCCGCTCTACCTGGGCCTGGTGGTCGGACTCTCCCTGGTGCTGATGATCATGGTGTTCCGCTCCTTGCTGCTGCCGGTCATCGCCACCTTGGGATTCATCGGGTCGGTGTCCGCCGCCATGGGCACTGTGGTGGCGGTCTTCCAGTGGGGGTGGCTCTCGCAGATCTTCGGCATCTCCAATCCCGGGCCGGTGCTGACCTTCCTGCCAGTGATCGTCATCGGCATCCTCTTCGGGCTGGCCATGGACTATCAGCTGTTCACCGCCTCCGGGATGCGGGAGGCCTATGTCCACGGCTCCGCCCCGAGACTCGCTGTGCGGCAGGGCCTGCACGCCGGCCGTTCGGTGGTGATCGCCGCGGCCCTGATCATGTCCAGCGTATTCGCCGGATTCATCTTCACCCCTGACCCCATGATCGCCTCGATCGGCATGGCCCTGGCCATGGGAGTGCTGCTGGACGCCTTCGTGGTCCGCCTGCTGCTGGTGCCGGCTCTGCTGCACCTGTGCGGTCCCGCCTCCTGGTGGCTGCCGAAATGGCTGGACAGGCTGCTGCCGGATGTGGACGTCGAAGGGGCGAAGCTTGAACGGAAGGCCGCGAAAGACTCCGAGGGCGCTGGGATCTAGCCGGCGTCCTCGGCCAGCGAATCCTGGAACTGGGCCAGCTTATGGGCCTGGGCACCGGCCAGTTCGCCGAATCCCTCCGTGTCCAGCCCCACTGCTGAGAGCATGACCAGATTCTCGCCGAAGTCCACACTCATCGAATGGCGCACTGCGGCCGCGGCGCCGGTGGGCTCATCGCCGCTGTGGATCACCATGGAGATACCCTCAAGGTCCAGCCTGTGATCATCCTCCAGGTCGAGGGGTTCAATCTCCACATACTCATCCCCGGCCTGCAGCTGGGTTCCGGAGCAGTGCTCATGGATGACCTCCCAGATCCCTGAGGTGTCGACCTCCTGGCCGTAGCTAAGGACCCATGCGTAGACCTGCGGGGAGTACTCCTGACCTTCGCGCTCCACCGCCGGCAGCCGGTAGGCGTGCGCCAGACCGCCCAGCGGATCCTCACCGACCAGGTTGACGTTGATCTGGTCCATCGCCTGGGCGCATTCGGTCTGGCCAAAGGTGTCCTGGTACTGGGTGTACTCCACGGCGATGCTCTCCTGGAAGTAGGAGACTCCGGAATGTGTGGAGTGGCCCTCGGGCCGGGCCGGCAGATCCTCGGTGCTGAGCAGCAGCTGCATCTTCTGCTCCTCATCCAGGGCGGCAGGCTCTTCGGGAGTCTCGTCCTGCCCTTCGGCCACACCCTCGGCGCCTTCGGCATCTTCCTCCGGCGCCGCGGTCCCCGCGGGCTCAACGGTGTCCGTCCCGGCACCGGCCTGGTCTGCTGAATCAGGTGCCGGTCCCCCACATCCGGTGACCAGCACCAGCGAGGCCACGGCACAGAGAGACGCTGCAGCACAGCAGCGGTTCTGGGTTCCTGACCTCGCACTGGGGGAAAGCACGTAGGCCAGAATAGTTGAATTTTTCAGCAACGTGTACTTCCAGGACTCTTACTGCAGGGCTGAGGTGAGCCTGAAGACGTTGTCCAAATACCGGACGTGCCATGGTCTGGATGTCCATTCCTCCAGGTGAAGCTCCTCTGAGATGCTGCGGTAGGCCTCGAAGATCTGGGCCAGCTCAGCTGTTTTGGCGTCGTCGACCAGCATGAGTGTGACTTCCAGGTTCAGGGAGAAGGAGCGCATATCCATATTGGATGAGCCGAGAACTGCCACCCGGTGGTCCACCACCATGAACTTCGCGTGCATCACGTCAGGTCCCGGGTACCGGAAGATCCGCACCCCGGCTTCCAGCAGCTGCTGGTAGTAGGACTGCTGGGCGTGCTGGACGGTGAACTGGTCGGCCTGCCGGGTCACCAGCACCACGACGTCCACATCCCGGTGTGCGGCATTGGTCACGGCATAGAGCAGGGAGTCATCGGGCACCAGATAGGGCGTGCAGATGATCAGCCGGTCAACGGCCTGGTAGATGAGATCGTTGAAGAGCCGCAGGTTGTTCTCATCAGGAAAGCCGGGCCCGGAGGGCACCACTTGGGCCAGCGAGCCGCCCCGTGCGGCCTCATCAGCCTCCAGGTCCACCAGCAGACGGGGCCCCAGGTTCTCCCCGGATTCGGCGTACCAGTCGGAGGCGAAGACAATGTCCAGCTCAGTCACCACCGGGCCGGTGAGCTTAGCGTTGAGCTCCACCCACTTCCGGTTCATCTTGATCGCGGAGCGGCGCTGGTAATGGGGTTCGATGAGATTGGCCGAGCCGGTGAAGGCCACCTCGGAGTCCACCACGATGATCTTGCGGTGGTTACGCAGGTCCAGCCGGGAGAACCGGCGCCTGAGCGGTCGGATGGGAAGCACCCGGTACCACTCGAAGTGCGCCCATGTCCTGCTGGCCGCCTCCAGGCGCCGTCGCAGCCGCCTGTAACCGCGCACCCGCATAGTTCCCAAATGGTCGAAGAGGAACCTGATGGTGACCCCACGGTCGGCGGCACGCTCCAAAGCGTCCAGCACCGGACCGGTGTACTCAGGGTCCTCCCCCACGATGTAAGAGAGCACATGGACGTACTCCTGGGCGCTGTCGATCTCGGCGATCACCCTGAGGAAGAACTCCTTGTAGTCAGCAAGGAAGGTGATGTGATTGCCCTCCTGGAGGGGGAAGGCCCCGAGGTTGCGATTCAGCACGGCAGTCGCTCCGAGCTGTTCGTCGTATCCGCGCAGCTGATCCGAGAGGTCCATATGGCTGGTGGCCTCCAGCAGCGCCTCATTGATCCTGCGCTGCCGCTCCTGGCGGCGGGAGGAGAGCTTATTGCGGCCGATGAGCAGGAACAGCGGAAGGGCGACGATCGGGATGAAGAAGATCGCCAGCAGCCAGGCCATGGCGGTGTTCGGCCGCCGGTTGTCCGGAATGATGCCGAGGACGGCCACCCGGATACCGACTTCGATCACCACCACGATGACAAAGATCCAGAAGGGCAGGCCTTCGATGCCCAGCCCGCTCAAAGGCCACAGCATGTCATCCCACCCATCGCGTCCATTATCACCATCCTAATGACTTCCGGCGGCGGGTATAGGCTTGCAGCATGGCTGAACGCTTTGAGGAAGACGCGCTGCGCGCAGTGGGGGTCCGGATCGACGCGGAGCACCCTAAGGGAATCATCTTCGATCCGCACCAGCCGCAGCTGCGCGTCACCGACTTGGGCGCCGTGCGCGGCGACGGGATCTTCGAGACCATGCTGGTGGTCAGCGGTGGGGTCCGGAAATTCGCCCCGCACCTTGACCGGCTGCGCCGTTCGGCCGAGATCATTGAGATCGGACTGCCTCCTGAGGAGTCCTGGCGCGCTGCCGTAGAGCTGGGCCTGGAGGAGTTCCGCACCCGTCGTGGCCTGCCGGAGGAGATCTCGGTGCGGCTCACCGCTACCCGCGGCGTCGACGGTGAGCCGGCCAGTGAGGACCCCCGCTGGTCGGGCACCTACTGGGTGCTGCTGACCCCGGTCTCGGAGTCCATGCAGGCTGCCCGCGGTAAACCCATCTCGGTGATGCTTCTGGACCGCGGCTACGACTCCACCGCCTCCGCGCGGGCACCCTGGCTGATGCTCTCGGCAAAGACTCTCAGCTACGCGGTCAATATGGCCGCCTACCGGTGGGCTGCCAAGCACGGGCACGACGACGTCGTCTTCCACACCAGTGACGGCCAAGTGCTTGAGGCGCCCACCTCCACCCTGCTGATGCTCAGCCATGCCGAGGACGGCAGGCCGCAGCTGACCACCCCCACCCTGAGGACCGGGATCCTGCCGGGCACCAGTCAGGGGGCCATCTTCGCTGCGGCGCAGCGGAAGGGGTGGGGTCTGCGCTACGGGCCGATCACCCCGGAGCAGCTGAGGTCTGCAGAGCACGCGTGGCTGATCTCCTCAGTCCGCCTGGCCTCGCCGATCCGGCAGATCGACGAGGCTCAGATGCAGGTCAGCGAGTCCTACACCCAGCAGCTGATGGAGTTCTTAGCCGAAGATCTGGCGCTGACCTACCCCCGAGAGGTGTAGGCTGGTCCATACGCTGAGGTCCGCGTGAAACGAACGGGTCGACTTCAGGCGTGAAGGCCAGCTTCAGCTGACCGAGAGCCGAGCGGGGTTCCCCCGCCGGCAGAACTGAATATGTCCGACAGGGGAGCGTCCGTTGCATGAGGCGCTGAGAGTGGGCCCAAGGCCCTGACCCTAGAACCTGCACAGGTTAGAACCTGCGAAGGAAGTCGAGTATGAACATCTCTGCACATGCGCCCTCACGCGCTCGCTGGACCGTCAGCGATATCGTCGTCGTCTCCACCCTCGCCGTCGCCTCCGGGGTGATCTTCTGGGGCTGGAACCTCTCCTACCACGCAGTCAGCACGCTCTTTGTGGCCTACCCGCCCACTGCCTCCCTGGTGGCGGGAATGTGGCTCTTCCCCGCGGTGCTGGGCGCACTGATCATCCGCAAGCCCGGTGCTGCGATCTACTGCGAGATGGTCGCCGCGGCGGTGTCCGCACTGCTGGGCTCGCAGTGGGGCCTCGGCGTGCTGCTCTCCGGGTTCGTCCAAGGCGTGGGCGCCGAAGTGATCCTGCTGATCTTCCTCTACCGCCGGTTCACCCTGGACGTGGCGGTGCTGGCCGGCGCGGCAGCGGGCCTGGCCGGCGGCATCAACGAGAACTTCATCGCCGCCTACTATCAGTACGACGCCGCGGGCACGGCGGTGCACATCACCGGTTTTGCCGTCTCCGGGGCGGTGATTGCCGGTGTCCTCCCCTGGCTGGCCACCCGGGGGCTCGCGGCCACCGGGGTCCTGGGACCGCTGAAGTCCCGCAAGGCGCACCGTGAGCGCGCCCTGCACCGATGACGAGGGCGCATACGGCCCTGGCCATGGGCACCCGGGTCATCGCCGAAGAGTTCACCTATCAGCACGCAGACCGTCAGCAGCCGGCGCTGTCCGGGCTCGACCTGGAGATCGCACCCGGTGAGAAGGTGCTGCTGGCCGGTGCCTCCGGAGCCGGGAAGTCCACCCTGCTCCATGCCCTGGCGGGGGTTCTGCACAATGACGGCGCCGACTCCGCTGGCCAGCTTCTGCTCGACGGGCTTCCCCCGGAGCAGGCCCGTGGTCGGGCCGGGCTGATGCAGCAGGACCCGGAGTCCCAGGTGGTGCTCTCCCGCATCGGTGACGATGTGGCCTTCGCCTGCGAGAACCTGGCAGTCCCGCCCGCAGAGATCCCCGCCCGGGTCTCCGGAGCCCTCGCGGCGGTAGGCCTGGGGCATCTTCGGCTGGACCGCCCCAGTGCTGCTCTGTCCGGGGGCCAGAAGCAGCGGCTGGCGCTGGCGGGGATTCTGGCCATGCAGCCTGGGTTGCTGCTGCTGGATGAGCCCACGGCCAATATCGATCCTGAGGGCACCCAGCAGGTCCGCGACTCGGTGATCGAGGCGGTGAGGGCCACCTCCGCCACCCTGCTGGTGGTCGAGCACCGGCTGGCCACCTGGGTGGATCATGTCGACACGCTGGTCGTCCTGGAGCCCGGCGGTGGTGTCCGGCACCGGGTCCCGGCCCAAGCGATCCATTCCGACCACACGCTGCGGGCCGAACTGATCGAGGCTGGACTCTGGGTTCCGGACCATGACCCCGTGGGCTCGCTGCCGCCCTGGAGCCCAGCCGCGTCGTTCACCCCCTCCCCAGGGTTGCCCGGAGGGTTCTCATCGCTTTCAACCCCTGAGCTGCTCGGCCAGGTGGGAGAAAACACTGGAGCAGCCAGGGAGGCTCTGCTGAAGGGTCGCGAACTGGCCGTCCACCGGCGCAGCCCGCGGAAGTCCTGGCGCAAGGCCCCGCCGCCGGTACCGGTGCTCTCCGGGGTGAGCATCAGCCTCTTCCCCGGCACCGCGAAGGGAATCACCGGACGCAACGGGGCGGGGAAGTCCACCCTGATGCTCACCCTCGGCGGGCTGCTGGAGCCCCATGGCGGGGTGCTGAGCGCCGGGGCGGATCTGAAGGGCGATCGCGGTGCCCACCTGCCGGATTCTCCCCACCGGTGGCGCTCAGCCGATCTGACCTCGCGCATCGGCACGGTGTTCCAGGAGCCGGAGCATCAGTTCGTCCGTCACACGGTGGAGGATGAGCTGCGGCTCTCGGCCGAGCAGGCTCGGGTACCCGGTACCCAGCAGCCGCTGTTCACCGGGGAGGAGGTCACCGAGCGGGTGGACCGGCTGCTGGACAGACTGCGGCTTCGCGATCTGGTGGAGGCCAACCCCTTCACCCTCTCCGGCGGTGAGAAGCGCCGGCTTTCGGTGGGCACCGCCCTGGCGGCAGGACCGGAGGTGCTGATGCTCGATGAGCCGACCTTCGGCCAGGATGCCCACACCTTCACCGAGCTCATCGGGCTGCTGCGTGAGCATCTGGATGCCGGGGGCACCGTCCTGGCGGTCACCCACGACCGCGAGTTCCTCCACGCCCTGAATGCCCAAGAGTACGACGTCACCTCCCCACCACCTGCCCTCCCCCGCCCCTCCAGCCCATTTGTCGCGGAGCTTTCGAAAGATCGTGCCGCTATAGCTACGCGAAGAGTCGAAAGCCCCACGACGAATGCAGAAGACCACCAGGCCACAGCCGGGGAGGACCAGCCAGTGCCAGCCGGTACTCCGCTGCTGAGCGCTGTGCGGGACATCTCTTGGCTGGGCCGGCGGGGGCCGATGGCGAAGCTGATCGCCCTGGCCTTCATCACCGTCGCCCTGATCTCCACCATCGATCCGGTCTCCGCAGCGGTGGTGGCTGCCTCCAGCTTCGCGCTGCTTCCGGTGGCCGATATTCGCCTGCTGACCTTTCTGAAGCGGATCTGGATCTTCGCCGTAGCCGCACTGATGGCGGTCTGGGGAGCGGCCATCGCCGCGGAGGAGTCTGGGCGGGTGCTGGTGGATCTTGGGATCACCACCATCTCCACCGGCTCACTGGAGATGGGTCTGGCCCTGGGAGCCCGCGCGTTTGCGATCGTGCTGCCCAGCGTGCTGATCTTCTCCACCACGGACCCCACCGACCTGGCCGATGCCCTGGCCCAGCAGCTGAAGCTCCCAGCCCGGTTTGTGCTGGGCGCGCTGGCCGCGATGCGACTGCTGGGGCTGCTGGCCGAGCATTGGACCACTCTGGGCCATGCCCGGAGAGCCCGCGGACTGGGCACCAGGTTCCTTTCCCAGGCCTTTGGGCTGCTGGTCCAGGCGATCCGAATGGCCACCCGGCTGGCGGTCACCATGGAGTCCCGGGGGTTTAGGGCTGGGCCGCGGACCTGGGCCCGCGAGGCCAGCTTCACCCGGGCCGATGCCGCGGTGGTCCTCGGCGGTTTTGTCATCGCCGCATCGGCAACGGCTGCGGCGATCGCCGCCGGCACCTGGAACGTGGTCTGGGTCGGCTGAGCTGGTCCCGCCGGCGCGCGCAGGTCGCGCTCGGCCCTCGGCCGGCTGACGCCGGCCATCACGCCTGAAGTCGGACCGGCCGCTACGCTGCAGTCCTCACAGATCCAGGTCAGTCCTTGCGTTGACCAGCACCGGGATGGTCTTGCGAGCTCCCTCGACAGCCTCGGCGTCGATCTCGGCGATCAGCAGCTCAGGTTCCTCTCCGGCCTCTGCCAGGATCTGGCCGGTGGGTGAGACGATCAGCGAATGCCCCACCCCGCTCGGAGCGCCCTGAGGGGCATCCACGCCGGCGGCTGAGGGCAGGCCCTGGCCGCAGGCGATGACGTACTGGGTGGAGTCCAGGGCCCGGGCCACCGCAAGGGTCCGCCACTGCTCCACCTTGCCCGGTCCTGCCTGCCAGGACGCCGGGACAATGGTGACGTGGGCCCCGGCGGCGGCGTGGGCCTGGAACAGCTGCGGAAAGCGGATGTCGTAGCAGGTGGCCAGGCCGAACCGCAGCCCGCGGGTGTCGAAGCGCACCACCCGCTCCCCCTGCTGTACGGTGCGTGACTCCTGGAAGCCGAAGGCATCATAGAGGTGCAGCTTGTCATAGCTGACGAACACCGAGGGACCGGCGGCCAGCAGCGTGTTCTTCACCCGCGGCTTGCCCTGGTCATTGGGCTCCCCGGGAGTGAACATGCCCAGGACGACGACGACGCCGTGCCGCTGAGCGATCATATGGACCTCATCTGCCCAGGGCCCCCAGACCTCCTCGGCGATGGGTGTCAGCGAATAGCCGAAGGCTCGTTGGACGGCCTCGGGGAACACCACGAGCTCCGCACCGGCCTCAGCGGCCCGGGCGGTCCACTCTTCGACGAGCTTCAGGTTGGCCTGCGGGTCCTCACCGGTGACGATCTGTGCTGCGGCAATCTTCATGCTCTCACTCTACTGCGGTGCAGTCCTGGCCAGCCTGGGCTAGGCTGGGACCATGGACAAGCTGATGGATAAGGCAGTGACGATCGGTGTATCGATGGCTGGCGGGTTCGTGGCCTCCAAGATCTTCGAGATCGGCTGGAAGCAGGTCACCGGTGAGAACGCGCCGAAGGATGACCAGATCGATGCCGTCTCGATCAAGAAGGCTCTGGTGTTCGCGGTGACCTCCGCGGCCATCTCCGCTGCCGTCCAGGTGCTCTCCCAGCGCGGAGCTAAGCAGGCCACCGCTAAGCTCCGGGCCTCCTACGGCAAGAGCTCAGAGGTCTGAGTTGGTGTCGCGCCTTCGGCGCGCCAACCCTCAATCGCCTCGGAAATACGTGCGCAAGCGCAGCATTCCGTTCGGCTCAATCGGGTCTCCCGGGGGCGGAGAAACCCCGCTCGCCTCTCGGCCGCGTTACCGCGGCCTTCACGCCTGAAGAAGCCAGTGCCGCGCCTCAGGAAGATGCGGTCTTTTTGCCGTCCCGGCCAATGATGTAGGCCAGGCTGACCCCGGAGAGGACAGCAGCGCCGAAGGCGAAGGAGGCGGCCACCACCGGGTCGCCGGTCAGCATGATGATGCCCGCCACAACGGCGAGAATCGTGATGGCACCGAAAGCAATCTTCTGAAGCATGTCTCTAAGCTTATCTGCTGAATCGGCGCTTGAGGCGTGAAGGGCGGCTTATTCGTCTTTGATCTCGCGGCGCACCCCTCCAGGCTGGGAGAGCCGGTCGACCGCACTGGCCAGTTCATCGTCGGCGAGCAGATCAGCCCGCATATGCTTCGTGCGGTATCCGGCCCGGCCCACCACGTGGGCGCTCACCGGCGCGGTAAGGATCATCAGGCCCCAGGCCAGCAGGGCGATCGGCACCCAGTGCCAGTTTCGCCACATGATCGAGGCCGCCAGCACCAGCATCAGCAGTCCCAGCACCTGGGGCTTGGTCGCCGCATGCATCCGCGAATGCAGGTCGGGGAAGCGCAGCAGTCCGATTCCGGCGGCCAGGGACATCAGTCCGCCGATCACCATGAAGACCGCGGCGGTCCCGTCAAGAATCGCATCCAGGGTCATGCTCTTCCACCTCCGCCGGAGCCCTGACCGGTGCTCTCGTCGTCGTTCTTGCGCTTGGGCACAAAGCCGGAACGTGCCAGGTCGGCGAACCAGGAGGTGGACTCGTCCTCCAGCTGACCAGCCGCGGAGCGGCCGCTGTTGGCAGCCGCCAGCCCGGAGGCCGAGGCAGGGGTCTCCGGCTCCGGGGCACGACCGCCGCCGATGGCCTGGGCATGACGATGGCCCTCCTCAGTGCCCGGCTCGCGCACTGCCACGTAACGGGCGATCGCCACCGCTCCGAGGAAGCCGATCACCGCAGTGACCACCACGAACAGAATGTGGTCGGTATGCCGGTGGTAGATCATGTCCACCAGCATCACCGAGCCGACGATGATGAGGATCACATCCACGCTGATCACCCGGTCCAGCACGGAGGGGCCCTTGTACACCCGGTAGATCGAGCACATCACACCGATGGCCAGCAGGACCTGGGTGATCCAGTAGGCGTAGTCCAACATGCTCATGCCTGCTCACCTGCCTCGGGACGTGCGGGAACCGGCATCTCCCGCTCGGTCGTGGACAGCCCGGGCATCCGGCCGAGCCGGGCCTCAGCCTTGACCACCGCCACATCTGAGGGGTTGCCCAGGGTGCGGATCAGCAGCGCCTCAGTGCGCAGGGCATCCTGGCGGATCCGCTCGGCGGCAGGCTCGTCGGAGACGTTAAGCGCATGCAGGTAGAGGGTAGCGGTGGTGCGGTCCACCTCGAGCACCAGAGAACCCGGGACCAGGGCCAGGGCATGGCCGACCAGAGTGATCATCAGGTCATCGTGGCTGCGCAGCTGCACAGAGATGATCGAGTTGCGCACCCGCGGTCCCTTCGCCACGGTCATCCAGGAGACCTGGAAGCTGGCGAAGACCATCTTGACCAGGAACCGGACGGCGAAGACCAGTCCCCAGAACAGGTTGAACCGTCCGGTGCCGCGCAGAGGCGGCAGGTAGAAGACCCGCACCACGACCGTGGCGTAGATCAGCCCCAGGATGAAGGTGCCGACATCGAAGCTCTGCCACACCGCCATCCAGAAGAAGCCCAGGAACAGGATCAGCGGCAGTTCCAGCCTGAACGGGGTTCTTGGCCGGCGCATCAGTCATCCCCTCCTTCGGCGCTGTCCGGTTCCAGCGAGGTGCGCACGGGCGCGTACTCGGCAGCGCCGTCGTCGTCGGTCTCCAGGTCGATCACATGATGTGTGGTGAACTCCACCAGTTCTTCGCGCACACCGTCCACACGCTCCTCGCCCAGAACCGCCTCCAGATACGGGGTGCGTTCGTACATGTCCTGGGCCGCGTCCCGGGAAAAGTCCATCAACGGCCCGGCGAAGACCGTGAAGGCTACTGACATGCCCACCAGCAGGGCTGTCGGAGCGATCATCTGCACCGGCAGCAGCCGCTTATTGGCCGCCCGGGCATGAGCCAGAGTCTTGTGCGCCAGAGCCTCTCCGGGATCCTCGGCGTCTTCAGTCTTGCGCCAGAATCCGCGGGACCAGATCCGTGCCACCGCCAGCAGGGTGAGCAGGGAGGTCAGCACAGAGGCGAACACCAGCGTCCAGGTGATCCAGGTGTTCTCCGCGATCCCGCCCTGCATCATGCCCAGCTTGCCCACGAAGCCGGAGAACGGGGGGATGCCCGCCAAGTTCATCGCGGGAACGAAGAACAGCAGCGCCAACACCGGGGAGATCTTGGCCAGCCCGCCCAGCCGGTCCACATTGGAGGTCCCGGAGCGGCGTTCGATCAGTCCGGTGACCAGGAACAGAGTGGTCTGGATGGTGATGTGGTGGGCCACGTAGTACACGGTGGCCGCCATACCGATCACGCTGCTCAGCGCCAGCCCGAACACCAGGTATCCGATGTGGCTGATCAGGGTGAAGGACAGCATACGTTTGATGTCCGTCTGCGCCAGCGCGCCGAGGATGCCCACAATCATGGTCAGTCCGGCAAAGATCATCAGCGCTGTGCTGAGCTGCTCCCCCGGGAACAGCAGGGTCTCGGTGCGGATGATCGAATAGATGCCGACCTTGGTCAGCAGACCAGCGAAGACTGCGGTGACCGGTGCCGGGGCGGTGGGGTAGGAGTCCGGCAGCCAGAACGCCAGGGGGAACACTGCTGCTTTGATGCCGAAGGCCACCAGCAGCATCACGTGCAGCATCAGCTGGGTGCCCTCGTCCAGCTGGGAGAGCTTCAGCGCCATATCGGCCAGGTTCACCGTGCCGGTGGCCGAGTAGATCAGCCCGATGGTGATCAGGAACAGCATCGAGGACAGGATTGAGACCACCACATAGGTCACACCGGCCCGGATGCGGGCCTCACCCCCGCCAAGAGTGAGCAGCACGTACGACGCGGTGAGGAAGATTTCGAAGCCCACATACAGGTTGAAGAGGTCGCCGGCCAGGAAGGCGTTGGAGACTCCGGCCACCAGGATCAGATAGGTGGGGTAGAAGATCGAGACCGGGCCGGAGTCCTGTTTCTCCTCGGCCGCGCCCTGGCCGACGGCGTAGAACAGCACCGCCATGGTGATCAGGGAGGAGACCACCAGCATCAGAGCGGCAAACCGGTCGATGACCATGGAGATGCCGAAGGGGGCGGGCCAGCCGGCCAGGTGCACCGCATGGGTGCCGCTGACCCAGACCTCGGAGAGCAACAGGATCTCCAGCACCGCGGTGGCGACCAGAGTGGCAATGGTGATGGTCTTCTGGGTGGACTGGTTCCGGTAGAACGCGAAGGCGAAGGCGGCGCCGAACAGCGGCAGCAGCACTGCCAGGGGCACCAACTCGATGAGGTCAACCTCCATCAGCGCTCCCCCTCTCCGGTGCTGTGATCAACGCCGTGGTCCTCAGCGGCGTTTTCACTGTTGCGTTCAGCGGCGTCGACCACCCTGACCGAGCCTGTGGCCGGATCCACGGTGTCAATGAACTCGGAGGTCTCAGTGCCGACCTCGGCGTCCTCCTCCGGATCATAGGCTCCGACGGCAGCGGCCACCCGGCGGTCCTCCTCGTCGTCAGCGACCTCGTCCTGGCGGCCCATCACCCAGGAGCGGTAGATCAGCGCGAGCATGAAGGCCACCAGCGCGAAGGCGATCACGATCGCGGTCAGCAGCAGCGCCTGGGGCAATGGGTCGAAGTAGTCCTCGGCCACCAGCCCATCACGGACAATCGGCGGCAGCCCGGAACGGCCGGCGCTCTGCAGCAGCAGCAGGTTCACCCCGTTGGAGATCAGGATGATGCCCAGCAGCACGCGGGTCAGCGAGCGCTCCAGCAGCAGGTAGATCCCCACCGCGAACATCACGCCCATGACGATCAGCAGGGTCAGGTTGATGGTCATCGCGCCACCCCCAGAGAGGTCTGGGAGTGAATGTCGTGTCCCATCGAGGTATCTGCACGGTTCTCCTGCTCGCTGCGAACATCGATCTCAGAGCCGAGGCTGCGCAGCACATCCACGATGAGCCCCACAACCACCAGGTAGACGCCGACGTCGAACAGGACGGAGGAGACCAGGTGGTGATCGCCGAGCACCGGGATGCTGAGGTCCACAATGAAACTCTGGAAGATCTGCCCGCCGAAGAGCAGCGGCACCACGCCGGTGAAGCAGGCCACTGCCAGCCCCCAGCCCATCAGGGCACCTGCGGAGAACGGGATGGCAGCCTCAAGCTCGTAGCGGCCGCCGGCCAGGTAGCGCAGCACGAAGGCCAGTCCGGCCAGCAGGCCTCCGGCGAAACCGCCGCCTGGGGTGTTGTGCCCGGCCAGCAGCAGGTAGAGCGAAAGGAGGATGATCGCGTGGAACATCAGCCTGGTGACCACCTCGAAGATGATCGAGCGGTGCTCGGGGGCCACAGTGCGGCCAGCCACCAGCCAGGCCTCGCGGGCCACGGTGGCGAAGCTGCGCGCCACCTGGATCTCCTTGACCTGGCTCGGCGACAGCGCCTTGTCCGAGAGCACCCGGCCGACCGATCCGGTGGGCACCTCGTGGAGCTGGCGGCGTTGGACGTCGCGCCGCTTCACGAAGATCAGGCTGGCCACACCGGTGGCGGCAGCTGCCAGCACGGTGATCTCGCCGAAGGTGTCCCAGACGCGGATGTCCACCAGGGTGACGTTGACGATATTGGTGCCGTGACCGACGTCGTAGCTCATCCAGGGGTACTCCACGCTGACCGGCTCTTCGACCCTCTGGTCCATGGAGAGGGCCGCGGCGGTCATCACCATGAGCCCGAACGCCGCACCCAGCAGGGCACGTCCAGCGCGGAATCGGGTCGGGTTCTTGGTCCAGATTCCGGCCGGCAGGGTGCGCAGCGCCAGGACGAAGACCACCAGCACAATGGATTCCACCAGCAGCAGGGTCAGCGCCAGATCCGGTGCCCCCTGCAGGGCGAACTGCCCGGCGATGCCCCAGCCGCAGAGGCTGACCATCAGCACGGCCATAAAACGCTTGGGCGCCCAGATGGCACCGAGCCCACCGGCGATGATGAGCACCCCGAGGATCGCCTGCAGCGGCTCCTCGGCCAGAATCACGTGGTCCGGGACGGTCTGGCCAGTCAGCGCCACCACCCCAGTAGGGAAGGCCGTGGCGACGGCGATAATGATGAATAGGTACCAACCCAGCGAACCGCGCTGTGTCTTGGCGGTCAACCAGGCAGCGGTGTCGTCCAGGCCGCGGATTGAGCTGCGGTAGATCCGTTCGGCGTCCAGCGACTCCGGCACCGTCCGCTGGGGGTCCGGGATCCGCCCGAACAGCCAGAAGGCTCCCAGGCCGAGCACCCAGGCCAGCACGGAGAGCCCGAGCACCGGGGTCAGTCCGTGCCAGAGGGCCAGGTAGGTGGGGTCGATGTTTGGATCCGCTGGTTCGAACAGGGTGGCGAAAGGTTCAATCAGGGTCTGGAGGGGTCCCGGCACCAGAGCGAAGATCAGCGTGAGGGCAGCCAGCCCGGCCGGGGCGACCAGAAACACCGCGTCGGGCCGGCCGTGGAAGGTGGTGGGCTCCTTGTGCTTGGTGGCGAAGGAGCCCCAGAGGAAACGTGCTGAGTAGGCCACGGTGACCGCCGAGGCCAGCACGACGCCGGCGAGGACCAGCCAGCCCCAGAAACCGTTGACCTCGGCGTAGCCGTAGAAGGACTCGAAGACCACCTCTTTGGCCACGAATCCGAACAGCGGGGGCAGCCCGGCCATGGAGGCAGCGGCGACCACTGAGATGATCAGCAGCGGGCGCTGGCTTTTCCCCACCCCGGAGAGCTTGCGCAGGTCTCGGGTGCCGGTCTTGTGGTCGATGATGCCGACCACCATAAACAGCGCGGCTTTGAACAGCCCGTGGGCCAGCAGCATAGCGATGCCTGCCAGGGCGGCGTCCTCGGTGCCCAGGCCGTTGACCATGATCAGAAAGCCCAGCTGGGAGACAGTGCCGTAGGCGAGCACGAGCTTGATATCGGTTTGCCGCAGGGCCCGGTAGGCGCCTACGAGCATGGTGGCCAGACCCAGGATGAGCACGATCGGCAGCCAGAAGGCGGTGTCGTGGAAACCGGGGGCGAAGCGCGCCACCAGGTAGACACCGGCCTTGACCATGGCGGCGGCGTGCAAATAGGCGCTGACCGGTGTGGGGGCGGCCATCGCGGCCGGAAGCCAGAAGTGGAAGGGCACCAGTGCGGACTTGGAGATCGCACCGATGAGGATCAGCACCATGGCCAGATCCACCGCAGTCCCGCTCAGTTCGGAGGACTGGGCCAGGATCTCGGAGAGCCGGTAGGAGCCGGCGAGCTCACCGATCCAGAGCAGGCCCACCAGCATGGCCAAGCCGCCGAAGGTGGTTACCACCAGCGCCTGGATGGCGGAGCGGCGGGCGAAGATGCGGTGTGCCGAATAGCCGATCAGCAGGAAGGACAAGATGGTGGTGAGCTCCCAGAAGATGAAGAGCATCACCAGATCATCGGAGAGCACCAGTCCCAGCATGGCGGCGGCGAAAGCGAAGAGCTGGGCGGCGAAAGGACCGGCGGCACGTTCATCTGCGGCGAAGTAGCGGGCGCAGTAGAGCATGACCGCCGCGCCCACACCGGTGATGAGCATGGACATCACCAGCGCCAGAGCGTCCATGCGGAAGGCCAGCTCAACACCGAGCTGGGTGATCCATTCGACGACCTCTGCCGGCGGCGCGTTCGGCTCACCGATCGCAGCGGCCTGATCGGCCCCGATCACCTCCGGAACATAGGCAAGGGTCCAGACGAAGGCACCCACCAACACCGCCGCAAGGACGTAGAAGGTGTTCCGCCCCCACCAGGAGTAGAGAACCGGGGCCAGGATGCTCACTGCAAAGAGCACAGCGAGCACGGTGAGCATAGAGGTACCCTTTCAACGTTCTGACAACAACGGACGGACGGTCGAAGCACTACCTTGCACGCGGCCGGTGCAGAAGGCAAAAGTTAGGCCATGTTCCTGGAGGTTCCCTCCATGTTAACAGGCCCGGGGTACGATTCGCTTCATGAGCCGCGCCTCAGCAGCCGATGGAGCCCCTTTAGGGCGCGAAGGCGGACGCGAGTCCGCCGAGAGGCGAGCGGGACCTGCGCCCGCCGCCGGGACCAGCACTGCGCCGCTGAACAAATCGCTGATCGTCAAGTGGAGCCTGTGGAGCTGGGGCAGCTCCACGGTCTCAGCGCTGATGGTCACCTTTGTCTTCGGCACTTACATCGCCGACGCCGTGGGCCCGGGCGGACAGGGTTCACAGTACCTGACCACAGCGAACCTCATCGCAGGAGTCATCATCGCGCTCACCGCCCCGGTGATCGGCCAGCGCGCGGACAAGGCCGGGAGGCGCCAGCTGTGGCTGAGGGTCAACACCCTGCTGGTGATCGTCCTGTGCGCATCACACTTCTTCGTCAAGCCGGACACCGGCTACCTGCTGCTGGGGGTGACCCTGATGGCCACCATGACGCTGTTCGACGAGTTCGCCAGCCTGAACTACAACGCGATGATCACCGACATCTCCGACCATCGGCGCATGGGCCGGGTGTCCGGAATCGGGTGGGGCGCAGGCTACCTGGGCGGGATCTTCCTGCTGGCCATCGCCTATTTCGGGATGGTCGCCGGCGAGGGAGGACTGCTGGGCCTGCCCACCGACGAGGCCTTCAATATTCGCCTGGTCGCGGTGGTCGGCGCGGTCTGGTTCCTGATCTGGTCGCTGCCGCTGCTGCTGACCAAGGTGCGCACCGCCGATCAGGCCAATGTTTCGGAAAAAGTCAGTATCGCCGAGTCCTACCGCCGCCTGGTCCGGGTGATCATCGGCCTGTGGAAGGAGGACCGGAACACCTTCTGGTTCCTGCTGTCCTCCGCCGTCTACCGTGACGGACTCTCAGCGGTGTTCACCTATGGGGCTATCCTGGGGGTGACCATCTACGGGTTCACCAGTGCTGACATCCTGCTCTTCGGCATCGCCGGGAACGTGGTGGCCGCAGCCGGCGCGATCGCCGGCGGATTCCTGGACGACCTTTTCGGCCCTCGGGCGGTGATCCGCTTCTCGGTGACCTCACTGGTGGTCCTGGGGGTGGTGATGTATTTCTTCGACGTCGAACGTGAGCTGTTGGGCCTCACCGTCACTCCCACGGCGGCGTTCTGGGTGTTCGGTCTGGCGCTGTGTCTGTTCGTCGGCCCTGCCCAGGCTTCCTCGCGCGCGTTCCTGGGCCGGCTGGCCCCGCCGGACCGGGCCGCCGAGCTCTTCGGGCTCTACGCCACCGCCGGCCGCTCGGTCGGCTTCCTCACCTCTGGAATCTCAGCGATCCTGCTGACGGTGATGCTGGGCCGGGAGGCTGAGATCGAGGATGCCGACAAGGCGCTGATCGTCGGCATCGTCGTGGTGCTGATCTGTGGGCTGCTTCTGCTGCTGAAGGTCAAGGATCCGGAGGGGCCGGCCAAGATGCGTGAGCACCGGCTCAGCGGTTAGGCCAGCAGCACAGCGACCACAGCCATCGAGGGGATGCCCAGGATGGTGGTGACCAGCACGGTGTCGCGGGCAATGGTCTCGCCGGTGCTGTAGCGCACGGCGGCCACCAGCACGTTCTGTGCGGTGGGCAGCGAGGCCAGCACCACCGCGGCCAGCAGCATCACCCCGTCGAGCCTGAACAGGAATGCCGCGATCACATAGGCCAGCAGCGGGTGGATCAGCAGTTTGATCACCGCGGCGATCAGCACATCACGACGCCGCCCCGACGCCTTGTTGAGGGGACGGGCGCCTACCAGCGAAAGCCCGAAGGCCAGCAGCATCAGCGGGATGGAGGCCCCGGCCAGCAGCTCCACCGACTCATGAAGCTGCTCCGGAAGCTCCCAGCTGCGCCAGGAGAACAGCAGACCCAGCGCGGACCCGACGATCATCGGGTTGACCAGTGTCTGGGCGAGCCGGCGCAGCACTTCGGTGCGGGCACGGGGGCGCACCCGCTGCGTCGTGCCCTTCCGGGCGCTCAGCTGGTCCAGCAGACCCACGTAGATGGGGGTGTAGAGCGCCAGCTGGAACATCACCACTGGTGCGGCCAGGCTGATGTCGCCCAGCACATAGGCGGCGATCGGGAAGCCGAGGTTCGCACTGTTGACCAGCGAGGCGCTCATGCCGCCCATGACCAGGTCAGCTGCGGAGCGCCCCCGCAGCAGCAGGAACCGGCCCAGCAGCAGGAACAGCCCCAGCATGGTGAAGGCGCTCAGTGCGGCGACGGCGAACTGCGGACCCAGCACTTCGCGGATCGGGGAGCCAGAGATGGTGATGAACAGCAGGCACGGCGAGGCCACGAAGAACGCCACCCGGGACAGCACCACCCGGGCCTCGGGGCCCAGGACACCGATCCTGCCCAGCACATAGCCCACCGCGATGATCAGCCAGACCACGGCGAAACCGGACAGCACCGCCGCCATAGGCATCTCCTCCCGCGGGTATCTGATTTCTTGCCGGGCCCTGGGTTCAGCCCCTCCCCCACAATACGCCTGCACGCCGACGCGCATGCGCTCAGTGCACCGGTGCGGTCTCCCAGTAAAGCGGCTCCTGAGTATTCAGCACAGCCGAACGTGCACACGGCAGGGAGGTGTCCGCTCCGAGCAATGCGACTTTCAAGGATTCCTGCCGGAGCTATTCCTCAGCGTCATCCTCATCAGCCTCCGCGAGATGCCCATCACGCGTCATGAGCACCCCTTGCACGATGGCTTGCCGCAGGCCGGGCGGAACACTGTAAGCGCTCTCCTGGCCGCGCAGCAGCCCCACATCAGCCAGACGTCTCAGCAGCATACGTGCCCGAAGACCAAAGAGCCCGGCATGCTGTTGAACACTGGGCTGGGGCTGCTGCTCCCCTTCCTCCCGGGACAGTGCAGCGACCAGTTCTGCCGCCGCCGCGGCGATGGTCGGCGGCGCGAGGCTTCTGAAGAAGTCATCGCGTTGGAAGGGCTCAGCCTCGGCCGCGAAGAACCTCTCGACGAAGACGGCCAGGAACTCCTGCTGGATGTCCAAGACCTCAAGCTCGTCGGTAGAGCGCAAGAGCTCAGCACCCTGATCGGGCAGCACCCGCGTTCCGCTGCGGGAGAAGATGCCCACAGCTTGCATCGCCTGCCACCAGGCAGTCAGCTCCGGCACCTCCCACATGCTCATGACCGGGTGCTGCCGAGGCGGTGCTGACACGTCGTCATCAAAGAGCCGATCCAGAGCGGGCAGGTCAACGCGGTGGCCGGCGTCGTCGTGCTTGGTGTGTGTGCCCTTGACGCTCAGGCCGATCATCGCCGCAACAGGGGCGATGTCTTTGCGCTGCAGCCCGCCCTCGGGAGAACAGTGCCGGCCCTCCCCGAGCCAGTCCAGGAAGTCCTCCACCCCGGTGACCAGCCTGATTTCCGCCAAATCCCGGTGCCTCTCAGCGATGCCCTGGTCCGCCTCCCCGCCGGTGGTGTTGTTCCCTTCACTGAGCCACCGTTCACAGGCGCTGATCACCTGGTCAATCCTCTTGGCTGGGCTGCCTATGGGTCTGGAGCTCTTCACGGGATTCCCGCGTGACCGCTTCTTCTTCCGTGACATCTGCCCTGTCCCATCACAACCAGCTGGACATGCTGGTAATTTAGGTCCGTGCTGCTTTCTGACAATGACATTCGCGCCGAGCTGGACTCCGGCCGCATTCAGCTGGACCCGCTGGATGACTCAATGATCCAGCCCTCCAGCGTGGATGTGCGCCTGGAGCGGATGTTCCGGCTGTTCGACAACCACAAATACGCACACATCGACCCCTCGGTGGAGCAGCCGGACCTCACCCGCCTGGTGGAGGCCGACCCCGAGGAGCCCTTTGTGCTGCATCCGGGTGAGTTCGTGCTCGGGGCCACCTATGAGACCGTCACCCTGCCCGACGACGTCGCCGCCCGCCTGGAGGGCAAATCCTCACTGGGCCGCCTGGGCCTGCTGACCCATTCCACGGCCGGGTTCATCGACCCAGGCTTCTCCGGTCAGGTCACCTTGGAGCTGTCCAATATGGCCACCCTGCCGATCAAGCTCTGGCCGGGTTCGAAGATCGGTCAGCTGTGCTTCTTCCGGCTGACCTCCCCGGCCTCCAAGGGGTATGGATCGAAGGCGCACCAGTCCCGCTACCAGGGTCAGCGCGGCCCCACCGCAAGCCGCAGCCACGAGAACTTCCACCGGACTGTGATCAGCTGAGGAGCTCCTGAATTTCAGCTTCGGCCAGGGGGCGGACATCCCGACCGTCCGCCAGAAAGGCCAATTGGGCTGAGACTTCCAGCTCCTCGGCACCGTTGACCGCATCCTCCAGTGATGAGCCTGCCACGATCGAGCCGTGATTGGCCAAAATGATCGCCGGCCCCCGGCCCGCCGCGTCGAGGATATCGGCGAGTATTTCCGCGGATCCTGGCTTGTAGTAGGGGACCGTGGGCACCTCCCGGCCCAAGCGCATAATGAAATACGGTGTCAGGGGAGGTATGGCGGCTTCGCCGTTGAGACAGCTGAGCGCTGTGACGTATGTCGAGTGTAGATGCACCACTGCAGCAGTCGCAGGACGCGCCTGATACGTCGCACGATGCATGACCACCTCTTTTGAGGGCCTGGGCCCTGCCACATGTTCCCACTTTTCGTTCAGCACGGAAAGCGCATCAGCACGCAGGCGCCCCAGGGATGAGTTCGTGGGTGTCATCAGGTATCCTCCATCAATACGAGCACTGATGTTGCCTGCGCTTCCCACAGAAAACCCGCGTTGGAACAAGCTGGTTCCCAATTCGACGATCTGCTGACGCAGAGTCTGCTCATCTGCCACTACCGGCATCCTCCTGAATTTCTCTCGTTCATAACACCTGTTGTTCCTCTCCTGTATGGTTCGAACCAGTCAAGCCCGACCTCAGTGGATGCCTTGGGGCGGTATTCACACCCGACCCAGCCGTTGTATCCAACGGCGTCCAGCAGGGTGAATATGTAGGGGTAATGAATCTCTCCTTCGCAGGGTTCATCGCGTGCAGGAACTGCTGCGATCTGTACATGTCCAGTAACGGGTGCGGCCATCTCAATCAACCTGGTCAGGCCGCCTGTCATGATCTGGACGTGGTAGATGTCCAGCTGCAGCTTCACATGCGGGTGATCGATCTTCTCGAGCATCAAGAGTGCCCGGGGAACGTCGCTGAGAAAGTATCCGGGAACATCAAAGGTATTGATCGGCTCTATGAGGATGTCAATGCCGAATTCGGCCGCATAGCTTCCGGCGTGCTGGAGCCGACGGATATAGCGTGTCTCGGCCTCGCTGCCGCCATCGGTCACTCCTGCCATCACGTGGATTCGAGGGCACCCCAGGGTCTGGGCATATTCCACAGCATGCTGCAGACTCCTCTCATAGTCGGCATCAGAGCCGGGCAGTGCCGCATATCCCCAATGGGTAGCACCAGTTGACCCCACGGGAGCGTTGATCAGCACATGCTGGACCCCGGCATCTTCCCGGGCATGAGCCAGCACGGAGGCATCGTGTCCATAGGGGAACATGCATTCCACTCCAGAGAACCCTGCCGAAGCTGCCGCCTGGAACCTCTTAAGAAACGGCAGTTCGGTGAACATGGTGCTAATGTTCGCTGCGAAACCTCGCATCAGCGTGCCCCCACGGCCATTTGCTCTGCGATGGAGAAGAAGTCGGCACTGCCGAAGTTGCCTGACTTCAGAGCAAGATCCAGTGTCCCGTCCAGGCTTCTGGTCCAAGGCACTCCCGGGGCGATCTGCGGCCCTACCTGGAATCCAGGGATGCCAAGGGCCTGGGTCACCGCGCCGGAGGTTTCTCCTCCCGCAGCGATGAAACGCTGAACGCCGTGCTTGCGCAACTCTGCAGCAACTGATCCGAAGAAACTCTCTATCGCCTCTGACAGCGGCTCCGCGCCAAACTCGGCTTGTAACTGCCTGACTTTCTCTGCTGGCGCTGTGGCGTAAACCAGAGGTGCCTCGTGGCGGTTGTTGGCGAGTACCCATTCCACAACTTGGTCGCGGTAAGCTTCGGCATCCCAGAAGAGCCGGTGGGGAGTGATCTCATGAGCAGGCGCGACCTCTCGGTAGAAGCACACCTGCGCATTGGTCATCTCCGAACATGAACCAGACAGCACCACCCCCGGCCCGTCCAAGAACTCCCACTCGGCGGCATTTCCTTGCTGTGCGGTCGTGTGTTCTGACAATGCTTGGGCCATGCCGAATCCCAGACCGGAGCCGCCAGTCACCAGTCTGAGGTGCTGCACCGCTGCGCCGATGATCTCCAGGTGCTGATCCGTCATCGCGTCGATCACCGCGTACCGGATGCCGCCACGACGGGCATCCTCCAGAGCAGCCCGCACGGCCTCCTCACCTTTTTCTACCACCTCAAAGGAAATAACCGTGGCCGCTCCAGAACTCTGCGCCTCCATGAGACGGACCAGGCTTGAGTCTGTCATGGGGGTCACAGGATGATGGCGCATGCTGGAATCCTGAAGCAACTGCTCATGGACAAAGAGGTGACCGCGGTAGACGGTGCGTCCGTTAACCGGCAGGGACGGCACTACTACGGTGAACTTGTCGTCAAGCTTCTCCAACAGCGCGTCAGTGACAGGCCCAATATTGCCCTGAGGCGTGCTGTCGAAAGTGGAACAGTATTTGAAAATCACCCGTTCGGCACCAGCCTGCTGAAGGAGTTCCAACGCCTTCAGGCTCTGCTGTATCGCATCTTCCACCGGAATGGAGCGCGTCTTGAGACTGATCACCACAACGTCAGTTGCCAACTCCTCCGGCAGCGACTCGGGGTTGTTCAGCTGTACAGTGCGCAGACCTGATTCGACGATGAAACTTGCTATATCTGTCGCTCCGGTGAAGTCATCAGCAATCACACCAATCGGAAGTACCATACGTCCTGACCTCTCTTTGACCTGATGAACCGGGTTGGGTGCTCCAGCACAGAAGCTGTGTTCTGCACCGGAGCACCCAGAATGCTTGTTCAGTGGCGGAATCAGTGGAGAATCTGCTCCACCCATTCCTGGACTTGCGGGTCGGCCTCGTCGGCGATACCGTCCGTCGGCGTCTGCCACTCGACATAGTCGATGTCGAAGAACTCCACACCCTCATCCTCGAGGTAGGAGATATTCTCCTCCTGCTCGTCGACTGACTGCCCTCGGTACCACTCGGAGATCGCGGCGATCTCCTCATCCAGCACCTCGCGGAGCTCTTCATCCCAGCTGTCGTAGGTGTCTCCCCACACCTGGAAGTGGAAGTTCCCGTAGAGATGGTTGGTGTTGGTCACATACGGTGCCACCTCGTAGAAGGAGTTGAAGCGCACGACGTCAATGGGGTTCTCCTGACCGGCGATCGCTCCCTGCTCAATGGCGGAAAAGACCTCGTTGAGCGCAAGCGGAGTCGGGCTGGCCCCGAGCGCTTCCCACGTATCGATGTAGGTCTGCTGCGTGGGAACCCGCAGGCGCAGCCCCGAAAGGTCGCTGAGTTCTTCGACCGGGCGAATGGAGTTGAGAACTCGCGGTCCACGGTACATGTCGCCAAGGAGCAGGAACCCTGAGTCATCACGGATAGCCTCAATGATCTCCTCACCAAGTGGCCCGTCCCAGACCTCGAAGAAGTGCTCCTCGTCGGCGTAAAGGAAAGGAATGCCTTCGATGGCAGCAAGATCCGTATACCGTTCCAAGGAACCGACAGACTCGATCACGAGGTCGACACTGCCAACCTCGAGGCCTTCCTGCATCTCCTCCCAGCTGCCCAGTTGCGAGGCAGGATACACAGAAATCTCGAGCCGGCCGTCAGTGCGATCAGCAACGTTTTCTGCTAACTCCTTGGCTGCGCGGTCTTGGAGACTGTCCACACCGTAGGAGTGGCCGAGAGAGAGGCTCAATGCAGCGCCATCGTCGCCCCCTCCTTCTCCATTTCCACAGCCGGTGAGGGCCAGCGTCAGAGCCGAGGTACAGGCGAGGCCTGTCAGAATTTTGTGGTTCATGATTCTCCTCCTTGAGGAATCTCTGTGTGTTTTCTAGAAAGATGACGAGTCTCTTCGGCGGCGCTCAGAGTCTCAGTACCACCCGAAGATCAGCGGGGTGTAGGTCACAGTGAGAAGCAGGGCGATGGATACCAACAGCCACGGGAGGAGATCTCGAAGGGACTTCTCCATGGGTATGCCGGCGATCTTGCACCCGATGAGCAAGCAGATGCCTGCTGGTGGAGTGATCAGGCCGATGGCCAGGTTGATGACGATGATCAACCCGAAGTGGACAGGATCCACGCCTACCGATGTCACGATAGGCAAGAGGATGGGGGTGAACAGGATGATTGCGGCGTTACCCTCTACCACCGTTCCGACCAGCAAGAGCAGCACGTTGACCAGTAACAGAATGGCGATCATCTCTGTGGTGATTCCCAAGACCGCATCAGTGATGGTCTGGGCAACCCCGCCTGTGGTCAGCGCCCAGGAGTAGATCTGGGACATGGCGATGATCAGCATGATGGCCGCCACCAGAATCGCGGAGTCGTGCAGGGCTTTGTGGACCGTTGTCGGGGTCAGCTCTCGGTAGACCACCAGGCCCAAGAACAGAGCGATTGCCACTGCAACAGCTCCGCCTTCGGTGGCCGTGAATATCCCCAGCCGAATACCTCCAAGCACAGCCACCGGAATGAGCAGCGCAGGTGCAGCTCGCCGGAACGAGACCCAGAGTTCTTTGGCACTAGCACGCTTCTCCGACGGTAACTTCATGACGCGGGCAACGATGTACCCGGTGAGGATGTAGACCAAGCCGAAACCCAGCCCGATGTAGAGACCGTGGAAGAAAAGAGCGGAGATGGAAACCTCCGCTGTCACCCCGTAGATGATCATGGTGATGCTGGGCGGCAGAATAAGGGCGATGGTCGACGCCGTCGAGGAGACTGAGGCAGCCATGCCTGCCGGGTACCCTCGCTTGAGCATCTGAGGGATCAGCAATCGGCCCACGGAGGAAGCGTCAGCCACCGCGGAGCCGGAGATGCCGCCGAAAATCATATTGGTAATCACTGTGACTCCGGCCAAAGCACCGCGCATCTGACCGATGAGGGCATAGGCGAAGTCAATGAGCCTCTGGGTCACACCGCCAGCATTCATAATGCTTCCGGCCAGTATGAATAGTGGGATCGCCAGCAGTGGAAAAGACCGGACTCCGGAAATCAGTCGTTGCGCTGCGATTTCCAGTGGGACGTCAGTGAACATCACCAGACTGATGATGGACGTCAGCCCGATGGCGATACCGATAGGGACACCGATGATGAGAAGGACTATGAGCCCGCCGCCAAGTACTGCTGGCATCAGACTGCTCCTCTGATATTCGTAACATCGTCGAGACTGAGGACCTCTGCCTCTTCTGCCTTCTGCCGACCCTTGATCATGTTTTCGACGCCGAAGATGACGGCACAGGTGAATCCGACAGGTACGGTGGCATACATCCAGGAGAGCTTGACATCGAAGCCGACTGCCAAAGTGATACCGGTGAGCAATTGCCGTTCTGCCGAAGGCAGCAGGCCCCACGCGAGGTAGGCCAGAAGTGCAAACGTCCCGATGGTCAGCAGGGCGACCACGACGTTGAGGACTGTGCGGATCGCCAGCGGAGTCTTGTTGAGCAGGAACTCCAGGGCAATATGCTCATGTCTGCGCAGCGCGATGGGGATAGCGGCCATCACGAGAGCGACGAAACTCAGAGTAGCGAACTCCTCAGACCAGACGGTGGGCCGGTCGAAGACGTAGCGCATGATCACTTGAAAAATGAGTGACAAGCTCATTAGCGCTAGCGCCGTGACAGCAATGACGGCAAGGAGCTTTTCCAGCCAGTCTAGAGTCAGTGTAAGAAGACGCATCACGGCTCCATAATCAGTTTGATGATTTTGCCGGGTCCTTCGGCAGCCATCCGTGTGATGAGCCGGGCCCCTTCCTCAAGAGTGACTCTGGTGGTGATGATCGACTCCGCGATCGCAGGATTGAGGGTCAGCATCTCGGAGGCGGTGATGAAGTCTTCACGGGTGTACATGGCGGTGCCAGTGAAGGTAATCTCCCGCACCTGCAGTTCACCGACGGGAACCGGGACGTCCTTGTTGAAGACCGCGACCTGGACCACGGTGCCGCCAGAACGCACGCGAGCAATGCCGGTAGCAATCAGCTCGGGCACACCAGCTGCGATAAAGACTGCATCGAAGCGCTCATCCTCACCCCAGGGATCTTCAGGGCTCCGGACGTCTGTGGCCCCGAGCTTGCGGAGTATCTCCGCAACGTACTCGCGGGGCTCCACCACCACGACCTCACCAGAATGCTGGTGTTGCAGCACTGCGGTGATGAGACCGCCGATTGTTCCACCGCCAAGAACCAGATGGCGAGAGAGCCGATCGCCGTTCTGCACCCGACTCACTTGACGTACAGCGTGGGCAGCGACAGCTAAGGGCTCAACCACGGCCAGAGCGTAGTCGGGGATGTCATCAGAGACTGGCACGATCGCGTAATCAGGCACCTTGACGTACTCTGCGAAGGAGCCGTCCCATTCCGTGATGCCGAGCATCTGCTTTTGCGGGCAGACATGGTAGTTCCCCGCCGTACACAGCTCGCAGTCCTGGCACGGCTTCTGCGGCTCGATGGCCACTCGGACCCCAGGCCGAAGATCTTTCACCTCGGCTCCGACCTTCTCGATGATGCCACCGGCCTCGTGGCCGGAGATGAGAGGAGGAAACCGGAAGGGATGTGTCCCACGGAGGGCAGCAAGGTCTGATCCACACGCGCCAGTGGACAGTACTTTGACGACCACCTCCCGAGGTCCGGGTACAGGTGCGGGGATGTCCACAACGGCAGCAGTGCCGTCGTTGTCGAACCGCATAGCTCTCATTGATGCCTCCAAGACTTCTCGATGTGATGGCAACAGAAGTCGTCCATCTCATAAATGAACACCTCTATGTGATAATTTCACACAATACTATATGATGTGAATCACAGGCAAGTGCAGAATCCGAACAACGAAATGGCTACTATGGTGGTCACGAAGACGAGCGAAAGGGCGGAATGATTCCTGAGGAGCGCAGAGAAGCCCTCTTGCGTGAGTTGCGCCATAAGGGAGTCCTCAGCATTCGTGAGCTCTGCCCGATCCTCGGCGTCTCCCATATGACTGTGCGCCGGGACATTGCGGCTCTGGAGCAGCAAGGGCGCGTCTATTCAGTTCCAAGTGGTGTGAAACTCGCAGAAAGGCTTCACAGTGAACCATCATTCCTGGACAAATCTGTCACAGATCTTGACAATAAACGGGCAATGGCCGCAGCTGCAGCCGAGCTCATCACCCCAGGACAGACGATCTATCTGGACGCCGGGACCACCCTGGGGCAGATCGTTCCGCTGATTTGGGATGTCCAGGATCTGACTGTGGTGACGAACGACATCACCACAGCTGGACTTCTCGT
This sequence comes from Nesterenkonia muleiensis, assembly GCF_003600155.1. Taxonomy (GTDB): domain Bacteria; phylum Actinomycetota; class Actinomycetes; order Actinomycetales; family Micrococcaceae; genus Nesterenkonia; species Nesterenkonia muleiensis. Next base: position 11,191 of record NZ_QWLD01000013.1, on the reverse strand, counting down.
GGACCACCCCAGCGTGGAGCTGTATCACGTCGGAGGGCGCATTGACCGTGAGAATCGCTCCTCGATCGGGGATCTAGCAGCTGCATCCGTTGCTGAGTTCAACCTGGACACGGCGTTCATCTCTACCAGCTCATGGGACCTCGGCCGCGGCTCCACCACACCCTCTGAGATGAAAGTGACCGTTAAGCGCGCTGCCATGAGGGCAGCTTCGCTGAGCGTACTCGTCGCCAGCAGTGCCAAGTACGGCACGTTCGGCACCTTTCGTGTCTCCTCACTCCAAAGCTTCGATCAGATCATCTCCGATGCGGGCCTTCCAGAGTCCACACTCTACGCAATACGGGAGAAAGGAATTGATATTAGAGCAGTTAGGACTTCTGCGCAGAGCAGTTCCCAACCGCTCTCCACGTAGGAGACTCACCCCTCTTGTGCGAGGCGCTGGGGGTGCAGATCGTGCTGATAGATCGGTATGGCAGCAAACGGGTAATCTATTCGGGTGACAAGTCCTCCGCCCCAGCACCGCCGTGTTCCGGACCTCTCGGCCTCTGCCGATGAAAACCGGGACTTCCTCGACGAGCATTCGGCACCCGATCAAGAGGCTGGCCAACGGCCCGGCTACCGGGCTGCGGCTCTCTGGGCGTTGGGGCTGGTGGCGGCCGTCGCGGCCGCCGTGTTCGCCGTCTGGCAGGTCAACGAGCACCTTTACGCCCCGGAGGCCACCGCGCAGTCCTACTGGGACTCGCTGGCTGAAGGCGAGGGCAGTCAGGCACTCGGACACTTCTCCGCCTTGCCAGACTTCGCCGAGGAGCCGCAGGTCGACCACCTGCTGCTCACCGGTGACCCCTTGACCCGCTCCGCCGAGCTCATTGAATCTCCCGACATCACGGAAACTGGCGACGGCGCCCAACTGAGCTTCACCTCCGCAGAGGAGGAATACACCACCGAGCTGCCGCTGACCCACTCTGGGACCACCTGGGGGTTTTTCGACAACTGGGAGATCTCTCCAGCGGGGCTCACCTGGTTCCAGGTGGAGGTGCCCGGTGCCCCTCAGGGCGGGATCGGACAGATCGAGATCAACGGTGAGCCGGTTAACCTCGATGCGGAGACCGCCCGGCTTTCAGCCTTTGTCCCGACGGTGGCCGAGATCAGCATCGAATCCCAGTGGCTGACCGGAGCAGTCAGCCATGTGGTCACCGCTGCCGAGGACTCCGATGCTCCGGCCGAGCTGGTGACCATGGAGCTGGAGGCCTCCGAGGACGCCACCCAGCTGCTGCATGAGGAACTGACTGAGTACTTCGAGGAGTGTGACCAGCAGGTGCTCATGCCAAGCGGCTGCCCGGTGGGTACCTCGACCAGCCATCAGGTGGATGCCGACACCATCGACTGGACCTTCCCCGAGCCTGAGGCGTTCGAGCTGAGCTTCGACGCCGAGGGCTGGCAGGTCAGCTCTGAGGATCTGGTGGCTGAGGTCAGCTTTGAGGCCCGCCACTTTCACACCGGTGAGCAGCTGACCGAGACAGAGGATGTGCCCTTCAGCCTGGATGTGCAGGTCGGGGCCAGCGGCGAGGACCTGGTGGTCTCAGTGGCCGGCTCCGAGTAGTCCCGGCAGCGGAGCACACACCTTAGACTTACCTGTTGTGGCTAAAACAAGGACCGAGGACCGCGATCCCGCGGAGCTGCGGTCTGCGCCTGATCCGGCCGTCCTCGAGTCCAAAGGTCTGAACTCGGTTCAGGTCTCCGAGCGGCTGAAGCTCAAGCTGGCCAATGTCCAGCCCCACACCACCTCCCGCTCCATCGCTGAGATCCTGCGCACCCACTTGATGACCCTGTTCAACCTCATCATCGGGATCTGCGCGCTGATCATCATTCTCCTGGGCCGGTGGCTGGACCTGCTCTTCGCGATCGCCGCAGTCGGCAATGTGATCATCGGGCTGGTTCAGGAGTATTCGGCCAAGCGGAAGCTGGACGCCATCGCGTTCCTCCACCAGGACTACATCCGGGTCCTGCGTGACGCAATGATTCTCCAGATCCACCGGGAGCAGGTGGTACTCGACGATGTGGTGGAGCTGCGTCCCGGCGACCAGGTCCCAGCGGACGGCGTCGTGCTCTCTGCCCAAGACCTGGACATTGACGAGTCCATGCTCACCGGTGAGTCGGTGCCGGTGTCCAAACACCGCGGCGACCCCATTCTCTCCGGCACCGCTGTGCTGGCCGGGTCCGGCCGCTTCGTGGTCACCGCCGTCGGGGAGAAGGCGCATGCGGTCAAACTCACCACTGAGGCCAAAAAGTTCCTGAAGATCAACTCGGAGATCCGCCGTGCCCTGGAGCGCATCGCGTTCTGGCTTTCGATCGTGCTGATCCCGATCACCGCTGTGGTCTTCAACGGCCAGATGCACGCCCACGGTGGCTGGCGCACCGCCTGGGAGTCCGGTCAGTGGCGTGAGGCCCTGGTCACCGCTGTGGCCTCGGTGACCGCCATGGTCCCCCAGGGCCTGGCGCTGATGACGACTATCGCCTTCGCTGCGGCGGCGGTGACATTGGCCCGCCAGCAGGTGCTGATCCAGGAACAGCCGGCCGTGGAGATCTTGGCACGGGTGGATGTGGTCTGCCTGGACAAGACCGGGACCCTCACCGACGGCACGGTTGTCTTCCACGGTTCCACCGCAGTGGACCGGGCCGGGCTGCCGGTAGGCTGGGAACCAAGCACCGGCCCGCAGGCCGCCGAGGCGGGCCGGGCCAAGCCTTGGCAGCAGGTGTTGGCCCACTTCGGCCACGGCGAGGCCGCCAACCCCACCGCCGCGGCGCTCACTGTGCCTTTCACCTCCCTGCCGGCATACCGGCCGGCCTCTGAGGTGCCGTTCTCCTCGGCCCGCCGCTGGTCCTCGGTCACTTTCGAGCCGCACGCCGGTCCGTTGGCCGGGCACTGGGTGCTCGGTGCCCCGGAGATCCTCCGCGAGGCCCCGGTCTCCCCGGAGATCGATGTGGACCAGCTGCTGCGGCACACTGACGGTATCGCCGCACAGGGCCTGCGCACGCTTCTGCTGGGCTGGGCTCCGTTCGACGGCGCTGCCCAGGACACCGGTGAGGCCCTTCCGGGTGGGCTGCGCCCCGTTGCCCTGGTCACGTTCAAGGAGAATGTTCGCCGTGATGCGGCCTCCACGCTGGATTACTTCCGTGAGCAGCAGGTCAGCCTCAAGGTCATCTCCGGGGACAATCCGAAGACCGTGGCTGCGGTGGCCCGGGAGATGGGAATGGAGTTCGACGGCGACGGCATCGACGCCTCCACCCTCGCCGAAGATCCGGAGGTGCTGCGCTCAGCGGTGGCCACTCACCACGTATTCGGCCGCGTCTCGCCTCAGCAGAAGGCTGCGATGGTCCAGGCGCTGCAGGCCAACGGTCATGTGGTGGCGATGACCGGTGACGGCATCAACGACGCGCTGGCCGTGAAGAAGGCTGATCTGGGCATCGCTATGGGCTCCGGGGCTCCGGCCACCAAGGCGGTGAGCCGGATGGTGCTGCTGGACGGCAAGTTCTCCAGGCTTCCGGCGGTGCTGGCCGAGGGCCGGCGAGTCATTGCCAATACTGAGCGGCTGGCCAATCTGTTCCTGGCCAAGACCGCATATGCGATCATCCTTGGCCTGTTCTTCGCCCTGGCGTTCTGGACCTTTCCGTTTTTACCGCGCCAATTCTCCTCCGCTGATTTCATCATGCTCGGCTTCCCGGCGTTCGTGCTGGCCATCATGCCCAATGTTCAGCGCTATCGGCGGGGGTTCCTCAAGCGCTCGGCCCTGTTCGCCATTCCGCCGTCGCTGGCCATTGCAATCAGTCTGATCGTGGTCTCGGCCTTCGGCCGCCGGTTCGAAAGCGGCGCCGCAGAGATCCAGACCGCCAGCTTCATCTGCTTATCGCTGGTGGGCCTGTGGGTGCTCAACACCGCGCTGCGCCCGCTGACGGTCCCCAGGATGGCGCTGGTCAGTTCCATGTATCTCCTGCTGGGCCTGGTGCTGTTAGTGCCGATCTCCCAGCGCTACCACCTCTTCGCCCTGCCCGGTGCCGAACTGCTGGCCGCCACGTTCGTGGCCGCCCTGCTGGGCTGCGGGCTGGTGGAGCTGGGACACCGCGGGTACCTGGCCCTGGTGGAGCGACCGGAGAAAGACGACGCCGCACCTGCCTCCTGACACAGATTCCGCATTGCGAAATATCCCCTAAGGTGTAACCTATGCCCTCCCGCTCCACCAGCAGCTTGATGCTGCTGGCAACAGTCCTGCTGGTTTCGGCCAACCTGAGGCCGGCCATCACTGTGGTCGGCCCGCTGATCGAGCGGCTGGGAACCGACACCGGGCTGAGCCCGATGGCCTTGGGCGCACTGGGCTCTGTGCCGATTGTGGCCTTCGGCGTGGTCTCCCCGGTGGTCCATCTGTTCAGCCGGCGCTTCGGGCTGGAGCGCACCATCCTGATCTCGCTGCTGGTCCTGTCCGCTGGTTCGCTGCTCCGTTCTGCACCGGGGACCGAGCTGCTCCCACAGGCAGTCGCACTGTACGCGGGTACAGCGCTGCTCTCCGCAGCGATCGGTGTGGGAAACGTGCTGGTTCCGGCAGTGATCAAACGAGACTTCCCGGACCGTGTTCCGCTGATGACCGGGGTGTACACCGCAGCGCTGGTCGGCGCGGCCGCAGTGTTCTCCGGCACGGCGGTCCCGGTGGCCGACGCGCTGGGCTGGCAGCTGACCTTCGCCGCACCGGCGGCGTTCGCCCTCCTGGCGGCCGCCGCCTGGTCAATGCGGAAGGCTCCGGCGGCAGACCGGACCCCGGCCAGCCAGGCTACGCTGTCTGGCGGCGGGCTGCCCACCACGGTGTGGGGCCAGCCCTTGGCTTGGCAGGTCACCCTGTTCTTCGCTCTGCAGTCCACCCTGTTCTACACTCTGCTGACCTGGTTTCCGGCTATTCAGACTTCACACGGCATCAATGAGGCCACCGCGGGGCTGTGGCTGGGCACCTTCCAGGCGGTGGGTGTGGTCGCAAGTCTGATCGTCGGGCGCATCATGCAGAACACGGCCGACCAACGCGGGATCTCCGCGGTGGTGTGCGGGTTCATGCTGCTGGCCCTGACCGGGATCATCTTCGCACCCGAGCTGATGCCGCTCTGGGCGCTGTGCGCCGGTATCTCCACCGGGTGCTCGTTGCTGCTGGGGCTGGCCTTCATCACCCTGCGCGCGGGGACTCCCCGCCAAGTGGGCAAGCTCTCCGGCATGGCCCAGGGCGTGGGCTATCTGTTGGCGGCAACGGGGCCGGTGCTCGCCGGTGCGCTGTATCAGGGGGCGGGTTCGTGGGATGTGGTGCTCTGGTGCGCCGTCGTACTGGCCGTGTGCCAGGGGGTCTGTGGGCACTTCGCGGGCCGGTCGGTACAGCTGAGGTGATTCTCTCCCTAGGTTTCGCGCAACGAAAATCAGGGCCATCTCAGGGACGAATAGGGGCATCACCCCCGTGACAGCTGGAGCATGCCCGGTTAGGTTGGGAGTAACCAGCTACACCTCAAGGACAGGAGCACATCATGGGATTGGTTTCACTGGGCGCCGGAGTTGCCATCGGATACCTGATCGGCACCAAGACCGGCCGAGACAAGGTTGACGCCCGCATCGAGAACGTCAAGAGGACCGCGCAGGAAACCTGGGAGCGCGAGGACGTGCAGGACTTCGTCTCGAAGGCGACTGACACTGCCACCAAGGTCAGCCACGATGTGGCCGAAGGTGCCAAGAAGGCGGCAGCGGCTGCTTCTGATGCGGTGAAGAAAGCGTCCGAAAAGGCCGAAGAGGCGGAGGAGGCAGTCGCAGACGTGGTCGACGAGGCTGAGGACATCGTGGAGGAGAAGGCCGGGGAGTTCACGTCCACCGATCACAAGGGGACTGACGACTGGACCAACGAGGGCGGCGCCAAGCCCTAACCGCACTTCCAGAGCGCGTTGTGAACAACGCAGCGGGGTATATCCCGCGCTGTCGCCCAAACCCGCGGTGTTTCTGCCCCGCCCTTGGCTCAGGGCCGATATGGCGGTCTCATTCGTCGTATTGGTCAGCGAAGATCCTAGGAGGCTGGTCGCCAGGCTCCAGCTCGACCGGGCCAGAGCATCCCCAATGGTCTGACTGCTGGCATTCTTCGGAGACGTGGCGGTGGTCGATCCGCCAGATGTCCGCCTCCCCTGGGCTGGCGGGCACATCGGTTGAGCCACTGACTGGCATCCAAGCTCCGCCCGGAAGCCGGTACTCCCCGATGAACGTGGTGGTGACCTCCACGGGGTAAACACCAGTGTCTTGATACACGTGGGAGGTGGGGGTCTCGATGTCCGCAGGCGTGCCGGTGTCTCCAAAGTTGCCGAGAGCTGATGCCGGTCCCCCCGGCTCATGGAGGGCGCGAACCGTGCCGTCACCGTAGTCGAAGACATGCTCCACGGGTATGGCCCGGACCTCCACCTCGATGCCGAGCAGGGTTTCGGTGAAGGTCTGCGGCTCTGTGTCCACGAAGACATTGGTGTGCCGGTTGATATAGCCGAAACCGCGCAGCTCCTCTTCGAAGGAGACCTGACCCCCGTCAATGGGGAGCGTGGCGAAAGTCTGCTCGACTTCTCCAGGCATCTGAATCAAGATCTGCTCCCACTGCGACTCAGCAGCGGCCACAGACTCCTCAATCAGCGCCTGCTCCACCTCCGGCGCAGGCAGATCGTCGAGGCACGCGGGCGCACCAAGGACGTTAGGATCCTGGAAAAGAACACAGCTTTCACCGGTCGATGGGTTCGTGACTGCAGAAGAGAATTCCAGGCAATCGAGGTCAGTTTCGCCGTTATCTCCTATGCAGTACAACGAACTTTGGGCCTCGTCACTTTCATAATCTGCTTGGGCTCCGTCACCCTCAGGAGAATCCCCACCAGACGACTCATCGAAAAGTGCCCCTGCATCGCCTGGGACCTCATTTAGATCAGTCAGTTCTGTTCCAGGGTGCCGAATCTGCAAGTCTATTTCGACCGCATAGTCACCGAAACCTATCGTGAAATCATGCCCAGATTGCTCGTCAGATGCAGCAACTACCAGTCCTCCGTAAAGAAGAGTCGCCCCGAGCATCGCCTCAGATATGCTCATTAGTCGGCACCGTCCTCCTGTGGATTTTCAGCCTTGTTCGTGTGGATGGCGGACTCTGGCTCGCGAAGTCCATCTCCGTTGCTCTCACGTCGATCGACCGTCTGAGCACCGTATTCACCGATTAAACTCATGCCTGCGACCCGCCAGCGTCCGTCTTCGTGGACTGCGCGAAACTGATGCGCACCCGCAGTTTCAGCCTCCGTAACCCCGTAGGAAGCACCTTCCCAGAACGACTCGAAGTCGGACTCGTGCAGCGCGAGGAGTCCGGTAGCCACAGTCTCCGACTCCATCCGAAGGTACGTATCTCCAACATCATCGGGGTCACTGACGTACCAACCATCGTTGCTGAACACCTCATCAAGTCTTTCGAGATGGGATTGGCACAGCACGCACTCCTCGTGAGAAAAGTACTCCAGGGGCTCTGTGTCTCCGGTGACTCTGGCGTAGTGACGTGCGTCAAACCAGTGCTGGATCAGCGCCTCGGCGCCTTCCTCGGTGGGTTCGTAGATTTCCTCTGGAGGCTCAGGAACTGGCCAATTCTGGGCCGGACCGTCGGATGAAGCCGGGACCGGAGTCGGCTCCGTGCCTGGTTCCTCTGCGTCCTGCTTCTCCGAACCGACCTCCGCAGGTCCCCCGTTCTCCTGACCGCCGCCCGGGGCGCCGTCGTCCGCCCCCGCAGCGGGAAGAGACTCCACAACAGTCGGTTGTTGAGCGTCATCGGCCCCGGCGCCTCCGGCACAGCCCGCCGCGCTGGCAGCCACCACCACAGCCAGCAGAGTCCCCAGTACTCTCTTATCAGTCACAGCCCTTTATCCGTTCGCCCTGTTGCGCGGCACGGCCGGCCCCTCACGGCATCACCGCAGCTATTCCGTACGCCACAGCCCCCAACCTCAGCTAAGAACTGTGTCACATACACTAACCAGACTCGGACCCTGGCACCAGGCCCCGGTCGAAATCTGTGGATAAGTTGTCCGACGCCGCTTCCGGCGACACCGGAGTGTGACCCCGCCTACCGGGAAGCGCGCTCCAGGATTTCCTCCATGATCGCGTCGTTGACCTTCCGCGGTTGCCCGTAGCTGGGGTAATGGAACTGCATGATGTTGGCATACGGATTGACCTCCAGCACCACCGCCTCATCAGCACTGCCGAGGTCCGGGACCAGCAGGTCCACCGCAGCCGCACCCAGGCCGGGAATCGCCCAGAGTCCGTCCACCGCCAGATCCTTGAGCTCATCGCCGAGCAGGTCCAACACATCCACCGCGATGCCGCCTCCACGGGCAGTGTCTGCGATCGGCGTCAGGTACTGCAGCGTGCCTGCCGAAAGCACCGTATCGCGGGTGACCGCCATCGGTGCCAGGAACGCATCGGTCACCTCGGGCTGGCGCGGCTTGAGGTATTCATTGGGCCGGCGGCGGGCAATCTCCGCATCCGCCAGGCTTCCGACTGTGGAGACACCATCGCCGACCACGTAGAGCGGCAGCCGGACCACGGCACCGACCACCTCGCCGCCCACCACATAGCAGCGCACATCCAGGCCCGGTGCATACTCCTCGATCATGATCAGGTACCGGGATTCGGAGGTGGCCGAGCGCGCCGCCATCGCTGCCTGCCACGCCCTGCGAAGCTCTGCCTCACGGGTGACCTTGACCGAGATGCCCTTCGCCGCGCGGCCCGCGGAAGGCTTGACCGCCACCTGCTTGCCCAGGGCCTTCATGTACTTCACTGCACGGGAGAAGTCGGTGGGGTTGATCGCCTTGCCCTTGGGCGTGGGGACCTCCGCGGAGTTCAAGTAGCGCTTGGTCATCGCTTTGGAGCGGGAAACTCGCCTGGCCTGGTGACTCACCAGCGAGGTAATCACCCCATCCATGCCGCCCACCAGTACCCCGGAGAGAAAGAACAGCTGGTTGGAGTCGGTGATCTTCTTGATGGTCATTCGGCGGCGGCGAGCTGCGCGCTGCAGGAGCTCATCATGCGGCATGGTCGAGCTCCACCGGCGCAGCGCCTGATACTGCGGCTCCACCTGCTCCGCGATGAACCGAGAAGTCACCGATGGGTCCTCCCCCAGGGCGACGCTGGGGCGTTCTGCCGAGGACGCAGGGGGAGGCGGCGGGGCGCCTGCGCGGCGGCGGGCGCTGCCTTCAGCTGCGGGAAAGTAGGTCTCGGCCATGGTGTTCACAATAGTCTTACAGGGCTGCGGTGAAGAGAATATGTTCCGCCACCGCGTCTGCCACCGGACGCCCCGGCCCCAGCCCGGGGTAGTGGTGCGGCACCAGGCTGGCCGACTCATCGATCCCGATCACGACGCCGCCCTCGGCAGTGTCCAGCGACTTCACCCAGAGATTCACCGCCCCGGCCAGCAGCCCCGGCACCGCACGCAGCCCGTCAACGGCCAGCTGAGCGATATCATCAGCAACTCTGCCGGTCACATCGACCGTCTGGTTCTTCTGAGCCACCTCCGGGTTGGGGACGACGGCGATCACGCTGACTGCTTGTTTACCGACACAGTAGGCCTGGAGAACCGCCGCATGGTCATTGTCTCTGGCGGGCGGTTCCAGCTCCAGGGGCAGCGGGGGCTGGAACTCTTCGGCGGCGTCTTCGTGCTCAAGGGCGTGCGGAACCTCCATGAGGTCCAGGTGGGCAATGAGGTGTCTGCGGTTCCGCAGCAGGCGGCGGGAGTGGGCGCTGACCAGTGTGGTCACCCGGTTGGCGAATCCGCCGATCACATTGCCCTGGAACTCGAACACCCACCGGCCCTCGGTGATTCGCTTGGCGGAGATTCGCCTCGACGCCAGGGCGTGAGCCAACAGCTGGGAGTCGCTCAGCGGCGCTTCTGTCCGCGCAGCGGCACCGGGGCCCCGCGCCTGCCGGAGGGTGTCAACGTGGGCCGCAAGCGCCTGGGCGGCCGGCAGTGGAGGGGCAACCGTGGCTGAAGCAGCGGTCACCGGGGAGTCGGAGCTTTCAGCGGACATAACCCCTCAAGGATATGCGAGATCAGACTGATCTCAGATCCAATCCGCTGATGGCGCTGAAGTCGTCTGGATTGTGGGTATAAAGGGGCAGGCCTCGTGAAATGGCCATTGCAGCGGTCAGTGTGTCGTGGGCGCGCGCAGCACGCTTCTTACCCGACGCTCGGAGCCCAGCGGCGATCGGGGCGAAAGCCCGGGCTGCGGCGGCGTCGAACGGCATCGGGTCAAAAAGCAGACTCGGCCCGCTGGAGGTGGGCCAGGCGCAGTGCTCGTTCCTGGCCATTGTGAGCAACCATCGGGCCCACTGCGAGTTCAGCTAGCGTCATGGCGGTAATACCACGGTGACCAACCTGACCAACCCAAGTGGATAACCACCTGACCACCCCTGAACAAGCCCGCCAGAGAGGTAGGCAGGCACCTCAGACTATGAGAGAATGAATACACGGAATACAGGTATTCAGGAGGTGGCGAGATGCCCACAACCATCCGCCTCAAGGGCGACCTTGAGGACCGCATCAAGAAGCTGGCGACCACTACCGGCAGACCTCAGAGCTTCTACATCAACCAGATGATCGAGCGGGAAATCGACCGCATCGAGTGGGAGTACTCCATCCTCAAAGATGTGGAGGACCAGCGCGCCGGACGGCTCAAGACCATCTCTCACGAGGAAATGAAGGCAGAGCTTGGCCTGGACGATTGAGTACACGCCCAATGTCCTCCAAGCGTTCAAGAAAGACCCGGACCGCCAGATCGTCCGCCGCATGATCGCCAAGCTCGAAGAAGCTGCCGAACTCGAAGATCCCACCGCCACGGCTAAGCCCATGACCGGCAACCTCAAAGGGCTGTGGTCCTACCGCATCGGCGGCGGATACCGCGTCATTGCCGACATCCAGCAGGACCGCCTGGTGATCTTCGCACTCAAAGCAGGCCCACGCCGCAACGTCTACGGCGACTAGGAACCCTCATGGCAATCAACGAACAGCACCGACAGCTGGAGGTCGCCCGCGAGCTGGAGGCAGCGGCGCGGACGCTGGCGCAACCAACATCTGGGCACTATGCCGCAGACACCACACCATGAAATCCCACGGCTACCTCCCCACCC
>NZ_QWLD01000053.1 GCF_003600155.1 Nesterenkonia muleiensis | reverse complement strand
AACCCGCCAGTACGTTGCAGCTGATGCCTTCGGCAGCAAGTGACTGCGAGAAAGCAGCAGTCAGTCCAACAGCCTCCAATGAGGAATGCACTGTCAGAGTGATCCAGGCAGCCACGAAATCGTAGGTCACGCCGTAGGCGTCTGCGTCCTCGCCGCGCAAAACTGCGGTGAGTCCTTCATCTTCCGAGATGAGTGCCGCAGCACACTGCCGAACCGGATGATCGGTCCCAATCTGTGCATAAACGTACTCATCAGACCGGACGACGGCATCCATCGAACGCAGCATTGCAGCTAAATCAGTCGATCCAACGCTCATCACCTGGCTCCTTCTCGTCTCGACGCCAACGGCAACCCAGTGCAGCCGCGGCCCGCCTACCATGTGTCACAGTTTCAATGAGAGTGCCCGGCTCGGTGGTGGACAGCCCCAGAAGGCGAGCTTCGTCAAGCATGGGAGTGAGGTAGTTCGCTATGAAGTTCCGGCGGCGCTCAGTAAGGATGGTTTCTCGGGCACCAGCGGCTACGAACGTTCCGAGACCTCTGCGTTTCACCAGGAGACCTCGCTCTACCAGTCGGTCGATACCTTTTGTTGCGGTCGCTGGGCTGACCTTGAAGTACGACCCGAGCTGCGGGCTAGAAGGAACACGCCCTCCCTCAGATAGCCACCCATCAAGCATGCTTTCCTGAAGCTGGTCTGCGACCTGGACGAAGAGCGGAGGTTCCTTGTTCAGGTGCTTGGTTTCCCGTGGTGGCGCTTCGCCGGTGGGAGGCTCTTCGGGTGAACCCGACATTTCTTTACTCATCTGGTGTACCTCCTGACAGGCACTTCGGACGTGGTGACCACCGCGGGGTTGTTACGTCGGTGCCACTTGTCCCACAGGGTCAGCAAGCTTGGGAGCACTACCGTTGCGGCAAGTAGGGCGAAGCCGACTGCGTAGATGGTCACCAGTCCGAGCTGGTGGAAGGGCGTGAATGTGGAGGTAGTGAGTATGCCGAAGGCCGCGCAATTGGTGATCGCTGCCCCGGCTAGGGCACCTCCTGTGTGTCGCATGGTTGAGCGGATTGCGTCGGCGGTGCTGGCGTGACGCAATCGGTCTTCCTGGAAACGGTTTGTTACGTGGATCGTGTAGGGTACCCCGGCACCGATTGCGAGTCCGGTGATTGTGGCCGTGACTGGCCCCAGGGGGATGCCGGTGGCCCCCATGGCTGCGAAAGTCCACAGCACTACCAATCCGACCGGCAGCACCGTGATGACACCCAGCATCGGCCGACGATTCCGGAACCCGTAGGTCACAACCAACAGCACCAAAACCGCACCCACCGCCATTAACAACGTGATGATTTGTGACTCGGTCAGTGCTGTAACGATCTCATCGTCGATGATCCGCTCGCTGGTGGCTACGACCTCAACGCCTGTCGAGACAAGCGGCGCCAACGCTTCATCGAGGTTCTCCCGCAGCTCCCCGACACCAGACTCACCGGCACTGGTCTGAATTGACATGCGGATCATCTGGAAGGAGCCGGCATCGTTACGTGCCAGTACGCGGTCTGCCTCGTCAGGCGCGACAATAAGCAGCGTGTCGTAGAGCGCGGCAACGTTCGCACCGGGATCGACGGTGAGATCCTCCCCGAGCCCCGCGGCCTCGGCGGCTTCAACCAGATCCTCCGGTGGGGAGTCTTGGTCGGCAGAGGCAAGCAGTGTGGTCAGCAGCCCCACTGGCGAGTCCGCCTGAGCAGTACCCCCGAAGGTTTGGACATCGGGAACCTCGGAGAGTTCGTCCAAGGTGCTGACCAGTGCATTGTGGACTTCCGGTGTCGCCACATCACCGGTGATCAGCACGTCGGTCGTCTCATCAACGCGGTCGAACCGGTCGGTTAGCTGGTCATACACGGCCATCGCAGCGGTATCGTCCTGCACGAAGTCGGTCACGCTGAAACGAACCTCGAGCTGATTCTGGCCCCAGACACCGACTGCGCCACCCAGCCCGAGCGTGACAAGCAGGGTCAGTACCGGCGCTCGCGCCGCCAGGCCCGCGACTCGAGCCATGATTCCCGGCAGCAGTCTCTCCCTGCCGCGGCCGAACGCTTGCCGTGGCAGTGTCCCGCGCTGTTCTGCGCGACGGTCGATCAGGTACCGCGTCGCAGGTACGAACGTCATCATTAGCACGAATGATGAGACAATACCGACCGCAGCTAGCACACCAAAGTCGACCAGCGCTGGCACAGGGTTGAACACGCCCGTCAGAAAGCCTACAGCGGTGGTGACGGTCGCCAGCACAAGTGCGACGCCTACGGTACGCACCGCGCGGACGAGAGCATCGCCGACGCTGTGTCCGGCAGCCAACTCCTCGCGGTAGCGACTAGTGAGGTGGATCGCGTAATCAATGCCGAGCGCGATCAATAGCACGGGCACGATCATGCTGACATCGTTCATCGGCCCGATCCAGTCGAGGTAGCCGGGTCCGAGCACCACCCCGATGCCGTTCATCCAGATGATCGCCATCACCACGGTCACCAGCGTGAGCAGCACATCGGCGATGGTGCGCCGGATCCCCGGCACGATCCGGCTTCCCATACCCGGCTTGACCCAATACACGAAGCCGAGCAGGACAAAGATGACCAGAAACGCGGCCCCGAACAACTGGACGAGCTCGGTTTCGACCTGATCTGGGTCGCCGATCAGCAACGCAACACTGAATGTCTCAGCCGTGTAGCCTTCCGGCAGCTCCGTGTCACGCACGGCCTCTGCGATCTGGGTGTCTATTGCCAGTCTTGCCTCCTCCTGCTCGGCATCAGTAAGGTGTTCAGGCACCGCTTCATCGAGTTGAAGGAACACGAGCAGTAGTCCGCTATCCGCCTGTGGCGAGGAACCGAGCGAGGCATCACTGGGCAGCAGACTCGTAGTGAAGTCCGCCTGCTCGGCTGGCATCGACTCGAGAGCCTCGGAGAAGATTTGGCTTACGGTGACGTCATCGGCCTGGTGCGGGTCGATCTCCTGCTCAGCCAGTGCGACCTGGACCGGAGACAACCAGTGCACAATAGCGGGCCGCTCTGCGGTAGCGGAGAGTTCCACCTCGGCAGGCAGGGACGCCTCGATGGAGTCCATGATGCTCTCAGCGGCGGTGAGCCCGTCGGCACCGATTACGTCATCCCCGTCAACCAGCACCTGGAGAACAGCTTCGCCAGACTCGTCGAACCGCTCCGCGATCGTCTCGCTTGCCAGCACCTCAGGGTTGTCCGGCGCGAGTCCCTCGTTGCCGGTCGCGGACTGGGCTTCGCCGGAAAGGGCGGCGAACAAGGCGGTGAGCACCAAGGCGATCAGGAGCATCGTCGTGGAAACGGCAGCGCCACGTCGCGACCGCCGACCGGAGAGTCCGGTCTTGTCCTCGGTCCTGCCGAGGTGTCCCGGGGTTGTCATGCTGTTATTCCTCTCCGTGGTTAGTTGCTGAGGATCGGCGGCGCCTCAGGGCGCCGGTGCGAAGTGACGCAAGAGTTGTGGTGGATTTACTGTGCATGCTCAGTATGCACAGTTGAATCTGGAGCTGTCAACTGTGAGTGATAAACGAGGTATTTCAGCCAGGGTTATCTTCGAATTCCCATTCCCAAGTGGCGAGCAGGCAATGCGGATCCCGGTAGCGATCTGGTGCTGACTGGCCCCAAGGAATGCTGTCTTTGTCCCAGGTGGGTATCAGTACTCTTGTTTCACGATGTCGATCAGCTCATCGCGGGTGATGGCCAAGTCGCGGTAGAAACGGGCATCGTGGCGAAAGCGTTCGACGGCGAAGGTGTGGCGCTTGGCTGTCAATCCGTCCCTGGGGTGAGGAGAGACGAATGCCCCTTTGCCAGGCCTGGTGTAGATGAGATCGTCGGCCTCCAGCAGTTCCCAGGCCTTCTTGATGGTGATGACGCTAATGCCGAGCTCTCGGGCGACGGTTCGGATGGAAGGCAGCATCGAGCTGGGTTCCAGGCGACCATCGAGGATCTGCGCGGCGAGTTGGACATGAATCTGCTCATAGATCGGGGTGTCGCTTCGCTCAGCTATAACGATGTCCACGGAACAATCCTGCCCCTTACAGGTTCACGCGGTCGAACCGGCGCACCGAGAGCCGATATGAGGTCGCGGTAAGCACGAGGTAGGCAACTGCACCAATGGCTAGGACGACCAGCTGCGGACCAGCGTCGGCTGGATCGAGCGTGTCAAGGACATCACTTGCCCCTGGGATGACATTGATGAGCAGCTCGAATGTTCCATAAGAGACAAAGAAGGTGATTGCCGCGAGCACTCCGGACCGGCCGGTCTTGTACCCAGTGCTGAAATACCCTGGTAAGAAGATCACGTTGAACAGCCCGGCTGAGACAAGTACTAGCCCGAAGAAGGTGTAGTTGCCATCCATGCCAATGACGTTGCCGTCAGGGGTAATCAGCGCGGCAAAGACCGCCACGATGGCCAAGGCAGCGAACTGGACCAGCTCGAGGGCCGCGACGCTGAGGTGCTTGGCGAGCACCACACGGTTACGGGAAACCGGCAAAGCGATAGTGAACTCGTGGTCCTTGTTCGCGTTCGCCTCAGAGAATGCGATGAACAGAGCCAGGATGAAGTAGGAGGCTCCGATGATCATCGGGTAGTGCGGAATGAGGTTGAACAGTGTCAGAGCCGCGGTAAGCAGGTAGGTTGGCGGAAGGAACAGCCGAACCTCTTTGCGCAACAAGGTGATAGTACTCATCGGGCTTCTTCCAGGTCGTAGTACAGCATCAGCGACTCCAAATCTGGCGCTTCGGTCTGCCAGGATCCCGCACCACTGTGGCCAGCCAAATCCGCGGTTCGCGCCAGACCAGTGAACCCATAGGCATGTCGCTTATAACTGATCAGCCGTCGCTGCAACTCGTCGGTAAGGTCTGCGTGACTCCCTTTCACGACGATGTGATTCGCAATCAGGTCATCTTTGGTGTCACGGGCGATGATCTCGCCGTCGCGAATAAAGACGATGTAGTCAGCACACTTGTCCAGGTCGCTGGTGATGTGCGTAGAAAAAAGGACAGCCCGCTCACCGTCTTCAACCACTTCCTGGATCAGGTCCAGTAGCTCGTCCCGGGCCACCGGGTCCAGCCCGCTGGTGGGCTCATCCAACAGCAACAGTTGCGCATCATGGGACAGTGCCATGGCCACTCCCAGTTTCACCCGCATCCCGGTGGACAGCTCACTGATCTTCTTACAATCATCGATCCTGAACCGGTCCAGATAGCCGGCGAACGCCTCGTCGTCCCAGTGCTCGTAGAAGCGTCGGTAGACGTCCATGACAGTGCGGACCGGAAACTTGGGGTAAAAATCGACGGGGCCGAGCAGGAAGCCGATCCGCTGCTTAGCCTGGGCTTGGTGCTCATGCAGGTCACGGCCCTCGAACGTGACGGATCCGGCATCGGGGCGCACGATGTTCATAATGGACTTCAGTGTCGTCGTTTTACCGGCACCGTTGGCTCCGATGAACCCCGTGATGAATCCTGCCGGCACCTCGAACGAGACATCCTGCAGCGAAAATGACGGATATGCCTTGACCAGGCCATCTACAACGAGCATGAGTACCTCCGTGAGCAACTGTGTATGTCAAGTAAACACAGTGCTTGAAGTCGCGTCAACTCGGTAGCCGACCGCAGCTATCGGTCAGCGGGCTTGATCGCCATGGGTTCAGCGGTTGCATGGATATCGTCGGTCGCCTTGAGAGCCGTTCCGCCGACCGTCACGATGACCGAGTACAGGCCCACCGGCCGACGTGTCACATAACTTCCCGTGCCGGCACCTGGAGCCCTCACGCTGTGGGATCTCAGAAGCAGCAACCACACTTTACGAGCGGTGCCGGAACTTCATGATCCCATTGGTCGTCCAGTCAGCCAGTCTGAGACAAAACGAGTCGCCACCGCATGCTCAACGTCCAGCGCTGCGACCGGTCGGAATTGAAGGGCTCCACCGTCGAGGCGGCAAGTTCCGGGTTCGAGGTGCGAGCGACGGTGGTCACGTTTCTATCGTTGAATGAGCAGGTGAAGGTTCTGAACGCCTTACCGACCAGAAAAGTAGGTCGTCATCGCAACCACAACTTCAATACCGACCAAGGTGCGGAGTGCCGTCAGCGCTCGCAGTGATACAGCCTCCATTCTCGAGGGTGGCAAGCTGCTGGTCGTCGGTAAGTCTGTGGACCGGATCGGTGAGAACGTCTCGACTGACCTCTCAGTCGATCGCGCCATGTGACGGACGCTCATTGACACGCTCCAGCGTCAGCGTCGTGTCAGATGCAGGAAGGGTTGGCGACGCACCAGCGGAACCACGGCCCTGCTTGTCGATGTACTGTGAGAGCGTCGATAACGACCGCTCTTCGATGCGAGCAACAAGCCGGGATTCTCCTAGGCCCCTTGAGCCAGATGCCTGCCCTGTGAGATCACCTGGCGCCACGAGATGAGGGCTTGGACGATCGCGAATGCGATCAGGACGGTGAACAGCAGCCAGTACCCGAACTGCACGATGATCCACCCCACGGCGAGGGGAAAGGCGAGGATGGCGGTCTGGAAGACAAGGCCAGCGATCGGAAGCATCCGGGGTGCAACCGAGTCCGTGGAGACCGCGACAACGTGCGCCTGGGTGGCGGGTAGGGCCAGTCCGTATCCCAGCCCCATGGCTGCGCAGGCGGTCGCGTATGCGAGAGGGTTGGATCCGACGACCAGGAAGGATGCGACCGCGATCAGCATGACGGTGATCGAGATGGCGATCACGCGGACCTGGTCGAACCGCCTGACCCAAGGTGCGACAAGGAACCGGACCGCGATGACGGCGATGGTGTAGGCGACGTAGAAGAGTGAGTAATCGAGACCCTGGGTGTTGGCGAAGGTGGTCTGGAACTGGGTCATGGTCGTGAACAAGCAGGCGAACAGTGCGATCACCAGCAACCACGGCCCGACGGGGGACCTGACCAACGTGGCACTCGTGCGCAGTAGGCTCAGTTGTCGTTCGCCGCCTTGGTCGGGCGAAGTGGCTCTACGACGGTCAGGCGTAAGCGCTGCTGCGACCACGGTGGAGACCGCGGCAGCCGCGCAGACCAGGCCCGCGACGATGAATGTTCCGCGGAAGCCAAGCGAGGTGTGGGACATCCACCCGGCCAACACTGGGCCGGCGCCGATGCCCAGCTGCTGAGTGCCTGTCAGATACCCGAAGTAGGTCACCCGCCCGGAATCGGTGACCATCTCGTTCATCACCATCGGCATCACGCTGTAGACCACCGCCCAGGCCGTTCCCAGCAGGAGACCCACGACGGCCAGGGGTTCCCAACCGCCAGTCACGGTTGAGGTCGCGGCAGCGCCGGCACCGAACACGGTGATCGCCAGCACCAGCACCCACTGCGGGCGTAACGCCTCTGGATGGCTGCTGAGGACGATCAGACTCAGGACTGCGGGGATCACCGCCGCTGACAGTACGAGACCGAAGCTGGCCTCGCTGCCGCCGAGGTCTTGTACGTACAACGGCAGCAGGAGCAGCATGCCGAAGCTGGTCGAGATACCCAGGGCCGACAGCAACACGGCGACGACAGCCGCTGCTCCCACGCCGGGACGCAAAGCGTCCGGTCGGCCATGTGAGTCCACTACTTCACCAGGTTTCGTTCCCATGCATATATCATCGAACATAAGAATGCCGATCATCATGTACATGTGAAGGTAGTGAAGCCATAATGGTTAATGACTCGAAGACCAAAAGCTCTTTTCGGCTACAGAACGGATCCACGTCTCTCGACGAAGTTAACTGTCGAATCCTCAGCGTCTTGGCAGACGAACCGCGACTCAGCACTTCGGCGCTGGCGCGCAAGGTCGCCATGTCGACACCTGCGGTGCGGGAACGCGTGAAGCGACTCGAAGAGGTTGGCGTGATCCGCGGCTACCACCTCGACATTGACCCCGCTGCCATCGGACTGCCCGTCGCCGCATGGGTCAGGGTTCGTCCCGGCCCAGGACAACTGCCCAAGATCGCCGAACTCGCGGAGGCGGTCCCACAAGTCAGCGAGTGCCACCGCATCTCCGGCGAGGACTGCTTCCTGCTCAAGGTGCATGTACCCCGGATCGAAGACCTGGAAGGCGTGCTCGACCGATTTCTCCTCTACGGACAGACGACCAGCTCCCTGATCGTGTCCTCCCCAGTCCTACCCCGGCCCGTGCTCCCCACCATCGGGGAGTAGCACCTTCGCCGCAACACGCGAGCCGCCGACTCCGCCGCTGACCAGCAAGCATACCCAGACCGAGGCAGGCAAAGGCAGGGATCAATGCCCGGTCTTTCCTCCGTCGCGTCTCCTGGTGTTGGAACTTCACACCCTGGATCCCGGTGGCCGCTGAGATCTATGACCAGGTCCAGCTCGATGGGATCTATATCGGTTCCTGGTGCTGCCTGATCGCCATAGCGCCTAGTGGGGTGATCAGGCATATCGGGTGTTTCGGCGCCCAATGGAAAGTACTCCCCGGACTTATGCTCTCGTCTTCAGGCCAAGAGCACCTACTTCCGCCCGTGCACTCCACAAGATCGCACGTCTACCGGCCGCTGCGGCCGGCCCGGCTCGGCCCTTCGTCTGTCCCAGTCGGAACGATCCTCGACAGCATCCACAAGTTCGCACCGGTCCACGCCCGCGCCAACGGGGAGCTGTCCGCAACGATAGTTTTCAACGAGGCGGATGCTCCGCGATACAGAAGAGGCTTCCCTCCGGATCTGCAAGCGTGCTCCACCGCACGTGTGGATGCTCGTCCAGCACATCCCATTTGTGGACGGCCCCCAGCCCCACTATGCGTTGGACCTCACCGGCACGAGTACACCATGGAACCGTCAGGTCGAGATGCCCGATCTGCCGTTCGGGACGCGATCCCCTCAGCGGCTGGAACATCATAGCGACCCCACCAGGACCAGACGGCGGCAGATAGGCCATTCCTCCATAGGCATCGACCTCAGTACCCAGCACGCCAGCCCAGAACTGCCCTAGCATCTCGGGATTCTCCGCTTCTACGTTCCAGGCACCAAGCGTGATCTGTGGAGTCGAGGTCATGGAGTGAGCCTACTCCGGCCCATCGACAGCTGATGCACCAGCTCCAACCCGTCCGTAGAATCGCTGCAGACCGATACGCTGCAGAGATGACGTCCACTACAGCCTCCGCATCGGTCTATCGTGCACCGATGCGTTCCCCCTCGGCTGACGACGGCTCAGCGGCCGATTGGGCGATCGCTGCCAGGGTTGTGGGTCTGGACGGGGCAATCCGGGCGAGCGTGGACGACTTTGACGAGATGTTGGCAGCGGCCAACCATGAGCTCGACGAGCGCACCACCAGACGTATCCTACGCTTCGCGCAAACTCCGACCGGCTCCCTGGTCTGGACGCGTGACAGCAGCGGAGGCTTACACCTAGGACGTCTCCGTGGCGACTGGGGTTATGACCCTGGCGATGTCGCCCGCAGGCTGGGGCTGCCGCACCAACGGGCCTGCGACTGGGCCAACGGCCCGGTCCCGGATGCCCTCGTACCCGTCAGTGTGATCGAGGCCTTCGCCCGTGGCGGGCGGAATTGGCAGCGCATCCGTACCGCCGGTGCTGCCGAGGCCAGCGTTCGCCTCTGGTCGCACTTGAACGGACTATCCACCCCGAACTCATCGGGATGACTGCACTCGGAGATGCGTGTCGAGCCGTTCGGTAATCCCAATTCCCACCGTCATTCACAAGAACAGAGGGGGTTTGGTGCCGATCCTGGGATTCGATGATCAGTCACCGCTGGTGATGACTTTAGCGGTCGATGGGGGTGTGCCGATGTTCTCAACTGGAATATCGACGGTGGGCTCTGCGGTTGGGCGCGCGGTGATGAAGCGATCGAGTCGGAACCAGCGGATCGCGTCGCGGGTGCGGCACTGTCCGACGAGATACCAGCGCCCGGGGTGACCGAGCCAGATCAGTTGTCACCTATCCCTACATCAGCCCCGTTTCCCGGCCACTTTGCGAGGCGCCGAAGGCTCCCGAGAGCGCATGCCATGACGTGAGAGCGATGAACAACCGCAGGCACCTCATCGCGTTTCCGCCGAGCGTCGATACCAGACACGCGACGACCCTCTGGCGGGTGGTGCCGGACCGACAGCGCCGTGCACTCCGCGTGGCAAGAGCCCGTCCGTTGATGGGCGACGGCGGATGTAGGGGCGTGGTGGCGCACGTCCTGGTGAGGGTGCCGGTGGCGTACCTCCCCTGCGGGAGACGCCACCGTGACCGAACACACCTTACCTGCCGCCAGCGACGATGCTGCGAGACCGGCTGGCTCGACCAGCCATGGATTCGAGAGCCCCGAAGGGCTACGGGGCGCTCGTCGTCCACCAGGCGACGTGACGCGCCTGGCCTCTAAGGCGGGGCCCCTCGCGCATAGTTGTTGTGCGTCAATGTAACGGAAAGGCTCTGAATCCCTGGTTCTGGGCCGTTCTTGGGGGGTTCGGGTCCCGGCGGTAGCCGCCGCATGTGGTGGCGAGTAGGGCCTCATACTCCAGGATGAGGTCAGAACCATCCTGTGCTCCGATGTGGGCAACGGTGCCGGTTCCATAGCGTGGCCATCATGATGAGAACAGCGAACACACCATCCGAGGCCCCCACTGCGATCGCAGTGCGCGCCGAGGCGCTCACCAAGACCTACGGCTCCGGGGACGCCGCAGTGCGGCCCCTCCAGAACCTGAGCATCGGCTTCCCCTCCGGCCGCTTCACCGCGGTCATGGGGCCATCAGGCTCCGGCAAGTCAACGCTGATGCATGTGCTGGCCGGGCTCGACATCCCCGACTCCGGGGAGATCACCCTGGCCACCGGACGAGGACCGGTCAGCTTCAGCGGGCTGAACGAGAAGCAGCTGACCCTGCTGCGGCGCAGCAGCGTCGGCTTCATCTTCCAGGCGTACAACCTGATCCCGGCCATGACCGCTGAGGAGAACATTGTGCTGCCCGCCTCCCTGGGCGGGGGCAGCACGATCGATACAGCATTCTTCCGTCAGGTGGTGGAGCGTTTGGGCCTCTCCGAACGGCTTCACCACCGGCCCTTCGAACTCTCCGGCGGCCAGCAGCAGCGGGTCGCTGTGGCCCGTGCTCTGGTCTCACGGCCCAGTGTGGTTTTTGCCGACGAGCCCACCGGCAACTTGGATCAGGCCACCGGGGCGGAGGTGCTGGACCTTTTGCGCACCGCGGTGGATGAATTCGGCCAGACAGTGATCATGGTGACCCACGACGCCGCCGCGGCGGCACAGGCTGACAGCACCGTGCTGCTGGCCGATGGCCGAGTGATGGAGACCCTGCACCGGCCCTCCGCCGAGCAGCTCGCCGCAGCAATGCTCCACGCCGGATCCGCCGCAGCTGCTCCGGTGACCGCTCGGGCCATTGACGGAGGTATGTCCTGATGAGAGGGAATCCTGTGCTGCGCACCAATCTGCGCTCCGGCGGAAAGCGGCTGTGGGCCGCGGGCGCCGCCGTCGTCATCTCTGTGACCTTCGTGGTCAGCGCCTTGGTCCTGATCGGCTCCTTCAACCGCACCATGGAGGCCCAGGCAGAGGCCGACGCCGCGGGGGCTGACCTGGTGATCGGCACTGGGGCCTTCGCCTGGGCCGAAGCTCCGGACGGGAGCGACGACGGCTCCGGCCCGGGGCCCGACCAGGAGCTGGCCGAGGCCGTCAGCGAGCTTGAGGGAGTGGCAGAGGCCGAGGCGCTGAGCCATGTCTTCCTTGAGGGAGAGGCGGCAGGCATGAACCTGATGCTGCTCGCCGGCAGCCTCCCGGAGACTCGCACGATCGACATCGCGGAAGGCTCCATGCCAGAGCAGGAGGGCGAGATCCTCCTGGCCAAGGAGTTCGCTGAGGCCTACGACCTCGGCGTCGGAGACACGATGCCGGTGAACACCGAGCGCTACAACGCAGAGACGGATACCGTGGAGCAGGACTCGGCGGAACTGACGGTCTCCGGCCTCGCCGGAGGCACCCACCGGTCTGTGAGCGGCTACCTGACGCCTGAGGGCCTTGGAGCCCTGGATGCCGACCATTCGCCCTCGTCGCTGCGGGTCGCCCTGGCCGGTGACGCCCATGGTGACCCACAGGCGCAGGAAGAGCTCCAGCAGCAGGTCGCCGAGCTGATTGCCTCCATGGTCGAACGCGGGGAGCTTCCGGCTGATCCCGCAGAGACCGAGGGCGGCGCCCCGGAGATCCTTACCCAGCCCGACGGCAGCCTGCTGGTCGCCGGAGTGGAGATCCACACGCACCAGCAGATCATCGATGCGTGGATCGCAGAACATGCCGGTCAGTCCACCGTGCTGGTCAGCATTGGCCTGGGCTTCGGCGCGATCGCCGTCTTCGTGGCCAGCCTGGTCATCTCCAACACGTTCCAGGTACTGGTCGCCTCACGCTCGCGGACCATGGCCCTGCTGCGCGCGGTCGGAGCCACAGCGGGTCAGCTGCGGCGAGCCACCGTGGCCGAAGGCGCTCTGCTTGGGCTGCTCGGCGGTGTACTGGGCGTGCTGCTGGGCTGGTCTGCCGCCAGCGGCATCGCCTTCGCCGCCCAACGACTGTGGCAGGAGAGCTTCGCCTCTGCGGAGCTGAGCGTTCTGGCCATTGCAGCCGGTCTGACCCTAGGTGTCCTTGTCACTGTGCTGGCGGCGGTGATGCCTGCGCTGAAGGCCGGGCGTACCTCTCCGATGGAGGCACTGCGTCCGGTGGAGGTCGCATCCGACCAGAGGCGGATCGCCTGGGTGCGCACTGTGCTGGGAATCCTGTTCGCCGCCGGCGGCCTGGGTGGGGTGCTGCTCGCGGCAGTGCTGCATGCGCCGATGATCGGCGCCACCGGGGCGGTGGTGGGATTCTCCGGGGTGCTGCTCATGGGCCGGGTGCTGGTGCCCGCCGTCGTTTCCTTCCTCGGACGGTTGGTCGCCGCGCTGCCACAGCTGCGCGTTCCTGGCCGGCTCGCAGCCCAGAACGCTCGTGCGGTGCCAAGGCGCACCGCGGTGACCACCTCGGCGCTGCTGATCGGGGTCACCCTGGTCTCGACCATGACGATGGGGGCGATGACGGCACAGCACTCACTCAGTGATGAGTTGGCAGAGCGGAACCCGGTAGACGCCAGCCTTGGCACTGCCTCAGAGCAGACCGAACAGGTGTTGGAAGAATCACCGACCGTGGTGGGGCACCAGCAGCTGCCGGGTGCTGAGGCAACCCTTGACAGTGAAGGGATCGAGGCCGGATCGGTCGAGGGCCGGGTGATCCTTGCCGAGGAGTCGGCCATCGAAGAGATCGCCCGCAGTGAGTCGGTGTTCCAGGAAGAGCACAGCGGCGGACCTGTTGCTCTGATCTCCCCGGATCTGCTCGAGGCCGGCATGGCCGAGTCTGCGGAGGTGACTCTGACCCCCCACGGCACCGCAGAGAGCGGAGCATTGGGGGCTGCCATCACCGTGACGGCTGCTCCCGCGAGCTGGGTCCCGGCCGACACGGTCGTGCTACCAGAGGTCCTGGCTGATACTGCTGAGCTGTGGTCCTTCGAGAGCAGTGCCGCGATGACGGTGCTGCGGATCTCCGAGTCTGCCAGCATGGGGGACCTCACCCGGCTGGGCAATGAGGTGGAGGCCTCCGCCGGGGAGGTCTCTCTGGACGCAGCGATGGATCGGGCCAGCTACACCCAGGTGATCGACACCGTCCTGGTGGTGGTGCTGGTCCTGCTCGCCGCCTCGGTCCTGGTGTCAGTGGTCGGGGTGAGCAACACCCTGGCGCTTTCGGTCTTCGAACGGCGCCGTGAGGCCGCCCTGTTGCGTGCGATGGGAATGACCCGCGGCTCCGTCGGTGCGATGGTGACCCTGGAGGCACTGCTGATGGCCGCCGTCGCGCTGGTGCTGGGCAGTGGACTTGGGGCGCTCTTTGCCTGGGGCGGCGTGAGTTCCTTGGTTGCCCGTGACGATGTCACCATGGTGCTGAGCATTCCATGGGACCGGATGGGGATGATCTGGGGCGTGACGTTCCTGGCGGCGGCGCTGGCCTCATTCCTTCCGGCCCGAGCGCTTTCCCGCACTCCGCCCGCTGCCGGCCTGTCTGCCCAATAGGAGTTGCCGGGGCTTACGTTCCCTAATGAGTTAAGGGTGGATGGAACCCGGCGGTCAGCAGTGCTAGGGGCGACATCGCCGTCGTCTAGCTGTGCTCGGTCGTCACCACCAGTTTTCCGCGGGCCTGCCCGGACTCCATCAGTGCGTGGGCTTCCTGGATCTGGTCGAGGTTGAAGATCCGGTCAACAGGGACCACGGCGTGACCTGCTGCCACGTCATCGAGGTAGCCCTGGAGGGCGTCCGGGGGCAGATCGCGGGCCGCACCGGAGTATGCGGTGAGGCGGACTCCGGCCGGTAGGTAGTCGATGGGATAGAAGTTCTCCACCACCCATTCATTGGAGAGCATGCCGGTGAAGCAGACAACCCCGTGAACGCGGGTCGCCTTCAGCGTGTCCGGCAGGGTGGGGGTGCCCACGAGTTCGAGTGCCGCATCGACGCCGTCGGGAACAATGGCCCGGACCTGGGCTGCGATCTCGCCGTCGTCAATCAGCACATGGTCGACGCCGAGGTCGGTGAGGCTGCTGGTTTTGTCTGGGCTGCGCGTGGTGGAGAGGACGGTGATGCCACCGCGTCGCTTGGCGAGGACCGCGGCAGCCATGCCGACCGACGATGTGCCTCCCCGGATGAGGACGTGATCTCCTGGCTGCAGATCCATCCCTACGGTGAGCGAACCGTAAGCGGTCTGGACCATTTCGGGCACCGCTCCCAGACGAGCCCAGTCCAGATCGGAGTGGAAGGGGATGACCTGGCTGGCGGGGACGCAGGTGTATTCGGCATAGCCGCCGTCGAAGGTGCGGCCCATGCCGCCCATCATGGTCATGACCTGCTGACCAGCGGGAAGTGTTCCGCCGGGGTCGGTGTCGATGACCCCAGTCGCTTCGATCCCGAGGACTCGTGGAAATGTCACTCCTTCGGCGAGGCCAAGCCGGGTGTGGAGTTCGGATCGGTTGAGCCCAAACGCCCTGACCTTGATCCGGACCCATCCCGGTGCGGGTTCGGGGATCGGCAGTTCCCGCACGTGAAGGTTCGTCACTGGTCCGGGTTCCTCGAGAACGACAGCGCGCATCGTCGGGATCATCAGGGCTCCTCTGTGCGGTGGTGGGTGAGATCGAACTGTCGCTGCTCAGCGGTCCCCGGATGCGGATGTCTCACGGGTCTTGGCCTCCCGGGCAACCGATTCTGCGAGCATCTGACCACCGTTGGCGAGCAGCGCCCGCTTCCAGGGCAGTATCCCGTCGATCTCGATCTGGATGGAAATACTCAGAACTGTGCGGATCGCCACGATGAGCCCCAAGGTTGCGGCCTCTTCCAGAGAAGGGGTCATGATCGTGCGGATGACCTCGGCCGCGACAAGGATCTCGAGGCCGAGCAGGATCGACGAGCCGACCAGCCTCCGGAGGACCAGGAACGCAGTGCGTCCGCTGCGGCCCTGCACCAGTGCGCGAATCGAGAAGACTCCCGCGATGAGGAAGCCGATGATCATCGTCGCCACGCCGAGACCCTCGAGGGAGATGACGATGACCCGGACTGCCGACTCATAGTTCCCGAGGGTATTCATCGAAAGTCCTCTCCACGGGCTGCTCCGTGCTCAGATGATGGACGTACCATAGCAATACTGCCTGCCCTCAGTCAGTTGTGGCTACCTGTGCGGCGAGTCCGTTGATACCACAGCACTGAGCTGTCCGGCTCATGTCGGCAGTTTACGATCACGTCCCAATGGGAGCTGAGCCTCGATTGTGAAATGCGGTGTGGTGTGGATCTCCAGGTCTCCGCCGAGGATTTCCAGGCGCTCCTGCAGTCCGGTGAGGCCGTGGCCTGGTGTGATGTTCCGTGGTGCGGTGCCGTCGTTGGTGCCGGTGAGGGTTAGGGTGCCGTTGTCCTGTGTCACGGTCAGGACTAGTTCGGTGGCTTCGGCGTGCTTGATGGTGTTAGTGATGATCTCCTGGGCCGCACGCACCACAGTGGCGGAGACGTCTTCGTCGGTCTGTATCCCGGGGTCGACATCAATGTGGATCTCCAGGCTGGGCACAGCACTGGCAAGCCGCTCCAGGTTCTGCTGCAGATCTCCGTGGCTGTCCTGACGCAGTTGTCCCACGGTGGTGCGCACATCTGTCAGCAGGCCTTTGGCCACCTCGGCAGCCTGGTCTATATGCTGACGTGCAGCGGTGCTGTCGCGGTGTTTGGCCGCTTCCAGTTCCAGGTTCAGCACCGTGAGCTGGTGGCCGATCAGATCGTGGAGTTCCCGGGAGATGCGCAGCCGTTCGGAGGAGGCGGCGGTGTCTTCCAGCAGCACTGCTGCGGCCTCCAGCTGCAGGTTCTTCTGCTCCAGCTGGGCCCTGAGCTGGGTCTCCTTCGACGTCGCGAAGGCCATGAAGACGGTGGCCAGATGAAGAATCAGGTAGAAGACCACAAAGACCAGAGACTCGACCAGCTCGACACCGGTGACCTGCGTATGCCCAAAGATGACGAGGCAGTTCAGCAGTACCACCCCGAGCACCCAGCGCATCGGCATGAGGTAGCTTCCCACGGCGGCGACCACCATCATCAGCACCACTATCAAGCCGCCCGAAGACAACGTCGTCATCACCAGCACCCAGGAGGTGAGCAGCGCGCATAGGTAGAACGACAGCTCGCCTGCCCGGCCCATCAGCCCGCTGATGCACACGTTCACTGCAATAATCCAGACCAGCAGGACGCCTGTCCACAGCCATCTCGGGACAGTGAGGTCGCCCAAGATGAGGGTGATCACACCAATGCCGAGACTGAGCAGCAGAATCGTGTACCCCGCGAACTCCTCAGCGCGACGACCCTCCTTCAGGCCGAAGCTGGGGACATGGGTCTCGCGGCGGTGATCCTCCATGGTGATCAAGCCTATGGGCTGATCGGGCAGGGTGATAGGTGCCGAAAGTCATGGGTGAGGTGATGACTGTTGGCACGTACACGCAGCAGCCAGCCGCGGAAGACTGATCAGCATGACAGCTACCAGAACGCCTCTGGCCACCGATGCCCAGCATCTGGTCAAGCGCTACAAGACTAAGACAGCAGTCGATGGGATCAGCCTGCAGGTCCCTGCCGGGCAGACCTTCGGGATCCTGGGGTCCAACGGGGCTGGTAAGACCACCACGGTGGAGATGATCGCCGGGCTGCGCCGGCCCACTCAGGGCCACGTGCGGATTCTGGGTCTGGATCCTTTCGCCGACCGGGCGAAAGTCCGTCAGGTCCTCGGCGTCCAGCTGCAACAGGCAACCCTGCATGATGCCCTCACCGTCCGTGAACTGGTCGATCTCTACCGCAGCTTCTACCCGAAACCCTTGGACGCCGATCAGGCACTGACAATGGTGGAACTCCAAGAGAAGGCCAAGACCAAGTTCAGCAATCTCTCTGGAGGCCAGATGCAGAGGCTCTCCATTGCCTTAGCGCTGATCGGGCAGCCTGAGGTGGTGATCCTCGATGAGCTGACTACCGGCCTGGATCCCAAGGCGAGGCGCAGGGTGTGGTCGACCATCGAGTCGCTGGAGGACCAGACGGTGATTCTGATCAGTCATGCCATGGATGAGGTGGAACGGCTCTGTGACCGGGTAGCTCTGATTGACGCCGGGAAGATCATTGCTCAGGGCACTCCGGATCAGCTGAAAGCCCAGGCCGGGGTCCCCACACTGGAGGACGCCTTCGTGGAACTGACCGGCAAAGACTTACACGACGACCAGGAAGAGGACTGAGACCCATGACAACAACAACGACGACGATCCAGGCCCGCCGCCCAGGTGCTGCGGCATGGCTGCGGATGATCCAGGCGGAGGCAAAGATGATCACCCGCGATACGTCCGGGATGATCGTTCCGCTAGGCCTGCCCGTTCTGCTGCTGGTGATGCAGGGCATGATGTTTGACGACCTCCATCAGGAAGTCGGCCCCGGTGTCACCGTGCTGGACGTGTATGCGTTGCCGGTGGTTATCACCCTGGTGCTGGCAATGGTCGCGATGATGAACTTCCCCAGTTTCCTGGCGACTTACCGCAAGACCCATATACTCCGCCGGCTAGCGGTGACACCGGCCTCCCCTGTCATGGTCCTGGTGGCCCAGATTGTGGTCAGTTTTATCCAAGTCCTTTTGGGCATGGCCATCGCCTTCGGGATCGCGCTCATCTTCTTCGACGCTAACCTCCCCACCGATGTGCCTATGGCGGTGATGGTGCTGTTGGCCTCCAGCGTCGCGATGTATGCACTGGGCATCATGGTGGCCTCGGTGGCACCGACGCCCAACGCGGCGATTGCTATCGGGATTGTCGTGTTCTTTGGTACGGCCGCGCTCGGCGGCATGTTCGGGCCTGTGGAGAACCTGCCCGATACGCTGGCCGAGATTGGCGCCTGGCTGCCCTTCGGTGCCGCCGTTGAAGCGTTCCAGTCTACCTGGCTCGGCGAGACGGTGGCCTGGCAGAACTGGACCAGCCTCGCCGCCACCACCCTGATCGGCACCGGGGTAGCCGCCGCACTCTTCCGCTGGGAATGAACCCTCGGCGCAGTGCTGCTGTGGACACTACTG
Organism: Nesterenkonia muleiensis; assembly: GCF_003600155.1. Taxonomy (GTDB): domain Bacteria; phylum Actinomycetota; class Actinomycetes; order Actinomycetales; family Micrococcaceae; genus Nesterenkonia; species Nesterenkonia muleiensis. Next base: position 42,878 of record NZ_QWLD01000053.1, on the reverse strand, counting down.
CATGCCAGGGAGCGATTGACCGAGGACTCAGGCGCGGTTCGGTGACCATGCCGAAGATCACCTGACTCCCAGCTCATAGCCGAGGATCACGGCATGTACACGGTCACGCAGGTGCAGCTTGGCAAAGATCGAGTTGATGTGTGACTTGACAGTGGACTGCGCCAGATGCAGTTCCGCACCGATCTCGGCGTTGTTCAGCCCCCGGGCGACTGCGGTGAAGATGTCCTTCTCGCGCGGGCTCAGCACCTCCAACTCCGAAGACTGTGACGGCACTTGTCGCCTTCTTTGGGCGGTCTCTGCCGGGGCGTCGAGGTAGTGCTCAATGAGCCGGGTGGTGATCCGCGGTGCGACGACCGCCTCTCCCGACGCGACGGTCTTCACCGCTTCGACAAGAGCTCCCGGCCTGGTGCTCTTCAGAAGAAACGCGCTCGCACCTGCTTGAAGGCTGCCGAAAGCGTAGTCGTCGAGATCGAACGTGGTCAGCACGATCACCTTCACGGAGGGATGCTCACTGGTGATGATGCGGCTGGCTTCGATACCGCCCATGCCCGGCATGCGCACGTCCATGAGGACCACATCGGGCTGGTGGTAGGCGACAAGCTCAATCGCGGCCTCACCGCTGCCGGTTTCGCCGATGACGTCGATATCGTCGTCGGAATCGAGGATCAGGGCGATCCCCGTGCGTTCCAGCGGCTGATCGTCGACGACAATCACACCAAGCGCGTCCCCATCTATCTCATTCATCTACAGCCCCCTCTTTCAACGGGAAGCGTGGCACAGATCCGCCATCCGCTGCCCGGAGCTCCGTCGCTGGTCGGCAGCGCCCCGGCGGTGAGGCTGCCGTGGAATGCTGCAGCTCGCTCACGCATCGCTCGCAGTCCAACACCTGCCCCCACCGGCGGTGACGGAGCGGGGTTGCCGTTATCCGTGACAGTCACCGTGATGTCGTCATCACGCTGTTGCACGGAGACTTCCACATAGGTTGCGCCTTTTGCATAACGGAGCGCGTTGGTGAGGGATTCCTGCACGATGCGATACACCGTGGTGCGCAGCGTCGGTTCGGTCGGAATTGCGGCTTCGGACCAGTTCGACGTGACGGGAAGACCGGCTGCGCGGAAGACATCCACCAGTTCTTGAAGGGAAGGCAGGTTGTAGCCGGAACGCTCCAGCTCGGCGTCAAGAGTACCATCGCCCTCTCGGAGCACCCGGAGTATGCGCTGCACCTCCTCCAACGTCTGCGCACCCACTGTGCCGAGCTGTTCCAGAGCGTTTCGTGCGCGTTCTGGATGCTTTTCCCATCCGGCGTGCGCACCGCCGGCCAGAGCAATTATGACTGTGACCGAGTGAGCGAGCACATCGTGCATCTCTGCGGTGATCCGGGCGCGTTCGGCTGCCGCGGCTCGTTCCTCCCGCATCGCGACCACATCCTCGAGGGCTGCTCCGCGCGACCGGTTGGCGCGCACGGCGACGCCGATGGCGAGTGCGATCAACGCTCCGGGCTGCAGGAACACTGCCGGGAACTCGCCGCGGAACTCCAGCAGCAGGGCCACTCCGGATACGGCGAAGATGACGGCTTCACTGATGAGATATCCGAGGATCGCAGTGCGCAGTTTGGTGCCAGCGGCGAGGGCATAGACGCCGAAGAAGCTCTCAAACGTCGCGACTGAGGTGCTGGCCCATGAGATCGGATTGAGCGCGGCGAAGCCTACCGCAATCAGAAGGACAGGCAACGGATGGGAGCGGCGCCACCAGAAAGCGGCTGCGACTCCTGCTGCGCACAGGTAGCCGAGCCACGCGTGGTCGGGCGGAACCAGCACCAGGGCCAAGACAGTGGGCACTACGCACGCCAGGATCACCAGCGCATCGAGAATGCGCGGGCGTGCCGCGAACCAACGGGCGATCCGAGGCTTCCGCAGCACCGGCTCGTTCAACGTCGTCTCCGTGCCCACAGACTTCCTTCACCCCTTTGCGCGCTCGCGGTCGGCTGTCATCCAATTATCGACGGTACGGGCGAAGTCATCCCGAGACCACCACCCCTGGGTGTAAAGGCGCTCGCAGCGGGTTCGAAACGTCCACCCCAGGGTGGTGGTGCCGCCTCGAGTCTGATTTCTAGCGTTGAGAACGTCAGCGAAACCATGTCAGAGCGAAAGAGAACATGAACATGAGTACCACGACCGATCCCGAGGGCCACCGCCGCTCCGAGCTCTCGACTGCAGAGAGGCAGACCCGTGACTGGCTGCTTCGGGCAGAGAACGTCAGTAAGGCGTTCGGGCAGACACAGGTACTGACCGAGGCGTCCCTCGATCTCTACCCCGAGGAAGCAGTTGCGATCATGGGGCCGAGCGGGTCAGGCAAATCCACCCTGCTGCACGCCGTCGCAGGCATCATCGCCGCAGACGAGGGGAAGGTGATTCTGCGCCGTCCGGACGATGGGGGTATTGACGATATCACCACGCTCTCGGACGCGAAGCGCTCGGCGTTCCGGCTGCACCGCTTCGGGTTCGTCTTCCAGCAGGGCATGCTGATCCCCGAGCTCACCGCTGTGGAGAACGTCGCCCTCCCGCTGATGCTGCTGGGCACCGGCATGGCTGCAGCGGTGCTGCAGGCGAATGCGGAACTGCACCGTCTCGGGCTTCTGGGGCTCGGCGACCGTCGCATCGGGCAGCTCTCCGGAGGCCAGGCCCAGCGGGTCGCGATCGCCAGAGCCCTGGTGACCGATCCGACCATCATCTTCGCCGACGAACCGACCGGCTCGCTTGACTCCCGCACAGCCGATGAGGTGCTTGACGAGTTGCTGGCCTCGAATGACGGTGCAGACCGGGCTCTGGTCATCGTCACCCACGACGAACGGGTCGCGGCACGTTGTGACCGAACCGTGCGCCTGCTCGACGGACGAATCGAGGCCACACGATGAACACCTCGGCAGCACTGCTCCTGATCCGACCCCGCGGAACGCCGGCCCTGCTCACCCGCTTACAATTGCTCGCATCCGGGGTGACCACCCTGCTGACGTTCGGGGTGACGATGCTCGCGATCGCATTCTGGAACACCCCGACCGATGAGGTGGGGTATACGGTTCTCGCGGTGTCACTGGTTGGCTTGCTGATCGTGCCGCTGGTGACTCTCGGTTCCGCAACAGCCAGGCTTGCCGCCCGCAGCCGAGATGATCGTCTGGCCACGCTCCGCCTACTGGGCGCAACCTCGGCACGGGTAAGACGGATCGCTGTCGCAGAGGTGACCGTGATCGCCGCGCTCGGGGTGACCATCGGCACAGCGCTGTCGGCGGCCCTGCCGTTCCTGCTGAGCCTGCTCACCGTGTACGGCAAGCCGCTGCAGGCGGCCGAACTGTGGCTGCCGTGGTGGCTCACCGCCGCGATTCCTCCCGCCCTGATCGCCGTGGCTGCGACCAGCGGCATGCTCGGTCTGCGCCAGGTCATGCTCTCCCCGCTCGGAGTGCGCACCAGACAGGACGCACCGCGTCTGAGCTGGCTGCGTTTGGTCGCCGCAGTTGCCGTGCTCGGCATCGCAGTACTGGTCGTGCAGACCGCGTCCGAGGGGTGGGGCGCGGTCGTGGTCGTCATCGTCCTGGCTGTTGCTGTGCTCGCGGTCATGGCCGTGCTCGGCCTGGCCGGGCCGTTCATGGTGTCCCGCGCCGCACGCTGGCGAGCTAGGCGCACCTCCGATCCGGCGCGTCTGATCGCCGCACGTGGCGTCATCGACGATCCCCGCGCGTCATGGCGGGAAGTCTCCGCCCTCGCCCTGGCCACGTTCGTGCTCATCCCAGCGGGCAGCATGCTCGGTTACCTCGACACGATCCAAAGCAGCGCCAGCCGCGAGATCATGACCACCGACCAGCTGCTGATGTTCGCGGACGCCCGCACTATGGTGATCGCGCTGACTGCGGTGTCGTTCCTCGTCGTCGCCTGCCAGATCGCGATCACCCAGACCGCCGCGGTGATCGAGCGCCGCGAACTCTACGTCGTCCTCGACCGTATCGGCATGCCCACCGCTGAACTCAACCGTTCCCGCCGGATGCGAGTCACGATGCCCGCGAACGTGGCTGTCATCGGTTCAGCGATCGCCGCCGGTGCCCTCGCGTTCTGGGTGGTTCTGATGGCGCTGGTCACTGCACCGTTGTTCGTCGTGGCGATCGTGATCGTGCTGGCAGTCGGGCTGCTGCTGATCCAGCTCGGCGTCGTCTCGACCAACCCGGTACTCGAACGGGTGCTCAGCGCACCTTCACGCGGTGAATAAACAGGGGCTGGGATTCTTATGCCGTTGCCCTCACAGGACGAGGGACACGGGCAGGACGACGGCGAATGCGGTGACGGCCAGCACGGTCTGCATCACTGTCCAGGTGGCGAAGGTCTGCTTGGTGTCCATGTTCAGATACCGGTTCACCAGCCAGAAGCCGGAGTCGTTCACATGGGAGACGGCGGTTCCACCGGCGCCGATGGCCACTACAATGGCTCCCAACAGGGGCGCGCTCAGATCCATGTCACTGCCCACCTGGGCCACGATCGAGGCGGCGGCCACCATCGCCACAGTGCTCGAACCCAGGCTGACTCTGAAGAAGAGCGCGGAGACGAACGCCAGCACGATCAGCGGCAGTCCAGTGGTGGTCAGGAGCTCCTCCAGATGCTCATCGATGCCGCTGTGCTCCAGCACCTCGCCGAAGACCCCGCCTGCGCCGGTGACCAGCAGGATCATGCCCACCGGCTCCAGTGCCTTAGAGGCGACGGAGCTCAAGGCGTCCTTATCCAGCCCGTGCCGCATGCCGAGCACATAGAACGCCAGCAGCACGCCCACGATCAATGCTACGAAGGGATCACCGACCAGTGCCAGGATCTGGGTCAGCAGCTGGTCTGAATCCAGCACCTCCTGTGCGATCGATCCGCTCAGAATGAGGGCCAGAGGAATGAGAATGACGCTGAGGATCAGCCAGAAGTTAGGCAGGTCCCTGGCGTCTGTGTCACCGGCGTCGTCGTCATCGTCGGGGATCTCTGGCTGGATGCGATTGCCGATGAACTTCCCATAAAGCACTCCGGCGACGATCACAGCAGGGATGCCGGCCAGAACGCCGAAGACGATCACCCATCCCAGATCCGCTCCCAGAACTCCAGCCACAGCCACCGGGCCCGGTGTGGGCGGAATCAGACTATGGGCCGTGCTGAGGCCGGCCAGCAGCGGAACGGCCAGGGTCAGCAGGGGCAGGGCGACCTGTCTGGCCAGCCGGTAGACCATCGGCATGAGCAGCACCAGGCCCACGTCGAAGAACACCGGGATGGCCACAATGAAACCGCCGGTGCCCAGCGACCAGGGGACCTTCTTCTCGCCGAAAGCCTCCACCAAGGTGCGGGCAATGCGCTCGGTGGCCCCGGTGGCGCGGAGCACTTCGCTGAAGATTGCGCCGAGTCCCACGACGATGGCCACAAAGCCCAGCACCCCGCCCATACCCTCTTCGAGGACCTCTGGGATCTCCTCGGCGGGAATGCCGACGGCGATCGCGGTCAGGACGCTGACGATCAGCAGCGCCACGAAGGCAGGGATCTTCAGCCGCATGATCAGCAGCAGTGCGACTGCGACCGCACCGGCGATGATCCCGGCAAGGAGTAGCGCGTCCACGACGAGTCATGTACCTCAGCATCGGAGTCAGGTCACCCCAACGTAAGTACTAGGAGCCAGGTCCCGCAAGGGACCGGATGAGTACCCCACCTTATTCAGCGGCGGAGGCCTCATCCTCCAGGCGCTTCTTCTCTGTGGAGGCATAGACATCGGCGTACCTCTGGCCCGAGAGCCGCATGATCTGGGACATGACCTCATCAGTGACGGCCCGCTGGGCGAACCGGTCCTCGGCATTGGCGTAGTAGGCCTCGAACACCATGGGCTCACCGATGATCAGCCCGACCCGGCGGACCCGGGGTATGTTGCGGCCGATCGGCTGCACCTTATCGGTGCCGATCAGCGCCACGGGGATCACCGGCACTTCCGTGCGCAGCGCCAGCTTGGCCATCCCCAGCTTGCCGCGGTACAAGCGGCCGTCAGGGCTGCGCGTGCCTTCAGGGTAGATGCCCAGCAGGTCACCGTTGCGCAGGGCCTCCTCACCGGCTGCCAGCGAGTTCTGGCTGGCCCGTCCCCCGGAGCGGTCCATCGGAATCTGACCGGTGGCGTTGAAGAACCAGCGGCTGGACATCCCGTAGAGGCCCTTGCGGTTCCAGTAGTCGTTCTTGGCCAGGAACCTCACCGGACGCGGAACAGCCACCGGGATGAACACGGAATCGGAGAACGAAAGGTGGTTGGAGGCCAGGATGGCCGGACCTTCGGCCGGGATATTGTCCAAGCCCTTTGTCCAGGGGCGGAAGACCGTGTTGACCACCGGCCCCACCACGAGCCTCTTGGCACTTCGGTAGAACAGCGATGATGCCACCTAACCCTCTCCTCCTCTCAGCCGGCCGGACGCCGGTACTACTCTAAACCGCCGGAGCCGATAGTCTTGACCCATGAATAAGCGACCCGACAACGGCGCCTACTACCGGCGCAAAGCCTCGCAGCCGCAGCCTGGCCGGCCCGTTCCCAAGAATCTCGGGCAGCGGGGTCCCCGAGACTACTCGCCCGCCGAAGCCGAGGATGAGTTCCGTCCGCCCAACCCCACCAGCCCGGTCGCCGGAGCGAAGCCCGGCGTGGTCATCGGAGCGCTGCTGGCCCTGGGCGGCATCCTCTGCCTGGTCGTCTTCCCGTTCCTTCCGGTCAGTTTTCCCGGCTGGACCACCGCGGCGCTGATAGGAGTCATCCTGCTGGGACTGGTGGTGCTGTTCCTGCAGATGCCCTCAAAGCGGTCCGGAAGCGACGACGGCGCACGCGTCTGAGTTGGTTCCGCCGGCGGGGAGACCCCGCTCGGCTCTCGTCCGCGTTGCCGCGGCCATCACACCTGAAGTTGGTTCCGCCGGCGGGGAGATCCGCTCGGCTCTCGGCCGCCGGTGCCGGTCATCACGTCTGGAATCGGCACATTGCTGCGCTCGTGCCCCAACGCCCTGCAGCATGTGGAACCTTGTCTGGCTGATAATGTGAACCAGAGCACATATACTGGTCAGTAAGTACATAACGGTACATCCCCTGGGAGGAGAAGGACCTGTGAACGAATACGCAGTGCCCGCCGCAACGGAGGTTGAGCAGGACCTCAACATTACTGACCTGCTGGAGCGCCAAGCGTCCGAAAACCCCGCCAACGCTCTGTTCGGCCGGCAGCTGAGCCCAGGGGAGTGGACCGATGTCTCGGCAGCCGACTTCCGCGCCGACGTGATGGCCCTTGCCAAGGGGTTGATCGCCAGGGGCATCGGAGCCGAAGACCGGGTGGCGATCATGGCTGCCACCCGTTATGAGTGGACATTGCTGGATTTCGCGATTTGGTATGCCGGTGCGGTGACGGTTCCGATCTATGAGACGTCCTCGCCCTCACAGATTGCCTGGATCGTCGAGGATTCCGGGGTCAAGCTGGTCTTCGCCGAGAGCGACTCGCACGCCAAGGCAGTAGACCGCGCCGTGACTCAGGAAAAGCTGGAGACCGTGGAGCATCTGCTGACCATCGACGGAGAGGACCTCGATGAGCTGCGCAGCGCAGGTGCCGAGGTGACCGACGATGAGGTCGACTCACGCCGCTCGGCGGCGAACCTGGATGATCTGGCCACCATCATCTACACCTCCGGCACCACCGGACGGCCCAAAGGCTGCGAGCTCACCCACGGAAACTTTGCCGAGCTCAGCCTCAACGGCATCGCCTCGCTGAAGGAGGCCATCAACATCAACGCCTCCACCGTGCTGTTCATCCCGCTGGCCCACGTCTTTGCCCGCTTCATCTCGGTGATCTGCGTGGCAGCCGGCGCACGGGTAGGCCACACCTCCGATATCAAGCAGCTGGTCGACGACCTCGGAACGTTCAAGCCAACCTTCCTGCTGGCGGTCCCGCGTGTCTTCGAGAAGATCTACAACGCGGCCATGATGAAGGCCGAGGGTGACGGCAAGGGCAAGATCTTCCAGAAAGCCGCCCAGACCTCCATTGACTACTCCACGGCGCAGCAGGAAGGCTCGGCCGGGCTGGGGCTGAAGCTCAAGCATTCGCTCTTCGACAAGCTGGTCTACTCCAAGCTGCGCGCCCGGATGGGCGGAAACGTGCAGTACGCGGTCTCCGGCGGCTCACCGCTGGGCGCCCGGCTGGGACACTTCTTCCACGGCATCGGCCTGCATGTGATGGAGGGTTACGGACTGACTGAGACCACCGCCCCGATCACGGTGAACACCCCTGGTGCCACCAAGATCGGCACCGTCGGGAAACCGCTACCGGGCTGCACAGTGAGGATCGCCGAGGACGGCGAGATCCTGGGCAAGGGCGTGTGCGTCTTCCGCGGCTACCGCAACCGTCCCGACCTGGCCGATGACACGTTCGACTCCGAGGGCTGGTACCGGACCGGCGACGTCGGATCGCTGGACTCAGAAGGCTACCTGACCATCACCGGCCGAAAGAAGGAGATTCTGGTCACCGCTGCCGGTAAGAACGTGGCACCGGCCCAGCTGGAGGATCAGATCCGGGCTGATGCGATCGTCTCCCAGGCCATCGTGGTCGGCGACGGCAGGCCCTTCGTGGCGGCACTGGTCACCCTGGATGCAGAGACGCTGCCGGCCTGGCTGGAGCAGCGTGACATCTCGCCGGAGACGCCGATGAGTGAGCTGATCACGCACCAGACGATCATCGATCACATCCAGTCGGCCATCGATAAGGCCAACGACACCGTCTCCAGAGCAGAGTCGATTCGGACCTTCAAGCTGCTGGAGGACGATTTCACCATTGCTTCAGGGCACTTGACACCGTCGATGAAGATCCGCCGCGCAGACATCATGAAGGACTACGCCGAGGTGGTGGAGGAGCTCTACGCCGAGGCGGCCCAGGCGCGCAGCGGCCAGTCCTAACAAGGGTTCCCGCGGGCCGGAGGCTCTCATCATGTGGAATGGCCTCCAGCTGTATTAGGCGGCCTGTCACCGGCAGGATTACGCTGTGGGGGTGACTTTCGCAGATGAGCCCCGTACCGAGACTCCGTTGACCGCCCCGGGTGAGATTGTGCACACCGGTGCTGCCGAGTATCCGGGGCTGGACCACTGGCGCGAGCTTCCGCTCAAGCAGCAGCCTGACTGGCGGGCTCACGAGGACTTCGACGCTGCCTACGCACAGCTGTCGGCCAATCCGCCGCTGGTCTTTGCCGGAGAGGTCGACAAGCTTAAGCGACGCTTGGCCAAGGTCGCAGCCGGTGAGGCGTTCCTGCTCCAGGGCGGAGACTGCGCTGAGACCTTCGACGGGGTCAGCGCCGATAAGATCAGCGCCAAGGTCAAGACCATTCTGCAGATGGCAGTGGTGCTCACTTACGGAGCCTCCCTGCCGGTGGTCAAAATGGGCAGGATGGCCGGTCAGTACGCCAAGCCGCGCAGTTCGGACGTCGAAACCCGCGGCGATCTGACTCTGCCCACTTTCCGCGGGGAAATCGTCAACGGATTCGACTTCACCGAAGAGGCCCGGATCCCGGACCCCAAACGAATGGTGCAGGCTTATCACAAGTCAGCCGCTACTCTGAACCTGGTCAGAGCCTTCACCGAGGGCGGGTTCGCTGATCTGCGTGCGGTCCAGCAGTGGAACAAGGGGTTCATGGAGAACCCGGCCCACGCCAAGTACGAGCAGATCGCCGGAGAGATCGACCGGGCGGTGAGGTTCATGAGCGCCTGCGGGGTGGAGTTCGACGGCCTAAAGCGCACTGAGTTCTACGCCGCCCACGAGGCGCTGCTGCTGGACTACGAACGGGCACTGACCCGCATCGATTCCCGCACCGGGAAGCCGTATGTCACCTCCGGGCACTTCGTCTGGATCGGTGAGCGCACCCGGGACCTCAATGGTGCCCATGTGGACTACCTCTCCCGGGTCCGCAACCCCCTGGGAGTCAAGCTCGGCCCCTCCACCGAGCCGGACACGGTTCTGCAGCTGATCGACTCGCTGGACCCTGAGCGTGAACCAGGACGGCTGACTTTCATCGCCCGCATGGGTGCTTCCAATGTGCGCGAGAAGCTCCCACCGCTGGTAGAGGCCGTCCGTGATGCCGGCGCCAAGGTGGTGTGGGTCACCGACCCCATGCACGGCAACACGATCACTGCGAAGAACGGCTACAAGACCCGGCGCTTCGACGACGTGATGGACGAGGTCCGTGGTTTCTTCGAGGTCCATCAGGCCGCCGGCACCTACCCCGGCGGCCTGCATGTGGAGATGACCGGCGATGACGTGGCCGAGTGCCTGGGCGGTTCAGACGTGATCGATGAATCCGCCTTCGACTCCCGCTACGAGTCCCTGGTGGACCCACGGCTGAATCACAAGCAGTCTCTGGAGATGGCCTTCCTGGTGGCAGAGTCGCTCACCCGGGTCACCTAGAGCCGGGAGGCTATCCTCCCAGCGGAGGAATGATGCTGTTGCTGATCCCCAGCTGGTAGCCCAGCAGCATCAGCACGGCCATCAGCATCACCACGATGATCCCAGCCACGCTCTGCCTGGCTGGGGTAGGGCCGTTGAGCTGCGCCAGCGGGCGCTGCCGCTGGCGTTTGTCCGCCCGGGGGTCGTAGCTGCGGCGCCGAGTGTTCTGTGCCGGCTGAACGTTGGTCTCCGGGTCCTCGACGCTGAGCCGGCCCAGCTGCAGCGGCACCTCGGCTACTGTCTGACGGTCCTCCATCGCCAGGGTCGCCGGATCGCCCGCCGCCTGGCCCAGAGCAGTGGTGACGTCCTCGTCCCAGCGGTCACGGCGGTCCACGGAGGTGGGAAAATCCTCCGACCCGACAGCAACGGTCGCGGCCTCCAGCGGATCGTCGTCGAGGTCCTGAGGTTCCGCCGGTTCCGGCGGTGAGTCGGCGGAGACAGCGGCAGCAGCCGGCATGACCTGCGTGGCGGGGCCGGCGTCGTCGTGCTCCGGTGGCGGAGGGTGGTGGCGGCGGTGCTTGGTCAGCGCGCCGTCGAAATCCAGGTCCTGCTCCGTCAGCTGCGTCCGGGCCGACTCCAGCAGCTCCAGCAGCTGCTCGGCGTTCTTGGGCCGGTCCTCCGGATCCGTGCGAGTGGCCTCCCTGACCAGTTCGTCCAGCGGCTCGGCCAAGCCAGGGACATAGGCAGAGGGTGCCGGAACCGTGGAGTTGACATGCTGAAAGGCCACCCGCACCGGGGTGTCCCCGGTGTAGGGCTGGACACCGGTGAGCATCTCGTAGAGCAGGATCCCCACCGCATAGATATCAGCACGTTCATCGGCGCCCTCCCCGGAGAGCAGCTCGGGGGCGATATAGGCCACCGTCCCCATCAGAGTGGAGGTGCCCGAATGGTGGGTGGCTGCGCGGGCCAGCCCGAAATCGGCTAGCTTGATCCGGCCCTCCGGGGAGACCAGCACATTCTCCGGCTTGATGTCACGGTGCACCAGCCCGGCGTGGTGGGCCGCTGCCAGGCCGGCGAGGATTGCCTGGGTGTAGACCAGGGTCAGCCGAGGGGTCATCGGTCCGCTCTTGAGCAGTGTGCGAAGAGTGGCGCCGGGGACATACTCCATGACCATGTAGGCGGTCTCGCGGGTCTGTCCCTGGTCGAGCACCTGCACCACATTGGGATGACTGATCAGCGCCGAGTTCCGTGCCTCCTGCTCAAACCGCTGAACCACCTTACGGTCCTCGGCCATATGCGGAAAGAGCACTTTGATCGCCACCTCACGGTGCAGCCGCTCATCGGTGGCAAGGTAGACAGTGGACATGCCGCCGCGGGCCACCCGCTTCTCGATGGTGTAGCGCTCGCCGATCGTTGCGCCGATCCAGCTCTCCTCGGTGCTCATTCGTTCAGGGTACCGAAGTCTCACCACTTCAGCCGTTCAGGACGTGCGCGCCAGCAGAAGCTCAGCGACCGCTGCGAAGTCGGTGAGCACATCCTCGTCGACGCCGAGGCGGGACAGCTCTGCTCTGGAACGCTCAGACGCCTCGGCGAGCTGAGCGATCTCACGCTCTACCGCGGCCCGGGCTCCGGAACTGACCAGAATCTCCCGGGCCCTGGCCACCTTCTGATCGTCCAGCGCAGCATCGCCGAGCACCGCTTCCAGCTCAGCGGCGGCCGCGGCCGCTGAGCGGTGCAGCCCGTAGGCGATCAGTTCGGTGCGCTTGCCCTCGCGCAGATCATCGCCCACCGGCTTCCCGGTGACCTCGGGGTCGCCGAAGACCCCCAGGAGGTCATCGCGCAGCTGGAAGGCGATGCCCAACGGCAGCCCCGCCGCCGCCAGTGCCCGCTGCAGCTGCGCACCGCCGCCGGCCAGGGAGCAGCCGAGCGCCAACGGGTATTCGGTGGAGTATCTGGCCGCCTTATAGGTCAGCACATTCCGGGCCCGGCCCACGGCGCCGGCCTCACTCTCTGCAGGCGGGATGACCTCAGCCAGCACATCCAGGTACTGTCCGGTGATGACCTCGGTATGCATCCGCTGGAAAACCTCCCGCCCAGCGGGGGAGGGGTCTGCTGCCACAGCCTCAGCCTCGCTGAAGACCTCACCGGCCCAGGACAGCGCAAGGTCCCCGACCAGGATGGCTCCGGACACCCCGTAATGATCAGAGTCCCCGCTGAACTCAGAGGTCCGGTGGTGCCGGGCGAACCACCGGTGGGTGCTGGGCTGCCCGCGCCGGGTGTCAGAACGGTCGATCACATCATCGTGGATCAGCGCAGCTGCCTGGAAGAGCTCGAGCGCCACCCCCAACTCGGTCAGAGCCTGTTCGTCCCCTGACCGGCCTGCGGCTCGTCCGCCCAACCAGGCCAGCACCGGACGCAGCTTCTTACCTCCGGCGGTCAGCGAGACCAGGGAGTCCACCAGAGTCCCGGCCCCGGGATCAACAGCGGTGACTTGCTCCCGCTTCCCGGAGAGGAACGCCCTGAGACGGCCGTTGGTCGCCTCGACGAACTCCGACTGACCGGGGATATCTCCTGGGATGGGCATACTCTTGATCCTATGGGTTCTGAGCAGTCCAGACCGCCAGGGCGCGCCTCGCCGATCATCGCGCATGTGGATATGGACGCCTTCTACGTAGAGGCCGAACTGCTGGATAAGCCAGAGCTGCGGGGGCGGAAGATCATCGTGGCAGGCGATGGCCGTTCTGTGGTGCTCTCGGCCTCCTACCAGGCTCGTGCCGACGGCGTGGGTTCAGCCATGCCGCTGGCCCGCGCACGCCGGCTCAGCCCCGATGCTGTGGTCATCGCGCCCCATATGGACCGTTACCGCGAGCTCTCCGCGTCGATCATGGACTATTTCGACAGCCTGACCGACCACAAGGAACAGCTCAGCGTGGATGAGGCTTTCCTGGACCTCACCGGAGCACGACGGCGCCTGGGGCAGCCCGAGCAGATGGGGCAGCTGATTCGTACCGGGGTCCGGGAGCGGTTCGGGCTTCCGGCCACAGTGGGGATCGCCGACCGGAAGTTCATCGCCAAGATCGCCTCTACCCGTGCCAAGCCCGACGGCCTGCTGGTGGTGCCGCCGGCCCGGCGACTGGAGTTCCTGCACAGCTTGGAGGCCGACCGGCTGTGGGGTGTGGGTGCCAAGACTGCCCAGGTGCTGGCTGCTATGGGGCTGCGCACGGTCAAAGACATCGCCGAAACGCCCAAGGATGCGCTGGCCCACCGGCTTGGCGCCGTGGGGGCGCAGCTGTACGACCTAGCATGGGGGATCGACCCCAGGCCCGTGGAAGCGCACCGGGTGGAGAAGAGCATCGGCGCGGAGGAGACTTTCGCAGAAGATGTCAGCGACGACTCCGAGCTGAACAAGGAACTGCTGCGCCTGGCGCACAGGGTCGCAGCCAGGCTCCGCGCCGCGGGGCTCAGCGCCTCCGGGGTGAGCCTGAAGATCCGGTGGCAGGACTTCTCCACCGTGACCCGCTCGGCCACGCTGACCCACCCCACACAGTCGGCGCCCGATCTGCACCGGCACACGGTGCGGCTGTTGGGAAGTCTGAGCCCACGCCGGCAGTCCGTCCGCCTGGTCGGACTCCGTGCCGAGCGGCTCAGCAGCGCAGATGGGAGCCTGCAGCTCAGCTTCGACGCCCAGGACCAGGACTGGCTGGCTGCTCAGCGCGCGCTCGACGCAGTGGCCGGCAAGTTCCCCGGGGCGCCGGTTCGCCCGGCATCACTGCTGGAGACCAGGGAGGACGGCTCCAGGGAATGATGCTGGTGATCAGCTGGGAACTAAGTGACAAGATCATCACAGCTTCGACCCTGGGCTATGTGTCGGGCGGTTCCAGAAGATAGACTGGTTCTCCACGGCGTCAGAGAACTCAGACCTAATGAGGAGCACCCCATGCCACTGTCGGAGCGCGAGCAGCGGCTGCTGAAAGAACTGGAGCAGCAGCTTCAGTCCGATGATCCCAGCTTCGCCAGCTCACTTGAGGAGTCCGCAGTGGGCGGCACCTTCAATGTCCGCCACCTGGTCCTAGGACTGCTGGTGGCAGTCGCCGGGGCCGGTGTCCTCATCTTCGGCATCTACCAGCAGTGGATCCCGGTGGGGATCGCCGGCTTCATCATCATGGGTGCAGGCGTCTATTTCGCCACCGCTGGTGGCCCGTCCAGTCCGAAGAACAAGGGCAACGGCGGTAACGGCGGCTCCGGGGGACACGGGGGACCTGGTGGGTCTGGCCCGCGCAGCTCCGCCCCCAGCCCCTCGGGCGGAACGTTCATGACCAACTTGGAGCAGAGGTGGGAGGAGCGCCGGCGCCAGTAGCGCCCCACTTCTCTCCACCAGCCCCCGCACGGAATCGGTGCGGGGGCTTTTTTTGTGCTCCACTAGCCACCCCGGGGCCCTCCACCGCGCTCCCCTCTTCAAAACCACAGGTCAGAGCATCCTCAGCGTTCTCCAGATCTGACGGTGACGTCATAAAAAGCCTGTTCAGGGGAGGAATATGCCCTGTTGTGGTTGGAAAGTGGGGGAAAGTGGAGTAAAGTGGAGCGCGATGGGCGAACAGTGGACCTGATCGGCTGAGCGAAGGAGAAGGCGCCATGTTTCTCGGCACCTACACCCCTCGCTTGGACGAGAAGGGCCGCCTGATCCTGCCGGCGAAATACCGGGACGAGCTCGCAGATGGGCTGGTTCTCACCCGTGGGCAGGAACGCTGTATCTACGTGTTCAGCACTGATCAGTTCGCGGCAGTGCACGCACAGATGCGGCAGGCGCCACTGACCTCCCGTCAGGCACGTGACTACATTCGCGTGTTCCTCTCCGGGGCCTCGGACGAGTCCCCGGACAAGCAGGGGCGGATCACCATCCCGCCCGGGCTGCGGGAGTACGCGGGACTGGACCGTGAGGTGACAGTCATCGGCGCGGGTGACCGCGCTGAGATCTGGGACTCCGCGGCCTGGAACACCTATCTGGAGGAGAAAGAATCAGAATTCTCCTCCACTGACGAAGAAGCCATCCCCGGCCTCTTCTGAGAACTCAATACCGGCCCTTGAATGAGCCTCCTTACCGGAGCTGCGGGAATCCTGACGTCACTTCCCCGATGTCAGGCGGCCTGCCCCTCCGGTGGGGGAGCAGATTCAAGGGCCGAAGTCGTCCAGACGGTGTCTGAGGCTCAAGCGCGGAGGTGACGATGAGCACGCAGGAGGCAGCAGAGAAGCACATCCCGGTGCTGATGGAACGCTGCACCCAGTTGCTTGCTGAGGCCTGCCGCACAGTGGGCGACGCCGCCACCCCGGTGATCATCGACGCCACCCTAGGTATGGGCGGGCACACCCAGGCGTTGCTGGAAGCTGTGCCGGAGGCCACCGTGCTCGGTATCGACCGGGACCCCCAGGCTCTGCAGATCGCCGGCCAGCGGCTGCAGCGCTTCGGCCCGAGGTTCCGGGGGGTGCGGGCTGTCTATGACTCCATCGGCGAGCTCGCCGCCCAACTGGGTGAGAACGAGGTTCTGGCCGGGGTGCTGTTCGACCTCGGCGTCTCCTCACTGCAGCTGGACGAGGTGGAACGCGGCTTCGCCTACTCCTACGATGCCCCTCTGGATATGCGGATGGATTCCGCAGTGGATTCGCAGGACCCCACCGCCGCCGAGCTGCTGGCCGAGATCACCGAGCCGCAGCTCAAGGGCATCCTCTCCAAATACGGTGAGGAGCGTTTCTCCGGCCGGATCGCCGCAGCCATCGTGCGGGCGCGAGACACCCAGCCGCTGACCACCACTGCCCAGCTGGCTGCGGTGATCGACTCCGCGGTTCCCGCGGCGGCCAAACGGACCGGCGGGCATCCGGCTAAGCGCAGCTTCCAAGCCATCCGGATCGCGGTGAACCGTGAGCTCGAAGTGCTCGAGCGGGCCATCCCGGCGGCGCTGGACGCTGTGGCGGTCGGCGGGGCCGTCGTCGTCCTGTCCTACCACTCCCTGGAGGACCGGATCGTCAAACGGGCGATCGGGGCGCGCACCACCTCCTCGGCCCCCGCCGGGCTCCCGGTCGAGCTCGACGAGCACAAACCGACGTTCAGGCCCCTGCTGCGCGGAGCCGAGCCGCCCAGCGCGGAGGAGATCGCCGCGAACCCGCGGGCCGCCTCCGCGAAGCTGCGGGCCGCCGAAAAGATCAGGTCAATGGCAAGGAGCACCCCGTGAGCGTTCTTCCCGTCGCGGACCTCAGGCCCGCCCCGAGCGCGTCCCGCAAGCCGTCTTTGACCGCGCTTCCCAAGGTGCGGCGCCGACAACGCGGGCTCATCGCCGGGGTGCTCCTGCTGCTGCTGATCGCCCTCGGCGCTGTCCTGGCCGTCAACATCCACGTGGCCAACTCGCAGTACCAGGTGGTGCAGATGACCAATGAGCACCGAGACCTGGTCCACCAGAACCAGGCGCTGACCCAGCAGGTCCAGTTCCTGGAGTCACCGCAGGCGCTGTCCAACTCGGCAGTGACGGTGGGCATGGTGATGCCAGCCTCCGCCGGGACCTTCGACCTCGACAGTGGGCACATTGTCAGCGAGGCCGAGGCGGCCTCCAGCTCCAGCGTTCCCTCCAGCTTTGTGGGGGCTCCGGCCTACACCGGTCCGGATCTCTCAGCCAGCGATGTCGCCCAGCAGGCCGAGGGCGCCCCCAGCGGACTTCTCGGGGCCGGCGCGTTGCACACGCTGATGCAGAGCTCGGCGGGGGAGAATGATGCCGGTGCCGCGGGAACGGCCCCAGACTCCGCCTCCGCCCTCAACGGCGGAACCATCCCAGCCCCCGACCTGACCGACTGAGACCGCAAGGAGGACGCACCCATGGCGCGAACACTCTCGCTGCGGATGCGCATCGGCCTGGCGATCATGCTGGCGATGCTGGTGGTGCTCGGCGGGCGGCTGTTCCACATCCAGGGTCTTGACCCGGCCGGTCATGCCCAACAGGCGGTGTCAAACCGGCTGCACGCCGTGGAGCTGCCGGCCGCGCGCGGAGACATTCTGGACTCCCAGGGCAGACTCATGGCTGGCAGCGCCGACAGATACGACATCGTGGCCGATCCCAGACTGACCGGGGAGTACACCGTGGCCGATGCCGACCTGGGCCTGCAGCGCCCGGTGACCCTGGAGCAGACCGCAGGGGAGCTTGCTGAGCTGCTCGAGGCAGATTCAGCGGACATTCTGGACCGACTGGACGATGAGGACACCCATTATTCGGTGATCGCCCGCAACGTCACTCCGGAGGTGCACCAGCGCATCATGGAGCTCGGGATACCCGGCGTCTACGCCGAACCGGTCTCCGAGCGCACCTATCCTGCCGGACCTGTGGCCGGTTCCATCGTCGGCTTCGTAGGGTCCGACGGCCCGCTGGAGGGTATGGAGTCGGTGGCCAACGACGCTCTCACCGGTGAGTCCGGGGAGCGGATCTACGAAGTCGGGGCCGATGGCGTGCGCATTCCCACCGCCACCTACGAGGAAATCCCCGCAGTCGACGGCCAGGACGTGCGGCTGACTGTGGACCAGGACCTTCAGTGGTTCGCCCAGGAGGCCATCGCGGAGAAGGCCAATGAGTACAACGCCCAATGGGGCAACGCCACGGTGGTGGACCTGCGTGAGGGCAGTGAGGGGGAGATCCTCGCCATGGCCGACTCCGAAACGGTGGACCCCACCGACCCCGGAGACACCGATGAGCTGTTCCGCCGGCCGCTGGCGCTGACCCAGGACTTCGAACCGGGCTCCGGAGGTAAGTCGGTGACTTTTGCCGCAGCACTGGAGGAGGGTGTGGTCGGACCGGAATCGGAGTTCACGGTGCCCTATCGGATGACTGTGGACGGTGAATCGATCCGCAACGCGCGCACGCATAGCGACTACCAGATGACTGCCGCGGGAATCTACGCCCGCTCCTACAACACCGGCACAGTGATGATCGGCAATCAGCTGGATGAGCAGACCCGCTACGACTACCTCCGCAAGGTCGGTTATGGTGAGCCCATTGACATCGGGCTGGGGATCGAAGGCCAGTCGATTCTCCGCCCGCTTCAGGAGTGGGACCGCCGCCAGCCTCTGACCACCCAGTTCGGCCAGGGCTACACCGGCAGTGTGCTGCACAATGTCCAGCTCTACCAGATGATCGCCAATGACGGGATCAAGCATCCGCTGCGGATCGTCGACGCCTATGTCGACCCCGACGGGGAGGAGCATCCGGTCTCCGCTGAGCCGGAGCAGATCTTCTCCGCCGAGACGTCCGAGGAGATGCTCAAGCTGATGGAAGGCGTGGTCGACTACGGCTCCGCGATGGACGCGGAGATCGACGGGTACCGGGTCGGCGGCAAGACCGGCACGGCCGAGGCCGCCGGTGCCGCCGGCGGTTTCGACGGCTACACCGTGAATTTTGTAGGTCTAGCGCCGTTGGACGACCCGCAGTTCCTGGTCTCGATCACCGTGCACCGACCCGAAGGTAGGTTCGGGGACTGGGATCTGACCGATGCCTTCACCGAGATCATGAGCCACACCCTGGCCGGCTATGACGTCCCGCCCTCTGAAGCCGAGTCCGAGTCCTATGATGGATTCGTGGGCGAACGGCAGGACTATCCGTGGTAGGTGCGACGACCGCGAGCGTCGGCACCTTGACTGAGCAACTGCGCGCCTCAGGGTATGACCCCATCCTGACCCCGGTCACCGAGTCCGCTGACCGTGTGGAACTCACCGGTGCGGTGATGAGCCCTCAGCTGGTGGAGCCGGGGAACCTGTTCGTGGCCGTCACCGGCTCCCGGGCCCACGGTGCGGATTTCATGGGCGAGGTGCTGGAGCGCGGTGCCGCCGCCGTGCTCACCGATCCCGCCGGCGTGGTCAAAGTCAGGGACGCCGCCGGCTACCGGATCCCGGTCATCGAGGTCGACGGCGTCCGTGACGCCGCCGGTCCGGCCGCGGCGGCCATCTACGGCACCACCGCCACCTCCGACCCCGCGCTGTTTGGGGTCACCGGCACCAACGGGAAGACCACCACCACCTACTTCCTGCGTTCGCTGCTGAGCACTCTGCTGAGCCCCAAGGGGCGTAAGACAGGGCTGATCGGCACCATCGAGATCGCCGCCGGTGAAGAGCGCATCGCCTCGGACATGACCACGCCGGAGGCGGTCGCCCTGCATCAGCTGATGCACTCCTTCCGGGAGAAGGGCGTGGCGGCCGCGGCGATGGAGGTCTCCTCCCACGCCATCAGCTATCAGCGGATCTCCGGTCTCTACTACGACGTCGCAGGGTTCACCAACCTGACCCAGGACCACCTGGACCTGCACCGGACCATGGAGGCCTACTTCGCGGCCAAGGCCGATCTGTTCCGCAGAGCCAGGACCCGGATCTCGGTGATCACCGTGGACGACGCCGCCGGTCACCAGATGGCCGCCGAAGCCACCGGGGAAGTGGTCACCCTGGCCACCACCGGACAGCCCACGCAGGCCCACTGGGAGGTCGTGGAGGTGGAGAGCAGCGGTCTGGGCAGTGCTTTCACCCTGGTCAACCGGCACACCCGGGAGCGGATCCGCACCTCGACGGCGCTGCCCGGCGGGTTCAACATCTCCAATGCCGCCCTGGCTTCGGTGATGGTGCTCGAGGCAGCCTCGAACACCAAGCGCACCCAGGACTTCACCCGGGCCGATGTGGTCACCGCACTGGAGACCGCCCACCCCTTCCACATCCAGGTCCCGGGCCGGATGCAGGTCATCGCCGAGCAGCCGGCGGCCATCGTGGACTTCGCCCATAACCCAGATGCGATGATCCGGGCCCTGGAGGCCGTCCGCAGGCCGGAGGGCAGACTCATCCTGGTCATCGGGGCCGCAGGGGAGCGGGACGTCACCAAGCGTCCCACCATGGGAGCGATCGCGGTGCGGATGGCCGACCATGTGATCATCAGCGATGACGACCCCCACGGGGAGGACCCCGCCGATATCCGCGCGGGGCTGCTTGAAGGAGCCCGCGACGCCGTTGCCACCGGTGATCTCACCACTGAACTGCAGGAGATCTCGCCGCGGCAGGAGGCGATCCGCGCCGCTGTGGCCGCCGCGGAGGCCCAGGACACCATCCTGCTGGCCGGCCGCGGTCATGAGGACCACCAAGACCTTGCCGGAACCCGGGTGGACATTGATGACCGGGCCGAGCTGGCCCGTGCGCTGAGGGCCCACGGATTCACCACGCTGTCCGGGGGCGGCCGATGATCGCTTTGACAGCCGCAGAGATCGCCGAGGCCGTCGCCGGCCGGCTCCGCGGGGTCGAGAACCCCGACCAGCTGAGACTGACCCATGCTGACACCGACTCCCGGAGCATGCGCGCCGCAGCCCTGTTCATCGCCAAGCCGGGTGAGACCACCGACGGCCACCGGTTCATCGACCAGGCGCTGGCTGCCGGCGCAGAGCTGGTGCTCGCCGAGCGCGAAACCGACACCCCCTCCGGGCAGCCCCACCCGGCAGTGATCGTCGACGACGCCGTGGTCGCCATGGGCCGGTTGGCAGCGGAGATCGTGACTAGGATCAGGGCGCATTCGGTGACCACCGTCATCGGCATCACCGGTTCGGCGGGCAAGACCACCACCAAGGATCTGCTGGCGGCTCTGCTGCGCCCGGAGGGTCAGACCGTGGCTCCCCAGGGCTCCTACAACGGTGAGGTCGGGGTTCCGCTCACCGTCTTCGGAGCCGAGCTGGACACCCGCTACCTGATCATCGAGATGGGTGCCGACGCCCCCGGCAATATCCGTGAGCTGTGTGAGATGGTCCGTCCGGACATCGGAGCGGTGCTCATGGTCGGCACCGCCCATGCCGGCAAGTTCGGCGGAGCGGAGAAGATCGCCGCCACCAAGGGCGAACTGGCCGAACTGGCCTCCCAACAGGTGATCCTCAACGCCGACGACGCCCAGGTCGCTGCCATGGCCGACCGTGCCGCAGCGCCGATCAGCTGGATCAGCAGCGGGCCCTCCACCCCGGGCAGCTATGCGGTCATCGCGCATCAGATGCGGCTCGATGCTCTGGGACGCCCTGAGCTGACCATGATCTTTGAGGGTCGCGACGCCGAGGGCCGCAGCGCCTACCCGGTGACCAGCGGGCTCATCGGTGCACACCATGTCACGAATCTTCTCGCTGCCGCCGCTGTCGCCTGGCGGGCCGGGGCAGCTCCGGCTGACATCGCTGAGCGGCTCAACGGCTTGGGGCCCAGCTCACGGTGGCGGATGGAGCGCACTGACCGTGCCGACGGCGTCACCGTCATCAACGATGCCTACAACGCGAACCCCGAATCCATGCGGGAGGCGCTGCGCACCCTGGCGATTCTCACCCGTGGCGAGTCCACCGGCGGCCAGCGCCGCAGTGTGGCTGTGCTGGGACCGATGCTGGAGCTCGGGGACGACTCGGCCTGGCGCCACCATCAGGTGGGCGAAACGGTGGTCCGGCTGAACATCGACCTGACCCTGGTGGTCGGAGACGAGGCCTACCCGCTGTACCGAGGCGCGATCGCCGAGGGGTCCTGGGGCTCGGAGGTTCACTGGGTATCCTCATTGGAAGAGGCCGAGGACTGGCTGAGCACCGCCCTGCAGCCCGGCGACGTCGTGCTGTTTAAGTCATCGAACTCTGCCGGGCTTAGACTTTTGGGTGACAAAATGGCCACGGACGAAAGGAACTGAGTGATCGCCGTCGTCGTCGGGGCAGCGCTGGGCCTCATCCTCACTCTGTTCGGCACCCCGCTGTTCATCCGTTTCCTGGTCAAGCGCGGCTATGGCCAGTTCATCCGTGACGACGGGCCCACCACCCACCACGTCAAGCGCGGCACCCCCACCATGGGTGGTGCGGTGATCATCCTGGCCGTACTGATCGCCTACGGCATCACCCACGGCATCCTGATGCTCACCACCAGCGCTGCCTCCGGCCCGACCGCCTCGGGGTTGTTGTTGCTGCTGCTGATGGCCGGTATGGGGCTGGTGGGGTTCTTCGACGATGCCTCGAAGATCACCAAGGAGAGGTCCCTGGGCCTGACCCCCTGGGCCAAGATCACCGGTCAGGGAGGCGTCGGTGTGCTCTTCGCCGTCCTGGCGCTGCAGTTCCCCAATGATCAGGACATCACCCCTGGTTCTACCGCGGTGTCCTTTGTCCGCGAAACCGTGCTGGACTTCGGGGTGCTGGGCACAGTGCTCGGCGGGATCGTCTTCGTGATCTGGGCGAACCTGATCAACACTGCGGCCACCAACGCGGTCAACCTCACCGACGGACTCGATGGCCTGGCCGCCGGCGCCACTGCCATGGTCACCGCCGCCTACGTCATCATCTCCATCTGGCAGCACAACCAGGCCTGCGGGGGAGTGCGTGCAGTGGATGCGGTCTGCTACAGCGTGCGCGACCCCATGGACATGGCTACCGTGGCGGCGATCATCACCGGTGCGCTGATCGGGTTCCTGTGGTGGAATACCTCCCCGGCCCGGATCTTTATGGGAGACACCGGCTCCCTGGCCCTGGGCGGAGCGCTGGCCGGCTTCGCGATTCTCACCCACACCCAGCTGCTGTTCGTGATCCTCGGCGGACTGTTCGTGATGATCACGCTCTCGGTGATCATCCAGGTCGGCTACTTCAAGCTCACCGGCGGCAAACGGGTGTTCAAGATGACTCCGCTGCACCACCATTTCGAACTCGCCGGCTGGGCCCAGGTGACCGTGGTGGTCAGATTCTGGATCATCGGCGCACTCGCAGTGGGCCTGGGCCTGGCGATCTTCTACGGCGAGTGGGTGCTGACACAATGACTAGTTGTCAGCAGCCACGAGTAAGCGGGGTGCTCACGCAGTGAGTGAGCTTCCGCATCTGCGCGGTTGGGACGGCCCTTGGGCCGGCCTGCGCGTGCTGGTCACCGGCTTCGGGGTGACCGGCTTCTCCGCCGCGGACACCCTCGCCGAGCTGGGCGCTCAGGTGGTGGTCGTCGACGGAGATGAGACTCAGAAGAAGAACGACGACGCCGCCACCCTCACCACCATGTGGGGCGAGTATTTCAAGATCCGCTTCGGAGAGGCGGCCACCGGTACCATCGAACACTTCAGGGCTGGTTCCGGCGGCGGGGAGACCCCCGACCTCATTGTCACGTCCCCTGGATGGCGGCCGGACTCACCGATCATGCGACAGGCCGCTGAGGCTGGGATCCCGGTCTGGTCTGACATCCAGCTCGCCCGCCGGCTCGGGCCCCGGCCCGGGGCTGATGGCACAGCGACCAGAGAGCCCCAGTGGCTGGTGCTCACCGGCACCAACGGCAAGACCACCACCGTGACGCTGCTGGAGGCCATGCTCACCGCTGACGGCAGGCGAGCGGTGGCCTGCGGCAATATCGGCCTCCCCATTTTGGACGCTGTCCGGGACCCGGCCGGCTATGACGCCCTGGTGGTGGAGCTCTCCAGCTTCCAGCTGCACTACACCGAGCCGCTGAACCCCTGGGCCGCCGCTGTGCTCAACATCGCCGAGGACCATGTGGACTGGCACGGCGGACAGGCGGGCTATCGGGCCGATAAGGCCAAGATCTTCGAACAGACGGAGATCGCGTGCATCTACAACGCCGAGGATGCAGCGACTGAGCAGATGGTGGCTGAGGCCGATGTGGTCGACGGCGCACGGGCCATCGGATTCACCACCGGGACACCGGATGTCTCCATGCTCGGCCTGGTCCGTTCCGAGGACGGCAGCGACATCCTGGTGGACAGGGCGTTCCTGGACAATCGTCGGCACCAGGCACTGGAGCTGGCCACCCGTGCCGACTTCGGAGAGCTCGCCCCGAAGCATCTGGTGGCCAATGCGCTGGCCGCCGCGGCACTGGCCCGGGCCGCAGGGGCAGCCCCTGAGTCGGTACGGCAGGCGATCCGCGGCTACCGGCCGGCAGAGCATCGCATCCAACCGGTGGCCCATGCAGACGATGTGCTATGGATCAACGACACCAAGGCGACCAACCCCCATGCCGCAGCCGCCTCATTGAGCAGCTTCACCGATGTGGTGTGGATTGCCGGAGGCCTTTCCAAAGGCGTTGACTACGACCCGCTGATCAAACAGGTCGCCCCACGGCTGAGGCATGTGATCCTCATTGGCACAGACACTTCCCAGCTGCGTTCCAGCCTTGAGCGACACGCCCCCCAGGTGCCGGTGACATCAGCAGGCGGCGGAGATGATGGAGTCGCGGCAATGCGCGGCGCAGTCGAGACAGCGGACCAACACGCCCAGCCCGGGCAGGCGGTGGTGCTGGCACCGGCCGCGGCGTCGATGGATCAGTTCGCCTCCTACATGGAGCGCGGCGAAGCCTTCATCGAAGCAGTGACCACATTGATGCAGCGCAAAGGATTCTCGGCCCAGTAGGGAGGACCAGCATGGACAAGCGGGCACCACGCCTCCCCACCTCCCTCCTGAGCCCACCGAGCGCAGACTCGCCCGAGGCGGCCCATGAGCTGCCAGCAGAGCAGAGCAACGGTGAGATCCGTGCCGCCGGCGGGGCCAGCACTGAACAGCCCACCGGGGAGATCACGCGCCAGCACCTCAGCCTGGTTGAAGGCCGCGAGCCCTCCGACGGCTCTGCAGGCAGGGCGTGGAAAGCCCAGCGCGCTGCGGCCCGTGCCGAGAGGGTCAAAACGTTCTGGCGCATCTTCGAAGGGGGTAACCCCTATACCAACTACTGGCTGGTGCTGGGCGCCACCATCGCCCTTGCCGCCTTCGGGCTGACCATGGTGCTCTCCTCCACCTCGGTCGAAAGCGGAGGCCAAGCCTTCACCACGGCGACCAGACAAGCAGTCTGGGCCGGCGTCGGGCTGGTGGGCATGTTGGTTCTGACCCTGGTCCCCACCCGCTGGCTGGGCTGGATCGGCTGGGCGTCGATGATCGTCGCCGGGGTCCTGCTGGCTTTGGTGGTGTTCTCTCCATGGGGGCATACCGCAGGCGGTTCCACCAACTGGCTGAGGATCGGCCCGGTCCAGGGCCAGCCCTCCGAGGTGGCCAAGCTTGCGCTGGTTCTCTGGGGTGCCTCTGTGCTGGCTCGCAAGGGCAGGCTGGTCACCCAGTTCACCCATTGGATGATGCCCTTCGTGGCTCCCGGTGCGCTCTCGGTGCTTGTGCTGATTCTCGCAGGCGGTGACCTGGGCACCAGCATCGTCATCATCGTCATGGTCGGCGCCATGCTCTTCGCCGCTGGAGTCGGCATCCGCTGGTTCATGCTTGCGGGCACGCTCGCCGTCGGCGCAGTGGCGCTGCTGATGTGGCTCACTCCCTACCGCATGATGCGCGTCTACGCCTGGCTGGGCATGAACTGCGACCACCCCACTCAGCCCTGCTACCAGACCGATCAGGGTCTCTACGCTCTGGCCTCTGGCGGGTTCTGGGGCGTGGGACTGGGTCAGTCGCGCCAGAAGTGGGACTACATCCCCGCGGTCCACAACGACTTCATCTTCACCATCATCGGCGAGGAACTGGGCCTGCTGGGTGCGGTCACCGTGCTCGGACTCTTTGCTGTGCTGGTCGTGGGGATCTTCCGGGTAGCCAACGGGGTCACCGCAGACGACCACCACGGTCGCTTCGTCAAACTGGTCTGCATGGGGATCATCGCCTGGCTGGTCTGCCAGGCGTTCATCAACATTGCCATGGTGACAGGTCTCATCCCGGTGGTCGGGGTTCCGCTGCCGTTCATCTCCCACGGCGGATCGGCGCTGGCCTGTTCGCTGCTAGCCGTCGGGGTAATCCTCAACTTTGCCCGGCGGCAGCGCCTGGAGGCTCGAACGCCGAAGCGACGCAGGAAGAAGACTCCCAGGCGGTCTACACTGGCACCGCTGCACAAGACCGCCCGCGCCTGAACCATGCAAAGGAACCACATGACAGCTGCCACCGTCGTCCTCGCCGGCGGAGGAACTGCCGGACACATCAGTCCCATGCTCGCCATCGCCGCTGCCATCAGACGGCTGGACTCCACAGCCGCGCAATCGATGATCGGCACCGCAGCCGGGTTGGAGACCCGCCTGGTCCCCGAGGCCGGCTACGAGCTCGATCTCATTGAGAAGGTTCCCTTCCCGCGCCGTCCCGGCCGTGCTGCGCTGAGCTTCCCCTCCCGGTTCGGGCAGGCGACAGCGGAGGCTGAGTCAATCCTGACACGCAGGGGCGTCGATGCGGTCCTCGGCGTCGGCGGGTACGTCTGCCCGCCAGTGTACCGTGCGGCGAAGAAACTCGGCCTCCCCGTGGTGGTCCATGAGGCCAATGCCCGTCCGGGGCTGGCCAATCGGCTCGGCGCCCGCACAGCGAAGTTCGTGGGAACCGCCTTCCCGGACACGCCGCTGAAAGGCGCAGTGCATGTGGGCATGCCGATGTCCCAGGACATCTCCCAGCTGGACCGTGAGTCGCTGCGCAGCCGCGCCCGCCAGGAGCTCGGCCTGGACCCGGAGCGCACCACCCTGGTGATCACCGGGGGCTCCTCGGGAGCGCTGAACCTGAACACGGCAGTCGCCGAGGCGCTGGAGGACCTGCTGAGCACCGGGGCCCAAGTGCTACACCTGACCGGCGGTGACAAGCAGGTGCGTGACAGTTCGGGCGAGCTGCTGACCACTCCGGGGTACCTCCAGCGCGAATACCTCGACGGTATGCACCTGGCCTACGCCGCGGCAGACCTGATCGTGGCCCGGGCTGGGGCGGCGACCGTGTGTGAGGTGGCCGCCGTCGGTCTGCCGGCAGTCTTTGTTCCGCTGCCTGTCGGCAACGGGGAGCAGGAGCTCAACGCCCGCAGCCTGGTCGAGGCAGGAGGAGCGCTGTTGGTCAAAGACGAACACTTCACCCGCGACTGGATGGGACGGAACATTCTGCCGCTGCTGGAGGATCCACGGCTACTGGCCACTATGCAGCAGCACTCGGCCTCCTCAGGCATCACCGACGCCGATGAGCGTATGGCCCATGCTGTGCTGGAGGCAGCTCGGTGAGCGGCCTGGACAGCCTTGGGAGGGTGCATTTTCTGGGTCTGGCCGGGGTGGGAGTCTCCGCCGTCGCCCGGCTGATGCTCGCCGCCGGGGTACCTATCTCCGGCACCGACGCCAAGGAGCTCCCCGTGCTCGAGGAGTTCCGTGCGGCCGGGGTTCCGGTGCGGGTGGGCTACAGCGGGCAGAACATCGCCTCCGTCGAAGCGGAGACCGGTTCACCGATCACCACCGTGATCGCCTCCTCGGTGGCCACCGCAGGCAATCCCGAGTACGACGCCGCGGCCGCCGCTGGCCTCAGGCTGCTCCACCGCTCCGAGGGCCTAGCCGCCTGTATGGCAGATCACCAGGCCATCGCGGTGGCCGGCACCCACGGCAAGACCACCACCAGCTCGATGGCCGCGATGATGCTCGATGTCGCCGGCTACCAGCCCAGCTTCGCCATTGGCGCCACCGTGGCAGGCTTCGGCACCAACGCCAGGCTCGGTTCGGGCCAGTGGTTCGTGGCCGAGGCCGACGAGTCCGACGGCTCGCTGCTGAACTACACCCCGCAGATCGCGGTGGTGACCAACGTCGAGCCCGATCACCTGGACCACTACGGCACTGCCGAAGCTGTGGAACAGGTCTTCATCGACTTCACCGAACGGATTCGGCCCACTGGGGCGCTGGTGCTCTGCCTGGACGACGCCGGAGCACGCGCCCTGCTGCAGAAGGTGCGTGAACCCTTAGCGGCCCGCGAGGTCCGCATCCTCACCTACGGCACCACCGCAGAGGCGGATCTGCGGGTCTCAGAGATCACCCCGGAGGGTACGGGGCTGACTGCCACACTGCACTGGCCCGGCCACTCTCCATGGCCCCTGGAGCTTCCCTCGTCCCCGGGTGAGCACAACGCCCTCAACGCCACAGCCGCAGTGGGCGCCGGCCTGGCCGCCGGGCTCGGCCTCTCCGAGGCTGCCGGAGCGCTGGCGTGGTTCCGGGGTTCCTCCCGGCGCTTTGAGCTCACAGGCGAGGCCAACGGCGTGCGGGTCATCGACGACTACGCGCACCATCCCACCGAGGTGGCCGCGGTGCTCAGTGCTGCCCAGGGCGCGGCCTCAGGACGTGTCCACGCGGTGTTCCAGCCGCATCTGTTCAGCCGCACTCGTGACTTCTCCGCTGAGTTCGGGCAGGCGCTGAACGCTGCCGACACAGCTGTGGTCCTGGAGATCTACCCGGCCCGTGAGAAACCGATCGCCGGGGTGAGCGCGCATCTGCTGGGCCATCCGGTGCTCAGCCGCTCTGAAGCCGTAGCGGCTGTTGTCGCGGCCGCTGAGCCCGGAGACATGGTGCTGACCTTGGGCGCAGGCGACGTCACTGCCTTGGCGCCGCAGATTCTCACCGCCCTCCAGGAGTCCACCGGGTGAGTGCCGGCACTGAAACGGCTCTGGAGTTCCCCGAGCCGGAGGTGACCAGGGTGACCAGGCGCCGTCGTCGAGCCCTGACGGCCCTTGGCGCGGCCCTCGCCGTCCTGCTGGGACTGGTGGCCACCCTCTACTTCTCCCCGCTGCTTCCGCTGCGCAGCATTGAGCTCCAGGGCAATGAGCTGCTGACCGATCAGCGTGCCGATGAGCTGCTGGCCGACCTCTACGGGGAGCCGGTGGCCCAGGTCAGCAGCGGCGCCGTCAGGCAGCGGCTGGAGCAGGAGAACGTGGTCGCCGATGTCTCTGCCTACATCGAGCTGCCGGACACCCTGCACGTGGAGGTCATGGAGCACCCACCGGTGGCGGAGGTTCACCAAGACTCAGACGTGCTGCTGTTCTCCGAGCACGGTGAGGTGATACGGACCTTCGCCGGTGCTGAGCAGCTGGAGGCCGGTGACTATGCGACCCCGGAGATCTCCTCCGAAGCCGCTTTGCAGGATGAGGCAGTTTTCGGCACCATCGTCTCTGTGCTGGGCCAGCTGCCTGAGGAGGCACGGTCGCAGCTGGACTCGGCCACTGCGGACTCCATCGATTCGGTCCAGCTGGAACTGGGCGATGGGCGCACCATCGTCTGGGGCTCCGATGAGCGTGGGGAGGAGAAGGCTGCTGTGCTCCAGGCAATCCTCGGCTCCGAGGAGCAGGACTTTCAGGAGGCGTCGACCATCGACATCTCCACGCCCTCGACTCCGGTGACCCGGTGAGCCGCAATCCGTGGTGTCCGCGGCGGTCGTTAGAGTGAAGTCGCCATGAAGCTGAAAGCCGACCAGACCTATGACAAGCTGCGCGGGGGGTACTACACCCCCGCTGCGGTCGCGCGATTTCTCACCACGTGGGCGCTGGCTGAGGGTGCCCAATCCGTGCTTGAGCCCAGCTGCGGGGACGGGGCGTTCTTCCATCAGGTGATGTCCGTGGACCCGCCGCCTGAGATTGTTCACGGCGTGGAGCTGGACCCCGACGAAGCCCAGCGCGCTCAAGCAGTGTTGGGCGAGGAGACGCCCCAACGTCGGGTATTCACCATGGACTTTCTCCAGTTTGCCGACCAAGCAGACCAACCCAGCTATGACGCCGTGGTGGGCAACCCTCCGTACATCCGCTACCAGTTCCTCAGCACGGAAACTCAGGAACTCGCCAGAGTCCTGTATGCAAGGCATGGACTGCCTTTCACCAAGCACCTCAATGCGTGGGCCCCGTTTGTCATTGACAGCCTCGACAGGCTGAAGCCGGGTGGCCGCCTGGCCATGGTCATCCCTGCAGAGCTGCTCAATGTCATTCATGCTGGTGGTCTTCGGCAGTTCCTGCTGCAGCAGTGCGCCCACGTGCTGGTCATAGAGCCCCAGCAGCTCATCTTCGAGGAGGCGCTGCAGGGGACGGTGCTGCTCATGGCGGTGAAGCGGCATGTCCACTCTTCCGAGGACTGCGCTCTGAGCATCCGCCACGAGCCCACCCATGACTTCTTGGGTGTGGACCCTTCAGCGATGTTCAGGGCCCAGCCCTTCATGCCCACTGCGGCGTCGCCGTCGAAGTGGATGCAGGCACTGCTCAGTCATGATGAGCAGGCCGCATACGCGCGAATCCTGGGGCTGCCGCAGATGAGAAAGTTCCATGAGCTGGCCGAGGTCTCTGTGGGCATCGTGACCGGAGCGAATAAGTTCTTCCTGGTGCCCGACAGTGTCGTGGAGGAGTATGACCTCCACGAGTTCGCTCATGCGATGTTCGGCCGGAGCAATCATGTTCCGGGGATCGTTTATGACCGCGCAGTGCATGAAACCAACGCCAGCCGCGGATCGACGACCAATTTTCTACGATTCGGCGCTGTTCCTTTTGGCGAACTCCCTTCAGGCGCGCAGCGGTACATTCTCGAAGGTGAGCGCCAGGGCCTGCACGAGCGCTACAAGTGCAGGATACGTACACCGTGGTACGACGTGCCTTCGGTGTGGTCCACCGCGCTGGGATTACTGAAGCGTTCGCACATTGTGCCCCGACTCATCGTCAACGACGCCGGTGCCTACACCACAGACACCGCATACCGGATACGTGCCCGCGGCGACGCGGTGTCCCTGGCCGGAGGTTTCCTCAACTCCGTCACCGCGTTGGGAGCGGAGATGGCAGGGCGCAGCTACGGAGGAGGAGTGCTGGAGCTGGTGCCCTCAGAGATCCGCACACTGCCGGTGCCGGAGGTAGTGGTCACGCGGGAGGAACTGGCGCACCTGGACAGTCGTCTGCGTGCCCGTGATCCGGTGGAGGATCTGCTGGTGGAGCGCAGCCGCCTGCTGCTTTGTGAGGGTTTGGGTGCTGAGGTCGGCGATGTTGTGCGGGTTCACCGGGCATGGGGCCGGCTGATGGCCCGGCGATTACGGTCTCCGAGCGGACTGGAAGAATGACGGTTCCTCCACCTACCCCGACTACACGATACGAGCACAGGGCCCACCCTGATTCTTCCTTGAGGCGGCGCAGTCTTCGGTGAATGTCTGTGCCAGACGTCCTTCCATCCGACAAGCACGGCAGTCCGGCTTTTCCGCACAGCATCCGATCGTGGTGCTGAGGAATTGTCGGCAGCTCAACGATGCCGTTCAGACGATCCTGCGATCCGCTACGACCGAACCGGAATCGCTGGAGGAGTTCATCTCGTCTCCGGGAGAGCCGGTGAGCCTGGAGGCAGGCACCCCACATGCTCCCGGTGGGGCCTTGGTGGTCCCGTCCAACACGGTGCAGCGGGCTGTCCTTGAAGCACTCACCGACATGTCCACGCCGTCGACTCCGGTTGCCAGGTGAGTCCAGCTGGCGCAGGTATGGTGGTCGGGACAACTGAACAGCAGCACTCCAACGCAGGCCGCACCCCCGGTCGGCTAAGGTTCAAGCTCAACTTGAACCTTGCTGGCGGTGGAGGCGGAACAGAAGAATGACCCTGTCACGAAGACTCCCGGCCGGTCACAGGCAAGCCATTGACGGCGTCGACAGTGCTTGAGCCTCCCGAGGCAACCGCGAACTGCCTCGGTAGGCATCGGACACACTGGAGACGGGGAAGACAGTGAGGAGTCGTTCTTCGGCATCGCTCACCGGCGGGGGTCTTCGTGCACCTGTGACTTCATTCAAGAGCTAAGGGACATACTCACGTGGCAACACCGAACAACTACCTAGCCGTGATCAAGGTCGTCGGCATCGGCGGTGGCGGCGTCAACGCTGTCAACCGGATGATCGAAGTCGGCCTGCGCGGCGTGGAGTTCATCGCCATCAACACCGACGCCCAGGCACTGCTGATGTCAGACGCTGACGTCAAGCTCGATGTGGGGCGGGAGCTGACCCGCGGTCTGGGAGCTGGCGCCAACCCAGAGGTGGGCCGCCAGGCCGCTGAGGATCACACCGAGGAGATCGAGGAAGTGCTGCGCGGGGCCGATATGGTCTTCGTCACCGCTGGTGAGGGCGGTGGAACCGGCACCGGCGGCGCTCCCGTGGTCGCCAGGATCGCCC
Organism: Nesterenkonia muleiensis; assembly: GCF_003600155.1. Lineage (GTDB taxonomy): Bacteria > Actinomycetota > Actinomycetes > Actinomycetales > Micrococcaceae > Nesterenkonia > Nesterenkonia muleiensis. The sequence continues at coordinate 10,536 of NZ_QWLD01000053.1, read as the reverse complement.
GCAGCCTCGGCGCGCTGACCATCGGTGTGGTCACCCGCCCGTTCACCTTCGAGGGCCGACGCCGCGCCACCAGCGCCGACACCGGCATCGAGGCGCTGCGCGACGAGGTCGACACCCTGATCGTGATCCCCAACGACCGTCTGCTGTCCATCTCGGACAAGAACGTCTCGGTCCTGGACGCCTTCCGCTCCGCCGACCAGGTGCTGCTCTCCGGCGTGCAGGGCATCACCGACCTGATCACCACCCCGGGCCTGATCAACCTGGACTTCGCCGACGTGAAGTCGGTGATGCAGGGTGCGGGCTCCGCACTGATGGGCATCGGCTCGGCCAATGGTGAGGACCGCGCGGTCAAGGCCGCCGAGCTGGCGATCGCCTCCCCGCTGCTGGAGGCGAGCATCGATGGCGCCCACGGCGTGCTGCTGTCCATCCAGGGCGGTTCCGATCTGGGCCTCTTCGAGATCAACGAGGCCGCCCGCTTGGTCCAGGAGGTGGCCCACCCCGAAGCCAACATCATCTTCGGCGCGGTGATCGACGACGCCCTGGGTGACGAGGCCCGGGTGACCGTGATCGCCGCCGGCTTCGACCAGCCCGATGTGACCTCCAAACCGGCAGCCCCAGCGGCGCCGGCCAGGCCCGAGCGCACGTCCTCACCGGTGGCGCCGGTGGCAGGTGCCACTGCCGGAGGCTATGCCTCCACGGCCGGTTCCCAGGACACCTCCCCGCAGGAACGTGTCACCGCAGGCTCAGGTGCAGAGGCGGGCGAAGAGGAGCTTCCCGAGATCGTGGAGTCCGACTACACCGGCAAGAACGACGACGACCTCGACGTTCCCGACTTCCTGAAGTAAATGCTCTGCGTCTTCACGCGCCCGCCCGCATCTGTCATGCCAGTATCGGGTTTTCATGCAGCTATAGAGCCGCGATAACCCAACAGGCCCATGAAAACCGAAGCAGGACGGGAAACGTTGGGCACCTTCTGGTGGCGCGGCGAGCATGAGGGTGTGCAACTGGGCTTCACGTCGGTTGAGGCTGGGAATCTTGGCACGCATGTGGGAGACCCCGACCACGCTGCGGCGAACCGTGGCCGCCTAGAGGCGCATCTCGGTCTGGAATCAGGCGCGCTGCACTTTCTGAACCAGGTGCACTCGGCTGATCTGGCGGATGCCGATGCTCAGCGAGCCGACTCTGAGGCGCCGACGGCAGATGCGTGGGTCAGCGTAGAGGGTGCGCCGATCGCCCTGCTGGTGGCTGACTGCCTGCCGGTGCTTTTAGTGGGTTCCGGGCCGCAAGGTCTCATGGTGACCGCAGCCGCTCACGCTGGACGATCCGGGCTGATCGCCGGAGTCTTGGAAAACACCGTGACTGTTCTGCGCAGCAGGGGAGCAGAGTCCATCTCCGCATGGATCGGCCCCGGTGCCTGTGGTGACTGCTACGAGGTGCCGCAGCAGATGTTCGATGAGCTCACAGCAACCCGGCCCGCCCTGGCGTCGGCCACCAGCTGGGGAACTCCTGCACTGGACCTGCGCGCTGAGGCGGCCACGGTGCTGACCTCAGCCGGCGTCGTCGTGATGAATGAGGCTGCTGGCTGTACGATCGAGGATCCTGCCCTCTTTTCGCATCGCCGCAGCCACCAGACCGGTCAGGCGCAGGGCCGCATCGCCGGCCTGGTGTGGACTCAGCGGCGATAGACTCGTGGTGATGGATTTTTCGACTGGGCTCCGTTCCGCGGCTGAGAACGCTGAGGACCCTCGCACCCGTCAACTGGCGCTGAACCTGGCAGCAGTCCATGAGCGCATCGACCGCGCAGCCCAGGCTGCGGGCCGGGCAGACCGTCCAGAGCTGATCGTGGTGACCAAGTATTTTCCGGCAGCCGACGTGGTGCGCCTCTATGAACTCGGCGTCAGGGACATCGGCGAGAACAAGGACCAGGAGGCTGCCGCCAAGGCCGCCGAGGTGGGTGATATGGGGGGCTTGAGGTGGCACTTCATCGGCCAACTGCAGACCAACAAGGCCAAGTCGGTGGTCCGCTACGCCTCCTCGGTGCACTCGGTTGACCGCCCCAAACTGGTCCGGGCGCTGGGCAATGCGGCCGCCCGCGCAGTGCAGGAGAGCATCCGGAGCCAGCCGCTTGAGGTCCTGCTTCAGGTTGATCTGCGCGATCCGCTCCCTGATGATCAGCGGGGAGGCGCGGCTCCGGAGGCCCTGGGGGACCTTGCCGCTGCGGTGGCCGGCACAGAGCACCTTCAGCTGGCCGGCCTGATGGCGGTGGCGCCGCTGGACTCCGCACCCGAGCCGGCTTTCGAACGGCTTGGCGAGTTGGCTACGTCGTTGTCTCAGGACCATCCGCTGGCCACAGAGATCTCGGCGGGGATGAGCCAGGACCTGGAGGTCGCCGTCAGATATGGCGCGACACGCCTAAGAATCGGGCGAGATGTCCTCGGCGAGCGGCCATACCCCTAGTAGTCTCGACATCGCGACACAACCGAACCTTCCCCAGGAGCGAGAACCATGGCCGGTGCATTCAAGAAAACCATGATCTACCTCGGCTTGGCCGACGGTGATGACTACCACGAGGACAGCTTCGGCAGTGACGAGCGGCCCGCCTCTCGTCATGCAGGTGCCTCAGGCGGTGCTGGCGCTGCCACCCAGACCCGCACCTCAACCAAGACAGCCCAGCAGGCTCCAGCTGTGGTCTCGCTGGCAGACCGCGCCGCGGCGACTGCCGAGCCTGAGCAGAACGAAGGTGGCTCCGTGGGCTCCTACAACCAGACTAACCTCGCGGTGGATCCGGACTACCGGGCACCGGTGACTCCCATCAAGCGTGCCCCCTCATCCCGGGACGAAAGCTCAGAAATGCGAAAGATCACCACTGTTCACCCCCGTTCGTACAACGACGCCAAGATCGTCGGCGAGTCCTTCCGTGAGGACATCCCGGTCATCATGAACGTCACCGAGATGGGGGAGGCAGAGGCTAAGCGTCTGGTGGACTTCGCCGCAGGACTGGTCTTCGGCCTGGGCGGGTCCATCGAGCGCGTCACCAACAAAGTCTTCCTGTTGACGCCGAGGAACGTTGAGGTCCTGGCGGAGGAGAAGGCCGTGGCTGAGCCGGAGACCAGCACCAAGTTCTTCAACCAGAGCTGACCGGGTACCCTAGCTTTCTGTGGACCTTTTCACTGCACCGCTGTACCTGATCCTGACGATCTACCAGTTCGCGCTGATCATCCGGATCATCTTCAACATCACTGAATCCTACGCCCGCCATTGGCGTCCCAAGGGATTGGTGCTGATGCTCGCCATGGGCATCTACACCGTCACCGATCCTCCGCTGCGATGGCTCAATCGCAAGATTCCGCCGCTGAACCTGGGCGGAATCGCCCTGGACATGGCGTTTATCATTGTGTTCCTGGCAGTGATGGTCGCCAAAACGATCATCATCGGGTTCGCCTGATTATGACCCTGGCCAAGACCCCAAATGAAGCCTGACTTGAAGGTTTGGGTCGATGGCGGGAAAGTGGGCTGGGTATCCTGTCCCGCAGAGATGCTATTCCGCCGCAACCGGCCACTGATGATGAGGTGACGCTTCCCATGGCTCTGACGCCTGATGATCTCCTGAACAAAGAGTTTCCGGAGACCAAGTTCCGCCCCGGCTACGACAAGGACGAGGTCGATGACTTCCTCGATGAGGTCGTGGTCGAGTGGCGACGGCTGATCCAGGAGAACGAAGAGCTGCGGGCGGAGGTCAGCACACTGCAGGACCAGCTGGACAGCAGCGACTATGTGGAGCCTGACGAACTCAAGGATGCCGGTCTCTCCGGATATGCGGGAAGCTCCTCAGAGGTCACCGGCACCATCGAGGCCATTGAGGAGGAGGCTGAGCCTGCGCCTGAAGCTCCGGAGGAGCAGGAAGAGCCCCAGGGCGATCCGAACGTCACTGCCTACCCCGAATACGCTCTGGGCACCCGCCCGGCCCAGGAGCGCCCAGCCCCCGAGCCGACAGCCGATCAGCCTGCGGCAGAAGCGGCAGGCGTGCTGGCTATGGCCCAGAAGCTCCACGACCAATATGTGTCCGAGGGTGAGCAGACCCGGGCGGCTTACATCAAGGAGGGCGAGGACACTCGTGCCGCCTATGTTGCCGAGGGCGAGTCCAAGCGTTCCGAACTGATCAACGAGGGTCAGGCCAAGAAGGACGAGCTGATCAGTGACGGCACTGCGCAGCGCACCGAGCTCATTGCGGAGGGTGAGCAGACCCGCTCTGACCTCATCGCCGAGGGCGAGTCCAAGCGTACTGAACTCATCACAGACGCTGAGACTCGTGCGGAGTCCATGATCGAGGAGGCTGAGCTGACCTCCACCCGGACCCTCACCGCCCTGGAGAAGAAGAAGGGCGACCTGGAGATGCGGGTCAGTGAGCTCACCGGCTTTGAGCGCGACTACCGCGCCCGGCTCAAGGACTACATCGAGACGCAGCTCAACGAACTCAACTCCAAGGGCAGCATCGAGAAAGAAGCCGCAGGAGAGTAGGTAGACTATCGGGGATGTCCGAATCCTCGAAGAGAACCCCAACACGCAGGACCGCGATCCTCCTGGCAACAGGAGTCGCGGTCTTCGCGTTTGCCCTCGACCAGGGCACAAAGCTCTGGGTCGAGGCCACTATGGAGATTGGCCAGCAGATTGATGTGCTGCCCCCGGTGCTGTATTGGCGGTACCACCTCAACCCTGGGGCGGCGTTCTCCATGGGAACCGACTACACCTGGGTCTTCACCATCATTCAGGCCACAGTGCTGTGCCTCGGGGTCTTCTACGCCCGGCGCCTCGGCGGCTCCTGGCTCTGGGCGCTGGGGCTGGGCGGGCTGATCGGCGGGGTCGCCGGCAATCTCACCGACAGGCTATTCCGGGCACCGTCACTGGTGGCAGGCCAGTTCGAACAATTCGGCCAAGGGCATGTGGTGGACATGATCGCGGTGCCGCACTTCGCCATCTTCAACGTGGCCGACTCCTTCATCGTCTGCTCCATCATCGGCCTGTGCCTGATGATGCTCTTCGGCCTGAACGTCGACGGCACCCGGGAGAAGAAGCCGGCGAAGAGGACCGCTGCTGAGGGAGAAGACACATGAGCGGCGGTGCCCCGAAAACGTTCCAGGTGCCGGAGGAACTGGCGGGGAAGCGAGCCGACGCCGTAGTGGCCGGCATATGCGGGGTCTCCCGGACCGAAGCCGCCGGATGGATCGCTGAGGGCAGGGTGACCTGGGCGCAGTACCGCACCCAGGGGCGGTTCGCCGGTGTTCCGGTGAAGAAGTCCGAGAAGCTTGCAGAAGGCGCAGCTGTCGCCGTCGACGAGCCTGAGCCGGTGGACCCAGCGGAGATGAAGGTGGAAGCCGTGCAGGATATGACGCTGCTGTACGAGGACGCCGACATGGTGGCCGTCGACAAGCCGGTGGGTGTAGCCGCCCACCCCTCCCCGGGGTGGCACGGCCCCACGGTGATCGGCGGACTGCTGGCCTCCGGGGTGGAGATCGCCACGTCAGGGGCGCAGGAGCGGCGCGGGATCGTGCACCGGCTCGACGTCGGCACCTCCGGGGTCATGGTGGTGGCCAAGACCGAGCAGGCATACAGCGTGCTCAAGAACGCCTTCCGGGACCGGTTGCCGGTCAAGACCTACCACGCCCTGGTCCAAGGGCTGCCGGACCCGCATCAAGGAACCATCGACGCTCCCATCGGGCGGCATCCTGGTCACGACTGGCGTTTCGCCGTGGTCGAGGGGGGGCGTGAGGCACGAACGCACTACCGGCTGATCCAGGCCTACGGCCGGGCCAGTCTGATGGACATCAGCCTGGAGACGGGCCGTACCCATCAGATCCGCGTGCACTTCTCCGCGCTCGGCCATCCCTGCGCCGGTGACCTCACCTATGGGGCTGACCCGAATCTGGCCTCCGACCTGGGGTTGACCCGGCAGTGGCTGCATGCCTATGAGCTGAGCATCGATCACCCGGTCACCGCAGAACAGATGTCCTTCCGCGCCGATTACCCGGCCGACCTGACCGAGGCGATCAAGATCCTGGAACCAGGAGGTCCGCAGTGAGCAGCTCATTCGTCCACCTGCACAACCACACCGAGTACTCCATGCTCGACGGTGCCGCCAAGATTGATGAGCTCTTCGCCCAGACCGCAGAGCTCGGCATGCCGGCGGTGGCGACCACCGACCACGGCTTCATCTTCGGCGCCTACGAGTTCTGGAAAGCCGCCAAAGCCTATGACATCAAGCCGATCATCGGGCTTGAGGCCTATCTGACTCCCGGCACCCACCGCACCGACCGGACCCGGGTGCGCTTCGGTGACGGCGTGGACGATGTCTCCGGAACCGGTGCGTATACCCATATGACCATGTGGGCCGAAAACACCGCAGGTATGCACAATCTGTTCCGGGCCTCCTCGTTGGCCTCCATCGAGGGGTACTTCTACAAGCCGCGCATGGACCGGGAGATCCTCCAGACCTACGGACAAGGCATCATCGCCACCACGGGATGTGCCTCCGGGGAGATCCAGACTCGGCTACGCCAGGGGCAGTTCGACGAGGCCAAGAAGGCTGCCGGCGAGTTCCAGGACATCTTCGGCAAAGACAACTTCTTCTGCGAGATCATGGACCACGGCATCGAGATCGAGCGCCGGGTCCAGACCGAGCTGATGCAGCTGGCCAAGCAGATGAACTTACCCCTGGTGGCCACCAATGACCTCCACTACACCCATGCCCATGACGCAAAGGCCCACGGAGCATTGCTGTGTGTGCAGTCCAACGCCACCCTCGATGATCCCAAGCGGTTCAAGTTCGATTCCGAGGAGTTCTACCTCAAGTCCGCCGCACAGATGCGCGAACTCTTCCGGGATTACCCGGAGGCTTGCGACAACACCCTGCTGATCGCCGAGCGCTGCCAGGTGGAGTTCAACGAATCAGCTTCCTATATGCCCCGGTTCCCAGTCCCGGCGGGAGAATCCGAGGAGTCCTGGTTCATCAAGGAGGTGGAGGCAGGACTGGCCTACCGCTACCCCGGAGGCATTCCGGACGAGGTGCGCAAACAGGCTGAGTACGAGATCGGCGTGATCACGCAGATGGGGTTCCCCAGCTACTTCCTGGTGGTCGCCGACTTCATCAACTGGGCCAAGGAGAACGGCATTCGGGTCGGCCCCGGCCGCGGCTCCGGGGCGGGATCCATGGTGGCCTACGCCATGCGCATCACCGACCTGGACCCGCTGCAGCACGGACTGATCTTCGAGCGGTTCCTGAACCCGGACCGTGTCTCCATGCCCGACTTCGACGTGGACTTCGACGACCGCCGCCGCGGCGAGGTCATCGATTACGTGGTCAAGAAGTACGGTGACGAGCGGGTGGCGATGATCGTCACCTACGGGACCATCAAGTCCAAGCAGGCGCTGAAGGACTCCGCCCGGGTGATGGGCGAGCCCTTCGCCACCGGGGAGCTGCTGACCAAAGCGATGCCCCCGGACGCCCAGGGCAAGCCGATGCCCTTGGGCGACATCTTCGACTCTGACTCCAAGCGTTACGTCGAGGCCGGTGAGATGCGCGAGACGGTCGAGGGCGACCCCCGGCTGAAGGAGATCTTCGACCTGGCCACTGGCCTGGAGGGGCTCAAACGTCAGTGGGGAGTGCACGCCGCCGGCGTGATCATGTCCTCCGACCCGCTGATCGACATCATTCCGCTGATGAAGCGTGAGCAGGACGGCGCGATCATCACCCAGTTCGATTACCCCACCTGCGAAACCCTGGGCCTGATCAAGATGGACTTCCTCGGGCTGAGGAATCTCACGATCATCTCCGACGCCCTGGAGAACGTGAAGCAGAACAAGGGCGTGAAGATTGACCTGGAGACCCTGGAGCTCAATGACAAGGCCTCCTACGAGCTGCTGGCCAGTGGCAAGACTCTGGGGGTCTTCCAGCTTGACGGCTCAGGACTACAGTCTCTGCTGAAGGCGATGAAGCCCGACAATTTCGAGGACATCTCCGCGACAATTGCCCTGTACCGACCGGGACCGATGGGGGCAGACAGCCACACCAACTATGCCAAGCGGAAGAATGGGCAGCAGGAGGTCACGCCCATCCACCCAGAGCTAGAGGAGTCTCTTGGAGACATCCTGGACACTACCTACGGGCTGATCATTTACCAGGAGCAGGTCATGGCGATCGCCCAGAGGGTAGCCGGCTACAGCCTGGGCCAGGCCGATATTCTGCGCCGGGCCATGGGTAAGAAGAAGAAATCCGAGCTGGATAAACAGCAGGCCGGCTTCTTCGGGGGGATGAAGAGCAACGGCTACTCAGAGGAAGCCGCACAGAAGCTCTGGGATATTCTGCTGCCCTTCTCTGACTATGCCTTCAACAAGGCCCACTCGGCCGCCTATGGTCTGGTTGCGTACTGGACCGCTTATCTGAAGGTTCATTACCCGGCGGAGTATATGGCAGCGCTGCTCACGTCCGTGGGCGAGAACCGGGACAAGATGGCGATGTACCTGGCAGAATGCAGGCGCATGGGGATCACGGTCACCCCGCCCTCGATCAATGAGTCGGCACTGACCTTCACCCCGGTCGGTGATGACACCATCCGCTTCGGCATGGGGGCGATCCGCAATGTGGGAGCCAACGTGGTGAACGGCATCGTGGAGGCCCGCCAGGAGAAGGGCAGCTACACCTCCTTCGCCGACTTCTTCAAGAAGGTGCCCGCCCAGGTCTGCAATAAGCGCACCATCGACTCGCTGGTCAAGGCCGGCGGCTTCGATGAGCTTCAGCACACTCGCCGTTCTCTGGTGACTATCCACGAGATGGCGGTGGACCAGGCGGTGAAGCAGAAGAAGGAGTCCGAGCAGTATGAGACGGACATCTTTGGGGCCTTCGCCGAGGCTGAGGGCGGTGCAGGTGAGTTTGAGACGGTCCGCGTCCCCGAGCTGCCCGAGTATGAGAAGAAGGACAAGCTGAACTTCGAGCGGGAGATGCTCGGCCTCTACGTCTCCGACCATCCGCTCTCCGGAATGGAGCGTACTCTGGCCACCCATGCCGAGCGCTCTGTGACCAGTGTGCTCAGCGAGGAGGGGCCGCCCGACGGCGCCACGGTCACTATCTGCGGCATGATCACCTCATTGGCCCGGAAGATCGCCAAGTCCGGCAATCCCTATGCCCGGGCTGATGTCGAGGACCTGGTTGGGAGCATCGAGGTGATGTTCTTCGGCAAGACCTATCAAGCGGTGTCGATGGTGCTGGCCGAGGACCTCATCGTCGCCGTCAAAGGGCAGGTGGACCGCCGGGATGACGGGGGAGTGGTGCTCAAAGCCATGGACGTCACCGTTCCCGAGATCACCGAGGACGGCGCCGCCGGCCCAGTGGTGGTCTCGATGCCGGCCCAGAAGGCCACCGAGAAGGTCGTGACAGAGCTCGGCTCCACGCTTCAGGCCCATCGTGGCGCCTCGGATGTGCACATCAGGCTGGTCACCGGAGAGAAAGCCGAGGTGATGCGGCTCGGCAGTGCGTATCAGGTCACTCCGTCCCCAGCCCTGTACGGTGACCTCAAGGTGCTGCTGGGACCGTCATGCCTGGAAATCTGACTGCTTCACCACTAGATATAGAAGCTGTGAGCTTGTTCGGCACAATATGTAGTGGATAGACTGGTGCTTGGGGAGAGGAGGCCCGCATATGTTCTGTCCGTACTGCCGCCACGACTCATCGCGAGTGGTGGACTCCAGGACCTTGGAGGACGGCTCGGGGATTCGCCGCCGTAGGCAGTGCCCGCAGTGCTCAAAGCGCTTCACCACAGTAGAGACCACCAGCTTGAGCGTCATCAAACGTTCCGGTGCCGCCGAGCCCTTTGACCGGTCGAAAGTCATCAACGGCGTGCGCAAGGCCTGTCAGGGGCGTCCGGTCACCGCCGATGACCTTGCGATGCTCGCCCAGGAGGTCGAGGAGGCGGTCCGAGCCTCTGGCAACGCAGAGGTGGACGCCAACGATGTCGGGCTGGCGATCCTCGGGCCGCTCAGACGCTTAGACGTGGTGGCCTATCTGCGCTTCGCCTCCGTCTACCGGGGGTTTGAGAACCTCGATGATTTCGAGTCTGCCGTCCAGGAGCTTCGCCGTGAGGAGCTTGAGCCTGGAGGAGACTCTGCGAAGGTTGTGCAGCCTCGCTTCGGTTTCAGGTAGTATAAACACCACACCGGTGGTGGTCTCTTCAGGGGAAGGTTGAGACCGCCACCGGCTTTTTATGTGGGTAAGCGGCAAGAATGTGGGGTTATAGGCCAGAATGTGTGTATGGTTCGGGCGTGTCATCCTCGTCCTGCCCAGCCTTTCCTGGCCCGGAGGCCTTCCTCGGCTGTAGCTGAGGTGCCGTAGTTTTCGGGGCCGCTTGGCTCTTCTTCTGCGGTGTTCTGCTGGGCTGATTCGGCTGCTTGCCGTTGGCGTCGCTGCAGGATTGTCCAGGGATGGTTGGGGTGTGCGGTGAGGCTGTTGAGCAGCCAGTCTACGGCGGTGCGCGCGTGGACTTCGGGCAT
>NZ_QWLD01000025.1 GCF_003600155.1 Nesterenkonia muleiensis | reverse complement strand
GGGTGGGGAGGTAGCCGTGGGATTTCATGGTGTGGTGTCTGCGGCATAGTGCCCAGATGTTGGCACCGGTGGTGGTTCCGCCATGGTCGTAAGGGTGTTGGTGGTCGAGGTCTGCTCGTTCGGCGGGGGTGGTACAGCCAGGGGTTTGGCATACTCCGTCTCTGAAGATCACCGCATCGCGGAGCCGGTCGGGGGCAAACCGACCGGTGTAGACCACCCTGAGGATGTCGTGATCGGCCTCCCGGGTATTCTTCCTCGCTTCGGCGGAGTACCACTGGTGCTCTGCTAATTGGTCGGTGGCTAGTTTGCGGGCCTGTGCGGCAGGGATCACCCAGGATCGGTCTGCCCCGGTGGCTGGCTGGTTGGTGTCACCGGTGAGGGTGGTCTCGGGGATCAGTACGCAGATCTTCGCCTCTACCGTTGCCCCGTAGGTGATGCCGGTACGCAGCCAGGCTGAGAGCAGATCTGCTTCCTTCTGCGCCAGAGTCCGATCATCACTAGTGGGATGATCACCGAGGGGCTGATCGCCAGTGGGGTGAGACTCAGAGCCGGTGTCCTGGGACTCGCCGGTGTCCTCGGTGTCGACCCCGGCCCCGGCATCAGCATCATGAGTGCCGGTAGTTGGTTGGTAGCCTTCTTCGGTGTCTGCCGGTTGGGGCTGGTGCATCGAACGGGCTGCGGTGCTGAGTCGTTTCTCGATGACCGCTGCTTCTGTGGTGGGGATCAGTGCTTCGAGGAAGCTGAGTCCTTCGGAGAGGTGTTCGATGCGCACATACCGGCGTGCGGCGGCGGCTTGGCAGCGTTGGTCGTAGGCTTCTGTGTCGAGTTCTGGGATTCGGCGGGTCAGCCAGTGTTTGAGCTCGGTGGGGGTCTTCTCCGGGGCGATCTGGGCGACATCGGCATCGAGGATTTCTAGCTGGTGGCGCTCTGTGATCGCGGTGGCGGCTTCTGCGATTCGGCGTATCCGGGGAAGATCGATCACACCGGTGTGGAAGCTCTGCCAAGTCATGGGCAACTCATCGCGGATAAATCCTGCGGCGTTGAGGATGATCACCGCGGTGCGGTCGCCCAGCCCCAGTAGTTGGGCGGCGTGATGGATGGCGGCTTTATCGGCAGCAGCACGAGCAAACAGGTGCTCTCCAGCCACCTGGTGCTGGATCCGGGCCCGGTAGTCCAGCAGTCTGCCCAGCACCCGGGCTTCGGCGCACCGGGCGATCACCTGGTCCTCCCAGGCAGCAGCCAGCTCCGGGGCACCGGCCAGATGCCCCAGATGCTCCAGTAACCGCTGCGGGGACCGCGGCTGGGAGACCACCACCGGATCCGGCCGCGGCGACACCGATACCGGCGGCTGCGGTACCGGTACCGGTACCGGGGATAGTGGATCACAGGCTCCGTTCTTCATGTCTTCCACGCTACAACCACCCCCGGAGACGCCCCCGGACCCTCGAACCACACCCGCTACCCGGAGGCGGCCCGCCACAGATGCATCGCGGCATAGGAGCGCCACGGCGCCCACCGCTGCGCCACGTTCTCCAGCTGACGGTGAGCGGACGCGGCGGAGGCCTCATCACTGATCAACCCGAGCCTGCGGGCACCGGCGATCAGGGCGACATCGCCAGTCATCCAGTCATCAGGGTGCCCCAAAACCCGTAGTGCCAGGTAGGAGACGGTCCACCGCCCAATCCCCGGCAGCGCGATGAGCTGTGCACGCATCTGCTCAGGATGGACCCCAGGGTGGACGCTCAGGCCCCCCTCTGTCAGGGCCTGCGCCGCGGTGCGCACCGTGCGGATTGACCGTCTGGCCAGCCTCAGCGGCCGTTCAGGGTCCAAGGAACCCTCCGCAGGGGGCTCGGGGACACCGGCCTGAATGTCTTCCGGGGTGGGAAACAGCGTGTTCAGCCCGGGGAAAGACGGCTCTGCCGGGGCCCCCACAAGCGCCACCAACCGGCTCAGATGGGTACGTGCTGCCTTCACGGAGATCTGTTGGCCCACCACCGCGCGGATAACGTACTCCTCCGCCTCGGCCGTACCCACCACACGTGTGCCCGGCACCTGCGACACCAAAGGACCGAGCACAGGATCCGCGCCCAGGACCTCATCGATGGCCGTGGGATCAGCATCGAGGTCGAACATCCGGCGCACTCTGGCAAGAACGACGCCGGCATCGGCCAATGAGACCACCTGGCACCTCATCGACAGCCGCCACTGGGAACGGCCCTCGAGCACAGCGGTGACCTCCACTGCCCCGGGTCCGTGGGGCAGGCGCAAGGTGCGGGCGTAGCGCAGACGGCCGGCCCCAAGATGCGCTGACTCCACTCCCGGCAGAGCACGCTCGGCTAAGAACCCAAACACCCCTGGTGCGTCAAAGGGCATGCGCACCGGCAGCATCAGATTCAGGCGCAGACCGGACCCGTTGCCGCCTGACGATGGAGCCCCTACGCCCACTGTGCTGCGAATGTCGGTGGGTGTGGCGGCGTAGACCTCTCTCATGGTGTCGTTGAACTGCCGGACTGAGCCGAAACCGGCACCGAAAGCCACGTCTGCGACCTTCAGATCCGTGCTGAGCAGCAGATTTCTGGCGATCTGAGCTCGATGTGCGCGTGCCAGAGCCGCAGGGCCGGCACCCAGTTCAGCGACCAGGGTGCGGTGGATGTGCCTGCTGGTATATCCCAGCTGGCGGCTCAGCGCCTCAACGTCACCGTGGTTGAGCGCGCCTTCACGGATCAGGCGCATCGCCCGTCCTGCCAGATCCTGACGCAGATCCCATTCCGGGCTTCCCGGAGAGGCCTCAGGCAGACAGCGTTTGCATGCCCGGTAACCGGCCTCATGCGCGGCCGCGGAGGTGGAGAAGAACCGCACATTGGAGGCTTTGGGTGTGATTGCGGGGCAGGACGGGCGGCAGTAGATCCCGGTGGAGGAGACAGCGGTGAAGAACTGGCCGTCGAAACGCCGATCGCGAGACTCCACCGCGCGGTACCGTTGAGAAAACTGCTGCTCAGGGGTCATGGAGCCCATTCCACACGGTGACACCAGTGACTGTCTAGCGGAAATCGGACATGGGAACGGTATGGTATCTCTGATGCTTCTTCCAGGTTGTGCCGACCTGACCTGGAGTTTTAGATGTTTAGGCTCAGGTATGAGCACAGAGAGCTACGGCCGCGACGAGACAGCCCGGAATCCCAACCTGGACCCCGATCCGGCTCAGACCCCTGATCCGGATGTCGGCGCAGCCGACGGTGCGGACATAGAACCGGGCCAGACTCCCCCGGAGTCCAACTCGGCCACCGCCACTCCCCCTGCGCCCCCGCCGTCGCGCCCGCCGAAGAGCAATGTGGTGATAACGGTGGTGACCATCGCCGTGGTGCTGGTGGTGCTGCTGGTGTTCATCGGCTACATCGCCGGGATCCTCGGCTAGCCCCGCCTGTTCTTGATACGCATCGCCCGCTGAGCCTCACGAGCGTCCTGCTTCTCCCGCAGCGTGTGCCGCTTGTCGAACTCGCGCTTGCCCTTGGCAATGCCGATCTCCACCTTGGCGCGGCCGTCTTTGAAGTAGAGGCTCAGCGGCACAATGGTCAGCCCCGGATCCTCGATCTGCCGGGAGATCTTGATCAGCTCCTTGCCGTGGAGCAGCAGTTTCCGCTTACGGCGCGTGGTGTGGTTGTTCCAGGTCCCATTGAGGTACTCCGGAATATGCACCTGCTCCAGCCAGAGCTCGCCGCGGCTGTCGAAGGCGGCGAATCCATCCACCAGTGAGGCCTGCCCCTCACGCAGGGACTTGACCTCGGTGCCGGTGAGCACCAGTCCGGCCTCATAGGAGTCGAGGATGGTGTAGTCGTGCCGGGCGCGCCGGTTCAGGGCAATGGTGTGGTTCTTGGGGTCTTTGACCGCAGCACCTTTCTTCTTCGCCACCACGCACCTCCTGACACATTACGACGACGCCGGCAAAGTCGGCTTCACACTATACCCTCAGGTACTTGCGCACTGTCACCCAGGAGGAGAGCCCGGCCAGAATCATCGCCACCAGTACCAGTGCCGGCATCACTATCCAGGACTCGGCGGCGGTGATGAACACGATGCCGGCCACCTGCTCAGACAGCCACTGCCCCATGAGGAACTCTGCGATGACCCACGTCGCCGCGCAGGCCAGCAGGGAGCCGACCAGTGCGGCGATGATCCCTTCGAAGATGAAGGGGGTGCGGATCATGGACTTCGACGCCCCCACCATGCGCATGATCGAGGTTTCCCGGCGTCTGCTGAACGCCGAAAGCCTGAGAGTCGTCGAGACCAGCAGCACCGTGCACACGATCATCACGGCCGCAATGATCAGTGCGACCACGGTCAGGCCGTTGAGGATGCCGAAGATCTGGTCCAGCACCTCCTGCTGGTCCGCTACATTCTCCACGCCGGGCACACCGGCGAAGAGCTCGTTGACGATTCCGAAGTCCTGGGGGTCCACCAGAAGCAGCCGGAAGGACTCCGGCATATCCTCGGCGCTCACGTTGGCCGCCCGCACACTGTCCTCGCGCGCTGCCTGGAAGTTTTCCAGGGCCTGTTCCTGCGTCTCGTGCCGGAAGGAGGAGACGTACTGGCTGGCGGCCCCGGTGGTCAGCATCTCTTCGACGTCGGCCCGTTGGGTCTGCGTGATCGCACCGGTGGGGCAGGCGGCCTCGGCGGAGGAGTCGGTGCACAGGAAGACCGAGATCTCCAAGCGGTCGTAGAAGTCCTCGGTCATCTGGTTGACCTGCAGCTGCATCAACGCCGCAGCACCGACGAAGGTCAGAGAGATGAAGGTCACCAGCACCACAGAGGCCACCATCGCCACGTTCTTGCGCAGGGAGCTGAGCATCTCGCCCAGCTGGTACACCAGCTGGCTCATCGTTTCCTCCCCCCGAAGAGCCCATTGCGTCTGGAGGCACGGACCTGCTCGGCAGTTCGCTGAGCATCGGCGTAGGTGTTCTCTGCCGCTGAAGCGCGCGGGCGAGGCACCGGCGGCGGCGCGGGCGGTCCCTGTGATGACTCTGCGGTCTCATCCGCAGTCTCCACATCCGCGGTGGCGTCCTCTTCGAACTCCGGAAGCGCGGCGGCGTCGACCCCTGCCGGGGGCTCCTCCGGTTCGGCGGCGTCGTCGTGCCGATCATCCTCCGGGAAGGAGACCTGATACTCACGAACTCTCAGCCCGGGATCCTCTGGGATGTCCTGGTCAGGGTCGGCCGTCTGCACCGGTTGGGTCAGCATCGGCATCGGGTCAGAGGCGCGCAGTCCGGTCTCCTCCTGGGCGGCGGCGAGGATCTGCCAGGCCTCGGAGCCCTCGGGCGGGTCATAGGACCCGTTCTTCTGGTCACGGACCAGCCTGCCGGTGTGCAGCTGGACTACGCGGCGGCCCATCCGGTCCACGATGGCGCGGTCGTGGGTGGCCATGACCACAGTGGTGCCGGAGGTGTTGATCCAGCGCAGGATCTTCATCACCTCCTCGGAGGCGCGGGGGTCTAAGTTGCCGGTGGGCTCATCGGCCAGCACGATGGCCGGCTGGTTGACGATCGCCCGGGCAATGGCGGCCCGCTGCTGCTCGCCGCCGGAGATCTCATGCGGATAGCGCCGGGCCAGGTGGTCCAGCTGGACGCGTTCGAGGGTCTTGAGCACCTGTTTCTTGATCTGGCCGCGGGATGCGCCGATGACGCGCATGGCGAAGGCCACGTTCTCGTAGACGGTTTTGTCCGGCAGCAGCCGGAAGTCCTGGAAGACCATGCCGATGCTGCGCCGGTAGTGCGGGACCCGGCGTTCGAGCATCAGCACCAGGTTCTGACCGGCCACGGTGACTTTGCCCTTCTGGGGCAGGCCCTCACGCAGGATCATCCGCAGCAGGGTGGATTTCCCGGAGCCGGAGGCTCCGATGAGGAAGACGAAGTCGCCGCGGTGGAACTCTACGGAGACATCCTCCAAGGCGGGCTTGCCGCCGGGGGCGTAGGTCCGGGTGACGTGTTCAAAGCGGATCATGTTCCTTGGGCCCGCCAGCGGATGCCGGCCTCGATGAATCCGTCGAGGTCGCCGTCGAGCACAGGTGAGGCGTTGCCGACCTCATAGCCGGTGCGCAGGTCCTTGACCATCTGGAATGGATGCAGCACGTAGGAGCGCATCTGGTCGCCCCAGCTGGCTTTGACGTCTCCCTTGAGCTCGTTCTCCTGAGCCTTCTCCTCCTCCTTCTTCTTCAGCAGCAGACGGGACTCCAGCACACGCATCGCAGCGGCACGGTTCTGGATCTGAGACTTCTCGTTCTGCATGGAGACCACGATGCCGGTGGGCATATGGGTGATCCGCACCGCGGAGTCGGTGGTGTTCACCGACTGGCCGCCGGGCCCGGAGGAGCGGAAGACGTCGATCTTCAGGTCATTCTCGTCGATGTCGATGGACTCGGTGCCCTCCAGCAGCGGGATGACCTCCACGGCGGCGAAGCCGGTCTGGCGCCGCCCCTGGTTGTCGAACGGGGAGATCCGGACCAGCCGGTGCGTGCCGGACTCCACCGAGAGTGTGCCGTAGGCGTAAGGGGCTCTGACCTCGAAGGTCGCCGATTTGATGCCGGCCTCCTCCGCGTAGGAGGTGTCGAGGATCTTGACGTCCCACTCCCGGCGCTCGGCCCACCGGGTGTACATGCGCAGCAGCATCTCGGCGAAGTCGGCGGCGTCAACTCCCCCGGCTCCGGAGCGGATGGTGACCACGGCGTCGTGCTCGTCGTACTCCCCGGACATCAGGGTAACGATCTCCAGGGACTCCAGGGCTTTGCGGATGCTGGCCAGCTCGGAGACGGTCTCGGCGAGGACGTCGTCGTCGTTCTCCTCCTGGGCCATCTGGACCATGACCTCGGCGTCGTCGATCCGCGATTCCAGGGACTTGATGCGTTTGAGCTGGGCCTGCTTGTGGCTCAGCTGGGAGTTCACCTTCTGGGCGTTCTCCTGGTTGTCCCACAGGTGGGGGTCGGCGGCCTGCTGCTCGAGGTCAGAGACCTCGGCGGCCAGGGCATCGACGTCAATGACGTCAGTGATGCGCCGCAGGGTGTCGCGGGCTTCGGCGAGCTCGGCGGGAAAGTCTGTTTCTGCCATAACGTCTCTACAGTACCGGCAGCGCCGGAATGCGTCGCTCAGGCAGGGCCCAGCGGCGGGTGTGCCCGGCAGGCGAGCCCCTTGTTAGGGTCAACGCTGTGATGGATGGAGCAGCAATAGCACAACGCCTGGAGCTGATGGTGGATGCCGCCTGGACCTGGGTGGGCATCCCCGTTCTGGTGCTGGTGGGGATCTATCTGATCATCCGCACCAGGGCCGTCCAGATTCGCCACATTCCAGACATGCTGCGTTCGATCACCCAGAAGTCGCAGAAGGACGACGACGGCAACAGCCGGTCACTGTCGGCGTTCCAGACCTTCATGGTGGCCGAGTCCGCCCGGATGGGCACCGGCAACATCGCCGGGGTGGCCGGAGCCATCTCCATAGGCGGCCCCGGTGCCATCTTCTGGATGTGGGTGATGGGGGTGTTCAACGCTGCGGCCGGGTTCATCGAATCAACGCTTGCTCAGGTGTATAAGACCCGCCGCGGAGACACGTTCAAAGGCGGTCCCGCCTACTACATCCAGTACGGCTTGGGCTCACGCCGGGTAGGTGTGGCTTTCGCCCTGGTCTTTGTGGTCTGCTTCGCCCTGGCCTTCACCTCTTTGCACGCGAACACCATTGTCGACTCCGTCCAGGCCGCGGTCACCTCCGCCACCGGTGAGGAGGCTGAACGCCAGTGGCTGAGCTGGTCAGTGGCGCTGGGCATCACCGGGCTGACCGCGGTGGTCATCTTCGGCGGTGTGCGGCGGGTGGCCACAGTCGCCACCGGACTGGTGCCGATCATGGCCGGGGCCTACATCGTGATGGGGCTGCTGGTGATCGGTCTGAACATCACCGAGCTTCCACAGGTCCTGCAGCTGATCGTCGGCGAGGCCTTCAACCTCCAGGCTGCGGTAGGAGGAGGCTTCGGCGCCGTCGTTCTCGCCGGGGTCCAGCGCGGAATGTTCTCCAATGAGGCCGGGATGGGCTCGGTGCCCAATGTGGCCGCCACAGCAGATGTCAGCCATCCGGCCAAGCAGGGGCTGGTCCAAACCCTGGGTGTCTATGTGGACACCTTGATCCTCAGCTCCATCACCGCCATGATCATTCTGCTGACCTTCACCGGCCCCGCCGCCTACGCCGATGACGCCAATGTCGGGGCGGAGCTGACCCAGATGGCGCTGGAGGAGACCTTCGGGCTCACCGGGGTGATGATCCTGGCCGTGGTGGTCTTCCTCCTGGCCTTCACCGGGGTGCTGGGCAATTATTCCTACGGTGAGGCCAATGTGCTGTTCATCGCCGATTCCGAGAGCGCCCGGAAGTTCTTCGCCATGGGCATCACCACAGTGGTGTTCATCGGCTCACTGGCTGCGGTGGAACTGGTGTGGGCGATCGCTGCGGCCACCATGCTGATCATCGCGGTGTTCAACCTAGTGGTGATCAGCCTGCTCTCCGGCAAGGCGCTGCAGGTGCTCGCGCACTACGACCAGCAGAAACGCCGGGGCCTCTCCCCCGTGCTGGTGGACACCGATCTGCCCGGGGTGAAGAACATGCAGTCCTGGAGGAGACAGGATGTCGCAGAGTTCTTGGCCGAGCGGGAACGGGAGCACATTGGTACACTCCGCCCCAAGGGGACGATAGAGACATGACTGACCGCGAGGACCTTCAAGCCAGCGAGCGCGAGCTTCAACACCGCTGGCACCAGGCTCATATCGAGCGGTTCGAGGCCGACACTGAGTACGGCAGTGTCGACTGGCGCGCGCAGAACATCACTCCACACGCGGAGGAAGCTCGCCCGTTGCTTGAGACTCTGCGCCGAACTCGCGATCTCAGCAGCTTTCAAACAGCAACCGACCGTTGGGTAAGGAGCTTCTCGTCTGGTTACAGCGGCACAGCCGGGCAGATGATCATCAATCAAATCACTAAGCTCTCGCCTGACCCTGACAATGCTGTCACGGTCTTGCTTGATGCACTGTCGACGCCGTTAGACCTCGAAGATGCCGTACGTAAGATCCGAATTCTCGCCGAGCACCTTGAACACATTCGTGTGGGTTCCCACCCCAGCCCCAAGCGTGCGCCGTTCGTGGCGTCATACTACTGGAGTCTGGATGACCCGCGCGCCTGGCCAGTGGCGTGGCCCAAGTCGACAGATTATCTGGACTACTGCGCTGGCGTATTGGACTATGATGATCAGGGTGACCGTTATGCTGAGCTGTACGAATTTGCGACACAACTTGATGGTGATCCGCTTAGGTTCGAGCAGGTAGCCGCATGGTGGGCCGACACCCGGCCTGTCGTCGTCAACGAGGTTCTCTGCGACCGTGCAGCTCTGCGTGAGGGAGCGAAGAAACGTGGTGACGCCCCTGAGCGCTACCTCGGCAACGCCCGTGTGCTGGTGGGTGTGGCTAAACATATTGGTTCGGCCCTCGAATCTGAGGTCTCCGAGGCCGCTGGTCGTACGCTGAAAGCTCACACGCCAGCCCTGAAGTGGGACGGGGTCTGGCCCCGTGGTGATCTCTGGGTTGATTGGCGAGTCCCCGGAAGTCATGGCCTTGCCGTCCGCATGTGGCTCAATAGTCGGGGGATCGCGATCGGTCTACGCCCCTATCCCAGCGGGCAGGCGGGAGCTACCGAGCGAGCGCTAGAACTGATTAAGTCTCACCAATTGCCGGGTTACCAGGTCCTCGCCGGCGGTGGGTCCCGAGTGGGTAAGGACGTGGGTTTCATCGGTGGAGGCTCAGGTGTGGTGGTCTATGCGCGCTGGATGGACCGTGACGCCCTATCCTCTATGGACCTCACCTCGGAGGTGCTCAAGAGCGCAGGCGACGTAGCACCTCTGATTGCTGAGCTCAATGGCGAGACTGCGGCCGGCCAGGAAGATGACGGCTTGAAAGGCATAGTGGTCGAATTCAAGGAAGCGACGGGGTATCCGACTCCTGGTCACGAACAGGACAAAGCTGATCGTAAGGACTTCGCGAAGCTTCTTGACCCTGAGGAGTTGGAGGTGGTCGATCCAGCTGACCTCCGCCGCATCTGGAACACGGGCCGCTACGGCGGCACCGGACCGATGTCGGTCCTCAATACCAGCATCCGGGACGCGGATGAGGCCGAATACCAACGGATCATCAAGACCTTCGAGTACCTCTGCTGGGGCGAGGATCCAGCGGCGGTCCGCATTGACCGTGTCCTCGAAGATCAGGATCTCAGGGTGTAAGGGGTTCGGCGAGTCGGTGATCATGAAGATGCTCGCCATCAGCCATCCGGACCAGTTCGTCACGGTGTATCCGTACTCTGGGCCGAAGGGGAAGCTGCGGATGCTCAAGCTCCTGGACCTCGCAGCTCCTACCGCCTCCTCACGCGGCGAAGTCCAGGTCGCGTCGAACGACTCCCTGCGTAAGCACCTTGACCGCTACTTCCCGGGTGACCCGCTGGGAATCGGAACCTTCCTCTACTGGTACGCCCAGCGGGATGAGGAACCAGAGAACGACCTGGAGACCGATCCACTCGAAGAGCTGGCCGAGGAACTCCTTGTCGATAGGGCTTTCCTCGACGACATCGTGGCGCTGCTGGAGGACAAGAAACAGGTTGTCTTCTACGGTCCACCCGGAACAGGAAAAACCTACTTCGCCCGAAAACTCGCGGAGGCTCTGGTGCCCGATGCCGAGCGTCGTCCGGTCGTTCAGTTCCACCCGTCCACCTCATATGAGGATTTCTTCGAAGGATACCGGCCCGAGACCGACGCCGATGGCGTCATGACCTACCGCCTTCAAAAAGGTCCCCTGGCGGAGCTGGCAGCTCGCGCCAGTGACGCCCCCGGGCGACTCCATATGATGATCATCGACGAGATCAACCGGGCCAACCTACCGAAAGTCCTCGGTGAGATGCTGTTCCTCTTCGAGTACAGAGACACCCCAGTGCGTACCCTCTACCGTCCCGATGATCCCTTTGAGCTGTCCAAGGACATCTGGTTCATCGGCACGATGAACACAGCTGATCGTTCGATCGCGCTGATCGACGCAGCTCTTCGGCGCCGATTCCACTTCATCCCGTTCTTTCCGAACCACGGCCCCCTGGCCGGACTCCTCGACCGATGGCTCGAACGTGAGGGGGAGCCCGCATGGGTGGGTGAGCTGGTGGCTCAGGTGAACGATGAGCTGGAAAAGGCCCTGGGCGGCCCTCATCTGCAGCTAGGCCCCAGTCATTTCATGAAGCGCGACCTCAACCGCGAGGCACTTCGGCGGATCTGGGAATACAATATTGAACCTTTCGTTGAGGATCAGTTCTTCGGCGACGCCTCACGCATCGAAGAGTTCAGGTTCTCGCAGGTCTGGAACCGCTTCAGCGCCCTGGCCAGCGAGTCGATCAGCGAAGAGCTCTCCGGCGACGAGCCCGAAGACTGACTCCGTGCCAGTCCTCTACGAGTACGAATCCATAGACCTGGATCTGACACGGAGCCAAGCTGAGGCCCTTCAGCGAACAGGCTTCACCGACGTCGCTCCTGGCCTCGGCAATCGGTGGCGGGTGACGGCGTCGTCGTATGTGGGATCACTCGTGGTGGATGGGGTTGAACTGCTGATCCGCCCGAAGATCAGCCCGGAGAATCTCTTCCTCCTGCTGGAGCCCGGTCTGCCACCGGATGCCTGGAGACAAGAGGCTTTCGACTACGGTGTTTCCTCCGATCTCCTGCCGTCGGTGATCGCCTTCTTTGCCAGAACCGTCGAAACCACGCTCGGCCGTGGCGTCCTGCGTTCCTATCAGGCGCACCGGGAGCCCCTGGTCGCCCTGCGTGGTCGAATGGATGTGGTCGGGCAGTTCAAGCGCGCAGGCGTATTGGCCCCAGTGGCCTGCACCTACGATGACTTCACCGAGGACATCGTTGAGAACAGAGTACTCCGAGCTGCCATCCGGTTGGCTCTGCGGGTTCCGCATGTGGATTCAAGCGAGCGTCAGCGGCTTATGCGTCAGCTGGTGGCGTTAGAGGGTGTTGCCGAGACAGCCGTTCGCCCCGAAACTGTCGATTCTATCCAGTTCACCCGACTGAACCAGCATTACGCGCCTGCAGTAGGTCTTGCCCGCCTCCTGCTCGCGAACCTCACCCTGACCGATGTCGGCATCGTCATTCATGGTGGACATGAACGACCTTTTCCAACGGTTCGTGACCGAGAGACTCCGCCGAGCCTTGCGGAGCCGACTCGAGGTTATCGATGAACCCACTGTGCATTTAGGTGTGGGGCGGCAAGTGTCGATGCAGCCGGACCTCGTGTTCAGAGAACCTGGCGGCAGGTCGGTCTACGTCGGGGATGTGAAGTACAAGCTGGCCACAACCGCTCGCGCACGCAGCAGCGACTACTATCAGCTGTTGGCCTACACCACCGCGATGGATCTTCCCGAAGGAATGCTGATCTACTGCCGGGGGCAGAACGACACTGACCATCGGGCCGTGACGGTGAGGCATGCTGGGAAGAAGCTCGTGGTCCGGTCGATTGACCTGACCGGACCACCGGAGCAAGTTGAGCAGGAGATGGAGGTGCTGGCCGAGGCGATCAGCGGCTAATGGCGATCCTGGCGTGGGACTCTGCGGTGATCTCCACGCTGGCCGGCAGCACCCAGCGGATCCCCGGCAACTCGGCCCGGGCGCCCAGCTCCACCGAGATTGTCTCTCCGCCCGGGGATACCCAGGTATCGACCACCTCCAGTCCGGTGTGCCGGGTGTGGGCTCCGGCATCGGTCAGGTAGTCTTCGGCGGCAGCCCGGATCTGATCCTGAGTCAGCTGCGGGGTGCCTGGCACCGGTTGGGCGGACACCACGGCAGCGGAGGCCGCGGCGTCGGCCTCGGAGAGCAGCTGCCGGGCCTGGACGTTGACAGCGGTGGCGCCGATGATGACTGCGGCGAGCACCAGCAGGATCGAGACCATGCCCAGGATCAGCACCGTGGTCTGGCCGGACTCCCCGTCCGAGTCCCGTCTTCCCCTTCGCAGCATGGTCATTCGCCCCTGACCGCCGACGACGACGCCGAGACACTCACCAGGCTGTGCTCCCAGCCGCCGAACTCCGGAATCAACGGCAGCGGGACCCGGATCTCGATCTCGTAGCTGACCAGATCACCGGGCTGTTCGCAGTCAGTGCTGCATGTTCTGGTGACCGTGGCCTGGTCCGTCTCGAGGCCGAAGTCTGCCAGTGCAGCATCGACTGCGGCTTCGCTGCGTTCTGCTCTGAGCTGCGGTGACGCCTCGGATCCGGCATACACCCTAGCCGCCTGGTCGGCTGCCCCGGCAGCGGCGTAGGTGGCGGCTTGGACCTGGGAGACGGCCAGCAGGAACCACACCGTGGGGATCAGCAGCATCACCGCCAGGGCGAGGAACTCCACCACCGCCGACCCCTGCTCGCTGCGTTGACCCGCCGCCGGGACCAACTCAGTACTCATAGGCGCTTCCGGTGACCTCGAGCTCTCCGAACCCAGGACCCACCACCAGTACCGGGACCTGGGCGCGCACACTGATGCGCAGGGTCCGCCCCTCCGAGGTCTCGAGGTACTCATAGCTGATCTCCTCTGCATAGCGGGAGGAGATCGAGCCGGTGATCAGCTGCTGAGTGCGGGCCGCGCCGTCGTCTGCTGTCCGGTCGGCCAGCGCCCCGAAACGCGCTCCGGTGGAGGCGGCGTCGATGAGGGTGTTGCGGACATGGATCATACCGGCGACCTGCACAGCCGCTACGAACAGCAGAGCCAGCAGAGCCGAGACCATGGTGAACTCGGCGGTCGCTGATCCCTGCTCCCCGGTCGCCCTGTTGTCAGCAGTGGTCACGACGGGGTGACCTGGTTGATCGCCTCCTGGAACAGTTCCTCGAAGGCTCCTTGGGCCAGGATCAGCAGTCCGGCCACCAGAACGGCAGACATTAGTGTGATCATCACCCAGCCCGGCACATCCGCCCGCTCCTCACGGTGGATCTCTGCAAGAATACGGCGACTTCTCTCTGTTACGCGATGCATGATTTCTCCCTTTCGTTGTGTGTGGTTCACAGTCCTATCTGCAGCAGTGCGAGGCCGGGGAAGGCGGCGAAAATAATGGTCAGCGGAAGAATCCCGAAGATCACCGGAGCGAGCATGGCGACCTCCTTGCGGCCGGCAGCCTCCATCAGCTCCCGTTTGGTGAGATCACGAGCGTCGGCAGCCTGGGCGTGCATGACATCGGCCAAGGGAGTCCCGCGCTCAACAGCGACGATCACTCCTTCTAGAAACCTCACCACAGCAGGCACTTCGATCTCACGGCTGAGGCTGCGCAGCGCTTTGCTGAAAGTCATTCCTGAACGAACCCTGCTCATCAGCAACGCCAGCTCCCCGGCGAGCTCTCCCCGGCAGCTGCGGCTGATCCGGTGGAAGGCGGCTGGCGCGGTCTCCCCTGCGCTGACGGCCAGAGCAAGCAGCTCGGCGACCGTAGGGAATTCAGCCAGCATGCGCTGTCTGCGCTTATTGATTCGGGCGCTCAACCACTGGACTCTGGCTGCGGCTGCCAACGCCGCAGAAGCAGTGACGATGAACACCGCCGCCAACAGATTGAAGCGGCCGGCAGCGATGGCCACAGCGTTAAGACCTACGCCCACCAAGGCCCCGACTGCTGCCCAACCCAGCTGCTGAAACCGGAAATCAGCTGGGGTCAGCGCCAGATTCGCCTGCCGAAGGCGGTGGCTGAGCGATTCATTGCTCGGCATCAGCCCTACTCGCCGGAACATCTCGGAGGCACTGTGCACGGCGGGAGAAAACAGCTGGACCGCTGAGGTCGCAGACACCGAGCGCGTCACTGCTGGGGCTGCCTGGGGCACTGCGGATCTCAGATAGGGTGCCACCCGGTCAGCCAGGCGTGGGCGATTCCGGACCGGGAGGCCTGCGATCAGAAGCAGGATACCTACGCCGGCGGCCAGGCCGGCGACGGCTGCCCAGAGAGAGAATACGCTCATACCAGCACACGCTCCTCGGCCGGAAGGGCTCCGATGCGCAGCATCAGCTGATAGCACACGACAGAGACGGCCAGGCCGGCAGCGAGCACCACCATGCCGGTTGCCGTGCGATAAGCTTCAGCCGCCTCCGGGCGGGCGGAGAGCAGCAGCACAACAGCCCAGGGGCCTGCCACCGCCAGCTTCGCTCCGGTGATCGTCCAACTTTGCCGTGCTTCGAGCTCGCTGCGGGTCCGGGCGTTCTCCCGCAGCACATCAGCCAAGGTGTCCAACAGCCTGCCGAGGTCGGTTCCGCCGAGCTCACGGGTCATGCGCAGCGCCAGCACGATCCGGTCGCCGACCGGATCAGCGAGCCTGACCTTCAACCGCTCGAGGGCGGAGTCCATCGGGACCGAGGCTCGCCAATCACGGCCGAACTCTGCGAACGGCTCACGCAGCGGCTGTGGCCCAGAGTGCGCGAGTTCGATCAGCCCCTCAGGCAGTGAGAGCCCTGATCGCACCGCGGAGCGGAGATGGTCGACGACGTCAGGCCACACTGCAGCCAACTGTTTTCTGCGCCGGATCAGCTGCCAGCGCAGCATCCCCCAGGGCAGGAGGCCGGCGAATACGGCGAAGCATGAAGCCACCGGAACAGCGGTGGTGAGGGTGAAGACCAGGACAAAAGCTGTCACCGCACAGACAGCTGTGCCGATGACCAACGCCGAAAGGGGCATATTGTGGTGACCGGCTTCATCCACCAGGCGTCGAATTCGCCTCGTGACGCCCGCCAACGGCCTTATCGGCACCTTCTTCCGGGGCGCAAACGAGCTGAGCACCAGCAGCAGACCGACCCCCAGGGTCAGCCCAAGGACGGTCGCTTGCATCGGCACCGGGAGACTCATGCCGGAATACCGTTGAGCTTGTGGTGTTCGAAGACTGCCTCCTGACGTCGCCTGAGGGCATGGTCGTCGTGTGAGAAGATCGTGGTGGTCTCGATGTTGCCGGACTCCACCCGGCTGCCCACACCCAGGATCTCGGCAACATGCCTGCCACCCTGCGGTGTGCGTACACAGTGGATCACCAGATCGAGACAAGCCGCCACGGTCGGCAGGATGAAATGTGATGTGATGTTCTCACCGGCAAGAAGAGGCAGGGTGCAGATCTTGGTCAGCGCGTCCTGGGCTGAGTTGGCATGCAAGCTTGTCATCCCCGGCATTCCACTGTTGAGAGCAATCAACATATCAAGGCTCTCGGCTTCACGGACCTCGCCGACGATGAGCCGGTCCGGGCGCATCCGCAGAGCCTCTTTGACCAGCCGGCGCAGCGGAATCTCACCTTGTCCTTCCAAATTGGGCTGACGGCACTGCAGACTCGCCACATCCCGTAACGGGACATCGAGCTCGAAGATCTCCTCCACAGTCACCACCCGCTCCCTGGGGCCTATGGCCGAGGTGAGCGCATTGAGCATTGTGGTCTTCGCCACAATTCCACCTATATTTCCTCTCCCGGATTCGGGCTCTGACCTGGGGATTCACCAGAAAACGAACCTCACCTACAACCCAGGTTGCGGGAGTGTAGGACACCCCGCTACCCGCCCTGGAGCATTTCTTTTTCGATGTGATCCCCTGGCGGGGCTTTGCGTTGTCAGGGGGCCTGGGTGAGGCGTTGTAGTGCTGCAAGGTGCTGGGCGTAGGCGGTACGTCCGCGATCGGTGAGAGACACCCAGGTTCGGGGACGCCCTGGTCCGCGGGATGTGCCCAGGGTCTGCGAGATGTAGTCAGCGTCAGCGAGGCGGCGCAGGTGCTTGCTAAGTGCCGAGTCGCTGATCCCGGCGGCTGCTTTGAGCGTCTGCGCCTCGACCGCTGTGGTTGCCGCGAGGGCCGCGCAGATGCGCAACCGAGCGATCTCATGGATCAGGGGATCGAGACCATCGCCGGTCGGCTCGTCGGTCACGATGCGGCGCTTCGGAGCTGCTCGCGGAGCAGGCCGTCGTAGGTGCGCCCGACAGCAACGGTGCCGACTGCTACGAGGGCGGCGATCGCCCAGGCGGTCCACTCGATGCCGAGTCGATTGCTCAGGACGAAACCGGCGGCGAAACTGACGATGAGGACACAGACATAGACGGCGAGCAGTGACCGCCCGCGCTGGCCCCCGTCGGGGGCAGCGGCCCCATAGAGGTCGATACCCGATAGACGCCGGTAGATGCGCCCTAACGTGATGATGCCGAGCGCAGGCACCGGCATGAGGAACATCGCGGGTCGACCGAGCACACCGCCGAGCTGGAGTATGAGAAGACCGAGCAGCAGGCCGAGGACCGGGTGGTACCACCACGGCGTGTAGAGGCGGTCGGCGAGCCGCCGGCGCGCGGCGATCACCTCGTCGAGTGCGTCGCCCTCCCCCGAGTTTTTGTCCATAAAGGAAAGTATTCCTGTTTCTTTCCTCTTAGTCAAAAAATGGTGTGAGTATGGCCGGTCATCCGGCCCTAAACCGCCAGAGTCGGCGACCGGGCGGTGGGCTGCTGATAGGTTGAGTCCGCACGAACAAGCCGATCAAGACGCGACTACTTTTGCTGCCCTACGGGGTCTCTTTCTCGGTGTAGTAGCAAATGGTTGCGACGCTGTGCGCTAGTCAACGTCACTGAACGTGATTTAACGTTTTCCAGATCAACACGACTGGTACTTCTGAAGGCTCAACCACCTGATTCTCGTAGGTCCAGCACATGAAAGACCTTGTCCAAACGCTGGGCCTCCGCCGGGGCAACGAAACCGGGCAGGCGGCCATACTCCTTGAACCCTTCCGAGAGGTAAAGGTGCTCTGCGGCGTGATTGTCACCGCGGAAATCCAGGGTGAGCTGCTCGATTCCGGCCACCAGCGCCTGTTCGATGAGTTCGCGTAGCAGACGGCGTCCGAGTCCTGTTCCTGCGAAGGACCGGCCGATGGCCATTTTCTCCAAGTCTGCATGCGGTCTGTGGGTGGGACGTTGGTAGCGACGCCAGTAACCGAAACCCGCGACCTGGTGATCCACCGTTGCGATGACAGCACACGCCTCGCCTACAGGTGAGGCGGACAGGGACTCGACGAGTTCTGCGACTTCGGAGAATGAGGGAGGCACTGTCCAACCTAACGCAGCTCCTTCACGGACCAGCTCCGCGAACATCCCTGTCAAAGACTTTGCGAGAGCTTCGGGAGGGGAAGCCTCGGTCATCACTCGCAGCTCAACCATGGGCTTGAGTATAGGAAGTTCGACATCGGCCCTCCCGATATCCTCTGGGACATCGCAGGTGCAACCATCTAGTCCCAAGTTGAGGCGGGCTGACTGTGACGTTGGCCGTTTGGAATCCCCTGAAACTGGTGGCTGGCTATCGTCACGGAGCCACGTGACTATTGGACCGACTACGATCTCGGCGAGCAGCTGGTATCCGTTGGCGCCCGGGTGGTATCCGTCGCCGTTGCGCACTTCCTTTCTCCATGTTTCGTCGGCAACGGTGGCACGGAATGTGTCGATGAAGGGGATATTGTGAGCTTCCGCGGTGGCACGAAGCAGCCCGGTGAGGTGCTCTAGGCGGGCGTTCTGGGCATCGTCATCGACCGCTGGTGGCCCGACCATGAGCAACGGTAACGGTGCAATGGCCTGGTGGATGTTGATCAGTGCCGTGACTGACTCGTGTGCCTCGACTCGCGTCCGGCCGAGTTCCCCTACTGTGTCGTTGACGCCGAAGGACACGACTACGCGCGGCGCTTCAGTGTTGGTCAGACGAGGTTCGATCTCGGTAGGTAGACGGCGGGAGATCTGCACGGAGGTCTCCCTGCGAACACCAAGGCTGTAGGCGGTGAGTCGTAGACCTCGGGCGATTGCTTGTGTGGCGACACGTCCGACCCACCCGAGTCCTGTGGGATCTCCGGTGCCGGCGACGAACGAGTCACCGACGAAGCACACACGCACATCCGGCCCCAACCCTGGAACGCTTTCGAGGGAACCTTGACCAGCCGGGTACTCCTGTGGCGACTTATACGGGAATGTCACAGATTCGCTCTCCTCAGGATTTCGAACAGCGCCAGGCTCGACGTTGCCGTGTACAGGCCGAATAGCATCACCGGTCATAGTCATGTCCTACTGGGCTTTCTGCGCGTATGGTGCCGAGATCGGTTCGGGGCGCCGAGCCGGTGCTGGCTGGGGGTTCTCGGTGGCCCCGGCGTTGGGCCGCCGCACCGGCGAGGACGACCAGGACGATGCCGAAGCATTGGACTATCGTGGGCATCTGCGAGAGCACCACCAGCCCCAGCAGCAGGGCGACGGCTGGCTCTATAGCCATCAGAGTCCCAAAGGCTGTGGTGGTCATTCTCCGCAGTGCGGCAAGTTCCAGTACGAACAGAAGCACCGGGGCCAGAAGCGCAAGACCCAGAGCGATCGCCACCACGGTCAGGTCAATGTTGCCGGCGGCTTGGGGCACCCCGATGGTGGCGGCGGTGATGGCTGCCACCGGCAGGGTGATGGAG
>NZ_QWLD01000012.1 GCF_003600155.1 Nesterenkonia muleiensis | reverse complement strand
CTACGACTAAGTAGAGCTTCAAACGATGGCAGACACGATAGTGATAGGGGCAGGCGTCGCAGGACGGTGGAACTGGGGTTATGTCTTCAGGCGAGTACTTCAGGCGCTACTCATTATGTGGGCTACTTTCACCCTGTCGTTCGTTATCCTTTTCATCATTCCTGGTGATCCAGCTCTTCTGATGCTGGGCGGCGGGGAAACTACAGTGACTCAAGAGCAGCTGGATGTCATCAACGAAGAATATGGCTTCGACCAGCCGCTGATGGTTCAATACTTAAGCTACTTCGGTAGTCTGCTCATGGGAGATTTGGGGACTTCCTTCCACTCGGGTGCCCCTGTAGTCAGTCTGCTCACAGAGGCCCTGGGTAGTACTTTGGCGCTGGTGGCCTTCGGCACGGTATTAGGTATTGCTCTAGGCCTGCTAGTCGGTTGTTCTGCAGCTTACGTCAAGAACCCGATGCTGGCACGCTTTCTGGAATCTATTCCTTCCTTCAGTGCTTCCCTGCCTAATTTTTGGGTGGCGCTGCTGCTGATGCAGTTCTTATCGTTCCAGCTTGGATGGTTCCCTGCCTCGGGTGACAGAGGATTTGAAACTCTAGTCATGCCCGGGATCACCCTTGCTATTCCAGCCGCGGCCTCCATCGCACAGGTGGTCTCCAAGAGCCTTCGGAGTGCAATGGACGAGCCTTACATTGACGTTGCTCGTTCTAGGGGGGCCAGTGAGCCAGGTGTGTTTTTCGGCCACGCGTTTCGAAACGCTATCCTTCCCGCGCTAACCGTGCTGGGGCTTGTGGTGGCAACCATGTTCGTTGCATCAGCTATCACAGAGACTATTTTCGGTCGCCGCGGCATAGGTTACATGCTTGTTCAGTCGATCACCACTCAGGACATTCCTGTGGTCCAAGCTGCTGTGATTGTTGCTGCCGGTGTCTATGTCCTGATCAATCTGATCGTCGACTTGATCTATCCATTCTTGGATCCCCGTGTGACGCTTGCGCAGGGGAAACGCAAGGGTAGGCGCCCCGCCCCTGCTTCACCTGCGGAAGCTGCTGTGAAGCCAAAGTCGGAGATGGTGCCATGACTGCCGTTGCCAATTTCTCCAAGTCTCAGTCCGATGACGCGAATGCACTCACAGGTCGCCTGAAGAAGGTCCTGAAGACGCTGCTGGTACAACCAGGGCTGCTCCTCGCCAGCATCGTTATTGTGGTTATTCTCTCGTGGGCGATTGTTCCGGACGTCCTGGCTCCTTACGACCCACTGCGCGCCGAAACCCAGGACGCATTACAACCTCCCAGCCTCGCCCACCCTTTCGGTACTGATGAGGTGGGGCGTGACCTATTTTCTCGGGTAGTTCATGGCACGGGCCTCTCCCTGCTTACCACCGTGGTCGCAGTGGTCATCGGGCTCATCGGAGGAAGTCTTTTGGGAGCCGTGGCAGGATACGTCGGCGGGGCGCTGGACACTACGATCATGCGCATCATTGATGTACTCCTCTCTATTCCCTTGCTGCTGATGGCTATGGCATTAGTTACGGCGATCGGCTTCGGGCCTGTGCAGTTGTCCGTCGCCGTGGGCATCGCTCTGATCGGAGTTACGGCTCGAGTAATGCGGGCGGAGACGATGCGCGTGAGCAAATCACTGTTCATCGATGCTGAGCGCAGCGTGGGCGCAAGCACAGGATATATCCTGTTGCGTCATATTCTGCCGAATGCCATGGGACCGGTGCTTGTTCTTTCGATCATTGAGTTCGGGCAGGCCATCCTGACGATAGCAGCCTTGAGCTTCCTTGGGTTCGGCACGCCTCCGCCCACACCGGAATGGGGTCAACTGGTGGCATCTGGTCAGGGGTATATCGCGAGCTCCTGGTGGATGGTCACCTTGCCTGGACTTGTCATTGCTCTGTTCGTGGTGTCCGTGAACAGAGTAGCCCGTGAGTTCGAACGGAGAGACTGACTATGCCGACGCAGATCATCACTGAAGAGCTGCCGGGAGCGAAATCTCAGCGTCTACTGGATATTCGCGATTTGCGGGTGGCCTATAACAACGTCGAGGCTCTACATGACGTATCACTCGATGTGATGGCAGGAGAAACCGTAGCCATCGTGGGCGAGTCCGGATCGGGAAAATCCACGACTGCCCAAGCGATTATCAGTCTGCTGACGCGAGGTGGGAAGGTTACCGGCGGTGAGATCCTCTTCGCCGGCACCGATCTAACCACAGTCTCGACCAAAGAGATGCGTGGCATTCGGGGCCGGTCCATCGGACTTATCCCCCAGGATCCGATGCTATCGCTGAATGCCGTCAAGCGTATCACCGACCAGGTGAGTGAAGTACTGCGCATTCATACTCCGCTGAACGCGAAGCAGCGCCATGAGCGTGTGGTTGAACTCCTGGCAGATGCCGGTCTGCGCGATCCAGAGATCGTCGCGGGACAGTACCCTTTCCAACTGTCCGGCGGTATGCGGCAGCGCGTGCTCATCGCTTCCGCGATCGCTTGTAACCCACGGCTGATTATTGCTGATGAGCCCACCAGCGCCCTGGACGTCACAGTCCAGCGGCAGATTCTGGACCGTATTGAACGTGTCAGCGCAGAACATGGAGCTGCTGTAATCCTCATAACTCACGATCTCGGGGTCGCCGCAGACCGTGCGAATCGAATCGTAGTGATGAATAAAGGGGAGGTGGTCGAGCGGGGCAGCGCTCGGCAGATCCTCACCCAGCCTCAAGCGGATTATACCAAGCGTCTCGTGGCCGCGGCTCCAAGCATGAAGAGCCTCTCCCTCATCGACCATGATGAGGATGAGGCCGGGATTTCCCCTCCGGAGCCTCTGGTGAGTGTGCAGGGGCTCCGAAAAACCTTTCAACGCCCTGGGGGAGAACCGCTGACCGCGGTAGATGATATGTCCTTCGCGATTCCAGCGGGCAAGACCTTGGCCATCGTCGGCGAATCTGGTTCGGGCAAGTCGACGACTGCGCGCATGATGGTCCGACTCGAAGACATCGATGAGGGCGTGATTCGACTGGGAGGTGAAGTAATCAGCGCGGTATCCGGAGCTAAGCTGCGGCGCATGCGCAAACGCTTTCAGATGGTCTATCAAGATCCTTTCGGGAGTCTGAACCCTCGGTGGACCATCGGCGGAATCTTGGAGGAACCGCTGCGACTTCACAATATCGTTCCCCGTTCGCAGCGCCGAGCACGGGTTCGGGAACTGCTGGAACTGGTGTCTCTGCCGGCTTCTTTCGAGTTCCGACGTCCTCGCCAACTCTCCGGTGGGCAGCGCCAACGCGTAGCCATTGCGCGCGCACTCAGCGTTGAACCCGAACTCGTGGTCTGTGACGAACCGGTCTCTGCACTGGACGTTTCGGTTCAGGCGCAGATCCTGGAACTCCTGGTCCGCCTGCAAGAGGAGCGAGGGCTCACTTATCTGTTCATATCGCATGATCTTGCTGTTGTGCGCCAGATCGCTCACAACGTCATCATCATGCAGAAGGGCCAGGTGGTTGAGCGAGGGAACACATCAGAGATCTTTGACAACCCACGAGAGGAATACACCAAAGAACTACTTGCTGCGATCCCTGGATCGCGTATCGAGCAAGAAACACTTCCACACTTCTGATTAATGATTCACCAGCACCTTGAGAGAGGAAACTATGAACACTGCACCACAGAAGAAAAAATACTTGGGGATTACATCCGCAGTTGCCGTGGCCGCATTGGTTCTGGCTGCCTGCGGCGGAGAAAACGGTGATGCAGACGACTCAGCCGAAGGAGCGGATGCCCGCGAGGGAGGCACCCTCACCGTCGGCCTGGGTGCCGGAACTACCTGCGTGTTTCCCCAACAGACGTTCAACTTCAATGCTGCGTCGATCTCACGCGGAATAGTAGATTCCCTGACTGACCAGGATCCTGAAACGGGAGAAATTGTACCGTGGTTGGCTGAGGCTTGGGACATCAATGATGACGCCACTGAATACACCTTCTACCTGCGGGACGACGTCACATTTAGCGATGGCTCGCCCTTCGATGCTGAGACCGTTGTAGCTAACCTGGATTACATCTCAGAAATGGGTCCTCAGTCTTCGCGAGGTTCTGCCTACATGGGCAACTACGACTACTCCGAGGCCGTTGACGAGCATACTGTGACAGTCCACTTCAGCCAGCCCTCAGCACACTTCCTGGTAGGCACTTCCACGTTGATTTTCGGCATGCTGTCCTTGGACACCACAGCACTGACCATTGAAGAGCGTTGCCAGGGTGACATTGTGGGCACTGGTCCCTTCGTGCTCCAGGAGTATGAGCAGGACTCCAGGGCCTTGGTGACTCGACGAGAAGGGTACGATTGGTCCTCCGAGCTGGCCGTCCACAGCGGTGACGCATATCTGGAGGAAATCGAGTACTTGTGGCAGGAAGTCAGCAATGTCCGTGCTGGGGCTCTGACCTCGGGTCAGATCGATGTTGCCATGGACCTCTCACCTCAAGACGTGCAATCAGTCGAAGAGGCTGGAGCTAGCGTGATGCCGGGAACCCAACCTGGTCTACCAGGCTCCTTCGTCTCCAACGTAGAACGGGATGTCTCTGGAGACGCTGGCGTACGCCGTGCAATGAATATCGCGCTGAATCGTGAGGAGATTGTACAGACAGTGCTGGGAGACCATTTCGATCCTGCCTACAGCATCGTCACCTCCACCCTCCGGGAGTACAACGACAACTCCGAGGAACTCGCTTATGACCCAGAGGGTGCTGAGGAGATTCTTGATGAAGCTGGCTGGGAAATGGGTGACGATGGCGTTCGTGAACGAGACGGAATTCCGCTGGAGTTTACAGTCACCTACACCGACGATTTTGGAGCCTTCTATACCCCCATGCTGCAGCTGATTCAGCAGCAGTTGGGAGATATTGGCATGGATGTCAACTTGGACAACACCACCACTGCCGGTATCACTGAAATTCTGCAGACCCATGAGTTCGACTTCTTCATTACCACCATCACAGAGTCAGACCCCGATATGGTGCGGGCAGCCATCTCAAACTACATGCACCCCAGTGCTGTGGAGGACCACGGGCTGGAGGAGCCGTTTGATGAGCAGCAGGCCCTCTCTGATCCAGATGAGCGGGCGGTAGTTTGGGGTGACATCCAGGACATCGTGATGGAACACGCCCTGCTGATCCCGGTCTTCGAAGGAACTCAGCTCACCGGTGTTGGCGAAAATGTTGAGGACGTCCGTTATGACTTCAAATCCATGGTGACGTTCTACGACACATACCTAACTGACTGATTTTCCACCCCACACCATCTTCGTGGGCGGCATCAGCATCCTCTTGCAGATGTCGCCCGCGGAGGTGCTGTTCCGAAGCGCTTACCTAAAGCGCCAAGGACTCTGAATAATTGACCCAATTTAGACCTGATTGAAGGCTCGATATGGAATACGAATCAACCGTAGATTCCGATCTGTCAACAAACGCCTTAGATGTGCTGGTCGTTGGTGCCGGCACCATGGGCGCGATGACACTGTGGCAGCTCGCGCGACGCGGGGTATCCTGCGCAGCGATCGAGCAGTTCGGCATCGCCCACGATCAGGGAGCAGCCGGCGGCGACACACGGTTCTACCGAGCCATCTACAAGGAGGGGTCGGAGTACACGCCGTTGCTCAGCCGTGCGCTGGAGCTCTGGCACGAGCTCGAAGCGGAGACCGGCACCACGCTCTACACGCGAACGGGAGCGCTGTACCTTGACGACGGCGCGGACGACACTATCGACAGGCTTGCGGCCGTGGCTGAGACCGGCGGTGTGTCTCACGAGATTGTGGACGCGGCGACCATCCGTTCCCGCTACCCACATCACCGCGTGAGCGATGACCAACGTGGGCTCGTCGATCCCGAGGCAGGTTTCCTTAGAGCCGACCGCGCCATCGCATCGGCGTTACTACGGGCCCAGGAGCTCGGAGCAAGGCTCGTCACGGGCGAACGGGTAATAGGTATAACTTCTGACGCGGACGGTGTGACCGTTCAGACGGACAAGACATTCTACCGGGCCGAACGCGTGGTGTTGACCACCGGACCGTGGGATGCGCTGCTACCCGAAGTGCTGAGCAGGCGCCTCGACATCGCCAAGGTGTTGCTCACGTGGTACCTCCCCAAGAACGCCACCAAGTTCTCCGTGGGGGAGTACATCAGCGTCGTTCGAGAGGGTGGACGCTTTTTCAGCGTCCCGACAACAGATGGCGAGACGATCAAGTTCGGCGATACGTCCATATTGAGTAGTCACATAGACCCGGACGCCTTCGACCGCCGAGTCCGGCCCGAGTATGTCGCGGCCACCGATGCCGCGGTGTCGCGCTACCTACCGGATGTCATCCCAACAGCGACTCGCGCGAGCATCCACCACGAGGCCTTCACAGACGACCACCATCCGTTCGTGGGTGTATTCGACGACCCAAGGATCGTCATCGGGTGCGGCTTCTCAGGACACGGTTTCAAGCTGTCTCCAACATTCGGTGAGGCCCTCGCTGACCTCTCCACCGCCGGGGAGACTGCGCACGACATCGCGTTCCTATCGCCGCACCGCGGCGCGGTGTGTCAGAGATAATGCACTAGTGAGCGTTTTTCCCCCACATTGTTGAATCAACACGCCCTGACAGGCCCCGTTGTTCAGCTAACCCGGATGAAATCAGAATCCCCGGAGAGAAGACCTTACTGGGCAATTACTGGGCCGACTAGGAGCAGTTTTCCTGGCTAATCACACCATTAAATAAGTATAAATAATATCGATATATTATAAGCGAACCAAATAATCCATAATAAAATATTATTTTATCAAAATATATTGAAAGTGACGTGTTTTATTTAGTTTGAAATGAAAATGAATCAAAAAAAAGTGGCGCGCAAGACACTTTCTTTTTGCATAATGAGATAGATCGAGAATCTAGATTGCCGTAGGTTTTTAAATAGATATTGTTCCGAATTTCAAAAGTTCGCACGCCGACTTTTTCCATTTCGCGAATTCTTGGGAACAACAGGGGAGTTCGTGCACGAAGAGGTCCATCCAATTCTGCGCGATCAAAGGTCCAGTATGCGCCTGGAGTATTCTCAGGCTTAGCATCGAACGCTTGTCGATTCATGAAGTCAACAAGAAGAAAACTCGCCTTTCTCTCTTTTAAAAACTTAACAATAGATAATTTATCGTCTACTTCGACTGAGATGAGCAATGGTGCCTGTATCCAACGATGATGGCCGAGCTTTCTCCATCGGATACGCCTGTCACTCAAGGTAAGTTCGACAGTCACTGCTGCGTTAAGGAAGGA
Organism: Nesterenkonia muleiensis; assembly: GCF_003600155.1. Lineage (GTDB taxonomy): Bacteria > Actinomycetota > Actinomycetes > Actinomycetales > Micrococcaceae > Nesterenkonia > Nesterenkonia muleiensis. The sequence continues at coordinate 59,264 of NZ_QWLD01000012.1, read as the reverse complement.
TAATTGGTAGCTCAATGTCTACACCCCCGCTAGGACTCTCTATCGAGTATCTGTGTGAACCCAACCTCTGCCGAGGGCCGTAACATCTCGTACAGTTGATCAAAAAGGCGTCTCGCCCTGGGCCTCGGCCAATCCACGGGCACGATTTCATCCGGGAGTTCGGGGTCAATTCGAGGAAAAACCCTCCACTCGTCCATTAGGCGGGTGCGAGTGACGAATGCTTCTTCCGGCAATATCTTGTTAGACTTTAATTTTTCGAATATCGGAGTGAAAGCATCAATAAATTCAATATATCGATCTGAAACATTATCAAGCTTCCAGTTTTTTCTTGCTTTTTCAAGTATGGAAATGTAAGAATTTTTGAGTTCACCATCAAATATCGCAATTTCAGCATGTTCTATTTCATTAAGATTCCGAGTGACTTCCTCTATGTCAGAGTTTGCAGCTATCCAAGTGCCGTCAAAGAAAGGGGCAAAGCCTAACTCGCGGAGCCGTGTCCTCACTACATGTCGAACGTGGCGCTTGTTCTCCGCGACAGAAAAAACAACCAGTGACCACCTACCATCCCAGACCTTCGGGGTTCCGAACTTGACAATACGCTCTCGCCCCTCTCTGACAAGAGATTCACCATGTAAGCTCAGCTGATACGCCGTCGTCCGGCCTCGGGTCACTCTGTCAAGGTAGCCTGCCCGGACTAATCGGCTGAGGGCAGAGCGGCAAGAACCGCTCGAGAGATCAAATTCTTCCATAACTCGAACCAGTGAAGAAGATGGTATGGGATTATGAACAAGTGACCCGTAATCACCCAAAGTCGTGATTATCAATCGTTGCCCATAGGAATCTGTGGGATCTCTCAGCAACTTGCACTCCCCTGCCCATCGTACTGATATGTGGATGCTCATACTACCCTTACTGGCTCTTCGCAGATGAGGGTGTAAGGCAACCCCGGGTGTGAAGTTTTGGGTCGTTGTGGACGCTTCTGCCTCATGACATCGTGGGCGCTTCGGTTTCTCGTTGTGTTCAGGTATGGACTCCAACACTGTGCCCGCGGATGTAGGCTGGGCGATTGAGAATTGGCCAGCGTAGTACTGTGAACGAGGTGACGTGAGAGGCATCGGCGGATTCTAGTGGTGGTTGCAACACCCTGACTTTCAGGAGTTGCAGTGGCACTGAATCCGCAGAACCCGCGGGGTCTGTACCGGAAGTACACCGAAGATGACCGTCAGATGGTGATTGAACGCGCCGTCCAGAGGACTCTACCTGGAAGGGCGCCTCGCTTGAGACCCGCGAGCGAGGCCCTGGCCCGCAAACCCTCCAGCTCCGAAGAGGTCTATCTACATACCGTCTAGCGCTTTGCGCTCGGTTAACCATCCTGAAACATGCGCGACGTCCCTCAGAAATGATTGTTTCTGTAGCGTGTTCTGTATGGGCAGGGGGAAAACCGGACAGTCGATTGTGCGTACCCAGGCCGTTGTGCGTGAGCGAAACGGTGAAGTTGTGTTGCGGGAGGTCACCGTTAGGTCGCCGAGACCGGGTGAAGTGCTGATCCGAATGGGCGCGGCCGGGATATGCCACTCGGACCTGCACGTACTCAATGGGAACTGGCCGCAAGCTACATCCTTAGTGCTTGGCCATGAAGGCGCTGGTTATGTGGCAGCTATCGGTGAAGGCGTTACCGGTGTCACTGCAGGAGACTTGGTGGCCTTGACCTGGTTTGCAGCCTGCGGCGTCTGTTCGCAATGCCAGAAGCAGCGCCCCTGGCTCTGCGGAGAGAGTGCCTCACCCCGGAATGCCATGCCGGATGGTTCTACTCCCATTATTTCGGCTGATTCGGCGGGCGAGCCTGTCCATCCATATCTGGGTGTGGGGGCTTTTTCGGAATATGCAGTTCTCCCGGAGAGGGCTGTGGTGCCTCTCCCACCCGAGGTTTCAGTAGAGGAGGCCGCCATCATCAGCTGTGCGGTCACCACCGGCATCGGTGCCGTGCGCAACACTGCTCAGGTGGAGGCTGGAACAACGGTGGTGGTCGCAGGGTGTGGTGGAGTGGGCCAAGCAATCATCATGGGACTGGTTCAGGCTGGTGCGGAGCAGATTGTGGTGATCGACCGTAGTCAAGCGAAGCTCGACCTTGCGATGGAGTTGGGGGCTACGAAGACGGCCCTTGCTTTTGACAGCTCCCAGAAGGTCCAGGCCCTCACTACTGATCGTGGATTCGACTACGCCTTTGACGCAGTGGGCGCCCCATCTGTCACTGAAGAGCTCAGCCAACTTCTGGGGCCAGGGGGAAAGCTGGTGCTGGTGGGAATGCCTGCCAAGGGGGCTCACGCTTCCTTTGAAACTTGGTCCTTGGTGGGGCGCGGAATCACCATTCTGGGTTCGAACTACGGCTCATCTGTTCCGCACAGGGATTTCGTTGAGCTGGCCGAGGCGCGACTCTCCGGAGCGCTCCCATTGGCCAAGCTGGTTGGCGAGCGCATCCAGCTCTCGGATGCAGCCACGGCTGTTCAAAACCTTCCGAAAGCTGAAGGACCTCGTTCGGTAGTGGTCTTCAGCCAAGCTGATGGCCCATAACTTTGAGGAGAAAGAGTGACACACACAGTGGACCCCGCCGCAGAATCTGGCTTTCGGACACAGAACCCTGCGACCAATGAAGTCGAAGCACGTTTTAACTACACTACGGATGCAGAAGTCTGGGCTGCGGTTGATCTTGCGCACCAGACCTATGCCGCCGGGGGCAAGTTGGAGATGGATGGGCGCATCTCTGCTGCCCATCGGATTGCTGATCTCTTTGATGGAAAAGCCGAGGAACTGGCTCGCATCATCTCTCTGGAGATGGGAAAATCCCTCGGCGAAGCAATAGGTGAGGCCAAAGAATGCGCCAACATTTTTCGGTATTACGCGGATAACGCGCCTGACCTAACTGCTGATCGAGTCATTAGGCATCAGGGTGGTTTCAAAGCTGTACTGCGCTCCCGCCCGCTAGGCGTGCTGTTGGGGATCATGCCCTGGAACTATCCTTATTACCAGGTGGCGCGATTTGCGGCTCCCAACTTGATCCTGGGTAACACTCTGCTGCTCAAACACGCGGAAACTTGCCCGCAGTCATCCTTAGCTATCGAGGACTTGTTCCGTGAGGCAGGTTTTCCGCAAGGTGCGTACCAAAACCTGTTTGCCACGCATGAACAGGTGGCTGAGATTATCGCTGATGACCGGATTCAGGGCGTGTCGCTGACTGGATCCGAAAGAGCAGGTTCTGCAGTAGCGGAGATAGCCGGACGGAACCTGACGAAGGTCGTGCTTGAGCTGGGTGGCTCCGATGCCCATATCTATCTCTCGGCGAAGAATTCGCATGAAGCCGCGCGGGCAGCGTTTTCTAAGCGCATGAACAACATGGGTCAGGCCTGCACATCGAATAAGCGCCTGCTTGTTATGGATGACATGTATGAAGGCTTTCTTAAAGAAGTGGTGAAGGCCGCGTCAGAGCTGCTTCCGGGTGATCCCCTGAAGCCGGATGAAGGAAGCTACTACCCGCTGTCTTCCGAGGCTGCTGCGGTGAGGCTCACTGAACAGATCAAACGAGCTGTTGAGCAGGGTGCTGTACTGCATGCTGGAGGTGGTCGGCCAGACCAGTTGGGAGCGTGGGTAGAACCGACTGTGCTTTCCAATATCACGCCAGAAATGGATGCCTACAAAGAAGAGCTCTTCGGGCCAGTTGTGGTGGTCTATTCGGTGAGCAGCGCGGAGGAAGCCCTTGCTATCGCCAACGACTCTCCTTACGGACTGGGTGGTGCCGTGTTCTCGGCGGACTTGGACGAGGCGGTTGCGCTGGCTCAGCAGCTTCATACCGGCATGACCAATGCAAATGTGGGTGGCTCAGAAGCATCTGATATGCCGTTCGGGGGCGTTAAGCGCTCGGGCTTTGGCCGCGAACTAGGGCCTTTGGGTATGGATGAGTTCGCCAATAAGCAACTACTCTACGTCAACGAGAGGGGCTGATGCAGCAATGGTGACTCGGTTCCTTGTACAGGCCGTTAGGGTCAGGGCCTGAGTGAGCGGTTTCTTCTCTTTGGCGATCAGGGTCAACTTCCCCAGTGTCTTTTGTTTCCTCCTGCGGTGATAGGTTCTCACGATCCAACGCACAATCCTCAACCGCAGCTCATCTCGAGTGCGCCAGGGCTGGGTCTCGAGAAAATCCCTACTTATCGGCACTAAAGCGGGCCTCCTAGGTTCCTCGATTCAACGAGGCCGGATCACCGGATCGATGGGTAGTTTGGCTGATGCGCCTAACAATGCCCTCCACCAAACAGGCCGATTCATCCGGGCCAATGCAGCGATCATCAGCATTGCCCTCGCTCGTGCCCGAGCGTTGAGCGTCCGCACCCGGACATTTGAAGCGCAGGGAAGAAGAGGAGACTCTCGGAAACCGCACGTGGTCAGGGGCAGGATGTAAGGCAGGGAGCCATCACAGTGCTCACGTGGCTCCACCCCCGCATCCACAATGCTTCACGGGCTTAGCAAAGAGCCCCTTGGTGGATCGATGTTTAACTGGTCGGAAACATTTACGTGACGTCACTGATGCACAAGTGGCTTAGATTAGTCGCTGTCAACACTCGTACATCAATTTTGGAAGGCGTCATTTTATGATGAGGAATAAGGGCACGCGTGTGGGAGTAGTCGGGGTCGCCGTTTTGGCACTCCTTCTTGCTTCTTGTGGAGACAACGGCGGCAATAATGGCAACGGTGGCGACAACGACGGCGGAGGCAGTGGCGCAGCACAGGCTTTCGACTGGGATGCGCTGGAACTGACCACTGAGCCTGGCGTGGAGGATGCTGGGGTCATCGAATGGGCTTACAACTCTGAGCCCCACACTCTCGATCCACTGCAATCGTTTGAGTACGGACCGAGCATGGTCCTCGCGAACATGTGTGAGACTCTCCTCCATCAAGAGGATGACTTTTCCACATCTCCAGGTCTGGCTGAATCCTGGGAATACATTGATGAAACTACGCTAGTGTTCACTATTCAGGAAGGTGTGACCTTCTGGAATAGTGATCCTATGACAGCTGAGGATGTTGCCTTCAGTCTTAATCGTCACCTCACACCGGATACTTGGTGGGGTAGGTACTTTGCACACGTGGAGTCGGTGGAGGTGACGGGTGACTATGAAGTCACTGTGCACTTTGATCAGCCTGACGCGCTCTTCCTCAGTGCTATGGCGCAGGGGCCGGGAATCGTCACGTCTCAGGCGGCAGTGGAAGAAGCTGGGGATGAGTACGGCAACGCAGAGACTGGGGTGGAGTGCACAGGCCCCTTCGTATTCGAGGAATGGCGTTCAGGTTCGTTTGTCGAGATGAGCCGGAATGACAACTACTGGAACGGAGACGGTGCAGCCCTGTCCTCCGGCCTGCGGATAAACTTCATCACAGATGAGTCCACTCTCGCCAACGGGTTGACCAGCGAGAGCCTTGATGGAGCGTACTTCATCTGGCCGCCTGAGATCATGGATACTCTCGAGGATTCAGGGGTCGGTGAACTCATCCACGGTCAGTCCCTCCAGGTCTGGGATCTGCTGCTTTCCGGCCATGAGGGTCCTCTTGGTGACGATCGGGTGAGGGAGGCGCTCTCTCTTGCCATGGACCGCGAGGGCATTGCGGAGGCAGTCTTCTTCAGCTCCGCGACTCCGGCCAAAACCCATGATTCGCCTGAATATTGGACATATGAAGAGGATGTCTTCTCGGATGCATATGATGCGTTCCCTGACGTCGCGCTTGACATTGACCGTGCACAGGAGCTCGTGGCAGAAGCCGAGGCCGACGGAGTAGAAATGCGGCCGCTGCAGCTCACCTACTCAGCAGATCAGCCCTCGCACGAGGCTTCCGCAAACCTTGTCCAGGCGGCCGGCGAGGCAATTGGGCTCGAGGTGACCTTGGATGGTCTGCCTGGTACACAGATGGCTGAGGTCTACTCTGTGGCGGAGGCGCAGGAAGGCGTCGACATGTTCTTCGGAACTTGGTTCGGTGTGGCGGATCCCCTTGACATGTACTCCATGTTCGTGGAGGACGAGGTGCAGAACTACCCCGGTTACTACGACATGTCGGATTTGGTGACCGAGGCCCGTAGGGCTCTGGACGATGCGGAGCGTGCGCAGCTGGTGACTGAGATTCAGGAAGAATTCGTTGACAATAATCTGTGGCTGCCACTGAACTACGTGCCTAGCACGCTGTTCCAGAACAACAGCATCACCGGTGCCACCGCATCTTTCTCCTACATGTACTCTCCGTGGGCTATCAGCATTGGAACTGCTGAATGAGCCTTAGGTGAACAACCTCGCCTCGTTGCTTGGTAAAAAAAAGGGGTGAAGTCCTCAGGATTGCCTCCCAGTGAACATGAAAAGCGGGTTCGCCGGCAGGTAGACCGCCGTTCATCACATCGGGCTGACACGCACTTGTGAAGGGGCATCATTGCCATACTTAATGAGACGGATACTGCTCCGCATACTCCTACTTCTAGTCGTTCTGTTCTTCTCTGTCTTCCTGGTCTACACACTCCTGTACCTGGCACCCGGCGACCCGATCGGGGCGCTCCTAGGGCCACAGAGTGCCACTCCGGGGCAGGTCCAACTACTGCGAGAACAGTACGGCCTGGATGACCCGTTCTTCGAACGCTTTTCCGGATGGCTTTGGGGTGTTCTACAGGGTGACTTGGGACGCTCCATGGTTTACCAGCAGAGTGTCTTCAACATGATCCTCGCGAGGGTGCCCACCACCCTGCTTCTTGTTGGTCTTTCCACACTGTTCATCGTGATCATTGGCTTCACGTGGGGCACGAGGGCGGGGATCAGCCGCGGGGCTTGGAGTAATGTGCACCTGGCGATTTCCACAGTGCTGCTTTCGACCCCGGTGTTCATTACCTCTGTGGGTCTTATTTACCTCTTCGCGGTAGTCCTCGGCTGGTTCCCAGCATTTGGCTCCGGGAGCGATCTCATAACCGGTATTTGGCACATGGTGCTTCCCGTCATTGCGCTCAGTCTCCCGGCTGCTGCCTACCTTTCTCGTATCACATACTCCTCGGTCAGGGGAGAGCTGAACAGGGAGCACGTAGAGACTGCAGAATCAAGAGGCTTTTCACGGGGCTACATAATTCGGACTCACGTAGTGAGGAATGCCTTGATCCCGATGGTGACAGTCGCCGGGAACTCGGCTGTCACGTTGGTTGCGGGGTCAGCAATCATCGAGACCATCTTCGCCCTCGACGGGGTTGGATCCCTCCTAGTCCGGGCAATTCTGCAAAGTGACTTCGCTCTGGCTCAAGGGATTCTGCTGTTCATTGCGGTATTCATCGTCCTGGTCAACGCCTTCGTGGACACCCTGTACTTTGTCCTTGATCCACGCATTAGAAGAGCAAGGTGATCAACATGACTGCTGTTGTTGCAGCTCCGAATAATCCCGTGGCAATTTTTGGTCGATTCAGTCCTGTAGTCGTCGTCTCAGTCCTGATCATCGTGGTCTTCACGACCGCGGCGATCTTGGCCCCCTGGATCGCCACGCACAACCCCAACGAGCCAGATCTTCTCAATACCCAGTCCGCACCGACCGGAACAAATTGGTTAGGCACAGACAACCTAGGCCGTGATTTGTTCTCACGAATGGTGCATGGTGCACGGTCAACCATTTTTGGGCCGGTGCTGGTTATCACAGTGGCGACGACCCTCGGGGTATCTATCGCCATGGTGGCCGCATGGTGCGGAGGGATCGTTGATCAGATCATCGCTCGGTTCATTGACGTGATGTTCTCTGTACCGACCATCATAGTGGCACTGATCGTCGTGATGCTGACCGGTGCTGGATTGACCGGCGTGGTCATTGGCTTGAGTATTGCCTATGTCCCTTACTATGCCAGACTCATTCGCAGTGCCGCTATGAAGGAACGCAGCCTCCCTTATGTGGATGCACTCTGGCTGGAAGGTCGGTCAGGCCTATGGATTGTCTGCCGTCATATCATTCCGAACATTTCACCCTTGATCCTTACTCAGTCCATCGCCTCACTCGGGTTGGCGATCATTGACATTACGGCCCTTTCCTTCCTAGGGCTCGGTGTGCAGTCCCCTGACTCAGACTGGGGCGTGATGGTCCGCAATGGCATCGATGGCCTGCTTTCCGGAAGACCTTACGAGTCTCTCTTCGCAGGGCTCGCCATTGTGCTCTTCGCGGGCTCGGTTAATGTTCTGGGTAACCACCTGTCCCGTCGATTTGAGGTTTAGCGATGAGTCGTGCCGTAGAGATTAACGACCTGAAGATCTCCATCCCACAAAGAAGAGAAGACGAGAAGGAGCTCCTTCGCGGAGTTAACCTGCAGCTGCAGTCCGGTGAAAGCCTTGCTCTAGTAGGAGAGTCCGGCTCTGGAAAATCGATTACTGCTCGATCGATCCTCGGAATGTTTCCGCGAGGCGCGAAGGTCTCCGGAAGTGTGAAGGTGGACGGGACAGAGATCGTCGGGGCATCTTCCCGGGAGCTGCGTCGAGTACGCCGCTCCGGCGTGGCAATGATTTTCCAGGACCCGCGTGCCCACATTAACCCTGTCCGGACAGTGGGACACTTCCTTACCGAAACGCTCATTGTGAGTTCTGGATGGTCGAGGAAAGATGCTGAAGAATGCGCTGCACAGCTTCTCAGGGATGTGGGCATTCCTAACGCGAAGGAGCGACTGAACCAATACCCCCATCAGCTGTCAGGGGGTCTTCTTCAGCGCGTCATGATTGCCGGAGCTTTGGCTGATGAACCGGCGATTCTCCTAGCGGACGAGCCGACCACTGCGCTTGACGTGACTACGCAGGAGGAGGTCATGGCGATTCTCATGGAGATGCGCCAGGAGAAGGGCTTGGCCATGCTCTTTATTACTCATGATCTTGAACTGGCGGCGGCTACCTGTGATCACACAGCAGTGATGTATAAGGGTCGGGTGCTGGAGGTAAACACGTCGAAAGAACTGCACGATAGTCCTGAACATCCTTACACCGTACAGCTGCTCGCAGCACGACCCAGTGTCGCCGAACGGAGACACCGGCTGCCGGTGGTTGACATGTCGGAGGAGCAATTGCCATGAGCATTCTTTCAGTCAGGAATGTCACAAAGGCTTTCTCTGTCCCCGGCGGGAGTTTCACCGCTGTCGACGATGTGTCCTTCGAGATTGAGGAAGGCGAATCTGTAGCAATCGTAGGGCAGTCCGGATCGGGAAAGACCACAGTGGCCCGCATGATTGTCGGACTTGAAACTCCAACTTCTGGACAGATCCTGTTTAGAGGGTCCTGGCGGAAAGCTCGGGGAGGGGCCAAAGCTCGACGTGAAAAAGCACGTCAGGTGCAGATGGTCTTTCAAGACCCCTACCTGTCATTGGACAGGCGAATGAGTGTGCAAGCCATCCTTTCGTCGAGTATTTCGCTCTTCGAACAGCTCAGCAAGAAGGACATTGCAGAACGGACCCGCGAACTTCTGCTTGAGGTCGGTTTGGAAGAACACCATGCGCCTATGTCCCCCACGCAGCTTTCGGGGGGTCAGCGGCAGCGAGTCGCCATTGCTCGCGCACTGGCTGCGCGACCTGACGTACTCGTCCTGGACGAGGCTGTGTCAGCCCTGGACGTCTCAGTGCAGGCGCAGGTCTTGAATCTACTGTCCGATATCCGCGAGACACGAGGAACTACCTACTTGTTCATCACTCACGACCTTGCCGTGGTGAACCAGATTTGTGACCGAACCATCGTGATGGCAGAAGGCAAGATCATGGAGACCGGGCCAACAGAAAAGATCCTAACTGATCCCGATTCCGACTATACCCGCGGTCTGCGGGATGCGCTTCCGCGTCCCGGGTGGGTTCCTAAGCGACGATTAGCGACGTGAATTCCTACGCACAGATTAGGTAAGAAGCTACAGGGGAGTAGGTAAGAACATGGGCAAGCAGCAGTTTCATCTGGGGTGGTTCGCGAAGTTCGGGCCCCCTGCTTGGCAGGCTGGTGAGGATCGCAACTATGGCGCTGATTGGCCTAACGGACGGGTCTACATCGACCTGGCGCAACGCCTGGAGCGTGCCTGCTTTGACTTCTTGCTGTTCGAGGACACGCAGACGGTCTCCACGACCTTCGGTGGTTCCATGGCCCTGGACCTTAAACACGCATTCTATTCCCCGAAACATGATCCTCTGCCACTGCTGTCGGTCCTGGCCGCAGCTACCCGCAGCATAGGGTTCATCGGGACCGCCTCAACAACCTTTTATCCCCCCTTCCTCCTAGCTAGGCTGTTTGCCACACTTGATGGCCTCAGCGAAGGGCGGATCGGGTGGAACGTGGTGACTTCCAGCGAGGCCAACGCGGCACGGAACTACGGCATGGAGGACCTCCCTAGCCATGAGGAGCGTTATGCTCGGGCGGACGAATTTATTGAACTCACAAAGAGTCTCTGGAATTCCTGGGAAAAAAACGCATTGCTGCAGGACGAAGAGAGCGGGACCTACGTGGACTACACGAAGGTTCACACAGTGAACTTTAAAGGTCAGTACTACCGGTCTCAGGGCCCGCTGAATACCTTGAGGCCACCCCAGGGATATCCTGTCATCGCGCAGGCTGGCGCCTCAGCTCGGGGTAAGAACTTGGCTGCCAAGTATGCCGACGTCGTCGTTGCCAATACAGCTGGTGGAGTGGAGGGAATGAAGGCCAAGCGGGACGATATCCGGGCACGCGCTGCCGGAGCCGGCCGGAACCCGGATGACAGCAAGGTGTTCTTCATCTGTTCCCCGGTCATTACAGAATCAGAGGAGGAGGGCATCCCTGAGCCCCACTTCGAGTACTTGTTGGCAATGTTCTCCTCCTTTATGGACATTGACTTGTCCGTCTATGACCCTGACGGGCCATTTCCGCAGGACGTGACAGCAAATGGCCACACCAGTGTGCTGGAGGAACTGAAGCGGCATGGAGCGGCAGGGAAGACGCTGCGAGGAGCAGTGGTGGCCCATGGAATGGGGGCTGATGAGTTCGAGCTGGTGGGCCCTGCTGAGAGCATCGCGGAGAAGATGATGCAGGCTATGGATGAGATCGGCGGTGATGGTTTTCTTATCAACGGTCCTGATCTCACCTCCCCTGCTTATATTGAAGGGGTCACCAAGGGGATTGTTCCGGTTCTTCAGAAAGCGGGGGCTACCCGGAGTACCTACACGGGCAAGACCCTGAAGGAAGTCCTCGGAGAGTTCTGAGACCTCAGTTGCCGATCTCGTCAAGGCATACCTGTGGTGAGTCACAACCATGGTGAGGCAACCGGCACCAACTCTGCCAGCCGGTCCCGGACCAGCTACCTCTAGACTCATTAGTTTTCGTCAAGCTGCGAGGGCGTGGGCTGTACCACGCGTGGGCTTTGGCGGGTTCGTGGTAGATTCCGCCAGGCTAAACATGTCGCTCATGTCTTGAGACAAGACTTATTGGCATTAACTTTCAACGAACTGAGTGAAGGCCTCCATGTACTGCTCAGCCCGTTTAGTGGTGGTCTCGTCCGCGGTCCCGTCCCCGTTGAAGGTGTTTTTGGTGGCGTGCACAGCCAATATTGGTGATCCCATAACTCTGACGCCAAGTGGCGGGAGGAACTGACGTAGCTGGGCTTGGCCGTTGATAGTGCCGAAACGACCCGGCGAGGCTCCGGTTATGCCCAGTTTGAGGCCTTCCGCACTTGAACCCCATGGTCGAGTGAGGATGTCTAAGGCGTTTTTGATTACCGCAGGGAAGCTCTGGTTGTGCTCAGGTGTGACGAGGAGCAGCCCGTCATGGGACCAGACCTGCTTCTTGTAATCGTTCATTGTCTGGGGGAAGTCTCCATCCATTCCCCGGTTATAGAGGGGCAGGTGGTGAATGTCGATGTAGGTCAGCTCGGCTCGATCCGGGGACTGAGCAACTAACACCTGAGCCAACTTCTGATTGATGGAGCCTTCTGCAACGCTGCCGAGAATGTAACCAATCCTTGTCATGAGGTCGAGTATATCTTCTGACAAGCTGATTTGATAAACGTTCCTCGTATGTGATTAATATGAAACATAACTACAACAGATGCTCCTTGGCGCGGGGCGCGATTGGTTGAATGTCTGACTTCGCGTCACATGTCGGTTCTGGTCGCCAGCGCGTGGACCGACTTTTCTATGGGCCGGTAGGCACGAGGTGCCTTCCCCGCTGGAGGTTAGAACTGAAATCCAGGTCACTTAATTGAGCGGGTGTTCTTGGCAGCGTGCTGCTGGGCCTGGCCTGTGCGGGGAAGGTGACGGTGGCTGTGGTGATGCCGGCGGGGGAGGCGCTGCTGGGGGCAAGACGTGGCGGCTTATGGTGCCCTCTGGGGCCCAGGCATTCCTAAGATAGAGGTCGAGTTCGCTATGCGGACGGAGCCTTTTGGGTCATCGGCATGGAGGAGGGGTGGTTCGATGATGTCGGAATGACCAGCAGTCCTGAGCCCACCGGTCTCACCGTGGAGGAGAACCAGTACTTGAACCTGCTGCTCAATCACGAAGTGGCCATCGGCACGGTAACCTCCATCATACTGGTGCCGAGGTGTGAGGCCGACGATGAGCTGAGGATCATCCCCGCGTGGTCACCGTCTACTGTTCAGTGATGTTCGCTGACCCAGATCTGGGGCTGCACACTTTAGAATTACATCGACGAGGGCCAGTAATCTGACACGGCGCTGGCCAGCGCATTTGTTCTCATGGTGGACCAAAGACATCTACGCCAACCTCCTCAGCCGTGGCATCGCCTTCAACGAGATTTCCTTTGAGGTAGCAGAGGCGTAGTCCTCGAACTACGGACTATGGAGGACTCCGAGATGTTCCTCCTGGATCAGTAGTGGAGATCGATGTCCTGAGGCCGGTCGGAACTTCTATAGCCTACGAGCTGCTGAGGCTGGTGTTCCAGAACTGCCGCTTACTCGTGTCCTCTACAACCGTATTGGCCGCTTGGAACTCGCGTGTGGGAGTGGGTGCCGATCAATCCCAGGCTGATGATCGAGCTGGTCTCGATGATCTCCTCCACACCTTTGGGCACTTCATAGCCGACGTGAGTGATGGAGTCACCATGGACCACCACGCGACTTTTCTGCAGCAACGACATGGGCACAGTTCTGGTAGGCGATGATCCAAGGGACGCGGTATGCAGTCTGGCTCATGTGTAGAACCCCTCTTCGTTGGGAGATCCCTGCAGGCAGTTCCTCTTCGCACAAATAAGTACCGCATCAATGCCCGACGTGTTGTTTCATCGATGTCATCTCACCTGGATTCTCCGGGAGCTGCGGGGCCTTCATCTGGTCCGACTGAGGTGTAACACGGTGGAAACAAACCTGTTTCGTTCGTGACTCACCTTGCATGTATGTTCCTTTTATATAACGCGTATACATCAATAATGATGCACGCAGGTCAACCAAGGAAGGAACATGCATGTTCAAGCTCGGCTGGTTCGTAGACGGCTACCGCCCCCAGACATGGCGGGGCACATGGGCCGGTGATCACCGCAAGGAGTGGCTGGGGCCCGCCTTCTGGGTAGATATCGCTCGCTCCCTCGAGCGCGGAGGCTTCGACATGCTCTTCATGGAGGACACTTCCATGATCGACGACACCTACAACGGCACCATGGAGGCTCCCCTGAAATACGGTTTGGAGGCCCCGAAGAACGACCCCATGCCGCTGATGCCGCTGCTGGCCCAGGCCACCAAACACCTCGGCGTGGTCTCCACTATCTCCACCCTGCAGTACCACCCCTACCTGGCCGCCAGGCTCGGCACCACCCTGGACCACCTCACCGAAGGGCGCATCGGGTTCAATATCGTCACCTCCGTGAGCCACCGCGTCGCGCAGAACTTCGGGATGGACAAGATGCTCGACCACGAAGAGCGCTACGCCATGGCTCACGAGTGGATGGATGCCTGCGCCGCCCTGTGGAACTCCTGGGAGGACGACGCCCTCCTACTGGACATGGACGAACCTCGCTTCGCGGACCACACTAAGGTCCATCCCGTGAACTTTGAGGGCAAGCACTACAAGACCCGTGGCCCACTGAACAACCCTCCGGGACCCCAGCGCCGCCCCGTCATTACGCAGGCTGGCACCTCGCCCGCAGGCCGCAACCTGGCCGCGGAGCATGCCGACTCAATGCTCTCCATCGCCAAGAACCCCGAGCAAATGGCCGAGCTGCGCTCGGACATGAACCGGCGTCTGAAGTCCTACGGCCGTAATCCGGAGGAGTTCCACATCTTCTTCCTGTCAAAACCGATTCTGGGCTTCAACGACCGTGAGGCTCAGGGCCGCAAGGAAGCTGCCGAGGCGGCCAAGAACAGCCAGGCCTGGATCGACACCCAGTTGTGGATGCTCTCCTACTTCTCCGGCGGTGAGATTGACTACGGCAAGTACGACCTCGACGGCCCCTTCCCCAAGGAACTGGGCAATGGCCAAGTTTCCACGATGAAGCACGTCACTGAGGGTGCGGAGGAGAAGACTCTGCGGGACGTCATCATGGAGAAGGGTCAAATGCAGGGAATCGAGTTCATCGGCTCTCCGGACAACGTCGCGGAGCAGATGAACGAGACGATCGAAGCCACTGACGGTCCCGATGGGTACCTTATCTACGGGACTGAGGATGAGATCACTCGCAAGAACTTGGCCGAGGTGACCGACGGCCTGTGCGGCGCGCTGAAAAAGAAGGGCTACATCCGCGACACGTACAAGAAGGGCACCTTCCGGGAGAACCTCAATGACTGGGGCTGAGCTGACTGCAGTGCATCAGGCGGAGCAGGCGCTCTCCGCGCTGGAAACCCACGCTGAGCTCAACGCCTTCTGTCACGTCGACGCCGAGGGTGCGCGCCGGGCCGCGGCGGAGTCCGACCGACGGCGCGCGGCTGGGACCCCGCTGTCTGCCGTCGACGGCGTCCCCACCTCCATCAAGGACAACCTCTACGTCAGCGGGATGCCCGCCACCTGGGGGTCAAGGAAATGGGCGAGGTTTGTTCCACAGCAGGACGACATTGTCGTCGAGCGGCTGCGCGCCGCCGGGTCGGTGATCCTGGGCAAGACGAACACTCCGGAGTTCGCGATGAGCGCCAATACAGACAATCCGCTCTTCGGTATCACACGCAACCCGCAGAACACGGAGCTGACGCCGGGCGGATCCAGCGGCGGAGCATCGGCCTCTGTCGCCGCAGGCATTACTGAATTCGCCGTGGGCACCGACTCCGGTGGCTCCATCCGCGCTCCCGCCTCGCTGACCGGCATCTACGGCCTGCGTCCCACCAACGGTGCGGTTCCTCGGGCCTACGGCTTCCCGCCGATGGCCCTGGACTTTCAGGTCATTGGTCTGATAGCCAAGACCCTGGCCACGCTGAAGCTGTATTTCAGCCTGCTGGCAGGACCAGACGTCCGCGATCCGGCGTCGCTTCTGGTCCCCGCTCATCTTCCGCGCCCCCAGGTAAAAGTCGCTCTGGTGCGCGAGGTCAACGGGGAACCGGTGGATCCTGAGGCCTTGGAGTGCCTGGAGGAGGCATTCGAGATGCTCTCCGCAGCAGGTGATGTCCTGGTGGGACCCGGGCAGGCGCCCTATGACGTCGAGGAGATCCGGTGGCTCTGGGAGATACTAACGGCCGTGGGCTCCGCTGCGGCGTTGCGGTACGCTCCCACTCCTGAGGCTGAACTCACTGACACAGTTAAGAAGCTCTCCGACGGGGCTGCGGAGATCTCATCGGCCGAATACGGTGACGCTGTCACTCAGGTCTCTGCGGTGCGGCGCAGAATCTCGGCAACTTGGGGCGACGCTGATGTCTACATGATGCCGGTGATTCCGACCGCAGCATGGGCGGCCAATGCGGGTGCCCCTGCCACGGTGGGCGGAGAGCCTGCCCGCCCCGGGGCACTCAGCGCTTTCATGTCCTGGGTGAATCTGATGGGCTATCCTGCTCTGTCCGTACCGGTGCGCGGGTATCCGGACGGGCGGCATTTCGGTGTCCAGCTGATCGCCCGGCCGGGCCAAGAACGCACCCTCTTCCGCCTCGCGGAGAAACTGCTCCCGCTCTACCCTGGGCAAGACTAGATAGAGCCGAACTGACAAGGCAGGATTGACATGATTACGCGATACAACGCTCCCTGGATTATCGCATACCAGTCGGCGGGAGAAGGGAAGGACAGCGGTCACCGCTTGCTGGAGAACGGTTGCGTGGTGGTGGATGACGACCGCATCCGTTGGGTGGGCAAGGACTACACGGGTCCAGTAGACGAGACGGTAACCACCGATGCGGTGCTTACGCCGGGCTTCGTCTCCACCCATGCTCATCTGCAGGAGTCCCCGGTCGACAAGTCGCTAGCGGAGGACTCCGAGCGTCGCCAGTTCTACTCCAGCACGTTGGCTGACATCCTCCCGCCAAAGGCGAAAGGGCTGGACGTCGAGGGTCAGCGCGCGTCGGTGACGTACTCTATCGCTGAGCTGCTGCTCTCCGGCTGCACGACTGTGCTGCAGATGGGCAGCGAGGCGGAGTTTTTCGCCGAACAGGCCGAACGCCACGGCATCCGCTCCTATGTAGGGCACAGCTACCGCTCCGGACGTTGGCTGACCCGCAACGGCAGAAAGGTCGAGTACGAGTGGGACGAGCAGGCTGGTTGGGATGGTTTTGAGCACGCGAAGGAGCTGGCCGAGTCGCTGAATCTGGACAACGGCCGCATCCGGGGTGCCTTCTACCCGGCGCAGGCGGACACTTGTACCGAGGACCTGCTGATGGCCAGTGCTGAGGCAGCTACGAAATACAGCCTCCCGCTGACCACCCATGTAGCCCAGAGTGTCTTCGAGTTCCACGAGATCACTCAGCGTTACGGCCGCACTCCGGTGGAGTGGCTCTACGACATCGGGTTCTTGGCGCATCAGCCGGTGTTGGGACACGTCATCTTTACCACCGGAAATTCCTGGGTGAACTTCCCGGGCGACGATTTGGGTTTGCTCGCCGAAACAGAGGCCACCGTGGCCTACAATGCCTGGGTTTTCGCCCGCAACGGGATCGCTCTGGAGTCCTTCAAGAAGTACCGGGACCGGGGAGTCCGGATCTCCCTCGGTACGGACACTGTGGCTCAGTCGATGATTGAGTCCTGCCGATGGACCTCAATCATCGGTAAGCTGATGGACAAGCATTCTCATGCCGTGACGGCTGGTCAGGTCTTCGCCGCCGCAACGATCGAGGGGGCAGAGGCGCTGGGCCGCAATGACCTCGGTCGGCTCTGCGAGGGCGCCAAGGCGGATATGGTCTTCTGGCGCACCGACACGCTGTCCATGCAGCCGCTGCGCGATCCCGTCCGCAATATCGTCTACTACGCCCAGCCCACAGATGTGAAGACCGTCCTGGTAGACGGCAAGACAGTGGTCGACAACGGAACAGTGCCGACGATCGATGTCAAGCAGGCTGCTGCAGATGTTCAGCAGGCCTCTGAGAGGGTCTGGCGGAGCTGGCCGGCACATGACTGGGCCGAACGGGACGTGGAGGAGCACTTCCCGCTCTCATACCCCCGACTTTGATGAGTAAGGAGGCGGTGTAGGTTCAACGGATCAGAGCGAGCAGCCGGTGGACCACGGAGGGGTTGGCGTGCTTGGTGAAGGCGTCTGCCTCTTCCAGGAAGTCGCTGAGATGAGTGTGGACCAGACGGCGCGCCACCTCGGCGTCGCCCGCTTCCACGGCGTCAACGATCTCGGCATGCTGATTCACCGCCTGCTCAAGATCGCCGTGCTCGCCCACGATGGCGGAGAGCGCCGGCTCAAACTTCTCCACCGGGTCATAGAGGATCGTGCGGGCGATGGCCTCTAACAGGGGGCTGTGGGCTGCACGGATGAGCAGCCGATGAAACTCCATCCCTGGGTTGGTGCCCGCCCGTGTTCCGATAGTCCTCCGGTAGAGGTCAACATTGCTCCGCAGTGCCTGCAGGTCCTCGGCGGTGGAGTGCTGGGCGGCTAGGATGGCAGCCTCCTGCTCGAGGCCGCGACGTGCGCGCAGCAGGTCCACCAGCTGGTTCACGTCGGTGATGTTCAGCGCCTGACGCAGCTCATCGTGCACCAGGCGGCTCTGCTGGGTATCCTCCACCAGCTGCCGACCTTCGTTCGTCAGCATGCGGCCTTTGCGCTCGACCCTAGTGGTCAGTCCCATCCGGTCCAGACGTAGCAGAATGCGGGAGACGGTGGCTTCGCTGAACTCGACACCCTCATCCAGGGCTCGCCGGGTAACGACTCGGGCGCCAGTGGGAGTCTCAAAGTCGCTCAGGATCCGGATGAGCCTGAATTCCTCAGCAGTGAGATGGGTGTAGTCAACCTTCCGGCTTTCTGGGGCCGTAGCGGCCATCAATTCTCCTTGTTTGTGCTGTTATCACAGGCGAACCGGGTCTGGTCGCCTTTGTCCAAGATAACATCAAGGCCCTCAGAGGTGCGGCGCGTGTAACACCATGGTAACAGGCTCGTCAGTTTCGCGACTCATCCCTCGCGTATCTTTCGGAGAGACATGTTCCTCAATTATGACTTACGTATGCAGTGTGGATATTCACGACTTGCGGGAGAGAACCGATGAGCTTCTTGGAGAACGAGACCACCGATACCGGCGAACGCACTCTGGAGTCCGTGGGCGAAGGTGGTCAAATCATCAAGGACGCCTTCGCGGCCTTCCCCTCGGGTGTCGCCGCGCTCTGCGCACAAATTGATGACGAGCTGGTGGGCATCGCCGCCTCGTCCTTCACCGTGGGTGTCTCCTTCTACCCGCCAATGGTGATGTTCGCCGTCCAGAACAGCTCCACCACGTGGCCGGTGCTAAAGCAAGCGCCTCGCGTTGGGATCTCTGTGCTGGGTAGTAACCACGCCGCCGCCTGCCTCCAGCTGGCCTCCAAGGGTCGCGATAGGTTTGCCGATCTGGCCACCACTATCGTTGATTCGGGGGCCGTGCTGATTGACGACGCTCCGGTGTGGCTGGATTGCCAGGTGGTGGGAGAGCACTTGGCAGGAGATCACACGGTGGTGGTCATGGAGGTGAAGAGCGTCAGCACTCAGTCCGGTATCGAGCCCCTGGTCTTTCAGGCCTCCAGTTTCCGCGAGCTGGTGGTTTCCATAACCGCCTGACCACCCGGCGTCGGGCTCTCAAACAGGCACATCAAATCAGTCACACCAAGATCCGAATGATGACCCGAGTAGCCTTCAGATTTCATTCCGCCATGGCTTTGATCGCGATGGCCCTGATCACCCTCTCAGGCCTGAATTCGAAACTGCCAGGTAGAACCCAGTGACTTACACATCAGTCAGGAGAGCTCTAAATTTGAGGCGACAGTTCACTAGGTTACCTTTCTCTCCATTCGGTCTATATAGGACCTCATCGTCTCGATGATGCTGTGTACTTCGTCATAGCGAATTGGTTGCGACATTCCATGGACAGATAGGAGAACGTCAACTCCGCAAATCCGTGCGCGGACTTGTGTAAGACGTAAATCACGCCCGGTCTCAAGCGACGTGTCCTCGGGTTCGTACTCAGCCTCGAGCTCCCCCATCAGCGCGAGCAGGTGACGCCTCTGTTGGGGAGTGTGTATCCCCTGGGAAAACTGCTCTACAACTTCATCGAAGGATCGGTGACCTTCTGACAGCATGGCTAATGAGGCTCCCCTCTCCCGAAGCCTGGAGAGTCGATCGCGCCAGCGGGCAGGCTCAGATCCGCTGCGTGCACGGTCGATCCACGCTTTCGTTTCCTCTTCTGAATCGAGGAGAAGAGCGCCGAAAGGTGGTGCGAATGGAAACCGTCGGCCAAGTAAGCTGGTTTTACGGTTTGGCTGCTCACCCGCTGAAGCGATCGCAATGACCTCTTCGCCGAGTCTGGTGAATACGACAACTTCTCGCTGAAGTTCAGCCGCAAGCTCTTCAAGTAAAGAGCGAGCACGTTCGACAGCCGAGACCGCCGGAAGGAGTGCCTCTTCCCCGGAGATGACGAACGACTTTGAGCGATACTGTCCCAGACTGCGCTGGAAATACAACAACGGAAGAACAGGGTTCGGAACGTCCATAGCTTGTAAAGCTCCGACAACCAGATCATGATCTCCAATACCGAATGAAGATGCTATGCGGCATTCGAACCATGCTACGGCACCATCGATTAGTGGGGCCCCAAGTGGAGATTCGTGGCATGGGATGTCTTGGAGCTTGTCTGAAACGTCCTTCCGGGACAAGGCCCGAGCGATATCTTCCTGTGCATGAGACAGGACGTTTATTGTAAAAACATCGCAATCACGAAGCCGGGAGTATGACGTTGACTCCATCGACGCAAAGAACCCCACCAGTGCTGGCTCCAATGAGATGGAGGTGAAAGTGCCCACCACCATCGCGACGCGTTCGCCATTAGAGGGTGCCGCCGTAACCACTGCAACGCCTGTTGGGTAATGTGTGGTCGCCTCCCACAGCTTACTTGAGTCGAAGGGCGAAGACTTTGCCGCTAATTCAACAGAAATATTGCCTTTACGACTTTGTTTTTTCCGGGTCAGCATTACGCGCCCCACACCTCACGATATAGTCGCATCCAGTTTTTTCCGAGAATCTTGGTGATACTCTCTTCATCGTAGCCGCGTTCGCGGAGGCCGTATTCGATGTTTGGCATTTCCCTACCGGTATCAAGCCCACGTAACGATGGGTCGGGTCGAGGCACACTGGGTGGGGCACCCGGGATTTTTCCGTGAAGTCTGCGGAGATAATGCCAGTAGTCCATGTCTTGGCCTTCGCAGAAATCTGTTGCGATTGCCACCGAGTCCGGTCCTACGACTTGAACTAGACTGTCGATGGCGTCGAGGAAGGCGTCAATTGTGGCATCGAAGCCACCAGGGAGAAACCGGGGGAATGCGTTAGCTCCGATGACACCGCCACGCGCAACTAACTCGCGAACTATCGGCTCAGGCTTGTTGCGGGCATGGCTGGAAAATTCCCTAAGGTTGGCGTGTGTGATCGCTACAGGGTTCTTAGAAAGCTCGATAGTGTCTAAGAAAATCTGCTCGCCGACATGTGATAGATCGATTAACATTCCAAGCTCGTTGAGTTTCTTGACGACGAGTCACCCGAAGGTCGACAGTCCCTCATCGTGTTCCTCATAGGGCGGTGACCTTGGATTGTGTTGATACTGTAGCGCAATGACCGATATTTTGGACCTATGTCTTAGGAGTTGACGTGGCACGGCTTTCTTCTCCAGCTCTTCGCCGGGGGCTGGATGTACTCGAACTGTTTGTGAATGGTCCCACGGAACTGACTGTGCCAGAGATTGTTCGGCAACTGCAGCTCCCCCGGACAAGCGCGCATGAACTCGTCACCACGCTAATTGATCGTGGCTACCTTCGGCCCGTCGGCGAACCGACCTCCAATCGGTTTTCGCTAGGGGTGCGGACTTTGGAACTTGGAAACGCATACGAAACTGGGCTGGATTTGGTTCGCGAAGGTAAACAAATCGCAACAAAATTGTCAGCGCGGTGCAATGAGACTGTGCAACTAGGTATTCTCAGCGGATCCGACGTTGTATACATAGCTAAGGTCGAGTCGTCTCGTCCCGTTCGACTCGTTTCGGACGTCGGCCGTCGATTGCCTGCACATTGTACGGCAATCGGTAAGGCACTCTTGGCGGGACTAACGGACGACGAAGTGACGGCGCTCTATCCTAATGAGAAGCTTCCGAAAATCACGAGGTGCAGTATAGGCGACCTGGGGGAGTTGCGCCGAGAACTCAACTTGGTGCGCGAACGGGGTTGGGCCATTGATGCTAATGAGTCTAGCGAGGGCCTCGCTTGCGTCGGATCTCAGGTTTACGACAGATCAAAAACCGTTAGAGCAGCTATGAGCATTTCTGTACCGACCACCAGGTGGGACGATGAGCGATCTGCGCAACTTGCGTCCATGGTCGTCGACGCGACATCGGAACTCGCTACCATACTCGGATATTAGGGGAAGGGTGTAACAGTGGATTGATCCACCGACACCAGCGAAAGCGCGGCTAAACCTGAATCCACCGCTGTGACGTCTGATGAGTTACTGAGATTCCGGAAGAAAGGCGTCCATTTAAGTGTCAGTGGGGCTAGGTGGGCTGGTGGTTATGTAAGTGCTGATCATCCGCTAGGTACCGGAGAAGAACAAAGCCAAGCTGGCCCCTGGCCAGGAGACCATCTTTGATGTCTACCACCACGGATTCTTCACCACCGTCAGCGCCTTGGCGCGTAACCTGATGCGCATGGCCGCAGCCATCATCTGAGGACAGCTATCCCGGACTTGAGCGCTGACTCTTCGGCAGTGGATCATCAGCATCGCTCACTACGGCTGATCCTGCACCTACGCCAAGTTTAGAAAAGGACCAAGCTTTCGACCGGTTGTTGGCCGCCGCAGTGGTACCGCCCACAGCGGCCAGGATCACCCCACCCCAGAAGGGCAAAAGGCTGACGAGAAGCAGACCCGTGGAGAAGACCGGATGCAAGCCCGGGACGTCCAACCTCCTGCCCACCATCGATGCTCCCTGAGATTCCCGAATCTCAGCTACTTACCAGAGGGCACATCGGTGGATTCAGGCTAAGGTCTCGATCTTTGAGGTTCCCGCGTTATCCTGAGGCTCTGCGAGCTTCTTGGACTTTTCGTTCAATGCCATCGTGTGCACTTCCTCCTTGATTGTTCGGTTGGAACACCACGGGCGTTGCTTCGGCAACCAATGGTGTTCGCATATTACCGTCGATGTGTTTCTGCCATGTGTCGATATTTTCTCAATTAGTCCTGATGTCGATGCTGCAGTTGGCTGAGACCCCTAACACCATCGCCTGCATGGACTGACGTCGTGATGACGGCCTCAAAAAGACGCCCTTACCTGCGCTGTTTGAAACGATTTATCGCCAGAGAGGTCTTAACGACACCGACCTCTCGGAAACGCTTGACGATCTACAATCTGCTCATGGGCGCCTCGCAGCCCTAAACCGCCGAAAGACACCCTCCAAGGTCCGCCGGCGATCATTCCACGGGCACCCCACGGCGGCCTGCTCAGCGCGAACAAACAGTTCATTCACCGCCCACGAAGGCACCAGCCCGATCCGGACCAGCACCGCCGTCCACATGATGGCCTCACTACGGAACTTGGTCATCATAAAACTGCACCATAAAAGAAAAAACAACATCAAACGAGCAATCTGCCACGACTGACGCAATCGCAAACTCGCCGCCAAACTCAGTGGATCTTGAAAAGCCATGGACGCCTTGACAGGTGGCGCACTACCGCCTAAGTTGTTCTAAATACAGATCATATGCCTATATATCGAACAACATGAGGAGTTATTTTGGACACAAACGCTCTGGTACATACCGATCCGCGCTTGCCGGGAGCAGACGAACTCGCGACACTTGGTATTGGCCGACAGATGGCTTCCCCCGGCTCCTCGACTACTCGCTTTCCTGATGGCGGCTCATACCGAATCGAGATACCGTCGCTCGAAGGCCCAGAGGTTATGCGCGCAGCCTTAGACGAGGCCAAGCGCTGTGGCGTTACCATTCACCGCATCAGTCAAGGCAGCGGAGTCATGATGCTCCAAGACGCAGAGATCATCGAGATGCTCGACCTCGCTCGTGAGGAGAACATAGAGGTTTGCCTATTCCTCGGGCCGAGAGCACTATGGGACATCGGCGCAGGCCGTGCGACCACCGGTGCCGGTCCGCGCGCTCGCGGGTACGACCAACTTGGTCAGTCGATCGCGGAAGCACAACGAGCGGTCAACTTAGGTGTACGTTGCCTACTTGTCGCTGACGAGGGCGTGCTCTGGACGCTGCATCGAATGCGCAGAGAGGGCGATATTCCGGCTGACTTACGACTCAAGTTCTCCGCACTTACCGGACCGAGTAATCCCGCCAGCTTCCAAGTCATTTCAGGCCTTGGAGCGGACTCCATAAATGTGCCAGGCGACATGACGATCTCCCACTTGGCGGAGTTGAGGAGGGCAATGGAGACCGTCATAGACATCTATATCGAATCACCCGACGATTTAGGCGGATTTGTTCGGCATTATGAAGTAGCTGAGATCATCCGGGTAGCGGCCCCCGTCTACCTGAAGTTTGGTGTCCGCAATGCTCCACCGATGTATCCGGTAGGTCAGCACCTAATCAGTACGGCCAAGAATCTGGCAAGGGAGCGTGTGCGCCGCGCGCGCTTGTGTCTTGACCACCTTGACCGAATTGGATCCACTGAGGCGATGCCGGCTCCAGGAAACACCGAACTCAGATCCCCACAAAGATTCGCACTGCAACCCGATTCATAAAGATGCAAAGCCACAGTGATGTTTGAAACCGATTCAAAGGAGAGACTAGTGTTCCAACCAAAAAATCGCATGAGAAAGTCAATAGTACTCGGTATGTCTGCGTCGATATTGATCTTGGCAGCGTGCGGGAATGATACAGAAACCACCACCACCAGCGGTGCGGACGATGAAATAACTCTCAGGTATGCGACAGGTCTGCAACCTGAGGATACCGTTACGCAAGGAATGGAGATCTTTGCCGACCTCGTCGACGAAAGGACTGACGGACAAGTAACGATAGACGTCTATCATAGTGGGCAACTCGGCTCAATTCAAGAAAATCTCGAGCAGGTGCAGACGCAAATAATTGACATGACAAATAACACTAGTGCTGAGCTTGAGTCAGTATTACCATCGATCGCAGTGATGGGTTTACCTTATCTATTTGGTACAACCGAGGAGGTGCGGAATGTATTAGACAGTGACGTGACAGCTCATATCGAAGAGGCGATGGAGGAACAAGGCGTCAAGATCCTCAGCTGGCAAGATCAGGGTTTCCGACACGTATTCAGCAACGTACGACCGATCACAAGTGCCGAGGATCTCAGGGGCCAAACAATTCGACTCACCGAAACATCGATGCATATCGACGCTTTCGACGCTCTTGCTGCCAACCCGGTCCCACTCGAATACACGGAACTCTATTCTGCCTTGGAGCAAGGAGTCGTAGAAGGATTCGAGAATCCGGTTGTGAGCGCTACTGGAAACAATCTTCACGAAGTCGTTGACTACCTATCATTGACGAACCATGCTCATTCGCAGATGCTTCATACTGTCAATCTAGATATTTGGGAAACAATTCCCGAAGAATTTCAGACCATCATAGAAGACGCGGCGACCGAAGCAGCTGAGTGGGTCACTGAAGAGACCGAAGCCCGTGAACAGGAAGCACTAGACCTGGCTGCTGATCATGGTGTGGTAATTAACGAGATTGACGAAGATAAATTCGAGGAGATGGCTGACATCGTTCGCCCAACTTGGGATGCATATAGGGAACAGATTGGAGACGAGTTAATGGAAATGGTTGAAGATGCAATAGGAATTAACTAAGCTCAATAATAATGTAATTATAATAATATAAAAATTGAAAGATAAATTCATGGCCAAAATTTTAGACGAGATCATACCAGCACGTACCGCAAAGGCTTACGAGTTGCGCCGCGGACAATCGATACGTGTAATAGAAGTCGAGGGATTGCAAGTTGCAGACTTAAACATCTATTCAAGTGAAGATCATGCAGAACACTTTTCGGCCGCTGCCACACGTCGTTTGCAGGGGATCTATCTAAGCACCGGCGGCGAACTATGGTCAAATCCTGGACGCGATAGGGTCATGCTACGTATCATAGAAGACACCGTTGCACATAGCCCCGGACGCCGAGGTACCCATGGGCACTCCATGATATTTCCGCGATGCACCGAGTTTCTCTACAGACTTTGGGGCAACACCGAGGGCCATCCAAGTTGCCAGGATTCTTTAGCGCGTTCAATCGCCTCCTATGGCTTGACCGCCGATGACACCCACGACTCCTTTACTCTGTTTCAGAAGGCAGGAGTGGATGAAGACGGACGTCAGTTTGTTGAAGAATCCGACGCAAAGCAAGGAGATTATGTGGAATTTCTTGCTGAGATGGATTGCATCGTAAATATTTCTGCCTGCCCGGCCGATGATAGCGCTGGACCTACGCTGGCTACCACGAATGGCGGCTACCCAAAGCCACTTGGCATCCATATCTACGAGCACACCGGATAGTGTAGCCACCGCCGGACGGAGACAGCTATGCCTAAGAATCTCAGATACGCATCCCGAGTGGGGACGATTATATGGCGGTTTCCAGACATGTTGTGCGTACCTTTAGGACTGGGAATTCCTATCGTGATGTTTACGTCCGTCATAGCACGATATACAGGGCTTTTTTCGATGCCTTGGTCAAGCGAGATCATAAGAATTATGATTCTATGGCTCTCGTTTCTCGGCGCTGCCGTTGGCGTACGGCTCAGAGCACACTTTCGTCTCGGGATGCTATTGGACAAGGGGCCCCGTGGTTTACGTTATGCTCTTGAAATTATCAATACAATAGGTTTTATTGGGCTTGGTATTGGGCTTGTAGCTTTCGGATGGGTGATGGTTGACGGTCTCGCGTCGCAGACAACACCTGTTCTCGGATTGTCCCTCGGACTTGCATATTCCGTGGTACCTGTTAGTGGGGTGTGGATGACTGCCTACAGTCTAGTCGAGATGGTGCACCATGCTCGCAACGACAAGTCGTCGGCCGCTGCGCTGCCTGACGATCTCGACTCGCTATGAGGAGGATGGTTTTGGCCGATTCGACTTCGCGTACAAGACTGGAATAGTTTATGATTATTGCTCTTCTAATTGGTTTTGTTATACTCATATTTGCAGGAATAAGTGTAGTCGTTGCAATTGCTGTTATCACCGCGCTCGGAATGGCCATTCGCGGTGACGTCAATCTTGCGGTCTTAGCACAGAGCCTGACCGGTCGAATGGGGAGTGCATCTTTAGCTGCTATTCCCTTGTTCCTCCTCATGGGATCGTTAATGAATGCAAGTGGCGTCACGTCTCGCATTCTTGATCTCGCCCAGAATCTTGTCGGTCACTTCCGGGGAGGTCTTGCGCAGGTCAACGTAGCGTCGAGTCTGTTTATGGGTGGTTTATCAGGGTCCTCCTCGGCTGATGCCGCGCTGACTACAAAGATCCTCGTTCCCAGAATGGTCGAGAAGGGCTATCCTGCGGACTTCTCGGGTGCTGTTACTGCGGTGGCTTCGACGATTGCCATCATCCTCCCACCAAGTGTGGCTATGATCATCTATGGGTCTCTAGCGGATGTTTCTGTCGGAGCACTATTCATTACTGGCATAGTCCCGGGTCTAATGTTGGGCTGCTTGCTGATCGCTTCTGTGTATATAGTTGCCCGCAAGCGCCGGTACCTGCCCGCTGCGCGTAGAGAGTCTCTCGGCGTGGTGTTTCGTAGCTTAATTCGCGCCTTGCCCGCTCTCGCGCTGCCTGTCATCATTATTGGCGGAATACGCTTGGGAGTGTTCACGCCAGTTGAAGCGGCAGCAGTTGGTGTTATGTATACGCTCTTTCTTGGTTTCGTCGTCTACCGAGAACTCTCACTACGTGAATTGCCGAATGTGCTGATTTCCTCCGGTGTGAGTACCGGTATTGTGATGATTATAGTAGGCATATCTGCACCTCTGACATTTTTGATCACGATTGAACATTTACCACAGAGGATCGCTGAATTTGTTGGTAATGTGAGTGAAAGCCCCTTGGTTTTCTTGCTTATTGTCAATCTTTCTATCTTAGTGCTTGGTATGGTGATCGACTCTGTTGCCTTAATAATTCTAATCACGCCAATCTTGGCGCCTGTCGCTTCGCTGATGGGGGTCGATCCGCTTCATTTTGCTATCGTTATCATTGTGAACATATTGGTTGGAACACTTACTCCACCTTTCGGTCAAATGGTCTACGTGGTAAGTGCGATCGGGGAGATTCCAGCGGAAGGAGTTTTTCGTCAAGTCTTTGTTTTCTATCCTGCGTTGTTGATTCTTCTAATTGTGGTGACTTACTTCCCGGAAATATATTTGTGGGTCCCATCAGTTCTTGGGGGGTAGGCAGCAGCTTTCGACTTCCATGGGCCCAAAAACAATGTTATTGGATGGAGCAACTAATTGATGTCGTTCGCCTGATCCTGAATGTTTGATTATGTGACTGGAAAAGTTGCGCGCTATTTGGCTCGATAATGCAATATCTATAATAAAATCATTGAAATCGTAATCGTGCTAGATATGATCTCGAGTCAAACATAATTCTCTAAGTGGAAGGATCGCCGTGGAGATCACTATACATCCCAATCTCACCATTCATAAATATCATGACCGTGAAGGTCCCCCTCCGAATAGTTGGAGCGCGAAGCGTGCTAAAGAGTCGCTTTCCAGACTTCTGCCCGACACCCCCATTAGACTATTGAATGAGCAGGAGGCTTCGTATGGCGACTTGCACCACGTAACGCAGTTGCTCGCGGGACGGGTCGATAAACCGTTACTTGAACGGATGCCACTACTGCAATGGGTTCAGTTTCCTGGATCTGGAAAGGATCACTTCTTCGCTGCGTCCGGCTTGTTGGAATCCGATTTCGAGCATCGTGGTGTGGAAGTCATCAATTCACCAGGTGTCAACAGTGTCGCAACGGCGGAGCATGTGATCGCTATGGCCCTTGCTTTGGTAAGAGGGGTGCCACGGGCGGTTCGGCAACAGGACGAAGGCCGATGGTGTACTTTCAGCGCGGTCGAGTTGCGTGGGAAGACACTAGGGATTATCGGACTTGGCGCCATTGGAGAGCGAGTGGCTAAACTCGCTCGGGCGTTTGAGATGACAGTGGTCGCGTCAAAGAGAACATTCAATACTCATGGTGGTCACGCCCATATAGTGCAGCCGCCGTCCTGTAACGAAGAGATCATTGCTTCTGCTGATTTCGTTGTACTGTGCGCTCCGAGCACACCCGACACGGCTTCCATGTTTGACGAAGCTATGTTCCGTCGGATGAAGCCGTCAGCGTACTTCATTAACGTGTCCAGAGGTGCCAACGTCGTCGATATCGACCTTTTTAATGCTCTAGAGGAGGGAGAAATAGCGGGAGCAGCAGTTGACACGTTTGGACCCAATACTGATAGTGAATCTGACCAACCAGAAGCACTGCACGAGTCTAGCCCACTATGGGGTTGCTCTAATCTATTAATAATGCCAAACAACGCGGCTGCGAGTGATCGCTATATGGATTACTTTGCTGAGTCAGTTGCTCACCAATACATAGGGCGCAAGGTCGGCGGGTCATGAATGGAGATCAAATATGTCATCAATTGACAATATAGTGTTGCGATACGACCGGAGACGGATTGGTCGCCTAAGACATTGGCTTGGCAACGACCTGTGTGAGGTCGCTGCGGACTACATACTTGATCATAGCAACACAGTGTTAATAAACACTGGGTTTGTCGTGGCGAATGCGCAACGGCCGGAAACTGATGGGCCGCCGGGTGCAGTGACTCTAGGGCAAGCTCTCGGCAGATTGGGTTATGACGTCCAGTTCGTGACTGATGATCGTTGCGCAGAGATGATGGAGATGATTGTTCCCAAGGCTACCGTGCATGTCATGCCTACGGACATCGACGATGTATCTGTGCAACGTTTCGCCCAATCAATATTATACGCGGCTGACCCTTCGCTCTTGCTCGCTGTGGAACGCTGTGGTCCGGACCGTGACGGCAAGTACCTGCAATTCGACGGTACGGATATAACTGAGATGACAGGGAAGACTGATCGCCTTTTTGGACAGGGGATACCAAGCATCGGGTTTATCGATGGTGGCAACGAAATCGGAGTTGGTTCTGTCGCCCAGCATGTAGCCGATGTCAGCGGCTTACCCGCGAGTCCTTGCATCGTGGCCACCGACCGCGTCGTCTTGGGTTCGGTAGTGAACTGGGCTTGCTATGGGGTAATTGCGGCTTTATCACTGCGTACCGGATTTAATCTCCTTCCCTCAATCGCGGAGGAAACGAGACTGCGTGAAGATGTAGTGAGGGCCGGCGCTGTCGAAGGGGAAAGTGGGGAGCGAATACCAGCTGTTGACGGCATTCCGAGTGAACTAAATTCACTCATCCTGAAAAGTCTTCATCATGAGGTGGAACGTGAATTATGAAACACACTCAGTCCAGATGATTGATGCTCACATTAAGGGCTATCCTCTTCTGGCTGGACGCTCGAATCCTGTTAACATTGGAGAGAAAGGCTGGAATGTACTGCGGCAAGATTTACCGTTGCCGATCGCGGTACTGAAGGAGTCTGCTTTGAGCGCTAATAGTAAATGGATGAGTGATTTTTCTAAGCGCTCAGATTTCAGTCTCGCACCACACGGTAAGACAACGATGTGCCCGCAAATATTCCAGCGTCAACTTGATGATGGGGCCTGGGCCATCACTCTATCGACAGCACATCAGGTTGCTGTGGCGCGAGACTTTGGAGTCAACAGAGTCCTCTTAGCTAACCAAATAATGGATCCTCAGTTTTTAGCGTATTTATATCATACGCTGCTCGCCGATCCTTCCTTTGAGTTTTACTGCCTAATAGACTCTATCGAGGGTGCACAGTTCCTAGACCAGTGGTTAACACATCTTGGTGGAAAAGTGCGCTTGCAGGTTCTTATCGAGGTAGGAGTTCCGGGCGGTCGAACGGGTGTACGTGACGCGGAATCCGTTGAGAAACTTGCGCAGTTTGCCATATCGTGCTCGAACTTGGTTCTCCGGGGCATTGAGGGATTCGAAGGTCTCGTTCCTGGCGCTTGCGCGGCGAACGTGCACCCGGTTCGTGAGTATCTGGATAAAGTGATAGCCGCGGTGCGTAAGGGGTTAGTATCTGGTTGGTTCACGGGAGAAGCCATTCTATCGCTCGGAGGATCGGCGTATTTCGACGTGGTTCAAGACAGTGTTGCATCCTTGGCGAGAGAGCGACTGCGAATCGTGCTTCGTAGTGGATGTTATATTGCGCAGGATAATCATTTGTATGAGGAACATTTTCGCGCGATTCGAGAACGGTCTGCCCTGGCCAACAGCCTAGATGGCGGCCTACAACCCGCTTTAGAAGTGCTTGCATACGTGCAGTCGATTCCAGAGCCTGGCGTTGGAGTTTTGGCGGTAGGTCGAAGAGACCTCTCGTATGATAACCATCTGCCTATTCCGCTGAGATGGCACCGGCCGGGATCATCAGTCGAGATTCCACGTAGATTCCCCCCGGGGACTGACGTCAAGGAAATCTACGATCAGCACGTCACCATGAATTTACCTCCAGGTTCGACGGTTGCCACGGGAGATATCGTGGCGCTCGGGATCTCTCACCCTTGCACCACGTTTGATAAATGGAGGTATCTCTTTGGTGTGGACGAGTCCTACTCGGTGGTATCTGCGTACGAGACCTTCTTTTAGGCAGATCCCCCGGGGCTAGCGAGGAGCCAGTGGGGGAGACCCTCGTGAGGGCCATGAAGACGATCACTTAGGACCACGCACCTGATGGGCAGGTCGTGGCGCCCGAGGTCCTTGTCACGACCAAGGAAGCCGATAAAGATGGTCAGGCACAGTATGGCTCTCTGTCGGCGAACTGGGCTGGGCACTGTTGAACAATGTGTGCGGCCCCCAGAGGACTTGGCAGGTTCCGCTTGCTCCTCGTCAGTGACTCTTTCAATCATTCTCTATCGCGAACTCGGAAACACCTCAGTCACTCCTATCCAAAAGGAAACCCCAATATGCCCACTACAGAACTGACCGGTTGCTCAATTATCGGCGGCGAGACGGTCCGAGGTGGTGCTGGCACCATTCATGGCGTCGATCCCCGCACCAGCTCCGTGCTTGGGCCCTCTTATCACCAGTTGGGTACCGACCAGCTCCGGATTGCCACCGCCGCAGCGCACGAAGCTACATCATCGTTCGGAAACCTCGATCCGTCTGAGCACGCGCAGTTCCTGGACAAGATGGCTGAGAATATTGAAGCGGTGCGTGACGAGCTGATCGAGCGAGCGATGGCCGAAACCGGGCTGTCGCGGGATCGTTTGCAGGTTGAGCACAGACGAACTAGCAATCAGCTGCGGCTGTTCGCCAGCGTGGTGCGCCGAGGAGATCACCGCGGGGTGCGGATTGACCCGGCGCTACCTGACCGGGAGCCTCTGCCGCGCCCGGACATCCGTCAACGCAAAATCCCGGTGGGGCCGGTCGTTGTGTTCGGGGCGAGCAACTTCCCGCTCGCCTTCTCAACCGCGGGCGGTGACACAGCCTCGGCGCTCGCTGCCGGCTGCCCAGTGATCGTCAAAGCCCACAACGCTCACCCTGGCACCGGCGAACTAGTTGGTTGGGCGGTCACCAAGGCCGTGCAGGAGTGCGGTCTGCACCCGGGTGTGTTCTCGCTGCTTTACGGCGCTGGCTCGGTGATTGGTCAGGCCCTGGTGTCCGATCCGCTCATCAAGGCAGTCGGCTTCACCGGCTCCAGGGATGCAGGCACCGCCTTGATGCGCACCGCCGCGCAGCGCACCGAACCGATCCCGGTGTACGCCGAAATGAGTTCGATCAACCCGGTGATCGTCTTCGACAGTGCCCTGGATGAGGACATGGACGCCCTTGCTCAAGCCTTCGTCGCCTCCGTCACGGGCTCCTCGGGGCAGTTGTGCACGGTGCCGGGACTGATCTTCGTGCCCGAGGGCATCAAAGGCGATGCGTTCGCGACGGCTGTGGGCCGGGCGCTGAGCACCACCACTGGGCAGACAATGCTCACCGAGCCGATCGCCACCTCCTGGACCCACGGCGTCGAGACCCTAGCGAGCCAGGACAATGTGAGCCTGGTGGGCCAGGGCGAACCCGGCCCGAACAAGGCAGCCCCAGCGCCGGCGGTCTATGGCACTGATCTGGGCACGTTCACCGGTAACGAGGCGTTGCACAGGGAAATCTTCGGTGCAGCGGCACTGTTGGTGCGGTACGGTTCCGTGGCCGAGTTGAAGGAAACAGTGGCCAGGATGGAAGGACAATTAACTGCAACACTCCACCTGACCGAGGCATCCTATGACGACGCGTTGGAACTGCTGCCGGTACTTGAGCAGCGGGTGGGACGCATCCTGGTGAACGGGTGGCCCACCGGTGTAGAGGTTGGGCACGCGATGGTTCACGGCGGGCCCTTCCCCGCCACCTCCGAGGGCCGCACCACCTCGGTGGGAACGTTCGCGATCGAACGGTTTCTGCGCCCGGTGGCGTATCAGAACCTTCCGCAAGAGTTGCTACCCGAACCTCTACGACATGGCAATCCGTGGCACCTGACGCAGATGATCGAGGGAGTGATAACACCCCCTGACTCTCACAGGTGATGCTGGTTGTGAGGTATAGCTGCGGTTCAGTCTCCGCCCGGTCCCGTGCCACGGATAGACAGGGCCTCCTTCTTCGACGGAATAACCGCCAACGCCAGGCCTCCTGACGTGTGTGCCGCAATCCCGAAGAGAATTTGCGAACCTCCAAGAAGCGCTCAAGGTCGTCTGACCGGGGGTTATGCGTCGAACAGTCGTCAACTGTCTTGCATCTATTATTGCGAATTCTCCAATGCATGTCAGGTGATGGGGCCTTGACCGCAAGCATCCACGGTCGCCGATCACCTGGCCGGGATCCGCGAGGAGCTCCTGGCCTTCACCAGCTTTCCCAACTGCGAGACCCCGGGCTTGACCCTGCCGGGTAAGGGTCTTCTTGACCGGGTAACCCACGAGTCTTTGGTTGCGAGGTCCCGGCCCGCAACCCCTCCAGCTCTGAAGATGCCTACCACATACCGTCTAGCGCCATGTGCTGTCTAAAGCACCTGGTTCTGCAGTGTGCCGATCTGAGGAGACGTAATTGTGACGGTATCTCCAGAGTTCAGGAACCGGGGAGGATCGAAGCCTATACCCACTCCAGCTGGAGTTCCTGTGGCAATTACGTCTCCGGGTTTGAGTTCCCGGCCGCTTGAGATAACACTGATCAGAGTAGGGATGTCGAAAATGAGGTCTCGGGTGTTGGTTGATTGGCGCAGTTCACCGTTGACGTAGCATTGGAGGTCGATCGCTGATCCGTCAAGCTCGTCCGAGGTGACAACGACTGGTCCCATGGGGCAAAAGGTGTCTAATGATTTTCCCAGATACCACTGCTTATGTCGGTATTGCATGTCCCGTGCGGTCACGTCGTTGATAAGGGTGTAACCCCACACATGATGCCAGGCGGAGTCGGGCGAAATGTTTCTGCCTCTGTATCCGATAATGACGCCGACTTCGGCCTCGTAGTCCAAACTCTGAGTAATTTGGGAGTGCGGTTCGATGCCATCTCCCGGCCCAATTATGGTGCTCCCCGGTTTTGTGAAGACGATGGGATGCTCTGGATAGACCGAACCGGCATCTGTGGCGTCGAAGCCGCTTGCGGAAAACTCTGCTGAATGATCCCGGTAGTTTTTGCCGACACACATAATGTCCCGGGGGACTTCTTGGAGCGGAGCCAGGATTTTCACTTCGTTGAGCAGCCGTTCAGTTCCGGACACGAATTCCAGCGGCGGCGTGTCTGCTGAGACATGCGTTCTAATGAGTTCACTCATAGACCTGACGGATACATCCTCAGGAGTTCTCAGCTCATACACGCATTCGGTCTCCGTATTGAGACCGCCGACCAGCTGGCGACCGTTCTCTTCATAAGTCACTAGTTTCATTCACTATTCCTCAATACATGGGTTGATCGGGCAGAAAGAATGTGGTCAGTCAAGAAGCTCAGGAAGCCACAAGACGAGGTTGGGGAACAGGATCAGCAGGACCAGAACGCCGATCAGTGCGATGATAAACGGAGCCAAATAACGCAATGCTGCAAGAATGTCGATTCCAGCTATAGCTGATGCCACGAACAAGTTGAGTCCCACCGGTGGGGTCGCGAGTCCAATGGCAAGGGCGATCACAGCCACAACGCCGAAGTGAACTGGGTCAACCCCGGACATCGTGACCAGCGGCATCATGACTGGGATCACGATGATGAGTGCTGCCGCACTGTCTAGGAACATACCGATGACCAATAGAATTGCAGCGGCAATGAAGAGCACGAGCAAGGGGCTCTCAGCCAAGCCTGACATCTGCCGGGCGAGCATACTGGGAAGTCCCTCTGAGGTGACGACCCAGGCGAAAACGTTGGCGCTGGCCACAATCAGCATGATCATGGCAGTTGCTGAGGCGCTGTTGTAGAGAGCGTCTACAAGCTTGCGCATACTGAGTTTCCTGGTGACAAGGCCCAGCAGTAGGGCGTATCCGACAGCAAGCACAGCTGATTCGGTAGTGGTGACAATGCCCAGAGTGATTCCCAGGATAATAATCAGCGGCATGACCAATGCCGGAACCGCTTTGAGCGCCCGCCACGGAATCTTCCGGGCGGCGACCCGGGCTTCAGTGGGATAGTTCTTCCTGCGGGAAATCACATAGCCGGTGGTCATCAAGGCAAGTCCCATCAATGCACCGGGGATAATCCCACCGACGAACATATCGGAGACCGATGCTCCCGGCCCAGCGGTCACCGCGTAGAGGATCATGATGATGCTGGGTGGGATGACGATTCCCATAGCCCCAGAGGTGGATTGGGCTGCCACTGCGAAGGCCGGGTGGTAACCGCGTTGGATCATCGCGGGGATGGTGATTTTGCCCATTGCGGCAGTGGTGGCGATACCTGACCCGGAGACTGCGGAGAACATCATGGATCCGCCGACAGTGACATTCCCTAAACCTCCTCGGATGTGACCTACCAAAGATCGGGAGAATTCAATCAGCTTGTCAGATATTCCGACTTTCTCCATCAGTTCACCGGCAAGCAGGAAGAACGGTATTGCCATGAGCGTGAATGAGTCCGTGCCAGTGAACATACGTTGCGGAATCATAGTCAGAGGAACATCGGCGAAGACCATTAGCGTGATCAAAGCGGAAATAGCTAAAGCCCAGGCGATTGGCACACTAACGAGAAAAAGAAACAACAGGCATATGATAAGAACGGTGATGCTCATGCCGTCACCTCGTTAGACGCAGTTTTCTCCGGTTTTGGGCCAATCAGAAATATCAGCCCAAGAGTTGCTCCGAGTGGGATCGCAAAATATGCGTAGCCAATCGGAATACCCAGCGCCGGTGAACTTTGTCCCATGGTGTTCATGGACATTTGGATTCCGTAGAGCGTAAGAAAGATCAGGAAAACTCCCACGATGCTCTGCGCGATAACCGCTAAGAGCTTTCCTGATCCGCCTGGCAACCGCCTGACCAAGACGTCGATGCTCACGTGGATTCCCGTACGGACTCCCATCGCGGCCCCGATGAAGATCAGGTACACGAACATGTACCGGGTGATTTCTTCTCCACCTGCAAGGGGGCGCTCAAAGAAGTAGCGCAATACGATCTGCAACATGACAGTTGCTGTCATAGCTCCCAACAAGAGGATCATCACAGTCTGGACAACCCCAGCCAGAGCATTGAACATCTTGCTTATCATCAGCATCAGTCGGCTAGGTCGATAATTTCTTGGATGATTCTCTCACCCTCTTCTGCGTCACCGCCACCGATCTGTTCATAGAACTGCGGGTAGACTTCATCCAGCATGAGCTGGCTAAACTCTTCGTGAAACTCTTCAGGCGGTTCATTGACGTTCATCCCGCCCTCAATTAGTTCATCAATCGCCTGTTCCGTCTCATCAACGTAATAGGCGTTCTTGAACTCAGCCGCTTCGAGCGCTGCTTGGAGGAAGAGGTCTTGGTCTGCCTCTGGGATTCCTTGCCACACGTCTTCATTGATCAAGATGTAACGGGGGAAGAACGAGTGCTCGGTGATGGTCATAAAGTCCTGAACCTCGTAGAGGTCGAAGTCCCGGATCATAATGGCGGGATTCTCCTGGGCGTTAGCCACTCCCTGTTCGAGAGCAGTGTAGACCTCACTCATCGGTATCGGCACCGAGGTGACACCGTCAAGCGCAGCATAGGTTGCGTTGATCATAGGGCTCTCTTGAACTCGCATAGATAGCCCTGAAAGGTCATCCAGCGTTTCGACAGGCCCGCTGTTGTTCGTCATGTTCCGGAATCCACCGTGTGTGACTTCCAGGAGCCTCAAGTCTTGAGCCAGCAAGGCTTCAGCAAGATATTCCCTTACTATTTCAGAATTGTTGACTGCTTCCACATGCTCGATGTCCTGATACAGCCCAGGAAGGTCATAGAAAAGGGCTTCAGGCACAAAGTTGCCGATGGGCGCGTTGGTCACCAGAGCCATGTCTACAGTCCGCATGGAGACGCTCTCAATGAGTTCGCGTTCGTCACCAAGTTGGCTTGAGCCATACTGCTCTATAGTCCATCGACCCTCGGTAGCTTCGTCCAGCTCTTCGATCAGAATATCCATGCTTTGGTCGAAGACGTCGCCGGGGGAACCTACGTGCCCAAGTCGCAGTGACCCTTCTGCGACTGTTTCCCCGTTGCTGTTCTGACTACTGTCTCCCTCATCTCCTGTAGCACCGCAAGCAGTAAGCACCAGGAGGGGAAGTCCAACCAATACTGATATTGATCTCTTGATTCTAGACATGAAACCTATCCCTTTCATTTTTTTTGATCACTCATGTTTTAGAAATCTACTGAACAAATTCCTCAACGTGCACTCTTCTGCTATCCATTTCGAATGCCCACTCTTCGACCGGCGGAGCGCAGTACTGCCACGCAATATTCGCCGCTAAAGGGACCATCCCGGAAAGGTCGGTGTGGATACTCTCATAGGAATGCAGGGTGTAGACCTGGACATCGGTCACTTCGTCCCAGCAGGATCCAAGAAGCTCTTTCCTTCTCAGCAGTTCACCAATGACATACTCTGCCTTCTTTCTCATGCCCCTGGGAGAGGTATCTCCGGGGGCGATCAGTTGATCGTTGTAACTATCGAATCCCTCCGGGGCATCCGATTCTCCGGAAATGACATAGGAAGCCGGGGCCCCGGGCTGCGGTCGCACATAAGTGAAGGAGTGCACAGAGGGGCCTGAAACGGTCCGCTTCTCCGGAATGACGTTGGATCGGGCGACGGGGTTGGAGCCATCCAGAAGGATTCTCCATTCGTCGAGCTTTGCAGCATAAGCTTCATTGAATTCTTTGAACCCCTGCTCAGAGAACTGCTCAGGTGAACGCAGCTCAAGAGCACACACTGCTTGGACGGGCAGTCCAACCTGCTCCATGTATCGCTCGATGAGCCGATAACCCTCGTCGAGTGGGGGCGTACGCGCTGCCCGGACGCGGACAAGTTCATGCCCACTGTCAGCACGCACTCCGAAAGAATATTGCAGAGGCCCGGGGATATAGCTGTAGTTGAATGGAGTGCGTTCAACGCTGGTCATCATCAACCCTTTCAAAACTGGAGTATTGCCCGGAAATCACTGGGCCATTTCTCAAGCAGATTACTCAGTTTCAATGGGCGTGCATAGAACACGTTTGTGAACAGTCATTCCAATGAATAGAACACTGTAACAGTCCCGTAACAAATAGTTTTCAAAGTTTGTGATCTGGCACACGCTCAGATGCTTTGCAGAGTCGGGAAAGCTCTCGCTTGAGGGAGTCAGATAAGGCTGACGAGGGTGTTTTGCGGACAACCAGCGAAAATGCAGTGGACTTAAACGCGTCTTCCTCGAGTTCAATGAGTGAAACTGACTGGGCGTGTTCGGCCTGCACCAGCAGAGCAGAGGTAGTAAATGTGACTACTCCTTCGGTCTGCACCATTCGTAGGGCAAAGGCCAGTGAATTAGTTTCATAAGCGATCTCAAGCTCAACGCCGGCACGAGCACACTCCCGGTCAACTTCACGACGTATGCCGAACTGGTTGCGAGGAAGCGCGCACCGCTCTCCCTGCAGTTCGATAAGCGAGACCGTTTTTCTATCCGCCAACGGATGATCCCTGCGCACGACCAATTGGATAGGAGTGTGCAGAGCAGCCAACTCACGAAGTTCAGCTCTCGCCACCCGTCCAAAAGTAAACCCCGCATCAGCGTCGCC
Source organism: Nesterenkonia muleiensis (assembly GCF_003600155.1). GTDB lineage: Bacteria > Actinomycetota > Actinomycetes > Actinomycetales > Micrococcaceae > Nesterenkonia > Nesterenkonia muleiensis. The sequence continues at coordinate 20,319 of NZ_QWLD01000012.1, read as the reverse complement.
GGAAGCTACTGTCGCTGCGACCTGGGTGGAGGACATGAGATCGACGAGAAAACGAACTTGAGGATGACGCCGCCTCAATGGTCCTAACCACTGCGGCAGGAGTCTCGGCAGCATGGCTTCCACGCATGCAATAGAGAACTCAGCACTTTCGCTCTCCACCCCGGCCGCAAGTATGTGCTTAAGCTCGTCTGCTTCAGCCTCTTGGCGGCGGGCAAAATCGTATAAGGTCATACCTGCCGAGGTGGACACCATTCCTTGGGAAGATCTCTCAAAGAGAGTTACTCCCAGTTCTTTCTCAAGTATCTTGATCTGTCTGCTCAGAGCCGAGGGGGCAATGAGCAGGTTTCTGGAAGCAGTTTGAATAGAGCCGGCATCGACCACCTCTTTGAAGTACCGAAGCACATCACTCTGTATCGCCACAGCGACCTTCCGGCTGAATCTCCTAAGACTTTTGGAGCCTAGTCGCTGGACTGGGGCGTATCAAGGATGTGACGAGACTTGGAGAAGGTCCCCGCGTCACGATGAGGAGCGGGACCACACCTGTCCCGCAGAAAGATACCAATCGCCCCAGGTAGAGTAGCCCCGGTTCAGTGGTCCCGCAGCTGGCGCTTGGCGCTGATGATCCCGGTGTCGAAGCCGCCCAAATGCAGGTTGCCGTGGAAGCGGCCGTGCTCGATCTTGATGCAGCGGTTCTGCACCGCGTTCAGCCCCAGGTCAGTGGCCCGCTGCATGGCCTCCTCCGAATGGATCCCCAGCTGGACCCACAGGGTCTTCGCCCCGGCGGCGGCGGCCTCTTCGGCCAGCTCCGGCAGATCCTCAGGCCTGCGGAAGGCCACCACAATATCGGGGGGCTCCGGCAGGTCGGCCAGCGAGGCGTAGCCGGGCTCGCCCAGCACCGTCTTGCCCACCAGGCGCGGGTTGACCCAGTAGAGCTGGTAGCTGGAATCGCCCTGCAGATAGGTGGCCACGAAGTAGCTGGACCGGGAGGGCTTATCACTCATGCCGATGACCGCCACCGACCTCGCGCTGCGCAGCAGCTGCAGACGGCGGGCAGGACCCGGCTCCTCCCACAGCCCGTGGGGGTGATCGGCGGAATTCTCAGCGGCAGGAACGGGCGTGGTCGTCATGGTCCTTATTCTCCCTTGGTCGCAGTCTCCAGGGCTTGATCCAAGTCCCAGATAATGTCGTCAACGTCCTCCAGGCCCACAGAAATCCGCACCAGGTCATCGGGCACCCCGGCGGCCAGCAGCTGCTCAGCATTCAGCTGCTGATGAGTGGTGGAGGCCGGGTGCAGGATCAGGGTCCGGGCATCGCCCACATTGGCCAGGTGGCTGGCCAGCTGCAGCGCCTCAATAAACTGAGCCCCGTTCTCCCGGCCCCCGGCGATCCCGAAGCTGAACACCGAGCTCACCCCCTCCGGCAGCAGCTGCTGAGCCCGTGCATGGTGCCGGTGGCTGGGCAGGCCCGAGTAGTTCACATAGTCCACCCGCGGATCATCCTGCAGCCACTGGGCGACCCTCTGCGCATTGGCGGTGTGCTCGGCCATCCGCTGCGGCAGGGTCTCCACCCCCTGGATCAGCTGGAACGCTGCCTGCGGGGTCAGGCTGGGTCCGAAATCGCGCAGCTGCTCGGCCCGCAGCTTGGTCAGAAACCCGTACTCGCCGAAGTTGCCCCACCAGGACAGCCCGCCGTAGGAGTCCACATGCTCGGTCATCTGCGGGAACTTCCCATTGTCCCAGGGGAAGGTGCCGGATTCGACGACGACGCCGCCCAGGGTGGTGCCGTGCCCGCCCAGGAACTTGGTCACCGAATGGGTCACAATATCGGCCCCGTGCTCGATGGGCCGGAACAGGTACGGGGTGGTCAGCGTGGAGTCGACCACCAGCGGGATGCCGTGGTCATGGGCCACCTTCGCCAGACCGGGCAGATCCACGATGTCGCTGGCCGGGTTGGAGACCACCTCGGTGAAGATCAGCTTGGTGTTCTCCTGGAGTGCGGCCTGGAAGTCTTCGGCCTCATCGGAGTTCACAAAGGTGGTCTCGATGCCGAACCGGCGCAGGCTGACATCCAGATGGGTGATGGTGCCGCCGTAGAGCTTGGAGCTGGCCACAATATGGTCACCCTGCTCGCACAGGGCGGCGAAGACTAGGAACTCCGCACTCATGCCGGAGGCGGTGGCCACCGCGCCGATCCCGCCCTCCAGGGAGGCCAGGCGCTCCTCCAGTGCGGCCACCGTCGGGTTGCCGATGCGGGAGTAGATATTGCCGAACTTCTGCAGCGCGAAGAGGTTGGCGGCGTCGTCGGTGTCCTTGAACACGAAGGAGGTGGACTGGTGGATCGGCACCGCACGGGTGCCGTAGGTGGCGTCAGGGACCGCACCGGCGTGCAGGGCGCGGGTGCGGAAGCCGAACTGGCGGTCAGTGCTCATCAGGGGTGGTACTCCTTCACGGGTGCTGTTCCCCGAGTCTGACAGATCCGTTGGATCTCAGGAACACAGGGTTCGTTCTGCAGGCTGGTGGTGTCGCCCAGCGGCTGGCCCTCATGCAGTTGGGCCAGCAGCCGGCGCATGATCTTGCCCGAGCGGGTCTTGGGCACCTCCGGGACCGGGATCACTGCCCGTGGCTTGGCCACCGGCCCGATGACCTCGGCGACCTGGGCGCGCAGACTCTCTATCAGTGCGGGTTCGGCGGTGCCGTCGCGGCTGAGGCGCTCTTGGGCCGCAGCGGTGAGCACCACGAAGGCGGCTGCGGCATGACCGGTGGTGGCATCGTGGACCGGGGCCACCCCGGCTTCGACCACATCCGGGTGGGAGACCAATGCGGATTCGATCTCGATGGTGGAGAGTAGATGCCCGGAGACGTTGATGGCATCATCGATCCGGCCCAGGATCCAAATGTCTCCCTCGGCGTCGCGCTGCCCGGCGTCCCCGGCCAGGAACCAGCCCTGAGCGGCGTACTTCTCCCAGTAGCTGGTGTAGTACCGCTCCGGGTTGCCCCAGACGGTCCGGGCCATCGAGGGGCCGGTGGCGGTGACCACCACATTGCCCTGCACGCCCGGGGGAGTGGGGGTGCCGTGATCGTCGACGACGTCGGCGGCCCAGCCGGGCATGTCCTGGGCCACACTGCCTGCTTTGAAGGCGGCAGCCTCCGGGCGCGGGGAGAGCACCGTGGAGCCGGACTCCGACTGCCACCAGGTGTCGACCAGAGGCACGCCGCCGAAGGTGTCACGCAGCCAGTTCGCCGCCTCCGGGTTCACCGCCTCACCCACCGTGCCGGCCAGGCGGACGGAGCTGAGATCGTAATGCTCCGGGACGCCCTCGGGGAACCAGCCCATCAGTGAGCGTACCAGCGTGGGGGCGGTGTAGTAGCTGGTCACCCGGTGGCGTTGGATGATCTCGAAGTGCCGCCCCGGGTGCGGGGCATTGGGCACGCCCTCATAGATGACCTGGGTGGCCCCGGCAGCCAGCGGCCCGTAGATCTCATAGGTGTGGGCGGTCACCCAGGCTAAGTCGGCGGTGCACCAATGGACGTCGTCGTCGCGCTTGTCCGGGTCAGGGTGGGCGAACAGCCGCAGATAGCTGAACAGCGCCCCGGTGAGATAGCCGCCGGTGGTGTGCACCAGTCCCTTGGGCTTACCCGTGGTGCCGGAGGTGTACATGATGAACAGCGGGGTCTCGGCGTCGAAGAACTGCGGGGTGTGCTCAGCGGAGGCCGCCCCGACCAGCTCATGCCACCAGATGTCCCGGCCCGGGGTGAAGGAAATCTCGCTTCCGGTGCGGCGGATCACCAGCACATGCTCCACGCTGCCGCCGGTCTCAGCGGTGAGTCCCTCCACTGCGGCGTCGGCGTTGGCCTTGACCGGAACCGCAGCACCGCGGCGGTACTGACCATCTGTGGTGACCACCAGCTTGGCGCCGGTGTCCTGGACCCGGAAGCGCAGCGCCTCGGCGGAGAACCCGCCGAAGACCAGCTGGTGGACCGCGCCGATCCGGGCGCAGGCCAGGGTGATGACAATGGTCTCCACCAGCACCGGCAGGTAGATCACCACCCGGTCGCCGGGGCCTATCCCGAGGGACTCCAGGGCGTTGGCGGCCTGGTTGACCCGGCGCTGCAGATCCGCATAGGTGACCGACTCGCGGTCCCCGGGCTCGCCCTCGAAGTGCAGGGCGACCTTCTCCCCGCGCCCGGCGGCCACATGGCGGTCCACACAGTTGACCGCGGCATTGAGCCTGCCGCCTTCGAACCAGCGAATATCCGGCCCACGGCGGGTATCAGGGTTCGGCGGGGTCCACGAATGCGCGGTGTGCCAGGGGGAGTCCCAGTCCAGGAGTCCAGCCGCCCGCTCCCAGAAGGCCACCCTGTCGCTGCCGGTGGGCTCATCCCAGTGATGCACATCAGCATCCAGTGCACGGGGGTATTCAGCGGGGGAATGCTGAGGCTCAGCGCTCACGCGGGTGCTCATCCCCGGCTCAGGCCTCGTTGGCCGGCAGGGACTTGAAGGCACTCTGGTGGAACACCAGCCCGGCCCGTTGCTGGTCCACACCCAGGTTGAGCACCTCGAGCACCACAAGGTCATGGTCACCGGCGGTGAACTGGTGATAGACGCGGGTCTTCAGCCACAACGGGGTGTGGTGCAGGACCAGGGCGCCGTCGTCGTCCGCGGTGTACTCCACCCCGCTGAACCGACCGGCGCGGTCCTTAGAAGCGATCTGCCGGCACAGACCGTCCTGGTCAGCCCCGATGACCGAAACGCCCAGATGGGACGCGTCATCGCGCAGCCGGGGCCAGGTGTTCGAGGTGTGCTGTACGGCGAAGGTCACCAGCGGCGGCTCCAGAGAGACCCCCACCGTGAAGGTGGAGGCCACCAGGCCCTCGGGCGTCCCGTCGATCTCCGCGGCGACCACCACAATGCCCTGGGGAAACTGAGAAAACGCGGCACGCAGCGCCAAAGGGTCCAGCGGTCTCGCTCCGGCGTCGGGCCGTGCCAGTGTGGCGGCGGACAAGCTCATAGGAACACTCCCATCGGTCCTGGCGGTAGCACCCGGCGGTCTCCGGGTTGCTGCGGCGTCAACGAGCCAGATCTCTCGGCCGCTCGGGATGGACCCCTCTACCGTACGCGGCCCCCGGGGGAGCAGGCAAAGTCGGTGTCATATTGCGAGACATGGGGCTTCAATGACGAAATATGAACTTAGTTTGACAGCGGGATATGTTCACCGCGTACATTGGGGCCTCGCAACACCACACCATCACGAGCGACTGAGGGATCTGGCCCGACGACGTCGCAGCAACCAGTCCACCCGGACAAGGTGCTACCGCCAGGACCGATGGAAAGGGGCCATACGCCATGTCTGAACTCACTGCCAATCCCGTCCACACCGGGGAGCCTGAGGACCTCAAGTTCGCCTACTGGGTGCCCAATGTCTCCGGAGGCCTGGTGGTCTCCACGGTGGACCAGCGCACCGACTGGGGGTATGACTACAACGTCAAGCTCGCCCAGACCGCCGAGCAGGTCGGCTTCGAATACGCGCTCAGCCAGGTCCGCTACCTCTCCAGCTACGGGGCGGCCCAGCAGCACGAGTCCACCGCCACCTCGCTGGCGCTGCTGCTGGCCACCGAGCGGCTGAAGCTCATCGCGGCCATCCACCCCGGCATCTGGGAGCCGGCGGTGCTGGCCAAGTTCATCCTCACCGCCGACCAGTTCTCCAAGGGCCGGGCTGCGATCAATGTGGTCTCCGGCTGGTTCAAGGACGAGTACACCAGACTGGGCCTGCCCTGGCTGGAGCACAACGAGCGCTACCGCCGTTCCGCAGAGTTCATCCAGGTGGTGCGCAAGCTCTTCACCGAGGAGAACGTGGAGTTCCGCGGCGACTTCTACACGGTCAACGACTTCACCCTGCGCCCCACCCCCTACCGAGTGGAGGGGCGCCCGTACCCGGAGATCTTCCAGGGCGGGAACTCCACCGCCGCCCGGTTCAACGGCGGGGCGCATTCGGACTGGTACTTCTCCAACGGCAAGGACTTCGACGGCTTCCGCGAGCAGTACCAGGAGGTCAGCGCGGTCGCCGCCGCGCACCGGCGCAAAGTCAGGTTCGGACTCAACGGATTCGTGATCGTCCGCGACACCGAGGCCGAGGCCCGGGAGCAGCTGCGCGAGATCATCGCTCACGCCGACAAGGACTCCGTGGAGGGCTTCCGGCGCTCCGTCCAGGAGGCCGGGCCGGCCACCGCCGATAAGAAAGGCATGTGGGCCGACTCCAGCTTTGAAGACCTGGTGCAGTACAACGACGGTTTCCGCACCCAGCTCATCGGCACCCCGGAGCAGGTCGCCGACCGCATCATCGAATACAAGAAGATCGGTGTGGACCTCATCCTCACCGGCTTCTTGCACTTCCAGGAGGAGCTCGAGGCCTTCGGCAAGACGGTCATCCCGATCGTGCGGGAGAAGGAAGCCGAACTGCTCGCCACAGGCCAGCTGCAGCCCGCCGGAGTCTGAGGCCGGCACCGCTGCCGCCCAGTTCCTCTCCCCGAAAACACCACTGACCCATTAAGGAACCTCATCATGACTGCCACCACCGCTGCCTCCGAGATCGACCTGACCAACCGCTGGACCCACCAGCCCACTCCCGACGACGCCGCCGGCTGGCTGGCCCGCGCCCAGGAGGTCGCCGACATCCTCGCCGCTGATGCGGTGGAGCGCGACCGGGCCAACAGCAGTCCCCACCAGGAGGTCGCGCTGCTGAAGAACTCCGGGCTGGTCACCCTGCTCGGCCCGGCCGAGCACGGCGGCGGAGGCCAAACCTGGGACACTGCCTACAAGGTGATCCGCACCGTCGCCCGCGGCGACGGCTCCATCGGCCAGCTGCTGGGATACCACTATCTGTGGTCCTGGACCGCTGAGCTGGTCGGCACCGATGAACAACGGGCAGACTTCGCCAGGGCCTACACCCAGAACAACTGGCTGATCGGCGGGGCGGTCAACCCCCGGGACGCGGATCTGAGCGTCACCGATGACGGCGAGGAGCTGATCTTCACCGGCCGGAAGTCCTTCTCCACCGGCGGGGTGGTCTCCGACATCACCATTCTGGAAGGGGTGCTGGAGGGGACCGAGAACCATGTGTTCGCCGCGGTGCCCACACATCAGGAAGGCATCCTCTTCGCCCACGACTGGGACAACCTGGGGCAGCGCCTCACCGAATCCGGCGGGGTGGAGATCCGTGGCGTCCGGGTTCCCTGGAAGGACGCGCTGGGCTATCAGGACAAGGTCTTCCAGCCGCTGGTCTACGCCACGCTGAACGTGCCGGCCATCCAGCTGGTCTTCACCAACTTCTACCTGGGCATCGTCCAGGGCGCACTGGAGAAGGCCACCACCTACACCAGAGACTTCACCCGGGCCTGGCCCTACGGCGGGGACAACAAGGACCACGCGCGGGAGGAGTGGTACATCCTGGAGGGCTATGGCCAGCTGCAGTCCAAGGTCTGGGCAGCCGAGGCGCTGATCGACCGGACCGGAGAGCGGATCAGCCATATCCTGCATGCTCCCCGCCAGGAGCTGACCCCTCAGCAGCGCGGGGAGATCGCCGTGGAGGTGGCCGCTGCCAAGCTCCGGATCGCCGAGGACGGGCTGGAGGCCACCACCAAGGTCTACGAGCTCACCGGCGCCCGGGCGTCGTCGAACTCCGTGGGCCTGGACATCTACTGGCGCAATCTGCGCACCCACACCCTGCACGACCCGGTTCCCTACAAGAAGCGGGAAGTCGGTGAGTACGCGCTGCTGAATCAGCTTCCCGAGCCGACCTGGTACACCTGAGCCGGGCCGGCGGCCCATCGGCATGACGTTTTATGAAACCAGCTTGACGAGTGGATATGTTCGAGGGGTACAGTTGATCCCGCAACACCACCCATCCAGAGCGACTGAGGGATCTGGCCCGACGACGTCGCAGCAACCAGTCCGAGAAGGACAAGGTGCTAACGCCAGTGCCGATGGAAGATGAGACTTTCTGATGACTTCTGCACCGACGCTTGAGCAGCCCTCTGCGCCTGCTGAGCCCACGCCCAACCGCCCCGGTCCCGTGACGGCATCCCCGGGATCGCTGAACGTCACCTTCGGCGACGTCGGCCGGGCCTTCGACGGCCGCCACGTGCTCAAAGGCGTCAGCCTGGAGGTTCAACCAGGTGAGGTGGTGGCGATCCTCGGTGCCTCCGGCTGTGGGAAGTCGACCCTCCTGCGCGCCGTCGGAGGTCTCGACGGCGGCTTCACCGGTGAGATCCTGATCGGTGGAACCGCAGTCACCACCTATGACGAACGCACTGCTGTCGGGTTCCAAGAACCACGGCTGCTTCCGTGGCGTTCGGTGCGGAAGAACATCGAACTGGGTCTGCCGCGCGGCATCGGCAAGGCAGAGGGCACAGCCCGAGTCGATGAGCTCCTGGACCTCGTCGGACTGGCCGAACGCGCTCACCTGCGACCGCGGGAGATCTCCGGGGGCATGGCCCAGCGTGCTTCGCTGGCCAGAGCCCTGGCCCGACGCCCGGGCGTGTTGCTGCTCGACGAGCCCTTCGGCGCACTCGACGCGCTGACCCGGCTGAAGATGCAGGACCTGCTCCTGGACCTCCACGCCCAGACCGGCACCACAGTTCTGCTGGTGACCCACGACGTCGACGAGGCCCTGCAGCTTGCCGACCGGATCCTGCTTCTGGGCCCCAAGGACTCATCCGTCGCCGAGGGCGCCACCGTCAAGCAGCTGCTGCGCGTACCGGGCCAGCGGCCCCGTGACCGTAGCTCCGCTGAGCTGGCACGGCTGCGCGGAGAGCTCTACACCGGCCTCGGTGTGGACTCCCACTGACCCTCTACGCCTTCATCACACTCGTCCTGCTGCACCACACGAAAGGCCCACTGATGTCCTCCTCGCCCTTTGCCAAGCTCACGCCCGCCCTGGCTGTTCCCGCAGCCGCTGCGCTGCTTCTCACCAGTGCATGCGTGGAGGGAGAAGGCTCCGGCACCGGTGAAGGCGGTGAGCTGGGGACGCTGACCATCGACTTCGCCACCTACAACCCGCTGAGCCTGGTGATCTTGGAGCACGGCTGGCTCGAAGAGGAGCTGGAGGAGCTGGGCACGGAGGTCGAATGGATCCAGTCGCAGGGCTCCAACGATGCCAATGAGAAACTGCGCGCTGATGCGATTCACGTTGGCTCCACCGCCGGCTCAGCTGCGCTGCTGGCACGGTCCAACGACTCAGCGATCCACACCATCCTGGTGGAGAACCAGCCCGAATGGGCCGCACTGGTCACCAATCCAGACTCTGGGGTGACCTCAGTGGAGGATCTGGAAGGGGAGTCGGTGGCAGCAACCCTGGGCACCGACCCCTATTTCTTCCTCATCCAGTCCCTGCAGGGAGCCGGCCTGGAACCCTCTGACGTGGAAGTGCAGAACCTCCAGCACGCTGACGGCCGGACCGCTCTGGCCAACGACGACGTGGTGGCCTGGGCCGGGCTGGACCCCATCATGGCCGCTGCCGAAGCAGACGGTGCCGAGCTGTTCCACCGCAATGTGGACTTCAACACCTACAGCGTGATCAACGCCACCGAGGACTTCATTGAGAATCACCCCGATGTGGCCCAGGTGGTGGTCAACGTCTACGAGCAGGCACGCCAGTGGGCACAGGAGAATTCGGAGGGAACCGCAGAGATCCTGGCCGACTACGCCAGCATCGATCTCGAAGTCGCCGAGACTGTGATCCAGGAACGGTCGAACTTCGACGTCGACCCGGTCCCCGGTGACGCCCAGTACCAGGTGCTGAGCGAGGTCGGGCCGATCTTCATCGACACCGGCGATGTGTCCTCACAGGACAGCATCGATGAGGCCTTGGACTCACTCTTCTACCCGGAGTTCGCCGAGAACCGAGAGGCCACCGACGCCGAGGGCTCCGAGGGTGCCGCCGATGAGGCCACCATCCAGGAGGACGAAGACTGATGAGCCAGGCACCGTTGTACACCCCGCATGAAGCAGCCAGCGGCACAGCAGTCTCGATCGCTGCGGAGCAGCAGGCCACCGGGAAGTTCACCCCAGCCAGGATCGCCCGCCCCCGGGCGGTCAAGCGGATACCCGGTGGCAAGATCCTGATCGGCGCGGTCGTTCCGCTGCTGCTTCTGCTGGTGTGGTGGCTGGTCACCGACGTCTTCGGGCTCTTCCGCCCGGTGCAGCTTCCCACCCCGCAGTCGGTCTTCAGCGCCGGAGCCGAACTGTTCAGCCGTGGGGAGCTGTATCAGCACATCGCCATCTCCGTGCAGCGGGTGCTCACCGGTTTCGCGATCGGTGCCGGCGTCGGCCTGGTGCTCGGTTCGGTGCTGGGTCTGTCCAGAATCGCCGATGCGCTGCTGCATCCGACCATCGGCGCCTTCCGGGCGGTGCCCTCGCTGGCCTGGGTCCCGCTGCTGATCCTCTGGATGGGCATCTACGAGGACTCCAAGGTCACCCTGATCGCCATCGGCGCGTTCTTCCCGGTGTTCACCTCAGTCCACGCGGCCCTGCGCCATGTGGATCCGCAGCTGGTGGAGGCCGGGCGGGCCTTCGGATTCCACGGGTTCCGGCTGCTGCGGACAGTGCAGCTGCCGGCGGTGGTGCCCAGTGTCTTCTCCGGACTGCGGCTGGCCCTGGCCCAGGCGTGGCTGTTCCTGGTGGCCGCGGAGCTGATCGCCTCTTCGATGGGTCTGGGCTTCCTGCTGACCGAGTCGCAGAACAACGGGCGCACCGACCGGCTGCTGCTGGCCATCGTGCTGCTGGCCATCCTCGGCAAGCTCACCGACGCCCTGCTCGGAGTCGTGGAGCGCAAAGCCCTGAAGACCTGGGCGTGAAAACACCACCCATCCAGATGGGCTCTGTGCCGTCACATTCCGTCATCCTCGCAGCATGGCAGCAAGGAACCTGCGTCCCGGTGTGGTGAGTTCCCGCCCGGAGTGAGGCTGCCCCCGAGATTCCTCAAAGACGCCCATGCGCTCAAGGAACCAGATGAGCGGCGCGAGGTCAGAGACCACCGCCTTCGCCGTGGCAGACTCCCCGAGAACGTCGACTAGCAATGACCCCACCACTGCATTGAAGTCCCAGCCAAGCGACTCCTGCTGCGGTGCCAGCAGGCGGTCGACCGTCCACAGAACGGTCTGCAGGGAGAGATCCTCATCGCCGAGGCGGAGTAAGTGCTCCACTAGGAAAACAACGAGTTTCTCCGGATCCGTGACCGTCTTGGCCTGCGACTTCACCGGCAGCAGCATCTCCTTCTGCACTCTGACCAGTCTGAGCTGCCTCAGGGCCTGCCGGAATTCCCACAGCGGATGGACATCGCTCTCCCGCTTGAGGCTGCCGACCCACTCCTCTCCCAGGCGGAGTCTCTCCGCCAGCGGTTCGGCATCCTTTGGCTTGAGATACCCGGTTTTCGTGAGCTCCAGTCCGTCTCCGACCGCCTCCATAAATATCCGGATGTCTGCGGTCAGCGCCAGCGCGTCATCATGATCCGGTGCAGGAACCGAGTCGAGGTCGAGCGCCCTCACCGCCTGTGCCAGTACGCCCTGCCCAGTGGCATCGGTGGCCCGCAAAACTTCGGCGAGCTCCGGGCGTACCTGGCCACCTGCAGCGCTTGCGGCCCCGCCTTCCACACCGCCGACGGAGAGTCCCGTGAGGGCTCGGGCGACCTTGGCGAAGGGAACGTCAACGAGGACCTCGCGTACCTCCTCAAGGCTGACTCCTTCGAACCAGTCGTCGAACAGTTCGCGCGCCCACCTGTCCTGGCTGGTCTCCCCGCGCTCGCGTGCGCGGAACTCGTCGAGCAGCTGGAAGCGGCCGGGCACCCCGCCGCAGTCCTCAATTGCCGTCCCGCCGGAGGACGTCAGTAGGGCCACTTGGTGAGCCTCCAGGATCGGCACATCGTCGGGCACCGGAATCCGGCGCAGGCGGTGTAGCCAGTCATCGCCGAAGTCATAGAGATACGAGGCGTCCCTAGGGCTCCAGCCCGCTGCCTTGGAAGCCGTGGCCGAAGGCAGCAGTTCAGTGACAGGCACCTGATCGCCGGGTATCTCCCGTGTTGTGCTGAACGTTCCCATACCCAGGTCGAACTGCGCGGCCATGGGATCGACATACACTGTTTTCGCCCGATAAGGATTCTTGCCGCGGGCGAACTGGTGCATATGTGCGCCCTCCCACCCCATCAACCGCTGGATGATGAGGTGCAGTTCTTACAGCGACGCGGTGGCCGGGACAAGAACGGTCCGCGACAGCTCGGGGTCGATTCCATCAAGGGTGACTGAGATCGCGATGTGGTTCATACCTGACAGCATGGCAGGCTTCCGGCGCTCACCGCTTCTCGGTGCTCTGCAGGGCACCTGCGCTCAGAGCGCCCTTTATGTCCCGTCAGTGGATAGCCCGGATTCTATGTTCGAACGGGCGACTAGATGGTGTTCAAACGGTAGAGTTCGTAGTGTTCATACGGTAGATGTGAAAGTGTGAAATACCGGCGATCAACACCGGGCAGCAGGCCTACCGGAGGCGAGACGGAGTCGCCGTGGTGCTGTTCGCACTGCTGGGGGCGTGACGATTTGTGAACTCAGTTTGACGACTGGATATGTTCACAGCGTAGAGTAAGGTCTCGCAATACCAACCATCCAGAGCGACTGAGGGATCTGGCCCGATGACGTCGCAGCAACCAGTCCGAGAAGGACAAGGTGCTAACGCCAGTACCGATGGAGAAGGCCCCATGATTTCACTCCGACGTGTGTCCACCACCTTCGCTGCCCGCGGCAAGGAACCGATCACTGCGGTCAATGAGGTGTCCTTGGACATCCCGCGCGGGTCCATCCAGGGCATCATCGGCTTCTCCGGGGCCGGAAAATCCACCCTGCTGCGCAACATCAACCTGCTGGAGCGGCCCACCTCAGGGGAGGTCTGGGTCGGCGAGACCGAACTGACCGGCCTGAACCAGGAGCGGCTGCGCCAGGCCCGCCACCAGATCGGCATGATCTTCCAGGGCTTCAACCTGGTCAACAACCTCACCGTGCTGCAAAACGTCGAACTGTCGCTGAAGTTCTCCGGGGTCAAGGACAAAGCAGAACGACGCCGCCGCGCCGCCGAAGCACTTGAGATCGTCGACATCACCGACAAGACCAAAAACTACCCGGCCCAGCTCTCCGGCGGCCAGAAGCAGCGGGTGGCCATCGCCCGGGCACTGGCCACCAAGCCCGAAGTGCTGCTCTGCGATGAGCCCACCTCAGCCCTGGACCCCTTCACCACCGCCACCGTGCTGCAGTACCTGGCCGATATCAACCGCGAGTTCGGCATCACCGTGGTGATCGTCACCCACGAGATGGAGGTCATCAAAGCACTGGCCGACCATGTGGCGGTGATGGAGAACGGCCAGGTGGTGGAGAAGTTCCCGGCCACAGATCTGCGCAGGGAAGGATTCACCCCCGGCACCTCGATCGGCCGGTACCTGGTCTCCGACGGGATCAGCGTCCAGCGCCAGGGCGCCCCGGTCCCGGAGGAGGCTTTCGTCGTCGCCGCCGAAGGCGTGGAGAACTATGACGACCACACTCAGCCTCCCCACCACAGTGGGACGGAGCACCGGGAGTCAAAGATCTTCGCCGCAGTGGAAGGCGGTGTGCGCTGATGGAACTGGTGGTCCAACGCTTCCCCGACATGGTGCAGGCCCTGGTGGAGACTTTGGCAATGGTCGGCGTGTCCATTCCTCTGGCCGTGCTCATCGGCACACCGATCGGTATTTGGCTCTTCACACACGCTCCCGGGGGCATTAGGCCGACGCCGAAGAGTCATGCGGTGGTTTCTGGGATCGTCAATATGATTCGATCCTTCCCGTTCCTGATTCTGCTGATCGCCATCCTTCCATTCACCCAGTTTGTGGTCGGCACCACGGTCGGCACCGCTGCTGCGATCGTGCCGCTGACAGTCAATGCGATCCCTTATTTTGCCCGCCTGGTAGAGCAGAACATCACCCAGCTGGGTACCGGCGCGGTCGAGGCCTCGAGGGCGATGGGCGCTACCAGGGGGCAGATCATCCGCAATGTGTTGCTGGTGGACGCCAGGCCAGCGATCATCGGTTCTGTCACCATCACCACGGTGAGCTTTATCTCCTACTCGGCCATGGTCGGTATCGTCGGCGGCGGGGGCATCGGCGAATTCGCCATCCGTTACGGCTACTACCGGTATGAGACGCCGGTGATGCTGGCATCCATCCTGGTCATGATCTTGCTGGTGACTGCGGTCCAGTGGGGCGGCACGAGGGCCTCCCGTTTCACGGACAAGCGCGTCACGGCTTAGACCCCTTGAAGTTTCGGCGGCCTACCGCTGAGCACAGGCAGCTACGGGGCTGCCTTGCATGCAGAAAACATCACACTCGCACCCTCATGAAAGAGCGCTCATATGAATGCACGACGTCGGCTCCTTGCCAGTACCGCCATCCTTTCCGCCTCTGCTCTGGCACTGACTGCCTGCGGACTGGTAGGCGGAGGAGACAGCGACGATGACACCATTACCCTGATCGTCACAGAGTCTGCAGCTTTCCAGGACCCCACCGAGATCGTCCAAGAATTGCTGGAGGAGGAGGGGTGGAACGTCGAAGCCACCTATGTGGATGACTGGGTACGCCCGAACCACGCGGTCTCTGACGGCGAATTTGATGCCAACTACTTCCAGCACTTGGTCTATCTCAATCAGTTCAATCAAGACAACGACCTCGATCTGGAGCCGATGTTCGCTGTCCACGTGGCACCCTCCGGCATCTTCAGCGCCGAGTATGACTCCTTAGACGAGCTGCCGGACGGTGCGGAGATCGCTCTGCCGGTGGATCCGGGCAACAACTGGCGGGGCATTCGCCTGCTGGCCAATGAAGGGTTGATCGAGATCGACCCTGAGGTGCCGTATACCCAGCTCTCTCAGGACAGCATCACGGAGAACCCGCAGAACTTCAGCTTCGTGGAGATGGAGGCTCAGCAGATTCCGCAAAGCATGAGCAGCGTTGATGCTGGCTGGCTGCTGGTCCGCCTGGCCGCCGAGAACGACATTGACATCAACTCCGCGCTGGTGCTGGAGGAGGACGAGCTCGCACTGCCCATCACCATCGTCGTGGCCGCACCGGCCGAGTTCCGCGGAACCGATAAGGCAGAGGCTCTGGAGCGTGCATACCAGTCGCCTGAGGTGCAGGAGTGGTATGACGATTACCTGGGTGGTGTGATGGAGACATCTTTCGACGTCGACATTGATGGGGCCTGGGAAGACGTCACCTCCGAAGGGTTCGCCACAGATTGATGCGTACCGGTGCCGAATACCTGAAGAGCCTCGATGACGGCCGTACCGTGTTTGTGGACGGTGAAGTCGTCGGCAATGTCGCAGAACACCCTGCTTTTTCCTCCGTCGCCGGGACGGTTGGGCAGCTTTTCGACTTTGCCGCCGACCCCGCCAACGGCATGCAGAGCCACGCTGAGGAGTTGGGGAGCACCATCAACGTGGTGTATAGCATCCCCAGGTCCTCAGAAGACCTGCATGCCCGCCGCCGCGCGATCGCTGCATGGGCCAAACGGACACATGGCTGGCTCGGCCGCAGTCCGGACCATCTAGCCTCTGCTTTCGCCGGGTTCGCCGCCAACGCGGAGGTCTTTGACACCCCGAAGAAGAAGTTCTCACAGAACGTTCGGAACTTCTATGAGCACATCGCTCGGAACAGCCTTTTCGTCTCTTATGCGATCATCCCGCCCCAGTACTCCCGGGCCTCTACCGCCTCACAGTGGGGGGATGACTTTATTCAGGTCGGCGTGGTTCGGGAAACAGAGGAGGGACTGATCGTTCGGGGTTCGCAGATGCTGGCCACCAGTGGGGCAATCGCCGATGAACTCTTCGTGACCTGCTTGAAGCCGCTGAAGCCAGAGGACTCAGACTTCGCGATAAGCTTTGCGATCCCTCTGGGCACTCCAGGCCTGAAGCTCATATCGCGCCGGCCCTATGCGATCGGTGCAACCAGTGAATTCGATTACCCGCTGACCTCACGCTATGACGAACCGGATGGGTTCGTGGTCTTCGACGACGTTCTGGTGCCTTGGGATCGGGTGTTTGTGGACCGTGATGTGGAGCGCGTTCGGGAGCCCTTCTTCAGGACACCTGCGCACCCGCTGATGAACTGGCAGGCGCAGATTCGTTTCGTGGAGAAGCTGAAGTTCATCGCTTCGGTGGCTCGGAGAATCACTCAGGTGAATGAAACCGATCAAGCTCCCGGAACGGTGGAGAAGCTCGGCGAGCTGGCTGCCTTGGTGACTTCCGTGGAGGCCGCTGTGCTGGCAGCCCAGGCTGAGGCCGGCCCCGATGAACACGGCACCTACGTGCCCGCGCGCAAGTACATATACGGTGCCATGGGTCTGCAGGGTGAGACGTACCCACGCGTCATTCAGCTGCTGCGCGAGATCGCCAGCGGCGGGGTCATGCAGCTGCCCTCCAGCGTCGCAGATATGGTCAGCTCGGTGACCCGCCCGGACGTGGAGCGTTACATCCGCTCACGCAACGTGGAGAGCAAGGAACGGATCAAGCTCTTCCGCCTGGCCTGGGACGTCATCGGGTCAGAGTTCGGTGGTCGGCATCAGCAGTATGAAATCTTCTACGCCGGATCGTCTGCCCTGGTGAAAAGCGCCTACACCTACAACCATTTCGGCTACGAGGAGCTCCTCTCCGACCTGGAGGAGTTCTTGATCAGTTATGACCTCCCAGCTGCCACACAAGAATAAGGAGAATCCCGCCTCCATGTCTCTGCAAGACTCCCGGCTTCGTCTGCAGGCGCGTTACGGTCACGAGGTTTCCTGGGCGCCCCCAGAGTGGAACGAGACTCTTGACCTGCTCCTGGCACACCGTTCTGTGCGTCGATTCCTGGATGTCGACATCCACGATGAGACCATCCGCACACTTATAGCGGCAGCCCAGTCCGGTCCGACGTCCTCGAACCATCAGATCATCAGCGTCGTCGCTGTGCGTTCCCAGGACACCAAACAGGCGCTGTTCGAGGTGGGCGGACCCAAGCAGAAGCACATTGTGCAGGCGCCGGTGGTCCTGGTCTGGCTGATTGACTTCCGCAGAGTCCATACTATCGCTGGCCGGGCACAGGTGCCGCTGGGCGGCTTGGACTATCTTGATGCGCTGCTGATCGGTGCCACTGACGCTGGAATCGCCGCCCAGAATGCGGCGACCGCCGCGGAGTCTATGGGCTTAGGCACTGTACTGTTGGGCTCTTTGCGCAATGACGTACACCGCGTCGCCGAGCTGTTGGAGCTACCTGTGGATGTGATCCCTTTCCTCGGCATGGCCCTAGGTCATCCTGACCCCGAGGAGCCTGCGTCGACTAAACCGCGCCTCCGGCAGGAGGCGGTTCTGCACCACGAGAAGTACAACAGCAAAAATACCGCTGCTGAGCTCGATGATTACGAGGAGGTCATTGGCGACTACTACCGCAGCTACGGGCTTGATCCCCGGTGGGCCGCCCGCACCGTGGAGCGCCTGAGCCAGAGCACAGCCACCGCCACCCGCCGCCACCTACAGAGCGGTTACTACCGGGATGCCGGACTTGGACTCAAATAGCGTCATCTCTCCTGCCCACATTGCCCAATGCCCAGATACACGAAGGAATATTGATGAGCACCGCTGCTGAACCTGCTATCACAGCTCATGAACCCGTGAGCGCCACAGCCCTGCCGCAGGAGCTGATCGATAGGATTGCCCAAGGCTCAGTGGAGCGCGATCTGACGAGGACGTTACCCTTCGAACAGATCGCATGGCTGGATGAGGCTCGTTTCGGCGCCATCAGAGTTCCTCGGGAATACGGTGGTCCGGGCGGCACAGTGGAGGATCTCGTCAAGGAAGTGATCCGGCTGGCTGAAGCGGACTCCAACATTGCCCACCTCTACCGGGGACACTTTGGGTTCGTCGATGCGCTTGCTTTCAAATCCGACGAGCAGAAGAAGTACTGGTATGCCAAGGTGCTGGAAGGTAAGACAGTCGGCAACGCGTCAACCGAGAAGGGGGGTAACGCCCTTGGCACGCTCAATACTGTGCTGCACCGGAATGATGCTGGCAAGTGGCTGCTCAACGGAGAGAAGTTTTACTCCACCGGCACTATCTTCTCCGATTACACTCGAGCCTCCGCTTCGATCAAGGGTGAGGACGGCCGCTGCTTTGCCGTGGTGCCCACCGACGGGAGTGGTGTGACCGTCCACGACGATTGGGATGGATTCGGTCAGAAACTGACCGGAACCGGAACCACCGAGTTCAATGATGTTGCGGTGGATGAAATCTCAGTCTTCGACCGTGTGGCCGGCTCCCATGAGGCGGTCCATGAGGCGGCCTTCTTCCAGCTTTACCTGCTGGCGGCCCAGGTGGGCATTGCCAAGGCTGCGGTGCGCGATGCTTCGGCTACCTTGGCCAAGCGCACCCGCACTTTCAACACCTCCGCCTCCGGCGCGGCGTTCAAGCAGGATCCGCTGATCCAACAGATCATCGGCCGCATGTCCTCGAAGACTTTCGTGGCTGAGTCGGCGGTCTTGGAGGTTGCCAGGATTCATGATCAGGCGTTGGAGGCAACAGGGGAGGGAATCTACGCCTCAGAAATTGCGGTGGAGAAAGCCCAGATCACTGTGCCTGACCTGGTCCTGCAGGTCACCCAGGAGCTGTTCCAGACGGTGGGGGCCTCGGCGACTCTGCGCACCAAGGCGCTGGACCGGCACTGGCGCAATGCACAGACCATCGCCACCCACAACCCGATTGTCTTCCGCGCCCGCGCCATCGGAGACTATGAGATCAACGGCACCCTGCCCGAAGGGCTTAACGCCATCGGCGAGGCGAAGAAGTGAGTATGCATTTCAACGCCTTCGACATGCTGGTGCCGGTCCACCAGACCCCCGGGCTGTGGCGGCACCCGGAGTCCCAGATCGACCGGTTCGACCAGCTCGAGTACTGGACCGGACTCTCCCAGACACTGGAGCGCGCCGGGTTCACCAGTCTCTTTCTGGCAGACATCCCGGGCATCTACGATGTCTACGGCGGCAGCCATCATGCGGCTGCCCGCGGGGGAGTGCAGTATCCCCTGCTGGATCTGCAGGTGATGGTCCCGGCACTGGCGGCCGCCACAGAGCATCTGGGCTTCGGCATCACCGCTTCGGTCACCTATGAGCAGCCGTACCTGCTGGCCCGGCGTTTTGCGACACTGGATCATCTCACCAAGGGCCGGATCGCTTGGAACATTGTCACCAGTTACCAGGACTCTGCAGCGCGCAACCTGGGGCTTGCCGGGCAGATCCCTCATGATGAGCGCTATGACCGGGCCGATGAGTTCTTGGAGGTCATGTACAAGCTCTTCGAGCATTCGGTGGATGACCAGGCAGTCGTTGCCGACCGGGAAACCGGGGTGTTCGTGGATCCAGAGAGGGTTCGCGGCATTGAGCATCACGGCAAGTGGTTCTCCGTGCCCGGTGAGATGCTCACCCACCCTGGGCCGCAGCGCACTCCGCTGCTGTTCCAGGCCGGCTCTTCGGCGCGCGGGCAGAAGTTCGCCGTCGACCATGGGGAGGCGATCTTCGTGATCAACGCCAAGCCGGATAAGCTGGCCGATCAGGTAGCCTCCACCAGGGCCGCGCTCGCCGAGGCCGGCCGGGACCCTTATTCGGTGAAGTTCTCCGCCATGGTCACGATCATCGTGGGCGAAACGGAGCAGGAGGCGCAGGCCCGCCTCCAGGGCTACAGGCAATACGTGGACACCGAAGCGGCGCTGACCCTGTTCGGCGGTTGGACCGGTGTGGACCTCTCCGGACTGGATGAGGACGCCTATGTGGCCGATGTGCAGACTGAGGCCAACCAGTCGGCCCTGGCAATCTTCACCAAGGATCCCAGCAAGAAATGGACAGTGCGCGATGTCGCTGAGTTCATCTCCATCGGCGGGCGCGGTCCCACCATCGTCGGCGACCCCGTCCAGGTGGTCGACGAGCTTGTCCGCTACCAGGAAATCTCCGGTGTGGATGGGTTCAACGTCTCAGCGGCAGTGCGTCCGGCCGATTTCGAGCGTTTCGAGCATTACATCACTCCGGAGCTGGGTCGCCGTGGTCTGCTTCCCGAGCGTCCGCAAACCCCGGTGACTCTGCGGGAGTCCCTGTTGGGTGCTGGCCCCCGTCTGGCGGCGGATCATCCAGCCCACCGTTTGGTTGTCGGCTAGACAGCGAGGGTCTGCCGGAGCTTTCAGGCTGCTGGTCCGTAGTGCTGGTGGTGGTGGGGTGGTTCTCTGACCGGGGTGGGGAGGTA
>NZ_QWLD01000050.1 GCF_003600155.1 Nesterenkonia muleiensis | reverse complement strand
GAGCCGGACCGGACAACACCACTTATCCTGTCGGAGAACTGGTGTTCTTAGAAGCTAACGGGGGCATGGATATCTGTGAGTTACTGGAGTTAGAGCACGCGGGGTGGCAGTCGCTGTGCTCGAGTACTGGTGCAGATTTCTATGGGAAGATCATGACCGAGGATGGGGTCATAGTGCTGGCTCAGGGGCTTGTCTTCACTCGTGACCAGGTCATCGAGTCTCTGAATGATGCCCCGCCCTGGAGTCGGTATGAGATCTCAGAGGAACGGTTGATTCCGCTGGATGAGTCCTCTGCTGTGCTTGCTTACAAAGGTATAGCGTGGCGTGGCGGAGCCGATCCTGAGTTTCAAGCGTTGATGTCCAGTGTCTATGTGCGGCGCGAGGGCGAATGGCGACTAGCGTCCTATCAACAGACACCAATTCCTGCTGGCTCCTAATAGTTCACCTGTTACTGCGCCGTGGTGACGAGACCGAAAAGTTGCCGGGCAAGTTCTTGAGATACGTGGGTTTCCTGGGGCCAGTCCACGCTGGTTGTTCCTTGGTATTCGGCAGCGGCTCGTCGTAAGAGGTCTGCTTCAATTTGCGGCAAGCGCGGCGCGGTGAGTTGAGCGGCGCGAGCTTTGGAAACGATGGTTCCTGTGGAGATGGTCACTGCCATTCGCGCCAGAGTCAACAGGACATTGCGAGTATCGTCATCCAGTTCCTCCATTAGTGTTGGGGCAGCATCCTGGCAGGCACGAGATAGGAGCCCAGATGGAGGTGGAGGCAAAAGATTTTGTAGTTCAGTTCCGCAGATTGTCTGGTTGTTTTGTCGAGCGTCTTCGAGGAAGAGCGTGGCATCTGGATCTTCGTGTGACTGAGGAAGTTGCCCTGCCACGATATCAGCGCGAAGCCATTCGCCGTACTGATAGTCCACCGTAGGTGGGTGCTGCCAGTGCTTAACGTCTTCGAGTACGAAAGAGGTGAATTCCACGGGGCGACGATGAGCTACTTCAGGAAAGCTCTTTGCATGCCCGGTCCATCCTGAGACATCGAGAAGAGTCTCAGTGAGTCGTCGGCGTTCATCCACCGTCAGAGATCGCGGGGTGAAAGTAACAAGGTCGAGGTCGCTGTGTGGACCTTGCTCTCCACGGGCGACAGAACCACAGAGGTAGAACCCCAGAACACCGGCAGGTAGTACGGTGGTCAACTCGTCAAATACGAACTGGATCTCAGGGCTTCTAGGAAACACACGCCGATCCTATCTGGCACGAGTAGAAGTGCCTCCAGTCGCTGACGAACTTCGTCCCCTGTAGTGGTCGGGAACTCCCTGAAGACATGAGGAGGATCGGAGACTGCCGCTGGGGATGAAGTGGACCTTGCTGGGGCTGAGCTTAAGCCGTTCTGGGAGCGTAGCCCTGGATCAGGGCAGTGGTGGACTGGCATCGACCGTGAGTAACGCCGAGCTGCAGGAAGCTGGAGCGGATAAGGTGGTGAGCCACCTCAGCGAAGTCATGGATTTGTTGGTGTCCTGTGATCGGGCGTGAGGTCCGCAGATACAACGACCATACTTCCCTTGATATGAGGAAAATTGAAGCCGCCCGTACACGAGATCGCCTACTAGGACGAAACTAGAGACGCTGAAAGACGTGGAATCTCCAATGTGAGTGCGACTATGTAGATGGGAACACAGAGCACATGATCTAAGGAGGCGGCTCTTGGCAGGTGAAGGTGAAGCAGAGAACGAGAAGGATCTGAGCAGTCACCCCATTGTGGCGATCTATCAGAATGCTGACTACGTGTCCGGCATTCTGCAGCAGGTGCATGGGCAGCCCCTGTGGACCGCTGGGACGAATAGTAACGAGAGCACTGATACTGATTCCCGTGAAGAAGAACTAGCGGCACAGGCAACCGCGACTGTAGAAGCAAAGATGCCGTTAATAGGTAGAGGGGGAGCTGAAGGACAAGGCAGATACGGGCATTCAAGTGGGCGTACAGGTTCCCGTCGCTTTTCAGGGACTTCAAACTGGCAATACACGCAGGCGTTCTACCTCTACGAAGTAAGACGTCAATTGGCTGAGAAAGGTCTTTTGAACCGCATCGACGGTTTATCGTCGATGCAGGGGGTAGAGCCAGGCGATTTCGTCGAGTTCTCAGCAACATTCAGCCCTAGTCAGTTGCTTGCCATTCTCGACATTGCGACCCCGGAACTTGTGCGAGCCATTACCCGGTACGTAGTAAAGAGCAGGCGGATGGATGACTTCGAAGGAGGGCCTCCAGAAGAGGTTCAGAAGTTCAAAGTAAGTTGGGACTATGACCTTGATTTGTTAGGGGAAGTGTCCCGCACGGCTACTGAAGCTATTCGCACTGATTTCCGGAGTATGACCACCCGAGAGTTTTATGGGAAAATCGGAGATCAGGGTGATTCCCTGACGGCAGTGACTATTTGCGATCTTGAGCACTTTGTAGTTGAAGACGAGGATCGCCTCCTTGATGGTCAGTTCACGGTGCTTGGGAAAGTGACGTCTTCGCTCCAGAAGGACTTGCCGATTTTTGCACGTAACAAACTTCTTGAACGCATGGATCCGGGGACTGTGGACTTTCTGGTGGGACAAATCAACAACCAAGTCACGCGAGGAGCTCAAGGAATGATCGGTGAGGACGAGACCGAGGGTGGCAACGCAGGAGTGAAGTTCAATATGGACTTTGATTCGCGGGTCAAAGGGGAGAGCTTCAAAGTTGTTCCGATTGCCATCTATGCTTGATTTTCTTGGTACCGCCTGCTGTAGTCAGTCTCGCAATCCAGCGGTGAGGTAACAGACGCCTGAGCTTCTTTAGCCCTTCGGCCAGGAGAAGCTTAGATGTTTCTTCCGTTCTGCCAGGATCCAACGCAGTGTCGTGCGGCAGACGGTTTCTTTGGTCCATGCTCCGATCCGCCCGCTGAGGGTCAGGGAACGAGGTTGGTCGTTGCGGTGGACGAATTGGATGAGGCCACGTTTGCGCCCGCTGAGACATTCCCATGTGGTGCCGGTGTGGGTTTCAACCTGGGACTTTTGAACCTGCCCAGGGTTGTACACAGTGATGGCATCGGTGCCACCTTCAAACTGTTGCCGGTCCAGCCGCACCTTTCCCGAATCGTAGAGAGACCGTTGACGGAGGCGATGGATTCATCGTGTGAATGAGCAGCGAACTGTGCCCCATCTGGAACGAGTCGCTCAAGGGTGAAAGCGTTCGGCTGCTGGGAACCCATAGTGTTCAATCTTTACACGACTTCCGGTACAACGGCTTGGCCCTGCCCTCGGAGGTGTTCTGGTTCGGGGCGTACTACTTGGTCATCGTCAGGGCGCGGTTATATAAGCTGTTCTTGAGATCGTTGGGAGTGACTACCTCTGCTAGGTTCCCGAGTTTCCAGAGTGCCCACTCGGCGTGTGAGTGATCATGGAACGTGAGGTCCACGCGCCGCCAACCATCTGGCTCGGGCTCTTCTGAGTGGATCTCTAGGGCGGTTTCTGTGAGGTCTGACTGGTGGTCTGGATGTACTCGGGCAATGACACGAACGTTGATTTCACTGTCACGCCGGAACTGTCTGATGCGTTCTTGCCAGAGGTCCTCTAAATCCACGGTCTCGGTGCGTTCCGATGCCTGGGGGAGTGCTTCTGCTTCACTGATGCGCGAGAGCCGATACGTGCGCTCATTGCCGTCCCTGGTGGCGAGCAGGTAGCCAGTTCCACGGACAGTTACCAATCCGATGGGGTTCACAGTTCGCCACCGTGGAGATTCGTTCTTAGCTGCGTAGAAGATCCGCAGCTGATGGCCCGCTAGGACAGCGCGGGTGATCTCAGAGCTGATCTTGTTCGGTATCTCTTCTGACGCGAGGGGACGCGCTAAGAGGTCAGTGGCAGGGTCGATAAGGAACCGCTGACTTACCTGTGTTGCTGTGCTCTGATGCTGGGCAGGCAGAGCGTCGATGACTTTGAGCATCGCAGACGCAAGAGCGGTACCGAGTCCCAATTCCTGGACTCCGGGTCGTGACCCTGCGACTAGTAAGGCAACGGCTTCCTCATGGTTGAGTCCGGTGAGGTCGGTCTGAAAATTCGGCAGTAGAGCAAAGCCGCCGTGCCGTCCCCGTTCTGCATAGACGGGAACTCCCGCTGAGGAGAGTGCCTCGATATCGCGCTGGACCGTGCGGGTAGAGACTTCTAGTTCTTCAGCCAATTCCGATGCTGAGAGCCGACCGCGCTGACGTAGGAGTAGCACCAAGGAGACCAGCCGATCAGCACGCATGGAAAAACTCTACCGAGATACGTGACAGAGGATGTCGTGATTCGCTGAGACGCTCTAACCGTGACCTGCTCCTCGGGGCAGGCACAACTACTGTTTCGATGAAGAGAAGGAGCACTCTGTGGGATCTCAGCTGAACCCCTACATCATGTACAACGGCAACGCACGGCAGGCAATGGAGTTCTACCGAGAAGTCTTCGGCGGTGAACTAGAAATGGGGACCGTTGCTGACTTTGGTTCACCAGACTCTGCATCAGCAGACAAGATCATGCACGCCAAACTTGAGACCCCGCAAGGGTATGTTCTCAACGCCTGGGACGCGCCAGAGGGAATGCCCTACCAGCACGGGAACAATGTCGCTATCTACATCGGTGGCAACGACACAGAGCTGCGCACTTACTTTGAGAAACTCTCCACTGGAGGAACCGTGACGATGCCTCTGGAGACTCAGGCGTGGGGAGATGAAGCAGGTTCACTCATCGACCAGTTCGGCATCAACTGGATGTTCAACATCACCGCACGTTAGAGCAGAAGCCATTTTCGGGGGCAGGATCGCCTGTGGTTGGCGTGGATGCCTGCTCCGAAGTTGAGTGGTCATGTCTGACCTCCGCAGTAGCATCGGTAATGTCCCTATCTACGTTACTGCGGAGGAGACCACGATGAGTTTTCAGAACTTGCCCGACATCCCGGATATCCCGTATCCCACGATCAATCCTCCGAAGGACATCACGGGAATTTTGAAGTCTCCGTGGGTGCCCGTCTCGTCCTTGAACTGCTGGGTTGCCATGGTGGAGAAGAATCTCCTGTACATCAAGCTCAACATTGAACTTGAAGAGGGAAAGTTCGACTCGCTTGTGCTCCAACTCCCTTCTGATGTCTGCCCCAGCATTACGCAGAAGATCGGTGGGCACACCGTTGGCATGAACGTCACTCTGGAGGTTTCTCCCAGTGGCGATTGCACCCTCTCTCCTGAAATCGCGCACCAGCAGTTGCTGATCGAGGGGTTCATTGTGCGCGGCAGCGCTCAGTGAGCTCGCGCATTTAAATAACCGCGTTCCACCGGTATGCCTCGCGTCACGCGAGGGCTGAGCCTCGGGTGAACTAAGTGCGGAGCTGCGTGGTTTCAGCGGCGTAAACAGCGTTCTTGACTGCTTCTATGTCGACAGCGCGTCGGTAGTGGTGCTCGATGATTGGGTTCTCACGGTCTGTGCCACCAGCAACTCCTTGAAGTCCCCTGAACCGACCATGCTCATGGTCCGGCCAAGCATCTAGTAGATCTTTGCCAAGTCGTTCGTTTTCTTGCTGCCAAGCGCAGAAGTGCTCCAGGTCATGAGCGAAGACCTCGAGAAGAGGGCCTCCGTCTGGTCCTTCGAGTATGTCTTCTTGTGCTTCGGTGCCTGAGATGAAGTGAGGCTCGAGGGTGACCACCATGCCCTTGAGCGGCCTGTCCCGTGGGATTTGTTTGAATGCTTCGTGACCGTCACGGATTAACTTTGCCGTCTTCGTGATCTGATCACGCGCCTTGGTTAGAGCGTGAAGCTCTCGTGCCGGAGTGAGACTCTTCCGGAAGCTCTCTGGCGGCCTACTTGATTTTGCCTCGACGAGTAGCACCATCTCATTGAACACAAGGAGGAAGTCACAGCTTTTCTCACTGTTTTTGCCGTACGAGATCTCACGGTGCACAGTCGCGGCGCAGAGAAGCCGTAACTGGTCTGCGACGTGGTCTTCAAATGCATGCCCAAGAGCGTTGGTGAATTTAGCCCCCAGCTTGGAGGCCAGAGTGTAATACAGCCCGGTTCCTGTGAACTTGTCCATCAAGAAATGAGGGGCAGGACAGATGAACTCATCGCCCATATCGATGAGTGGCCGCGACTGCAGGGGGTTGAAAGCAAGGGCTTCTTGGCTCTTCGGGGCAGTATCCAAGACATCTCTGGCGTTGTGTATGTGCTCTTTCAGCAGCCATGCATAGTGAGTCTGAAGATGAGGCACGATTTCTGCTGGTTCTAAAGGCGAAAACAGTGGAGCGACCTGCTTGGAGGTGATCATCGACTTTGGGAGAGTGCCCGCGTGGAGCATGCATCCCACATGGACCGCGAAGCCGATTCGAGTAAAGTCCGCTACTTGAGGCACCCCAAGTACGGCTCCGATCTCATCTGCGGAGGGTGCTCCTTTGATCTGAGGGAGATAATGCTGAAACAGGGCATG
Organism: Nesterenkonia muleiensis; assembly: GCF_003600155.1. Classification (GTDB taxonomy): domain Bacteria; phylum Actinomycetota; class Actinomycetes; order Actinomycetales; family Micrococcaceae; genus Nesterenkonia; species Nesterenkonia muleiensis. The sequence goes on along the minus strand of NZ_QWLD01000050.1, from coordinate 111,632 downwards.
AGCACGGGCTATGTTGTGCATTGGAGATAGTTGCACAAGTAGTTGCTCAAAGAACATCGGGCGGAGCAGTTGCCCGAGGGTTCCCTCGCTTGTTGGGGTGTAACTCGTTTCGAGATACTCCTGACAAAGACGAATGACTAATTCGCGTGTGATTTTTCGGCTGCGTAAGTCGTTCCCTCGCGCAAGTGAAGTCCTAGCGATACCAGCAAGAGTGAACTCTTGAACGGAAAGAGGCTTGAGTTTCTCTCCTCTGACTCTCTGGTGGACGATTCGTGAGGCTGCCGAGGATAGTTTTTGTAGCAGTTCAGACTGAGGGACGGACCTTACTCGCTGAACATACTCGCTATGTGTCACGTCTCGCTGTGCCACTCTGTTGTTCACCCCTCTGTTTCTGCCATCAATAGTCACGCATGTTGGGAAAGATGCAGCGTGCATGAGTTCTGATCATGAGCGTAGTTGCTGACACCGGCACGCGACTGTGTCGGCGCATGGAGGTTGCGAGTTCAGGGGAGCGGACGGAAGCGGAGGTTTCTTTCGTTAGTCACCTCGTAGTGTGCGGATGAATTCCAGGAGCCGTCGGTGTGCAGTTGGTTTTGCACGAATGAAGAACCATAGGAGGAGCATCCCGAGAATGACGACAGCCAGGACTACCAGCAGGGAAACAAAGGCTATGAGGTAAATCATGGGGGTGCGTCTAGGGGTGCCCGACGTTGCCGTGTGGGAGGGTGTCGACAATTTTCTGGAAACCATGATTTTGGGGAAGATGTCGGCGCTGAAGGGGTGAGTTGGAAGAAAGAGTCGGCTTGGGCGCGGTACACCGATGAGGGGCTCGCGGCCGAGTTCGATTCCCACCCCGAGATGGTGACCTGCCAATCGGCATGAACTTTGCTGAGATAGCGTAGGGAGATGGCCTTACATGTTGAGTATGTGGACGCTGAGCTACCTGCCAACTTGCATAGGCAAGGTACTCATGGAGCGACGCTTGATGCTGCGCTGGATTCAACAGAGCGAGCGTTAGAACATCAAGACATCCTTGCCGCGTGGATGCTGGAAGCTGAGTCAGGAAACACTGGCTTCGGTAAAGGACGCATGGTGGCGGTCTACACCCCAACACGGGGTTGGCAGAAGCTCCAGACGGATCCTCGTCCTTGGTGGGAAGCACTCTCTGCCGAGACTCGGCAGCACCTATTAGAGCGCCTGGGCTTGAACATCCCTGGGAAGTATGTCTCTGAGATTCTAAGTGCTGGTGGGCAGGTCATCCGTGCCTATTTCGTCCAATCTGAAGGGGCTGAAGCCTGGGCGATAACTCATCCACTCCGTGATTTCGTGGAGTCGATGCAGTACCGCGATCATTCCTCGACGGAGGGTACTAAGGGCGGATAATGGAGCTGGAGTTTATTCGCCACCACGTACCGTCCTTCTGGCAAAGGGAAGATCCTTGTCCAGGCTGGCCTAGCACTGTTGTCAATGGAGGTTTCGTCCAGTCTGAGGATTTCCGAGAGGACTGGTGGAACGATTTCGAAACTAGCAGCTACGGCACATGCATCGAAGTGCAATTGAATCGTGTTGAAGTCGCACGTCTGGCGTTGAACGCCCGGGATGCCGACAGCCTCCAACACTATGCCAACAAGCCACCACTCATCGACCCCATCGATATAAACAAGCTCGAAGTTGCAGAGTCCTGTCAGCGCAGAGGTATTGCTACCGCAATTCTCAATGTTCTTTCGGTGGGATTCTCTGATCGAACATTGGCTGCTATGGCAAAGAAGGAATCTGAGCCGTTCTGGGATTCGATTGGGTGGATCCGCAGCCTCCAGCATGAGCATGGTGAGCAAGCATTCGCGTTTTATTTTCGCCCAGCAGCCGTTGGGGAGGCTTAAGAAATACTTCCACCTGTTCTCACCTCAAAGACGGGTATCCGAAGTCAGCGATAGCGTTGGAGGATGAAGGGCTACTCCTGGAACTTCCTCGTCCAAGCGATGTGGCTGATGGTTAGCTTCCTTGCCCTCATCGTTAGTGCGTCGCCACGTCTATCGTAGGCAGTCTGCGGATAGAGGGTGGGTGCCGAGCTTTCTATTGGAGGCAGCCGTTTCGTTCGCACCATTCATCCCAGAGGTCTGCGCAGGTGCTAATCCATGTGACTAGTTCAGTGTTGTCATCGCGCCCTAGGTATTCGGCAACTGAGGTGGTGGCTTTAACAAAAGCAGTCAGCGCTGGCCGCATGAGTCGTCCTTCAGTGTGAAGGGTCGACTCCGGAACAATGATGTACTGACCTTTCTCTCCCGCTGAGTAACTGCTGGTAACCGAAGCGAGATAAGAGTTCGGGTGAGTGAACGCGCTTAGCTCTATGTACGACTCATCTCCCAGAACTCTCTGGGCCTCTCTGCCAATATTTGGTAGTTGCAGCCCCTGGATTTTCGGAGTCTCATGAAGATCAACGTCTAGGCCTAGTTCGTCCTCGACGAGTTTCACGTAGACCTCCTGCGCATGACGCAGATCGCGGTCGTTGTTATTCAAGCGTGCTGCAGGAAGGTACCGAAGCAACTGATTGATGGACTTCAGCTCCACCAAGACCGCTCGCTTGATTCGTTCCTCTTTGGTGCTGCCTTCTAACACCCACTGGACACGTAGGGAATTCTCGACTGCAGTACGAGCAACTGAGCCAAGGCTTGCCCTCCGCGTCATCTCACTTCCGGCTGAAGTGAGTTGGGTCAGGGTTGCCGCTGCTTCTACAGCTCCAGCGGCAGTTGTCAGTAGTTCCCGTGCTTGAGAAAGGGGGAGATTGATGCCATCTGGGTGGTCCTCGGCATCTCCTATTAGTTTCTCAACTCGGGTATTTACTTCCGCGACGAAAGAGCTCGGGAGTCCTAGGCGATTGACGAAGTCGTAGTCGGCCTTGCTGTTTCGACAAAAGGCCCAGACCCACTTGCCACCGTTTTCCCCTGCCCCAAGGCGTGAGAATTTGGGCGCTCGTCGGAACTGGGCGGCAACGTGGTGACGCAGTCTTCGATCGAACTTCTCAGGTACCGACATATAAACAGAGTAGTACTGATATGCACCATTACTCGCTGATCGCAGCGACCGCTTCGACCTCTATGAGTTGATGGTCATAGCCCAGGACAGTAACGCCCATCAGGGTGCTGGGGACATCGTGGTCACCGAAGGCATCGCGGATAACTTCCCATGCTTTTACTAGGTCTGCCTGCTTGTTGGATACAACGAGCACGCGGGTGCTGACCACATTCTCAATGGTGGCTCCGGCTTCTTCTAGGGCGATGTGCATGTTCTCGATGCATTTGGCTGCTTGCCCTGCGTAGTCGCCAATTGCGGCAGTGGAGCCGTCAACGTTGAGTGGACAGGAGCCTGCCAGGAAGATCAGTTCGGCGTCAGCGGGGAGTTTGGAAGCGTAGGCGTACTCTGCAGCATCTGAGAGACGGTCGGAGCGGATGAGTTTTACAGGGGTAGTCATGCCTTCATTCAATCAGCTGAGGGCTGCTGAGAACTGCTGGATTCGGTCATCGGTCATCTGGCAGGTGCAGTCCTAATGCGTGCCCAGAACTCTTCGGAGGTCATGCCACCGTTGGGATTGACTGCGATCTCTGCGAGTCCTCTGTCGACTGCTGCTTTCTCGCGGTCGGAGACGGGACGGTCGTCTCTCTCGTTGCAGCGTGCACCTGTGGGCATGTGGTCTATTCAATCAGGTGGTGGTGCTGGAGGTGTCGAGTCGGAGAAGGGAAGTGGCTCCAGTCGGTGGCCAACTTCGTGCCCTGTCGTGGTCGGGAACTTGCCGGACACAGGTGGGTGATCGGAGACTGCGACTGAGGACGAGGCGGAGCCTGCTGGGGCTGAGCGTCAAGCCGCTCTGGGGAGCGTAGAACTGTAGCAGTGCAGTGGTGGCGTGCCATTTGCATTCTCCGGGTGCGAACTTCGAGGCCATACGTGCAATGGCTGGTTTTCGCGCAGCTCCAGATCCGCTCTGGTTCCCCTCAAAATCCCCGAGAACACGGGGAAGTAAGGGAGAAGTGAGTCTTCGTGTTGGCGCAGAATTGGCTGGTTTTCGACGAATCTGCTCCTGAAGTTCCCGTTCCTGCTCGACTCCGGTGCAAAACCAGCCATTCGATCTGGTGCAGACAGGAGCTTCTCGATTTGACGGTGACGTCAGGTTCGGGTCCAGATAGTCCAGTTGAAAATGACATAGCGCCTCCCAGCGAGTAGATCGCAGGTTTCCAGTGATGGGGATCCGTATGATCTGGGTGTTGAAAATGGCTGGTTTTTTGGCTGGTTTTCTCGCTCGAAACTGCGAAACCCCTTGTCAGAAGGGGGATGGCAACATCCCGCTGGGGTCACAGAGCACATGAGTATGGCGCTCCTGGATGTCCAGGAGCGCCATACTCTTTCCTGGTTTTTCTCGCCAGCTCTGGGGGGTGTCCTGCTCCTGTGGCATCGAATGTGTGCCGGGGGCCTTGTCCGGCTCCGCAGAGACACACACCATTACGTTCCGGTCTCGGCAGCGATTCTTCCGGACTTCACCGCCGCAGCGAGCTTGTCAAAGTCCGCTTCAGCAACGTCGGCATAGGCTGCCGCCCATCTGCTGGTGGCCTCGGCGAATCGCTCTGATCCGCCCATGTACCCGCTGATAGCTGGCGCAGTCGCCGACTGCGCGTGAGCTCGCGCGAGCAGCGATGCGCACAGCGCACCATAGGAAGAGAACTGCTCGGCATCCAACGTCGAGGGCTCTATCGAGCCCTTCATGTCCCTGAACTGACGCCAGTAGTAGTCCACACGATGCCGTTCTTCAGACTCGCCGGCCCACCCTGTGATCCACCCCAGGAACGGGTCCGAATTCGCTTGAAGAATGCGCTGAGCGGCGACGACGCGGTGTCCCTCGCTGAACTCTGCATCGCCTTCATAGCCGGCTACGGCAGGAGCCCGTCCGCCATGACTCACCAGAACCGATTGGGGAGCCTCCTTGGCCTGGAGGAACAGGACGTCGCCGCCAGGGCCGGAAAACGCCAAAAGATAACACCGGGTTCCCACGCTGCCTACCCCCACCACGCGCAGGGCATAATCCACCAGCTCGTACTGAGACAGCAAGAAAGCGATATCCTCACGCAGCGTCGAACGGTACTGATCGAACAGGCCTGTGAGCTCGTCGAGAGTGGCATGGTCAACGTGTCTGAGGATCGGCGGTTGATCGACGATACGGATGTGTCCGTCTTCACTGGTCGTAGCGAGCTTGCGCAGCACCTGCTCCGAAGTTCGAGTTCTCGCCTTTTTCGTGGCCTTCTTCACCGCTTTCTGGCCAGTCTCCCCAAGCTGCTTGGCGACTTCTGAGGTGTCTACCCGAGTGAAATATCGCTCAGTAGCTGGGGTGCGCAGTACTGTCTTGAGGGTAGTTCGGTAGGTCTCTGTGGCCTTCACGACTGCCTCGCTGCAGGTGTCTTCAGAGAGGCTCAGGTCGCGTCCACCAATGTGGACGCTGCCCACCAGCCGGCGCAGATCCCATTCCCATGGTGCGACTCCACCTTCGTCGAAGTCATTGAGATCGAAGACGAGTTCACGTTCAGGAGAGGCGTAAAAGCCAAAGTTCGAGATATGCGCGTCACCACAGGACACCACGTCAACATTGGTGGTGGGGGCGTCCTTGAGGTCGTTGGCCATGACTGCCGCGGTCCCGCGGTAAAAGGCGAACGGGGATTGGAGCATGCGTCCAATGCGCACCGGCACCAGGTCTGCTAACCGTGCCTGATGCTGGCCTTCTAAGATCGCGACCGGGTCGCGATCCTCAGGGAGGCAGAGGTCAGCTTGTTTGCCGCGTGGCAGTGTCTTGCGCAACCGGCGGCCATCTTCGGTGGTCAATGTCTTCATGGTGAGATTCCTTTCGTGGAGACAAAACTGACCAAGGGAAGTGCAAGTGCGGCAAGCATGGCAACCCCCAACAGGGGCAGGCTCATGGCCGGCAGCATGAGCGCTGTACCGCCAACAACCATGACGCCCAGGGCGCCTCTCGCCTGAGGCCATAATGAGCCGCCTCCGCGCCAGCTGGAGAACAAAGCCTGGCCGGCGAAAAACAGTAGTGGGCCGGCCACCGCAATACTGGCGATGGCTGGATTGACGTGGTCATTCGTCAGCAACAGCTCGATGAAGACGGCGAAAACGATGGCACCTGCCACCATCAGTGCGTGAGCGTAGGCGTAGGCGCCGCGAAGGGCGGAGGTTGAGGCACTGTCATGAGTTCGGTCAGTGCGGTCAACGATGGAAAAGTAGTTCCACCACATCAGGCACAGGCCTACAAATCCAGTAACCGCGGGGAACGCTGACTGAAGCAGTGCGCTTGGTCCCTGAACGTCGAGTTGCTCTCTCAAGGTGAATCCGGTCATGAGAATGGACTCACCCAGGGCGATAATGAATACCAGCCTGTTGCGCTCGCCTAGGTGCTCTGCGTTGGTATCCCAGTCGCCCATGGGCGCGCTTCCCAGCCCCGGCACGCGAAAATCTAGGCGGGGGGCAAGATAATCCACTCCCACCGCCAAGGCCCACACCACCAGTCGCGCATCGGCCTCCAGTAGGGCTCCTGTTATCCAGAAGATTCCTGCCGTGGCTGACCACACCAGCAAATTGCGGTAGTTGCGGCCGAGAATTGTTCCGCGGAAACAAACCACCATGAACGTTGGACGCAGGACCTGGCTCGTCACATAGAGTCCGGCAAATACTAATCCGGAATCCCCAAAAGCATCAGGCAATACCAGTGCGATGCCTAGGCCCAGCGCCATCAGGACCATCATGAGTATCCGACCGGGGGCCGACTGCGGATTGATCCAGTTCATAGCCCACGCAGAGTAGTTCCATCCCCACCATATTGCGGCGAAGAGGACTGCGAATTGGGCTGCACCTTCCCAGTTCAGATGTGCTACCAGCAGGTGGGAGAGTTGAATGATAGCGAAGACGTAGACGAGGTCGAAGAACAGCTCCACCGGGCCTACGTGTGCGCGCTCCGACTCGCTATTGCCGCGTTGGACCCGACCGACCACGTGTCCCCTCTGCCATGCCGATAACGTGTTAGATGTGGGAGTATAGCGAAATTCTATTTCGGCAACTGCGCACTGCGAAGCAAAGGATCGAGTGTGTTGAGCAGTCTCTGGGCTGCACGCTCCGTGTTCAGCGGAGTCGAGCCACTTTCGAACTCACCGACCTCGACTCCTACCACATGGTGTTCGGCGATGACCGACGAGAGATCCTTGAGTTCGGCAAGGCTCAGCCCGCCAGGGACTTCGTAGTCTGTCGGCACAGTTTTCGGTCCCAGAACGTCGCAGTCAATGTGGACGTAGACCGAGCGCCCTCTGATGGACTTTGCAAGTCGTCCAGTCAGGTTGGGTCCCGGCGCCAGGAGCGTGAGGTCAGACCGGTCAAGCAGACGCTGTTCCTGGGGATCGATATCACGTGCCCCTACGAGAATCGTGTTGTGTTCGGAGAGTCCTGACCCCAGCCCTGAGTCCCACCATCCCAGAGCACCGCTCAGGGCGAGGCCACCCAGGTAACCGCTCGTGGAGGTCTCCGGAGTGTTCAGGTCAGGGTGGGCATCGAACCACAGAACCACCGCATCGGGATGGTGACGCGCGACGACGGGAAGAGTCGCCAACGCCACCGAACAGCGTGAGAGCGCCGTATAGGTGATGGCACCGAGGCTCATGACAGAATGCAGATGTTTTGCCATAGCATCCAGGTCGCCGGCAGCGGCCGAGAGTTCGTCCTGCCACCCAGAGTTGATCGCTGGAGCAGGTTCGCCGATCACCGTGACAGGTTCGCCGAGCCGTGAGGAGAGTTTGCTGGCGATCAATGGTGAGCCTTCCATGGCTCGGTCATTGTGGTCCCCCGCCCGTGAGGCGAAGTGTATGAGCGCAATCGAGCTGGATACATGAGGCGATTTCACAGTGACCATCCTTTCACTGTTCAGGGGTACCGCTGACGCTCCGACCATCGAGGATCAGGGCTGCGGGTCTGATCCTCGATCCGAGTGACCGGTAGAAACCATGGCGTCGTCGTCGGTGGTCTCCAGGTGACCGATGTGCTCGCTAAGGTGTGCGGCACCATCCAGCATGGCCCGTGACCGGCGTGAAAGCGCCATTCGCCGTTGGTGCAGTGCGCTGTGCAGGGCATCGGTTCCTCCGGCGTTTCCGACCTCTTCGATGATTGGACGAATGCGGTTGAGAAGGTAATGGCTTTGGCGCAGGAGATGAATGATACGGGCGTCCCTGATGTCAGTGGCCGTGTAGAGCCGGTGGCGTTGCGCTCCTATCCGTCTCGGGCAGAGCAATCCGGCGTCCTCCCATACTCGAAGAGTTGAGGTCCGCACCTTGAGGTTCCGGGCGAGTTGACCGATGGAAATCGGTGAGTGCTGTGTTGGGATGCTTTCGGCATTCTGCCTGAGCTTCTCGAGGGCGGTAGTGGTCTCAGCGAGTTGCTGGCGTTGGGAGTGAAGCTGTGCGTGGCTGGTGTCGACCAAAGCAAGAGCTTCGGCTGGGCGTCTCTGATTCACGAGGACCATGATCTGCCGAGCAGTCGCCGCTCCGTGGCCTGGTGCCAGAACGTGATAGCAGCGCAGGGATCGCAGATGTGCCTCGGTGTACTGCCGATATCCGGTCTGGCTCCGTTCCGCCTCCGGAAGGACTCCGGCTGCTTCAAGAGTGCGGACGTGCTGGGTCGAGACACCCACGGCGCGAGCCAAATCGATAGGACGCATAGACACTGATTTTAACCGAGCGTTGAGACTTTTATGCTAAAAGTACTGATAAATCAGCCGCTATGTCCTCATAAGTTTAACTTTGCATTTGAATATTACACTTGAGAGTATGAACCATAGAAGAGAACAGATCACCCGTTTCACCCTCGAGATCGACTTGGCACAAGTGAGCGCTGACCGTGCAGAAGAGCTTGCCCGGATCCTGCGGTACTGGGCTGGAGCGCTCAAGCACTATGACCTCAACGCGGCGCATACCGAAGCGCTGATGGATTCCGAGTACCAAGAAGTCGGAACGTGGACGCTGGCCTGATGCAGTTGACGCTCTGCGACGGCGGTGCCTACCGAGAACGACGGTGTGAGTGCCTACAGAGACGGATACGACACGTGATAGGTGAGCCGGGCGAACTGGCCGACCTGCTTCACTGAAGTGAGGGTCAGCCGGTCGGATTCGACTCGGTGGGGAAGCAGCGGCGCCCCTGAACCGAGTGCCACTGGAGCTATCGTGAAAACAAGCCGGTCTAGCGCCTGGGAATCGATGAACTGTCCAGCGAGGTCACCGCCGCCAACCACCCAGATGTCGCCACCGGCGGCTGCCCCCCGCAGCTTGGGCAGCGCGCCGTCGATACTCCCGCTGAGGAAGCTCACGGTACTCCCATCGGGAACCGGGAGACGGCGAGAGGTGAAGACGAAGACCGGAGTCTCACCGAACGCTTTAACCCATTCGTCAGGTGCATCGATGGCGTTGAGCTGATTCAGAACCCACTCATAAGTAGTTGATCCCATGACCTGAACCGCAGCATGAGGAGGCGCTAGCTCGGGGTCAGGTGCATCACCGCCGGGAACAGCGAAGAGCCAGTCCAGCGAGTTGTTATCATCAGCGATGTAACCGTCGAAGCTGGTGGCAGTTTCGTAGATGATCCGGCTCATGGCGCGAGCTTAGTCCACGCCTAGGACACTGCAGCGGCAGCCTCGATCTCGACGAGTTGATCGTAATACACGAGTACGGTGACTCCATCAAAATGCTAGGGCCATCGTGGCTTCCGAATGCGTCTCTGACGACCTCCCAGGCCGCTACCACCTGCCCCTGCTCCGATGAAGCGAGCCTGGTGAGCTTGACGTTATCCGGCAAGGTGCTTGAGCAACCCGGCTGGGAAGAGCGGAACTTCGCCACGCCGGAGCGAATCGACAGAAACCCACAGGGCCGTTGAGTCGGGCTCGTCGAGGATCGAACGGGTCCCTCCGAGGGTCATGTTTGCCAAGGCAGCGGATCCGACAGCGAAGACGTGGACGATTTCATGGCCCGTAGCGCCCTCATAATCGAAGATGTTCTCTACGACATCGAGAAGCTCTACGTCATCGAGTTCCACTCCGAGCTCTTCCTGAAACTCGCGGCGCACCGCGTCGGCGGCGAGTTCGCCGAACTCAATGCCGCCGCCAAGGGCGCGGTAAAAATGCTGTCCCTTGACCGAGTCGTAGCCGGTCTGCACGAGAATGTGCCCGTCCTTGGCAGGCAGAGCGACAGCAATATTCCGGATTGAAGGCATGATAAGAGCTTACCGGCAGGGCGGTTCCGGTCCTGGGGCTGCATCCGCAGCTCGAGGAAGGCGCTCGCCGAGTGAACGTGCCTCTCGATCCGCCTACAAGCATGCGGGATCGAGCCGGAGTTCACAGGACGTACCGAGTCCACATGCTGTTGTTCGCGGTGTACACGATTCTGATGTGACGCCGATCCGGTGAGCCTTGCCAGAACTCCACTCGTGCCGGTTGGAGGTAGAACAGCGTCCAGTCGTCCCCAGCCACGTCGGCTTGCGCCTGCGGACTGCGCGCACGAAGATCGGCAATGCTCTCTTCCCTGCTGGCCACACGGACCTCTCCCCGGACTCGCACCGCTCGGGCGACGGGCTGCCACCAGAAACTCAAGGCCGCGGCCGGCTGCGCGGCGAGTTGCGAACCCTTCCTGCTGGATCCCGTGCTGGCGAATGCCCAGCCCGATTCGTTGAGGTCCTTGAGAATCAGCGTCCGGGCATCGGGAACACCTTCCGAGTCCACGGTGGACAGAGTCATCGCATGAGGTTCTGGTACGCCAACGGAGAGAGCCTCTGCAAACCACGTCAGAAACAGGGTGGTCGGATCATCGGGCAGGGCGCTCGTATTGAGCGGTGGTGCAGTGCCGGTGAGCGAGGGGACTGCCCGGAGCATCGAACGAATGCTGTCTGCCATGCCACCCATCTTCGCATCCCTCTGCTGAGGCCCACGGGCGGGAGCGAGAGGTGGCGGGATCGCCAGCCAAGAGGTGTTAGCGTCGGTGGATGGAGTTCGCCAGCCTGGTTGAGCACATCACGCAAGCTCAGGAGAGCGCCAGTCGCCCTATCGTGGTGGGGGTCTCCGGATACGCCGGTTCTGGAAAGTCCACGCTGGCCCGGCGACTTGTCGAAGCGGTGCCGGGCGCCGCGCGGGTGCGCGGAGATGACTTTCTGAACCCAGTTCTGTCACATCATCGCTCTCAAGATTGGGCCGGAGTGGAGCGAATCCGGCTGACAGAGGAAGTGCTCAAACCCATTCGTGAGCAGCAGCCGGGTACTTTCCGGAGGTTCGACTGGAGTCGTAGAACACTCGGAGACCCCGAACCGCTTCCGGACGCTGATGTCCTCGTCGTTGACCTGATCGGGCTGTTTCATCCTGAGGCGCTGGAGCATCTGGATGTCACCGTGTGGTGCGACATCGGTCTGCCGACAGCGGTCCAGAGGGGAATGGCGCGAGACAGAGAACTGGGACGCAAGCACGACGCTCTCTGGCGTGAGGTGTGGGAGCCGAACGAGCGAGATTTTGCGGAGAGGTTCGCGCCAGCGCAGAGAGCCGATATTCGTTTCTCCACAGAAGCGGCGTCGGGGGAGGACTCGACCGGCAGGGAGGATGCGCTGAGATGCGGGTGAATGTCTATGTGGAGAGCGGCGTCGCTATGGCCTATGACTTCGGGACTGCGGCCTGGGTGTTCGATGTTAAGTTCTGGGGTCTCTGCGGGCAAGGGCTGACGGAGACTGAGGCGTTGGCGGGGTTGAGGGCAGCGCTTCCGGCGGAGGCCGCTCTCAACGTCGTCGAGCGCATCCAAGGAGATGAGAGTGCTTTTGACCGCGACAAGACGCCTGCGGCTGAGGCTGAGGTTGAGCACACCTTGGAGATCCTGGCCGAGGTTCGAACTGAGCTGCTGGTGATCCTCTTGGAGATCACGGAGACGGACCTTGACCGGTCCATCACGCAGGACGCAGGTTTCGCTGCCTGGTCCACGGTCCGTGAACGTGCCTGGCATATCGCTGACACGGAGAGCCGCTACTATCTGCCCTCACTTGGACTGCCGTCCAAGCCACGGGCCCAGGACCTGGTCACTGAACTCCGAGACTCAGCTGAGCATGTGCGAAAGACTCTCAGAGCTATGCCCCGGAATCTCAGCCGGAATAATGACGGAGAGGCGTGGACCTCTACGAAGCTGCTGCGACGCCTCGCCTGGCACGAGCCGGGTGAGCTTGCCGCTATCCGCCAAGGTGCTTGATCTGCCCCGCTGGATAGTACGGAGCCCCGCCCGTCCTGCCGGTAGGCTGAGCTGATAGAGCTGATGGCATGTCAGCTGACACCGATTCCTGGCTGAAGGTGAGGACGCACTGTGCGAGATGTCCGAATTCCCCCGGTCGCGCTGCTGGGTGCAGCGGCAGCAACGCAGTGGATGCTCTCTCGTCACTCGGGCAGCAGCGGCCCCCTGGGAAAGGCAACAGCTGCGCTTGTTGGTGCCGCTTCGGTCGGGACGCTGGGTGGCTCGATTCTCCGGTTCAGACAGCAAGAGACCACGGTGGATCCGGTCTCTCCGCAGAGGGCAAGCTCATTGGTGACCGACGGACCGAGTCGCTTCACCCGCAATCCTATGTATGTGGGCATGGGTGGATTGCTGATTGCCCATGCGATCTATCGCAGCTCGGTGCTTGCGATGCTTCCAGCTGTAGGGTTCGTCGTTGCCATCGACAGGCTTCAGATCCCTGCCGAGGAGGCTGCTCTGCGCAACCAGTTCGGAGAGCAGTTCGAACAGTATTGCGCGTCAGTCCCGCGCTGGCTGGACAACCGCTCGTGGAGTGCCCTCCGATAGGTCAGTTGGCCCTAGGGTTTCCCCGGTTTGCGCCGCATCGCCGGCGGAAGCCAGGGGAATCAAAGGGACAGTGCGGTGCAAACTGCGGCTATTGTGATGTATAATGTGGTGTATGCGGCGGACGAATATCTATCTCGACGACCAGCAGACAGATCTGCTGGACCGACGAGCCGCTGAGGAAGGCATCTCCCGAGCCGAGCTGATCCGGCGTTTGATCGACAAGGGGTTGCACACCGCCGGCGATGGGACCAGCGCGATCCATTCTGCGATTGACCTGTCCTTCGGCTCCATGGTCGAGGTGGAGGTTCCGAGTCGTGATTCGGGGGCTCGCGAGGATCACCTCAACCGGCTTTGGCAGTTCAACGCATGATCTTGGTCGACACAGACGTGCTGATCTGCCACCTTCGCGGCATTGAAGCCGCCAGGGATTGGCTCCGAGAGGCTGCTCAGCGCGATGTTCTGGCAATGAGCGTTGTGACAGTCGCGGAAATCACCGGGGGGATGCGCTCTGCGGAACGGCGCGAGGTGTGGGCGCTGCTCTCAGCGCTGGAGACGGTCACTGTGACCGATGCCATCGCCCGGCGGGCAGGCGAGCTGCAGAGGCAGTATCGGCGCAGCCATTCAGGCATCGGAATCTCGGACTACCTCATCGCTGCGACGGCTCTGCACAGCGGGCTTGAGCTGGTGACGTTGAACATTAAGCATATCCCCATGTTTTCCGGCCTGACGCCGCCCTTTACGGTGTAGGACGAGGACCACCGCTGCTGAACTCTTGACCAGCCCCGGTCCCATCAGCTGCGCAACCATCTCGATAGGGTGGGGACTATGCACCCTGAGAAAGCAGAGACCGGACCCAGGAGCTTGCTGCGGCATTCGGGCTGACAGGCATCCACCCAGAATCGCTGACACGGTTCGCGAGAGTCTACCGAGCCCAGACCGCCACAGGGGGACATTGTCGTCCAACGGCCCCCGGGCGCTACTGAACGCACTGAGGCTCTGATGAGATGGACCAGAGCCCTCGACGACGCCGGCATCGCGGTGACAACTCCAACACCCCTGGAGGCGGAGAATCCACAAGAGATCAACGGTGGGCGCTGGGGCGGTCTACCCCTGGGTTGATGGTGCACCCTATACCGGCACCGAAAATCAGATCCGGCAGGCAGGTGCCTACCTGGGCCGCATGCATGCCGCCCCAGGCCGCTACCCGCTTCCGGGGGAGTCTGTGGCCTGACCGTCGAAAGCAATTCACATGTGATGGTGATGAGAGTACTCTTGGAGCATGTCCATGATTCAACTGAGGAACGTGCCTGAGGATATGCACCGTGAACTCAAGGCTCGAGCAGCTCAACGGGGTATGACCCTTTCGGAATATGCGACGCGTGAACTGCAGAAAGTGCTTGAGATTCCGAATCGACAGGAGATCATCAAGCGCGTTGCTGCTCTGACTCCCGTTGTGACCACCTTGCCAGCAGCAGAGGTCATTCGGGAGGCGAGAGACTCTCGGTGAAGGTGATCGATGCTTCTGCCGCTCTTGAATTCTTGCTGCACACCAGTCTCGGGCAACGAGTCGGCGCTCAGATCGCTGATCCTGACGAAGTGCTGATCGCCCCACACCTGATCGATGCAGAGGTTTCCCAAGGGCTCAGGAAGTTCGTCAGCATCGGAGATATCTCCGCCGAGCGCGGGCGTGAGTCACTCAGTGAGTTTCTCCTGCTCGGCATTCGGCGATGTGAGCACACGGCTCTTTTGGCGAGGGTATGGGATTTGCGAAGCAACACCACTGCTTATGATGCGATGTATCTTGCCCTCGCCGAAGTATTTGGAGCGCCCCTCATCACCACAGATGCCAAACTTGAACGCACTCCAGGGCATACTGCCGCGGTGCTCACTATCCGCTGACCGTCTCGCAGCGCGGCTCGCGTTTCATCCGCCGAAGACGGACCGTTCGAAGTGCTCGTGGTCCTGAGGTCGGTGGGCCGAGCCGGTGACGTGGATGTGCCTGGCGCCCAGGGCAGAGAGCACAGCGGCAATCGCCTCGTACTCCGGATTCCAATTGCCGGTGGCCACCACAGTCCGTTCAGCGGGGATCATAGCTGGGGTGATGCCGCAGCCCCAGGGCAGCGGAAGCGAGGCGAAATGCTCAGCCACCGCTCTGTCCTGATCCCACTGCTCAGGATCAGGAGGCCCGCCGAAGAACAGCGGGCAGATGATCTCCCAGAACCCGTAGAGGTCTCCGGCACTGCTGTGCTCCCGAGCGCGGGAGACTGTGCTGATGTGCCGCTCGATGTACGTGTTGCCGCGGACCAGATCGTAGAACGACGGCTCCAGCAGAACCAGTCTCTGGACGTGGAGCGCACCATGGTGCAGGGCGAGCACAGCGGGAACAGCCCCGAGACTGTGCGCGATGACATCGACCGGTTCCGCCGGTGCGATATCCACCAGATGCTGCACTCGCTGCTGAACTGAGGTGCCCGGGGTGAACTCGGCGAAGACGGCGTCGTCGTCGTTCTGGTGCGGCCAGGCGGTCCGTCCAGTCCTCCCCGCCCCGTGGATGTAGAGCCTCATGCCTCTCATCGTATGGTGGGTATAGGCTGGGGCGGGTGAAACCTCTTGTGGTCTTTCTTGCCGGAGCCGGCCAGGAACCGGCCGAGTGGGATGATCAGGTTCAACGCATAGGCGAGTATTCGTCGTTGGTTCTGACCACCAGTGATGTAGCCGGTTCCAGGTTCAGTCTTGAGTCCGCCGTTGAGGCTCTCCATTCTCGCATTCTTCAGACTGGCGCGGGCTCCGTCGTGATGGTTGGGCTGTCGGTCGGTGCCATGATGGCCACCCGATACGCTGCCGCATATCCAGACGCGGTGGCAGGCCTGCTCCTCAGCGGTTCACAGGTCAGACCGAACCCGGTGATGATGGGAGTCCAGCGCGCCATCATGGGTCTGTTGCCTGCGCGGATGCTGCCGCTTCCCGAGGACCTGAACAAACGGCAGTTCCTGGAGGTGCTCGACGCCGCGGGGAAAGCCGATCTGCGGGACGATCTGGCACAGATCACCGTGCCGACATTGGTGCTCTGCGGCAGCAGGGATCTGGCCAATATACCCGCTGCCAAGACCATCGCAGCTGCCCTGCCCGACGCCGAGCTGAGGATCATCGCCGGAGGTGGCCATGAGCTCAATACCGGCGCACCCGAGGATTTCGCTCACGCAGTCGAAGACCTGCTCGCCAGGACGTAGCTGCCGTTGCCGATGGACAGTTGACGTGAGGAGTGCCGGCCCAGCAAAGTGGGAGCCATGACCGCTGAGGGCATGGACCGGACTCTGCACACGGTGCGGCTCACTGACGCATCGCAGATGCCTGCGCAGACTGGCCGGACCTGGCTGGTCACCGGAGCTACCCATGGAGTCGGTCAGCAGGTGGCCCAGGCGGCCGTGAGGGCCGGTGCCCGGCTCATCCTTCCCGCCCGTGATCTCGCTCGCGGACAGGAACTCGCCGCAAGGGCGCGTCAGGCCGGCGGAGCAGTGCAGCTGCTGCCACTGGATCTGACTGAACCGGACTCCATCGAGCAGTTCGCCGCAGCCGTCGAGGGCCCGGTGGACGTGCTTGTCAACAACGCCGGAGCCGTGACTCCGCGCCGCCGTGAAACAGCCAACGGGCAAGAACTCATTCTGGCCACCAATTTTCTGGGACCCTTCGCCCTGACCGATCGGCTCCGCGAAAAGCTGATCAGCCGGGTGGTCATCGTCGGATCGGATGCCCACCGTTCAGGGGTCGTCAACGCCGCCGACCCGCATTTTCGTCATCGTCGCTGGAGCGTGGCGGCCGCCTACGCCCAGTCCAAGCTGTGCACTATGCTCTGGGCACGTGCGCTCCAGGGACGGCTTACGGATGTGAGCGTGCAGTTGGCGCATCCGGGGTGGGCGTTCACCAACATTCAGAACGTCACTGGTCATCGGCTGCTCGATGCTGCCGTGAGCGCGGTGTGCAGGCCCATCGCTCAATCTGCCGCCGAAGGCGCACTGCCGGTTCTCGCCGCCGCCGTGTCCCCTCTGAACCCGTTGAGCTACGTGGGTCCAGATGGGTTCCGTGCCCTGCGCGGCAAGCCCACGCTTCAGAAACCCTCATCCCTGGCGCAGGACGACGACGCTGCTGAGGCGGTGTGGCAGCTCGGCGTCCGGGAAACCGGAACCTGCGGCGATGACTGATGTAAAGACGGCTGCGCCGTCGTCCGCGACGTGGCTGTCCTCGAACGAGCTTGCTGCCCAAAATCCACGGTCGTAGGGGACTGGCTGAGGTCATAAACGCTGACTCAACGCTCGCGCCCACACGTCCTGGTGCCTCTCTACGTAGTCGGTGGCCGCCCGCCAGTGATCACCATGACCATTGATGTACATGCTTGCCCATGGTTCACGGCCGGATTCGTACGAAGATCTCAGTAGTTCATGCATGGCTGCGGCACGTCGATGCATCGTCGCGGGCAGTTCCTGGCGCATGTCCGGTCCAGCACCGTACCCATCGACGAAGACGGCTAGGCACCGCGCCGCCTCATCAGGTGCCCGTTCGGGATCGTTGAGCGTGAAGGCCTGGGCCGCATAGGCCAGATCCCAGATCCGTGTACTTGGGCCGGAGCCGTCCCAGTCGATGAACACCCAGCGATCCCCGATGATCAGGTTCCAGGGCGCAAGATCGTGATGGCAGATGAGCTCCTCGCCTGGAGCCGGGATGAAGGTCTCCCAGGGTGATTCGCCGGGAGGCTGGAAGGTCTGGCTGGCATCATGGATTGCGCGAACCAGCCCTCCGGCGCGGATCAGCTCTGAGGAGGTCAGCGGACCGGAGTCCAGTGCGAGGCGGCCCGGAATGAATTCGATCACCTGGCGGCCCTGATCATCACGACCCAGCACGGTGGGCACATCGATCCCGGCCCCACGCACCGCTGACATGAAGCTGTGGACACTTGGCGTGGCTGCGGACCACGGCTTCCGCACCGTGGGGCCGATCCGCACCACGTCGCCGGCATTTCCACCGGTCAGAAGCAGAGGATCCTCGGACGTCATCTGCCCTGAGAGATGAGTCGTTGCACGTGACGAGAGTTCGCGGCCCGCCACTGATCCACCATGCCAGTTCCCCCGTGGCCTTCGCCCTCATCGATGATCAGTTCGGTGCCCGGCCACGTTTGATGCAGCTCCCAGGCGGTGCGCACTGGACCACTGACATCACGCCTGCCGTGAATGAGCGTCGCCGGGATGCCGCGCAGACGATCCATCCGTGCCAGGATCGGTGGGTCCATGAAGCCGAGGTTGCTCCAGTAGTGAGCTGCCAGCGTGCAGAAAGTGGCCCGGAAGGCGCCGTCGTCCCATCGCGGATCCCTGATGATACCGCCTGTTCCAAGCGAGATATGGGTGTCCTCCCACAGCGCCCATTGGCGTGAGGCAGCATCGCGCACATCCGGGTCAGGATCCCGCAGCAGCTTCAGATACGCCTCGACCAGCCGGCCCTGGCCCCGTCGGTACCCGATTTCGGCGTTCTCCGCGTGAGCGGCGAATCTGTCCCAAGCTTCAGGGAAGAGATTGCCTACCGTCTCAGTGATCCACTCCACTTCGAAACGACTGGTGGTGGTCACGGCCATGAGCACGATTCCCAGCGTCCGGTGCGGGAACGCCTGGGCGTACGCGATCGCCAGAGTCGATCCCCACGAGACCCCGTTGAGCAGCCAGGCCTCGATGCCCACATGAGTACGCAGCGCTTCGATGTCGGCGAGCAGATGCTGGGTGGTGTTCTCAGCCAAGTCGTAGCCCGGTGCGCTCGCCGGCGGGGTGGACCGTCCGCAGCCGCGCTGGTCCATACCGATGAGACGGACATCCTCCAGATCGAACTTATTGCGATAGCCGCCTGAGCCCAGCGTGCCGCCTGGACCGCCGTGAAGGTAGAGGGCTGGTATTCCGTCCGGGTTCCCCGACTCCTCCCAGTAGAGCTGATGTCCGTTGCCAGCCGCCAGCAAGCCTGAGGCCCGTATTTCAGAACTCTTCACGCTTAAACACTATCCGGATTCCATCTCACAGGAACTGCCGATGCGCATCCTGCGACCCCTCGGTGGAGGGGAACAGTAAACGAGGGATACCACATACAATCATTAAGTGGGACAATGTATGCATGAGTACCACAAATGTGACGCTTGGTGATCGGGGGCGGCTCGTTGTGCCCGCCGAAGTCCGGGTCCGTCAACGATGGGAGACCGGAACATCGTTGATCTTCATCGACAGCGATGACGGGGTGGTGGTGATGTCGCGCGAACAAGCTCGTGAGCGCATCCGTCAGCAGTTGGAGGGCAAGGACCTCGTCAACGAGCTGCTGGCCGATCGGCGACGTGATGCCCAGCATGAGAACGCGACAGCATGACGGTTCTTGACGCCTCTGCTGTTTTGGCGTTCTTGAAGGAAGAGCCTGGACGCGAGGTTGTGGAAGAAGCGCTCGGCGGAGATACGCATATTAGCGCGGTCAACTGGTCCGAGACGGCTCAAAAGGTCTCAGCCGCGGGCGGGGACTGGGCTATGGCGCGAGCGGTTTTGAAGAGTTTTGGGCTGTACATCGAATCGGTGACCGAGGCCGATGCCGAGCGGGCCGCTGAACTCTGGGAGCCTGGGGGCGGGCTTTCCTTGGCTGACAGACTGTGTCTGGCAGTCGGAGAGAGACTGGACGCGACGATCCTGACCGCAGACCGTGCGTGGGGGAGCAGCGGCAACGTCCGGCAGATCAGATGAATGGTCCAAGACCTGTTGGCTGATCGTGAAACCAATCCCGACGATGAGATCTCCTCGGAGGAATTCTCGGCCCGGATTCGCCGTAAGTTGAGATGACCCTACCGTCCCTTACCCCTCCTCCATGCTGAGGAGTTTCCCCTACAAGCTGTGGTATGTAGGCGATGAGGACCGGCGCACCGTGAGAATCCTTGCCTGCATTCACCAATATCGGAATGAAGAGCCATTCGTCAGCAGAATCGAGTAGGGGGCCAGAGACCCCGTCCGATCAGGCAAAACTGGGTGGCTCTGATGAGCTTGCTGACCTCAGAGCCTGGGCCAGATCCTCGTAGAGATCTTCTGCGTCCTCGATGCCCACGGAGAGCCGGATCAGGCCCTCTGGCACGGTGTCCGGCTCGCCGGGATGACGACGACGCCGCTCCGCCAGGGACTCCACCCCGCCAAGAGAAGTGGCCGGGGTCCACACCTTCAGAGCCTCCAGCACGGCATCGGCCGCCTCGCGGCGACCGGTGTCGAGGGTGATGATCGCCCCGAAGCCGCCCAGCAGAGCCTTAGCCCGCTCATGCTGGGCGTGGCTGGTCAGCCCAGGGTAGGAGACAGCGATGAGCGGCGCGTCGTCGTCGTGGGTCAGTTTCTGGAGCTTGGCGGCCAGATACTCAGCGTTGCGCTCGGCCGCGTCCAGCCGTACCGCTAGGGTGCGCACTCCGCGCAGGGCCAGGAAGACCTCCATCGGACCCGGGATGGTGCCGTGCAGATTCCGGTGCCCGTGCAGTGCGCTGTGCAGTGACTCTTCTGAGGTGATGGCAGCCCCCATGATCACATCCGAATGCCCGGAGAGGAACTTGGTGACCGAATGGACCACCACATCGGCCCCGGAGGCCAGCGGGTTCTGCCGCAGCGGGGTGGCAAAGGTGTTGTCCACCGCCGTGGTGATGCCCAGCTCCCTCGCTGCGGCGATCAGTGCTGGCACATCAGCCACCTCGAGCATCGGATTGGTGGGCGACTCGATCCACAGCAGCGCCCGCATCGGGTGAGCATCCTCGGAGCCGACGGCTGCGGCGACCTCGCGGAGGGTCTCGATGACCTCATCGGTCTGCGCGATATCCACCCGGTGCAAGGTGAACAGCCCTTTGGCCGCCATCTGCTGAGCCATGGTGTAGTACCCCATATACGCGTGCTTCGGGATGACCAGGTGCCCGCCCAGCGGCAGCTGGTTGATCACCGCCGAGACAGCCGAAAGCCCGGAGGAGAACAGCAGCCCGTGTTCGCCCCCCTCCAACTCGGCCAACAGCTGCTCCAGCGGTTCGAAGCTGGGAATGCCCTCACGCGCATAGACCCGCGGGTACTCCACACTGGGCCGGTACACATAGGTGGAGGTGAAGTCCACCGGCGGGTTGACCGGGGAGTTGGGCTCATGGGGCCGGCCCGCGGCCACTACTCGGGTGCGCTGATTCTGTGTCATCACCTCTAGGCTAGCCAATCCACGCCGCGAGCCGGTTTAGTGCGGTCTCGAGTACGTCATGGCGTTTGCAGAAGGCGAAGCGCAGCAGGGAGTTCAGCTCATCATCATGGTCCTTCTGCGTGCTCGGCAGTGTCAGCGAGGACACCGGGATCGCACCCACTCCGGCGTGGGCGACCAGTTCGGCGGCGAACTCGGCAGCGGTCTTATCCGTGACACCGGCGACGTCGGCCAGCACGAAATAGCCCGCATCGGGCCGATAGGGCGTCAGCCCTGCAGCAGCAAGGCCCTCCATCAGCAGATCCCGGCCTGTCTGAAGCTCAGCCTGGTTGGCGGCGAAGAACCCACGGTCATCCTCCAACCCCTGGGCCACTGCGTACTGGAACACCCCGCCGGTGCAGAACGTGGTGAACTGCTTGACACCGCGGACTCTGTTCACCAGCTCCGGGTTGCCGGTCACCCAGCCCACCTTCCACCCGGTGAGCGAGAACGACTTGCCGGCGGAGCCGATGGCCACCGCCACCTGCGCCGCACCGGGAATGGTCAGGATGGTCTGGTGCTGGTACGCGGCGTCGTCCATGATCAGATGCTCATAGACCTCATCGGCCATGACGACGGCCCCGTGCCGGGCAGCGATGCCCACTATCCGCTCCAGCTCCGCAGGACTGAACACCACACCGGTGGGATTGTGCGGAGTGTTGACCAGGACCATGGAGGTCCGATCGGTCACCGCGGCCTCCAAAGCGTCGACATCCGGGCGGAAGTCCGGTGCCCTCAGCGGGATGGTCCGCAGCTGAGCCCCGGCCAGGGCCACCATGGACCCGTAGGAGTCGTAGAACGGCTCGAAGGTCACCACCTCGCTGCCTTCAGCGGCGAAGGCCAGAATCGTGGCCGCGATTGCCTCGGTGGCACCGGTGGTGTGCAGCACCTGGGTCTCCGGGTCCAGGTCTGTGCCGTAGTGCCGCTGCTGGTGGGAGACCACCGCCTCACGGAACCAGCCGAAGCCCGGACCGGGGGAGTACTGATTGGTGGGTCCGGCCGCTGTGGTGATCGCCTCCGCCGCTGACTCCCGCATCCACTGCGGACCCTCGGTGTCCGGGAAGCCCTGCCCCAGGTTGATCCCGCCGTGTGCTGCAGCGGCGGCTGTGGTGCGCTCATAGATGGTCGGCAGCACAGTGCCGGTGACGGCGTCGTAAGTATTGGCACCGGCGGCTGACCGGGCCCAGGGCGGAGTAGACATGGGTTCATGGTAGCGGCGAACAGGTGGGAAGATGACGAGCATGAGCGATGATCAGCTGACCGTGGGCGCTGTGGGAGAGGACGCTGTCTTGGCAGCGATGATGGAGGTAGTCGGACCACATTCTGCTGGTGGCCGCGGGGAGTGGGTCCGGACCGGAGCCGGTGAGGATGACGCCGCCGTGCTGAGCCCTCCGCGGGGTGTCCAGACCGTTATGACCGTTGACACCATGAGCGAAGGCCAGGACTTTCGGCGTGAATGGTGGCTGGGCCCCGAATCGCTGGGGGCCACGCCATACGAGCCCTCCGAAGAATGGCCGATGGATGTGGGCACCAAAGCTGCCGCGCAGAACCTCTCCGACATCAACGCCATGGGTGCGGTGCCGGAGGCCCTCCTGGTCAGCCTGACGCTTCCGCCCGGGACGCCCCTGGCCTGGGTCCAGGACTTCTACCGCGGGATCATCCGGGCATGTCAGGCTCCGGGAGCGGAGAACTGCTCGATTGCCGGGGGAGACCTCGGTTCAGGAGAGACCATCTCGGTGACGATCACCGCAGTCGGTGGGCTGCCTGAGGGCTCGCCGGGCCTGCTGCGCAGCCGGGCCCGGGCGGGGGACACGCTGGCGGTCTGCGGCGGTCTCGGCGACGCGGCAGCAGGACTGGCGCTGCTTGAGCGACCCGGCGATGAGACAGTCTCTGGTCAGGAGCTGGGCCTCTGGGAGGCCCACTCCGAGACCTTCCGGCGGTGTCTGCTCGCCCAGACCCACCCCCAGCCACCACTGACCGCCGGTCCTGCCGCGCTCGCCGCCGGTGCCACTGCGGGGATGGATCTCAGCGACGGGCTGCTGCGTGATGCCCAGCGACTGGCCGCAGCCTCCGGAGTGCGGATCCAGCTTGACGACGCCGCGCTGGCCGCCGAGGCCGTGCACCTGGAGCCGGTGGCTGAACTGCTGGGGCTTGCGGCGTCGTCGTGCCGTGACTGGGTGCTGACCGGGGGAGAGGACTACAGCCTGCTGGCCACGTTTCCCGAGGATGCTGCGCTCCCAGATGGATTCCGGTCGATCGGCCGGGTCGAGGTGGGCGATCCGCAGGTGCGCACCGGACTGCGGGGCGTGGGCGAGGGGTGGGACTCACTGTTGTCGTAGGGCTTTCGAACGTTCGTAGGGCTATAGCGCCACGATGACTCGAAAGCCCTACGACAAATGAGTTGCGCGACCCTCAGCTGTCGAATTTTCGTCCGAGTTGGGCGAAGGTCCAGCCGGCGTTCTCCCAGTCGGTGGGGGTGAGGACGTTGCGGGCGTCGATGATGCGTGGGGCGGTGACTTTGTTGTGGAGGTCGGTGGGGGTGAGGGCTTTGAACTCGTCCCATTCGGTGGTGAGGATGACCAGTTCGGCTTCGGTGACTGCTTCGTTGAGGGTGTTGACGTAGTTGATGCGTGGGTAGCGTTTGGCGGCGTTGGTGTTGCCTTGGGGGTCATAGACGGCGACATCGGCTCCGGCGTTGAACAGCCTGGCGGCGACATCGAGTCCTGGGGCGTCGCGGACATCGTCGGAGAGGGGCTTGAAGGTGACTCCGAGGATGGCGATCTTTTTGCCCTCGATGTCTTGGTCGAGCAGATCGAAGGCCAGGGCGATGGCCTTTTTGCGTCGACGCAGGTTGATCTGGTCCATCTCGTCGAGGAACCGCATGGAGTGGTCCAGGCCCAGTTCTGCGACCCGGGTCTGCAGGGCGCGGATGTCTTTGGGCAGGCAGCCGCCGCCGAAGCCGATGCCGGCGTTGAGGAATTTGCGTCCGATGCGGGTGTCGTGGCCTATGGCATCGGCCAGGGTGGTGATGTCACCGCCGACGGTTTCGGTGACTTCGGCGAAGGCGTTGATGAAGCTGATCTTGGTGGCCAGGAAGGCGTTGGCGGCGACTTTGACCAGCTCGGCGGTCTGGTAGTCGGTGCTGATCCAGGGGGTGTCTCGGCCCAGGGCTTCGGCGTAGACCGCCCGCAGCACCTGTTCGTCTGCTTCTGATGCGGTGCCGACGACGAGCCGGTCGGGGGTGAGGGTGTCTTCGACGGCGAAGCCTTCGCGCAGGAATTCGGGGTTCCAGGCCAGAGACACGGTGATCCCGTCGCCGGTGTTGTCCTGGATCAGTTCGGCGAGTCGGGCGGCGGTGCCGACTGGGACGGTGGATTTGCCCACGATCAGGGAGTCTTTGGTGATGCCCTGTGTCAGGCCTTTGGTCGCGGCGTCCACATAGGTCATATCGGCCCCGGTGCCGCCCTTGAGCTGGGGGGTGCCCACGGCGATGAAGTGCACATCCGCCCAGGCGCCCACTGTGGTGTAGTCGGGGTCGGTGATGAAGCGCAGCCGGCCTGAGTTCACGTGTTTGCGGATCAGCTCGGGGAGGCCGGGCTCGTGGAAGGGCAGATCACCGGCTGCCAGCGAGGCGATCTTCTCCGGGTCGACATCGACCCCGATGACGTTGAACCCCAGTTCAGCCATACACGCAGCATGAGTGGCACCGAGATAGCCGGTACCGATAACAGACACATTCTCCACAGTCGCATTCACGAGAGCCATCCTATGCGGTCAGCGCGAGCAGGGAGGGTATCTCGCGTTCGGCGGCCCAGTATGACGATAAATCAGGTCAGAATTACGCCGACATGTCGTCATCAGGGGGTAACTGAACGGGTTGAGGTGCCGAGGGGTCGCCGCCGAGAGCTGAAGTGCTCACAGAGGGCTTGGAGTGCCGCAGGCGCGGCACAGACTCAGTCGTCACGGTCCTTTAGCCCATGGTCTGCCTCGGGATTCGCCCGCACCAGATCGGTGAGCTGGTGGGCAGCAGCAACGACGACGCCGGCGAACTTCCTTCCCGGCTGCCGGGAGAGGCGTTCGATGGGTCCGGAGATGGACACCGCGGCGATGACCCGGCCTGAGGGTCCGCGGACCGGGGCCGAGACCGAGGCCACTCCCGCCTCGCGTTCGCCCAGCGATTCACCCCATCCGCGGCGGCGCACACCGGCCAGCACCGTGGGAGTGAACCTGGCCCCCCGCAGTCCTTCGACCAGCCGTTCGTGATCCTCCCAGGCCAGCAGCACCTGGGCGGCCGAACCGGCCTTCATAGACAATTGGGTGCCCACCGGGATGGAATCGCGCAGACCGATGGGCCGCTCAGCGGAGGCTACGCAGACGCGTGCCTCGCCCTGACGCCGGAAGATCTGTGAGGACTCACCGGTGACATCGCGCAGCTTCAGCAGCAGGGGCCCGGCGGCGGAGACCAGCTGGTCATCTCCGGCGGCAGAAGCCAGCTCCGCCAGCCGAGAGCCGATCACGTAGCGGCCCCGCACATCCCGGGTCAGGAACCGGTGGTGGACCAGGGCAGAGGCCAGCCGGTGCACGGTGGGCCGTGCCAGGCCGGTGCATTCGACCAGCTGCGCCAGGGTGGCCGGGCCGGCCTCCAGGGCGTCCATGATCATCACGGACTTATCGATCACCCCGATGCCGGAGGGCGAGTGCAGCGGCCGGGCAGGTGCGGGGCTCACACCGGCCGACGTCTCAGAATTCTCAGCCATGGAGCACAGTCTAGCGCGAGTCTCACATAATGAGACCTGTTGCCGAGGCTCTAGAGCCGTCCAGGCAACAGTGGTTCCCTAGATAGGTGAAGCCCTACCGGGCCGGCGCCGTCGTGATTCACCATCCCGAATATCAACGACGGCGCCCACAGACTTCTGGAGGAACTCATGGCTGAGAATTCAACCGGTGCACCGCTGACTCTGGCGGAGAAGGTCTGGCGGGACCACGTGGTGGCCCGCGGCGAGGACAAGGATGGGCAGCGCAGCCCGGACCTGCTCTACATCGACCTGCACCTGGTGCACGAGGTGACCAGCCCTCAGGCCTTTGAAGGTCTGCGACTGGCCGGACGCCAGGTGCGCCGGCCGGATCTGACCATCGCCACCGAAGACCACAACACCCCGACCCTGGAGATCGACAAGCCGATCGCCGACCCGATCAGCCGCAAGCAGGTGGATACGCTTCGGGCCAACTGTGAGGAGTTCGGGATCCGGCTGCACTCCCTGGGCGACGCCAACCAGGGAATCGTGCACGTGGTGGGACCACAGCTGGGCCTGACCCAGCCGGGAATGACGGTGGTCTGCGGGGACTCCCACACCTCCACCCACGGTGCCTTCGGCTCCCTGGCGATGGGCATCGGCACCAGTGAGGTCGAGCATGTGTTGGCCACTCAGACGTTGCCGCTCAAGCCCTTCAAGACCATGGCGATCACCGTCAACGGCACGCTGAAGCCCGGGGTGAGCTCCAAGGACATCATCCTGGCGATGATCGCGAAGATCGGCACCGGAGGCGGTCAGGGGTACGTGCTGGAGTACCGCGGCAGCGCGATCGAGCAGCTGTCCATGGAAGCCAGGATGACCATCTGCAATATGAGCATCGAAGCCGGTGCACGCGCCGGAATGGTCGCCCCGGATGAGACCACTTTTGAGTACGTGAAGGGCCGGCCGCACGCACCTACCGGCGAGGAGTGGGACGCCGCCGTGGAGTACTGGCGGTCCCTGCGCACCGACACCGGTGCTGAGTTCGACGCCGAGGTGATCCTCGACGCCGATGAGCTCGAGCCCTTCGTCACCTGGGGAACCAATCCCGGTCAGGGCGTGGGGCTGAACGAATCAGTGCCCCATCCCACTGACTTCCACGACCCGGGGGACCGCGAAACCGCCGAACGCGCCCTGCAGTACATGGACTTAGACCCCGGCACCCCGATGAAGGACATCCGGGTCGACACGGTGTTCCTGGGCTCCTGCACCAATTCGCGGCTGGAGGACCTGAGGGCTGCCGCAGAGATCATCCGAGGTCGTGAGAAGGATCCTCAGGTGCGCATGATCGTGGTTCCCGGTTCTGCGCAGGTCCGGCTCGAGGCCGAGGCGGAGGGCCTGGACCAGGTGTTCAAGGATTTCGGCGCCGAGTGGCGCTTTGCCGGCTGCTCCATGTGTTTGGGCATGAACCCCGACCAGCTGGCCCCCGGGGAGCGCTGCGCCTCCACTTCCAACCGCAACTTCGAAGGTCGGCAGGGCAAAGGGGGCCGCACCCACCTGGTCTCCCCGGTGGTCGCCGCCGCCACCGCGATCCGCGGAACCCTCTCCGCACCCTCAGACGTGTTCGCTGACGCACCCGTTCCCGCATAAGGAGCTCCTACCATGGAACCGATCACCCGCCACACCGGCATCGGCGTGCCGCTGAAGCAGTCCAATGTCGACACCGACCAGATCATCCCCGCAGTCTTCCTCAAGCGGATCACCAAGACCGGGTTCGACGACGCCCTCTTCTACGCCTGGCGGAAGAACGACGACTTCGTGCTCAACCAGCAGCCCTATGACCAGGGCACTGTGTTGGTGGCCGGGCCCGACTTCGGCACCGGCTCCTCCCGCGAGCATGCGGTCTGGGCGCTGAAGGACTACGGCTTCAAAGTCGTCATCTCCTCTCGCTTCGCCGACATCTTCTACGGCAACTCGGCGAAACAGGGGCTGTTGGCGGCGAAAGTGGCCCAGCCCGAGGTCGAACTCATCTGGAAGGAACTGGAGAAGGAACCGGGTGCGACGATCACCGTGGACCTGGAATCCCGCACTGTGCGCTGCGGGGCGGTGGACGCCGCCTTCGAGATCGACAACTACACCCGGTGGCGGCTGATGGAGGGCCTTGACGACATCTCCCTGACGCTGCGCCAGGAAGAGACCATCAACACCTTTGAGGCCACCAGGCCTGCCTTCAAGCCCACTACGCTTCCGGCCAAGGTCTAGAACCAGGCGCGGGTGCTTGGGGCTCGCGGGGGGAACAGGAACAGTCATCGGGTACAGTGGCATCGCCGAGTTTCCGTTCGCCTCCACTGAAGGGATCACCTGACCCCATGGCCAAGCTGCTCACCATCCAGGGCGGTAAACCCCTGCAGGGGGAAGTGCACGTCCGCGGTGCTAAGAACCTGGTTCCCAAGTCCATGGTGGCCTCGCTGCTGGGCAGCGAACCCTCTCAACTGCGCAATGTGCCGGAGATCAAAGACGTCGAGATCGTCACCAATCTGCTGACCATCCACGGGGTGAAAGTCGATCGCGATGCCACCGCCGGCACCATGACTCTGGACCCCCGGGAGACCTACTCCGCTGAGCACTCCGAGATCGATGCCTATGCCGGCGATTCGCGCATCCCGATCCTGTTCTGCGGACCGCTGATGCACAAGAACGGCGAAGCCTTCATCCCCGATCTGGGCGGGTGCCGGATCGGCGACCGGCCCATCAACTACCACCTGGAGGTGCTGCGGAACTTCGGCGCCGTGGTGGACAAGCAGGTCAACGGTATCCACATCTCCGCGCCGAAGGGTCTGCGCGGAGCCAAACTGGAGCTGCCCTACCCCTCAGTGGGCGCCACCGAGCAGGTGCTGCTCACCGCGGTGCTCGCCGAGGGAATCACGGAGCTGAAGAACGCCGCGGTGGAGCCGGAGATCCACGACCTGATCGCTATTCTGCAGCAGATGGGGGCGATGATCACCGTCTACACCGATCGCACCATCCGGATCGAAGGGGTCTCCCGGCTTTCGGGATTCAAGCACCGGGCCATCACCGACCGTAACGAATCGGCCTCCTGGGCCTCCGCTGCGCTGGTGACCAAGGGCGATATCTACGTCCGCGGTGCCGCACAGCGGGACCTCACTGCGTTCCTGAACATCTATCGCAAGATCGGCGGCGAGTTCGAGGTCGACGATGAAGGCATGCGTTTCTGGTATGGAGGTGACTCGCTCAAACCTCTGGTGCTGGAGACTGACGTCCACCCCGGCTTCATGACCGACTGGCAACAGCCCATGGTCGTCGCACTCACCCAGGCCAAGGGC
Organism: Nesterenkonia muleiensis; assembly: GCF_003600155.1. Taxonomy (GTDB): domain Bacteria; phylum Actinomycetota; class Actinomycetes; order Actinomycetales; family Micrococcaceae; genus Nesterenkonia; species Nesterenkonia muleiensis. Next base: position 82,436 of record NZ_QWLD01000050.1, on the reverse strand, counting down.
GTGTCCATCGTTCATGAGACGGTCTATGAGAACCGCTTCGGATTCACCCAGGCGCTGACCCGGATGGGGGCCTCCATTCAACTGCACCGGGAGTGCCTGGGCTCCACACCCTGCCGGTTCGGACAGCGCAACTTCCTCCATTCCGCAGTAATCTCAGGACCCTCGGAGCTGGTCGGCGCCGATATCGACATTCCGGACCTGCGCGGCGGGTTCTCCCATCTGATCGCCGCTCTGGCCGCCTCGGGCACCTCGAAAGTCACCGGCATCGAAATCATCTCCCGCGGCTACGAGCACTTCATCGACAAGATCTCCGGACTGGGCGCCGATATCGCCATCTCCGAACGCTGAAGCCGATATAGGGTGGCAGTGACTGAGTCGGCAAACCGGCGCAGGGCGGACTGATGAGACCGGAAGCGAGGGAACAATGACAGCACGACGCCGCAGCTCTCTGGGCTTCTCCGCCACCGCCTCAGTGGTCCGGCCCGGGATGAACCTGGCCATGGGCAAGGACTGGCGTGGTCTGGCGACCCTCCCGGAGCAGGGCTTCATCGTGGTAGCCAACCACGTCAGTGAGCTGGACCCGCTGGCCGTGGCGCATGCGGTCTACATGTCCGGCTCCACCCCGCATTTTCTGGCCAAAGACTCTCTGTTCAAAGTTCCGCTGCTCGGCTCAATGCTGCGCGGCCTCCGGCAGGTGCCTGTGGCCCGGGCGGACCGCTCCGCTGCCAATAAGTCACTGCAGATCGCCCAGGAGGTCCTGGACACCGGAGGGGCGATCCTCATCTATCCCGAAGGCACGCTGACCCGGGACCCGGACCTCTGGCCGATGCGCGCCAAGACCGGTGCTGCCAGGCTCGCGCTGAGCACCGGGGCACCGCTGATCCCGATCACCCATTGGGGCGTGCAGGATTTCCTGCCGCCCTATGCCACATTCCCGCAGCCGCTGCCGCGCAAGAAATACGTCCTGCAGGTCGGAGAGCAGATCGACCTCTCCGATCTGCGTGCCGGAGCGCTGACCAGGACAGCACTGACTGATGCCACCCAACGGGTGGAGCAGGCACTGACTGCCGGGGTTGCCGCATTGCGCGGCGAGGAACCGCCGGAGCATATCTGGGACCGGGCGCTGAACCAACGGGTCCCGCGCAACCAGCTCCGGGCCCGCGGCGATGGGGAGGCCGCCCGGTGAGACCGCCTGCTGCCTCAGCGAAGATCGCTGTCCTGGGTGCCGGTTCCTGGGGCACCACCTTCGCCAAAGTCCTCGCCGACGCTGCCGCCGCAGAGGGCGAACCCACCCAGATCGTGCTGTGGGCTCGCCGTGCTGAGATCGCGCAGGAGATCACCCATCAGCACACCAACACCACCTATCTCGCCGAGACCCGGCTGCCGGATTCGGTGAGCGCCACCGATGACCTGGCTGAGGCTGTCACCGGAGCTGGTGTGGTCGTACTGGCGCTGCCGGCCCAGCAGTTGCGCGGCTATCTCCCCGAAATCCGGCAATCACTGGTGCCTGGCGTCGTCGTGGTTTCCCTGATCAAGGGGCTGGAGCGGGGAACCAATCTGCGGATGTCGGAAGTCATCGCCGCTGAGCTGGGTCTGCCCGATGAGCAGATCGCGGTGGTCTCAGGCCCGAATCTGGCCATGGAGATCGCCCGGGAGGAACCTACTGCCTCGGTGGTGGCCTGCAAGGATGAGGCCACCGCTGAGCAGATCGCCGCACTGTGCAGCGCTCGCTACTTCCGGCCCTACACCAACACTGATGTTGCCGGGGTGGAGATCGCCGGCATCGTGAAGAACGTGATCGCCCTGGCGGTGGGCATGTGTGACGGCCAGCAGCTGGGCGATAACTCCAAGGCCTCGGTGATCACCCGGGGCCTGGCCGAGACCACCCGGCTGGCGGTGGCGCTGGGGGGCAAGCTGGAGACCTTCGCAGGGCTGGCTGGACTGGGCGATGTGGTCGCCACCTGTGCCTCACCGCTCTCCCGCAACCGCAGCGCCGGGCGGCTGCTGGGCCAGGGGCTGACACCTGAGCAGACTGCGGAGCAGCTCACCCAGACCGCTGAGGGCATGAAATCTGCCTCGGCAGTGCTGGAACTCGCCCACCGGCACGGCGTGGAGATGCCGATCTCTGAGGCGGTGGTTGCGGTGCTGACCGGCAGGCTCGCCGTGGAGAAGATCGCCACGCTGCTGCTGGCCAGGCAACTGAAGGCCGAGCTGACAGGCGACGAGACATGAGCGCGGAAAAGCCCCGTGTCCTGGTGCTCTACGGTGGGCAGTCCGCGGAGCACGCGGTCTCCTGCGTGACTGCCGCGGGGGTGCTCAACGCCATCGACACCTCCCAGTTCGAGGTGCTGGAGGTCGGCATCACCGCTGCCGGACAGTGGACCAGGCCTGCCGTGGACCCGCGCAGCTATGCCTTCGGACAGGGCGAGCTTCCCAGGGTGCTGCCGGCCGAATCCAGCGTGCAGCTCAACCCCGGTGCCGGCGGCTCTTCCGAGCGCAGCGCCGAACTGGTGGAGATCGCCCCGGACCTGAGCGTGAGCTCACTGGGGCAGGTTGATGTGGTGCTGCCGCTGCTGCACGGGCCTTTCGGCGAAGACGGCACCCTGCAGGGGCTGTTGGAGCTGGCAGGGGTTCCCTACGTGGGGGCCGGTGTGCTGGCCAGTGCGGTCGCCATGGACAAGCACTTCATGAAGCTGGCCTTCGCCGCCGCAGGGCTGAGGGTGGGCCCATGGGAGACCATCAGCGCGCGTCAGTGGGCGCAGGACTCGCAGGCCGCTGTGGAGCGGATCAAGAGGCTGCGGCTCCCGGTCTTCGTCAAGCCCGCCCGGGGGGGATCCTCTACCGGCATCACCCGGGTGGAGGACTTCACCCAGCTGGACCAGGCCCTGGAGACCGCCAGCAAGTTCGATGCGAAGATCGTGGTGGAGCAGGGGATCGCCGGCCGGGAGATTGAATGTGGTGTGCTCGGCGGCCGCACCGGTGCCCCGGCTCGGTCTTCGGTGTGCGGGGAGATCGTGGTCCATGACGGTCAGGATCCGCATCAGTTCTATGATTTTGAGGCCAAGTACACCGACGACGGCGCCACCGATCTGTCCTGTCCGGCCGTGCTGCGTGAAGAGGTCAGTGAGGAGATCAGGCGTCAGGCTGTGATCGCCTTCGACGCGATCGACGGTGAGGGGCTCTCCCGGGTCGACTTCTTCTACGATGCCGGGGCTCCCGCAGGTGCGCAGATCATCATCAATGAGATCAACACCATGCCCGGGTTCACGCCGATCAGCATGTACCCCCAGATGTGGCAGGCCGCGGGGCTGAGCTACCAGGAGCTGATCACCGAGCTGATTGAACTGGCCCTCGAACGTCCCACCGGCCTCCGGTAGAATCCTCCTATGACCTCTTCACTTCCTGACACGTTCCGGATGCACACCGCTGATCCCGCAGTCACCCCGGGCGGCGCTGCGACTATTGAGCGTGAACGAGTGGAGCAGCCGGCTGAGCCCGGCGATCATGAACGCTTCTCGCACTATGTCAAGAAGGACAAGATCATGGAGTCCGCCCTGGAGGGCAACGCCGTGGTGGCCCTCTGCGGCAAAGTGTGGACTCCGTCCCGGGACCCCAAGAAGTTCCCCATCTGCCCTGAGTGCAAAGAGATCTACGATGGGCTGAAAAAAGGCGGGGGCGGCGAAGGTTCTGGCCAGGGGCGCGGATTCTTCGGCTTCGGCAAAAACTGACCTCCGCTCAGGAAGGTACGCCGCCGCGCGGCAGTTCACCTGTGTGTCATACCCGGGCGGTAGCCTGGGTCCGCACCGCTGATTCACACGCACCACTGAGAAGGCACGCTCCATCACTGTGACTGAAACTTCTGGGACTCAGACTGAGACTCTGTTCGACGTCGGCACTGACGTAGGCTCTCAGCTTCCCCCGGTATATCCGCACCGGGCCGCCCACGGCACCGCCGGAACCCTGCGCCGATGGCAGCAGGAGGCCCTGGATCTCTACATCCAGAAACGTCCTCGGGACTTCATGGCTGTGGCGACTCCGGGCGCCGGTAAGACCACCTTCGCGCTGCGTGTAGCCAAGCTGCTGGTGGAGTCCGGTGAGGTCAACCGGATCTACGTGGTCGCTCCCACCGAGCACCTCAAGCGTCAGTGGGCCGACGCCGCCGCCCGGGTGGGGCTGGCCATTGACCCCAATTTCAAGAACCGCGACGGCCGGCACGGCTCCCAGTTCATCGGTGTGGCGGTTACCTACGCCCAGGTGGCCAATAAGCCGGCTCTGCACCGGAACAAGACCGAGGTCGGCCGCACCTTGGTGATCTTCGACGAGATCCACCACGCTGGTGATTCACTGAGCTGGGGTGAGGGGGTCCGGGAGGCCTTCGAGTCCGCCGTCCGCAGGCTGGCACTGACTGGCACCCCCTTCCGCTCAGACACTGCCGCCATCCCCTTCGTAGAGTATGCCGAAGACTATGATGGGGTGCCCCGCTCCCAAGCCGACTACGCCTACAGCTACGGCCCGGCTCTGAAAGACCATGTGGTCCGCCCGGTGGTGTTCATGGCCTACTCCGGCAGTATGCGCTGGCGCACCGCCTCCGGTGAGGAGATGGAGGCCCAGCTCGGCGGAGCGGCCACCAAGGACATCACCGCCCATGCCTGGCGCACCGCCTTGAACCCTGAGGGCGAGTGGATTCCCTCGGTGCTGCGCGCGGCCCACCAGCGGCTGCTGAAGGTCCGGGACAAGATCGACGACGCCGGCGGTCTGGTCATCGCGACCGACCATGAGTCCGCCCGCGCCTATGCCGCCCAGCTGGAGGCGCTCACCGGCCAGCGCACCACGGTGGTGCTCTCCGATGACAAGGAGGCCTCGCAGAAGATCGAGGAGTTCAGCGAGGACGGAGCCAAGTATTGGATGGTGGCTGTCCGGATGGTCTCCGAAGGGGTGGATGTGCCGCGGCTCTGCGTGGGCGTCTACGCCACCTCCACCTCCACGCCGCTGTTCTTCGCCCAAGCGGTGGGTCGTTTCGTCCGGCTGCGGAAGAAGGCTGAGGTCGCCAGCGTCTTCCTGCCCTCGGTCCCGGTGCTCACCGACCTGGCCAACGCCATGGAGGCCGAGCGTGACCATGCGCTTGCGGTGCCAGATCCGAAGATTCCGCAGGACGGAGAGAACCTCGAAGACGATGTGCTGGAGGACGCCCAGCGGGAGGATCGCGCCAGCGAGGAGCTGACTAAGGGTGAGTTCGCCGCCCTGGGGTCTAATGCCTCCTTCGACCGGGTCATGTTCGACGGCGAGGAGTTCGGCCTCGGCGGTGCGGTCGGCTCCGAGGATGAGATGGACTTCCTGGGAATTCCCGGGCTCCTGGAGCCGGAGCAGGTCTCCGAGCTGCTGCGCAAGCAGCAGGCTGAGCAGCTCAAACGCCGACCTGCGCGGACTCACGACACCACGGAGGTGGTGGATCACCGTCAGCTCAAGACTCTGCGCAGCAAGCTCAGCAAGTCGGTGTCGGCGTATGCGGCGAAGACCGGCATGCACCAGGGAAGCATCCACACCAAGCTCCGCGAGAAGTGCGGCGGCCCGCCGGTCGGCCAGGCCACCCAGGCGCAGCTGGAGGCCCGCCTCAAGCAGCTCCAGCTCTGGTTCGTCCGCGGCTGACCGCCTCTTCCTGACGCCGCGCCCCGCCACCGCGGACCAAAGTCCGCATTTGCACAGTCAGTTTCCCAGAATCTGCGGTTGTGAGCCCTAGTCGGGGAAACTCACTGTGCATGTGGCGTATTGGCTGGCCAGCTGAATGCAACGGCCCGATGCAGCTGGGAGCAGCACCAGCACCGATTCTTCCGTGCACTATGCCACCGTGGGATCATGAAGATCCTCTTACTGGGCGGAACAGCTTTCCTCGGCCGTGCCATCACGAACGAAGCGATTGTGCGGAATCATCAGGTCACGTGCCTGGCGCGGGGAAGTCGACCTGTGCCAGCCGGAGCCACTCTTATTCGGGCCGACCGAGACCAGGATGAGGCGCTGACTGATGTGCCAGACCAGATCTGGGATGCCGTGATCGACCTGACACGCCAACCGGTCCATGCGCGGAGAGCCGTTCGAGATCTGAGCACCCGCCATTGGGTCTATGTGTCATCGAGCAGCGTCTATGCTCGAAATGACGTGCCGGGGCGGAAAGAGTCGGCTGAAAGGCTCAGTCCTCTCGCTGAGGATTTCATGTCGGAAGCCAATCAGTACGGTCCGGCAAAGGTCGCGTGTGAGAGTGCCTACCGCGATCACAGCTCATCCCACACCATCGTCCGGTCAGGTCTGATCGGCGGGGCCGGCGACCACAGCGGCAGGAGCGGTTACTATCCTTGGAGGTTCGCGCACCCCACCGGTGATGATGTTCTGGTACCTGACCCAAGTTTCCCCCTTTCGCTCATTGACGCAGCAGATCTGGCCGGGTGGATCATCAGCTGCGCAGAGCGGCGGCACCGCGGGACTTTCAACGCAGCTGGTCCGACAACCACGCTGTCCGAAGTTCTTCGGCTGTCCCGAGAGATTAGCCACAGCCCAGCAACCGTGCGTGTTGTGGGCAGCAGCGCGTTGGCCGATGCCGGTGTCATTGCCTGGATGGGGCCGAAGTCACTGCCCCTGTGGGTCGACGAAGAAAGCTGGCGGTACGTCGCCACGTTGGACACCACCGCTGCCAGGGCGCACGGTCTGCGATCACGACCGTTGCGGGAGACACTCCGCGCGGCCCTGGATTATGAGGAGAAAAGGTCTGGCGTACGTCCTGCCGGGCTGAGCGATGACGATGAGCGCACCCTTCGGCAGCGGCTCTAGCGCACCGATACCATCTGCTCGGCCGCGATGTGCTGACTGCCCGCGACAGCTGGGTCAGATGACTCTCACCCTGCATCTGCACACTGTAGATTCCCAGAATCGCGCGCAGAACCCCAGATGCTGGGAAACAAGCGGTGCATTCGAGGCGAGGCCAGTGAGTCTTCAGGGTACGGGCCCTAGGTTATCCACAGTTCTACACTCCAGGGTTAATTCGATTCTGTTTAGTGTCATTATGTACTTATGAGTACCAATGAGGGGGCAGAATGCGTGCTGTTGCGCCCCAGCTCTCAGCCGGGGGAGTCGTCGTCGACCCTCAGCAGAGGAGTGGGGCAGGGTGCGTTGCTGCGGCTGAAGCCCGGGGTATTCGTCGAGCGGCGTGTATGGGAGTGCGTGCCCTTGTGGATCAAGCACCGGGCAGCTGCCGCCGCGGTAGCTCTGAGCGCACCCTCGGCCGTCCTCTGCCGCGAGACAGCCATGGCGATCTATGGTGTGCCACTGTTGAGGGTTCCTCGTGAAGTGCAACTGCGTACGCTCAGCCGTGGCATGGTCGGCAGGTCCAGGATCGCGGTGCCCAGCACCGGGACAGCAGTTCGTTTCCCGGTACGCCGTATCGATCCTCCGGTCCCGCGCGGGTTCACAGCCAGCGATGCACGGGAGGCCCACAGGGCAGGGAAGGGCGCCGTCAGGCCGGTACGGGCTGAGGTTCCGGGTGTTCTGCTCAGTGACGGGTACCGGCCCATGGTGGCTGTTGAACCGCTGCCGTTCGTGCTCATCGATACCCTTCCCCGGATGTCCTTCGAGTCCGCTGTTGTGGCCCTCGACGCTGCGTTGGCGGGTCGGTACAGCTATCGGCTCATGGTGAGGCACAGGCACCTCAAAGCAGTTGAGGAGTGGCTCTGGTCGAGCAGTGCCCAATCCTCCTGGCACTCGGTGCTGAGCTTCTCCGATCCTCGTTCCGAGTCACCGGGGGAATCGCGCTCCCGCGTCATCATCGACCAGTTGGGTTTTGCCTCCCCGGTGCTGCAGAGGGTGGTGGCGTTTCCCTGCGGCCGTCGTCGCCGGCTCGACTTCGACTGGCACGACGACGGCGTCATCGGCGAGTTCGACGGGGAGCTCAAGTACCAGGCGGAGGGCACGGGAGTCTTGCAGAGCGGAGCTTCGGCGTACTGGGAGGAGAAGTGGCGTGAGGATGAGATCGAGGAGCTGACGGGTAAGCGGTTCGTGCGTTGGCGCTGGGCGGACCTGGACGATCCGAGGCGGTTGGAGCGCAAGCTTCTGCTCAAAGGAGTCTCGAAGCGGTGATCCGCGAGTGTCCGATCTGACTGATCTGCACAGCCGAATGCCCAAGAACATGCGGACCAGCAGCCGTGATGCAAAGTTCGCTGGGCAGATGGGTTGGTCGCATAGGCTGGGCAGCATGGAGCCGAACGAATCTGAGAAGCGAGTCATTGCTGAGGTTGAGGAGATGGCCCGGACGCTGGGAGAGGACCAGCCCCCTTCGTCACGCCGGCCCGATACATTCCCAGCCCGGTGATCTTCTCCTTCGAAGACGATGAGCAGAACCGGACGTTGCGGGGCACCGTGACCGGGATCCAGCCTCGACCACTGGCAGGCCTCTCAGCTGACCAGCGGAATGGACTCCGGCAGCACCGTCCAGACCTGCGCGAGGACGCTGATATCGGCATCGTTGAGTTCAGTGCTGACCGGCAGGGGATCCGATGATTCCTGCGTTCGACCGTCCGGTTCGGCTTGAGTGGGACGTTCCTGGGCTTGAGCGGCTGCTGCCGCTGCTGCGCCTGGAGCGCCACGAGTTCGCCGCTGTGCTGGGCCAGCCGGTGGAGATCACCGCACCAGGTCGCCAGGACCACCACGTGTGGCAGATACACCTCGATGCTCAGTCTGGCCCTCCGCGGCTCCAGGCAGATATGCGCCGAAGGACTGTGACCAGCGTGCTGCCCCACCTTGAGAGTTTCGCAGACACGTTGAACCTGCTGCACACACTCGCCCACTCCCCACAAGATGAGGTCGCCTCTCAAGAGGCAGAGTCCTATGGCGAAGTTGCCGAGCGAATCTTCCGTGAGATCGCCAACAGCTACCCCTCCTTCGGCCTCCGCGAGCTTGACTGGCAGGCGATCAGTGCCCGGTACGCAGATGTCGGACTGCTGGAGGGCGGGGCTTTTTGGAAGCAGGCAAGACGTTGGGTGGCCGAACTCGGAGATGCACACAGCGCGATCATCCCGCCCGGCCCGAGACATCACCCGCCCTACATTGTGGAGATGACGAGCATGGGAGCCCGACTCCTGGACGTGCCGGAGCACTCTGCGGCATACGTCTCAGGGGTTCGTGATGGCTGGACGATTCCGACCGAAGAGTCCGCGTACTGGCTGGAGGTCACAGGTGCCTCTCCGCAGCACTGGGAGATGATTGCTGCACGTAGATTCATGGAGATGACGACGGTGCCGTCTCGCTTCACCGCGCAAAGTCCCGGCGGGGAGAAGACCAGTTGGGACGAACCAGCCCCCGACGCCGAACCTTCGGTGAGAGGATCAGCAGCAGCAATCCGAATCTCTCGCTTCGACAGTCGAACCCCTGAACTGCTGGCCGGCGAACTCAGCGCGAGGCAGGATCAGTCCGAGATCACTATCGACCTGCGAGGCAACGTCGGCGGAAGCCTGGTGGCAGCCGATCAATGCCGCAGGATGCTGATTCGTGAAGCGGGTGAGCACGGGACCATCCGGTACTCCGATGGCCGAGGCGGGTTCTCGGCGTCGTACCCCATCTGCCTAGAGCCGGACGACGTCGAGTTCCACGGCCAGGTGCGGGTGCTGGTCGATGCCATGACCTACTCTGCTGCGGAAGATTTTCTGCAGCCGTTGGCGTGGTTGGGCCACGTGCGTGTGGAAGGAGGCCCGACCGGCGGCGGGTCGGGACGTCCGCGCACGGTGCCCCTGAAGGACGGGTACACACTCCGGGTGAGCACGGCGATCACTTATACCCCTGACGGGCAACCCATCGAATACCAAGGCATCGGCGGATAGGCAGTGCGCTGCTCAGGGGCCCTCCGAATCTACTGCTGTGGGTCCCAGACCAGGCAGAAGGGGTGCCCGGCCGGGGAGAGGTACACATTCCAGTTCTGTTCCCCTGAGGCCAGCTGGATGACCTCAGCGCCGATGGCGATGATCTGCCGGTGCGCTGTGCGGATATCGGCGACCCAGAGATCCAGGTGCGTGCGGACAGGCTCCTCCGGCCAACCATGGCTGGAGCGGTGGTCAGAGGAGTACTGGACACCCACCGGGGTGGTGCCGTCGGGAGCGCGCACCTTCTGCCACTCGTCGTTGCCCAGGGCCGCACCGTCGAAGACCGCAGCCCAGAAACGGGCCTCTGTCTCGACATCGACGGCGTCGAAGACCACCGTACGTCGCAGGAAGTCCATCCTTAGAGTTCCTCGAGTGAGATCAGTTCGACCTCGGCGTCGCGGAACTCCTCAAGGGTCTCTGCGATCTTGTCCTGGTCCACGCCTGCGGTGAGGTCGGTGATGACCCGGACCGCGTAGTCGTTCTCCGCGGCGTCGAGGGCGGTGGCGCGCACGCAGTGATCGGTGGCGATGCCCACAATGGTGACCGAATCGATACCGCGCTCCTGCAGCCAGGAGTCCAAATCCGGGGAGTCGGCGGCGGTCACATCCTCGGGCTCCACCTTGATTCCCTTCTCACCCTCCAGGATTCCCACCCGCTCAGGCTCGCCGAGGCGCCCCTCGAAGCCGGAGTAGCCGTCGTCATAGAGACCCTTGAGGAACCTGGCCTCAATGTGATCGGTGTCCAGATCGTCATGCAGCTCCGCCCCAGGTGTGCCGGCCACACAGTGCACCGGCCAGGACCGGCTGAAGTCCGGGGTGTCAGAGAAGTGGGAGCCGGGGTCGATGTGCCAGTCCTGGGTGGTGACTACGGCGTCGAACTCCCCGTGGCTCTCCTCCAAGAACTCGCTGAGGTCTGCGGCGAGCTGGGCTCCGCCAGCCACGGCAAGTGCGCCGCCTTCGCAGAAGTCGTTCTGCACATCTACGATGATCAGTGCTTGGGCCATGATCCTCTCCTCACCATCGACACCAGGGGGTGATCCCTGCCTCAACCGTACTATCACCACCGGCTCTGCGGTAAGCCCACAGGCATAGGATTGAGCCGTGAACTACTCCACCGCATTGCTGACCGACCAGTATGAGCTCACCATGGTGCAGGCCGCGCTGCGTTCCGGGGCGGCGAACAGATACTGCACCTTCGAAGTCTTCACCCGCAGACTCCCCGCCGGCCGCCGTTACGGCGTGGTCGCCGGCACCGGGCGTCTCCTGGAGGGTCTGGAACGGTTCCGCTTCGGGCAGCAGGAGCTGGACTATCTGGACCAGCACAGCATCGTCGACGACGACACCCTGAACTTCCTTGCCGGATACCGCTTCGGCGGGGACATCATCGGCTACGCCGAGGGAGAGACATACTTTCCGCACTCCCCGGTGCTGCAGGTCAGCGCCAGCTTCGCCGAAGCCTGCCTGTTGGAGACCTATGTGCTTTCGGTGATGAACCACGACTCAGCGATCGCCGCAGCCGGCTCCCGGATGGTGACTGCCGCAGGCGGCCCGCCTGAGTCCGGCGGCCGGCCCTGCGTGGAGATGGGTTCCCGGCGAACCCATGAACGTTCAGCCACCTCCGCCGCCCGAGCCGCCGCGGCAGTGGGTTTCGCCGCGACCTCCAACCTGGAGGCCGGACGGCGCTGGGGAGTTCCCACCCTCGGCACCTCCGCCCATGCCTTCACACTGCTGCACGATACCGAAGAGGAGGCTTTCGCCGCCCAGGTGGAGGCCTTCGGGCCGGGCACCACCCTGTTGGTGGACACCTATGAGGTGGAGGCTGCGGTGCGCACCGCAGTGCGGATCGCAGGAGCAGAGCTGGGCGCAGTCCGCCTGGACTCCGGGGACCTGCTGGAGCAGGCCCATGAGGTCCGCAGGCTGCTTGACTCCCTGGGAAACACCGCCACCAGGATCATCGTCTCCTCCGATCTGGACGAGCACGCCATCGCTGGGCTCGCGGCGGCACCGGTGGACTCTTACGGAGTCGGCACCCGCCTGGTCACCGGATCGGGGGCGCCCACCGCCTCAATGGTGTACAAGCTGGTCCAGCGGCACGACGACGCCGGCACCCCGGTGGCGGTGGAGAAGTCCTCAGTGGGCAAGGCCAGCGCCGGAGGAAAGAAGCAGGCGCTGCGCAGCCTGGACGGCAACGGCCGCGCCGAGGCGGAGATCATCGCGGCTCGGACCCCGCTGAGCCAGACTGAGTACAGCGGCCGTGGACTCCAGGTGCCGTTGGTTCTCGGCGGCGAGGTGCAGTCCGGGCACACCGGGCCGGAGGGCCTGCACCGTGCCGCGCAGCGTCACCGCGCCTCCTTCGACGAGCTGCCGGCAGCTGCCCACCGGCTCTCCGACGGGGAACCGGTGATCCCCACAGTCTTCGCCTGAAACTCGCCGCACGGGTTCGTAGAATAGACCCATGAGCTCTACTGCAGGATCGACGCTGACCCATCAGGAGACTGACCTCCACCTGCAAGGAGTGATCAACAGGCCCTACCAGGTGGTGGTCTGGAACGATCCGGTGAACCTCATGTCCTATGTGGCCTGGGTCTTCCGCAGCTATTTCGGCCACTCCAAGGAGAAAGCACGAGAACTCATGCTCCAGGTCCACCACCGGGGCAAGGCCGTGGTCTCCTCCGGAGCACGGGAGAAGATGGAGCGCCACGTCACCGCAATGCACAACTACGGGCTGCAGGCCACCCTCGAAGAGGCTGAGTAGAGATGGCCCGGGCTTTTCGCGCCACCACACGCGGGTACAAGGCAGACCTGGAGTCCCATGAGCGCCGCCTGCTCTCCCAGCTCTGCGCCGATGTCATCACCATGCTGGAGACCCGGGGCAAACAGCTCACTGGCGACGACGCGCCGGCCGGCACCGACGCCGAAGACGACTACGCCCACTTCCGCCGTGAGCTGGCCGGGCTGGGAGACCAGATCGACGGCAGTGACGCCGCAGGCGGCCTCGCCCCTCCCGACGACGCTGCGCTGGCCCGGCTGCTCCCGGATGCTTCCAGCGACCCGCAGGAGGCCGCACAGTTCAGGCGGCTCTCCGAGTCCTCGCTGCGGGAGTCGAAGCTCGCCGATCTGCGCGCGGCACGGATGGCCCTGGAGGGGGAGCCGGTCAGCCTGACCGAGGAGCAGGCCCCGGTGTTCGGCAGGGCGCTCAATGATGTGCGGCTGACCCTGGCCTCGCGCCTGGGCGTGGAGGACGAGGCCGACGCCGAACAGATCCACCAGATGGCCAAGGCCGGAAGTGCGGCCACCACCGAGGCACTGATGGCTGAGCTCTATGCCTTCAGCACCTGGTTGCAGGAGACCCTGTTCTCAGCCATGCTCGATGTCATGCCAGAAGACGACTGAGGATATGCTGAGCGGTATATGAAACTGACGATCATCGGCTGCAGCGGCTCCTTCCCTGGGCCGCATTCCTCGGCAAGCTGCTATCTGGTCACTCAGGAGTATCAAGGACGCACCTGGCGCATCGCTCTGGACCTGGGCAGCGGTGCTCTGGGACCGTTGCAGAAGCACATCGCCTTAGAGGATCTGGACGCTGTCTGCCTCAGCCACCTGCACCCGGACCATTACATGGACCTCACCGGTCTGCACATCGCGGTCAAATGGCGCCCCGGGGGCTGGCCCGTCGGCCGGATTCCGATCTATGCCCCTTCAGGCACTGATGAGCGCATCGCTGCCGCTCACGGGGTAGATCCTGACCCGGGAATGCACGGAGAATTCGACTTCCGGACCTGGACGCCCGAGCAGCCGGTGACCATCGGCCCGTTCAGCATCACGCCGCTGACGGTCCGGCATCCGATCGATGAGCCTTATGCACTGCGGATCGAGGCGCTGGACGACCAGGGGCAGCTGAAGACCCTGACCTACTCCGGCGACACCGACAGCTGCCGGGGACTGGTGCAGGCCGCCCAGGGAGCCGACGTGTTTCTCTGCGAGGCTGCCTACCAGGACGGCCGTGACGACGCTATTGAGGGTATTCACCTCAATGGTGACCGGGCAGGGGCTGCAGCAGCTGAAGCCGATGTCGGCCGGCTGCTGCTGACCCATCTGCCGGCGTGGACGGACCCCCATGTAGTGCGGGAGCACGCTGCTCACCGGTACGGGGGAAACATCGCGATCGCCGCCGATGGGGTCACCTACCAGATCTGAAAGACGCCACAGGAGGGTTCATGACGCAGAAGTATGTTCGCGCTGACGGCCGCGCCGTCGATGACATGCGGGAGATCCGCATCATCAGAGAATGGTCCGACCATGCTGAGGGCAGTGCGCTGATCGAGTTCGGCGGTACCAAGGTGCTGTGCACCGCCAGCTTCGAATCGACCGTGCCCCGCTGGCTCAGAGGCCAGGGCAGGGGCTGGGTCACCGCGGAGTACGCGATGCTGCCGCGGGCCACCAACACCCGAAGCTCGCGTGAAGCGGTCAAGGGTAAGATCGGCGGCCGCACCCATGAGATCTCACGGCTGATCGGGCGCTCTTTGCGCGCAGTGGTTGACCTCGAAGCGCTGGGCGAGAACATGATCACTCTGGACTGCGATGTGCTTCAGGCTGACGGCGGTACCCGCACCGCTGCGATCACCGGTGCCTTCGTCGCTCTGGCCGATGCCATCGAATGGGCCCGTGCCGAAGGTCACATCCGCAAACGCGCCGAAGTCTTGGGCGATTCGGTCTCGGCGGTCTCAGTGGGGGTGCTGCCCGACGGCAAGGCTGTGCTGGATCTGCCCTACCAGGAGGACTCCACTGCTGAGACCGATATGAACGTGGTGGTCACCGGCGGCGGGGACTTTGTGGAAGTCCAGGGGACGGCTGAGGGTGCGCCGTTCAACCGTGATCAGCTCAACGAGCTGTTGGACCTGGCCCTCGGCGGATGCGGGCGCCTGGCCGAGCTCCAGCGGCAGGTGCTTGCCCAGTGACGCTCAATGCCGTGGCACTCGGCTCGGCCAAGATTGTTCTGGCCACCGGGAACCGGGGAAAGCTGCGGGAGTTCCGTGCTCTGCTGGCCGGCCAGCCGGAGCTGGCGCATATGAACCTCGATGCGGCAGTCATCGACGCTGCGAGCGCCGGAGTGGGTGACATTCCCGAAACCGGGGTGACCTTCGAGGAGAACTCCCTGCTGAAGGCGCGGACCGTGGCTGAGCTGACCGGGCTGCCGGCAGTGGCCGATGATTCCGGGCTCGCTGTGGAGGTGCTCAACGGGGCACCTGGCATCTTCTCCGGGCGCTGGGCCGGCTCTCAGGCAGGTGACGAGAACAACCGCCGGCTGCTGCTGGAGCAGCTGGCAGACATTGCCCCGGAGCACCGCGGGGCGGCTTTCGTCTGTGTGGCCTCTCTGGTGATTCCCGCAGATGATGACGAGGCCGTCATGGAGTACACAGCCGAGGGCAGGCTCGAAGGGTCACTGCTGACCCAGGAGCGCGGGACCGGGGGTTTCGGCTACGACTCGGTCCTGCAGCCGACCGGCGATGAACGCTCCTGCGCGGAACTGAGCATGGCGGAGAAGAATGCCGTCTCGCACCGCGGCAAGGCTTTTGCCGCCCTGGCTCCTCGCATCGTTGAGGCGCTGGGCTAGATGCCACCGGGTGCACTGGGCTCGCTGGCTGGCCTGCGCCCGCCTCGGCTGGAAGGTCTGAACTTCACCGCCGTGGACTTTGAGACTGCCAACGGTTTTCGCGGCTCACCGTGCGCGATCGGTATGGTCAGGGTGCGTGACGGTTCTGTCGATGAGCTCTACTTCAAGCGGATGCGCCCACCGGCCGGCTTCGACCGGTTCGACCCCCGCAACGTGCAGATCCACGGGATCACCGCCGAGAAAGTGGCCGCAGCGCCCCGGTTCGGCGAACTGTTCGGTGAGATTGCGGAGTTCATCGGCGCAGACACGTTGGTGGCGCACAACGCCTGCTTCGACACCGAGGTGTTCGAATCCGCCCTGGAGGTCTCCGGACTGGACTCCCCGGGGGGACTGCGGGCGCTGTGCTCAGTGCGCCTGGCCAGGGCGGTGTACCAGCTGGACTCGCACGCGCTGCCCCACGCTGCCAAAGAAGCAGGCTTCCACCTCAAGCATCACCACCATGCGCTCTGGGACGCCCGAGCCGCCGCGGCGATCGTAGTGGACATCGCCGAGCGGCAGCAGCTCGCGGAGCTCAATGATCTCTTCTCAGCCCACAGGATCGAGCCCGAGGAGCTGGAGGCCTGGACCGCGCCCCGGGTCTACGAATCCCGGGCCACCCGCCAGGTGCGCAGCTATGGCCAGCTGCTGGACGCCCGCAACAGTGAGGTCAGCGACGACATGCTCCCGGACCTGATGCGCTGGCAGGACGAGGGGAGGAACCTCTCGCCCGATCCGGGAGCCGATCCCGGTCATCCGCTGTTCGGCCAGCACATAGTCTTCAGCGGGAACCTGGCCATCCCGCGGCCCGATGCCAAGGCGCTGGCCGCCGCACACGGAGCAGCCACCTCCTCCAAAGTCACCGGCTACACCACGCTGCTGGTGATCGGCGACGGAGTCAGCCCCGAGGATCTGGGGGCCGGTGAGTTCCTTCCTCCGCTGCGGGCCAGTAAGGTCCAGGCGGCGCTGAAACGCAGGCGGAATGGTCAGTCGATCAGGTTTGTCACTGAGGCCGGCTACCGGGCGATGCTGGGTCAGGCCTGGCCGCTGCCCGCCACCGCCGCCCCAGGTCTTCCACCACTACGGTGATCAGCTCATGGCGCACATCGTCAGCGCCGGCGCCGTCGTTCTCCACCATGAGGTGAGAAGTCTTCGCACCACAGACCTGAGACGCCGCAGCATCATTGCGCAGATGGGCATTGTGCAGATCGGCGGCGAGCCGGCGTGCAGCGGCCAGCAGCTTCGGGTCTTCGTGGGTCAGGCAGATGGCCTGCTCAGCCCAGTCCCGCTTCATCTCAGCCTCCACATAGGGAACCAAGCCGATGGGCTTGATCCGTGCCAGTGCGGGATCCTCCGTGAGCGTGGTTCTCGCGTCTTCCTCCATCGCCTCGGAGGACTTAGAGCCAACTCCGGTCCCGGCCCGGCTCAATCGGTCGCCATCGGCTCGTTGTCGGGGTGCGAGTCTCATCTCACCGGAGGTCAGCCCGGCCAGTGACTCCTCGGCGCTGCCGGGCAGCACCTCCAGCGCCCCGGAGTCCAGGATCAGCTTCAGCGCATGGTCGGTGGGCCTGGGCGGCGGCTGCGGGGCGCCCTCGGGGAAGCCACCGGTGATCAGCCGGTGCCAGCGCAGAGAGGCCAACCACATGGTCGCCGCAGGGTCTGCGCCGGTACCCTCACGCGCCCACTCCAGCACCTCCAGCACACCGTCTGCCAGGCAGAGCGCCAGCAGCGTCTCAGCATGGACCTGCTCACCGGGTCCCGGGAGCATATCCCGCATGGCAGGCTCGAAGGCCCCCACGAGGCGCTGGTCGCCACTGGCTGCCGAGGAATGGTCTTGTGCTGCCACAGCGGATAAGAATAGCCGACATCCCTCCAGGCGGCGCACCTGATGTGGGTGCCTGACCGTAGGGTTGGACCATGAAGGTCTTGCACACCTCAGACTGGCACCTGGGCCGTGGCTTCCACGGCACTGATCTGCGCCAGACCCAGTTGGAGATGATCCAGACCGTGTGCTCCGCCGTGGAGGAGCACACGGTAGATGTGGTGCTGGTGGCAGGTGATGTCTTCGACCGTGCGCTGCCCCCGGAATGGGCTGTCCGCGAGCTGGGACAGTGTCTGCGCAGACTCCACCGGGCCGGTGCCAAAGTGGTGATGACCAGCGGTAACCATGACTCGGCGGTGCGCCTGGGGTTCAACCGCGAGCTGGTGGCACTCTCCGGCGTGCATATCCGCTCCGGGCTCGAGGAGGCCTGGGACCCGGTGCAGATCGAGGCCGCCGGCGAACGCCTGCTCATCTATGGGGTGCCGTACCTGGAGCCGCAGATCTACGCCGAGCAGCTGGGTCTGGACCGGGCCCATCACACCGCAGTCATGACTGAGGTGCTGCGCAGAATCCGGGCCGATGCGGCACAGCGCAGTACCGATGAGGCCAGCACCCGGGTCATCATCATGGCCCACCTCTTCGCCGCCCACGGGACAGCCAGCGAATCCGAACGGCATATCGGTGCGCCCGCCGTGCCGGAACAGACTCTGGACCATCGGGAAAACACCGCTGGCGGCCTGGCAGTGGTCCCCCTGGAGCTGTTCGAGGGATTCGACTATGTGGCCCTGGGCCATCTCCACGGCCGGCAGCGGCTGACCGACCGCGTCCGGTACTCCGGCTCCCCGATCCGGTACTCCTTCTCCGAGGTGAACCAGCACAAGGGAGCGTGGCTGATTGACACCTCCGCGCTCGACGACGCCGCGGTGGCTGTCAGAGGGCTGGATTGGGCGATCGGACGGCGACTAGCACGGCTTGTGGGGACCATCGATGAGCTCCTGGCCCCGGAGCTGGTGGAGGCTCACCAGGAGACCTTTGTTCAGGTGAGCCTCACTGATGATCAGCGGCCCGAACGCGCCTACCAGAGGCTCCGTGAGGCATACCCGCATCTGATGCACTACAGCTACGCCGGCGCGGGACTGACCGATTCCGCCGGCAGCTACGCACAGAGGCTGCACCAGGCAGAGAGCGAGCTGGACGTCGTCGCAGGTTTTCTCCAGCATGTCCGCAGCCGGGCAGCGACCCAGCAGGAGCTGAACACAGTGGAGACCGCCCTGGAGGCAGTCAGGACAGCGTCGGCGGGGGAGAAGGCATGAAGTTCCACCGTCTGGAAATCTGCGCCTTCGGGCCCTTCGCCGGCACCGAGACCGTTGACTTCGATGCCTTGAGCGCAGACGGCTTGTTTCTGCTGCGCGGACAGACCGGATCGGGGAAGACCTCCGTGCTGGACGCCATCACCTTCGCCCTCTATGGGGATGTCCCCGGTCAGCGGCGCAGCGACGGACTGAAGTCCCAGCATGCCCCAGCAGAGCGGAAACCCTATGTGGAGCTGGAGTTCTCCTGCGGTCAGGACCGTTTCCACGTCCGGCGTGAGCCCCGGCACTACCGGCCTGCCAAACGTGCCGGTGCCGCTGATCAGGCCGAGGGCCCGGCGGTGTTCATCAAGCGGTTCGAGCGCGGGGCGTGGAGCCCTGTCCCGGTGCACAAGATTGCCGAAGGCGACAGAGAGCTCTCCGGGATTCTGGGACTGGACATGGACGAGTTCACCAAAGTGATCATGCTTCCGCAGGGGGCCTTCGCCCAGCTGATGCATGCCACCAACGAGGACCGGCGGAAGATCCTCGAGCAGCTGTTCGACATTGCCACCTATGAGCAGCTCGAACACTACCTCTGGGAGCGCAAGCGTGACTCCGAGTCTCAGCTCAACGAGCTGGCGGCTCGGGTCCATGTGCATGCGGAGTCGCTGCGCACCAGTGCGGAGGCTCTGCTGGGGGAGCAGATGCCGGGCAGCGAGGACCTCCCGGAGGAAGAGCTGGCAGATGCCGTGCTGGAGCAGGCCGGACGATGCCGGCAGACTTTGGAGGCGGCCGCCACGCAGGCTCAGCAGGTCGCGCAGACCGCTGCCCAAGAGCTGGAGGTCCTGACCCTGCGGCATCGGCAGCTGACGCGCTGGGCTGAGCATACCGCCAGGCTCCAGGCCCACCAGAAGGCGCAGCCAGAGGCGCAGCGCGCTGAGAAGCAGATCGCCAGCCATCACGCGGCATCGGCGCTGCAGGAGAGCCTGAAGCGTGCTGAGCAGCACGAGCAGGCCGTCAGGCACCGCCGCGCCGAGCAGCACCGGGCCGAGGAAGCGGCAGAGCTGGCCCTGCGGGCCCAGTCCGACATCTCTGCCCAGACCTACGATCAGGCATTCGATGAGCTGGTGGACCTCAGAGCACGGTTGACCGATCCACAGACCGGCCAGGTCGAGCAGCGTCACGCTGAGCGGGTCTCCTCCGCGCAGCAGAGCCAGCAGGCACTGGTCCGGGCTCGGGAACGCGCCACTGAGTTCGAGGCCCTGGTAGGCGCCAAGCAGCAGGCGCGCGATGAGATCGTGGCTCAGCTGCTCAGCGCCGAGCAGGTCGATCAGCGGTACGACGCCGCCCAGGCTGCGCTGGCTGCCGCCCAGACCCGGGCAGAACGGGTGGCTGAACGGGACAGCACGGCTCAACAGGTCGCAGTGCTGGACGAGGACGTCTCTGCGGCTCAGAAGCACCAGACCTCGTGTGAACAGAGGCTCCGGGAGATCTCACAGCGCTATCTGCAGTCAGTGGCCCACCGGCTCGCCCAGGAGCTCTCACCAGGGGAGCCGTGTCTGGTCTGCGGATCTACCGATCACCCCCAACCGTTGGATGCCGGTACCAGCAGTGTCACGGAGGAAGAGCTCGAGGCCGCCTCCGAAGCCCTTCAGGAGGCGCGTTCAGCCTTGGAAGCTGCCCGCGCCGCCCAGCGCAGCGCTGCCGACTCGCTGCAGGCCTCCCGGGCAGCCCTGGGGGAGTGCGCAGACCTCACTCTGACCGAGGCGGAAAGGCTGTGCACCGAGGCCACCAACCGGGCCGAGACCGCCCAGCAGCAGCGCACCGAGCAGCGACGTCTGCACAACGAGGCAGAGCGCACCCGGGAGGAACTGGCGCAGCTGCGCCAGCAGCACACCGAGGCCAGTCACGCCGAAGCCGCTGGGGCCGCAGAATCGGCCCGGCTGAACCAGGAGGTCAGGGATCTGGAGCAGAGGTTGGCCACCCTGCGCGGAGACCATGACTCCGTGGCGGACCGCCTCGCGGCCTTGGACGCGCTGCAGGGCAGGCTCACCGCTGCCCGACAGGCGCGCCAGGAGACTGAACAGTCCCAGCAGCTGGCTGATGAGCGCAGAGCGGAAGTCAATGAGGATCTGACCGTCTCGGCCTTCCCCCACGCTCAAGCGGTCGCAGCCGCACTGCTGCCAGAGGATGAGCTGCCGCGGCTCACCGAAGTGCTGGAGTCCTTCATGGCCACCGCTGCCAGCCTCGACTACGAGGCCGAATATGACCACGACGTCAAAGCCGGTATGCGCCGTGCCGCTGCTGAGGAGCAGTCCCCCAGCCAAGAAGACTTGCAGGAGGCTGAACGGGCAGCCGCCCAAGCCCAGGACTCCTACGAGCAGGCCCACCGCAGGCTCACCGATTTCACCGCTGAAGCTCGTGGTGTCGAACGCACAGCTGCTGCGCTGCAGCAGTCGCTCACCGACCGGAACCAGCAGGCGGCTGACACCCTTCGCCGTGCTGAACTGGCCGAAGCAGTACGTGGTGTGGGAGGCGACAACAGCCGACGGATGCGCCTGACCACCTTCGTGCTGGCCGCCAGACTGGAACGTGTGGCCGAGGCCGCCACCCAGCATCTGAGCGCAATGACAGATGGCCGTTACCAGCTTCTGCTCGACGCCGACCGCGGTGGGCGCGGACTGCGCGGACTCGACCTCAAAGTCCACGATGAGTATGCCGAACAGCAGCGGCCGGCAGAGTCTCTCTCCGGGGGTGAGACGTTCATGGCTGCACTCGCGCTCGCCCTGGGGCTGGCGGAGATGGTGCAGTCCGAGTCAGGAGGCATCGGACTGGACAGCCTGTTCATCGATGAGGGGTTCGGCTCCCTGGACGAGCAGACGCTCGATTCTGTGATGGCGGCGCTGCATACCTTGCAGGGTGAAGGTCGGAGAATCGGCGTGGTCAGCCACGTGACCGAGATGCACCAGCAGATCCCTGTACAGCTGAAAGTCAGCAAGACCCATCGCGGCTCGACGCTGGAACTGGTGGGAGCCTCGTGATCAGGGTCCTCCAGCTGCTGGCCCGCCTGCCGGGGACACTGCTGCCCTTCGCCGTCGGACTGAGCCTCTCCGCGGCAGGATGGTGGATTGCCTTGGGCGCGGGGGCGGCAGCGGTGGCGGGGTTCCTCCTCTCCTCCGGAATCGCCCGGCTCCTGTCCCGGTGGGTGAGCTGGCGGAATCTGCTGCTGTGTCAGACCGTGATCTACGTGGTGCTGGTGATTCTGCTGGTCACGTCAGCTGAACAGGGTCATCTGGTGCTTGCCCTGACGCTGAGCCTTGCCGCTGGCGCGGCAGCACCGGCGGAGCGGATCTGCGCCCCGCAGCGCCGGCTGGACCGCACCGCCTTGGGGCTCTCCTTCCTGCTGACGCTGGTGTGCGGTTTCCTCGCCGCCTGGACAGCGCCGCTGGTGGCCTGCGGGATCATCGCCGCCGCAGCAGTGCCGGTGCTGGTGATGCTGCGCTTCAGCGTCAGCTCCGAAGAAAGTCCGTCACCGCGCCCTTATAGTCCCGGGACGTCAGCGCATTGACATGGTTGCGCCCGGGCAGCTCCACGAAGCGTGCCGGCTGGCCAGCTTGCCGTACCCACTGCGCCATCTGCTCGGACCCGGCAGCGATCTCATCGTTGCCGCCTGCGACCACCAGTGTGGGGACCGATGGAACAGTCTCCTCCGGAGGGATGAGGTCAGCTCCCAGTGCCAACCTGAGCTCCACCACATGGGGCAGGTTCTGCCCGGGGGTCATAGCGGCTACGGTGATGTAGCCACGGGTGAGTTCATCGGCCGGTTCGGAGCCGCCTGCGGCCCAGGCCCGGGCCTGGGCTGGATCCACGTGGTAGGCCTCAGCGGTGACCGGTGATCCGCCGATGACCAGATGGGCCACTGAACCGGGATGGGCATGGGCGAACTGCCAGGCCACGCGTGAGCCCAGGGAATAGCCGTGGACCGCGGTGTGCGGGCCCATTTCGGAGGTCAGCCGGTGCAGGTCGGTCAGTACCTCGTCCATGCTCAGCCCGGTGGGGTCTACATCCCGGGAAGCACCGTGGCCGGGGAGGTCTACGGAGATCACGCTGCGCCCAGTCTCCATCAGCGGATCCAGCCAGCCAGTCTTGACCCAGTTGAACAGGGTATTGGAGGCGAAACCGTGAATCAGGATGATCGGGCCGGATAACGGCTGCTGGTGCTCCCAGGTGTGAACCGTCAGTCCGTGTGCGGTGCGTCGGGTGTCCGGAGCGGGGTAGCGCAACTGTCCCACGTCGTCGTTGTCCTCCGCTCAGACGTCGAGTTGGAGAGCCTCCGCGGTGGACTCGGTCACCTCTGACAGGAGTTTTTCGTCCTCGTTGAGGATCCGGCCGTAAGAGGGCACCATGACCTCCAGGTGGGGTTTCCACGCCTCGATCTGCCCCGGGAAGCAGCGCTCCAGGAGCTTGAACATGATGCTCGGGGCAGTGGAGGCCCCCGGGGACGCGCCCAGCAGGCCCGCGATGGAACCGTCGGCGGCGGCGATCAGCTCGGTGCCGAACTGCAGAACACCCTTGCCGTCTTCGTTCTTCTTCATCACCTGTACCCGCTGGCCTGCGGTGATGAGCTCCCACTTGTCGGCCTCGGCCTCCGGGAAGAAGTCTCGCAGCGCCTCCACCTTCTTCTTGTGCGTCTTGGCGATCTCCTTGAGCAGGTAGGTCACCAGAGAGGTGTTGGTGGCCCCGACCCGCAGCATCGGCAGCAGATTGTGCCCGCGCACGGAGAACGGCAGATCGAAGTACGAGCCGGACTTCAGGAAGTTGGTGGAGAAGCCGGCATAGGGGCCGAACATCAGCGAACGCCGCCCTTCCACGAACCGGGTGTCCAGATGGGGCACAGACATCGGCGGAGCGCCCACCGAGGCCAGGCCGTAGACCTTGGCGTGGTGCTGCTCCGCGGTAGAGGTGTCAAGGGCGCGCAGGAACTGCCCGGAGACGGGGAACCCGCCGAAGCCCCTGATCTCCTCAATGCCGCTGGACTGCAGCAGGCTCAGGGCGCCGCCGCCGGCTCCGACGAAGACGAACCGGGCGCTGGCGGTGAACTTCTCCCCACCGGCGGTGTTCTTGACCTTCAGGTCCCAACGGCCGTCTGTGCCGCGGGACAGACCGGTGACCTCGTGGCTGTAGCGCAGCTCCACACCTTCGGAGTCAAGGTGTCCGGCTAGCTGACGGCTGACCGATCCAAAGTCCACGTCGGTGCCGTCCTCGAACTTCGAGGCTGCCACCGGCTGCTCCGCGGCGCGCCCGGTTGAGAGCAGCGGTGCCCATTCGCCGATGGCGTCCAGGTCCTCGCTGTGCTCGATGTGGGCGAACAGCGGCTCGGCCCGCATCGCTTCGTAGCGGTCTCGCAGGTACTGGCAGTTCTTCTCCCCCCAGACGAAGCTGATATGCGGCAGTGCGTTGATGAAGGTCCGGGGCGAACCCAGTGTGCCCTCACGGACCCAGTGCGACCACAGCTGCCGGGAGACGTGGAACTGCTCGGCGATGCCGCAGGCCTTGGCGGTGGAGATGGAACCGTCAGTCCCCCGCGGGGTGTAGTTGAGCTCGCAGAAAGCAGTATGGCCGGTCCCTGCGTTGTTCCACGGGTCTGAGGACTCTTGGCCGGCGCCGTCGAGCTTCTCGAACAGGGCGATGCGCCACTCGGGCTGCAGCTCCTTGAGGATGGCCCCGAGCGTGGTGGACATAATGCCACCGCCGATCAGAATCACGTCGAAACGCTGGGATGAGGTGGTCGACGGTGACTCGCTCACGGCAGGGCTCCTCAGAATGCTCAGATGATCAAGTGGATTCGGCTCCGACTCTACCGCCGGGCCATAGCGGGCAGGAAATTGACGCAGGCTGCTCAGCTTTCGGCCAAGCGGATCTCAGCGAAGCGTTCGTTGAGCACCGGAGACATCGGATAGTCCGCCATCCCCGAGCCGAGGGCCAACCCCGAGATCGGATAGGCCAGCGGCAGCGCCGGAAGCCGGTCCTGAATGATGTCGGCCACCTCCTGGTACAGCTGAATGCGGTCCTCCTCCTCGGATTCGGCGCGGGCGCTGTTGAGAAGCTCGATGACTTCTTCGTCGTGGAAGTTGAACTCCCGGCTGGCCTGTCCGAACAGCGGAGAGAAGAACGTGTGCGGTGAGCGGAAGCCCCCGTTGCGGCCCAGCAGGTGCATGGCCCGGGAGGAGTCACCCATGAGCTGTTCGACATATCCGTCGGACCAGCGCACCGGCTTGGGCCGGATCACAAACCCGGCGGCGGTGAGGTCCGCAGCCACGGCGGCGAACACCGCCTCTGGTCGGGGCAGGTAGCTGCGGGTGGTGGTGATCGGGTAGTAGAAGTCCAAGGGCTCGCCGTCGTAGCCGGAGTCCTCCAGCAGCTCCTGGGCCAGCGAGAGGCTGTAGCTGTGCTGCAAGGCGGTGTCGGAGTGGACTGCCAGCGCGGCCGGGGTGAACTGGTAGGCGGGCCGGGTGCCGTCGAGGAAGATGTTCTCCACCAGCTCCGGACGGTTCACCGCCCGGGCCGCAGCCTGCCGCACCAGGACGTCGGACATGACCGGATGATCGAGGTTGAACCCCATGTAGAGCACTGAGAACGGGTCGCGCTGCAGGATCAGCCGGCCTGACTGCACGAGTGAGCGCAGGTTGTCCGCGGTGATCAGGTCGTAGACATCGGCTTGGCCGCGCTGAAGCTCACGGAGTCGGTCGAAGCTCTTGGGCAGTGGGCGGATGGTCACCTCAGCGGGTCCCTCTGCGGCATCCCAGTACTCATCGAAGGCCTGGAGGGTGACCGTTGCGCCGTCGTCGTTCTCCGGCTCGGCCAAACGGTAGGGGCCGGTCCCCATGGGTGCGCGGGAGATCAGCCCCGGGTCATTGTCGACCAGCACCTCGGCAGAGGCGATTCCGAAGGCGGGAAGGGTCAGGGCCTGCAGCAGGTAGACCACCGGTGTACTCAGGGTCAACACCAGAGTGCGTTCGTCTTCGGCTTCCACGGACTCCAGCACACAGTCATCGGAGTTCAGATACCCGCCGAAGACCGAGGGGAAGGCCAGGGGGGTGGATCGGCTGATGTTCCCATAGCCGTAGAGGTAGTCCAACCGTCCCCAGCGTTCGAAGTTCTCCACCACCACCTCAGCGGTCAGTGCGCTGCCGTCGTGGAATACCACGCCCTCACGCAGGATGAAGGTGTAGGTCAGCTCATCGGCGCTGACCTCCCACTGGTCCGCCAGCAGCGGTGCCACTGAGCCGGTGCTGGGGTCTACCCCGACCAGCGGCTCGAAGATCTGCCGGAGGACCCGCTCGGTTTCGGTGTCAGTGGCCATACCGGGGTCCAATGATGCCGGGGGGTGGATCCCGGCAATGGTCACTGCACCGGAGGTTTCCGGCGCGGCGTCGCCGTCGTCCTCCTCCGGAGGCTGGTCAGTCTGCTCGGCTCCTTCACCGTTTGCGGAGTAGAGTGCGGCAGCAGCTCCCGCGGCGGAGGAGGCGCCCAGGAACAGGCGCCGGGACAGAACGTTCACGTGGGCGAGAGGGGACTTGAACCCCTACGTCATAAGACACTGGAACCTAAATCCAGCGCGTCTACCAATTCCGCCACTCGCCCGGATCGCCGCCACGCTATCTGGATAAGCGACCGCGACAGCGCACTATCCTACAGGCCCAGGGTCTTTCTCAGCCGGGCCACGTGACCGGTGGCCTTCACGTTGTACTGGGCGAGAGTGACGTTGCCCTCCTCATCGATTACCACAGTCGAACGGATGAGTCCCGCATAGACCTTGCCGTAGTTCTTCTTCTCGCCCCAGGCCCCGTAGGCCTCGGCCACAGCATGGTCCTGGTCAGCAAGCAGGGGAAAGCTCAAGTCCTCCATGCTGCTGAACTTCTCCAAGGCGGAGACCGGGTCGGGGGAGAGTCCCAGCACCTGGTAGCCGGCTGCCTGCAGGGAGGCCAGTGAATCCCGGAAGTCACAGGCTTGGGTGGTGCATCCCGGGGTCGAAGCCTTGGGGTAGAAATAGACGATCACCTTCTGGCCGCGGTAGTCGCTCAGCGAGACGTTGCTGCCGTCGGAAGCGGGAAGGGTGAACGCGGGTGCGGTATCTCCGGGGCTCAATTGTGCAGTCATGGAGGGCTCCTGTCCTTGGCATGTATGTGCTCCCACGTAGACTACCTGCATGGTCATCAGTACTGATCGCAGTCCCCCGGAGGAGGAGCTGGTTGCCGCCTTCCGCGAGGTCTTCGACGCCTCGGTGATGAACTTCGGCTCCTACAATCTGCTCTACGCGGAGAATCTGCTCGGCCGTGCGGAGCATCCAGAGCCTGTGGTGTCCAGCGGTGAGGACTCCACCGCCGAGCTTTCTGCCCAGGAGGCGGCCGAAGCGGCACGGCACCTGATTGTGGGATACCGGCGGGAGCCGGCCGAGCTGGTGCTCTGCCCCCTGGACCCCGCTGAGGTCCTGCCACCCTCGGAGGGCAGGGGCAAGCCCTCGCCCAGTGTGCCGGTACTGGTGAACCTGACCAACTTGGCAGGAATGGCCGCTGAGGATTCGACGGTGGAGATCGCACTTTCCACCGGGCGAAGAGTCAAGCTGGATGTGCAATATCGCGTCACTTTCACACAGCTGCCTGAAGTCGCGCTGAACCAGCAGCTGGACGTGGAAGACTTCTACGCCTTCCTCGACCACTTCATGGATGTGGTTGAGCGTAAGCGTGCTTGAGAGCAGCTTCACACTAGGCAGAGTGGCACCAGGGATGATTAGGTGATAAAGTCGCATGTCGTTGTCCGCGTGAAGGCGGGCACTATTTCTGAGAAGCTGAAGTTCTCATTCGAGGGCCTCTAGCTCAACTGGCAGAGCATCAGACTCTTAATCTGCAGGTTGCGGGTTCAAGTCCCGCGGGGCCCACGCTCAGACTCTCGGGAACAAGGCCGCTGACCTCATTAGTCAGCGGCCTTTTCTGCTGTGGCAGAGAGGTGATCAGTCATCAGTGCCGAGCAAGAGGTGATGAGGATTCGCCGCACAGCGGTGGATCACGGTATTGTGTAGCGGTTCATGCGTACGCCCCGGGGCGTGTGTGAGCACGTGCAGGCAAACGGGAAGTAGTTCAGTTTGGTAGAGCGCTCGCTTTGGGAGCGAGAGGTCGCAGGTTCAAATCCTGTCTTCCCGACAGAGTGGGAAGCCTGCCGCCAGCAGTGGCGGCGGGCTCCGGCTTGAAGACCGGCACGTCAACAGCAATCTCAGCTAGAGCAATATTCAGGAGCCCATACGTGGTCAAGAGCACCGTCGAAGAACTGAACCCGACTCGAGTCAAGCTCACCGTGGAGGTGTCCGGCGAGGAGCTTGAGCCCAAGATCAAGGCTGCCTATAAGAGCATCGCCAACCAGGTTCAGATCCCGGGTTTCCGCAAGGGCAAGGTCCCCGCCCCCATCATCGATCAGCGCTTCGGCCGCGAGGCCGTCATCCAGCAGGCCATCAACGACGGTCTGCAGGAGTTCTATCAGGCCGGTCTCGCCGAAGCAGAGGTCACCCCGCTCTCCCGCCCCGAGGTAGAGGTCGAGGAGATCCCTGACGTCAAGACCAATGAGGGCGTGCTGAAGTTCTCCGGAGAACTCGACGTCAAGCCCACGGTTGAGCTGCCCGACTACGCCGGTCTGGAGGTCGAGGTCGAGCCCCAGGAGGCTGACGAGGAGGCCGTCCAGGAGGAGCTGGACGCTCTGCGCTCCCGCTTCGGCACTCTCAAGGAAGTCGAACGGCCGGCGAAGACCGATGACTTCGTCACCATCGACATGGTTGCCACCATCGGCGATGACGAGGTCGACAACGCCACCGGACTCAGCTACCAGGTGGGTGCAGGCACCATGCTTGAGGGCCTGGACGAGGCCCTGGAGGGGCTCTCCGCTGAGGAGGACGCCACCTTCACCACCACCCTGGCCGGCGGTGAGCACTCCGGCGAAGAGGCGAACGTCAAGGTCACCCTGACTGCCGTCAAGGAGCGTGAGCTGCCCGAGGCCGACGACGAGTTCGCCCAGCTGGCCTCTGAGTTCGACACCATTGATGAGCTCAAAGATGACCTGAGGTCCAAGGCCGAATCCACCATCCTGGAGAAGCAGGGCGTAGAAGCCCGTGACAAAGTCCTCGAGAAGCTGATGGGCCTGGTCGAGGTTCCGGTCCCGGGATCCGTGGTCGAGGAGCAGATCAACCAGCACTTCAGCTCGCAAGGGCACTCTGAGGGCGACTCCCACGACACGGATGAGCACCGCACCGAGATCCGGGAGCAGACCGAGGAGGCCTTCCGCAATGAGATCGTCCTGGACCTGATCGCTGAGAAGGAAGAGATCGGGGTCGACCAGGGTGAGATCATCGAGTACATCGTGGCCACTGCCCAGCAGTACGGCATGGAGCCCAACCAGTTCGCCCAGATGCTGGATCAGGCCGGCCAGGTCCCGATGATCATGGGAGAGGTCCGCCGCCGCAAGGCCCTGGCCAAGGTGCTGGAGCTGGCCAAGGTCACCGACACCGACGGCAACGAGGTGGATCTTACCGAGTTCGTCACCCCCGCGGACGAGCAGGAGAACGACGACGCCCCGGACGAGTCTTCAGCAGACACTTCCGATGCCGCTGACGAGACCACCGAGGCAGAAGAGGCAGCTGAAGACACAGCGCCGGCCGAGGAGTCCGAGGACAAGTAAGCACGTTCAACACAGAGGTGTGCCCTGGTGCCCATGGTGCCGGGGTATACCTGTCTCGTAGGCACAGTTCCTCAGCGACGGCGAACAGACAGAGTGATTGCTGTCCGGGCGCGGCGCTGACCATCCATCACACCATCGATGTTTCACCGCTGGCCGACTGACCCGCGAACTTGTGACATGGCGGGTGCGATCATGTCAGTCTGGCGATCAGCTCAGGTGAGCGTGGCTCCCTGACGTGGCCCACCCGGCAGTTGTGCAGCCGCGCGGGTCCCAGACCTCTGGGGTCCGTGTGCGCACCGATAGGACTTGCTGTAGGTGTGATGGCCGTGGCACCGAGTGCTGGAATCCCTCCGCCTCGGGACATGCGGCGCGGAGAGATTCCAACACTCGGCAATGATTCCTCACCATGGTGAGAGATTTCCCCGCCGGCGGAACTAAGCTGTGCCGACGGCGAACAGTCCGGTGTGCTCGGCGTCGTCGTGCTCTGTCTCCAGTAATGTCGTAGCAGAACCCGTGAAGAGACCTTTGGAGGAACTCGATGTCTGAGCAGCTGCCCACTGCCTCGAGCGTGGACCCGGCATCCCAGGAGAACTACATCTACAACCGGCTCCTCAAGGAGCGGATCATCTGGCTGGGCTCTGAGGTGCGCGACGATAACGCGAACACCATCTGCTCCCAGATGCTGCTGCTCTCGGCCGAGGACCCTGAGCGCGACATCTACCTCTACATCAACTCCCCGGGCGGCTCCGTCACCGCCGGGATGGCCATCTACGACACCATGCAGTTCATCCCGAACGACGTGGTGACGGTGGCCACCGGCCTGGCCGCCTCCATGGGCCAGTTCCTGCTGTCCTCCGGGACCCCCGGGAAGCGGTTCGCCACCCCGCACGCCCGCATCCTGATGCACCAGCCCTCCGGAGGCATCGGCGGCACCGAGTCGGATGTGCGCATCCAGGCTGAGCTGATCAAGCATATGAAGCAGGTCATGGCCGAGCTGACCGCTGAGCAGACCGGCCAGTCGGTGGACACGATCCTCAAGGACAACGCCCGCGACAAGTGGTTCACTGCGGAAGATGGCCTGGAGTACGGCTTCTTCGACAAGATCGCCCAGCGGTCCTCGACCGTCTCCGGCGGCGGAGGAGTCTGAGCGACGGCGCCGGCTTCCGAGACCTCACAGGCCACCAGGACTTCACAGGAGACTTTGAGATGAACTTTGATTTCCACCAGAACCCCCAGCCCGCACAGAGCCCGCAGGCTGTGCCTCATGCCCCCGGCAGCATCGAGTCCCGCTACATCCTGCCGCAGTTCGAGGAGCGCACCCCCTACGGCTTCAAGCGGCAGGACCCCTATGCCAAGCTCTTCGAGGACCGCATCGTCTTCCTCGGGGCACAGGTGGATGATGCCTCCGCCGATGACATCATGGCCCAGCTGCTGGTGCTGGAGTCGATGGACTCCGAGCGGGACATCACCCTCTACATCAACTCCCCGGGTGGTTCCTTCACCGCGATGACCGCGATCTATGACACCATGCAGTTCATCCGCCCACATGTGCAGACTGTCTGTCTGGGCCAGGCGGCCTCGGCCGCTGCGGTGCTGCTTGCCGCCGGCACGCCGGGAAAGCGCCTGGCGCTGCCGAATGCGCGCGTGCTGATCCACCAGCCGGCGATGGGAGGTGCCCGCGGCACAGCCACTGATCTGGGCATCCAGGCTGATGAGATCCGCCGCATCCGTACCTGGATGGAGGAGGTGCTGGCCCAGCACACCAACAAGACTGCCGAGGAAGTAGCTGCGGATATCGACCGCGATAAGTTCCTCTCGGCTGAAGGTGCCAAGGAGTACGGCCTGGTTGACGAGGTGCTGTCCTCCCGCAAGCTGCCGGTCTGAGTTGATCCCGGCGGCGCGCGCATGTCGCGCCGCCTCTCGGCGAGCTTGCGCTCGCCTTCACGCCTGAAGGGCTCGCCGTCGCTTCGCTTGGCTCGAGGCCCGGTTTGTCCCGGCGGCGGGCACATGTCGCGCCGCCTCTAAGCGGGCTTGCGCCTCAGCGGGACGTCATGATCCGTGGCGGTTCCGGTCCATGTCCTGGCTCTGCCGTAGGCTTGATGTAGTTCCTGAAACGATCTGCGCGGTGAGAGGGTTGCCTGACTATGGCCCGAATTGGTGAGAGCACTGACCTGCTGAAGTGCTCATTCTGCGGCAAGTCCCAGAAGCAGGTGCGGTACAAGCTGATCGCAGGCCCCGGTGTCTATATCTGCGACGAATGCATCGAGCTGTGCAACGAGATCATCGAGGAGTACCTCAACGAGGTCCAGGAGACCGCTGAGGTCGAACTGCCCACCCCCAGGGAGATCAAGGACTTCCTGGACGAGTACGTGGTAGGTCAGGTCAAGGCGAAGCGAGCGCTGGCGGTCGCAGTGCACAATCATTACAAGCGCATCCAAGTCACCGGCTCAGCGTCCAAGACCGCCTCTTTGGAGAAGGGCCCGTACGACGACGTCGAGATCGGCAAGTCAAATATCCTCATGGTCGGCCCCACCGGCTCCGGAAAGACCTACCTGGCACAGTCTTTGGCCCGGAAGCTGCAGGTCCCGTTCATCGTCGCCGACGCCACCAGCCTCACCGAGGCCGGATACGTGGGTGAGGATGTGGAGAACATCCTGCTGAAGCTGATCCAGGCCGCCGACGGCGACGTCAAGAAGGCCGAGCAGGGCATTGTCTACATCGACGAGATCGACAAGATCTCCCGCAAATCGGAGAATCCCTCCATCACCCGGGACGTCTCCGGTGAGGGCGTGCAGCAGGCGCTGCTGAAGATCCTGGAGGGCACCACCGCCTCGGTGGCCCCCCAGGGTGGCCGCAAGCACCCCCAGCAGGAGTTCATCCAGATCGACACCTCCAATGTGCTGTTCATCGTCGCCGGCGCATTCGCCGGTCTGGAGGAGATCATCGAGTCCCGGGCCGGCCGCAAAGGCATCGGCTTCGGGGCTCCGCTGTCCACCATTGTTCCCGGCGAGGCCAGCTACGCCGATGTGGAGCCCGAGGATCTGCACAAATTCGGCCTCATCCCCGAGTTCATCGGCCGGCTCCCAGTGGTCGCCACAGTGGAGGAGCTTGATGAGGACGCCCTCACCGAGATTCTCACCGAGCCGAAGAACGCACTGGTGAAGCAGTATCAGAAGATCTTCAGCCTGGACGATGTCGAGCTGACCTTCGACGAGGATGCTATTGCCGCCGTGGTCGCACTCGCCCAGGCCCGGGGGACAGGAGCCCGTGGACTGCGCTCGATCCTGGAGAACGTGCTCAACCCCATCATGTTCGACCTGCCCGGCCGGGATGATATCGCCTCGGTCTCCATCACCGCAGAGGTGGTCCGCGACGGCGCCGAGCCCCTGATGATCACCCGGGACGAGGCGAAGAAGCTCCGCAAGAAGTCCGCGTAGCGAAGCCCTTCCCATTGCCGCGTGAAGGTACTAATGTTTCCACTGAGTAATGTGATTCATATCACCCCAGCGAGGAGGTTCGGTACCGGTGAAAGGACGTACGGCTGGCGCCGCTGTCGCAGTGGGGGCGCTCTTGCTCACCGGCTGCGGTACCGACGATGGCACTCCAGTGCTGACCTGGTACATCAACCCGGACGACGGCGGACAGCAGGCACTTGCTGACCAGTGCACCGAAGAGGCCGACGGTGCATACCGCATCCAGACCTCGCTGCTGCCCAATGACGCGCCGGACCAGCGCGAACAGCTGGCACGCCGCCTGGCAGCAGGCGACTCCTCGCTGGACATTATGTCCATCGACCCGCCCTTCATCCCGGAGCTGGCCGAGCCCGGATTCTTAGCACCGGTCCCTGACGATGTCGCAGAGCGCACCACAGAGGACACCTTGGACGGTGCCCTTGCCGGTGCGATGTGGAAAGACGAAATCGTCACAGTGCCCTTCTGGGCCAACACGCAGATTCTCTGGTACCGGGAATCGGTGGCAGAGGCTGCCGGACTCGATATGAGCCAGCCGGTGACCTGGGAGGAGATCATCGATGCTGTCAGGGAACAGGACAAGTACATCAGCATTCAAGGGGTCCGGGCTGAGTCCATGACCGTCTGGGTCAACGCGCTTGTCGAATCACAGGAGGAATCCATCCTGGTGGATCCGGCAGCCTCGGCAGAGGACCTGGAGACGACCCTGGACTCGGATGCCGGACGCATGGCCGCAGAGATCATCAGTGTTATCGGTCAGGATCGTTTAGCAGGTCCAGGCGTGGCGTCCATGGACGAGAATCAGGGCATGCTGATGTTCCAGCGCGACCACGGTTCCTTCATGGTCAACTGGCCCTTTGTCTGGGCTGCCACCAATGCGGCAGCTGAGGACGGAAGCATCGAATCAGACGTTCCTGACGATGTCGGCTGGGCCCCCTACCCGCGCGTGGACGCTGAGACTCCGGCAGCGGCACCGCTGGGAGGAATCAATTTGGGCGTCGGCATCGACTCCGAACACCATGATCTGGCGTATGAGGCCATCGAGTGTATCGTCCAGCCAGAGAACCAGGCAGAGTACTTTGTGACCAACGGCAATCCTCCCTCCTCGGAGTCGGCATTCGACGATCCTCGCATCGAGGAGGACTACCCTATGGCCGATGTCATCCGCGAGGCGCTCGATGAGGCTGCACCCAGACCCCAGACCCCGTACTACAACGAGATCTCCGAAGTGATTCAGGATGAATTCACACCGATCTCCGGCATCGATCCCGACCGTGCACCGCAGCGGGCCGATACCTTCATCGGTGAAGTCCTCAGAGGGGAGCGTCTGCTGTGACTGACACCGTGAAGTCCGCCCCAGCCTCTAGGCGGCAGCGGGAGAAGCCGAAGAAGTCCGAGCGGGCCAGGGCCGAAACTCGGCTGGGATGGATTCTCGCCGGTCCGGCCTTTGTCATCATGCTGGCGGTCACCGCCTACCCGATCGGGCAAGCGGTCTTCGACTCGTTGTACTCCTTCCGGCTCACCGCACCAGACGATCGTTCCTTCGTCTTCCTGGACAACTACATTCTGCTGTTCACCGACTGGGGATTCTGGAGACCATTCCTGGTCACGGTGCTGATCACTGTCGTCACTGTTGCCGTGGAGCTGGTTCTGGGCTTCGCCCTGGCCTTGGTGATGCACCGTGCGCTCAAGAGCCTGCGAGGTCTGCTGCGCACCGCGATCCTGGTGCCCTACGGGATCATCACCGTGGTTTCGGCCTTTGCCTGGTACTACATGTTCGACATCAACTCAGGGTTCGTGAACAACTGGTTCTCCTGGCTGCCCGGCATCAGCGACGAATTGGACTGGTTCTCCAATTTCGGCACCGCGGTCACCGTCATCATGGCTTCCGAGATCTGGAAGACCACACCGTTCATCGCCCTGCTCCTGCTGGCGGGCCTGGCCCAGGTGCCGGACGAGCTGGTGGAGGCGGCCAAGGTGGACGGAGCCACCCGTTGGCAGCAGTTCTACCGGGTCACTGTGCCGAATATGAAGGCCGCCATCATGGTGGCAGTGCTCTTCAGGGCACTGGATGCCTTCCGGATCTTCGACAATGTCTTCATCATGACCGGTGGTGAGGCCAACACCGAAGTGCTCGCCCTGCTGGCCTACCGGCAGTCGATCAGCAGGCTGGAGATCGGGCTGGGCTCAGCGGTCTCCGTAGTGCTGTTCGCCTGTGTGCTGCTGATCTGTTTCGTGGCGATCAAGCTGTTCAAAGTCGACCTCGCCTCTGGGACAGACGCCGGCGGAGGAAAAGCCAAGAAGGGAGGGAAAGGCTGATGAGCGTCACGACGAAGACCCGACTGGGTTGGGCCATTGCCGCGGTGCTGGTGCTGGGGTACTCGCTGTTCCCCGTGGTGGCGATCTTCGCCAACAGTTTCAAGACTCCCGGAGACCTGGGCAACCAGAGGTTCTGGCCCACCAGCTGGACGCTGGCCAACTACGAGATGATCTTCGTGGGGCAGGCGCAGGAGCTGTTCCTCACCGCCCTGCGGAACTCGATCGGCATCACGCTGATCGCCACCTTCATCGCCGTGGTGCTCGCCACACTGTGCGCCTACGCCATAGCGAGGCTGGACTTCCCCGGCAAGCGCCTGGTACTCGGTGCGGCCCTGGCGGTCTCCATCTTCCCGGTGATCTCGGTGGTCACACCGCTGTTCAACGTCTGGCGGCAGATCGGGCTGTACGACACCTGGCTCGGCCTGATCATCCCGTACCTGTCCCTGACGCTGCCGATCTCCATCTGGACGCTCTCGGCGTTCTTCCGCCAGATCCCCTGGGATCTGGAGCTGGCGGCTCAGGTCGACGGTGCCACACAGTGGCAGGCCTTCCGCAAGGCCATCGTCCCCTTAGCCGCACCCGGGGTGTTCACCACCGCGATCATTGCGTTCTTCATCGCCTGGAACGATTTCGTCTACGGAATCTCACTGACCTCCACCGAGGCCGCCAGGCCAGTGCCTGCCGCTTTGGCGTTCTTCACCGGAGCCTCACAGTTCGAACAGCCCACCGGGGCCATCTCCGCGGCCGCCATCGTGGTCACCATCCCCGTGGTCGTACTGGTCCTGCTGTTCCAGCGACAGATTGTCTCAGGGCTGACCCAAGGCGCGGTCAAAGGCTGAGAGCAGAAGCGTAGAAAGGAAAGCGCATGGCATCGATCACCCTGAACAACATCGTCAAGGAGTACGACGACGGCTTTCCGGCGGTCAACGATATCTCTATAGATATCGAGGACGGCGAGTTCGTCATACTCGTCGGGCCCTCCGGCTGCGGAAAGTCCACTCTGCTGCGAATGATCGTGGGGCTGGAGGACGTCACCTCCGGCGAGCTGCGCATCGGCGGGGACGTGGTCAACGACAAGCCCCCGCGGGACCGCAACCTGGCCATGGTCTTCCAGAACTACGCGCTCTACCCGCACCTGACGGTGTTCGAGAACATCGCCTTCCCCATGCGCCTGGCCAAGGGCAAGTTCACCCAGGAGGAGGTGAAGGACAAGGTGCAGCGTGCCGCAGGGATGCTGGAGCTGACCGAGCACCTGGACCGTAAGCCGGCGAACCTCTCCGGCGGCCAGCGTCAGCGTGTGGCGATGGGCCGGGCCATCGTGCGGGAGGCCAACGCCTTCCTCTTCGACGAGCCTCTGAGCAACCTGGACGCTAAGCTGCGTGGCCAGATGCGCACCGAGATCTCCCAGCTGCAGCGCAGACTCAACACCACCAGCGTCTACGTCACCCACGACCAGACCGAGGCGATGACCCTCGGTGACCGGGTGGCCGTGCTGAAGCGGGGCGTGCTCCAGCAGATCGCCTCGCCGCGGGAGCTCTATGAGCAGCCGGCCAATCTGTTCGTGGCAGGATTCATCGGCGCGCCGTCAATGAACTTCATCCCCGGCACTGTTCAGCGCAGCTCCACCGGAGCGATGTGCTTGAGCACCCCTTTGGGCGAGATCGAGCTTCCTGAGCACATCGCCGCTGCCGGTCAGGACAAAGATGTGGTGCTGGCCGGTGCGCGACCGGAGTTCTTCGAGGAGGCATCCCAGGTGCGCGAGAGCCGCCGGGCCCGTGGGTCGGTCTTCTCCGCCGAGCTCAGCCACGTGGAGTGGCTGGGCAATGAGCAGTACGCCTACATCAGCTACGAGAACGACCCGCGGGTGGCCGAGGTCCTGCAGAACCTCGCCGCGGATATGGACACCGACGAACTGCGCACTCAACTGGTGGTGGCCGTCGACGCCATGTCACGGGTCCGCGGCGGCGACACCGCCGAGCTGTGGGTCGACGCCGGCAGAATCCACCTGTTCGACCCCGCCACCGGGGAGAACCTGACCCGCGACGCCGAGGCCGGCTCCGAGCTGACCCGCCAGGCGGCCGAGGACCGTCGGCGCGACCGGGAGCGGGCTGCGGCCAACGGCGGCTGAGCCAGCGGTCTTGAACTGGCCCATGACTTTCGGCACCTCTGGACAAAGGTCGCCGGGCAGTAGGCTGAGACTTTATGGAGGACTTCGCCGCGACCGCTGAGCAGCCGCAGGTCATGGTGGTCGATGACCAGACCCTGGTCAGGCAGGGCATCAGGACCCTGCTGGAGCTCGGCGGGATCACCGTGGTGGCAGAGGCTGGGGACGGCGCAGAGGCGCTCGCCGCGCTCGAAGGCCAGTCTCCCGAGGTGATACTCCTGGATCTGCGCATGCCGGCCTACGACGGTCTGTGGCTGCTGCAGAGGCTGCAGGAGTCCGGCAGTGAGATCCCCGTTCTGGTGCTCACCACCTTCGACGATGATGTCCTGGTGCTCGACGCTCTGCGCGCCGGGGCTCGCGGCTACCTCCTCAAAGACGTCACCGTGGAGCAGCTGGCCCAGGCCGTCCATGCGCTGGCTGAAGGCGGAACGCTCATCGCCCCCTCGATCACCGACCGGCTGGTGCGGGCCATCAGAACCTCACCGCCGCCGGCGGGATCCGCAGGCGTGGTGCTGGAGAGTCTCACCGAGCGTGAGACCGAGGTGCTCCGTCTGGTGGCCGAAGGATACTCCAACCGGCAGATCGCCCAACTGGTCCATCTGGCCGAAGGGACGGTGAAAAACCACATTTCCTCGATTCTGGTGAAGCTCGGGGCCCGTGACCGCACCAATGCCGTGCTGCGCGCCATCCGCGAAGGCATACTCGGCTGAGCACCGGCCTGCCGCAGTTCCCTCCGGGGTGCTAAGTTGTCCTCAGCACCAGTTGTCTCACCACCCCAAGGAGCCTAAGCCAGATGAGCAGCATCCCCGCTGAGCTGAAGTACAGCGCCGAGCACGAATGGGTCGCCGCAGAATCCGAAGGGGTGGTCCGCATCGGCATCACCGACTTCGCCCAGGACGCCCTCGGCGAGGTGGTGTACGTGGAACACCCCGAGGTAGGCTCCACAGTCGCCGCCGGGGACGTGGTCGGCGAGGTCGAGTCCACCAAGTCGGTCTCCGACATCTACGCACCGGTGGCAGGGGAGATCGTGGCGGTCAACGAAACCCTCGACGCCGAGCCCCAGGCCATCAACTCCGACCCCTACGGCGCAGGCTGGCTCTTCGAGGTCAAACTGGCCGAAGACTCCGGTGCTGATGCACTTCTCAGTTCAGAGCAGTACACCGAACAGGTGGGCTGAACCCGATCTGCTGTTATATGGTTGTTATCCCAGCACCACACCTCGTCTGAGGGGAGGAGAACCGTTGCCCGAACAGCACCATGATCGGCAGCACCCGCCGCAGAGCGCCTCGGAGACCACCTCCATCGCACTGCCGCCGGCTCAGACCGGGCAGTTGGAGGCTCAACTCTCTGAGCAGGACAATGCGGCCATCAATGCTCTGCCGAAGAGCTCTGCGCTGCTGATCGCCCACACCGGCGCGAACCAGGGCGCTCGCTTCCTGGTCGACCGGGATGAGACCACCGTAGGGCGTCACCCTGAAGCCGATATCTTCCTTGACGATGTGACCGTCTCGCGGCGGCATGTGAAGATCGAACGCACTGACAAAGGCTTCGACGTCGAAGACCTGGGCAGCCTCAACGGCACCTATGTCAATCATGACCGGGTGGACCGCCACACCCTCAGCGCCGGTGACGAGGTGCAGATCGGCAAGTTCAGGCTGACCTTCTACAGCGGGACCAGCTGACCTCCCGGTACGCCAAATACCCTGCATTCCGGTATGGACAGGTTATTCTGAGGCTGAACTTCTTTCCTTCCCCTGAAACTTGAAAGAGGATGCGCCTGTGAGTGCAACACCAGCTCGCCAGCCCAAGCCGGCTGAGAATGCCGGTCTAGCCGACTCGCATGTCTTCACCATCTCCGAGGTCCTGCGCGAACTGCAGTTCGAGTTTCCCGACCTTTCGGCCTCAAAGCTGAGATTCCTGGAGGAACGGGATCTGGTGGAGCCTGCCCGCACCTCCTCGGGCTACCGCAAGTACTCTGCCGCAGATGTCGAACGGCTCAGGTTCATCCTTGCTCTGCAGCGGGACCGGTATATGCCCCTTGATGTCATCAAACAGACGATGGACGCCATCGACTCCGGGGAGAAGCCCGAAGCGCTGCCGGAGTCCGCGCCGGTGGGACCGCGCGAGGTCACCGGGGAGCTTGCCGCACAGCTGACCGGGCGCACCCGGCCGATGAGCAGAAAGGAGCTGCGTGCCCTTTCTGGTGCGACCCGGGGGATGCTCGACACGCTGGAGAAGTTCCGCATCATCTCCGCCGATGCTCAGGGCAACTACAGTCACCACGACCTCAAGGCGGTCAAGGCCGTGCGAGTGCTTGCCCGCTACGGGCTCGAGCCCAAGCATCTGGCCACCCTGCGCCGCTCCGCCGACGCTGAGCTCGACCTGATTGCCCGGGCCATGGCCCCGCAGGCTGCCCGCAAGGACGCCGCGGCACGGGCCCGAGTCGCCGAGTCCTCCAAGGAGATGCTGCAGTGCCTGAAAGACCTCCGAGCCTCCATCATGGACTCAGCGGTTGAGAGAATCGATCGCCGCTGAGCCGCGCAGCGCCTAGACTGGACCCATGGACCAGTCACAGGTGCAGCTGGAGGTGGTCGGCGTACGCGTCGAGCTGCCCAGCAACCAGCCTGTGCTGATACTGCGGGGCGCAGAGCCCAGCACCGAGGACCTGCACGTGGCGGTGATCGTGGGACCCGCTGAGGCGGCCGCGGTGGCCCGGGCCCTTCAAGGGGATGTGCCGCCGCGTCCGATGACCCACGACCTGCTGACCAGCGTGCTGGAGAGCTTCGGGCAGGGCATCGATGCGGTGGAGATCAGGCTGCTCGACACCAGCACCTACGCCGGTTCCATCCAGCTCAACAGCGGCAAGACCGTCGACGCCCGCGCGTCTGACGCTATTGCGGTGGCGGTTCGCGCTCACTGCCGGGTCACCATGGACCGGGAGACTCTCAAAGCGGTCTCGGTGCGGCCCCGGTACACC
Organism: Nesterenkonia muleiensis; assembly: GCF_003600155.1. GTDB lineage: Bacteria > Actinomycetota > Actinomycetes > Actinomycetales > Micrococcaceae > Nesterenkonia > Nesterenkonia muleiensis. The sequence goes on along the minus strand of NZ_QWLD01000050.1, from coordinate 42,125 downwards.
ACCGCCGACTCAAGCCAAGGCGCCAGCCCGGAGGCCCAGCAGCTGGCGGGCAAGGGCCCCATCTCCGAGGACGAGATTCGTGAGTTCCAGAAGTTCCTCTCCGAAGCTGGCCCGGAGGACTTCGACCGTTCATGAGACACGCCGAGCCTCTCCACTGTTGCCGCCACTTGGCCGCACTGCGCCGATACACTGGCAGAGAGAACTCGCTTCCCCGAACACACCAAAGACGAGAGGTGCCTGAGTGAAGGACCAACGCGCAGAAGTGCCGCGCCACAGCCAGCACTCCCGCCACGTAGCTCAGGACCCCCTGTTCGACGACGGCTTGGCCGATCTCGACGAGGAGATGGGGTACCGGGGACCGGTAGCCTGCTCCGCCGCCGGAATCACCTACCGCCAACTGGACTACTGGGCGCGCACACAACTCGTTAAGCCGTCCCTGCGCAACGCCTCAGGCTCCGGCTCCGCCCGCCTCTACTCCTTCCGGGACGTTTTGGTGCTCAAAGTGGTCAAGCGCCTGCTGGACACCGGAGTCTCCCTGCAGCAGATCCGCGCAGCCATCGAGCACCTGCGCGAACGCGGAGTCGAGGACCTCGCAGAGATCACCCTGATGTCCGACGGCGCCAGCGTCTACGAGTGCACCTCCACCGATGAAGTCATCGACCTGGTTCAGGGCGGTCAGGGCGTCTTCGGCATCGCGGTGGGCCGGGTCTGGCGCGAGGTGGAGGGAAGCCTGGCCGAACTGCCCCGGGAGCGCAGCGAGGAGCAGTCGCCGGGACGCGCTGAGCAGGCCGAGCTCTCCGCCTTCGGGAGCACCGACGAACTGGCCCAGCTGCGGGCCAGGCGGCAGCAGGCCTCCTGAACGCCTGAGTTCATCAGACACTCCTACCAAAGGTGCATTCTATGATTCTGATCGTCGTGAAGTTTCCGGTGAAGCCTGAACTCTCCGACCAGTGGCCGGAGATCGTGAGTGACTTCACCGAGGCCACACGGGCCGAACCGGGCAATAAGTTCTTCGAATGGTCCCGTGGCGTGGAGAACCCGCACGAATATGTGCTGGTGGAGGGGTTTGAGGACGACGCCGCCGAGGCGCATGTCACCTCTGACCACTTTCAGAAGGCCATCTCGCCCCAGGGCCGGATGTACCAGGCTCTTTCGTCCACCCCGCGGATCATCTCCCGCACCATCGACGCCGACGGATGGGAAGAGATGGGAGAGATGAAAGTCAGCTGATCGGCTGCCGAACTTCCGACCTGCCCTCTCAGGTCATCCGGCAAGACCGCTGTTCGGCATAGGATGGACAGGTGCAGATTCTCAGCGTCTCCAGTCTGAAAGGCGGGGTCGGCAAGACCTCGGTCACCATGGGCCTGGCCTCAGCGGCTCTCAACAGCGGGGTCAAGACCTTAGTCATAGACCTTGACCCGCATGCTGATGCCACCACCGGGCTCAACGTGTCCCGGGGAGCAGGGCGGGAGGCCGGGCAACTGCTGAAAGAGTCGCGCAGGGCCACCATCACCGACCATGTGGTCCGCTCCGGCTGGGTCGACCTGCTGGATGATGAGAAGCAGAAGGATGCCACGCTCGATGTGATAGTAGGTTCGGCGCTCTCGGCCACCTTCGACCGCCCTGATATCCGCCTCCGCGATATGAGGCGGCTCAAGACTCTGCTGGAGGGGCTCACCGGCTACGAGTTGGTGCTGGTGGACTGCCCGCCCTCACTGTCCGGGCTGACCCGCATTGCCTGGGCAGCCTCCCACCAGGTGCTTCTGGTGGCTGAGCCGAGTCTGTTCTCCGTGGCCGGCACCGAACGCACCATGCGTGCCATCCGCATGTTCTCCAACGAGTTCGCCCCCCAACTGACCCAGGCCGGGGTGGTGGTCAACCGTGCTCGGGCCGACTCGGCCGAACACGAGTACCGGCTGCTGGAGATGGAGCGGCTCTACGCCGAGAAGCTGATGCTTCCGGTGCTGGAGGAGAACCCCCACTGGCAGCAGATTCAGGGCGCAGCCTATCCGGTGCACCAGTGGCCCGGTGACCAGGTCCGCGATATGGCCAAGAGCTTCGACGAGCTCATCAAGCAGCTGGTGCCGGCCAAGAAGCTCAACCCCTGATCCATGACGACCCACGATCTGGCCATCATCGGCTCCGGCTCCGGCAACTCCCTGATCACCCCGTTCTGGGACGGCAAAAAGGTAGCCCTGGCCGACCAGGGGATTGAGGCCACCGGCGCTTTCGGAGGAACCTGTCTCAACGTCGGCTGCATACCCACCAAGATGTTCGTCCGGCCCTCGGCCCTGGCCCGGACCCCAGAGGAAGCCGCTCGGCTCGGTGTAGAGATGAATACCCTCGGCGCCGACTGGCCGGCGATCAGGGACCGCATCTTCGGGCGCATCGATGCCATATCCTCCGCAGGCCGTCAGTACCGCGAACAGCTCGGCAACGTGGACCTCATCCCTGAGAGGGTCGTCCTCACCTCTCCCACATCTTTCCGGAGTGAGTCGGGCACCGAGGTGCAGGCCGACCAGCTGGTCATCGCCGCAGGCTCCCGCCCAGTGCTCCCGGATGTCCCCGGGGTTGATCTGCCGCAGGTGCACACCTCCGAGACCATCATGCGGCTCGAGGAACGCCCCCGGAGGGTCCTGATCATCGGCGGCGGGTACATCGCCTGTGAGTTCGCCGGGATCTTCTCCGGCCTCGGCGCTGAGGTGATCCAGGCCAACCGCAGCTTGGGCCTGATGAACCAGCTGGACAGCGACATCGCCGAAGCCTACTCCGCCGAGGCGGAGAAGAACTGGTCGGTGCTCTACCAGCGAACCCTTGCCGGTGTCGTCGAGAATGAGGACGGGACGGTGACTGCCCGCCTGGTGACTTCTGACGGACGGACCGAGCAGTACGCCGTCGACGTCATCCTCATCGCCATCGGGCGCACCCCCAATAGCGACCTGGTCGGTGCCCAAGAAGCGGGGATCGACGTGCTGGCCGACGGCCGGATCGCGGTGGACGACCACCAGCAGGTGCTCAGCGGGGGAGAGGCCCTCGAGGGGGTCTACGCCCTGGGCGATATCAGCTCCGAACCCATGCTCAAACATGTGGCCAACCACGAGGCGCGGGTGGTCGCCCACAACCTGGAGAACCCCGAGAATCTGCGGAAGGTCCGGCGCCAAGCTATCCCCTCGGCCATCTTCTCCCACCCTGAAATCGCCCAGGTGGGGCTCACCGAGGCTCAGGCTGTCGCCGCCGTCGGAGCGGAGAACATCACCACCAAGACCCAACGGTACGGGGACACTGCTTACGGCTGGGCCATGGAGGACGACTACGGCATCATGAAGGTCATCGCCGACCGCCGCGACGGGCGGCTCCTGGGGGCCCACGCGATGGGGTACCAGTCCTCCAACCTGATCCAGCCGATCGTGCACGCCATGAGCTTCGGGCAGGACGCCTACAGCGTGGCCCGCGGACAGTACTGGATCCACCCGGCACTGATGGAGGTCACTGAGAACGCCCTGCTCGGCCTGGATGTCACGGTGCCACCCGATGCTCCGCTGTAGGAGCACCTCCGTCAGCCGAGCTGGGGCCTTTCGGTGCGTGAGCGCTTGAGTTCGAAGAAGTAGGGGTATCCGGCCAGCGTCACTGCGGCGTCGAAGATCTTTCCCGCTTCCTCACCAGTGGGAACCCGGGTGATCACCGGACCGAAGAAGGCGGTGCCCTCGAAGGCCACGATGGGGGTGCCCACATCCTGTCCGACCTGGGAGATGCCCTCCTCATGGGTCTTGCGCATGGCCTCGTCGTAGGAATCGGTCTTGGCCCCCTCGACCAGTGATTCATCAAGGCCGATCTCGGTCAGCGCGCGGCGTGCGGCCCCCTCGAAGTCGCGGTGACCAGTGACGTGGATGTCGTGGCCGATGGCGGTGTAGAAGTCACCGAGCCTGTCCGGGGCTGTGGCCGCCACAGCGGTGGAGGTCCGGGCAGGGATCCAACGTGCCAGGACGTCGTCGTCCTCAGTAGGTGCGGGGTTCTTGCCCTCGTTGAGCACACCCAGGCTCATCACGTTCCAACGGACCTCGATGTCACGGACCTTTTCGACCTCGAGTATCCACCGGGAGGTCGCATAGGCGAAGGGGCAAATCGGGTCGAACCAGAAATCAACGCGCTCAGCCATCAGCTCGGTCCTTTCATCAGAGGCAATCAGGTTCCGCCCATGCCAACCCTGAGAAGCTCCGAGTCATTCCATCGCCGAGCACCAGCAGTGTCCGCCGCGCCTCAGTTTTTCCGAATGACCTTGTGCTGGGCGGCCTGGGCCACCGGACGAACCACAATCTGGTCCAGGTTCACGTGGTGAGGGAGGGTCACCGCGTTGGTGATGACCTCAGCGATGTCCTCGGCGACCAGCGGCTTCTCCACCCCGGCGTAGACCTTCTGCGCCGCAGCGGTGTCCCCGCGCAACCGCTTGGCGGTGAACTCCTCGGTGTGCACCATCCCTGGCAGCACATCGATGACACGAATGTTGTGCTCGGCCTCCTCAAGCCGGAGGACGCCGGTGAGGGCATGCTGGCCGTACTTGGCAGCGTTGTAGCCGCCGCCTCCTTCGTAGGGCGTGTAGCCGGCGGTGGAGGTGACGTTGAGGACTGTCCCTTCGCCGTGTTCTCGCAGCATGGGCAAAAACGCCTGGGTCACGTTCAGGGTGCCCAGCACGTTGACCTCGAACATCCAGCGCCAGTCCTCAACCTTGCCCGTGCCCACCGGGTCCACTCCCAGTGCCCCGCCAGCGTTGTTGATCAGCGTGTCGATTCCACCGGCTGCTGTGATCGTCTCGACCACACCGGCGACCTGTTCGGGGTCGGTGACATCGCAGACCAGCGGGATGATGCCCTCCTGCTCGGCCAGGTGCTCCAGCTTCTCGGCTCGGCGGGCCAGGGCGAAAACCTGCCACCCCTCCGAGGTCAGACGCAGGGCGGTGGCGGCGCCGATCCCGGAGGAGGCACCGGTGACAAGTGCGCGGCGAGGGGCAGCTTCAGTGATCATGGCTCCAGCGTACTGAGAAACGGCGTCGTCGTGCGTTGTGTTTCTTAGCATGTGAGACGCCTGGGTGGTGCCGGCGGCATGGCAGAATGGGCGCTATGGCCGAAAATATAAAGGGCACCGACACGCCCGCATACAAGATTCCTGAAGTCCCCGAGAAGCCCGCCCTGGAAGGGTTGGAGCCTAAGCTGAACACCGCGTGGCAGGCTGAGCAGATCTACCACTTCGACTCCACCGCCAGCCGTGACCAGGTGTACTCGATAGACACCCCGCCGCCCACTGCCTCCGGCTCACTGCACGTGGGCCACATGTTCTCCTACACCCAGACCGATGTGATGGCCCGCTTCAAGCGGATGCGCGGCAAAAAGGTCTTCTACCCGCTGGGTTGGGACGACAACGGCCTGCCCACCGAACGCCGGGTGCAGAACTACTACGGTGTGCGCTGCGACCCGACCAAACCCTACGAACCGGACTACAGCCCGCCGGCCAGCCCGGCCAAGAACCAGCGGGACTGGGACGTGATCTCCCGGCAGAACTTCATCGAGCTCTGTGAGACGCTGACGGTTCAGGACGAGAAGGTCTTCGAGGACCTCTTCACCGCCCTGGGACTGTCGGTGGACTGGCGGCAGACCTACCGGACTATCGACGACGATTCCCGAGCCGCCTCCCAGCGAGCCTTCCTGCGCGAGGTCTGCTCCGAGAATGCCTATACCGCGGAGGCTCCCACCCTGTGGGACGTCACTTTCCGCACCGCGGTGGCCCAGGCCGAGCTCGAGGCCAAGGAACGCCCGGGCGCCTACTACCGCTATCCCTTCACCGACGGGTCTGGCAACGAGGCCGTGATCGCCACCACACGCCCTGAGCTGCTGCCGGCCTGTGTCGCACTGGTGGCCCACCCCGAGGACGAGCGTTACAAGCCGCTGTTCGGGAAAACGGTGACTTCCCCGCTGTTCGGTGTGGAGGTGCCGGTCAAGGCCCATCCACTGGCCGACCCGGAGAAAGGCTCCGGCATCGCGATGATCTGCACCTTCGGTGATATGACCGATGTGACCTGGTGGCGTGAGCTGCAGCTGCCCACCCGTGCGCTGATCGGCCGTGACGGCCGTTTCCAGCGGGAGACCCCGGAGTGGATCACCACCGCAGAGGGCCGGACCAACTATGAGCAGTTGGCCGGCAAGACCGTGCACTCGGCCAAGGAGGCGGTGGTCGAGCTGCTGACCTCCGGTGGCCTGCTGCGGGCCGAGCCGGAGAAGATCACCCATGCGGTGCATTTCTACGAGAAGGGTGACAAACCACTGGAGGTGGTGACCTCACGCCAGTGGTACATCCGCAATGGCGGACGGGACGCGCAGCGCCGCGACCAGCTGCTGGAGCGTGGACGCAAGATCGACTGGCACCCCGGGTTCATGCGCTCCCGCTACGAGAACTGGGTGGAGGGCCTCAACGGTGACTGGCTGATCTCCCGGCAGCGTTTCTTCGGCGTGCCGATCCCGGTCTGGTACCCGCTGAACGCGGCCGGGGAACCCGACTACGACAACCCGATCCTGCCCGAGGAGTCCCAGCTTCCGGTGGATCCTGCCTCCCAGCCGGCCCCCGGCTTCGACGAGTCCCAGCGTGGTCAGCCGGATGGTTTCATGGGCGAGCCCGATGTGCTGGACACCTGGGCCACCTCGTCACTGACCCCGCAGATCGCCGGGAAGTGGGAGCGTGACCCGGAACTGTTCAACAAGGTCTTCCCCTTCGACCTGAGGCCGCAGGCCCACGACATCATCCGCACCTGGCTGTTCTCCACCATGGTGCGCGCCAACTCACTGCATGACACCGTCCCGTGGACCAACACCGCCATCTCCGGCTGGATCCTGGACCCGGACCGAAAGAAGATGTCCAAGTCCAAAGGCAATGTGGTGGTCCCCACCGAGCCGCTGGAGCAGTTCGGCGCCGATGCGGTGCGCTACTGGGCGGCCAGTGCCAAGCTGGGCGCAGACACCGCCTATGAGGTCGGCCAGATGAAGATCGGCCGCCGGCTGGCGATCAAGCTGCTCAACGCCTCCAAGTTCGCCTTCGGCATGGGTGTCACTGAAGAGCACATCGTGGCCGACGACGCCGCAGCGCAGGTCATCACCGAGCCTCTCGATCGTGCCCTGCTGGCCAAGCTGCGTACCGTGGTCGACCAGACCACCGGGCAGTTCGAGAATTACGACTACGCCCGCGCCTTGGACATCATGGAGAGCTTCTTCTGGTCGTTCACCGATGACTATGTGGAGCTGGTCAAGGACCGCGCCTATGGTGCTCAGGGGGAGGCCGCCCAGGCCTCTGTGCGCGCCACCCTGGCGACCGCGCTGGATGTGCTGCTGCGGCTGTTCGCCCCGGTGCTGCCCTTCGCCACCGATGAGGTGTGGCGCTGGTGGAGGCACGGGTCGGTACATGCGGCAGCCTGGCCGCAGGCGGCAGCCCTTGACGCGGTGGCCGGTTCACCCGCGGTGCTGGATGCGGTCTCTGAGGCGCTGACCGGACTGCGCCGGGCCAAGGCCGAGGCCAAGGTCAAACAGCGCACCGAGATCCTCTCAGCGCGCATCACCGGCCCCAAACAGGCGCTGGGCTACCTTGAGTCAGCACTGTCTGATCTGGGCGCCGCCACCAGGGCCCGTGCCCTGGAACTGGTCAGCGAATGGGAGACCGCCAAGGAGATCAGCATCTCCGATGTGGTCCTTGCAGACCAGGAGTAGATCCCTGGCTCTGCCCTCCCAGAGGTGTTGTGGGCACTCCTGCTGCATGGAGACGGATCACTGGTCCATGTGCGCAGCAGGAGCACCCACGGACATCAGTCGTGGTCGCGTTCGATGGTGCGGACTTCCAACACGCCGTCGAGCTCACTGAGACGCTGGTGCAGGGCATCGGGGGAGAGGTACTGCTTGCGGGAGAAGGCCATTTGGGCATCGACCACCGGGCCCTCGTCGGTCTCTTTGCGCCGGGTGCTGTCCAACGCCGCTTCGTAGCCCAGCTCCGAGGCGGTGACCAGCACGTCGCGGAGGATGCCACGGCCGTCCTGGTAGCGGATGTCATAGCGACTGATTCGGCCCTGCTTGGGCAGCTTCTTGGCGACCCAAGTGACCACAGTGACGGCAAGCAGGTAGAACACCACTGTCAGCCCGGCGATGATCGGCATCCCGGCTCCGCATGCCATGCCGACCGCCGCAGTGACCCAGATGGACCCAGCAGTGGTCAGTCCGGAGACGATGTTCTGGCGCACAAAAATCACTCCTGCACCGATGAATCCGATCCCGGAGACGATCTGGGCGGCGATGCGGGAAGGGTCCAGGATGACGTCGTCGCCGAGCAGGTGAGAAAAACCGTAGGCAGAGACCAGGGTGAACAGTGCCGCGCCCAGGCCCACCAGAATATGGGTGCGGGACCCGGCGGACTTCTGCCGCATCTCCCGCTCCAGGCCGATTACCCCAGAGAGCACGAACGCGCAGAACAGCAGCAGGGCCTCGGTGCCGAGGGTGTCAGGGATGAGGTCGATCTCCATCCCCCGACCCTACGCCGGGAGCTTTGAATCCACACCTCTCACTTTCCAGATACCTGCCCTACTGAGGGATGCTCTCCTCTACGCCCAGGTTCGTGGCAGCCCGCGCCAGTCGCTTGTCAAGTGTGACAAGCGGCCGGTCCGCTCAGCGATGGCAACATAGGCGGCGTCGTAGGGGCTCACCTTGTGGTGGAGATGACGTGGACATACCGCTCGGCCTCAGCTGGCGTGAGCAACTCGGCGTACTCGAAGCGGCGGATCGTCCGCAGCGTCTCGCTCGGCGCAAATGGGCCGGTCTGGCAGAGAAACGGTCCAGGAAGAGCGAAGGCTATTCGGCCAGCAACTGGTAGAGGATGTGGTCCTGCCACTGCCCTGCGATCTTCAGGTATTTCGGCGCAAACCCGTACTCTCGGAAACCGTTCTTCTCGAGGACTCGCTGGGAAGCAGCATTGTGAGGGAGGGTTTCGGCTTGTACGCGGTGAAGTCCCAGGTCGTCAAAGGCGAACCGAACGGCTTCAGCAACTGCTTCGGTAGCAAATCCTCTCCCTCGACAGTCTTGGCTGAGCCAATAGCCCATAGCGGCAGATTGAAAGGCACCGTGGGTAATGCCGCTCAGCGTCAACCGTCCGATGACGGTGTCACCGTTATCGAGAATCACGAATGGAGTGGAGCGCTGAGCTGCGTGTTCCTTGAGGGTTTCTTGGATAAGTTCGCGTTGAGCATCATCGGTGAAGTAAGCTTCGGTCCGCTCTGGCTCCCACGGTGCCAGATATTCTCGGTTGGTTCGCAGAAGGCTGGTGATCGCTCCGGAGTCGGTGGGCTTAAGAATCCTGATCCGGCGCATTGAGATATTGTACGTGCTTCCTCATTACGGGATCCCGCACTGAGGGGCCGGCGCAATTGGGCCGGTTTTGGTGGCATCCCGTAGAATCAGTCCAGCAGCTTTGATCCGGCTATCACCGGTGAGCTTCCGGAGGAACAGGAGAAGAGGACGACGACGTCGCCCCGTCTCCCCAGTAGAACCGGACGGGTAAGCCCGTCACAGCAGTCATGAAGCGGCACGGTGTGAATACCAGGCACTGTGCAAGCAAGGTGGTACCGCGTTGTTCTTGGCCTTGCCGCCCTCTCAGGGAGGTAATGCGGGTTCGAATCCCGCTGGGGTCAAAGAGAGACGTCCTTGCAGAGACGACCATCAGCCCGTACCGCCAGGATGCCCTTCATGACTGAGAATTCCTCTCCCACATACCCCCGCGCGAGCTCTGCCTCGGCCCAGACCAGCAGTGAGCGCAGGGTCCCCGCCTCTGTGAGCTTCCCGGAGATCGAGGAGCGCATCCTGAAGTACTGGGAGGCCGACGGTACATTTCAAGCCAGCATTGACTCCCGGCCCGAGACTGAGGAGTTCGTCTTCTATGACGGCCCGCCCTTCGCCAACGGCCTGCCGCACTACGGGCACCTGCTGACCGGATACGTCAAGGACCTGGTCCCGCGCTACCAGACTATGCGCGGCAAGCGTGTGGAGCGCCGCTTCGGCTGGGACACCCACGGTCTGCCCGCCGAGCTGGCCGCCATGAAGGATCTGGGCATGAAGGACAAGGCCGAGATCGAAGCCATGGGCATCGAGCACTTCAACGACGCCTGCCGCAACAACGTGCTGAAGTTCACCAAAGAGTGGGAGGCCTACGTCAACCGGCAGGCCCGCTGGGTCGACTTCGAGAATGACTACAAAACGCTCAACGTCGAATTCATGGAATCGGTCATCTGGGCCTTCAAGCAGCTTCACGACAAAGGCCTGACCTACCAGGGCTTCCGGGTGCTGCCCTACTGCTGGAAGGACGAGACCCCGCTGTCCAACCATGAGCTGCGCATGGACGACGAGGTCTACCAGGAGCGCCAGGACCCCTCGGTGACCGTCACGTTCCCGATCACCGGCGGAGGCATGCTCGGTGACCAGCTCCAAGGGGTGAACCTGCTGGCCTGGACCACCACCCCCTGGACCCTGCCCACCAACTTCTCAGTCGCCGTAGGCCCAGAGGTCGAATACGCGGTGGTCGAAGCTCCCGCAGACGGCGCTATGCCGGGCAAGTACATGATCGCTGCGGATTTGGTGGCTGACTACGCCAAAGACCTCGGATTCGAGGATCACGAGGACGTCTCCGCGGCAGAATCTGCTCAGGCTGCCGTGGTGGGACGTTACCTCGGCAAGGATCTCGCCCAGCTGGAGTACCAACCGCTGTGGAACTACTACGCGGACACGTCGGCCTGGGGCACCGAGAACGCCTGGCGGGTGCTGATCGAGGACTATGTGACCACCACCGACGGCACCGGTCTGGTCCACCAGGCCTCCGCCTACGGCGAGGAGGACCAGAAGTCCTCCGAAGACGCCGGAATCCCGGTGATCCTCTCCGTGGACGCCGCCGGGGCCTTCCTTCCCATGTTCGCCCAAGCCCTCCCCGACGGGAGCACCCCACTGGCCGATATCGCCGAAGTGCAGGTCTTCGAGGCCAACCGGACCATCATCAACCGACTCAGAGCCGATGGCCGGCTGGTCCGCGAACAGTCCTATGTGCACTCCTACCCGCACTGCTGGCGCTGCAAGACTCCGCTGATCTACAAGGCCGTCACCTCCTGGTATGTGGCCGTCACCCAGTTCAAGGACCGGATGCTGTCGATCAATGAGGACATCAACTGGATCCCGGAGAACGTCAAGCACGGCCAGTTCGGCAAATGGCTGGAAAACGCCCGTGACTGGTCGATCTCCCGCAACCGCTACTGGGGCAGTCCCATCCCGGTGTGGGTCTCCGATGACCCGGACCACCCCCGCACTGAGGTCTACGGCTCGCTGGAAGAGCTCAAGGAGGCCTTCGGCGACTACCCGCGCAATGCGGCCGGGGAGCCGGACCTGCACCGGCCCTGGATCGACCAGCTGACCAGGCCCAACCCCGACGACCCCACCGGCACCTCGACCATGCGCCGGGTGGAGGACGTGCTGGATGTCTGGTTCGACTCCGGATCGATGCCCTTCGCCCAGGTGCACTACCCGTTCGAAAACGCCGACTGGTTCGACGGCCACCACCCGGCAGACTTCATTGTGGAGTACATCGGCCAGACCCGCGGCTGGTTCTACACCATGCACATCCTGGCCACCGCCCTGTTCGACCGGCCGGCCTTTTCCAACGTGATCAGCCACGGCATCGTGCTGGGCTCCGACGGGCAGAAGATGTCCAAATCGCTGCAGAACTACCCCGATGTCAACGAGGTCTTCGACCGCGACGGCTCCGATGCCATGCGCTGGTTCCTGATGTCCTCTCCCATCCTGCGCGGCGGCAACCTGGTCGTCACCGAGGAGGGCATCCGCGAAGGAGTCCGCCAGGTGCTCCTGCCGCTGTGGAACGCCTGGCACTTCTTCGCCCTCTACGCCAATACGGCCAATCAGGGTGCCGGCTACACCGCCAAGGCCATTGATGACGACGCAGCCCTCTCACCTCTGGACCACTACATCCTGGCCGCCACCGGGGATCTGGTCCGCGAGGTCACCGAGGCCCTGGATGAGTTCGACGTCTCCAGCGCCTGCGATGCGCTGCGCCGGTTCGCAGAGACCCTGACCAACTGGTACATCCGGCGGTCCCGGCAGCGTTTCTACAAGGAAGACTTCACCGCCTATGACGTGCTCTACACCGTGCTGGAGACCTTCACCCGGGTGGCCGCGCCGCTGCTGCCGCTGATCTCCGAAGAGGTCTGGCGCGGGCTCACCGGCGGGCGCAGCGTGCACCTGGCCGACTGGCCGGACCCTGCCGCCTATGTCCGGGACGAACAGGCCGTGGAGCTGATGGAACTGACCCGTGTGGTGACCTCTGCCGCCTCAGCGCTGCGCAAGCAGGCCAAACGGCGGGTCCGCCAGCCGCTGGCCACCCTGACCGTCGTGGTGCCGCAGGCTGAGGCCCTCTCAGGAACCTATGAGCAGATCATCGCGGATGAACTGAACATCAAGCAGATTAAGCTGCTGGAGGCTGCCGAGGTCTCTGCCTCGGAGTTCGGCATCGGCCAGCAGCTGGTGGTCAACGCCCGGGTGGCAGGTCCTCGGCTGGGCAAGGATGTCCAGCACGCCATCAGGGGTGCGAAATCCGGTGACTGGAGCGTGACGGACGGGATGATCACCGCCGGTGGCCTGGTGCTGCAGGAGGGGGAGTACACCCTGACCACCACAGTCTCGGAGGAGACCGGCGATACCGCCGTCACCGTTCTCGACAACGGCGGCTTCCTGGTCCTGGACACCGCACTGACCCCTGAGCTGATCGCTGAGGGGATCGCCCGCGACGTCGTCCGCAGCGTCCAGGCCGCCCGCAAGGATGCTGACCTGAACGTCTCCGACCGGATCGTCACCACCCTGACCGGCTCTCCCGAGGTGATCAGCGCCGTGGAGGCTCACACCCAGCTGGTCAAGGCTGAGACGCTGACCGTGGAGCTGAACCTGGTTGCCGGTGAGCACACCGAGGAGACCCGCGCCAGTGTGGCCGCAGTCAAGGAGACCCATGCCTGAGCATGCCGAATTCCCCGGCCAGCACTTCACCGGTCCGGAGGCCGCGGACGAGTTCTCCGTGGCCAGCATCTATGCCGAGATGCTGGCCCGGGCGCCGGAGTCCGATATGCGCCCCCGTCTGGAACCCATGCAGCTGGTCATGGAGATCCTGGGTGAGCCGCAGCGGGCCGCACCGGTCATCCAGGTCGGAGGCACCAATGGCAAGACCTCCACCGCACGGATGCTCGAGGCCGGCCTGCTGGCCCATGACTTGCGAGTGGGCCGCTACAGCTCGCCCCATATGGGCCCGGTCACCGAACGCATCGCGGTGGACGGAAAACCTGTCCCGGATGAGACCTTTGTGCGGATCTGGGATGAGATCAGACCGCACATCGGGATGGTGGACTTACAGCTCACCGAGCGCGGTGAGAAGCCGCTGACCCTCTTCGAGCTGCTGACTGTGCTGGCCATCGCCATCTTCGCCGACGAACCCGTGGACGTCATGGTCCTGGAGGTCGGCCTCGGCGGCTCCTGGGACGCCACCAACGTGGCCGAGGCCGCGGTCCAGGTCATCGGACCGATCAGCCTGGACCACACCGAGATGCTGGGTGAGACCATCGAGGAGATCGCTGAGGAGAAGGCCGGGATCATCAAACCCGGCGGATTCCTCATCTCCGCAGCGCAGGAGCGCGACGCCGCCGATGTCCTGCTGGAGGCCGCCCGGGCCGCCGGAGTGCCCTTCCGCTTTGAGGGCGTGGAATTCGGCGTCGAATCGCGGTTTCCTGGAGTCGGCGGTCAGCAGGTCACTGTCCAAGGCCTGGCGGGCCGATACCCGGATCTGCTGGTTCCTCTCCTGGGGGCCCACCAGGCGGAGAACTTCGCGCTCGCCGTCGCCGCATTGGAGGCGTTCATCGGCGGCGGGGAGCGTCCGCTGAACATCGAGAACCTTCGCACAGCATGTGAGCACATCACCTCACCTGGGCGGCTGGAGACGCTGCGCTCCTCCCCGGCCATCCTCGTCGACGCTGCCCATAATCCGGCCGGCCTCGAGGCCAGTGCTCTGGCGCTGAAGGAGAGCTTCGAGTTCACGCAGCTGGTGCTGGTGATCGGCGTGCTGCAGGACAAGGATGCGCGGCAGATGCTCCAGACGCTCTTCGACCAGTACAGCGGACTGGCCAGTGACCTCTGTCTCACTCAGTCCACGTCAGCCCGGGCCGTCCCCGCGGCGGAGCTGGCAGAGCTGGCGCTGGATGCCGGCTTCCGCGAGGAGCAGATCCACACCACAGATCAGCTCGACGAGGCCATCGCCTGGTCGGTGACGCGCATCGATGAGCGCCAGGCCTCCGAGACTGGGGGACTTCTGATCACCGGGTCGATCACCTTGGTGGCCGAGGCCCGCGCGCTATTCGGCGCCGTCGACACCGGCATACCGGACGGTGACGCTCCGGGAGGTGATGACTGATGGCCCGGCAAACCCGTGCCCAGCGCGAATGGGAGTCAGGTCAGACACGGCCCCCGCGTTCGGTCAAGGCACTCTTCGCCTCCACGGTGCTGTGCTTAGAAGGTGCTCTGATGTTCTTCTTCGGGCTGGCCGCCTGGGGACTGAACCAGAACGAGCCCTATGCGTGGTGGCTCTTCGGCGCGGCCTGCGCGATTGCCCTGCTCTGCGTGGCCCTCTGCGGTGTGCTGCACAAGCGCTGGGGCTATCCGGCGGGTTGGGTGATGCAGGGGGCCATCATCTTCAGCTTCGCCATGGTCGCTCTGATCACCTCGCAGGGGCTGGTGGTGCCGCTGGCGGTGCTGCCAGGTATCGCCTTTGCCGTCTGCTGGTGGTACGCGGTGTCAAAGGGCGCTCAGCTCGATGAGGAAAAGATGAAAAGATACAGGGTGGAAGAACAGTTGCACGGCGAGCGTCAAGGCGCCCCCGGCCCTGAAGACGCGAACAGTGAGGAGAACGAAGAATGAGCGAACGCACTCTGGTGCTGATCAAGCCCGATGGGGTGGACCGCGGACTCACCGGTGAGATTCTGCGCCGCGTCGAGGCCAAGGGATACAGGATCGCAGAGCTGAAGCAGCTTTCGGCGTCTGAGGATCAGCTCGCCGCCCATTACGCAGAGCACCAGGGCAAGCCGTTCTACCAGCCGCTGGTGGACTTCATGCTCTCCGGGCCCGTGGTGGCAGCTGTGGTGGAGGGCGATGAGGTCATCAAGGGCTTCCGCTCCCTGGCGGGCCAGACTGATCCGACGGTGGCAGCCCCAGGGACCATCCGCGGGGATCTGGGGCGGGACTGGGGCGAGAAGGTGCAGAAGAACCTCGTCCACGGCTCCGACTCGGTGGAGTCGGCCGAGCGCGAGATTTCTATCTGGTTCTGAGCCAGTTCCGGGGCCGGGCACATGTGCCGCACCCACGGTGCTCCAACCCTCAATCGCCTCGGAAGATATCGCGCAAGCTCGAGTCTTCACTCGGCCCAATCGGGTCACCCGGCCCCTCTTGTCCGGCTTCCGCCGGACTTCACGTCCTGAAGTCGCAGCGCGCAAGCACACTGCTCATCTGCAGGCCGGGCGCACCCGCCGCTGGCTACCCGGCTTTGGTGGGGCGGGTGCCATCGGCGAACTCGATCTGGAGGGGGGAGAGCTTCAGCAGCGTGCGGTCGTAGACGATCTGGGCTGAGCGCATCCGGCCGTTGGACTTGTGGTCGGTGTATTCCTGGTACTGCGAACACACCCATTCGGGGTCACCGTCAGCGAGCATCCTGCCCTGCTCGATCCAGATCACCCGGGTGCACATCTGCTTGATGGTCCCCAGTGAGTGGGAGACCAGGAAGACGCAGCCGGCTTGGGAACGGACCTCGTCCAGCCGCTTCTTGGTCCTGGCGCGGAACTGGGCGTCACCGGTGTTCAGCGCCTCGTCGATGAGCAGGATGTCCGGGTCCACACTGGTCGCGATGGCGAACTGCAGACGTGAGGCCATGCCGGAGGAATAGGCCTTCAGCGGCATATCCAGCGCATCCTTGAGGCCAGAGATCTCGACGATCATGTCGAACTTCTGCTCAGCCTGCTTAGGTGACAGGCCCATCGCCAGACAACCGAGGCGGATGTTCTCCCGCCCAGAGATCTGTTTCACCAGGGCCGCATTGACACCGAGCATAATCGGGGTGGAGGTGGCATAGACCTCTCCGGTGCTGGGCCGGATCTTGCCGGTCAGCAGCTTCATCAGGGTGGACTTTCCAGATCCGTTCGTCCCGATGACGCCCACTGTTTCACCGCGGTTGACCACGAAGCTCAGCTCATCCAGTGCATGCACCTCTGACCAGCCGGAGCCCAGAACCCTCTGGACCTGCTTGCTGAGGCGCTTGGTGGACTTCAGGTGCTCGTTGCCGGAGCGGATGCGGTAGGTCTTCGACGCAGCGTCCACCACCACCGAGACGTTTTTGGGGTCCACCGTCTCCACCAGGGGAGCACTCTGGGTCAGCGGATGATCGTCCCAGGCGATCTCTTCGATCTCGTCGAACCCGAAGCCCTCGTCGAAGCTCTCCGGGTCCAGGTCCAGCCCGTCGCTGGTCTTGCCGTTGGTGGACATCCAGTTGGCCCGGCGGGGGGTGTAGTTTGAAGCAGGTGTGCTCATCAGTTCAGGCTCAGCGCTCCCGTCCGTAGGTCTCTTCGCCGCGCCAGAAGATGATCAGCCCGATTACCAGCGAACCCACGCCCCAGCTGGCCAAGACGATCCAACGGAACGGATCACCCAGACCGTCGTAGAGCCAGGCATCGCGAATGATGTCCAGCACACAGAACGCCGGGTTGAAGTACATCACTGTGATGATCCAGTCATGGCCCACGTCAGCGAAGCGTTCCACGCTGAAGATGACGGCGGAGGCGTAGAACCACAGCCGGGTGCCGATGGTGATGATGTGCTTCACATCGTTGAAATTGGAGACCAGCCGGGCCAGGATCAGGCTGAACCCGGTCATCACCAGCAGCGCGAGAAAGATCGCCGGGAAGAACATCAGCCACTTCCAGTTGAACACGATTTCGGCGCGCTCCATATCTCCGACCTGATAATCACCGATGAAGTACACCAGGACTGCCATCACGAAGAATGTGGGTACGGTGGCGAAGAGCTCGCGCACTGTCGCAGAGATCGGCAGGCAGGCGCGCGGGAAGTTGAAGGCCTGCACCACCTGCTGGTTATTGGCGATCGAGTTGGAGCC
This sequence comes from Nesterenkonia muleiensis, assembly GCF_003600155.1. Taxonomy (GTDB): domain Bacteria; phylum Actinomycetota; class Actinomycetes; order Actinomycetales; family Micrococcaceae; genus Nesterenkonia; species Nesterenkonia muleiensis. The sequence goes on along the minus strand of NZ_QWLD01000050.1, from coordinate 24,860 downwards.
GCTGGTCACCGCCCCTGAGATGAAGCGGAAGGTCAGCACCCCGATGATGAGGTACCCGATGAAGTTCACCACGTCACGGTGGGTCTCCAGGATGTAGCCGAAGATGAAGAAGTACACCGCAGCCTGCAGGATGGGGTTGAGCACCATCCACACCCGGCCCATGGAGTCCAGGTTGTTCTGCGAGGAAGTCCGGGCGTGGGCGTCGTACCGCAGAAAGTGACGGAAGGTCCAGATGTCTCTGACGTACTGCAGCAGCGAGGGACGTGCCCCGACTCGGACCAGCGTGCTGCCGTCCATCTGGATCACGCGTTGGGGCCCGAGCTGGAAACTGGGCGCATGCCGTTCAGCGGCCGGTGCTGCCATGAAAGTCCTCCCGAGGGTGAAGTGCGTGCTCCGCTCACGGCGGGGCAAAGCGCAGCCCATTCTATCAGTGGGCCTCTGATGAGCCGTGGAAGCAGCACCCCGCACAGGTGAGATCTGACTCATTCATTGCGTTCCATGTCATGGTCTGCAGTGGCAATGCTGCCGGAACCCTAGAATCAGCTCATGCCCACACCCGCCTCCGGCGAGTCCGCTGAGACAGCCTGGAACCCGTCGCGCTACCTGGCATTCGCCTCTGAGCGCACCCGCCCCTTCATCGATCTCCTCAGCAGGGTCAACCACCCGAATGCGCGCAGCATCATCGACTATGGGTGCGGCCCCGGCAATGGGATGCCGGTGCTGCGGCACCACTGGCCGGCCGCACACATCACCGGAGTGGACTCCAGCGCCCAGATGCTGGATGCCGCCAGGGAGTACACGCGCGACGACGCGAAGATCACCTACCAGCGCGCAGACATCCGCACCTTCGCCCCGGCTGAGCAGGTGGACCTTGTGGTCTCCAACGCTGCCCTGCAGTGGCTGCCGGATCACCGTGACCTGCTGCCGGAGATTCAGCGGCATATCGCCCCCGGCGGTGTACTGGCGGTCCAGATTCCCGGGAACTTCGCCGCCCCCAGCCATCGGCTGCTCTACGAACTTGCCGGGCGCAGCCCCTACGCAGAGCATATCGTTCCAGGTTCGCTGCTGAACCCGACCGCCGGAGTCATCGACTATATGCTCGATGTCGCCGGCGACGGTTGGGAGGTCGAAGCCTGGGAGACCACCTATCAGCACATTCTCCAGGGCGAAGACCCGGTGTTCGACTGGATATCCGGCGCCGCAGCACGCCCGGTGCTTTCGGCTCTTCCGCCGCAGGAGCTGGAACAGTTCACTGCTGAATACAAGGCGGCCCTGCGCGAGGCGTATCCGAGAACCCGGATCGGCACCATTCTTTCCTTCCGCCGGATCTTCTTCATTGCCCGGCGGGCCTCTCCGGGGCATTAGACTTGCCTTAACGAGGCCAGTGTCGATGAAGGAAGTTCAGCGTCTTGAGCATAATTGGGCAGGTCAAGCGGGGAGTCCGGCGGATGAGCCGCATCCACAAAATCACCCTGGCTCTGGCGGGACCTCTGGCGCTGTTCGCCGTTGCCGCCGGGCTTTTCCAGCTGTGGGAGTTGGCGCTGATATGCCTCACTGCCCTGCTGGTAGGAATTCTCTGCCTTGTCATCTACGGCAATGAGGAGGCCAGGCGGCGTCTGTTCGGGAATGCCTTCGACCTGCCCGCCCCGGTGCTCCAGCACAGCGGAGCTGCCGACCGGGCGGCAGCCGGCCATGACCCGACCTTGCTGCAGTGGGCCAAGGAGCTGCGACGCGGTGGCAGGCTGCAGTGGTTCGCCAATACGGCACGTGAGACCCGTCTGACCGGTGCCCGCGATGTGCTGGCCCTGAGCGCCACCTCCGGAACCTACGACTACCGGGCCTTGGCCAGGGAGATCGAGTCATTGCGGTTTCGTTCAACGGATCTGCAACGGCGTTCACAGTTCAAGGAACTGCTGTGGCTTCCGGCGTATTTGTCGCTGGCGCGGGTGCTCTACAGCCAGCGTCTGGACAACAGGGATCTCTTCACCTGTCTCTCTCTGTACGCACTGGCTGAGGAACTTTACGGACTGCGCGTTTTCACAGACGGCGTGGACCGCTCCCACTACTCGGACCTGCTGACCTGGAACGGTGAATTCTCCAAGGCCGATGAGGTGCTGGACTATCAGGACCCCGATGCTGAGCGGGATTACTCCCAACGCTATCTGCGCCTGAACACCGTCAACCCGAACGTCACCGGTGATAGGCACCAGGCGGGGCAGTGGGGTTCCCTACTCGCCGAAGAGTTCGGCAGGTACCACCTTGCCCAGCCAACGTTCGAAGACCCCGCCGCGCCGTCGTTCTACCAGATCCGGTGCGAGGCTCCGCCCGCGCAAGGCAAGAACCTGCCGCTGGTCACCGTGATCATGCCCATCTATGAACCCAACGCTGCCACGGATGTGGCCATCCGATCGCTGCTCAATCAGTCGTGGTCGAATCTGGAGATCATCATCATTGATGATGCTTCCCCGCAGCACGACGAGCAGGGCAGCCCCACTGCGTACCGGGCACAGCTTGAAGGCTGGGCCGCACAGGACAGCCGGATCCGGCTCATCCTGTGTGAGCAGAACCGCGGGGCCTATTCGGTCCGCAACGAGGCCTTTGAGCTGGCCACCGGTGAGTTTGTCACGATCGCGGATAAGGATGACTGGCACCACCCTCAGCGTATTGAGCGGCAGGTTCGTGATCTGATCAGACATCCGGAGAAACACGCGAACATTGTCCAGTGGGTACGGGTGGATGAGCACCTGAAGTTCCAGGTCCGCTGGGGGCCCGACCGGGTGATTCATCCCAGCTTCGCCTCCATCATGTTCCGCAGGGAAACAGTGAAGGAGAAGCTCGGCTACTGGGACGCTGTCCGCAAATCGGCCGACAACGAGTACAAGAAGCGGTTCGAGCTGGTGTTCAACACCAAGCTTGTCGCCGATGATCCCATTCCCCTGGCCTTCTCACTGCTGGGTGAGGACAATCTCACGTCTGCGGACTTCGGGCTTGGGTACCGCCACCCTGACCGGGAGATCTATCAGCGGGCGTACGGGGCCTGGCATCAGGACATTCGGGCCGGCGCCAGCGCGTATATGCCGATGAACCCGGACAAGCGGCTGTTCGTGGCACCGCCTTCGTTTCTTCCGGAGCGGGACAAGACCCATATTCCGCACTATGACGTGATCTACCTGTCCGAATTCGGTGCCCTCGGCGGCAACACCCTGGGGCTGGTGCAAGAAATCGAAGCGGCCCTTGAAGCTGGCCTCACGGTCGGGTTCATCGCCTTGCAGAACGGGCTGGTGCCCTCCGCGGCCAAGCGCCGCCTGGTACCGGAGGTGGAGCGGCTGTTTCTGCAAGGACGGATCGACTGGCTCAGTCTGGATCGAGCAGCGATCACCCCGCTGATGGTCATCCACTGGCCGACGGTGCTGCAGCTGGACCCCGGTCTGGTCTCGAAAGTCGATGCCGCTCAGATTGTGGTGGTGGCCAATCAGCTTCCCGCCGCGCTGTCCTCGGACGACCGGTACTACTCGATCGACCAGGTGAGCCGGAACTGCCTGGCGGCTTTGGGCCAGCAACCGTTGTGGGCACCGCAGTCTGCTCTGGCCCGGAGCTATCTGACCGGTCAGCTGCCGCCTCAGGAGCTGTTGGACTACAACTGGATTTCCGTGATCAGCTATGTGCCGCAGCTGAGGCACGACGAGCACGACGTCGCCCGCGTACCGGTGATTGGCAGGCCGGTCTATGAGACGGAGTCGCACTGGCCCAGCAGGACGCTGAGGTCCCAGATCTATCCCAGTGGAGGCGATATCAGAGTTGAGCTCCGGGCCCAGCCGGAAGCCCTGCGCCAGAGGGGCGTGATCGGCCCCGACGGAGTGCCCCCGACCTGGACCGTTGAGCCTCCGGGGGAGGAGAGCTTCCTGGACTATCTGCAGGCTCTGGACTTCTTGGTCTGCTTCGATGAGCGCCCTTGGCACGAATCGGTGGAACCGAGCGTCTTGGCGGCGCTGAAGACCGGAGTGGTCGTGGTTCTCAGCCCAGAGTACCGAGAGGTCTACGGCGAGGCTGCGGTCTACGCTGAGCCCAAGGATGTGCGGCGCACGCTGAAGAAGCTGTGGGAGGACCCCGAAAGCTATGCTCGGCAACAGCAGAGCGGTATTGCTTTTCTCCAGCAGAATCGCAGCGCTTCGGACTATCTGGCTCGCATCAAGTACGCTTCCGCAGACCAGATCCTGGAGGGCCAGTTGGTCTCATGAGACGTTTAGGGGCACGAGCGGTTCGACGGTTTCCGCCGGTTGCCCGCCGAGAGCGCACCATCAACGCGTTGGAGACCGAGACTCGGCGGCTGGAGGGCAAAGTCCGGTGGAACGAGGCTGAACGGCTTCGGCTCGAGGACCGCGTGGGCAGAGCGCTGCGCCGCGTGGAGACCTTTCGTGAGCGCAGTGAGGGCTTGGAGCGTCAGAGGATCGAACTCCTGGACCAGCACCACCAGGAGACTGAGGAGCTCAGCAGGAGCATCCGGCGCCTCGAGAAGGACCTCCAGCGCTCGCGCGGTCGCTTGGACTCGCCCTCGTTCCTGGCCCTGCTGACCGCCTACCGGGAGCTCTACGAGCAGCGTTTCACCAGCTTGTCCCCGGGCCGGGTCTCCATGTGGCAGCTTCCCTATAAGCTGCGCAACTATTCGCTGGCTCAGAGCCACGGCGTCGATGTGCCTGAGGTGTTTCAGGTGTGGCACCGCCCAGAGGAGATCCATCTGAGATCTATCGCCTCTGACAGGTTTGTCCTGAAGTCAGACGGCGGTCACAGCGGTCATGGGGTCTTCATCCTCCAGCGTGAGGGCAAGGGGTGGCGCACATTGGACGGGGCATTCCATTTCCCGGGCGATCAGCCGCCCCAAGAGATCCTCGACCGCCTGGAGACCTGGCACGGACCTTATTTTGCCGAGGAGTTTCTGGAGAGCGTCTCAGCGTCTGTGGTGCCAGAGGACATCAAGGTCTACACCGCCTATGGTCAAGTGCTGCAGATTCTGCTGATGCAGGCGGGTCCAGAGGGGTCGATGGACCGGCGAACCTTCACCCGGCGGTACATCGGGGCCCAGGGAGAGGACCTCGGCAAGGTCGCAGAGATGGGCACCCACGATCCGGGGATCCCTGTGCCAGAGAGCCTGGAAGAAGTCGTCGGGACTGCAGAGCACCTGTCTCGAGCTGTGGGGACGCCGTTTATCCGCGTCGATCTGTACCAGTCCCCTCGAGGACTCGTCCTGGGCGAGCTGACCCCCACCCCCGGCGGCCGTCAGCGCTACCGGGGAGAACATGATGCGTTCATGGGGGCGGAGTGGATCAAAGCCCAAGTCAGGCTTGAGGAAGACCTCGCTGCAGGGAGGCCCTACGGTCCTCTCTATGGTCGGCGAAAGTATCCCTGGTGGTACGGCGAGCTGTCACCGTCTGCAGAGCAGGAGCACGTCTCGGCGTGGAAGCGCACTCATCGGCCTTGCAGCAACTGGTGCTACTGACGCTGCTGAGAGGCTTTGCGGATCGGCAGTGCAGCCTCCAGCAGGTCCAGGTCGGTTCTGAGCTCAGGAAGCGTTGCCCCTTCGGCCAATCCAGCGAAGTCCAGTCCGGCCAGATCGTGGAGCGGCACATCGGTCTGCGCGACGGCCGATGAGTCGATCGTGGTGAAGAAATCGTCGAACTTGAAGTCCCTGCCGTCGACCGGGGAGTCGGTGACATTCAGCCACAGCCAGGGGACCCCGTAGGCCTGGGCCACGATGATTCCGTGCAGTGACGTGGAGATGCAGGCCCGCGCAGAGGCGATCTGGGCCACCACCGTCTCAAGGTCCTCGCGGACGTCTGCCACCAGCAGCCTGCCGCTGTGCAGGTCAGTCATGGCGTTTCGGTGCTTCAGGTGCGGAACAACCGTGATGTGGTCTCCGCGGGTCTGTACCGGAAGGAACCTCGGCAGAAGCAGCGCGGGGTCGCCGTAGACCTCTGGCACCTCCCAACCGAGCTTGGTCCGCAGCTCGTCTGCGGTCAGTGTGCCGCGGACTGCACGGACCCGAATCTTCCGCAGCCGGGAGAACGCCACCACCTGCTCCTGAGACAGGGGGCGCATCAGACCGCTTCCCCAGATGTCAACATTGTGCCGATTGAGCATCTGGATGATGGACCCCACCAGCAAAGTGGCGCGTCCCCGAGCCTTCGAGGGGGTTTCGCGGGTTTTCCGGACGTTGACGATCTCCTTGCCGGTCATGGTTGCCACCAACCAAGGGCCGACCGCATCACCGAAGTTGGGCCGCCGGTCGTACCAGATGCCCTGGGCCACGAGGTGCTGCAGCGCGGTGTCCCCGCCATTGATCTGCTTGCTGCGTGCAGTTCGCTCCTGCACGGTGGTGGCCCAGGCGGTCGTCTCGCGCAGCGCCCGCTTAGCAAACCCCCTGCTCTCTGACCCTAAGGTGGCGAGCACATGATGCTCGTGGGGCTCTGCGACCAATCGGGCATCGGCGACCAATGCCGCCCGCAGCGAGCGGGCCGTCAGGGGGTCATGGCTGCGGCATTCCAGGGTGATTTTCGCCCCGGAGCTGCGCAGAACCAGTTCTGCCTCGCCCTGAGCGGTGCTGAGGGGCCAGGTCATCGAGCGCGCATCTGAGACCGGCCGCCCCAGCAGCCGCCTGCTTCTGAGACTGAGCATCGCCTGTCTGCGGAGGGTCCCCATCGCCGATGAATCAGGACCAGATGTCATGTGAGAACTCCCTGAGATTTCAGAGGGGCAGCGAACAGAGACGTCAGAGCGCCCTCCTCAGAGCTGGAGAGGTCGAATTCGGTGATAGTCGTTCCGTGTGCAGGCTCGAGCACATCGGTGATCTGCTTCTCGGCGCAGCGCAGCGGCCGCACGTATCGATTCTCCGCCTCCCGGGTGAAGCCGGCCTCCGCGAAGAACTCTTCGGCCCCGGCACTCTGCTGCTGATCGACGGTGATGCCCAGATGCACCGCCGGGGAGGAGACAGAGCTGTGGAGGCTTCCGCTGAGCAGCATGGGCTGCTGGTAGTGGCACTCGGCGGAGAAGCCTACCGCCAGTTGAGCAGGGGCTGAAAGGAGACTCTCACTGGCAGGGAGGTGTTCGGCAGAGGCGCTAATGCGTGCCGCCACGTGGGGGAAGAAGGACCCGATGGCGTCCTGTTCGGCACGTGGGCGGTCCATCACCTGGTTGACCACCCGGGTGAAGAACGGTCCGGCAGAGGAGCTGAGTGTGCTGTCCTGGGTCTCATGACGAGCGCGGAAGAACCCGGGACTGCGGCCATCGAGGATGACCGGGAAGTTCCGGTCGGCCCGGTGGTGCCCCTTGAGATGATGGCGGGCCTCCAGTCCATAGATCTTCTGCCCGTCGGAAGAGAGCTTGTGCACGGTCAGGAAGCCGGCCGAGGACTTCGCCTCGTAGAAGGTCCAGGGAAGCACGTATCCGTTCTGTGCGCGAACGGCGCCGATGCCCTGCGGGAAAGAGACCCGGTATCCCACATGCTCGTCGGTGATGTAGGGGGCCATCCGCTCGAAGTAGTCGATCGGAAGAAGATCATCATCGTCAAGCCGGTACATCCCGAAGCTCCGGCCCTGCATACCGCGTTTGACCAGCATGGTCTTCACCAAGGGGAGGCTGGGATGACTGGGTGCGGCACGTTTCTTGGTCTCATGGACTCTCAGGAACCTGTACCGTGAGCGCGCCTGCTGAAGCGCCTCCTTGTACTTCTCCGGCAGAGAGGGTGAGATCGTGACGATGTGGACCAGATCGCAGCTGTGCGAAGCCTGCTGAAGCTGGGGCAGGCTCTCCTGGAGGAAGATGTCGGTGCGAGTATCCAGCCGTTGACGGTCATAGAGCCAGTTGGTGTATTCCTCCTTGGAGAAGCCACCAGTCTTTCGGGTGGCGTTGAAGCTCCCCGACTCATACTGGTGGACGCTGAACCTCGTGTATCCGATGAAGAGAGTGTTCACTGCGGTTCCTTCCTCGTCCGGGTGGGAGCAGATCCCAGCCGGTGCCTCAGCTGGGCAAGGTAGAGATTGCTGGGTGAGATCTCAGGGCCGGCATGGAGCAGGACTGACTGGAGGTCACCAGAATATTCACTCGGCCGGGGGTGGGGCTTACTTGGGCCCCGCACCCCGACCATGGCGCTGTACGGTGCATGCTGCTCCAGGCGCACAGCGTAGGCCCGCCGGTTGGTCACCTCAATGTTCCAGTGGACGAACCGTGCTCCCCAGTGCGGTCCTGCCTTCTTGGCGCCGCCTAGTGAGCCTGTGTTGGTGACCCTGATATCAGTTCGTACGTTTTCGAAGGGGATTCTCCGGTGTGAGTCGAAGGTCCCTTCCATATCGCCTGCAGACCACACGTTTCCCGAGGAGTAGCCCTCCACATTGAGCCCGTGGGTCTGGGCGCCTTCTGCCAGCTTGGTGGTGGCCGGGGCAATGGAGAATCGATGGACCAGGCAGTCGTGGGTCTGCTCACGGCAGATGAAGCTGTGGTGCCGAGCCTTCCCGGCAACCGAAACCTCAGTCAGTGTGATGCCCTTGGCGGAGGTCAGTCCAAAGCCGTTCTCGCTGTCGATGATCTCCACGCGTCGGGCCCAGCAGTTCAGCGCGGCTTGGAAATGCGGTCCGTTGAACCCGAGGTCCTGGTTATGCGGCTGCTGCTGCGCCGCCGGCATGCGGATGGTGAGATCCTCAATGCCCGACTCGGCAATATGGGGCCCCAGTGACATCACCGTGGGGCTCCACTCAGAGCGCAGGTCGATCTTGGTGGGCTGAGCCAGGATCAGGTGGTTGCCACGGACATCCTGCACCTGAACCGGCCATCGGTAGTGCCGGTAGTTCCTCTGCCGGTGCAGGGAGCTGGCCAGCGCGGCGAAGTCATAGCTGCCCGGAGGCAGATCCCCGCACAAGTGCGCAAGCAGGCTGTTGTCCGGTGGGCTGGTCACGGTCAGCACAACATAGTCACCGGCAGTGATCGCCGAGGCATCGGAGACCGAGATCTCCCGGGCGCCACGGCGGACAGGCTGTGAGACTGAGGCAAGTTCCTCGGCGCCGGTCCACCCTTCGTTGGAGCCCCACGTCCAGTCGGAGGCTTCGAGCTCGCTGCGCAGCTGGCGCGGAATGAACCAGACCAACCCGCCGGTCCAGGACCATTCACCCATGCGGGACCGGCGGTAGGCCTCCTGAAGCGGGGCAGTGAAGGACAAGGTGGTCTTCCCCACGCCTGCTCCACGGATCACTGTATGAGAGCAGTGGAGCCAGATCACCGAGGAGAGGAAGAACGTCCCTTCGGGAAAGAGCACGACGCCGCCCCCGGCCTCTTCGGCAGCAGCAACAGCGGCGGCAACCGCCTCATCTGAGCCGCTGGTGGCGCCCGGCTGAGCGCCGAAGTCCCGGACATCGAAGATTGGGCCGTCTCGGTCCGGAATGGGGGTATCGCCTGAGCGGTAACCTGCGTGGGAGATATTCGGCAGCAGCGGGTGGGTGTCCGGGCTCGCGGTGTACTCACGCCACAGCTGCTCGGGATGGGAGACCCGCTGGGGGATGAACAGACCCCGAAGACGCTTCATCACAGAGAATCTGGTCATAGCGGGTAGGCGGTCAGCCGCAGAATATCCAAAGTCTCACCGTGCTCTGCTTGCAGGCTCAGACTCTTCACCTGGACTCCCTCTGGGGGCTCGATCACCAGCAGGTGGCCAAGCCCGGTGCTCTGGTGAGGCATCCACGTCCAGTAGCCCCGGTGCTCTGACTGGACTTTTGCCGCCGCGAAGAACTCCCGCTCCTGTTCCGGGGAGTACTCACAGCCCTCATCCTGCTCGGTGGAGAACAGCACACGGACCTGCTGCGGAGTGAGCTTCCTGCCTTCCTCCAGCTCAAGGCGCAGCGCGATCGAGCCCGGCTGTTCCCAGCCGAAGGTGACCGGTTCCTGAGTCACAGTGAACGGAGAGGACGCTACGTCGGTGGCCTCCTGCTCGCGGCCCGGGGTCAGATGCAGCTTATCTGCCAGGAGTGGGAAAAGGGTTTGCACCTGCTTGAGGTCTGCAGGCCCTTGGCTGCGGATCCGCATCATCGCCTCTGGGTAGAAGGGCATGGGCTTTCCCCCCAGTGTGCTGTCCTGGCCCCGGTGCCGGATATGGAAGTACGCAGGCTCCCGCGAGTCCAGAATCGTGGGATTGGTGTGGTCCATGATCGTGTGTTTGGGTGCCCGGGTATGAGTGACGTCCCCTTGGTCGTAGCCGGCGATGCACAGCGGGCCGAAGGCGCTCTTGGGATAGTAGTAGTCGCGGACATAGACGTATTCGTCACCGACCCTGATGCCGGCCACCCCGCGTCCCTGGGAGGCCCACCAGCCGATATGGCTGCTGCGCACATACGGTGCCATCAGGTGGAAGTAGTTCACGGAGAGGACGTCGTCGTCGTCCAGCCGATACACCCCGATTGCTCCCGATTCGAAGCCGTGCTTCTGTGCGGCTCTGCGGATCAGGCTGTTGACCGGCGTGGATGAGACTGTTCTCTCCGTCTCATTCAGTTCCAGGAAGTCATAGCGTTCTGCCGCTGCCAGCAGAGCGTCCTTGTGCCTCTGCGGCAGCGAGGGGGAGTATGAGACGTAGTGCACCACGTTGAAGTCCTTGGCGGCTTCGGCCAGCTGAGGAAGGCTGAGCTGGGTGAAGATCTCCGTTCGCGGGTTCAGCCGCTCATCGCTGTAGAGCCAGGCGGTGTACTGGTCCTCGGTGAATCCGGCACCGGCCTGACCCTCACGGGTGGCGTTGAAGTAGCGGGAGCCGAACTGATGGACGCTGAAACGGGTGTGTCCGACGAACAGCGCGGCCGACGCCTCCTCAGGACTGGCTCTGGTGGGTGCTGGGGCAGTCTGCCGCCGCACCAGTTTCCTGACCCGTCGCGCGGCGCCGAGCGTGCGGCGCCGGAGAGCTGTCAGAACGTCCATGGATCTCCCATTCGTTGAACTGGTCTCCGAGTCTAGTCGTCGTCGGGGTCCTGAGACTCCGGGGGCAGTACCGGTTTGTCCCAGTACTTTGCCCTGAGCAGTATCTGTTCGGCCGCGGCAATCGCCCCTGCACGGCGGGGCCGGCCCAACGCCGGGTAGCGGTGCATCCTGGTGTTGGACCAGGCGTCGGCGTCGAGCACCACCGCGTCCTCGGTGCTGCCCACATCTGGGGTGAGAAGATCCACCCCGGCAGCACCCAGCCCCGGAATCGCATGCGCAGCGCTGACGGCCAGGTCGTTGAGCGCCGGGTGCACCGCTTCAGTGACATCGACGGGGATGCCGCCCAGCCGCAGGTTGCCGTCCTCACTCAGCAGCACCAGCTCGTGGGGGCCGGGCACCTCGTCCAGAGACCGCCCGGAGCTCCCCAGCAGTCCCTGCGAGATCTCGGGGAGGGTGATCCGCAGCAACGGGTTGACCTGGCGTGCCTCGAAGGACGCGGCCAGCAGTTGCCTCAGGCTGCTGGTCCCGTCGCCGACCACGAATAGCGGCACCCGAGCGGCAACCGCCTGGACCATGCTGCCCACCACGTAGAAGCGCAGACTGATCGCATCCTGAAACTGTTCGATCATCACCTGCGCAGCTGAGCGGGGGTTCGCCTCCACAGCACCGGCCCAGGCTGCCTCGAAGGTGCTCTCGGTGACCCCGAAACTCACTCCTCGGCTGTGCCGGGCCGCGTCTGGCTTCATCACCCAGGGGCCGGTGCCGGAGATCAGGTCAGCCGCGGCCCCCTTCTGATCAGCACTGAAGCTTCGTCCTTCGGGAACCGGAAGACCGGCCGCGGCGAAGTACCGGCGGGCCAGGCTCTTGGAGTGGCAGGCCTCAAAGGCCTGATCGCTGACCAGCGTGGTGAGGCGCCCGTACTGTCCGCCCACGGTCTCTCCGTTGAAGAGGTAGGCGGCGATGATGCCCTGCACCTGATGGACATGCACTCGCCGGCGCCTGAGCATCAGGGCCATCATACGGCTGTGTCTCAGCAGGCTGCGAAAAGAGTTCAGCTGCTCCCAGCGCGGCAGCACATACTCGGTGATGAATTTGCCGGTAGGCCGTTGGGCATCGGGCACAGTTGTCAGCGCAGGCACGATCCACAGCTTAATGGGCACAGAGGATAAAGTGTGGATGATGGGCAAAAGTTATGGGCTGCGGCGTCGCCTGGGACGCATCAGGCAACGGGTCACCGGCGACGATCTCGACATGCTGCGCAATCGGGTGGCTGAACTGTCCGGCGAGGTGAGCACACTGGCAGCTCAGCTGCGCCAGTCCGGATGGCAGCCTCCAGCGGCCGCAGAGGTGGGCCTCCTCTCCGATTTCCGCCTCCGCGGGGGCACCACGGCCTCGATTGCCCAGGAGGCCCAGGTGCAGTCGGCAGCAGGGATCTCCACCGCACTGATCCATGTCCAGTCCGGGGTCACCAATTCGATCATGGGTTTCAGCGACCACATCCGGTCGGCACTGGAGTTCCCCGGTGTCTGTGCTGTCTCACCGCGCTCCGAGACCCATGTCAGACTGCTGATCATCCGGCATCCGCATGTGATAGCCACCAGTGCCCCCACCCTGGAGAGGCTCACAGCGGATCAGGTCGTGGTGGTGGCCAACCACGCTGCGGTCGACGCCGAGGGCAGCTGGCACTACAGGGTGGCGCTGGTTGACCAAAGGGCCCGCGAGAAATTCGGGGTCACACCGGAGTGGGCCCCGATCAGTCCGGTGGTGCGCGCCAGCATCCTGGCGCAGAACCACCGGGACATCAGACTTGCTGCAGACGACTGGGTCAATATCTTCGGGACAGTGCCGACGACGACGCCGCGAACGGGTTTCGTCGACGAGAAACCGGTGATCGGCCGGCACTCCAGACCTGAGCCGGAGAAATGGCCTGCCACCGCCGGAGGGATTTTGGCGGCGTACCCAGACAGCAGCGACTACCGGGTCGAGGTGTTGGGCGGGGCTGAAATCCCCGAGCAGATCCTCGGCGCGGTGCCGGCGGCATGGCATGTGCAGCCTTTCGGCGCGGAGGAGCCGGCGGCGTTTCTCCAGCGCATCGACTTCTGGGTCTACATGCATCATCACAGCTGGCGGGAGGCCTTCGGCCGCGCCATCATGGAGGCGCTCGCGGCCGGATGTGTGGTGGTGCTTCCCGGATATCTGCGAGAGATCTTCGGCGAGGCGGCACTCTACGCTGAACCGTCAGAGGTCCTCGCGTTGGTGAACCGGTACTGGGAGGACCAGGAAGCCTACCTGGAGCAGTCCCGCCGGGGTCAGCTGTTCGCTGCCGAGCACGGGCCCACCCGTCACCTGCAGCGTCTGCAGGAACTCGGAGTCAGCGCCTCATGATCGCGCAGCGGCTGCAGCCCGGCGCAGTCTGCGGAGTCCTCGGCCGGATGACCGAGGCCCACCGGCAGCGTGCTGATCGGATGGCCGAGATCGCAGAATCCGAGGGAGTCCGCTGGGAGCCCTCGCACCTGCTGCCGGGCCTGACTCTGCGCAGGACCTCATCAGCGGCGTTTCAGCGCGATGAGCGGAGCATCACCGCGGCCTGGAATGCCGCAGGGGCGGTTGATCAGACCCTGCTGGATCGGAGTTGGGAAGAGACCGCCAGACGGGGAGACCTCTGCGGCCTGCGGGCAGCGGCTCGGGGGACCGGAGTCCTCCACGGCAGCGTCTCCGGGTGTCAGGTGCTCTACGTGCATATCACTGATCACGCGGTGTTCTTCTCCACCCGGCTGCGCTGGTTGGCCGAGACTGCTGAGCAGCTCACTGCCGACTGGCAGGCCTGGAGTGAGATCCTGGCCTTCGGCGCTCCGCTGTCAGGGCGCACCACCTTCACCGAGATTCGCCGACTGATGCCCATGGAGTACGTGGAAGTCGGGGACGCCGCTGAGGGCAAGGACAACACTGCGCAGCTGAAGCAGGCTCACTGGCCGTGGGAAGATTACCTCCCCCAGCGGTCCGCGGACCTGGCAGAGACCACCGGAGCGACCGTGGAGGCCATGGCCGAACACATGAGGCCCCACCTCCGCGGGGCCGGGAATCCCATGCTCTCCGGCGGCAGGGACTCCAGGATGCTCACTGCACTGGCCCTGCGGGAGGCCGCAGAACCACAGCTGCTGACGGCCTGGTCCACCAGCTCAGACGCCGGCTCGGCGCTGGAGGAGCTCGTGGCCGCGCGGGTCGCCGAGACTCTGGGCATCGACCACCGGATTGTCACCGGGCACTATGACCAGTTCGGCCAGGACTTCGCCGACTACGCCGATGCCGTCGACCATCAGTCGTCCCTCCATTTCTGGCTGATGCCAGTGGCGCGCCGGCTCCGGTGCCACCCGGGCCCAGTCTTCGACGGGATCGGCGGCGGGGTGCTGCTCGGAGGCGGTTTCGCCGATCCTCAGGATGGGCATCGGATGAGCCGTCAGGAGCTGATCGCCGCCAGAGTGCGGGCCCGCTCACGCTACCTCAGCGATGCGCCGAAGGTGCTGCGCCGCGACATGACCTCGGCGGTGGGGGAGCGGGCGCGCAGCGGGGCCGGGGGGACTGCGGCGCGCTACGCCGACCATCCCAACGCCCACACCCTGACCTCCTATCTGCTGCGGACGGTTCCCGGGATCGCCCAGGCGCCGGCGAAGGTGCTCGGTGGTGCCCAACCCACGGTGATGCCGATGGTGATCGATGAGGTGGCCAGCCTGGCCCTGCAGCTGCCACATGCGGTGAAGACTGAGGGGGCATGGTATCCGCAGCTTCTGGTGGCCGCTGACCAGAGACTGCGGGGTATGCCCACAGCTGACGACCTCACCGGTACCCGTCATCACAAGCGGCGGATCGCCAGCCGGGAAGGCGCCAGATACCTTGCCGGCCTCCTTCAGCGCGAATCAGTCTCCGGGCTGCTCTCCCCGGATCTTGCGGCGCTGAACCCCGCAGATCCCCAGGGGCTGGTGGCCTGGCAGAGGCTGCTGAACTCCCAACGGCCACAGCATCTGATCCGGGGGCTGGCCATGCTCACCCTCTGGCTGGACGAATACGGATCACGGCTGCGCTCGGCGGATCCAGAAGGGATCGCTCGTGCCTGACAAACCCCTGGAGACCAGCTGGCTAGGCACCCGGGTGTTCCCCACAGCCCGCCGGGCCAGAAGAGCCGGGCGCAAGCTCGGCCGCGCCGCACGTAGCAGGCTCGCCCCGCAGGTAGGAGCTGTGGGAGCGGTGCCCCTGAACGCCTCCGCCGTCGGTCTCACCGGCCCCAGCGGCCGGGCCCGCCTCAGGCGCTGCGACGTCATCGTCGTCGGCGTTCCCGAGCGGGCGAGCATCCCGGGCATCTGGCGCGAGGCGCTCATTGCCGCCGAGCAGCACAGCATACCCACGGTGCTTCTGGTGGACTCCGCAGCCGATCTCAACCACCCGCTGGCAGCAGTGGTGACCCACCTGGTGACTGCCGACCAGCATCTGTTTTCCGCAGTGGAGGGATTCGCCGGAGCGGAACGCTCGGCGCTGCTGGACCAGCTGGGCAGCAGCCGGGAGCAGACGGCAGCTCTGCTGGAGCTGACCAGAACACACACACCGGTCGAAAAGTCCTAGCTGCCCAGGCCCTCGCACTGAGCCTCACTACTGTGCCCCGAAGGCCTCGGGAGTGATCCACTGCAGCGGGTTGGAGTGCCAGGAGTTGCCCACAGAGAGCATGATCTTCCCGGCGATGTAACGGTCCGTGGACCACTCCAGCGGGCGGCCCTTGGGGTCCCGGGAGACCCGGCGGTGCACCAGCAGCGCCGAGTTGCGCGCAATTCCCAGGTGCTCGGCGTCGCGCACCCGGGCCCGCTCTGCGCCGAAGGCGTGCTCGGCGTGGCTGAAGTGGACGTGGTGCTCTTCGGCCAGCAGCGAGGTCACCGACGGGGCGTCGTCGGCGATCGTCTCCACGATCTCCCCCAGCCACTCCGGGTAATGGGTGTGCTCCAGCATGACCTTCTCCCCGTCCAGGGTGCGCACACGCACCACGTCGAGCACCCGGTGCCCCTGCGCGGCGTCCAGCATCTGCTCATCCTGAGCATCGGCGATCCGCCACTGGGAGAGAATCACCTCGCCACCGGGTGCGTAGCCCTGCCGGCGCGCCCACTGGGCGAAGCTGCGGAACTCATCGAAGGGGGCGGGGCGCCGGGGTACGCGCACCACGCGTTTGGGCCGGCCGCGGGCACCGTCCACTGTGCCGTCGGCCACCAGCTCACGAAGTGCCATGCGAACTGTGCCGGGGGAGACGCCGAAGCGCTGGCTCAGCTCACGCTCCGATGGCAGCGAGCTGCCCGGGGGATAGGTGCCCTCCCGGATTTCCTCGACCATGGCCTGAGCGATCTCCGCGAATGCGAATGTCCCCACCAGGCATCCTCCTGAAAAAGTCCGGACAACGCTGGCGTCTTCCGCCGTCGTCGTTCTCTGCAGCGAGTTGTCTCACGATGTGTATCAGCCCAAAAGTCTACGATGCCGCGCAGAATCCTGACACCCGGCGCGGCTGTAGCCCCTTCACTACGCTGTTCTACGGTCCTGGCCAGTCACCGAGAGTTCACACAAATGTCATATTCACTGGTGAACTTTCACTTGACCATTAGTAGTTCACTAGTGAGGATGGAAAGGTAAGGGCCGCCAGGAGCGGCCGTGTCAAGGGGGCGCAGCACCGACCGACTCCCCGCCGCGCCCACACGAGGCAAAGGACTGACAAGCAGAATGAATACTCGCATCCTGTTCGGAACCACCACTGTGCTGGCCCTGGGCCTGACTGCCTGCGGCAGCGGAGACGGCGAAGGCACCGACACCGAGCACTGGCGCGATGCCACCTCCGTGGAGGACGGCGGCGGCATGGAGCAGCTTATCGAAGATGCTCAGGCCGAAGGCACTTTCAACGCCATGGGCCTCTACGAGGACTGGGCCAACTACGGCGGTCTGCTGGAGGCCTTCTCCGAGGAGTACGGGATCGAGATCAACAACGACACCTCCACCGGCTCCAGCCAAGACCTCATCAACGCCGTGATCAACCGGCAGGGCCAGGACAACTCCCTGGACTACCTGGACACCGGCGTCAGTTTCGCAGAAGAGGCCGCCGAGGACGGTCTGCTCGCCGAGTACACCCCGGAGACCATTGACGATATCCCCGAGGAGTTCGTCTCCGAGTCCGGCACCTGGATCAACCACCTGGGCGGCACCATCGCCATCGGCTGCGACACTTCCCGCGTGGAGGAATGCCCCACGAACTTCTCCGACCTGCTGGATGAGCAGTATTCCGGTCAGGTCGCTCTGCCCTCCAACCCGACCGCCTCGGAGGGCTCCTTCATGATCGTCCACGCCGCGGCCGAGGCCAATGGTGGCAGCTTCGACGATATCGAGCCCGGTATCGAGTTCTTCGGAGAGCTCTCCCAGATGGGCAACCTGATTCCGGTTGAGGCCGACGCCGGAACCATCGAGACCGGCGAAACACCCATCGTCATCGACTGGGATTACCTGCTGCAGCCGATTGCCAACGATCTGGAGGCCGATGCCGATATCGAGCTGGAGATCAACCTGCCGGAGGATGGCCAAGTCTCCTCCTTCTACGCCGCCTCCATTAATGACGACGCCCCCCACCCGGCTGTGGCTCGCCTGTTCTTCGAGTTCCTCTTCTCCGATGAGGGCCAGAACATCCTGCTGGAGGGTTACGTCTCCCCGGTCCGCCTGGACGCCATGATTGAGCAGGGCACCGTCAATGAGGATGCTCTGGCCGAGTTGCCCAGCCAGGACGGCATCGAGGCTCCGCAGCCTACTCTGGAGCAGCGTGAGGCCAACCAGCAGCTCGTCAACGAGCAGTGGGACGGTACGGTGCAGTGAGTCTCCCGCTCACTCAGCCTGCTGGTCCGGGCGGCGCCACCGGAGGCAATGGCCCCGGTGGCCGCAGCCCGGCTGCTGTCAGGCCTCCGCTGTTCAGCCGTGAGCGCTGGAAAGGCGTGGGTGGAGCGCTGTGCTCCCCCGCCGCGCTCTCACTGCTGCCACTGGGGCTGATCCTGCTGCTGTTCTTCATCCTGCCGATCGTCGGGATGGCGATCATCGCCTTCACTGTCAGCACCGACGACGGCGGGAGCACAGTGGGTTTGGACAACTTCATAGCACTGACCAGCGGCTCGCACTCCCAGGCGGTCCTCAATTCCGTGCAGGTCTCCCTGGTGGGCTCCGCTGTGGCAGCTGTGGTCGGCACCCTGACGGCGTTCTGCATCGCCCAGATCAAGTCCAAGAAGCTAGACTCCGTGGTCGCCGTCTTCTCCTCGGTGCTGGCCAACGACGGCGGCGCTCCGCTGGCGTTCTCCTTCATCGTGACCCTCGGCAACGCCGGAATCATCTACGCCGCACTGAATCTGGAAGCCATCGGGTTCTCCCTCTACTCCTGGCAGGGTCTGGTGGTGATGTACCAGTACTTCCTCATCCCCACCATGGTCATGGTGACCCTGCCCACCTTTGTGGGCATCCGCAAGGAATGGCGTGAGGCCAATGCCGCGCTCGGCGGTTCTGCCGTGACCTTCTGGACGCGCGTGGGTCTGCCGATCGCCATGCCCGCACTGCTGGGCGGCTGGATCCTGTGCTTCGGCGCCGCCTTCGCCACTCACGCCTCCGCCGCGGTGCTCATCGGCGCCGGCGGCTTCCCGTTGATCCCACTGTCGATCTCCTCGCTGCTGGGACAGAGCCCCGCGAGCCAGCCGATAGCCATGGCGCTGGGCGTGACGATGGTGGTCATCGCGGTGGTCGTCCTCTTCGGCTTCAACCGACTGCAGAGGAGGAGCGCCCGATGGGTGCAGTAACCACCGAGGCCGAAAAGTCCGGCCAGCAGACATCAGGGCCGGGCATTGCAGTGCGCACCTCGCGCTGGCTGCCGGTGATCGCTGTGGCGCTGTATGTCACCATCCCGGTACTGTGCAGCATCTACTACGCCGTCTTCCCGGGCGGGAACTTCTCACTGGCCGCCTATTCGGTGATCACCGAGGACGCAAGCCTGGCCGCCGCAGCCAGCCGTACGTTCCTGATCACCGGGTTGACCATTGTGGTGCTGGTCGCCACGCTGGTTCCTGCCCTGGTGGCGGTACACCTGTGGGCGCCCAAGCTGCGGCCCATCCTGGAAATCCTGTGCACCCTGCCACTGGTGGTCCCGCCGATCGCTATCGCCGCAGGAGTCATCGCCCTGCTGCGCTGGGGCGCCCAGCAGGGCCGCGGCTCCGTGCCCAGCCAGATCAGCCAGTTCCTGCAGAACCCTGATCTGCCGCTGATCCTGGTGGGCACCTATGTGGTGCTCTGCCTGCCCTTCACCTTCCGTTCCATAGACGCCGGGCTGCGGACCATTCCCTTGAAGGCCATGGTGGAGGGTTCGGCCATCTTAGGCTCCAGTATCTGGGGCACTATCTGGCGGGTGGTCATCCCGAACATCCGCGGATCCATGCTGTTCTCCGTGTTCTTCACCACTGCCCTGTGCTTTGGCGAGTTCTCGATCGCGGCCACTCTGGGTCAGCAGACCATCCCGGTCTGGCTCTACGACGTGTCTTCCAACAACTTCCGGGCCTCGATCGCCATCGCAGTGCTGCTGAACCTCGCCACCTGGGCGCTGCTGTTCATCGCCACCCTCTCGGCCGACCGGTTCTCTCCGGCAGGACGAGCGGCCCGAGCCGAACATTCCCTTCAGAAACAGAAAGCTGCTGCCTCATGAGTACACCTGCGACTCGGACTGTCACTGACCAGGCCTCCAACGAAGTGGTGTTCGACGGCATCTCCAAAGCGTTCGGCCCCACCACTGTCCTGCAGAACATGGACCTGCGCATCGGAGCCGGTGAGCTGATCACGGTGCTAGGACCCTCCGGCTGCGGGAAGACCACCGCGCTGCGCATCTTGGCCGGCTTTGAGAAACCCACTACCGGGCGTGTGCTGGTCGGGGGCAAGGACATCACCTCCGTGACCCCTAATCGGCGGGGCATCGGCATGGTGTTCCAGGCCTATAGCCTCTTCCCCAATATGAGTGTTCAGGACAATGTCGAATACGGACTGCGGGTGCGCAAGATCGCAGCGGAGAAGCGCCGGAAGACTGCGACGGACATGTTGGAGATGTGCGGCCTGGGCCAATTCGCCCCCCGCTTCCCCCACCAGCTCTCCGGCGGCCAACAACAGCGAGTCGCCCTAGCCCGCGCCCTGGCCACCCAGCCGGAGGTGCTGCTGCTGGACGAGCCGCTCTCAGCGCTGGATGCCATCGTGCGTGTGCAGATCCGTGAGGAGATCCGCCGGCTGCAGCAGCAGCTGGGCATCACCACCATGTTCGTCACCCACGACCAGGAAGAGGCGCTGGCCATCGCCAATCGTGTGGCGGTGCTGAACTCCGGTGTGATCGAGCAGATCGATAAGCCGCGGGAGGTCTACCAACACCCGAGCACCGAGTTCGTGGCCCGGTTCGTGGGCTCGGTCACCGAGGTGGGAGTACCTGCCGACTACCGCGGCGGTGAGCTTCCGGTCCAGGCCCCGGCCAAGGATCTCGACACTTTGTTCGTCCGGCCCGAGGACATCACCCTGATCCCGGACGAGGACGGTACCTGTACCGTGGTCTCGCAGATTTATACCGGCGAGCGCACCGTAGTCAACACCACCACTGCGGTGGAGGGACTGGAAGTGACCTCTTCAGTCTCCGCGGCGGAGGCCGCCGACCTGACACCAGGCACTCGCGTCACTCCCCATGTGATGTCTGACGCTGCTCTGCGCGTCTTTGCCCATGAGGTGCGCGAGCGGGTCGCCCCGTGAGCCGGCGGCACGCTCTGCTGCACCTGGACACTACTGCCGGGCCGGCGGAGATCCGGATCTCCGCGGCGGTCTTTGATTGTGACGGACTGCTGGTGGACTCCGAGTCCATCTGGTTGAACATGATCTCGGACTGGCTGGCCGAGCATCAGACTCCACAGGCCCAGGCCGAGGATTTCCTGGGCCTGTCGGTGGATGATACGGCCGGCCGGCTCGCTGAGCATTTCACCAGCGAAGACGAAGCTGGGGCGATTGCGAACCAGCTCACTCACCGTTACTCCTCACTGCTGGGGGCCGGGGTGTCCCCGATGCCGGGGGCCGTACGGCTCTTCTCCGCGCTGGCCAAGCAGGTGCCTGTAGCGGTGGCCAGCAACGGGCTTCGCGTCGATGTGACCGCTATGCTGTCCAACTCCGGGCTGATGGATCTGGCACAGGCAGTCTTCACCCTGGAGGATGTTGCTGCCGGCAAACCTGCCCCCGACCTGTACGAACAGGCCTGCCAGCACCTGGGTGCAGAGAGGAAGCAGGCTGTCGCGTTCGAGGACTCTCCCGCCGGGGCTCAGGCGGCTCTGGCCGCGGGACTGCTGGTGGTGGGGGTCAACGCGAACCCGCAGATTAAGCTGCCCTGCACGCACCGGGTGGAGAGCCTGGACCACATACGCCTGAGGGAGCAGCATGTCCCATCCCGCTGAGCGCACGCTCCCACCTGAGAACTCTCGCCGGCCCCAGGACACATTGGCCGATACTCCCACCGGTCAGAACACCTCTGCGTGTCTCACTGCGGAGGAGGCTTTCCACGCCAAGCTGCGTGAGCTGCGCTCGCTGAAGGTCTTTTCATGGAACCTCTGGTTCGGCGGCCGGGAGATCGACGACGCCGCGGCCAAGCAAGCTGCTGTGCTGAATGCCCAAGACGCCGACATCGTGCTGCTCCAGGAATGCTTCGGCACTGCAGGAATGCGGCTGGGGCGCACAGCAGGGATGACGGTGGCCCAGCAGGACTTCAACTGTGCGGTGCTCAGCGCGGCACCGGTGCGGCTACTGCCCACTGAAACGGCGCCCTTCGCCACGGCGGCTCTGGTACAGACGCGCATGGGAGATGTGCTGGCCTGGTCGGTGCATCTGGCCTCTGCCGACTACGGCCCGTATCGCGCCGGGGATTTTCCTGAGGCGGCAGAGGATGTGTTCGCCCAAGCGGGCGAGCAGCAGAGAACAGTTCAAGCGGAGCACGTGCTGGCTGAGACGCACCGGCTCTTGGAGGAACTGGGCGATGCGCCGGTGGTGATCGCCGGTGACTTCAATGTACCGTCCTCGTTGGACTGGAACGGTGAGCACAGCCCCGCGGCCCAGTGGCCGGCACCGCAGCGTTTCATGGGAGACGGCTTCACCGATGCCTTCCGTGCGGTGCATCCGGATCCGGGGGCGTCCCCGGGGTTGACCTGGTCGCAGATTGAGCTGCGAGAAACGGAACCGCGGGACCGGATCGACTTCATCTACGTCAAGGGACTGGAAGTGGTGGAGGCCGACCATCTGGGCGGCGCGGCTGATAGCGCCGATACCCGCGAGGACGCCGGCTTCACCGAATACGGAGGCATCTGCCGTCACATCCCGGATCACCGCAACAACGCCTTTCCCTCAGACCATCTAGCCGTCCGAGCAACCCTCCGCCATCCGGGCACATAGACAACCTTCAAAACCACTTGACGAAACCTAAATACATAACACATAAGAGGAGAAGATCTGTGTCCCAGACACATTCACCACCCGCTCCGCCCTCGCCCTTGAGTCTCAAAGCTATGACTGCCGCATTAATGACGATGGTGATGGCCCTCTCCATCTCTCCTGCAGCTTTCGCAGAGGAGCCAGAGGGATCCGAAATCGTCCTGAGCACCACTGAGGTCCTCGAAGCCGGCTCCATCGATGTTGAGTACCTCACCGACCAGCCTGCCGACACAAACTGGGTGGCCGTCTATACCGAGGATCAGCCAGATCCTGCCCCTGAAGCAGGGATGGCGTGGGCCTACGCGCCAGGAGAGTCTGGAACGGCGTCACTGGAGCTCAACGATCGCGACGATGACCCGCTACCTGCAGGCAGTTACCGCATCGAATACCTTCACGATGACGGTTATGATCGTCTCGCTGACCCCGTCGAGTTCACCATCGTGACCTCCGAGGATGATGAGGACGAGGGCGTTGAGGACTCTCATGTCGACCTCAGTGCTTCTGCCCTGGATCAGGGAGAAACACTGACTGTCACGTACTCCACGGACACCCCTGATCCGCAGAACTGGATCGGGATCTACCGCGATGACATGACTCCCGGACCTGTCCCATCGCTGATGTGGGAATACACCCCCGAGGGCGAGGGGCAGGTGGAGTTTTCTACTGCAGGTCTGGAACCCGGCGACTATCTGGCCTGGTTCCTTGCAGAGGATGGGTATGAGCCGTTGACTGACGCCGTCGCATTCACCGTCAACACCGGTTCCGCCGACGAGGATGACCCTGAGGACAGCTACGACTTCGACCCAGAGGCATTGAATCTCGATCCCATCACTCTGCAGAGCACCAGCCCCGAGACTGACGGCGTCATCTGGCGCGAAGACTTCAACAACCAGCTCCCAGGTTCACATGAGGCTCCCCAGGATTGGACGATCACTGTCGATGAATCCACAGCCGGGGGTGCGGAGTCCTGGGAGGGTTGGACCTTCAGCAGCCGTTCACATTGGTCCCAGGATCTTGATCTGATGCGCGACCGTTTCGGCCGCTCCGACCAGACCATAGTGGTTGCCGATGCTGAGCAATACGGAGGTGAGTATTTCTCTTCGACACTCCACAGTGCTCCAGTGCCGATTGACCGCGAGCTCGCTCTTCGACTGACCTTCGACAGCCATTATCGAGGCGCAGCCGGGCAATCCGGTGTCGTCACGGTGAGTTTTGATGGTAGCGAGCCCCAGGAGATCCTGCGTCTGGACGAGAACAGCGTGGAGAACGACTACGATGCCCGGCACATGAACTCCATGCAGGAAGCCACCGTGGAAGTGCCGGAAGGGGCACATGAGGCGGTTTTCTCCTGGACCTTCACCGGCGGTGAGGACGCCCGCTACTGGGGTATTGATTCCGTAGCCGTTCACCAGCACCTGCTGCCCGCCACTTCCGACCCCACTAGTGCATGGGTGGTCTCGGACATTCAAGGTCATCCCCACGATCTCGCCCAGGCCTTGCCTATCTACAACGAGTTGTTGCCTCATGCCGATGCCCTGCTGATGGCCGGAGACATCGTCGACACCGGCGCTCCGTGGGAATGGGACGAAATCTATGAGGTCATGGATGATGCAGCCGACATTCTGCCGCGGCAGGTCATAGCATCTATCGGCAACCATGAGCGATATTTCCCAGGCGGTTTCGAAGCGAACCGGGATCGATTCCTGGACTTCGCCGAGCGTGACGAGGTCTGGGGTGAGTATGTCTTAGAAGGTCCTTCCGGCGATCTGCCGCTCATCGTATTCGGTCAGGACTCTGCTGACCCACCTGATGTGCCGATGAGCACTCAACAGGTGCAGTTCGTCATCGATCGCCTGCAGTACTGGACTGAACAGAACAAGCAGGTCATCCTGATGAACCATTACCCATTGGGAAACACCACCTCAGCATCCTGGCTGCCGTGGTACAGCGACCATCACCAGCACAATGACCTCTTGACCGAGACGCTGGCCAACTATCCCAATGCGATCCTGCTGGCGGGCCACGTCCACTACCCCGCGGAGCTGGGAGACTGGGCCGTGCAGCGCAGGACCGAGAACGGACACCCGGACGGTTTCTGGGCCATCAGCACCCTGGCTATGCACAACGAATGGGATGCAGAAGGTGAGAATACCGAGGACGTGAGTGAAGTGGTCACCAGGGATATCAATCAGGGCTTGACGCTGGATTCTTATGGCGACCGTGTCGTGATCAGATCTTATGACTTCCATCAGGAAGGCGAGCAGATGCGCGAGATCACGATTCCCAATCCACTGGTTCCCTTCGACGGTGAACGTGCACCCGAACCGGATCCGGAACCTACTGAGACCCCGGAACCTACTCAGGAACCCACCGAATCTCCGGACTCC
>NZ_QWLD01000010.1 GCF_003600155.1 Nesterenkonia muleiensis | reverse complement strand
TTGAGAATAGAAGAAATTCTACTTTCATACAATATCTTAATGGAATTCTATGGAATGATCAATAAATTCATTAAATTCATTTGAATTCTATACTTATACGTGTCAAAATCCTAACAACAGAATCGAATTGATTTTTTAGCCAGTTGGGCTGGAATTGACGAACAATCAATAACAATATTAGTGTTTATTAGTGTAGAATCGAAATCGAAGTGGGGCGTGGCCAAGTGGTAAGGCATCGGGTTTTGGTCCCGCTATTCGGAGGTTCGAATCCTTCCGTCCCAGAGCATATGTAATTTAAAATTGTATTTTTCTGTTTCTAAAGTTGAATATTGGATAGAATTTGATTCTTTCTGCTAATGATTTTAACCAAAAGGAATCTTCTCTTTTTTTTTCACATTTCCTCAAATAAAGGAGGATACGTGTTCAAATGACACGCGGATACAAGTAAATCTGTTGGAGATTTAGGCAAGATGGGGTTATAGATTTCACTTTTTTTGGAATTCAAAAAAAGTGTTCCGTTAATCATATATACATCCCCTATATATTCATCTATAATATAGAATAATATAGAAAGAAGTTCGTTTTTTTTTATTCATCCCGGAAAAGAAATTGGATTTTTCCAATCTATTATTAAATTTCGATTTTTTTATTGATTCTTCATTTATTATTATTCAATTAATGGTTGAGCTCAAAAAGAAACATGGATTTAAATTTCTTAGGGATGTCACCT
Organism: Nesterenkonia muleiensis; assembly: GCF_003600155.1. GTDB lineage: Bacteria > Actinomycetota > Actinomycetes > Actinomycetales > Micrococcaceae > Nesterenkonia > Nesterenkonia muleiensis. The sequence goes on along the minus strand of NZ_QWLD01000010.1, from coordinate 1,007 downwards.
TATATTGTAAATTGTAAAAAAATTAACATTACATTACTAATAATAACTTAAGAGATATTCCATTTCCATGTATTGATTGTCCTGATTGAACCAATGACTATTCATGATTCCATAATTGAATCAACCCCATACTGGTTACAAATTTGAGGAATGTTATGGTAAAACTTCGTTTGAAACGATGTGGTAGAAAGCAACGTGCGACTTGAAGGACATGATCCGTTGTGGATTCTGATATCCATCATTCTCTAATAAAGGATGCTCTTGACTCGACATCCTTTGTTCTGTTCCACTCGAACCCGCATTTCGTTTGGTTTGGAGAGGTGTAATGGAAATAGTACATGATGGAGCTCGAGTAGTAAAGTATTGAGCTATTTCTCAAGGGAGAAGGGTCTAGGGTTAGTGTCAATTAATAAGTTGGAACAACTTCGTAAGTATATCTTTGATAGAGAAATCGAAAGGATCAAAATAAAACAAGTTTCAAATCCCAAAGGAAAATCATTTGTTGGAATTGATAAAACCTTTTCGATAAAATGAAAATTCTATATATCGTCAAGGAAATACCCTTTTAATTGTTAATTGTCGCAACAATTGGATTTGGATCAGAATACCGAATTCAAATCGATTCTAAATGAGACAAAAGGGTATTTGAGACCGCTCAATAAATGAAATGCCAAAGGATTTTCTTTTGAGCTATTTGAGAGTTATTCAACTTGAGTTATGAGTATACAAATGATTTTTTTTTAGGAAATAAAGAAATGAAAAGAACTTAATTCTTAGTCTACCTCATTTTTAGATTTTATGGACTTATTTGATTGGTCAGTATAATTTAGATATACCTAACTTTGAATCATTTTTCTCGAGCCGTACGAGGATAAAACCTCCTATACGTTTCCAGGGGGGGTATTGTTGATCGAATCTATCCCAATGAGCCGTCTATCGAATCGTTGCAATTGATGTTCGGTCCCGAAGAGAGGGAAGAGATTTGCAGAAAGTGGGTTTTTATGATC
>NZ_QWLD01000015.1 GCF_003600155.1 Nesterenkonia muleiensis | reverse complement strand
CAGTGGTGATCCGGTTGAGGATGATGATCCGACGACCTTCGTGCCGCCGGAGCCTGAAGAGCCGACTTACGCGATCGGTGACTACGTCTGGATCGATGAGAACGGTGACGGCATTCAGGATGAGGACGAAGATCCTCTGCCTGGTGTGACAGTTGTTCTCTACGACGGTGAGGGCAATGAGCTTGCTCGCACTGAGACCGATTCTGATGGCCGGTACATCTTCGATGACTTGCCAGCTGGCGAGTACCAGGTCGGGTTCGAGCTGACCGAAGAGCAGGCTGAACTGTACGGGTTCACCACCAAACAGGCTGGGGACGACGCTTCCGTTGACTCGGACGCCAATGTCTCCACTGGGCTGACTCCGGTGTTCACCCTGGGTGAGGATTCGCCCGGGCTGACCCAGGACTATGACCGGGACTTCATCGCCACCGGCGGTATTGACCCGACCTGGGACGCCGGTGTGGTGCTGCTGCCTGAGCCGGTCGATCCTGAAGAGCCTGGTGTGTCGATCATCAAGGGTGACGGTGATGCTGAGGATGGTGTCATTGAGAACGATGCCAACACTGAGGATGACGCGGTTTCCTATGAGGATGGCGAGACCCGCGATATCGTGATCAATGTCACCAACACTGGTGATGAGGATCTGGTTGATGTTGTCCTGACCGATGAGACGGTTGCCGGTGATGCCACAGTTGAGGGTCTGGTCTGGACTCTGCCGAACGGTGACACCATCGAGGCTGAGCTTGTTGACGGTGTGCTGACCGCTACTTGGGACGGCCCTTGGGCCCCGGATGAAGTCATCACTGGTGTAGCGACGCTGACGCTGAACGCTGGCGATGAGCTGCACACCAACGTTGCTTCGGTTGACGCGGTCGGTGTGGCTAGCGGCACCCCGGTTGGCGACGATGACCCCTATAACGCGGTTCCACCGGAGCCGACTCCGCCGACTGTTCCGGCGGATCCGGATGAGGAAGAGGAAGACCTCGCCCGCACCGGTGTTGCGATAGGAAGCGCGCTGGCAGCAGCGCTGGCGCTCCTTCTTGGCGGCCTACTGCTCAGGCAGTGGAGCAACCGCCGCACAAACGCTGAGTTCTAATCCCCCTAGAGACTCAGCATAGGAGGGGAGCAGGTCGCCGAGGCCTGCTCCCCTCCGCCTTTTTGGTGAAACAGCAGACTGAAGATCTTAAGGAAGTGCGAGGAACTTTCTGAGGTGACCTGGCGATAGGACAGGGAGCGCGAAATGACCCGGAGTCCGATTATCCCCTTTGGCGCTCCGCGACTTGCGGGTGAAATCATCCGCCGCCAAAGGCTGCTGTATGATCTGAACGAGCACCGGCCCCTGACTCTGGTGAGATTTTGAGCGCCTACGCCGTGCTGTACGCCGTTAGAGGAAACCTGGATGAAGCTGCAGGTGCGGTGCAGCGCAGAGAATCTGCCAGCATCCCCTCTGCGCCGGTCAACAACTATCCTGGCGGTCTAGTATCACGTAGATAAGGCACTCCTGGCCCTGGAGTAGTTTGACACCGGAGCTGTAAGAGAGCACATCGAAGCCCTCGAACCTCATTCGGAAACGATCGAGCACCGGCCGTAATTCGTGGGATCGAATCCTTGGCAGACTTCCTGGCAGGCCATCCCGTCCAACGTTCGCAGCGATTCTGCCACGACTCCGGCAATGGTTGGCCGAAGACGCTGAGCCAGTTCGAGTGACAAGTTCGTGTCCCGGTCAAAGGGCTCCGCACATGGCAGAGGGGCAAGCTGGGCACCTGAATCAAGCTTTGCGTGAAGCAGAACTGCCATGCTGGTCACGAAACTCATACGCTGCTCAGAGCGCTGGAAGCGCATGTGACGAATCAGCACGAACGAGTCGGGTAGCCCCGGCGCATTGCTGCGCCGGGGCCCCCTCAGAACCGGACTTGAACATTTCTGTTCATCCGGCTCAAGCAAGCCCGAGGGCGGCGGCAGGCGCGGGAAGCGGTGGCCTTTGGCGTCGTCTCTGCCAATACTGGGTCAGGGTGGGGTCATCAGGTGATGCCCGGCCTTTGACCTTGATATGGCGGACGATCGGCGTCCATGCGGTTTTGGTCAGGTGCTGGCCGGTGTCCCGGTCGCCAAAGACCCATCGGTCGTTCCGCCAGGCGCGGTAACGACCCCAGTAGCGGTCCTTGATCCAGCGTAGGCCCTTGTTCGGGTGACGTCGTAGTGCCCAGCGCCAGAGCCGGTGAAACAGCCAACCATCGAGCTGGTGTACGACCGTTGCGAGACTCCGGTGCGGTAGTAGTTGGCCCATCCCCTAATGATGGGGTTGAGCGTTCCGATAACCGCCTGCGCGTTTGCGCCGTTGAGTCTCGTAACCTCCTGGCCGAGCCGAGCCCGTATCCGAATCACCGCAGCCTTGGACGGCTTCGTCAGCAGCTTCCCATTCGGATAGCGGCGGATGTTGAACCCCAGGAAATCGAACCCCTCGGACAGGTGCACGATACGGGTCTTATCCTCGTTGATCGATAGCCCTCGAGGCCGCAGCCAGACTGCGAGCCGTTCCTTGACTGCGTGGGCCTCCTGTTCCGAATGGCACAGAGCCACCAGATCATCCGCATAGCGGATGAGCACTGGCGCGCCCTTGACCACCCGGTCACCGATCTCCACCTTATGCGGAGCGTGTCGGGTCACCCCAGCGGCGTCCTCCATCCCGTGCAGGGCGATGTTCAACAACAGCGGCGAGACTGGCGAGCCTTGCGACGCTCCCGCTTCGGTCGGCAGATACTCGCCTTGTTCCATGATCCCGGCTTTCAACCATGCCCCGATGTGCCCCTTAGCGGGGAACCCATCGAGCATGCTCAGCAGGTGATCGTGGCTTATATTGTCAAATGCCGCCCTCAGGTCCGCGTCCAGCACCCACATGCGGTACCGGGTCGTTCCTGCACACGAGAGGTAGATCGCCTCGATGACATCGTGGCAACCGCGTCCGGGCCGGAAGCCATAGACATCCGGTTCGAAACGGGCCTCCCACTCAGGTGCCAACGCGTTAGCGACCATCGCCTGGATAGCGCGGTCGATCAGCGTAGGGATTCCTAGCGGTCGGTGTTTGCCCTTAGCCTTGGGGATGTAGACCCGCCTCACCGGTGAGGCTCTTGTCGTCATCGCGTTCTGCCCCAGCCATACGGCCATAGCTGCACGTGACTGGTCATCGAGCACGACAACGCCGTCAACCCCAGCGGTGTGGCGTCCCTTATTCGTCTGCTTCACCTGCCGCACTGCCACGAGCACATTGGCCCGAGACCGCAACATCAAGCGTTGCAGACTACGAACCCGCCTGGGGTTCGTACCCTTCGTCGCCGTGAAAATCCGTTGCCTCAACGCACGTACTTCCGCCTCGACCTGTGGCCAATTGATACTTGTCCACCAGTCGAAACTCGCGTCTGCGGGTCTGTTCGCCGCAGCGTATAACATCCCCGCAGTTCCCTGAGCATCCACACCTTCCTTCCACGACTCACCCGGCTCACCTCAGCCCGCTTTCGCGTCCGGACACCCAGTCCGGTATCCAGGTGGTTATCGCCCAGCGACCGCAGAAGGAGCAGCCACACACCGCGCGTTTCCCAGCATCTTTCGACACCCTGGCCTTCGCTTCTTGAGCCATCCTGTTCCCGCCGCGCCCATCAGCATCCCTTACGGGAGTGCCCACCGGTGGTAGCCGGCGCGCGACGGGGTTTCCGTGTTCCACACCTTCCAGACACGGCCTGGCAGAGTGCCGTCTTTCTCCCGGGAACGGTGGTGTCCCCGCACCCGCATCGCACGCTACGGATGCCACCTGCCGAAGTCGCACCGGCGCGTCCCTGAAACCCCCGATACCTGCCGCAAGGGGGGCCTAAAGCTAACGAGAGCTCATCGACGGTTCACTTTCGTTCACCCATCCAGACCTTCCCCTCACCCGTCGCATATCGGCAGGCTGACTCCGCGACTTGGGCTTTCCCGCAGGCTTCGCACCTCGTCGTCACCAACGAGGCACGCCACGGTGGGGACGGGTCACTTGGACACTGACCCGGATCACATGCAACGACCCGGAGGACGTCACCTCCTATTCATATGACCACTGAAAATGTGCGACATCACGTCACACACGCGACACCTTTTCCCACCGAGATTGCCCGCTCTTCTGATGTCGGTGTACGCGCAGGTGACCAGCCATCTCATCCACGCAGCTTCCGCGCTGCACGCGGTACTCAAGCACACTGCGCTGCGACGCGGGGCCGGATGAAGATGGAGAAGACAACTGACCAGGAGACGCGACCCTGTCATATGGCCTTCATGTACCGCCTATAGGGCCCAATCTGCTCCCACGGCCACAAACTCTCAACCGATTCAAAGAAGGTGTCACTGGGAGCTCCATCACCATGCTGCTGGGCCCACCGGGCAGCGGAAAAACCAGTGCCGCCGTGCAATGGGCTCCCCACCGCGTTACTGGCTCCGTCACTTGGATCAATGCCGAATGCACCTCAGGACAAGGCTCTCTCCTCCTTTTCCCGACTCCTGGAGAAGCTCCAGGATGTGGCAGGAATTCCTGATACTGATGACGCCTTGGGAATCGCAGAGGCCTCACCACTTCGACGTACCGGGGCTGATACCTGGCCACCACCTCTAACGCGAGAAATAACGAATGATCGTGGTGATCGATCAAGCGGAGCTCCTTGATGATCAGGCGTATGGGCACATCAGTACAGTGCTGGAACGCTGGTGCGGCCTGCGGTTCATTCCGCCGGCCGCCCATGGGCAGTTTCTCATGGTCGCCTAGAGGCGTGGAATAAGCTGTGCCACACCCGATCGCGCAGTCTCATTGAGCAGCTCTCGGGATCGATGAGAATACCGGCAAGACGTACTAGCGGGAGCTATACCGGAAATTCGAAGTTCGAAGTCGAGAAGAACGTCTGAAGATGGCAGATCATCAAGGGCTGCTTAAGGGTTGGGGTACACACGCTCATCGGGTGATCAAGACACTCAGGCTGTCTGCCGAGCAACAGCGAGAGCTGACTGTATACCGTCCCGCTCCTGAACACCGGATGAAGCGCAGCCAACGATTAAGCTGTGGAACTGTCAGATCGCCTCATTGTGTCATGCTGTTACCCGAGCAGAACCTGTGTGTAAGGTCAACGCTGGTCGAATCACCGACGATTGTCGTGATTCCACGGAGGCGCGGGTGAATCCTCACAGGGATTGGGGGAACGCACCCCGTGCGCGTAAAACCGCTCCTCAGACTGCTGGCTGCCGTGGGCGCCAAGACAGCCCCATCCGCAGGTACACCTTAAACTCTGACCTGGAACGACTGGGCCTCAATGTTCTCTGAGGATATTGGGCGAAGTGATAATGATGACATCGCCGTGCCCAGGCTATCTTCTCGGCCTAATGACTCTACGGGGGCCCGAGGAGAGCCAGCATGGCGAGAGTGCTAGGAAACAAATATGAACCAAATCACTATATCGCCCTAAGCTGTTGCGGGCCTACACAAAGCCTGGTAACTTCCTAGACAGACCAGTCATTTGCGGTGATTGCGAGCTGTTGTGTCAGTTCTCGGGTTCACCACCACACCGAATGGAGCGACGCATGAGCGTCTTGGACGATCAGTCCGGCCACAAGCCTTTCACCGCAGGACATCCCAAGGGCCGTCGGAGTGCCAAGCATTCCACCGCCCGCCGGACCGGACTATCCGCCATCCTGATGACAGCGTTGCTGCTGTCACCGATGAGTTCGGCCTTCGCCGCACCGCAGACCCAGCCCTTTGGGGCCACCCAGCAGGGTGTCGAGGACTCAGCGGACGAGCCAGACGGAGACCTCCTTGATGGGGACTCTTCCGAAGATGATCCCGGCGATCTTGACGGTTCCGAGGACGACAACGTCGATGAGGACGCGACTCGCGACGAAGACTCTGAGGATGAGGGGGACGGCGAAGACGCAGCCCGCAGCGATTCCTCCGAAGACGATGCAAGTGACGGCGAGGACGAGGCCCGCGACGAAGACTCCGAGGACGACGACGCCGGCATCATCACCCCGTTCGACCACGGTGAGTTCTTCCGCTGCGAGCCGGGTGTCATCTACACACAGTCTCGCCCGGTAGGGGGGAACACCAGCGGAGTCATCGCGGTTGACATGAACGCGCCCGGTGGCAACCCGGAGATTGAGGCCAGTTTCGCTAATCGCGTGACCAACGGTCTGGCGTTCTCCAGTGACGGTCACACCGCCTACGGCACCAGCCAGGCTACCGTGCTCGGGGTAAGCACAGTTGACATTTATGCGGTCGATGCCGGCGACGAAAACCGCAGGACGGTTGCCAGCGGCCTCACCATTACCGGCGTGCAGGGCCACAACCTCATCGGCGGCGGAATCAACCCGGTTAATGAAGTCTTCTACTTCGGTGGTTACAGCGGAGTTGACAGCAGCAGTGACAATAAGATCTTCGAGCTGCATGGATACAACACCGTCACGGATACGTACATGGGTCGGGTTGGTCGGGTCGTGATCCCAGACTCCGCACCGAGTGGTGGCAACGGCGACCTGGCTTTCGACGCTCAGGGAAACCTGTACATCATCTGGAGTGCGGAAGCAGGTGCCAGCAATCAGCTGGTGCGCGTGGACGCCAGTGAGATTCCGAGCACTCCCGGCGGCACGGTGCTGACTTCCACCAGCTTGGCGGCGCCGCCTGCTTCGACCACCAATCAGGCGTACAACGGTATGACGTTTGACTCCACCGGCCAGTTGTACGTGCAGGCCACGGGCAACGTCGGCGGCGTCAACGGGGTGACGACGATTACCCCATCCGACCCGAACACCGGTGTATACGGGACTGGAGTGACTGTCACAGGTAACCCTCAGGGTGTTGACCTGGGGAGTTGCACCTACCCGCCGACCCTACAATTGCAGAAGAACGTCGTAGACCGGGAAGCAGACACCGATCAGTTCGATCTCGAGATCGGCATCAGTGGTGCGGATGATCCCTTGGCAGGCGGTACCGCGACCACCGAGGGCACGGAGACGGGGATCCAGGATCAGGTGGCTGGTCCAGTCATCGCCGTGAGCGGCCGCGAATACACCATCTCTGAGAGCGGCGCAGGTTCCACGGACCTGGACAACTACGACACTAGCTACGAGTGCCGTTGGGGAGACGAGACTGAACCGTTCGCCCAGGGTGAGGGTAGCTCAGGTATCCTACCTCCGATTCCTGCCAACCGAGGTGGGCAGGCGCTGACCTGTGTCTTCACCAATGAGGCCCACTCTCCGGAGATTGAGTTGGTGAAGTCTGCTGATCCGGATGCTGATCTGGCGGTTGATGATGTCATCACCTACACC
>NZ_QWLD01000043.1 GCF_003600155.1 Nesterenkonia muleiensis | reverse complement strand
CACGAACCTCGGGTCCGCTGAGGGTACTCCGCCGACTGGTCCTCCGGTCGATGATGAGGACCCAGAAGGATTCGATCCTGTCGACCCTGATCCGTCGATCAACCTGGTCAAGACAGGCGTGTTGGGCGAGAATGCTGAGGGTGAGGTCGGTGACGTGGTCACCTATACTTTCACTGCCAGCAACGACGGTAATGTGACGCTGACTGGTGTGGAGATCACTGATCCGCTGCCGGGTCTGTCGGAGCTGACCTATGGTGAGTGGCCGAACCCTGATGCTGAGGGCACGTTGTTGCCGGGTGAGTCGATCACCGCGACGGCCACCTACACGCTCACCCAGGCTGATGCGAATGCCGGTGAGGTCACGAACCTCGGTTCCGCTGAGGGTACTCCGCCTACCGGCCCGCCGGTCGATGATGAGGACCCCGAAGTCGTGGACACGACAGAACCCGGTCCGAGCATCGGCTTGGTCAAGTCAGGCTCGTTGGCTGATGGTGATGAGGGTGAGGTCGGTGATGTCATCACCTACACCTTCACTGCCACCAATACCGGCAATGTGACGCTCACGGATGTCGAGATCACGGATCCGCTGCCTGGTCTGTCAGAGCTGACCTATGGTGAGTGGCCCGAGTCTGAGGGTGTGCTGGTGCCGGGTGAGTCGATCACCGCGACGGCGACTTACACCCTCACCCAGGCTGATGTTGATGCCGGTTCGGTGACGAACCTCGGGTCGGTTGAGGGTACTCCGCCTACCGGTCCGCCGGTGGGGGATGAAGATCCCGAAGATGTCGACACCGTCGTCCCCGGCCCGGGAGTCGAACTGGTCAAGACAGGTTTGTTGGAGGAGGGCGATGAAGGTAATGTCGGCGACGTGATTACTTACAACTTCATTGCGACCAATACAGGCAATGTGACTCTGACTGGCGTTGAGATTAGCGACCCGCTGCCTGGTCTGTCGGGCCTGGCCTACGCTGAGTGGCCTGAGTCTGAGGGTGTGCTGGTGCCGGGTGAGTCGATCACCGCGACGGCGACCTACACTCTCACCCAGGCTGATGTTGATGCCGGTGAGGTCGTCAACACCGCGACTGTCACGGGGAACCCTCCTGGAGGTCTTGAGCCGGTGACCGATGACGACTCCGACATCGTTGAGACGGCGGACGTCAAGCCGCCAAGCTTGGCGACAACTGGTGTAGGAATCAGCGTCTTGGTGGCCAGCGTGCTACTGCTGATGCTGGGCTTGGCTCTTGTCGCCTCCAATCGGCGTAAGGCACTTCGTTGAGCCGCCGCAGAGGCTGGTGGTGGTGGGTCGGCGCCGGATTGGGCGTGGCGCTGACCCTCACCGGGTGTGGGTCGGACGACTCCAACGGTGACGAGGATCCAGGCGACGACCTCACTGAGGAGACAGCCACGCAGGGTTCGTCGTATACCGAAGTGACGGATCACCCGGGCTCGCTGGATGAGTTCACGGGTGCACGTGAGGACGCTGAGGTGGAATCTTGCGAAGCCGGGGGCTCTGGTTGGATCGCAGAGGGCACCGTCACTAATCCGCTCGATGACCTGCAGTCCTATCGGGTGTACGTTTCGGTACGATCAGAAGAGGGAACGATCGGGTTGGTCCAGGTTAACGTTGATGACGTTGACGCGGGTGATTCCGGTTCATGGGAGGCTGACTTCGATCTGAACGAGGACGATTTAGAGTGTTCTCTGCGGGTGGAGCGGTTCAGTCCCGATGAATAACCAATAACCCACACCTGAATAAGCGCAACGTACTGGACGGTGATGCCAGCCGCGGCCCACAAGCCGACGGCTGGCATCACCGTCTTGACGTTCTCCGGGAGAAAGCCCATGATCGGATAAGCACTTTGGCGGTCACCGCGATGAAAGCATCCGTCTACGTGGAGTTCCCGAAAGCAGCACAGACTCTCTATAAAATGAGATCAAACCTGAAGCCGGGAACAGCCCGGCCGGTGAGATCGTTGTAGAGGACCTATGCCAACTGTTCGGATCAATGACGACGAGACCATCCTGGCTGAAGGCGCCACCGTGGTCGACGCCGTCGCCCACACCACTGGCCGCGAACTCACCGCAGAGGGCAAGCCCACCGACGGCGGACGCCTCGGAGTGGCCGTTGCTCTCTCAGGTGAGGTGATCCCGCGCAGCCGCTGGTCCGGCGCCGTACTCGCCGAGGCAGCGGAGCTGGAGATCGTCACCGCGGTGCAGGGAGGCTGACATGCATATCCCACCACTGCAGATCGGCGAATACACCCTCCAGTCGAGGCTCATCATGGGTACCGGCGGCATCACCGACCTGTCCGCCCTGGAGAAGGCGCTGGCGCGCTCGGGCACCACGCTGACCACAGTGGCCATGCGCCGCTACTCGCCGGAGACCAAGACCTCGGTCTTCACCATGCTGGAGGGCCTGCGCATAGATGTGCTCCCCAACACCGCAGGCTGCTACACGGTCAAGGACACCGTCCTCACCGCTGAGCTGGCGCGTGAGGCCCTGGAGACCGACCTCATCAAGGTCGAGGTCATCGCCGATGAGCACACGCTGCTGCCCGATGTCATCGAAACCCTGGAGGCCACCGAACAGCTGGCCGACCGGGGCTTCACTCCACTGGTCTACACCAGCGACGACCCCGCCGCAGCGGTGCGCCTGGAACAGGCAGGCGCCGCTGCAGTGATGCCGCTGGGCTCACCGATCGGCACCGGTCTGGGCATCCTGAATCCGCACAACATTGAACTGATCTGCTCCCGCGCGAAGGTCCCGGTGGTGCTCGACGCCGGCATTGGGGCGGCATCCCAGGCCGCACTTGCCATCGAGCTTGGATGCGACGCCGTGCTGGTGGCCTCCGCCGTCACCCGGGCCCAGGACCCCACCGCCATGGCTGAGGCCATGCGACTGGCTGTGGAGGCCGGCTTCCACAGCGCACGGGCAGGGCGAATCCCCAAGCGTGAGCACGCCCTGGCATCTTCCCCGACCGAGGGACGGATCAGCCCGCTGGAAGACCTCACCTAACGCAATATCAGGTAGCTGTTGGGATATCAGGGCCTTATAGGGCGCTGAAAACTCAACAATTGCATGAAGACTGGCCAGAAGGGATACACATATGAGCACCCTGGGCAAATTCACCCGGACCCAGGCCGAACGCTTCCAGCGCCACTTCGCCCTGGCCGGCTTCGGTATTGAGGCCCAGGCCCGGCTGCTGGATGCGCGCGTCGCCGTGGTCGGAGCCGGCGGGCTCGGCTCCCCCATCCTGACCTACCTGGCCGCCGCCGGGGTGGGACACATCGACATCATCGATCACGATGTGGTCGACCGGACCAACCTCCACCGTCAGGTGATTCACTCCGAAGCCGGCCTCGGCCGACCGAAGACAGCCTCCGCCGCAGAGGTGATGCGAGGCCTTCACCCGGAGGTGAAGATCACCGAACACCGCGAGCCCATCACCGGGGTCAATGCGCGACAGCTGGTCGAGGCCGCTGACCTGGTGATCGACGGATCGGACAACTTTGAGACCAGATACGTGGTCTCCGACGCCTGTGAGATCGCCGGTAAGCCGCTGGTCTCCGGTTCCATTCTGCGTTACTCCGGCCAGGTCAGTCTGTTCTGGTCCCGGCCCGACTTCACCGGCTGGTCATTGTCCGACGTGGATCAGGATAATCGGCTGAACCAGGTCTGGGTCCATTCCGGCCGCGGGCCCACCTACCGCGACCTCTATCCCGAGGCCCCGGACCCCGGGGAGGTTCCCACCTGCGCCGAAGCCGGTGTGCTCGGCGTGCTGCCCGGCGTGGTCGGTTCGCTGATGGCCGCAGAGGCCATCAAGTTTCTGGCCGGCATCGGCGAGCCGCTGCTGGGCCGGGTGATCACCTACGACGCGCTGACCTCGCACTTCGGTGAGTTCCGGCTCAACCCCGACCCCGGGCGGGAACCGGTGACCACCATCGGCACCGGGATCACTGACCTCGGCGGGGCGCCGGCGTCGCAGGACAGGTCAGGAAGCGCAGACGTGCAGGAAGCAGATGCGGCTGAGCAGGGGTCCGGTGAATCCACCGCGCCGGGCGCACAGGACGACGGCGCCGGCACCGAGGACATTCACTTCAACCCGTTCACCGGGGAGCCCAAGCGTGCCGATGACCTCTCCCCGGCAGAGTTCCGGCGAGCAGTGCAGCAGGGAAGGGTCGGCGTCGTCGTCGATGTCCGGGAGCCGGAGGAGCACCAATCGGGAAGCATCGAATCAGCGTTGAACATCCCGCTGATGGACCTCTGGCACAGCGACCAGCCGCCGGAAGGCCTGAAGGACGCCACCGAGGATGCGCCCGCGGTGGTCTACTGCGAGCACGGGATCCGGTCGCGCCAGGCCCTGGCGGTGCTCAAGCAGCGCTACCCGGACGCTCCAGTGAAGAACCTGCTGGGCGGCTATGCGCTGTGGCGGAGCACCTGAGCGGATCGCCGGTCTGTTCTCTGCAGCAGACGGGCCTGTGAGCACTCAGGTGCAGGTAACGCGTCGGCGATTCTCCGTCCTCAGCGCATTACCTCCACCGCAGGTACGGGAGCCGCGAGACTGCTCAATGGGGCTGTTCGTGCGGTAGTTTAGAGGGGTGAATCACTACCTAGCAGTCATCGGCGAGTGCTTGGTGGACGTTGTCGAGTCCGAGACGTCCGCCCCCACCGCGCACGTGGGGGGCAGCCCGCTGAATGTGGCAGTGGGTCTGGCCCGGATGGAGCACGACGTCGTGTTCGCCGGCAGGCACGGCAACGACGACTACGGGCGGATGATCGCCCGGGCGCTCAGGGCTCAGGGCATCACCTCGGTGCTTGAGGCTGATGAGCTGCCGACATCTGTGGCCACCGCCACCTTGGACCCGACCGGGCAGGCCAGCTATGAATTCTCGCTGGAATGGTCACTTCCCGCCGCAGAGCTGCTGACCGGGAGGCTGACTGAGGCCGCCGGTCATATCGAACACCTGCATACCGGATCCTTGGCCGCGCTCATGCAGCCGGGTGCGTCAGTGGTCAAAACGGTGTTCGGTGAGCTCCGTGAGACGGCCACCATCTCCTATGACCCCAACTACCGCCCCACTCTGGTCCCCAACCGCGAGCTGGCCCGCCAGCAGGTCGAAGAGTTCGTCGCACTGGCCGATGTGGTCCAAGCCTCCACCGACGACCTGGAGTTGCTCTACCCGGAGCGTAGCCACTACGACACCATGGCCGCCTGGATGGAGCTGGGCCCGGCGCTGGTGACGGTGACGCGCGGAGCTTCCGGGGCGGTGGCGCTGACCCGCTCCGGCTCCGCTGCGCAGAGCGCCTTTTCCATCGATGTCGCAGACACCGTCGGTGCCGGGGACTCCTTCATGGCGGCAACCCTGTCCAGCCTGCGCTCCCGGGGGCTGCTGGGCTCGGCCAACCGCCAGGCGCTGCAGGAGATCTCCGAGCACGACGTCGCCGAGGTGCTGTACACCGCCGCCAAAGCCGCCTCACTCACCGCCTCCCGCTTCGGCGCCCAACCGCCGACGGCCCAGGAGCTCGCCGCGGCGCTGAGCAACCCCTCGGCCACCGTGGTGTGATGGCCAGTGGGCACCAGCGGAGTTGTCACCCTTGGGAGTCTGGGGAGCCGGTGATGCAGTCCGGGTGAAGACAGCAACTCGCTACCGCCAGAGCCGAGCTATCGGCATAGCCCAGATGTTGCCATCCAGCCGATGGGTGTAGGTGCCTGTGTGCAACACCACACCTCGGACAAATGCGTCTCCACATTTCTCCCGCATCCACCGTAGATGTTTGGCGTCAGACCTCCTGACCGTGGAAGCGGCTTTGACCTCTATCCCGACCGTGCGCCCGGCTGGCCCTTCAAGGACAATGTCTACTTCATGCGCCCCGTTGGTGTCGCGCAGGTGAAAGCATGAGAACCGTGGTTCCGAGAGGTGTGCAACTGGTGCGATATGCAGATAGGCGAAAGTCTCCAGCAATCGACCCAGAAGATCGGCGTTCTGGAGCAAGGAAGATTCATCTGTGCGAAGAACGGCCGCGGCAAGTCCGGTGTCAGTGGCATGGATCTTGGGCGTTTTCACCAAGCGCTGGAGATGACGACTGTGCCAAGGGCGCAATCTGTCAACCACTCCAACATCAACCAGCAGGTCCAGGTACGCTCGGGCAGTCTTGGCTGAGATATCTGCAGCCCGCATCAGAGTCTTTAGCTGTGGCATGCCAGCAGTTGAAGCGACTGTGGCCTCGAAGAACGCCGCCAGACGCTCAGGTGCCCGCACTTCAGCGATGCTGTTGACATCGCGGTGAACGAGTTCCTCAACATAACCCGAGTACCAGAACCTGCGCTGCCGATCTGACATGCCCACCGCTTCGGGAAAACCCCCGCGGACCATACGCCTGATGTAATCAGTGAGTGAAGGAGCACCCTTTAACTCTCCAATAGGAGGCTCTTCGCTGCCGAAGAGCAGCGAATACACGTGATCTGAATCGGCGTTTCCTTCCAGCTCTGCCTGAGTGAGCCCATACATGCGAAGAGGGACGATTCGGCCCGTGCCCGGCCACACCTGGCCGCTGAGGCGCGCTCTGACGCTGCCGGTGACCAGGAACCGGCCTCCACCCTCGCCCGAATCCACAGCGCGTTTGACTGCACCGATAGATGAAGGAGCCTCCTGCCATTCATCGAGCAGAACCGGCTCTTGGCTTGCTGCCAAGATTTCATCCGACGCGCCTTCGAAGAACTCCGCTACACCGGCCCTGTCGAGCTGAAGGGTCGAGGCTGCGCGCCGTGCCGCTGTCGTGGTCTTGCCGCAAGCTCTCGGCCCGGTCAGCATGACTGCGGGCAAACCTTCGAACACCTCATCCAGAACGTGGTCAATGTGGCGGTTTCGGTATTTCATGTGGACCCTGGTCCCTCTTCAGCAAAATATCTACTGCTACTTTAGCAGATACTCTAGTCCCTTTTTAGCACTCCTTCTAGGATCACTTCAGCAGGAAAACTCGCCTTCTCCGCGCTCAAGACCACATTGCTCCTTGAGATGAAGCTGCGGCTCCGCGCCAGTGCCCCAGGATGAGTCTGGCCAAACCTGCCCAGAGCGTTCCGAGTGCGATCGCCATTCCGAAGGTCACCGGGATCGGCGGCGCACAGTTCAGCACTGCCATGAACGCAGCGAACCGGCCCCCATAAGTGGGGTGCTGACTCATGATGGCGAGTTTTCCTCTCCCAAGCCACGGAGATCCAGATGGTCTGTTCGATCAGCTCGGGGAGGTCGCCTAAGGGCGGCACACCTAGGTGGTGATCCTTGCGACTTCTCAGCGGCCTGCTTCGAGATCGTCCTCAAGACCTTTGACATCGACAAAAAACGGTGAATTCTCGCTCACTGCTTGTGGGGAAGCTCTTCACCTGCCGCCGCCGGAACCAGTAGAGGCATTTACTCTATAGATATGATCTCTCAGCCACCCATGCTCGACGTCGCTGGAACCCCCGTCCGGGGCAGCGCGCCGGTGAAGCTTGTCGCCACCGACGTCGACGGCACCATCCTCTCCTACGGCCAGTCACTGACCGGTGAGCTCTCCGCCCGCACCGTGGAGGCGTTCCGGGCAGCCCGGGACGCCGGGGTCGCCGTGGTGCTGGTGACCGGCCGGCCGGTGCGCGGGCTGCGGAAGATCAGCAGCACCCTTGGCCTGCTGGGGCCGGTGATCGCCTCCAACGGAGCCATGACCTACGATCTGGCTGCGGACAGCCCGCTGTCCTCCCAGCCGCTGGCTGTGCCCACCGTGTTCGAGGTCAAGGACCTCATCGCAGAGCTCGATCCCAGCGCCACCTTCGCCGCGGAGACCCTTGAGGCGCTGCACCTGGAAGAGTCCTTCGCCCGCGGATCCATGTGGTTCGACGACGAGCGGCGCCGTGCCGTCGGAATCCGCGATGATGAGCTGCGGCTGGGGCCGCTGGACGACACGCTGGAACGCTCATCCCTCCGGGCTGCGGATCCAGCGGCGGAGGCCCCGGTGCTGAAGCTGCTGGCCAAGACGCACTCCATGCAGGCAGAGGCCTTCATCGCTGCCGCACAGGACCGGATCGGCCATATGGTCACCGTCACCCACTCCGCACCAGGGGTCAGCCTGCTGGAGATCTCCTCCAAGGGCGTGAACAAGGCTCAGGCCCTGCGCAGCTACGCAGATTCACTGGGCATCGCGGCAGAACACACCATCGCCTTCGGGGACATGCCCAATGACGTGGAGATGCTGCAATGGGCCGGAACCTCCTGGGCGGTGGGCTCAGCCCACCCGATGGCCCGCTCCGCCGCGGACCGGGTGACCACCTCCTGCGAGGAGGACGGAGTGGCCGAGGTGCTCGAACAGCTGCTGGACGGCAGGTTGATCTGATGGGGGAGAGGTGATGGGCACACCGCCTGACCGCGTTCCGTACCGTGAGCACCCCTACCGCCAGCTGCCCTATCTGCTGAACTCCGTACCCGGTGCGCTGCACCACGCACCCCTGGCCTTCGCCCACCGCGGTGCCGACCCGAGGCGCGAGAACACCATGGTGGCCTTCCGGCGGGCCGTTGAGCTGGGCTTCCGCTACCTGGAGATAGATGTGCGGACCTCCGCTGACGGTCAGCTGGTGATCTTCCACGATGAGGTGCTGGACCGGCTCACCACTGGCACCGGCAAGCTCTGCGACCACACCTGGGAGCAGCTGAGCCAGCTGCGGGTCACCGGCGACCCCGCCTCCGGGACGCAGCCCCGGACGACCCCGGCGCCGGACCCCGGCGAACCTCTGGTGCGCTTCGAGGACGCCCTGCGGGCGCTGCCGGAGACGCATTTCAACGTGGACCTCAAGGATGCGCAGTCGGTGCCGCATTTCGTGGAGGTGGTGGAGCGGCTCGGAGCCCATGGCCGGGTGCTGGTGGCCAGCTTCGAGGACGCGCGTCGCCGGCAGGCGAGCCGACTGCTCTCCCGGAAGGTGGCTGCCTCCGGCGGGTGGGTCTCGACCGCGCTGATGGTGTTCCTGGGGCCGTTGGTCGGACTCGGCAGGATTTCTCGGCTCATCGCCGGCGTCGACTGCGTCCAAGTGCCGATCCGGCAGTTCAAGATCACCGTTGTCCGGCCCACGTTCGTGCGGCGCTGTCACCGTGCCGGCCTGCAGGTCCATGTCTGGGTGGTGAACGATCCCGCGCAGATGCACCGGCTGCTGGACATGGGCGTGGACGGCATCATGACCGACGATGCCGAAGCGCTCGCCGACGTCATGCGCGAACGGTCGGTGTGGCCGCAGACAGCCTGAGGTGCCGCCGGACTCCCACCGCAGGCCAAGCCGACGGTCAGGCCGCCCCCGTATTCTGAGGTCATGAGTGCAGCTGAGGTTCTCACCCCTGGCATCCTCGCCGCAGAGGTCCTCACCCTGCTCGCCGAGCAGGCACCGCCGGGGTCGCCGGTGGTGCCCTGGTGGTTGCGCATTGGAGTGCTCGTCTACGGGGCACTGCTGGTGGCGGCGTTGATGATCTACGCGCAGACCAGACATCAGCGCCCCTGGGGCGTCCTGTGGGTGCTGATCATCGCCTTCGTGCCCATCGTCGGTGCCATCAGCTACTTCATCGCCCAGACCTTGACTCACCGCAGGGGCGGGCAGAGACCGACCAAGGGCCGGGCCGAGCGGCTGCCGCCGGAGGACTTCACCGATCAGCGGTGAAGGCTCAGCCCGCTTCCACCACCGCGCGCATCGTGAGCCTGGTGACCAGTGTTCCGAAGTAGATGAGCAGCACACCGGCCATGAGTACGGCTGCGATGGTGAGCACTGAGACTGGGGTAGTCAGGATTGCCCAGCCGACGATGGGCATGGCCACAATGCAGGCTGCCAGTACCGCCACAACGAGCACGGCGGCCAATGCGCGCATCACCGCCAGGCTGCGGATGCGATTGAGCTGGGTGAGCGTGACCCCCGTCTTCGCAAGTCCGGAGTAGAGATCGCGCTGGTCGAGAATCTGGGCGGTCTGGTTCAGCCCCACAGAACAGGCAGTGAGCAGGAACGCGATGAACAGCGTCAGCCATACTCCGCGGGCGACATCGGCGAAGATCATGGCTTCCTCCGAGCCCTGCTCGAACTCGGCCAGACTGATCAGCCCCACCCCGCAGCCTGCGATCACACCGATGAATGCGGCCACGGCGACACCGCCGACCTGCCGCCACATCCTTTGCGGCGAGTCCAGCACATTGCGTGCGGCGATCAGCCGTTCCGCGGTGCCGGCCCGCCGGGTCTGCCTGGCGGTGATCAGCTTCAGCACCCAGGGCCCGATCAGCTGCACAGCCAGCAGCGGGACCGCCAGAAACGCGAAGGCCACCACCATGATCACCAGCTCGCCGCGTATCGGCACCATAGTGTGGAGGACGAAAACAACGACGACGGCGGCCACCGCGATCACCGCGCGCATCCACTTCACTCGCTGGGGAGCCTGACGGGTGCGCACCCCCAGCGGGGTGACCTCCACCCGGCGCAGTCCCACGAAGGCCGCTGCCATGGCGAAGACCAGCAGCACTCCGCAGGCTGCTGCCAGCAGTCCGACGCCTAACCACAGTCCGGAGACCCCCATCGGTGCTCCGGCGAATGGCAGTCTTCCCACCAGAGGCATCAGCGCCACGTAGAGGAACGCGCCGGTGAGGATGCCGGCGACAGCCAGGGCCGCAGACTCGGCCAGCACCAGTCGGCGCAGCTGGCCAGAGCTGGCCCCCAGCAGCCGCAGGCCGGCAAGCCGTTCGTCGCGGCGGTGGGCCAGCAGCCGGGCGGCGGAGCCCATCAGCGCCAGCATGGGGATTACCAGCAGGATCAGCGCTGCTGTGGCGTAGACGGAATAGAGCATACGGTCCTCGGTGTCAGGCAGCGTGTAGAAGTACATGGCGCCGCCGAAGACCATCAGCCCGATGCCGCTGGTCAGCGCGAAGCCCGCCACCGGAAGCGCCCATACCGTCCGGTCGGCGAAGAGCCTGCCCAGAAAGAGCCGGATCATGTGCCTACCTCCGCGTTGGCGGAGTCGTGGACGATCCGTCCGTCCTCCAGCCGGATCAGCCGGGAGCAGCGCGCCGCCACATCTGGGTCGTGGGTCACCACCACCAGCGGGGCGCCACGGCCGACGGTGGAGTCCAGCAGGGCATCGAGCACCTGTGCGGAGGTGGCGGAGTCCAGCGCACCTGTGGGTTCGTCGGCAAAGACGATCTGTGGTTCGGTGACCTGCGCCCGGGCGATGGCGACCCGTTGGGCCTGCCCGCCGGAGAGCTGGCCCGGGCGGCGGTCCTCCAGGCCGGCCAACCCCAGGGCTTGCAACCATCTGGCGGCAGCTGACTCCGCGGCAGTCCGAGGTGTTCCGGAGAGCATCAGAGCCACCGCTACGTTCTCCAGCGCGGTCAGCTCCGGCATCAACAGCCCTTCCTGGAACACAAAGCCGATATGCTGCCGGCGCAGCCGGGCTCGTTTCTCGGAGCTCAGCCCGGAGACGGTCACCGGGTGGTCCCCGGCAGTGGACTGCGGAAGGAACTGCATGGTGCCGCTCTCGGCAGTGATGATCCCGGAGAGCACGTGCATCAGGGTGGTCTTTCCGGAGCCGGAGGGCCCCATGACGGCCACAGACTCCCCGGCGCAGACGGTGAGGTCCACACCGTTGAGCGCACGGGTGGTGCCATAGGTCTTGGTCAGCCTGGAGGCTGTGATGAGGGGTGAGTTGTTCATATCTGCCATCCTGCTGGGCAGCACCGCCACGCGCATCGGAGAGCAGGAGGACATCCAATTCATCCTGTGGTCTGAGGTTTTCTGCGCGGCTCATCCCTACACTTGGGGGAAGACAGCGCGCCGAGCACTCGGTTCAGTGCGAAGCGATGGAACGGGAGGCAAGCCAACGATGTCGGACAGCCTGCTCGCCCCGCCACCTGTTCATGTGCGGACTGTGCGGTTCTTCGAGGCGCGGCCCTGGCTCGGCGACATAGTCTTCAAGGTCTTGCCCCTGCTGCTGGTCAGCACACTCTTCTGGGTCATCGGACCAGCCTCCGCTCGGGAAATCTACGGCACCGGAATGTTCGGAACCACGGTCAACATCCCGGTGATGATCCTCTTCGAACTGCTGGCTATCCTTCCGCTGACCTTTTCCCGGCTGCGCCCTGGGCTGGCGGCCGGAGTCATCGCCTTTGCCTGCCTGTGCCAGATTCTGGCCATGTACGGCCCCGGCGCCTCGGTGTTCGCGGTCCCGCTGGTGGTCTACGCCTGTGCCAAATACGGCTCCCGGCGAGCGAGCCTCACCTACCTCACACTTGGTCTGGCCGGTGCAGTGCTTCTGGGCCTGTTCGTGATCGTCGCAACGAGCATTATCAGCGGTGCTCCCGACCTCTACCCTCCGGACTGGGGCGCGATCCTCTTCGTCTCAGCACTGATCACCGGCTTCTGCGCGGCCGTGGTGCTCAGTGCCTGGCTGTTCGGCGACCTGGCGGGGCGTCGTCGTCGTGAACGGGAGGCGATCCAGGAGCGGAACCGCCTGCTGGAGCGCGAGCGAGACCAGGAGGCGCGGCTGGCCGCCGATGCCGAACGGATGCGCATCGCCCGGGAGATGCATGATGTGGTGTCTCACTCCATGGGGGTGATGATCGCCCAGGCCGATGGCGGCAGGTACGTGCTCGAGCAGAACCCGGCACGTGCTAGCGAGGCGTTCGAGACCATCGGGGAGACCGGCCGGGAGGCGCTGGCCGAGCTGCGCCGGATGCTCGGAGTGCTGCGGGAGGAGGGCGAGCTGAAGAAACGTCCCGCTCCGGGGGTGGAGGATCTGCCGAAGCTGGTGTCCGATATCCACGCCTCCGGCCTGGAGGCGGAGCTGAACATCTCCAGGCATGCTCTGCCTGAGCTCAGCGAAGGAGTTGAGCTGGCCATCTACCGGATCGTTCAGGAGGCGCTCACCAATACCCTCAAGCACGGCGGGCAGGGCGCCACTGCCCAGGTGTGGCTGGGCACCGACCACCGTACCGGGGAGCTTGCCCTCGAAGTCAGCGACACCGGCCGCGGCGCCCAGGCCCACAACGACGGCGCCGGCTCCGGTCTCCTGGGCATGGCCGAGCGGGCCCGCCTCTACGGCGGCACCCTGACCGCAAAACCCAAGGGTGAGGAGTCGTTGGAGCCCGGCTTCACGGTTGAAGCACGGTTCCCGCTGGACAGTGTTCACCACGTACGGGGCAGTCGGCCCACAGCGGCCCGGACCGGGGGAGAGCAGCCGCAGTGAGCCATAATCAAGCCCAGACCATCTGCTACCCGGTGCAGCCGCGGTGGCGCCCAGAAAGTGAGGCCAGCCGATGAATGACATCCCGGAGCCGCCAGAGCAGATCTCGGTGGTGCTGGCCGATGACCAGGCGCTGCTGCGTGCCGGCTTCGCCATGGTGATCGACTCTCAGCCGGATATGGCTGTGGCCGCTCAGGCAAGCAACGGTGCCGAAGCATTGGCAACGGTGCGGCGCCTGGCCGCGGCCGGTCAGCGCCCAGATGTGGTGCTGATGGACATTCGCATGCCCGAGATGGACGGCCTGCAGGCCACCGCCGTCATCACCGAGGATCCGGCGCTCGCCGAGACCCGCGTCATCGTGCTGACCACCTTCGACACCGATGAATACGCCCTGCAGGCCCTGCGCTCAGGTGCGGCCGGCTTCCTGCTCAAAGACGTCCAGCCGGAGGCGCTGCTGGACTCCATTCGCACCGTAGTGACCGGAGGCGCAGTGGTCGCCCCCACCACCACCCGCCGGCTGCTGGACAGTACGTTGTTGGGAGAGGGACGACGGCGCACCCCCACTGCTGAGCAGCAGAAGCACCTGGATCTGCTGACCGCACGGGAGCGGGAGATCCTGGCTGAGATGGCCACCGGTGACTCCAACACCGAGATCGCGGCCCGGCTCTATCTCTCCGAGGCCACGGTGAAGACCCATGTCGGTCAGGTCCTGGCCAAGCTGGGCTGCCGTGACCGGGTCCAGGCGGTGGTCTTCGCCTACGAATCCGGTGTGGTCGGCGACTGACGCCGCCGTGCCGCCGGTGCTGCACCAGGTTGGGGCCGGTCCACGCTGGGCGGTGTCCGTTTCGCCCTGCCCGCTCAGCTCACCGTGTTGTCGGTCAACCAGACCGTCCTGCCAACCGGATTTTCCTCACCACCGGCCACCAGGGCCGCTCTACCAACCGATTTCTCCTGCCGCCAACTTCCATTTCCGTGGGTTAAGGGATTTCAGGTTGGTAGGCACGCCGAGAGGGGGTTAGCCCCGCTGAGAAGGGCAGGCCTGATCATTCCGGCCTCATCCCGGAGGATGAGAGGAGATTAGGACCGTGGACCGATGTGGTGGCGGTGCCGGATTCCGTAGCGTAGCTGGTATGGAGGCTCTGACGAGTGCGCGGACGGCAATCCGCGCGGAATCCCTGACCAAGACCTATGGCTCCGGCGAGGCCACAGTGCACCCGCTGCGCCGGCTGAGCCTGGAGATACCGGCCGGCGGGTTCACCGCGATCATGGGCCCCTCGGGCTCCGGGAAGTCCACGCTGCTGCATGTGCTTGCCGGTCTGGACACCGCTGATGAGGGGCGAGTGGTGCTCTCCACCGCGGACCGAGAGGTGGAACTCACCGGACTCTCCGAGCGGGAGCTGACCCTGGTGCGCCGCCAGCACATCGGCTTCATCTTCCAGGCCTACAACCTGGTCCCAGCCATGACAGCCAGGGAGAACATCCTGCTGCCGAGTTCACTGGGCGGGCCTGAGCCGGACCGGCACTTCTACGACATGGTCATCGACCACCTCGGGCTCACCGACCGGCTTCACCACCGGCCCTTCGAGCTCTCCGGCGGTCAGCAGCAGCGCGTGGCGGTGGCCCGGGCTCTGGTGTCCAAGCCGGCGGTGATCTTTGCCGATGAGCCCACCGGCAACCTGGACTCGCGCACCGGCGCGGAGGTGCTGGCCCTGCTGCGGGCTGCGGTGGACGAGTTCGGCCAGACTGTGGTGATGGTCAGCCATGACGCCAATGCCGCTGCTGAGGCCGACCGTACGGTCATCCTCTCCGACGGCAGGGTGCTGGAGACCATCAGCCATCCCACCGCCCAGGCGCTGGCTACGAAGATGATCGGAGCAAGTGATCGAGCTGAGGCCCCGGGGCGCGCGCCGCACGGCGTGGGAAGCGAGGGAACGCGGTGAAGGGAAGCCGCACCCGGCTTTCGGTGCTGAGGGCGAATCTTCGCTCATCGGGCAAGCGATTGTGGGCGGCAGGTGCAGCGATCGCCATCTCGGCGGCGTTCATCGTGGGCGGTTTCATGCTCGTGGACTCCATGACCAGCGTGGTCACTGAGGAGGCCGAGGCCGAGGCGGCTGGAGCTGATCTGATCATCAGATCCGTGTCCTTGCACTACGGGGAAGAGGCGGAGAATCACGACGACGGCCCGGTCACCGAGGTGGACCACGTCGATCAGCACGGGGACGTCCCGCTGGCTGGGGCCGTGGAGCAGCTCGAGTCTGTGGAGTCGGCCCAGGCGATCCGCAGCGGCTGGCTTGAGATTCCCGACCAGCAGAGCCCCGGGGCAGGTGAGTACACCGGAACCGTCATCCCGGTCGCCACTCTCGCGAAGGGGCGTGACGACGAGCTCGAAGCCGGGCGCTTCCCGCAGGGTGACCACGAACTGCTGATCAATTCGGCTGCGGCGGAAACCGAACAGCTTGCCGTAGGCGATGTGCTTACTGCGGCATATGTTGACTGGGACGAGGAGGACAGCCAGGCAATCTCGGATGGCACCGAGTACACCGTGGTGGGCATCGCTGAGGACAGCGAATGGACGCGGGGATTCCTCACCGCCGAAGGGATGGACCGTCTCCCAGCGGACCCGGAGGAAGGCTACGACTCTGCCCAGCCCGAGGAGATCCGGGTGGTGCTTCCAGATCACGACCATGGCAGTGCCCCGGCCCAGGAGGCTGTTCAACAGGAGATCGCCGATCTGGTCGAAGAGCTCATCGGTGCCGGCGAGCTTCCCATGCTGGCCGCATCGGATCAAATGGACCCAGGCCCTCGGGCCATTGGGGACCTGGGCATTGTCTCTGTGGCGGGGCTGGAGATCTCCACCCATCAGCAGATCGTGGGCACCTGGGTGGCTGAGCGCACCGGCGACGCCCAGATGCTGCAGTGGATCGTCTTCGGTTTCGGAGGCATTGCGATCTTTGTCTCCGCGCTGGTCATCGGCAACACATTCCAGGTGATCGTGGCTTCCCGTCAGCGCACCATGGCGCTCATCCGAGCCGTGGGTGGCACTGCGACCCAGCTGCGGCGGGCGACCCTGGCGGAGGGTGTCCTGCTCGGTCTGCTCGGCGGTGCGGCCGGTGTGATGCTTGGCTGGGCCGTCGCTCAGGGGTTGGTGATGGCCATGAACTACTTCGGCGGAGGAGGGCGCGGCCTTCCCTCCGTTCTGCCGAATCCGCTGGCGGTGGGTCTCGGCCTGGGTCTCGGTCTGCTGATGGCGGTGGGCTCTGCGCTGCTGCCGGCGCTGAAGGCCGGCCGAGTCTCCCCCATGGCGGCCCTGCGCCCCACCGATGTGGCAGCTCCAGAGGGGGGAATCTCCCGGATGCGAGTGATTATCGGCAGCCTGGTCACCGCAGCGGGGCTCGGTGTTGTGGTCTATTCAGCCACCGGTTCTCCTGACATGGACCGTCCTGATGGTTCCTATGACATTTTCTCTGTGGACCCTGTCACGGGACTACCCTTCCCAGTCTTGGGCATATCCGGCGCAATCATCGGGTTCATCGGGGTGCTTGTGCTGGCCAAAGCGGTCATGCCGCCGCTGGTCGCTCTTCTGGGCAGGGCGCTCGCGGCACTGGGCATCGCCCGGCTGCCTGCCAGGCTCGCCGGTCAGAACGCCCGCCAGGTCCCGGGCCGGACGACCGCCACCTCGGCGGCACTGCTGGTCGGAGTCACCCTGGTGGTCACCATGACAGTAGGCGCTGCCACTACGCAGAAACTGATGAACACCGAGCTCTCTGAGTCCCACCCTGTCGACGGTGTGGTCTTCGGCGATGTCACCGAAGAGCTAGACGAGGACGAGAGGATCGCCGAGGCCATCCAGGCCCCTGGGGTCACGGTGAATGTCGGCGAGGATGAGCAGGGGGATTCGGAGTCTCGACTCGTTGTGGTGAACCGGGCCGAGCACAGCCCGGTCTTCCACGGAGAGTGGCCGTTCCCCGAAGCCGTCCGATCGCCGGTGAACTACGCCTTCGCAGGATATGAGCTGATCCCGTACGCCGAGGACAGTGGCGGAGGTGCCGATGATGGTCAGCTCCTTGACGTGGAGTTCCCCAACGGCGCTCAGGTGCAGTTCACTCTGGCCGAGGGATGGTGGTCGATGCCCGGGGATCTCATCGCCGTAGAGGGTGAGACGCTGAGGGAATCGCCCGCCTGGTTCGGCGCCGAGGACGACGACGGCGCAACACTCGTGCGGCTGGCCGAGGGAACCTCGGCTACCGAGATCCAGGCCATGGTCGCCCAGCTGGAGGAGGCTGGGGCCGAAGACGTCTCCTTCGACGGGTGGTTCGCCCGTGCCGGCTCCATTGAGCTGATCGACATGCTGCTGCTCGCCGTTCTGGCCCTGCTGGGCGCCAGTGTCTTCGTGGCCGTGATCGGGGTGTCCAATACGCTCTCCCTCTCCGTGCTCGAACGGCAGCGTGAGGCAGCTCTGCTGCGGGCCTCGGGGATGACCCGGCGCTCGCTGGGAGCCACGATCAGCATCGAGGCGCTGCTTCTTGCCGCTGTCGCCCTGACCCTGGGGTCGGGGCTGGGCGTCTTCTTCGGCTGGGCCGGGGTCAGCACTCTGGTGGCCCGGGAGGACTGGACGGTGATGCTGGAAGTCCCCTGGCTGCGGCTTGCCGGGGTGTGGGCACTGACCCTGCTGGCGGCTCTGCTCGCTGCTTGGTTCCCCGCCCGCAGACTGTCCAGGGTCGAGCCCGCCGCAGGTCTGAGCCATGGCGCCTAGGGTCAACCGCCGTGAGGCTATTTGACCGCACCCATGGAGAGACCGCGGACCAGCTGCTTCTGTGCGATCCAGCCGGCCAGCACCACCGGCAGCGAGGCCAGCACGCTGGCCGCTGAGAGCTGGGCCAGGAACAGCCCCTCGGAGGTCATGGTACTCATCAGATAGATCGGTGCCGTCGCCGCGTTGGCAGCGGTGAGGTTCAGGGCAAAGAAGAACTCGTTCCACGCGAAGATCACGCAGATCAGCGCGGTGGCGGCAATGCCCGGTGCCACCATGGGAATCAGCACCCGCCGCATGGTCATGATGAGCGAGGCGCCGTCGATCGAGGCTGCTTCCAGCACCTCGCCCGGCACCTCCAGGAAGAACGAACGCATCATCCAGATGGCGATGGGCAGATTCATGGCGGTGTAGAGGATGATCAGGGTGACGATGTTGTCCAACATCCTGATCTGCCCGGCGATCACGTAGATCGGCATGATCACCGCCACGATCGGCAGCATCTTGGTGGAGATGAAGAAGAACAGGGCGTCCTGGGTGCGTTTGACCGGCCTGATGCTCAGAGCATAGGCCGCCGGCACCGCCAGGATCAGCACCAGCACCGTGGAGGCGCCCGTGGCGATCACCGAGTTCAGGAAGTACGGTGCGGCGTCTGAGGTGAAGATGTTCCGGTATTGGTCCAGCGTGGGTTCGAAGAAGAAGGACGGGGGCGAGCTGGCGGCCGCGGACTCCTGTTTGAAGCTGGTCAGCACCATCCATACCACCGGTGCGAAGAAGATCAGCGCCACCACCCACGTGAAGGCAGTCAGCAGGCCGCCGGAGCTGCGGCTCTTGGGCGCACTTCCGTTCCCCCGGATTCCCGGGGTAACCCCCGGGGCCCCCTGGTCGGTCGAGGGTGTCTGTGGCGGGGCTGCGACGTTCATGACTGCTCCTTAGCGTTCAGGCTGCGGAAGATCAGTCGCAGCGCCAGCAGAGAGATGATGATGGTGGCGAGCACAGTGACCACGCCCATGGCGGCGGACTGGCCGATGTCGAAGCCCAGGAACGCCCGCTGATAGATGTAGAAGGGCAGGTTGGCGCTGGCGGTGCCGGGCCCCCCGGCGGTCATCAGGTAGATGTGGTCAAAGGTGTTGACCACGTAGATCACTCCCAGCAGCACCGCGAGCTCAATGTAGAACCGCAGATGCGGCAGGGTGATGTAGCGGAAGGTCTCCCACTTGCTGGCCCCGTCCATTGCCGCGGCCTCCAGGACATCGTGCTGCTGGGACTGCAGCCCGGCCAGCAGTAGCAGCATCATGAACGGTGTCCACTGCCAGACCAGAGCCACGACGATGGAAAACACCGGGTACTGGGAGGTCCAGTCCACCGGGGAGATGCCCACCAGCCCGATGAGCCAGTTCACCAGCCCGTAGGAGGGGTTGAACATGGAGATGGACCACAGCATCGCCCCGGCCACCGGCATGATGAGGAACGGGGTGATCAGCAGGGTGCGCACCACTCCGCGGCCGGCGAACGGTCGGTCCAGCAGCAGCGCCAGGCCCAGGCCCAGCAGCAGGGCCACGACCACGCAGCCCAACGTGATGATCACCGAGTTCAGGGCAGCGGCCCGGAAGGTTGAGTCCAGAAAGATGTCGGCGAAGTTGCCCAGCCCGACGAACTGCTCGCCCTCCGGCCGCAGCAGGTTCCTTGACCGCAGTGAATACCAGATGGTCAGCAGGAACGGAATTTGGGTGCAGACGATCACGAAGATCAACGCAGGAAGAAGCGGTGCCCGCCGTCTCCAGCCTTCGGCTCGCTCTGCGGCCTTCTGAGCGCGGATTGCCTCAGCCGAGCGGGTGTCTGTCAAGGGTGTTGCCGTCGTCGTCATCTCAGCTCCCCCATCCGTAGGTGCGCGCCACAGATTCTGCGAAACGCTGTGACTGCTCCAGGGCCTCAGGTACGCTCTGCTGCCCGGCGATCGCTGCGGAGAGCTGCTGTCCCACCCGTGTGCCCAGGTCCTGGAACTCCGGAATCGCCACGAACTGTAGCCCGTCGTAGGGCACCTGGTGCACCATGGAATTTTCCTGCGTGGCATTCTCCATGGAGGTCAGCGTGGGTTCGGCGTAGTGGCTGGAGATCTCCGCGTACTCCGGGATCTCGTAGGTGGAGGCCCGGGATCCCGGCGGCAGCGCTTCCCAGGAGACCTCATTGCCCACCAGCTGGAAGTAGTCCGGGTGGGTCATCCAGGTGATGAAGTCCCAGGCGGCCTGCTTGTGCTGGGAGGTCTCCGGAACGGCCAGGCTCCAGGCGTAGAGCCAGCCGGCGTAGTCGGTCTCCATCACCGGTGCGAGTGCATAGTTGGTGGTGCCCACCACCGTGGAGGACCGCGGGTCCTCGATGCCGGAGACCATGGCGGAGGCGTCGTACCACATGGCGGTGTTGCCCTGGTTGAAGTGGGTCATGCATTCGCCGTAGCCGGAGGTGGCTGCACCGGGCTGGCCCCAGGTGCGCACGGTGTCCACGTAGGTGCTGACCGCATCGACCACTTCCGGAGAGTTCAGCATCGGCTCCCAGTCAGGAGTGAACCAGCGCCCGCCGAAAGTGTTGATCACCGTGTTGATCGGTGCCAGGTTCTCGCCCCAGCCTGCCAGTCCGCGCAGTGCGATGCCGGAGAATCCCGCGTCCGGATTGTGCAGAGCTGAAGCGAACTCGCGGATCTGGTCCCAGGTGGGCTGCTGGGGCATCTCAAGGCCGGCCTGGGCAAAGAGGTCCTCGCGGTAGACCAGGAAGCTGGACTCCCCGTAGAACGGCACCGCGTGCTGGCGACCCTCGTAGGAGAGCGCCTCACGGATGGTGGGGATGAAGTCGCCGTCGTCATACCCTTCGGTGTTCCCGATGTAGGGTTCCAGGTCGGTGAGCCAGCCTTGGGCTGCCCAGATGGGGGTTTCGTAGTTGGAGATCATCACCACGTCGAACTCCCCGCCTCCTGAGGCCACAGAGGCAGTGATTTTGGCGCGTGCCTCGTTCTCCGGCAGGGAGACGAAGCGAACATCGATGTGCGGGTGCTGGTTGCGGAAGTGGCTGATCAAGCCCATGGCGTCCTGCATCTGTGGATTGGAGACGATGGCGACTACGATCTGCTCGCGATCGCCGCGTCCCCCAGTGCTGCAGCCGGTGAGCCCGAAGGCGGCGGCTCCGGCAGCAGCGCCCAGGCCCGCAGAGAGCAGGCTGCGGCGGCTGAGCCGGTGGGGAGTTCCGGTCATATCTGGTCCGTCCTGGTCGGTGCGGCAGTGGACGCCGCTCTGTGCTGGGATACGATGAAAACGCTCATATGAGCGCCTCTTAGTGCTCAACTGTTATGTGACTCTAGTCATAGTAGGCTCGAATGAGCAACATTCAGCGCCCACGAATTCTTGGAGCAAGGAGGTGAGCATGTCTCAGACGAGCGAGGTGCAGCTCATGGCAGAGGTGGCTGCTGAGCACTATCTTCAAGGCCGATCCAAGGTGGAGATCGCCTCTGAGCGCGGCATTTCCCGTTTCCAGGTCGCACGCCTGCTGGACCGGGCGCGCAGCGAAGGCATCGTCCAGATACGCGTGGTCAACCCCCTGGATGCGGGGGAGGACCATGCGGCGCTTGCAGGGCGCTTGGGCATCTCCTCGGCGACTGTGGTCACCCCGCGCACCGGCGAGACCCCGCGCTCGGCCCTGGCGCGCCAGGCGGCGCAGCTACTGCAACGCAGGCTCCACGACGGCGCCCGGCTCGGGGTCGCCTGGTCGCGCACCCTGATGCACCTTCCTGAGCACCTGAGCTCGCTGCCGCGGGTGGACATTGTGCAGCTGGTCGGACCGCTTTCGGCTCCGGGCACGTCCGCGGCGGCCTCCACCGGCCTGATCCACGCGCTGGGATCCTTGGCGCGCGGGCAGATCTGGCCGCTGCCGACTCCGCTGATCGTGGACAACGACGACGTCGCGGCCTCCCTGCGTGCCATGGATGAAGTTCGTGCCGCGCTGGAGGCTGCCGATGACCTGGATTTTGCTGTGGTGTCCGTGGGTGGATGGGGTGAAGGCGCGTCGACGCTGCGGGCCAGGTTCAGCCCGCAGGAGCTGCAGGCCGCGGCAGAGGCAGGTGTGGTGGCTGAATGCTCCGGAATCCTGGTGACGGCCGGAGGGCAGGTGGCGCGCTCCGGCATGGAGAATCGCGTGATCGGGGTGAAGCCGGAGCAGCTGCGTAATGCCCGGGTGATCGCCCTGGCGCCGGCGCAGGAGCATCCGGAGGCCGTCATTGCGGCGGCCCGGGCCGGATTCATCGATGACCTGGTGCTGTCCGCCGAGCTTGCCCTTCGGGTCAGCGCTGCGCTCGACTGAGCGTATGCCGAATGCTCATTCGAGCATTATCAAGTGCTCATATGTGAAGTCATTGGTAGGATGTGGGCATGATCACGCTGAGCAGTGCGGCACTGCCGCAGGTGGAGTCTCCTGACCTTCAGACACCTGACTACGACCTCGCCGGGCGACAGGTGGGCATTGTGCACTTCGGGGTAGGGGGGTTCCACCGGGCCCACCAAGCTCTTTACCTGGACAGACTGTTCAACGCCGGGCACCCGCCTCAGTGGGCTGTCTGCGGTGTGGGCCTCATGCCCGGCGATGCTGCCATGCGCGATGCCCTGACCCCGCAGGACGGGCTCTACACACTGGTGGCCAAGGCTCCCGACGGCACGAGGGAGGCGCGCGTCGTCGGATCGATCGCCGAGTATCTCTACGCCCCGGACGACCCTGCAGCGGTGTTGGAGCGGCTCACCGACCCCGCGGTGCGGATCGTCTCGCTGACCGTGACCGAGGGCGGCTACAACTACAATCCGTCCACCGGGGAGTTCCAGCACTCTACTCCAGCCATTGCGGCGGATTTGACGGCGGACTTCAGCCGTGCCGAGCTTCAGTCCCAGGGGGTGTGGCCGCGCGGTGGCCCGGACCAGGAAACCGTCGAAGCTCCCCCGCAGTTCCCAGCAACCATGTTCGGGTTCGTGGTGGAGGCCCTGCGGCGTCGTCGTGCCCAGGGTATTCCGGCATTCACGGTGCTCTCCTGCGACAACGTGCGCGGCAACGGAGACCTGGCCAGACGGGTGATCACCGCCTATGCCGAACGCAAGGACAATCAGTCCCATGAGGAACAGCTGGCGGGGTGGATTGCAGAGCATGTGGCGTTCCCCAACACCATGGTGGACCGGATCACCCCGGTGACCTCAGAAGAGGACCGTGCGATGGTGCGCCGGGACTATGGGATCGATGACGCCTGGCCGGTGGTCAGCGAGGACTTCCTGCAGTGGGTGGTCGAAGACCATTTTCCGGCCGGCCGGCCGGCCTTCGAGGAGGCAGGCGCCCAGCTGGTTGCGGACGTGGAGCCCTATGAGCTGATGAAGCTGCGGCTGCTGAACTGCAGCCACCAGGCCATCGCCTACCTCGGGCTGCTGCTGGGCTACACCTACGCGCACGAAGCGGTCCAGGACGAGCAGCTGGCCGGGTTCACACGTCGTCACTACATGGACGGTGAGGCTTCGCCCACGGTGCCTGAGGTGCCGGGCATCGACCTGGAGGCGTATAAGGACCAGCTCATGGCACGGTTCGGCAACGAGTATGTCCGTGACACGCTGGCGCGCTTGGCAGCGGAGTCTTCCGACCGGATTCCCACCTGGCTGGTTCCGGTGATCCGCGAGAACCTCGTGGCCGGGCGGGACGTCAGCGTCTCCGCGGCCATCGTGGCCTCCTGGGCCCGGTATGCCGAGGGGTCTGGGGAGAAGGGTGAGCAGTGGCCGGTGGTCGACCGGCTGCGCGAGCAGGTTATGGCGGCTGCTGCCCGGCACGACGAGGACATTCTCGCCTTTCTGCGCGATCAGGAGCTATTCGGGGATCTTGTGGAGCACCGTGCATTCGCCGAGCCCTATGAAAAGGCCCTGGTCACCCTGCGTGAACAGGGAGCCAGGGCCTTGCTTGACAATATGGTTACAGAACGATGACCAGAATGATGATGATCAGCAGGACTGTGACGAAACCTCCGCCGATGTATATACCGCCGCGCATATGATTCTCTCCTTGGGATAGATGGGTGCCGTGAGACTGAACGGTCGTTAGTTCCTGGCGTCAGGGTGCTGCTCGGAAGATGCCGCGCAGCACGAACAGTGCCAGGATCACGATGATCACTGAGACGATCACACTGCCGATAATGCTGATCAGCTCGGTCAGTAGCCACCAAGCCAGCCAGATCAGCACAATCGCTAGCACGATCGTCAGGACTGTAGATAGTGCGTTTCTCGCCATGAGTACAACACTAGGGACCTAACCCTGGCTGTTTGCTGGACAGAAGCACTAAGTATCGTGTGAATCAGCAAAAAAAGCCCAGGTCAGGCGCGGAAGCTCTGTGCTCCCACGGCGGTAGCGCCGTTCACCGTCGCTCCGTAGGGTCCTGCGCGGCGGTGGCCGCGTGAGACCCTACGGACGCTCCCCTCCCTCGCAGTGCCGGCTCACTCTTCCTGGTCGGTGAGGGCTTCGACGTCGTCGAGCGTTGCCTCTGGGGTGTTCTCCGGGATGTCGCCGTTGAGCCGCAGGCCGGTCTGCACATCGAAGAGGTGCACATAGTCTGCAGAGGGCTTGATATAGACGGTCTCGCCCTTCTGGGGGGGTCTCCGTCCTCCCACGCGCACGATCAGCGGCTGGAAGGTCTGCACACCCTCGGGGGAGCCGTAGATGTAGGCGTCGGCCCCCAGCTCCTCCACCACGTCCACCACCATCGGCAGGCCGGTGCCGTCGCCGGAGACATCCATGTCCTCCGGGCGCATGCCCAGGATGACCTCGTTGGTGCCGGTCAGGTCGACCTCGGGTACAGTCAGCCGGTCATTGCCGACTATGACCTGGCCGCCCTCAACCGCGGCTTTGAACAGGCTCATGGCCGGAGAGCCGATGAAACCGGCCACGAACACGTTGGCCGGGTTGTCGTAGAGGTTCCGCGGAGTGTCCACCTGCTGCAGCACCCCGTCCTTGAGCACGCAGACCCGGTCTCCCATGGTCATCGCCTCGACCTGGTCATGGGTGACGTAGACGGTGGTGGTCTTCAGCTCGCGGGTCAGTGCTGCGATCTGGGTGCGAGTCTGCACACGCAGCTTGGCGTCCAGGTTGGACAGTGGCTCGTCCATCAGGAACACCTTGGGTTCGCGGACGATCGCCCGGCCCATGGCCACACGCTGGCGCTGGCCGCCGGAGAGCGCCTTCGGCTTGCGCTCCAGGTAAGCTTCCAGGTCCAGGATCTTGGCAGCCTCCTTCACCCGTTTCGCCCGCTCATCCTTGGAGACCCCGGCGATCTTCAGGGCGAAGCCCATGTTCTCCGCCACTGTCATATGCGGGTACAGAGCGTAGTTCTGGAAGACCATCGCGATATCGCGGTCCTTGGGAGAGACATGGGAGACGTCTTCGCCGCCGATGAGGATCCGGCCGTCGTTGACCTCCTCAAGTCCAGCCAGCATGCGCAGCGCGGTGGACTTGCCGCAGCCGGAGGGGCCGACGAGCACCAGGAACTCGCCATCGGCGACCTCCAGGTGAAGCTGGTTGATGGCGGGCCGCGCGCCGGGAGTGTAGATGCGGCTCGAATGGTCATAGGTGACAGAGGCCATGATTCAGTTTCCCTTTCACGGGCAGGTACGTGCCCGACGATCCGTAGTGAAGGTATGCAGTCCATGCGGGACCCAGTTGTGGCGGGTCTCACATGGACATGATGAATCACATCACAGCTTCAGGAGGATGTCTACTGAGACCTCTGATGGCGACGCCGCCGCCACAGCTTCAGCCGCCCGGCGGAACCGTCCCGGGACGAAGGGCTGCTCCGCGCCGTTGGAAAAGATCACTCGTCGGGATCGTAGTGGGCCGCGCCGCTGCCCCAGGTGTCCGGGCCGTGCTCAAGGTGCTCGGTCATGGACTGGTTGAACCCGTCGGGCAGCAGGTCGCGATACTCCATCAGGGCTCCGTCCACCACTGTGGCGCCGAAAGTCTCCTGAGCGCCGTCGACGGTGACGCTGACTTCTTGGATGGAGCCCGGGCCTGCTTGGATCGCAGGGACGATCAGCTCCTCATCGTGTTCAAGGTTGACCGCCTCGCCCGGTTCCACGGTCAGCTCAAAAGTCTCGCCGGCAGCCTCGATGCTCACCTGTGAGGAGTCCTCGGCGGTGGAGTCGGTGTGCGATACCACCCCCACCAGGCGGGCTGGGCCTCCTTCTTCTTCGGCGACGAACATGATGTGGCGCAGTGCCACACTCTCGGCGTCGAACATGGTGCCGTCGGAGGCGGAGTAGACATGGGTGGTGGCCTGGTAGTTGATGGCAGAGCAGCCGGTGGCGCTGAGAGCGCCGATCAGAACCGCTGCCGCAGCTGCGCGACGAGCCGGGGAGGTGAACTTCACCGCGGAAACTCCTTAGAAACGATGGGTGCGCGTGGCGTTG
Organism: Nesterenkonia muleiensis; assembly: GCF_003600155.1. Lineage (GTDB taxonomy): Bacteria > Actinomycetota > Actinomycetes > Actinomycetales > Micrococcaceae > Nesterenkonia > Nesterenkonia muleiensis. Next base: position 6,392 of record NZ_QWLD01000043.1, on the reverse strand, counting down.
ATACCAGACTACTCGATCCGATCAGACTTCTACGCAATGTAGTAGAAAGATTGCGCGGCGAACTCTAATACTGCCCTCGCGAAGTCGCACCACGACACGCCGAGGAGACCCCTGCCGTGATAAACTGATCTGCGGGAAAGGGGAATAACTACATGAATTTTGAAGTCGGCGAGACAGTCGTTTACCCGCACCACGGTGCAGCCACCATTGAAGAGGTGGAGATGCGTACTTTCAAGGGTGAGGAGAAGACCTACCTGACCCTGCGGGTCTCCGAGGGGGACCTGACCATCAAGGTCCCCGCTGAGAACGTCGACCTGGTCGGCGTCCGCGATGTCGTGGATGAGGAAGGCCTGAAGAAGGTCTTCGGCCTGCTGCGCGCAGAACATACCGAAGAGCCGACCAACTGGTCGCGCCGCTACAAGGCGAACGTGGAGAAGCTGGCCTCCGGCTCCATCCATAAGCTCTCCGAGGTGGTCCGTGACCTGTGGCGCCGCGAGAATGACCGCGGACTCTCCGCGGGGGAGAAGCGGATGCTCTCCCAGGCCCGCCGCATCTTGGTCTCCGAGCTTCGTCTGGCCAAGGAGCTCGAAGAGGAGGATGCCGAGAAGCTCCTCGACGAGGTGCTCTCCGAGGCAGCCCCCGCCAACGCCTGAGCAGCCTCTGACACCCTGACGGCAACACGCCCTGATGACCACACGCCCGGCTGATGCTGTGCCACCGCGCACCGGCATTCGCCGGGCGTTGGTGGTAGTGGCGGCAGGCTCCGGAACCCGGCTGGGCCGTGGCATCCCCAAAGCTGCCGTGCGGCTCAGCGATCGGACCATTCTTGACCACGCTCTGGATGCGGTCACCGCCGAGCTGGGCCTGGATATGGTGGTGCTCGTGCTGCCGGAGGACTCCCGCGCCCGTGACCAGCTGGCCGCTGCCGGCCCTCTGCTGGCTCAGCGGCGCGGCTGCGACGTCGTGACCATCACCGGCGGGGGTGTGCGCACCGACTCCGTGGCCGCCGGAACCCAGGCGGTGCAGGAGCACGCCCAGCTCAATGAGTGGCCGCAGACGGTGCATGTTCTGGTGCACGACGCCGCCCGTGCCCTGACTCCTGCCGCAGTGTTCGGCAGAGTCCTGCAGAGCCTGGACTCCGGCGCCAATGCCGTCATCCCAGCCCTGCCGGTGACCGACACCGTCAAACGCGTAGACAGCGCTCAACAGGTGGCCGAGACCCTCCCGCGGGCCGAGCTGCGGGCCGTGCAGACGCCGCAGGGCTTCACCCTGGATGTGCTGGACCGGGCATTCACCCACATTGCTGCGCTGGCAGAGAACGACGCCGCCCGCCTCACCGATGAGGCCATGATCGCTGAGGAGCTCGGGGAGCGGGTCAGCGTGGTGGAGGGGCATCCGCATGCGCTGAAGATCACCACCGAGACCGATCTCATCACTGCCCGCGGAATCCTCGAGGCCCAGCAGCGTGGTCAGAGCCGGCCAGCATCGGCTGCCACCTCAGGAACCGAACCGGGTTCCCCCGCCGACGGAACCAGCACCGTGCGGAGCGGGGTTTCCCCGCCTGCAGGCCTGGCTCTGCCCCGGGTGGGCATCGGTCACGACATCCACGCCTTTGCGCCGTCGGGAGAGCCTACCGAGCTGTGGTTGGCAGGACTGCACTGGCCAGGAGAACAAGGGCTGGCAGGCCATTCCGACGCAGATCCGGTAGCCCACGCGGCTTGTGCGGCGCTCTTCTCCGCGGCTGGGCTGGGGGACCTGGGCACTCACTTCGGAGCCGACACCATCGGTACCAGCCGGGCAGAGTACAAAGGGGCCCGCGGCGTCGTGCTCCTGCGTGAGGCCGTGCGGATTGTCGGTGAGGCCGGTTTCCAGGTCGGCAGCATCTCTGTCCAGTTCATCGGCAACCGGCCCAGGTTCGCCCCTCGCCGTGAGGAGGCTCAACAGGTCCTGAGCGCAGCTGCCGGGGCACCGGTGGCGGTCTCGGCGACGACCTCCGACGGGCTGGGGTTCCCCGGGCGGGGAGAGGGCATCATGGCCACTGCCACCGCAGTCGTCTGCTGAGCAGGTCAGCTGCATACGAAGCGTCCCCGCCGGAATCGCGCGAATCGTGGCCCGTGCCGGTAAGGTATGGCCCGTGGCCCTGAGACTCTACGACACCAAGACCGCGCAGACGCGCGACTTCCAGCCCCTTGAGCCGGGGAAGGTGTCCCTCTACTACTGCGGTGCCACCGTCCAGGGCCGCCCCCATGTGGGGCATGTGCGCTCCGCAGTGGCCTTCGACATCCTCATCCGGTGGTTGGAGGCATCCGGCTATGAGGTGCTCAGCGTCCGCAATGTCACTGACATCGACGACAAGATCCTGGAGAAGGCCGCGGCCTCCTATGCGGATGGCTTCCAGCCTGAGCCGGACTATCCTGCCAACGACCCCTGGTTCGTGCTGGCCTACCGGTTCGAGCAGACTTTCCAGCACGCCTATGACGCCCTCGGCGTCCGCAGGCCAGGCTATGAGCCTCGGGCTACCGGCCATATCACTGAGATGCATGCGCTGATTCACCGGCTGCTCGAGGCCAGACACGCCTACCCGGCAGCCGATGACTCAGGTGATGTCTACTTCGACGTCCGCTCCTGGCCGGCCTATGGGCAGCTCACCCGGCAAAAGGTGGATGATATGCAGGACGCTCCCGACGCCGATCCGCGCGGCAAGCGCGATCCTCGGGACTTCGCCCTCTGGAAGGGCCATAAGCAGGGCGATCCGGAGAGTGCTTCCTGGGACTCGCCCTGGGGACGCGGGCGGCCCGGCTGGCACCTGGAATGCTCGGCGATGTCCACCAAGTACCTCGGCGAGACCTTCGACATCCACGGCGGCGGACTTGATCTGCGCTTTCCGCACCATGAGAACGAACTGGCCCAGTCGGCAGCGGCAGGTCACGGCTTCGCCCGGTTCTGGCTGCACAACGGCATGGTCACCTTCGAAGGCGAGAAGATGTCCAAATCTCTGGGGAACACCGTCTCCCCCGAAGAGATGCTCGCGGCCGCCCGCCCCAAGGCGGTCCGGTACTTCCTCGGCCAGGCGCACTACCGCTCGCAGCTGGTGTACGGGCCGGGTTCGCTGCAAGAGGCTGAGGCAGCCTTGGCGCGCATCGAGGGATTCTTGGCCCGCGCCCTCCCAGATAGAGACCTTCCCTCTCTCTCGCAAGAAGTCCCTGAGCAGTTCCGTGAAGCCATGGATGATGACCTCAACGTTCCTGCTGCCCTGGCCGTCCTGCATGAGACGGTCCGTGCCGGAAATACCGCACTGGACAAGGGCAACGACGACGCCGCGGCCACCAGTGCTGCTCAGGTGTTCATGATGTTCAAGATCCTTGGCATCAATGATGTTCCCGAATCTCAGTCAGCCGGAGGGCCCGGGGAAGCAGCGCTGGACTCCCTGGTCGGCGAGTTGCTCCAGCAACGTGCTGCGGCCAAGGCCATCAAGGACTTCAGCACCGCCGATGCCATTCGCGACCGGCTTTCCGCAGTCGGCATCGAGGTAGAGGACACTCCCGCTGGCGCCAACTGGTCGCTAAAAGGCGGTGTATAGCTCATGCCGAAGGACTCCCGACCCAAATCATCTGCGGTGCGCAGAGAGCGCAAAGGGCCCACCAAGGGCTCCGGCGGTCAGGGCAAGCGCCGCCTACAGGGCAAGGGTCCCACGCCGAAGGCTGAGGACCGGGTCTACCACAAGGCGCACCGGCAGAAGCAGCTCACCGAACGTGCCGCAGCCAAGCGCCAGTCGGGCAAGCCCCGCAGCGGAGGCTCCGGCCATGGGGCCGAGGATGTGGTCGCCGGCCGCAACCCGGTGGTCGAAGCGCTGGCCGAGCAGGCTCCCGCCACCGAGCTGCTGGTCGCCAGAGACATCGAATCCGACGGCCGGGTCCGCGAGTCCCTGCGGCATTGTGCCGAACGGGGGATACGGGTCAAGGACGTCACCAAGCGACAGCTGGACACCGTCACCGGCGACGCGGTGCACCAGGGTGTAGCGCTGGTGCTGGAACCCTACGACTACGCCGAGGCGGCTGAGTTCATCGCTGACCTGGTCGAAGCCTCCTCCGCAGGGCATATCGACCACCCGCCGCTGATCGTCGCCTGCGACTCCATCACTGATCCGCGCAACCTGGGCGCAATCCTGCGGGCTTCGGCAGCATTTGGCGCCGACGGCGTCGTCGTTCCTGAACGGCGCAGCGCAGGAGTCACGGCCACCACCTGGAAGACGTCGGCGGGAGCTGCGGCGAGGATTCCGGTGGCACGTGCCAAGAACCTGACCCAGGCGCTGAAAGAGGCCAAAGCGCAGGGCTGCTTTGTGATCGGGCTCGACGGCGGCGGGGACACCACGCTGCCGAACCTGCACTTAGCAGATCAGCCGCTGGTGGTGGTGGCCGGCTCAGAGGGCAAAGGGCTGTCCCGCCTGGTCCGCGAGACCTGCGATGCGATCGTGTCCATCCCCATTGCCGCCAGCACCGAATCGTTGAATGCCTCCATGGCGGTGGGGATCAGTCTCTACGAGATCGCCACGCTCCGGCAGGGGGTGCGGCCGCAGTGACCGAGCAGCGCAGCATCCGCGGCGAGCAGCAGCCAGGTTTTCTGGAGATCCTCACCAATTGGCTGCCGCATCAGTCCTGGTGCCCCGCCCTGCTGGGACGGAGAAGTCTCCTCCGCGTGGGCGGACTGCGCCTGCCTGCCCCCGAGGGGGACGCTGATTCCCAGCTGTTCCTGGAGCTTCACCTCTTCGAGGTCGGGCACCTCACCGGGGCCGATGAACACTCTGTGCTGATCTCCGTGCCGTTGGCCCTGAGATCCCGCCCCTCAGCGCTGGCGGGCAAGGCCGCTTTCATCGGCAAGCTCACCGCCTCAGACGGTGGTGAACTGTGGGTCTACGACGGCGCCCGCGACCAGGCCTTCCTCGCTGCCATCCTGGAGATGGCCCGGCGCAGGCAAGGTAGCCGCAACGGCCGGTCCCGGGGGCAGGCGCTGGCAGGATTCGACCAGTGGGAGCCTTTCGCTGTGGATATGCGCAGGGATCCGGCTGAACCGGCTCTGGAGCACAGCACTCGGACCCTTGTTCGACCGGCAGGGACCGACGATGAGGGTGACTGGGAGAAGAAGATCGCCGTCGATTTTCTGCGCCGCCCCTCAGCGGAGCGGGAACTGCGGCTGGAAACGGTGTTCAGGCTGACAGCTGCGCACTCGACGGCGATCCCGCGAGTGCTGGGTACGGTCACCGGGGCTTGGCAGGAGTACCCGGCGGATGAGCAGTGGGCAGCCCCAGAGTGGGACACCGGAGAGCTGGTGGTGATCCGGGAGCCCGGGCCTGCGGCTCCCGACGCACTGAGCCTGGCACGCTCCTCGCTGCGAGATGGAAAGTCATTCGCCGAGAGTGCCCACCAGCTCGGCTGCACACTGGGGAATTTCCACGCCGATCTCGCCGGGGCTTTCGGGGCTCATCCCCAGGCGGCTCAGCAGCTGAAGTCAATGGCTTCCCAGATGCAGCACGCTCTGCAGGCTCAGTGGAAGAAGGTCCGGCACGAGTTCGATGAGGATGAGGCCGCTGATCTCCACGAGATGATTGACCTGATGAGCATGCAGCTGCGGGACTCCGATGAGCCCCTGATGCTTCAACGCATCCACGGTGAGCTGGATGCTGCTCAGATGCACCGGCTCAACCAAGAAAGGTGGGTAGTCACCGAGACAGGTGGCTTCATCGAGCATAAGCTGGGCATGCAGGACGTGGTCGCGGTGCTTATGTCTTTGGCTAATATGGTCATGGAAGTCGCCAGCCATGTCTCGGCACTCCCGGAGCAGGTGGACAGTCCGGGAAGTGACGATTCTGCAGAGAACGGTTCCGATGACACAGCTGAAGCTGAGGGAGCCGAGCCCGGCGATCCGGTGAACTTCGGACAGTGGTATGAAGAGCTCAGCGCGCGGCTTTTGGAGGGGTACCGTTCCTCTGACGCCGATAGCACTGGGATTGACTCCGTGTTCTTCCGTGCGGCGATGCTGACCGAGTCTCTGCAGCTTTTCTCCCGGTGGGAGGGACAGTGGGCCTTCCGCCCCTCTATGTTGATGCAGGTGGAGAGCTAGGCTTGTTCACGCGGAATTTACATTCGGCGCGAACAGGTGCTAGAGTAAATATCCGCGCAGGAACGCTCAAGGGACTCTCCCAGAGCACCAGCGCGAACCAGGGCTAATATAGCCCGATCCTCTGTCTCTACTACAACCGAGAAAAGCTGAGTTGACACTCGCAAGAAGGTTCCGGTAAGATAGAAAAGTTGCTCCGGAGCGATCCAGATGGTTTTTTTCTGGTGGTGTTGGGGTGTTTGTAGCTTGAGAACTCAATAGTGTGCCAAGTTTGTTGA
>NZ_QWLD01000027.1 GCF_003600155.1 Nesterenkonia muleiensis | reverse complement strand
ACCATCACCAAGCTGACCCCAAGTGTTGTTTCCCCAGGCATAAACCTCACCAGAACTCGTCACTGCCAACGAAAAATTACCAGCAGACACGCTCATCACATCCGAAAGCCCCTCCACACGAACCGGCGAAAGACGGCGCGTTGTCGTACCATCACCCAGCTGACCGCCCTGGTTCAGGCCCCACGCATAAACTTCCCCTGCACCCGTCACTGCCAAAGAATGGCTATTGGCCGACACACTCACCACATCCGTCAACCCCTGCACACGCACCGGCGAATAGCGGTTCTCAGTCGTACCATCACCCAGCTGACCGTAAAAATTGCTTCCCCACGCATAGACCTCGCCAGAACTCGTCACAGCCAGTGAATGGTCTTGGCCCGCCGCGATATCTACGATCTCTGTCTCATCGGGAAGCTCAGGGTCAGGCCCCGGACCCTCACCATCCTCTCCATCCTCCTCTTGAGGCAGCTGCGGCAGGTACGTGTCCTGGTCCCATTCGAAACTCGCCAGAGTGAAACGCTGATTCAGATTAAAGAGGGTTGCAGTCAGAAGAACCCTGTCGATAATCGGCACAGTCAATGCGACTCGGCCACCGGCACCTACTTCGCCGAAGACCTCAAGTGCAATGCGTGAACCCACTTCATCGATAGTGGCGGTGGCCTCTAAGCCTGCCTTGGCGCCTAAAGAGAGCGTCGGACCCGCGGCATCGTAGATCCTTACCGTGAAGTCCAAACGCGGGCCTACCGAGGCCTCAAGGCCACCGGTTACTTCCGCTGTCCCGTATCTGCCAAGAATCGGGGTGCTGTATGTGGTCGAGGGCGCCTCACTGATGTCACGCATGCCGCCCTGACTGCTGTAGCCGAAACCGTACCGGGTGGTGCGCTCCACGCTGAATTCGGTGCTCATCTGCACATCTGCGGTCAGCCCCGCCTCAAACACCACACCCGCCTGAGAAGTGATGACCACAGGAACCGGACCCACAGAGAAGGTGAGCGGGCTGAACCGTATGTTCCCACGCGCTCGCTCCAGCGACTTGGTCGCTGCGACGCTGAGGTTCGCCTCGACCCCGGCGCTGACTTTGGCGCCAGTGGTCACCACTGTCTGGAAGTCCTCAACGCTTACGCTGGGAATCCCCCAGGACCACTGAGCAGAGATCCTCAGCACGAAGTCGAGACTGACAGACACTTGCGCTCTACTGGACAACGCAAGTCCGCCCGAAGCCCGTATTGCGCGCTTGGTGTCCTCCTGCGTCGCTTCAGTGGCATGGGAACTGTCGCGGGCATCAGAAGAATCGGTATCCCAGCTCAGGGCCAGTCCGAGTCCCAGACTTCGCCGGACTCCGGTGTCCACTCCAAAACTTGCCGGGACGGTGCCCAGAACACTGCTGTCACCGATCCCATACGAGGTGAGATTCATCTCTTCGACAGTGCCCAGACCTTCTGGAAGTGGGTCTACATCAACCTCGCCCCCCTCCAGAAGGGCGATCGCTGGTATCCCTTCGTCAACGATCTCGACGCCGTCCTCTTCCTCGACGACCTCCTCGATGACGGGGTCCCCAGCAGCAAGAAGGTCAACTTGGTCCTCCTCATTGGCTTGGAAGATCACATCGGTCAACGCCGCCTCGGACGTGGTCACCAGCCAACCGTGCTCAGTGAGATCAATGGCCTCCACACGACGGAGGAATCCCTCCGGCGCATTGTCGGCGACGTCGCTGACGATCACCTCCCCTGGTGCAAACGTGGGTTCCACATTCAGCGTGACGGAGTCCCCCTCCACGCTGTGGACGACTTGCTGCCCTTCGATAGTGACAGGAAGAACCGTCGCATCCTCGGAGACCACCACGGTATCCTCGCCGGGCAGGCTCACCCGCAGCGACACTGAATCGCGTGACTGCTGACCGGAACGATCAGTGGCGACAACTGTGAACTCGTATTCCCCGGATTCCGGAACTGCCGTGTCGAAAGTCCACGAGGCCCCGTCCTGCGCGTGACGCACCGCAGCGGACCCTACAACTGCCCCGTCTACCTCAATGATCACCGACTCGAGGCTGGAGCCGGGCACATCAACTGTCCCGTTGAGAGTCAGCAGGCCGCCGTCGGCCAGATCGATGTCAGTCCCGTGCGCAGGTCCATCGACCTGCACCACTGGGCTCTCGCCCTGCGGCGCATCAGCACTGAGGAAGCCACCGACATACTGCATGCTGAGGTCGCTGGTGCCGCGACCGATGCTCGCTGACACCTCGCCATCGGAGACATCGACCAGAGCCAACTGCGGCAGGGCTCCGGCAATGGGGTCCACGAAGATGCCCTGACTTCTCAGGGACTCGGTGACCTCAAGGCTCACAGCCGTCAGCTCCTCAGCGGGACTGACGTCCACCAGTGCCAGAGCGACTGCGGTATCCGAGGTCACCAATGCCTCACGGACTGCCTCCTCCCCAGCGCTGAGTGAGAACTCATCGCTGCCCCGGCCCGGATGGAAACCATAAGCCGCGTTCACCCGTTCCGCACCTTGGGGCGCCTCAGGAACCCACCCGCGAACATCCAAGGAATGCGATGACACTCCGGCGGGAAGACTCACCGCAATATCCCCGTCTTCACTGGGGGTGACAACAGTTGTCACCACCGAGGTTCCGGGGTGAATCTGCACCTCCTGACCGGCAATGTGCAAGGTGCCGGCTGCCTCCGCTTCAACCCGTGCTGACACATGTACTGCTCGAACGTTCTCGGAGGGCACACCGCCCAGGCCCACCACACCAATCGTGAGGTCCTCACCTGAGGTTTCGTCACCAGCCAGACCTGTGTTGGTATCTGCGCGGGTCACCGGCTCCGGCAGCACGATGGTGGAGCCAGGAATCTCTGGGTCACCGATGAAGGTGGACAGCACCTCAACCCGAACACCGACGTCCCCAGAGGACTCGATCCCCACCTGGCCATCGACCACTGGCAGCAGGACCACCGTCGAGGCGGTCTGCCCCTCGGGCACAGCAAGCGCAGGTGTTCCGGCCGCCGAGATCAGCACGCTCTCCGACGGCTGAAAGACACCGATTCTGACCAGAGCCGCATCGTGATCCTCGGGGAGTCCCGGAACCGGGATGGTCGTCTGCTCCCCCGCCGTCAATGTCTCACCACGACCTGCTTGAGATTCCCGCAGGGGTGTGCGTTCCACCCTCTCGTAACCGGCAGCCTCAGTCACCGGATCCAGCTGCACATCTGTTGCCGGCAGCGGAGCTGCTCCTGCAGGCACAGCAAGACCAACGGTCAATGACAGTGTCGCGACTGTGCTGACGGCAAAGGTCAACGCTCGCTTCATCAATGTCATCCCAACCTCCTACGCTGTGCAAGCTTGTACACACCGAATCCGATCGCGGCGACTACGAGGCTCGAAGCCGCCAGGATCAGGATCACTCCCGACCCTGTCACGGGAAGACCGCCCTCAGGCTGCTCAGTATCATTAGACTGCTCGGCGCTCCCCTCCTCCGGCACCTGCGAAGCACTGTGCGTGGGTGATTCAGTAGGTGATGTGCTGAGCGGCTCTGAGGCCTCCGGACTCTCCGTAGCAGCGGGCCCCGGTGCCTCAGTGCTGGTCTCAGTCTCAGACGGTGAGGGTGTCACTCCAGTGGGGTCCGAGCTGGGTAATGGGCTGGGGTCCGTGGTGCCCTCGCCGGTAGGCGTCGGCGTCGGGGACGGCAACTCATCGGCGCCGTCGTCGGGCTCATCGGTGGCACCGTCGTCGGATCCAGTGTCCTCCGGGCCGCCTGGCTCCTCCACCGTGGGCAACGCGAGGTCCTGGCCCCATCCGAGAAGAACTCTGCTATCAGCATCAACGAAGGTCACCGCCAGATGCACCTCTGCCGGCTCCTGATGGGCTCCCAGGGCAAGAGCGAAGTCACCGGGTTCCACCGGCGTAATCGCCGTCACCCCAAAAGCAGTCGTGTGGAAGGTCAAGTCCTCCACAAGCGTTGGTTCAACTATTCTTCCGGAAACCTCTGCAACACTCAGACCAGGGGTTTCGAGGTCGATCCATACCTCCACAGCCTCTTCGGGAGCCACGAGATGCACTGTTGTCACATTCTCGCCGTAGTCAACGCTCTCAGCTGCGGTGGCCGGAGATGCCAGCCCTGAATACACAAGTATCAACGCTGCCATTCCGGACAGCGCAACTCCCAGTCTTCTTCTCACCGGAACCCCTCGAATCGCTCTGAACACGATGCTGGTTGATCCGGGGCCGCAGGCACCGGATTTTCAGCAAACTTTCAGAACTATTTCACTCTGCGCCCAGTTCCTCCGCATTTCCGGGCACAATCCGGAAGATCCGGAAACCCGGAACCGCAACATCAGTCAGCCGCGCCGAGCATCACGCGGTGCTGCTTACCTCGTCCGGTCTCAGGTATTCTGCCGAGTCTTGGTGTCCGGCGCGGGGGCGGCGTCGTTGTCTTGCTGCTTCTTCTGCACCGCGATCAGCCGCCAGATGGCCGCACCGATGATGAGCGCTCCCACCGCGATCAAGAACAGGAACATGATCTCTCGCAGCGCCCAGAGGATGGAGAGGATGATGACGACGGCACCCCAGTAGACTCCCAGCCGCACCCCGCGCAGCAGCCCGGCCACCAGCAGCAGTGCCGCACCACCAAGCGCAGTGAACTGCACCGCGGCCGCATCGGCCAGCAGCGCCACTGCCGAGAGCAGCAGCACGGCGATGCCTCCGGTGAGCCAATGGGCCAACTGCCAGCCGCTGAGCCGGTCCCGGTCACTGCGGGGATAGAGCCACAGCTCGGCAGCGAGCACCATGGTCAGCACCACCAACAGCGTGACGGCGACGGCGACCGCTCCCGGGTCAGTGGCCGTACCGTAGGCGAACAGCACCGAGAACGGGAGGACGATCGGCCCCAGCAGTGCGGCCGGGTGGCGCAACCGCCTCAGGCGCAGGGCAGCAGCCGTCATGGCGACATGCATGGCAGGCACCGTCCAGGCCAGTGGTGCGGCCACGTGCTGTTCAGCACTGACCAACGGTGCCAGGGACGCCAGAGCCGCGCCTGCCCCGGTGACTGTCATCAGCTGCCGGCGGGAGCTTCCACGCGGCCAGCGCCGACGGGCCACAAGCACAGACACCACCAGAACGATGAAGACACCGGTACCGCTGAGATACCCGAGGACCGAGGCGTGGTTGCCAGGAGCTCCGAACAGCTGGACTCCGCGCAGCAGCTCGGCGGTGATGACCGCTGTCAGGGCGGCACTGCCGGCAGCCAGATACCCCGGGGCGGCGAACGGTGCCTCCGGAAGGCGCGCTCCCCAGATCAGCGCCCCGGCACCGACCATCGCAACGGCGGCGGCCACCACTGCCTGCACCCACCAGGCGCCGCCGATGACCAGTACCCCCAGCATGATCAGCAGCACCGCACAGGCATAGGCACGGGCGGCAAAGAGATCACGCACCGGCAGGGGGTCCTCGGAGCCCGCAGCCCGGACTGCGCCGCGGGCAAAGATCACGCTGGCCACGGCCCAGGGCACTGCGGTGAACCACCACAAATCCCCGGCCAGCCCGAGCAGCAGCATCACCATATTCACCACTGCCAGCCACAGCACATTGGCTGCCAGGTGCGTAGGGACCCAACGGTGTGCGGGGCCGCGGCTGAGCCGGGCAGTGCCGGCCAGTTCACCGGCGAAGACCAGACCCGCCAAGGCCAGTGCACCAGCGGCTGAGACAAGGTGCACCGCATCCAGCGGGGCCGGCCTCCCCACGTGGACCGCAGCTGGCCAGTTGAGGGCCAGGGCAGACAGCACCAGCGCTGCGGCGAAAACTGTCAGCCGAACCCCGGTGAGACTCAGCCTGATGGCAGAACCCGGCGCAGTGCTGCCATCAGGCAGCGTCCCCTGGGCAGCCGAAGCCCTACCTGATGCGCTGAACACTCCCGCCGGATGCTGTGCGGCACGGTGCACCAGCAGGTGCAGACAGATGATTGCTGCACCGCCCAGCAGAACCTGAAGGGCAGCTTCCGCAGGTGCGGCCCTGAGGGATGAAAGACCCAGCAGGTGCCACGCGCTCAGCAGGAAGGCCACCACCGCAGCGGTGCCTGATGCTGCCAGCACCCGGTGGCGTCGGTTCAGATTCCTGGAAGCAGCATCCGGCACCTCGGAGCTGGTGGCACCTGTGCCCATCAGGACAAGCGCTGCAACGGTGGAGGCAGCCACCGCCAGACCGGCTACCAGCAGCAGATCCAGCGGGTACCGGTGATCGGCGCCCGGGAGCAGCTCAGTCACTGCCCGGCCCAGCAGGTAGACCGCCGCAGCTGCTGCTGCCGGGGCAGCCACCGGGCTCTCCGGCAGCCTGCTTGCGCTGCGGAAGGCCAGCAGCGCCACCAGTGCGGCGGCAGCTGCCACGGCCGCATCGGCCCACCACGCTCCAGTACCGGTGAACACGACGACGACGGCACCGGCCAGCACCAGTGCGCCGTAGAGACGGCTCGGAATCAGGCGCGCCGTGGTGGAAACCGTCTCCCGGTCTCTCCGGCGCAATGCGTGGAGACCCGCCCAGCAGGCGATGGCCCAGGCAGGCACCGTCAGCCACCATAGGTGGCCGGCGGTGCCGGGCAGCACCGAATCACCGTAGAGGACCGCGAGGTTGATCAGCCCGGCCCAGATGCCGTGCATCGCCAGGTGCGTCCCCGGCCACAGCTCCGGGGCCCACAGTCCCGGGGCATGACCCGGTCGCAGGGTCCGCCCCCACCGGGCTGGTGTCAGTGCTCCTGCGGTGAGCGCTTCGGCTGCACCGAAGGCGATCAGAGTGATCAGGGCATAGCCCGCAGCAGGATGGCTCGGCTGTCCAGACATGACCCAGGCAGAGACCCAGTCGATGCTCAGCACCGCGATAATCGCTCCTGCGGCAAAGCTCAGGGAGCGGACCCAGGAGTACTGCTGCTCGGTAGTCATCGTCATCGCATCAGGCGTGCGGACCAGCATCAGCACTGCGGTGCCATAGACCACCGCCATCGCCGCGACCGCATAGACCGGCTGCAGCACACCGCTGAGCCCGAATGCACCAGCGCCGGCGGCGAGACCGGCCGCGCTGAGCACCCAGTAGATCACTGATTCCACCGGCGGTGCCTGCCACTGGAGTCCGCGGACGGCCAGCAGCAGCACCACGACTGCCGCTCCTAGGGCCAGGCCCAGCAGAACCAGCCGACCACCAAGCACTGCATCATCTGTGAGCCGGCCGAGGCTCCAGCCCACCACGGCCAGACCGGTCACCGCCTGGGCACGGTGAATGAGTCCACGCACGGCCGGCGTGGCCATCTTGAATTCGGCGGCGGCCCAGACGGCCAACCACATCACGGTGAACCACGGGTGATGGGGCAACGCCATCGCGCCAGCCACGCCCAGGGTACAGCGCAGCCCGAGACCTAGTGCCCGCTGCTCCGGCGGGCGGCCCCGCTTGGCCAACACCAGCAGCGCATAACCGCCAGCCACCACCAGGGCACCAGAGGCCAGTGCAAGCCATCCGTAGTCGACAGCCGTGAGGGCGCTGCCGGGCAGCACAAGCACCGCCTGAGCAGCAAGCGCCGGCAGAACTGCCGCCGCAAGGCTTCCGCCCAGATCCCATCGGCGCATTCGCCGCCTGGTGATGCCCTGCACCAGCATCCTTTGTCCGCGCGGAAGCCCGCTGAGCAGGGGGGTCACTGCCACCAGAAGGAAGACCACGGCACACCACAGGCTCAGCACGGCCAAGGCTCCTGCAGCCTCCACGCGGTAGTGCAGCAGCAGGCTTAACAGCGCAGCGGTGGCTGCCACCCTGGAGGCGAGGGCAAGGACTGGCCGGTACTCCGCGGCCACCGGCCGCACGGCATTGACCGCGTAGTAGCCTGCAGTCGCGGTGAACAGCAGCGCGTAGTCGCGGCTGCCGATCTCACCAGCGAGCAGCGCAGCGGCGATCAGCACCCCGGGCACCACTATCCAGTGCAGCTGGTTGAAGGGTCGGCGCAGCACTGCGGGGAAGCGCTCGCCCAGCACAAGGACGCCCAACTGCACCGCGGCAGAGATCACCATGATCGCCACCAGCGTCCACACCAGGGGCGTCTGAAGGACTGATGTTGAGCCGAAGATCGACGAGTAGAGGAACGGGATGACCAAGTAGCCCAGCACTCTGCTGTCCAGGTGCATCGAGGCATAGCCGTAGACCACCAGGCCGACCACCGATACTGCCATCCACGTGATGCGGCCGTTCTGGATGAAGGCCTCGTTGACCGGCACCGCGGCCACCGCCAGCAGGGCCAGTGAGGTGCCGAAGATGGCATAGCCGGCAGGCTTGAGAATGGTGACTCTGCTGGACAGGAGCAGCCCGGTCACCGCGAAGACCAGGTAGGCCAAGATCAGCGAGACCGCGGTGAATACCGGGGTCTGCGACGCCGCCACGAAGGCCAGAGCAGCCGCTGTGAGCACCAATCCTCCCACATAGAGCGAGATGTTGATCGAGCGGTGCTCATCGGCAGGTGTGCGCGCACGGCGCGGTTTCTTCGGTGGTGGCCCCGTGGGCTTCTCGCGCAGGATGGTCGGCAGCTGGGCGTTGGTGGACTGGACCTGCTGCGACTGCGCGGAGGCAGGCGGCCTGGAGGGGGCCGTCCATTGCGCGGGCCTGGGCGCGCCAGGCTCTCGGAGGGCATCCGCACCGGCGGCTGGTTCCTGACCCGGCTGCCGGTCTTCACGGTGTGGCCTCAGGGCCAGAGGATGGTCAATACGGGGAGAGAGTGCACTGGACTGAACACCCTTGCCCTTGGAGTGCCTGCCGATGGCATAGCCGATGACCATCCCGGCGAAGAAGGGCACGCTGAGAATCAGCAGAATGATGACTAGTATTCCCACAGTACCGCCCTCCGCCCGGCCCTCCGTGTGAGGGTGATCATCCCGTTTTTCCAGCACCGCGGGCTGGATGGACCCCGAGTGATTCCTCCCCCATTATGCAGAGGGCCCCGGCACCATGATGGTGCCGGGGCCCTCTGTGTCGCTGAGGCGGATCAGGCGAGGATCTTGGTGACCTTGCCGGAGCCGACGGTGCGGCCACCCTCACGGATGGCGAAGCCGAGGCCCTCCTCCATGGCGATCGGCTGGATGAGCTCGACGGTCATCTCGGTGTTGTCACCGGGCATCACCATCTCGGTGCCCTCGGGCAGCTCGATCACACCGGTCACGTCAGTGGTACGGAAGTAGAACTGCGGACGGTAGTTGGTGTAGAAGGGGTTGTGACGTCCGCCCTCATCCTTGGACAGGATGTAGACGTTGGCGTCGAACTTGGTGTGCGGGGTGATGGAACCCGGTGCTGCCACCACCTGGCCGCGCTCGACGTCATCGCGCTTGAGACCGCGCAGCAGCAGGCCACAGTTCTCGCCGGCCCATGCCTCGTCGAGCTGCTTGTGGAACATCTCGATACCGGTGACGGTGGTCTTCTGCTTCTCGCGGATGCCGAGGATCTCGACCTCGGAGTTGATGGCCAGGGTCCCGCGCTCGGCGCGACCGGTGACCACGGTGCCACGGCCGGTGATGGTGAAGACGTCCTCGATGGGCATCAGGAACGGCTTGTCCTTGTCACGCTCGGGCTCGGGGATGTACTCGTCAACAGCCTCCATGAGGTCCTCGACGGACTTGACCCACTCGGCGTCGCCCTCCAGAGCCTTGAGGCCGGACGTGCGGATGACCGGTGCGTTGTCGCCGTCGAACTCCTGGTCGGAGAGCAGCTCGCGCACCTCCATCTCCACCAGGTCCAGGAGCTCCTCGTCATCGACCATGTCCGACTTGTTCAGAGCCACCAGCAGCTGGGGCACGCCCACCTGGCGGGCCAGCAGCACATGCTCACGGGTCTGAGCCATCGGACCATCAGTGGCGGCGACCACGAGGATCGCGCCGTCCATCTGAGCAGCACCGGTGATCATGTTCTTCACATAGTCAGCGTGACCGGGGGCGTCGACGTGTGCATAGTGACGCTTCTCGGTCTGGTACTCCACGTGAGAGACGTTGATGGTGATGCCGCGCTCGCGCTCCTCAGGAGCGTTGTCGATGTTGGCGAAGTCCTTGGCCTCGTTGAGGTCAGGGTACTTTTCAGCGAGCACCTTCGAAATAGCGGCAGTCAGCGTGGTCTTGCCGTGGTCGACGTGACCGATGGTGCCGATATTGAGGTGCGGCTTAGTCCGCTCGAACTTTGCCTTGGCCACAGGTTCCTCCTATAGAACGTGGTTTGAATCAGTAAGATTTACTTCAGGCACAGGGGTGTCCCCGGCTGAAACTCTCGCAAGTCTACTGATTTCATGGGGTTTGGGGAAATTCAGTTACGCGCCGAGATTACTCGCCGCGGCTCTTTTCGATGATCTCTTCGGACACTGCCTTCGGTACCTCTGCATAGGAGTCGAAGGACATGGTGAACACTGCGCGGCCCTGGGTGCGGGAGCGCAGTTCGCCGATGTAGCCGAACATTTCGCTCAGCGGCACCGACGCCTTGACCACCTTCACGCCGGAGGCATCGTCCATGGACTGGATCTGCCCGCGGCGGGAGTTCAAGTCACCGATGACATCACCCATGTACTCCTCAGGAGTACGGACCTCAACAGCCATCAGAGGCTCCAGGATCACCGGGTTGGCGCGCTTGACACCCTCCTTGAAGACCTGGGAGCCGGCCATCTTGAAGGCCATCTCGGAGGAGTCGACGTCATGGTAGGCGCCGTCCCGCAGAGTAGCCTTCACACCTACCAAGGGGTAGCCGGCCAGTACGCCCAACTGCATGGCGTCCTGGATACCGGCGTCCACCGAAGGGATGTATTCACGTGGGATACGTCCACCGGTGACGGCGTTCTGGAACTCGTAGAGCTCGTCCTCAGTGGTCTCCAGCGGTTCGAAGTCCACCTGCACCTTGGCGAACTGTCCGGAGCCGCCAGTCTGCTTCTTGTGGGTGTACTCGACCTTCTCGACCTTCTTCTTGATGGTCTCGCGGTAGGCCACCTGCGGCTTGCCCACATTGGCCTCGACCTTGAACTCACGCCTCATGCGGTCCACGAAGACATCCAAGTGGAGCTCTCCCATGCCGCCGATGACGGTCTGGCCGGTCTCCTCATCCAAGGACACGGTGAATGTCGGGTCCTCGGCCACCAGCTTCTGGATGGCGGTGGAGAGCTTCTCCTGGTCACCCTTGGTCTTGGGCTCGATCGCCACGTTGATCACCGGCTCCGGGAAGCTCATGGACTCCAGGACGATCGGGTGGTCCGGGTTGCACAGGGTGTCGCCGGTGGTGGTGTCCTTCAGGCCGATCACCGCGTAGATGTGGCCTGCCTGCACCTCCTCCACCGGGTTCTCCTTATTGGCGTGCATCTGGAACAGCTTGCCGATGCGCTCCTTCTTACCCTTGGTGGAGTTCATGATCTGCGCTCCGGAGGTCAGCTTGCCCGAGTACACACGGATGAAGGTCAGTGTGCCGAAGAACGGGTGGGAGGCGATCTTGAAGGCCAATGCGGCGAACGGCTCGTCCTTGGATGGCTTGCGGGTGAGGATCTCCTCCTCGTCGCCGGGCTTGTGGCCTTCCATGGACTCCACATCTGCCGGTGAGGGCAGGTAGTCGATCACGGCGTCAAGCATCGGCTGCACACCGCGATTCTTGAACGCAGAGCCGCAGAAGACCGGGTAGGCCTCGCTGTTGACGGTGATCTTCCGGATGCCGGCCTTGAGCTCGTCAATGGTGAGCTCTTCGCCTTCGAGGTACTTCTCCATGAGCTCCTCGTCGGCCTCAGCTACAGACTCGACGAGCTCATTGCGGTACTCCTCGGCCTTCTCTTTGAGGTCCTCGGGAATCTCGCGCACCTCATACTCGGCGCCCATGGTCACATCACCCTTGGCGTCTCCCGGCCAGACCAGCGCTTTCATCTGCAGCAGGTCGACCACGCCGACGAAATCGTTCTCAACGCCGATGGGCAGCTGCATCACCAGCGGCTTGGCGCCCAGGCGAGACTTGATGGTGTCCACGGTGAAGTAGAAGTCGGCACCCAGCTTGTCCATCTTGTTGACGAAGCAGATGCGCGGGACGTTGTACTTATCAGCCTGGCGCCACACCGTCTCCGACTGGGGCTCCACGCCCTCCTTGCCGTCAAAGACTGCGACGGCGCCGTCGAGCACGCGCAGGGAGCGCTCCACCTCAACGGTGAAGTCCACGTGGCCGGGGGTATCGATGATGTTGATCTGGTTGTCGTCCCAGAAGCAGGTCACCGCGGCGGAGGTGATGGTGATGCCGCGCTCCTTCTCCTGCTCCATCCAGTCCGTCGTCGACGCACCGTCATGGGTCTCACCGATCTTGTGGTTCATGCCCGTGTAGAACAGGACACGTTCGGTGGTGGTGGTCTTACCGGCATCGATGTGGGCCATGATGCCGATGTTGCGGACCTTCTTCAGGTCGGTGAGCACCTCTTGTTGTGCCACGGTGTGTTCCCCTATTCCTTATTACCAGCGGTAGTGGGCGAATGCCTTGTTGGCCTCGGCCATCTTGTGGGTGTCCTCGCGGCGCTTGACTGCAGCACCCAGGCCGTTGGAGGCGTCGAGGATCTCGTTCATCAGGCGGTCGGTCATCGTCTTCTCGCGGCGGTCCTTGGCGTAGCCGACCAGCCAGCGCAGGGCCAGCGCGGTGGCGCGGCCGGGCTTGACCTCCACCGGCACCTGGTAGGTGGCACCGCCGACGCGGCGGGAGCGGACCTCAAGTGCGGGGCGGACGTTGTCCATGGCGGTCTTGAGGACATCCACAGAGTTTTCGCCGGACTTCTTGGCCACACCCTCGAGCGCGCCGTAGACGATGCGCTCAGCGGTGGACTTCTTGCCGTCGACCAGCACCTTGTTGATCAGCTGGGTGACCAGCGGTGAGCCGTGGACGGGGTCTTGGACGAGCGGGCGCTTAGGAGCGGGTCCTTTACGTGGCATTACTTCTTCTCCTTCTTGGCGCCGTAGCGGCTGCGAGCCTGACCGCGACCCTTGACACCCTGGGTGTCGAGCGCGCCGCGAACGATCTTGTAGCGGACACCCGGGAGGTCCTTCACACGACCACCGCGTACCAGCACAATCGAGTGCTCCTGCAGGTTGTGGCCCTCACCGGGGATGTATGCGGTGACCTCCACGCCGCCGCCCAGGCGGACACGAGCCACCTTGCGGAGTGCGGAGTTCGGCTTCTTGGGGGTGGTGGTGTACACACGGGTGCACACGCCACGGCGCATCGGGGACCCCTGCAGGGCAGGAGTGGCGTTCTTGGCGGCCTTGGGGCTGCGGCCCTTGCGCACCAGCTGCTGAATAGTAGGCACTATGCAATCTCCATTGTTGTTCAGGTCTTGTGGCCGTGACCGGCCGGGCACGTCTCTGCGCGGGGGAAGTTCCGCCACTCTTCAGGGTCAAGGCGTCTGTGGCCGCACGCGGCCTGTACTACATCTGCCTCTACGCATGAAAATATGTGGCATTTGTTGCGCACCTTCCCCGCAACCCGGACCGAGTCCTACTGCCACACAGAAACAATCAAGTCAACGATACCAGCTGCCCGGGCGTCTGGCGAACTGCGGGTGGCCGTGCCCCTGCAGTTGATCGAAGGGGCGCTCACTGCGAAAACCTGGGTGCACCACGCGACAGGCGAAGCGCCTCGCACCGTATTCATATCGTATTCAATGTGCCGTCCTAGCTACGGTCTGACTCACCTGCCCAGGACTCCCCATAGTTTTCGGCGTCAGCGCTGGGCGCATCAGAACCAGCAGTCTCAATCTCCGAGCTGTGATCTGCCGACTGCGCTGAGTCAGCTGTCGAAGCCTTCTCCTTCGGCCGGCGCCGCCTTCTGCCCCGAATGAGGAGGACGACGGCGCCCGCTGGCACCACGAGCACAGCCAGCCAGGGCAGGATCGCCCCGGCCGCCACCAGCAGCACATTGGCGGTGGAGACCAGTCCGCTCCAGCCGGTCTGGAGTCCGCCGAGGAAACCGTCAGCCTCCACCTCGGTGATCGGTTCGGTGCTCAGCTCCACCTGGAGGGTGGACATGGACACCTGGTCACCGAGGGCGTTGCGCTCTGCCTGCAAGGCTTCGAGGTCGGCCTGGCGCTGGCTGAGTGTGGTCTCGATCTGCAGCAGATCCTCGGCGGTGTCGGCTTCTGCCATGATCTCGATGAGCCTGTCCACTGAGGTCTCAAGAGCCTCGATCCTGGCATCGAGATCCCGGACTGTGCCGGTGACGTCTTGGGCGGATTCGGAGAGTTCGCTGACGTCGCCGAGATCTTCGAGACCGTCCAGCATGTCAGGCAGGTTCTCTGCCGGCAGGCGCAGGGTGAGCGAAGCCCGGGTGGGGTTTCCCTGGCTGTCGGTGGCCTCCTGACGGTCTTCCACGTAGCCGCCGTATCCGGTGGTTCGGCTCAGCAGGTCGGCGACTGCCTCGGAGGTGTCGTCGACCTCGACAGCGGCGTAGGCGGTGGTGATGACCTGACGGTCAGGCGCCTCGGCGGAGTCACCTGCTAAGCCGCTTCCGGCCTCGTCGTCCTGAGCCTGCTCGGCATCGATCGCCTCAGGCTCGGCCTCCTCGACCTGGTCGGACTCAGCACCGATCGCTTCGCTGTCATCACCGGTATCAGCGGTCTCGCCGTCAGTGCCGCAGGAGGTCAGTACGAACAGCGCCAACAGCAGTGCTGCGAACCACCGCAATCCCCGTTCCATGGCTTGGAGACTACGGAGACCCTTCCAACAGGGTCAATGGCCCTGCTGTCATCGTGACCACATCGTGACGGTGCGCAGCTGACCGACGTGCTGATCGAGAACTGCCAGATCGGCGAACTGGACCTCGGGGGAGCCAGAGTGCGGCGCCTGGCGCTGCGCGACTGCACGGTCGAGACCCTGGTGCTCACTGGGGCCAAGCTCAGGGATGTCGATCTGCGAGGCGTCGAATTCCGTCACATTACCGGGATTGACCATCTGCGCGGCGCGACGATCTCCTCCGCACAGCTCGAAGCCCTGTCCCGACACCTGGCCGCCCAGGCCGGCATCATCATCACCGGCTGATTGGTGGCCGACGCTTCGGAGGCCTAAGAGAGAATCTTCGGGCTACTCGGCGGCGGCATCCTGCTCGCCTTCGTCGGAGCCGGCGTCGGTGACCGGGACGTCCTCGAAACGCCAGGGGTTCACGCCCACCACCTGGAGCAGCCAGTCGGTGCCCTCATACTCTCCGGGGGACTCCAGGGTCAGCTCATCGGCACCGATATCGGGGTAGACCAGATAGGCGACCGCCGAGTCGCCCTCGTTGTAGCTGTAGTATACGCCGAAGAGGACGTCGCTGAGCCGACGGTAGTCCGCGCCGTCGAACTCGGTCTCCTCGGGGTTCTCCTCGTCGATCTCCACATCGGTGACGAAGTACCGCAGCGGCTCGATCCACTGGTCACCGGCCACCAGGTAGGGCAGGTCCACCGAGTTGACCTGGCTGACGCCGGCCCGGTGGATGCCTCCGGTGCCGCGGATGAAGGGCCAGCTGATGTCGCCGTCGTCGACGGTGGTCTCCGCGCGGATGCCGGCCACGACGAATCCGTCATGCCGCTCTAAGGAGTCCACGCTGAGAATGACGTCGTCGTTGTACTCCTGGAGGAGATCACCCTCATAGGAGAGATGAAGCTCCTCATCGGCGGAGGCCACCGGCCCCTGAGGCTCGGGCAGCTCGCCTTCCACCGTCTGCTCCTCGGAGTGTGTCACCGTGGTGAAGTGCAGCTCCACGCGGCGGTTCATCGCCCGGCCCTCCTCCGAGTCGTTGTCGGCGATGGGCTCCCGGAAGGACTCGCCGGTCACCGAGACCTCATCGAAGGCGTCCAGGTCGACCAGATCCTGAAGCCGCTGGTGCACCGCCTCGGCGCGCTCCTCGGAGAGCTGTTGGTTGTACTCCTCATCGAGCACATTGTCGGTGTGCCCCACGATGCGCAGCTCCCCGCCCTCGGTGCCGGCCATCTCCTGGGCGGCGGCCTGCAGCGCCTCGTCCGCCTCGGAGGAGAGGTCCGAGGAGTCGACGTCGAAGAGCACATCGGAGGGCAGGCTGACAGTGGTCTCCTCCCCCTCGATCTCAATGGAGTACTCGGGGGTGTCCCTCCAGGTGATGAGGTCGTGGCTCTGCCCGACGACGTCGGTGTAGTCGATGGGCTCCCCGGTGGTGTTGGCCTCCTCCAGGTCACCCTCGATCACCGGGACGCCGGAGACCATGCCGAAGTGGGGCAGCAGGATGCTGACAGTGTCGCTCTCGGGCGCGTCGAAGACACCCACCCAGTCCAGGGTCTCCCCCGGCTCGGCCCGGTCCCCGAAGCCGTCCCCGGAGGCGGCGCTCTCCACAGCGATGGGGCCCTCACCCTGCTCCAGGCGGGCTACCTCGGCCACGGTCATCTGATCAGGGTCGATGAGCCGGACCTGCCCGCCGTCTACGGAGCCGTCGGTGATGCCGACCAGACCGAAGAGGAAGTCCATCGTGGCGATACCCTCCTCCCCTTCCTGGTAGTCGAATTCCATGGGGAGCACGGCGAGGTCCCCGTCGCGGACCACGGGACCCACCCGAGTCTCCATGGTGACCTCCTGGTTGGGACCGGAATAGTGCGGGATGAAGGTCGCCGTAGCCGATACGGACTCGCCGTCTGCCTCGTCACCAGTGCCGCTGCCGGCAGGTTCGGGTTCACTCTCCTGTTCGGCCTGGCCACCAGACTCTTCGGACCCGGTCTCACCGTCGGCATTTACAGGGGCAGTGGGAGGTCCGTCGTCGAACTCTGCGGCATCCTCCGGTGCGCAGGCCGCCAGAGCCAGCACAACAGCCATCGCGGCAGTGGTCTTGATCGGGGCTGAGGTGTTCATCTGTTCCGTTCCTTGGCTCGTGTCCTGTATCAGTGGTGACACCGGTGAGTCGTGCCCAGCTTGCGAAAAGTTGCATCCGTTTCCTGCAAATACTCTAGACCGGACCCACCACAGGACAGGTAGCATCTGCCCAGGGCCACCATCTCACCCCTGCAGCTCCAGGAACTCGCCCCGCATCTGGCCGCGGAGGCCGGCATCGCCGTCTCCGACTGATGGAACGTCAGCTCACGGGTCCAACAGCACATGCGGAACCGCCGCCAGGCCATCGCGCCGCCGTTTTACGTGACTCCCAGCGTGGGACGGCACACGTTCAAGATGGCTCTTCGGACTGAAACCCGAACCCGCCCTCACGCTGACAGCGTCGCGATTTCCTCGCGGAAGTCGACATTGGTGTTGCACTGGGCCGTCGGATGGCGTAGAACTCAATGCCGCACTGAGTCACTGCACGATGGCTCACTCATCACCGGAGGCGTCGTCGGATGTGCGCTCGTCGGAGGGCTGCTCGACGCGCTGCCGGCATCGGTGACCGGCACGTCTTCGAAGCGGAAGGGGTGGACACCCGCTGCTGCGCTCCACGCGTTCCACCGTCAGATCCAGCTCCGTCCCGGCCTCCGGACCCCGGCCGCCGTTGACCACTCGTAGGGTCTCATCGGCCCCGCCGACCGGACCACATGGCTCAGGCAGCTCACCAGCGACCTCCGTCTCCTCGAGTGCGGTGACCAGACCGAACTCTCGCAGCAGTGCACTGGCAGCGTCTCCCTCAGGTGCGGCAAAGATCCCGGTCCAGGACATAGTCTCCCCGGCCTCGACACTGCAGAAGCTTGTGTCCTCTCGCGTCGAAGCACAGAACGAGGCGATCTCACCACCTCCGTTGTCCCGGCGGGCGAGTTCAGCCACGGTCATCGCCTCATGGTCAAACAACCGTGCCTGGCCGCCTGCATGATCCTGGGCACCGTTCAGTCCCTGACACAAGTCCAAGGCGCTAATCGACCCGGCTCCCTCCCTGAACTCAATCTCCAGGGGGAGAGCGACCAGGTTGTCCTCACGGATGATGGGCCCGGCGGTCAACTCCATCGTGATCTCCCCCTCGGTGCTCAGTCCGGCGCGGGGGATGAAGGTGGCCGAGGCGGTGACGACCTCCGAGCCGAAGGCTGCCGGATCTGTGGGATTCGCCCAACCGCCGAGAAGTTGCATCCGTTCCGCACAAATATACAAAGCCAACTGGGTTGATGGCCCTGTCATTGCGAGCGAGGCACAGCAGGGAACGCAAAGGCCCGGGTGGGGCTCCTGTTCGGGAACCCCATCCGGGCCTTGCTCAGACGACGATTTCTCGTAGTGCTTTCGTGCTGTCGCGGCGCTATAGCTGTACGACGCGCCGAAAGCTATACGACAACTGGCCTACCGGAAGTCGACATCGGTGTTGTAATCCTCCAGCGGGATGGCGTGGAACTCGCTGTCCCGGTCGGCGCCAGCGTAGTCAAAGCTGGAGCCGTAGAGGCTCGGGCCGGTGAAGAGGTTCGCTTTGGCGTCCTCTGTGGGCTCCACCGTGGTCTGGGTGTAGCGGTCCAGGCCGGTGCCGGCCGGAATGAGCTTACCGATGATCACGTTCTCCTTCAGGCCCAGCAGCGGGTCGGACTTGCCTTCCATCGCTGCCTGGGTGAGCACGCGGGTGGTCTCCTGGAAGGAGGCAGCCGAGAGCCAGGAGTCAGTGGCCAGCGAGGCCTTGGTGATGCCCATGAGCTCGTCACGTCCGGAAGCCGGGCGCTTGGACTGCTCGAAGGCAGCCTTATTGGCCTGCTGGAACCGGAAGCGGTCGGCCAGCTCACCGGGGAGCAGGTTGGTCTCGCCGGATTCGATGACGGTGATCCGCCGCAGCATCTGCCGGACGATGACCTCCACGTGCTTGTCGTGGATGCCCACGCCCTGGGACTGGTAGACCTCCTGCACCTCGGCCACCAGGAACTTCTGGGCAGCCCGTGGGCCGAGCACGCGCAGCACCTGCTTGGGGTCCACGTGGCCGCGGACCAGCTGGGTGCCGACCTCCACATGGGCGGTGCCTGAGTTGTCCTCACCGAGGTCGATCAGCAGCCGGGCGCGGCGCAGCACCGGGTAGACCTGCTCCTCGGAGCCGTCGTCCGGAGTGAGCACCAGGCGTGCCTGCTTCTCGTCCTCCTCGAAGTGCACCCGGCCGGAGGATTCGGCGATCGGGGCCACACCCTTGGGGGTGCGGGCCTCGAACAGCTCCTGGATACGCGGCAGACCCTGGGTGATGTCATCAGCCGATGCCACACCTCCGGAGTGGAAGGTACGCATGGTCAGCTGGGTGCCGGGCTCGCCGATGGACTGGGCGGCGATGATGCCCACAGCCTCGCCGACGTCGACCCGGTGGCCTGCTGCCATCGAGCGTCCGTAGCAGGCAGCGCAGGTGCCCACCGGGGACTCACAGGTCAGCACCGAGCGGACCTTGATGGTCTGCACACCGGCCTCGAAGAGCTTGTCGATGAGCACATCGCCCACCTCGACGCCGGCCTCGGCCAGCACCTCACCGTTGGCATCGGCAACCGCCTCTGCCAGGGTACGGGAGTAGGCGGAGGTCTCGACCATCTTGTGGAGCTCAAACTCGGAGTCCTTGGTGATCTCCTCGCTGACGTACTTGCGCCCGGACTTGACCAGCACGCCGTCGGGGCGGAGGTCGTCGTCGTGGGCGTAGTACTTCGGCTGGGCGATCGGCACGGTCAGACCGCGGGTGGTGCCGCAGTCCTCGTCGCGAACGATGACATCCTGGGAGACATCCACCAGGCGGCGGGTCAGGTATCCGGAGTTGGCGGTCTTCAGCGCGGTGTCGGCCAGACCCTTGCGGGCACCGTGGGTGGCGATGAAGTACTCCAGCACGGTCAGGCCCTCGCGGTAGGAGGACTTGATCGGCCGCGGGATGATGTCACCCTTCGGGTTGGTCACCAGGCCACGGATGCCGGCGATCTGCCGGATCTGGTTCCAGTTACCACGAGCACCGGAGGTCACCGTGCGGTTGATGTTGTTGAGGGAGTCCATTCCCTCCATCATCGCCTTCTCGATCTCGGAGGTGGCCTTGCCCCAGATCTCCTGGAGCTCCTGGGTCCGGTTGTCCTTGCCGATGAAGCCGAGGCTGTACTCCTCCTCCACCTTGGCGACCTGGGCCTCGTACTTGTCCATGATGGCGGCTTTGTCGAAGTTGGAGGTGATGTCCGAGATCGCCACGGTGACACCCGAGCGGGTGGACCAGTAGAAGCCGGCGTCCTTGAGGTTGTCCAGTGTCTGGGCGACCTGCACGGTGGAGTACCGCTCGGAGATGTCGTTGATCAGCGAGCCGAGGGCCTTCTTATCAGCGACGTCGTCCTGCCACGGGTAGTCCTCCGGCAGCAGCTCGTTGAACAGCACCTTGCCCAGGGTGGTCTCGATCAGCGCAGGCTGACCTTCTTCCCACCGCTCAGGGGCGGTGACCTGCTTGGAGGGCACGAAACCTTCCACCTGGATCCTCACCGAAGCGTTGAGGTGCAGCTCCTTGAGGTCGAAGGCCATCTGCGCCTCACCCAGGGATGAGAACACACGTCCGGCACCGGCAACGTCCTCACGGGAGGTCGTCAGGTGGTGCAGACCGATGATCATATCCTGGGCCGGCAGCGCCACCGGGCGGCCGTCGGAGGGCTTGAGGATGTTGTTCGAGGAGAGCATCAGGATGCGCGCCTCGGCCTGAGCCTCCGGGCCCAGCGGCAGGTGCACTGCCATCTGGTCACCGTCGAAGTCAGCGTTGAACGCAGCACAGACCAGCGGGTGCAGCTGCAGGGCCTTGCCCTCCACCAGCTGCGGCTCGAAGGCCTGGATGCCCAGGCGGTGCAGGGTGGGTGCACGGTTCAGCAGCACCGGATGCTCGGTGATGACCTCTTCGAGCACGTCCCAGACTGCAGAGCGCTGGCGCTCCACCATCCGCTTGGCGGACTTGATGTTCTGAGCGTGGTTGAGGTCCACCAGCCGCTTCATCACAAAGGGCTTGAACAGCTCCAACGCCATCTGCTTGGGCAGACCGCACTCGTGCAGCTTCAGCTGCGGGCCCACCACGATGACCGAACGGCCGGAGTAGTCCACACGCTTGCCGAGCAGGTTCTGGCGGAACCGGCCCTGCTTGCCCTTGAGCATGTCAGACAGCGACTTCAGCGGACGGTTGCCCGGCCCGGTGACCGGGCGGCCGCGGCGGCCGTTGTCGAACAGGGAGTCCACCGACTCCTGCAGCATGCGCTTCTCATTGTTGATGATGATCTCCGGGGCACCGAGATCCAGCAGCCGCTTGAGGCGGTTGTTGCGGTTGATCACCCGTCGGTAGAGATCGTTGAGGTCGCTGGTGGCGAACCGGCCACCGTCGAGCTGGACCATGGGGCGGATCTCCGGCGGGATCACCGGGACTGCCTCCAGGACCATGCCGGTGGGTGAGTTGCCGTTCACCAGGAAGGCGTTGAGCACCTTGAGCCGCTTGAGCGCGCGGGTCTTTCGCTGGCCCTTGCCGGTGGCGATGGTCTCGCGCAGCGACTCGGACTCGGCCTTCATGTCGAAGGTCTGCAGACGCTTCTGGATGGCCTCGGCGCCCATGAAGCCTTCGAAGTACTGTCCATACTTGGCCCGCATCTCACGGAAGAGAGTCTCGTCGCCCTCCAGGTGGCCCACCGAGATGTTCTTGAACCGGTCCCAGACGTTCTGGATCTGCTCGATCTCGGCGTCGGCACGCTTGCGCACCTGAGCCATCTGTTTCTCTTTGGTCTCGCGGAACTTCTTCTTCTCCGCGGCCTTGGCGCCCTCGGACTCGAGCTCGGCCAGGCCGTCCTCAAGCTCCTTGGCGATGGCGGCGATGTCAGCATCACGCTGCGAGGTCAGGTGGTTGACCTCTTGGTCCACCTCGGCCTGCAGGTTGGGCTGATCCTCATGGCGGCGGTCATCGTCCACCGAGGTGATCATGTAGGCAGCGAAGTAGATGACCTTCTCCAGGTCCTTCGGCGCTAGGTCCAGCAGGTAGCCCAGGCGGGAAGGCACACCCTTGAAGTACCAGATGTGGGTCACCGGTGCGGCCAGCTCAATGTGGCCCATCCGCTCGCGGCGGACCTTGGAGCGGGTGACCTCCACACCGCAGCGCTCGCAGGTGATGCCCTTGAAGCGCACCCGCTTGTACTTGCCGCAGTAGCACTCCCAGTCCCGGGAAGGTCCGAAGATCTTCTCGCAGAACAGGCCGTCCTTCTCCGGCTTCAGGGTGCGGTAGTTGATGGTCTCGGGCTTCTTGACCTCGCCGTGGGACCAGCGAAGGATGTCGTCGGTGGTGGCCAGCCCGATGCGCATGGTGTCGAATGAGGATTCAGTGGACATAGTCCGGTATCTCTCTTTTCTTCTTCTTAAAAGTTCGTCAAGCGTATGTGTGGTCGCTGAAGTCTGAGTTCAGACTTCCTCGACCGAGCTGGGCTCAGCCCGGGAGAGGTCGATGCCGAGCTCCTCAGCGGCGGAGAAGCCGGAGTCCTCGGAATCGGCGTCGCGCATCTGGAAGGCGTCTCCGTGCTCGTTGAGCACCTCGACGTTCAGGCACAGCGACTGCATCTCCTTGATGAGCACCTTGAACGACTCCGGAACACCGGGCTCCGGGATGTCCTCGCCCTTGACGATGGCCTCGTAGACCTTGACGCGGCCGTGGATGTCATCGGATTTGATGGTCAGCAGCTCCTGGAGCGTGTAGGCGGAGCCGTATGCCTCCAGGGCCCAGACCTCCATCTCGCCGAAGCGCTGACCGCCGAACTGCGCCTTACCGCCCAGCGGCTGCTGGGTGATCATCGAGTACGGTCCGGTGGAGCGGGCGTGGATCTTGTCATCGACCAGGTGGTGCAGCTTCAGGATGTACATGTAGCCCACGGAGACGGCATCCGGGAACGGCTCGCCGGAGCGGCCGTCGAACAGGTGGGCCTTGCCGTCGGGGTTGACCAGCCGCTCGCCGTCGCGGGAGGGATTGACCGAGTCCAGGATTCCGGTGAGCTCCTCCGGCTCCGCGCCGTCGAACACCGGCGTGGCCACCTTGGTGGGGCCGGTCTCCTTCGGCAGGTTCGGCAGATCCTTGAGCCATTCGGGGTCGCCCTCGATCTTCCAGCCGTTGGCCGCGGCCCAGCCCAGGTGCAGCTCCATGACCTGACCGATGTTCATACGGCCGGGCACGCCCATGGGGTTGAGAACGACGTCGACCGGGGTGCCATCGGGCAGGAAGGGCATGTCCTCGACCGGCAGGATCTTGGAGATCACGCCCTTGTTGCCGTGGCGGCCGGCGAGCTTGTCACCATCGGTGATCTTACGCTTCTGGGCCACGTAGACCCGGACCACCTGGTTCACGCCCGGGGGCAGCTCATGGTCCTCGGTCTCAGCATCCAGGATGCGCACACCGATGACCGTGCCGGCCTCGCCGTGGGGCACCTTCAGGGAGGTGTCGCGGACCTCGCGGGACTTCTCGCCGAAGATGGCGCGCAGCAGGCGCTCCTCGGGGGTCAGCTCCGTCTCGCCCTTGGGGGTGACACGGCCGACCAGGATGTCTCCGGACTCCACCTCTGCGCCGACGTGGATGATGCCGCGCTCGTCGAGCTGGGCCAGCATCTCCTCGGAGACGTTCGGGATGTCCCGGGTGATCTCCTCGGCACCGAGCTTGGTGTCGCGGGCGTCGACCTCGTGCTCCTCGATGTGGATGGAGGTGAGCACGTCATCCTGCACCAGGCGCTGGGAGAGGATGATGGCGTCTTCGAAGTTGTGCCCTTCCCAGGACATGAACGCCACCAGCAGGTTCTTGCCCAGGGCCAGCTCACCGAGCTCGGTGGACGGGCCGTCGGCGATGATCGACTGGTACTCGACCCGGTCGCCTTCGGCCACGCGCACCTGCTGGTTGTAGGCGTTGCCCTGGTTGGAGCGCTGGAACTTCATGATCGGGTAGTTGGTGTAGCTGCCGTCGTCGTTCTGGACGATGACCAGGTCGGCAGCGACCTTGCTGACCACGCCGGCCTTGACGGCGGTGACCGAGTCTCCGGCGTCGATGGCGGCGAACTTCTCCATGCCGGTGCCCACCAGCGGGGACTCGGACTCCAGCAGCGGAACAGCCTGGCGCTGCATATTGGCGCCCATCAGCGCACGGTTGGCGTCGTCGTGCTCCAGGAATGGGATCAGGGCGGTGGCCACCGAGACCATCTGGCGCGGGGAGACGTCCATGTAGTGGATGTCGCTCGGGGAGACCAGCACCGGCTCGCCCTGCTCACCGGAGGAGGCATCGCCGCGGCAGAGCACCACATCCTCGGTGAAGGAGCCGTCGGCCTCCAGCGGCGCGTTGGCCTGGGCGATGTTGGCCACCAGCTCGTCATCGGCGGTCAGGTACTCGATCTGCTCGGTGACCTTGCCGTCGACCACCTTGCGGTAGGGGGTCTCGATGAAGCCGAAGTTGTTGATCCGCCCGTAGGTGGCCAGCGAGCCGATCAGGCCGATGTTGGGGCCTTCAGGGGTCTCGATGGGGCACATGCGGCCGTAGTGCGAGGGGTGCACGTCACGGACCTCCATGCCCGCACGGTCACGGGAGAGGCCGCCGGGGCCCAGTGCGGACAGGCGCCGCTTATGGGTCAGGCCCGCCAGCGGGTTGTTCTGATCCATGAACTGGGACAGCTGCGAGGTGCCGAAGAACTCCTTGATGGAGGCCACCACAGGACGGATGTTGATCAGTGTCTGCGGGGTGATGGCTTCGACGTCCTGGGTGGTCATGCGCTCGCGGACCACGCGCTCCATGCGGGACAGGCCGGTGCGGACCTGATTCTCGATGAGCTCGCCGACCGCGCGGATGCGGCGGTTGCCGAAGTGGTCGATGTCGTCCACGGTGATCGGGATCTCCACCTCGGCGCCGTCGCGCACGCCCTTGATGGTCTTCTGCCCGGCGTGCAGCGCACACAGGTAGTGGATCATCGCGGTGATGTCCTCTTCGGTGAGCACGCTGGCATCGGCGTCGGAGAAGTCCTTGTCCACGCCCAGCTTGCGGTTGAGCTTGTACCGGCCCACCTTGGCCAGGTCGTAGCGCTTGGCGGTGAAGTAGAGGCTCTCCAGCAGGCTGCGGGCGGCCTCGACTGTCGGCGGCTCGCCCGGGCGCAGCTTGCGGTAGATGTCCAGCAGCGCCTCATCCTGGGTCTCGAAGGTGTCCTTCTCGATGGTGGCGCGGATGGAGTCGTAGCCGCCGAACTCCTCCAGGATCCGGGACTCGGACCAGCCGATGGCCTTCAGCAGCGCGGTGACCGGCTGCTTGCGCTTGCGGTCCAGGCGTACGCCGACCTGATCGCGCTTGTCGATCTCGAGTTCGAACCAGGCACCGCGGGAGGGGATGACCTTGGCGGTGAAGATCTCCTTGTCCGAGGTCTTGTCCTGGGATGACTCGAAGTAAGCCCCCGGGGAGCGGACCAGCTGGGAGACGACCACACGTTCGGTGCCGTTGATGATGAAGGTGCCGCGGTTGGTCATCAGCGGGAAATCGCCCATGAAGACGGTCTGCTGCTTGATCTCACCGGTGTTGTGGTTCATGAACTCGGCCTTGACGTACAGCGGGGCCGAGTAGGTGGTGTCGTGGTCCTTGCACTCATCCACGGTGAACTTGGGGTCGGAGAACTCCGGATCGGAGAAGCTCAGCGACATCGTCCCCTGGAAGTCCTCGATGGGGGACATCTCTTCAAAGATGTCAGCCAGACCAGAGGTGTCCGAAACACCCTTGATGCCCTTCTCCTTAGCCTCGGCCACACGGGCGGCCCAGGATTCGTTGCCCACTAGGCGGTCGAAGGACTCGATCTGCAGAGCCAGCAGCTCAGGAACATCGAGGGGTTCGTGAATCTTTGCGAATGAGAGTCGGCCGGCGTATTCGGGGGTGCGGGCCGATGCAGCGGTATTTGGTGAGGTGCTCAAGGCGACCAAGAGGGATCCTTCCACAGACCTTTTACGTTGTGCGTACCGGATCGCTTCCACATTAACTTCAGGTCACGCCGCCGCAGTGGCAACGTTGTCCAAAGGTGCACCTACCGCTATATGAAGGCACAAAAATAGAGGGGAAACGCGAAGTTTTAGGATACACAGAAAATCTAGGCATGCGCAAGTGCACACTGAAAAAGACCCAAATAGAGGGTGATGGAGTCCACACTAGCACTCCCTGAGGCGGTACGCACAGAAGGTGTCGACGAAGATCTATGGAAAGTCCCATGCAGCCAAGGGCTGCGCCTCAGCTAAGACCCCCGTGTAGGCAAGCACTCACTTCCCAGGAACTTGATGACTTGATAGTGAGAAAGACAGCGACAGACGTGGAAGAGACCGTCGTACCAGCTCAGGCGGATGGGGCTCCAGCGTCGATGTGGTCGTTCGGCCGGGTGAGTGAGGTCAGCGTTGGAGAGAAAGCTCCCCATCTGTAGTACCGGTTCAATGTAGTACTGCTTCGGGACGGTGCTGTCGGTGCCTGGCATCCTCGCTCTGTCAGGTGGCGCAGCACATATGACCCAGAACGTACGCATCCACACCTTGCCCTAGACGATTCTTCTCTGCTCCGCCCACCGGGTGAGTTCGTGGCGGGAGGACAGCTGCAGCTTGCGCAACACCTTGGACACGTGGGTCTCGACGGTCTTGATGGAGATGAACAGCTCAGAGGCGATCTCCCGGTAGGTGTAGCCGCGGGCGATCAGCCGCATCACCTCCACTTCGCGGGCCGAAAGTCGGTCAAGTTCTTCGTCACGGACATCCTCGGCCACACCGGAGGTGCCGAAGGCATCCAGCACGAACCCCGCAAGCCGTGGGGAGAAGACGGCGTCGCCCTCGGCTACAGCGTCGATGGCGTTGACGAGTTCCTCAGTGCCGATCGTCTTGGTGACATACCCCCGGGCCCCGGCGCGGATCACCGAAACCACGTCAGTGGCCTCATCCGAGACGCTGATGGCCAGGAATTTCACATCCTCCAGCAGGTCACGGCAGAGTTCCACGACTTCTGCCCCGCCTCCGCCGGTACCGCCAGGGAGGTGGACATCAAGCAGGACGACCTCCGGCATAGCGGACCGGACCACCTGAGAGGCCTCATCCACTGTGGCTGCCTCACCGACGACGTCGACGGCGTCGCCAAGCTCAGACTTCAACCCGGCCCGGAAGATTCCATGGTCGTCAACGATGACGATACGACGGACGCTCATGATTCCCTTTCTGTGCTGGTCCCGGCGGCGGGGAAACCCCGCTCGCCTCTCGGCCGGCTCGGGCCGGCCTTCACACC
>NZ_QWLD01000018.1 GCF_003600155.1 Nesterenkonia muleiensis | reverse complement strand
CCGGAAACAAGCCGATCCACGGCCGTCCCAGCCGACTTCATGGAAAAATGGCACGAGTCAGGTTGGAGGGCGACGCGTCCTCGGGTGACTTTTTCGAGGACCGCGTCGGCGGTCGCGGTCCAGATCAGCGGCTTGGGTTCGTCGTTGTGCGCGGCCAAGGAGGCCTTAATCGCTTCGATCAGATCAGGCACAGAATGAAATCCCTCCACCAGACCCAGGGCGCTTCACCCGCCGAAATCATGGAGATGCCACGTATCGCCTTGTGCGCTACGCCGACGACTTCGCGCGCCACGAGGCACACGCCGAGGAACTGCGGGACGAGGTTGCAGCAGTGCTCGCTCCGATGGGTCTGCGCCTGTCGGAGCACAAGACGCTGACCGCTTACATCGACGAGGGGTTCGAGTTCCTGGGGTTCCGTATCCAACGGCAACGCCAGCAGGGCTCGAACAAGCGATACGTCTACACCTGGCCCTCCAAGAAGTCGCTGACTTCGATCCGGGCGAAGGTGAAGGCGATCACCAAAATGGGCACGAACCAGCCCCTGTCCGAGTTGCTTCGTGGCATCAACCAGGTGCTGCGAGGCTGGACCGGCTACTTCCGGCACGGAGTGTCGAGCCGAACCTTTGCTCACCTGCACCAGTTCACCTGGGAACGGATCGTGCACTGGCTCCGACGCAAACACAAACGTGCCACTTGGAAGTGGCTGAAACGGCGCTACCTGGCCAACAGTTGGTGGCCAGAGCACGACGGTGTCTCACTGTTCAACTGCGGGACAGTACCGATCACTCGTTACCGCTACCGCGGAACGAAGATCCCGACACCGTGGGAACCGAACACCGACGCCGCCTGACCAGCGGCACGAACCCGTAGAGAGCCGGATGCGGTGGAAGCCGCACGTCCGGTTCGGGAGACGGGCCGGAGAAACCCACCCACCGAAATGGCGGGCAGGGCGCTCCGGCCCGATCTCACCTCGGCACCCAAGCCGTTGATGAAGTCCGTCGCCGAGTCCAACAGCAGACCCCGGGGACACCGGGGCCGTAAGGGTGATCCACTTCTACGGGATCCGCCGGCTGCTGCAGACAGGCATCGTGAACCTCACCGAGAAACAATGCCAGAAGATCAAGGAAGTCATCACCGCTGACCCCCGCCATGAGGAAGTCTTCCTGGCCTTCCAATGCACTCAAGAACTCCGGGCCGCCAACCAACACAAAGACCTGCGCGCCGGACGCAGGATCGCGATCAAAGTCCTGGAGTCTTTCCGGTCCTGCCCAGTCCCGGAGATCGCCAGACTCGGCCGAACCCTACGCCGCTGGCGCACCGAGATCCTGGCATACTTCACCACCGCCCGGGCCAACAACGGCGGGACAGAGGCTATCAAATGCCGACGTGGGCATTTGACTGACTATGCCGACAAAGAACGCCTCAAATCACTGCTGACCAGCGACGACACCAGAAAGATCGGCATAAGCGATGAACGGTCCCCTGGAGCACCTGTGTGGGACCGTCCTGGGGTTCTTCAAACCTGGCCAACTACATTACCCGAGCACTGCTGGATACCGGAGGATTTGGGCCCTTGCTTCACCCTCATCTGCGATGAGCCGGTTTAGTTCTACATCTCTTCGGATGCGATGTTTCTGACACGATGCATCAGGCTTCGCCGTCTCTTCATTGCATTAAACGCAACTAAGAGCACAGTGGTTAGCAATAGCAGCAGAATGATCAGTGAACCTGTTCGTTCCATAAAAATGTCCATAGAACCACCGGACATGATCATCGTGCGTCGCCACTCGACTTCAAGCATTGGACCGAGAATAAAACCAAGGATGAGAGGTGTGAGATCAAAAGCGAATCTGCGAAGAATGAATCCGAGAAGACCGAACACCATCATCAGCAGGACATCAAACATGCTGTTCGCTACAGCATAGACACCACAGATAGCGATGAGTATTACTAGCGGTCCTAAGAGTGACTGCGGAATTCGAAGTATGGAAACGAAGACGCGAATCATAGGTAAATTCAAAAGCAGTAGGATGATGTTGCCGATGTACATGGAGGCAATCACACCGTAGAAGACGTCAGGATGCTCATTCACCAGCTGTGGTCCAGGCGTGATGTTCTGTAGCAGAAGAGCTCCGAAGATCAATGCCAACACGGGATTCGGAGGCACCCCGAGAGTCAGCAGCGGCACAAATGCAGAATTTGACGAAGCATTGTCTGCTGTTTCGGTCGCAGCGAGCCCATCAATAGCCCCTTTACCGAATTTCTCTGGGTTCTTCGACAATTTTTTCTCGACGCCATAAGCAAATACAGAAGAAACTGTGCCTCCTCCTCCGGGTAATACTCCGATGAAGAAACCAAGAATAGAAGCTCGAAGAATTGCCATTCTTGAGACAACCCAGTCAGCCCAAGTTGGCATAACACCATTCATTTTTCCAATCGACTGACGTCTATTATCACCGCTAGCCATGTTGTTGAGAACTTCTCCAATGCCGAAGAGCCCGATCGCCAGCGGTATGATTCCAATTCCTGCGCTCAGCTCATAGGAACCGAACGTCAGGCGAGAGGTGCCTGTGATCGGATCCATGCCGATAGTTGCTATGAGTATTCCAAACAGCGCCATGATAATGCTCTTGACTACGTTTCCTGATGCGATGAGCACAATCATCAACAAGCCGAAGGTCATGAGCAAGAACAGCTCAGGGGGAGCAAAAACACTCGCATAACGAGCTAAAGTCGGAGCCAGTATCGTGAGTCCAATAATCGCGACGGTCCCACCTAGGAAGGAGCCAATCGCCGTAATTCCCAATGCCGCGCCAGCTCGGCCTTGTTGAGTCAGCGGATAGCCGTCTAGGGTCGTTAGCACCGAAGAGGAATCTCCTGGCAATCTCATAAGAATAGCTGGTATGCGCCCACCATACATACTTCCGTAGTAGATTCCTGCCAGCATAATGACGCCCGAAGCGGGCTCCATGGTAAAAGTGAGCGGCAAGAGAAGAGCTACTGCTGCCGTTGGTCCAATTCCCGGTAGTAGCCCGAAAACCGTCCCGAGAGTGACTCCCAGGGCGACGAACAACAGATTCATTGGGGAAAACGCAACGCTAAGTCCCGAAAGTAATCCGTCAAGTATCTCCACGGTTCCTCCTACCGTCTATAGCTATCTTTTATTGTCATGAGAAATATCCCTTAAAGCCGTACACTGAGGAGTTCCGTGAAGATTACGTAGAGCAGCAGAGGGGCGACAATAGACATGATGATTGAAAGCGCCCAACGGGCTTCAAATGCATATTTCAGTAGCACAAATATCAGGAGCGTTGCCGACAACAAAAACCCAATTAGCGAGTATAAGATCAGGAACGCCGTAACACTTGCTGAAAAGACCAACACTTTCCGCCAAGACACGTCACTGAACAGTTCGTTTGAGGGTATGACCTTTTCCTTCCCGCTCAGCGTATGATGAATCAAGACGAGCAGTGAAAGCACGACCCCTGCAGATGAGGCAAGAACTGGCCACAATCCCGTGCCTGGGGACGCAAAGGTGCCCGTGCCCAACGCATAGCCGGACCACAGTGCGATCGCGAATATGATTGCCAGCACAAGAACAACGAGAACGTGTGCCCAGGTGTCACGTAACTGTTGACGCATGTCAACCAATCGACTGTTCATGGCTGTTCCTATTCTCTAGTCTGCAGAACTACGATCGATGACTATTGTTCACGTGGCGTGATTCCAGCGAATTCGAGTGATTCACGAGTCCATTCGGTTTCGTTGGGAACAAAGATTTCCAAGAATTCCTCGCCCTCGTAAGCGGGTTCATGTATATAGGTAGAGCTTACGTAGTTCTGCCAGGTCTCTGTCTCGAATGCACGCTCAGCCCCTTCTTTGAGCGCTTCGACCGCTTCGTCTGGCGTGTCTGCGGGCACAGTGAGCGCACTACGTGAGTACCGATCATGCGATCGCTCGAATCCCTCTTCCTCGAACGTTGGAACGTCTGGCAGAGCTTCAAGCCGTTCAGTTGATGCAACTGCCAGCGGCACTACTTCGCCGGATTCAATTCGTGGTATGGCTAGTCCGGGATCCACGCCAGCCAGGTCAGCATTGCCGTTGGCAACGGCTTGGATTGTTTCATTCGAGGAATCGAAGGGTAGGTAGGTGCTGGTGCCGCCGGCTTCATCGATGAAATTCGATACGGTGAGGTGGAGCACGTTCCCCGGAGCTGTAGTGGCTATCGTGAGTTGTGCGTCCGTCGACACATCGTCGAGGGATTCCCATCCCGAGTCGGCGTTGGCAAGCACGATGGTTGGCAAGTCGCCGTAGCTAATGATGGAGCGGAAGTCTTCTGTGTCGAAATTAACCTCCTCCATGAGGGGTAGCGAGATGAACGTGGACGCAGTTGAATGCAGCAGGGTGTGTCCGTCGGGGTCAGCACCGGCCGCTTCCATTGTGCCAATTGAAGTTCCGCCGCCGGGTCGATTCACGACAAGAATGGTATCGCCGTTGGCCTCCTCATAGGCCTGCGCAAAGGCTCGAGCCTGTACATCGCTGGCACCTCCGGCGGAGAAGGGAACGATGATTTCAATGGTGTCGCTGGGGAACTCTGCATCAGAATCATCTCCGGCTGCGCAGCCTGTGACGATCATTCCTGTGACCATTAGGGCCGTGAATGCAGGCAACTGGTGTTTCTTCCTCATGGGTTTCTCCTCAGTCAAGGGTCAGTCGGTCAGCGATTGGTGACCTGGATCACCACATCCCATAAATATACAATATATTAAACTCGAGAGAAGGGAAGGCTGTGGAGAGTTTTGCTCAGAACTTCAGCGAAAGTGTGGCATAACGAGCGTCAGGTTCAGCTGGGTCATCGGACAGCGCTTGTGAACTTTGAGCAGACGATCAAGGGACTTCCACGGCACGCATGACAGGCATCTCTACGCGCGACTGATGCCTGAGCCGCGGAAGAGTACGATGGTTGCTTCTACCGGAACTATGAAGAAGCGCTGAGTCCACTTGTCGCGGACCCGTTTGGAGTCAGTCTGTCGACCCGTCTGCTTTGAAAAGGCCACGTTGCTCGAGGCTTTCAACAACTTCTCGCATAGATTTCTCTTCGTGCTCATACATTGCGGTGGATGCTTCGAGCGGATCGTGATCTTCGAGGGCCTTGAGGATTCGACCGTGCTGCTCAATGAGCATGTCGGACATGCCGGCGATGTTGGCATAAAGCCGTTTGGGTACATATTTCAGCACTCCTAAGAGAACCCAAGCAAGTTTTGAGGAATCTGCGGTGCGGTTGATCACCCGGTGAAATTCGTCGTTGGCTTGTTCCACTTCGTCGAACCTTCCGGCTTGTGCAGCTTCCACCAATCGACTGTGAATATGCCGTAACTGGTCGATTTCCTTGTGGGTGATTGCCGTGGCGGCACGCTCAGCTAAACGTGCAGCTACTTGGGCCAGCAGGCCATAGAGGTCTTCAAAGTCACGCCGCTTGAGCGTGGAAACGAGGAAGCCGCGTCGTTCCGCGTGACGAACGAACCCCTCCACACTCAAAGCCATGAACGCTTCTCTGACGGGAGTGACACTGACCCCGAGATTCTGTGCGATGTCGTCAAGGCGTAAGAACTCACCTGGCCGATGCACGCCCTCCAAGATTTCGGCGCGAATGTGCTCCGCAATGTGATTGCTGAGCTGTTTCCGCTGAAAGCCGGATGCGTTGTTGATTGGCATCACGGCACATTCCAGAATCGCATATCAAATATTCTAACGTCACAAACATGCCCTTCGGCTACTCAGCGGAAAGTTGAGCGAGGAGGCTGTCGCGCGTGTCTTTGCTCGCATGCCAGGGGTGCCAGCAGGAAATTTCGGGGATTCCTATTTCAGTAGGAATAATATATTGTATATTTAGGTGATGGATGTGAGCAACATTACGATCTGTCGTGATCATCGCATCCTTAGCCGGTAGCACGCGTAATGCCTTCGAGAGGAAGATCTCATGAAATTGCTGGATGGAAGAGTAGCTGTCGTCACTGGTGGTAGCCAAGGTATCGGCCGTGAGATCTGCCAGGTCTTTGCCGAACAGGGAGCTTCAGTGGTGGTATCCGACATCAACGGAGAAGGTGCAGAGAATGCTGCAGCCGAACTCGACGTTGCTGGTTTTACGGCATCTGCAATACGGTGCGATGTGACGTCTCCCGAAGAGATGCACGTCCTAGTTGATGGTGCGGTGGAGAAGTTCGGCTCTATCGATGTCATGGTGAACAACGCGGGAATTACCCGAGACGCCACCATGCGCCGGATGACTCTTGCCGAATTCAACCAAGTGATCCAGGTTCACTTGCTAGGTTGCTGGCTTGGGACCAAAAGCGCAGCTGACGTCATGCGTGAGCAGGGCCAGGGCGCTATTGTGAATCTCTCGTCCATCTCTGGCAAGGTCGGAAACATCGGCCAGACCAATTATGCGGCTGCCAAGGCCGGCATCGTCGGATTGACCAAAGCCGCAGCCAAGGAAGTCGGTTTCAAGGGAGTGCGTGTCAACGCCATCCAACCTGGACTGATCAAAACCGCGATGACGATGGCTATGCCTGAAGACATCTTTACCCAGCGTGAGCAGGAGATCCCGCTGGGTCGCGCTGGTGATCCACGCGATATCGCCAATGCGGCTCTATTCTTGGGCTCGGATTTGAGCAGCTACATAACTGGAGTGGTTTTGGAGGTTGCCGGTGGCCGTCACATCTAATCAGCAGAGTTGGAGTGAGCGGGTCGAAACTCAGCGACGTGAACTTCGCATGCGGCAAGAGCTGAGCTGGCCGGAGCATGTCCCCCGGGATTTTCCTGAGGAGATCAGCGAGAGAACATTCGTCGAGATTTTTCGAACGAATGTCAAGAAGTACACGGATCATCCCGCTATCGAGTTCTATGGAACTACCATCACCTATGCACAGCTGGACCAATGGAGCGATAACTTTGCTGGATGGTTACAGCGCAAGGGGGTGCAACGTGGAGACAGGGTCGGTCTGTTCTTGCCGAACTGTCCGCAGTTCATCGTCCTGATGCTGGGCACCCTGAAAGCGGGAGCTGTCCATGTTCCGATCAACCCGATGTTTAAGCGTGCTGAGCTGGAATACGAAGCAAACGATGCCGGCATCAGTGTCATCATCAGTCCCAATTTCCTGCTGGACATCGTTCAAACTTCTGACTTGGAGACAGTGAAGCATGTTGTGGTCCTGGAAATCCGAGAATTGATCTCAGGTGATGTCATCATGCGGCTTCCTAAGATCCTAAAGCCGGATGATGCTGAGGAACTGACTCACAGCGATTGGACTGAGCTCATCGCTGGCCCTGCGCTGCACCCGATTCGGGATGATGCGAGCGCGCTGGCCGCTTTGAACTACACAGGCGGGACAACTGGTGTTCCCAAAGGGTGCATGCATACGCAAGGAAACATGGTAGTGGCTGGCCACAATTGTGCCTTTGCATGGGGCCTGATCGGTAAGAAAGCTGAGGAGCGAGAAGTAGTACTCGCATTCACCCCGGTCTTTTGGATTTCAGGTGAAAACAACGGCATTCTTGCACCGTTGTTTTCTGGAGCCACCGTTGTGCTGCTGGCACGCTGGGACGTCGTCACTGCACTGCAGGCTATCGAAGAATATCAGGTGACAGCGATGAGCAGTGTTGTCGAGAGTTATCTGGAATTGTTGGAAAGAGCTGAAGACCCTGCCCGTCAGCTCGGTTCTCTACGTCATTTGCGAGCTATGTCTTTCTCGCGCCGACTCTCCGAGGAAATTCGGCGGCAGTGGGAGAAAGCGACCGGTGGCAACAGTGTTCTTCGGGAGTCTGGTTTCGGCGCGACTGAGACTCATACTTCCAATACCTTTACCACAGGGTTCGACATTGATGACTTTGACCTGCACAGTGAGCCGATTTTTGTGGGGCTTCCCATGCCGGGAACGGATTTTTTGGTCATCGATCCGAAGACCCACGAGCCTCTGCCGATCGGTGACTCAGGAGAGATCGCCTTGCGCTCACCATCGAACTTCAATGGATATTGGCAAGCGGATGAGAAAACCAAAGAATCGCTGAGAGATGGTTGGGTATTGACAGGGGACATCGGAAAGATCTCCCCTGAAGGTGCATTGCATTATCTGGGGCGACAAAAGGAGATGCTCAAAGTCAACGGCATGAGCGTCTTCCCCAGTGAGGTCGAGGTGTTGATGGCTCGTCACTCTGAAGTGGAGACAGTAGCCGTCGTCGGGCATCCCGACGATAAGAAGGGTCAGAGTGTCCATGCTTTCGTTCAGTTGCGCTCAGAGGCGGACGTGACGGCTGAGGAGCTGGAACAGTGGGGTCGTGAGCACATGGCCACCTATAAGGTTCCTACGATCCATTTGATGCAAAAACTTCCTAAAACAGCCACAGGCAAGATTCGGAAAGCCGATCTACCGCAACCAGACAGTATTTCTTCATCAAGGTGAGTGGAACAAAACGAATGGAATTACAACAACTGCTCTCGTGGGATAACTTGATCGTCGGTGACGTGCTTGGGGAGTATCACCCGATATTCGATGTTGATCATGTACGAGAATTTCAAAGCATTGTCGATCCCGCAGGACAGGTGTAC
This sequence comes from Nesterenkonia muleiensis, assembly GCF_003600155.1. Classification (GTDB taxonomy): domain Bacteria; phylum Actinomycetota; class Actinomycetes; order Actinomycetales; family Micrococcaceae; genus Nesterenkonia; species Nesterenkonia muleiensis. Next base: position 42,771 of record NZ_QWLD01000018.1, on the reverse strand, counting down.
GACGAAACTGTTTTCGCTACTTTGGCTTATGACACCCTGCACGCCGTCAAAGCCTATGTGAGAATGCCTCAAGGAACAGTGCATGCTAAGGAAGCCGTGGAATTTCATGGTCTTTCCAATCCAGAACTTCCGGTGAGAGTTCTCATAGTCGTGGGCGATCGGAGCGTACGTCGAGGAAAGCGCAACTTTACCCTTGAATATCGTGTCTTCACTGGAGACGATCATGTGCTGACTGCTTACAAGAGCTTTGTTATTCCGGGCAAGGTTGATGAACGTGATTCGACAGCGCCGAAGACCTTCGAATTCGGGCTCTTCGATGGGGGAAAGAACTCCGACGAAACGATTCCGGAACTGCACATGGTGCCGGTCGAGTTCACCGTTGAACAGCAGTTGCTGGATGATTTTGGGCGTGTCACCGCCACGGATGGCCCAATTCACACTGATCCGGTGGTGGCAGAGAAGTTCTTCGGCGGGACCATCCTGCAGGGGATGTATCTTTTTGAACTGGCTTCTCAAGTCATGACCCGTCTGTCCTCACCTCTTGAATGGATGTCCTCTGGGCGACTGGTTGCCAAGATCACCGGCAGCAGCATTACCGGTGAATCCGTCACGCTGGTTCCTACTTTTCAGCGAGTCATTCCGGGTGAGTCCCCGCGGGTGCTCTGCGCCATCGAAGCACACACGGAAAGTGGCAGAACTGTATTCGTTGCCCAAGCCGATGGTCCCCTCTCGGCAGATAACCTGGTGAAGGAATAAGCACCATGACTAGAGAAAACCCTCTCCTGAAGAAAACCATCACGATTGCTCAGCTCAACGAGATTATCGATGTCGAGCTGGGACCATCTGAGCCCATCACGATGACTCAGGAACGCATTAATCTGTTTGCTGAAGCCACTGGTGATTGGCAGTGGATTCATACCGATCCGGAAAGAGCAGCAAGCACCCCAGTCGGAACCACCATTGCCCACGGTTTCCTGGTGCTTTCGCTGACCGCCGGGATGAACCAGCAATTGCTCAACATTGAGGATGCTCCGAGCCGACTCAACTACGGTCTTGATCGAGTGCGGTTCCCCGCTTCCGTTCCAACAGATTCCGTCCTTCGTGGCTTCACCACTTTGAAATCATTTGCCCAAGCTTCCAGCGGTATCCAATTGAAGTTTGAGGTGCGGGTTGAGGCCGAAGGTATCGTGAAACCTGTGTGCATTACGGAGTTCATCAGCGTGATTCCAGGTACGCGACTGATACAGCACGGTGAAGCATAATGAGTAGCTTTCACAAGAACGATGCGGTGATCGTTTCCATCGCACGCTCGCCGATCGGTCGTGCGAGAAAAGGCTCACTCACGGGTATGCGTGGCGATGACATGGCAGCCCAAATGGTTCGGGCCGCATTGGATCAGGTCCCAGAACTAGATACTCATGATCTCTACGACATGATGATGGGGTGTGGACAGCCTGGAGGCGAAAATGGTTTTAACGTTGGGCGCATCGTCGCTGAAATACTGGACATGGACTGGGTTCCAGCTACTACGGTACAGCGATATTGTGCTTCATCTCTGCAGACCAGCAGGATGGCATTCCACGCCATCAAAGCCGGGGAGGGCGATGCGTTCATCTCAGCCGGTGTGGAAGCTGTCTCGCGTTTTCACAAAGGAACTCCAGATTCTTGGCCCCACACCAAGAACCCTATCTTTGCCGAGGGCGCCGAACGTACTCAGTCTCTCGCTAGGGGTGAAGGTACATGGTCAGAACCACGAGAGCAAGGTCTGCGGCCTGATGCATATGTCTCCATGGGTCAGACTGCTGAGAACGTTGCGCAGTTTCTGGGTATAAGCCGCCAGGAGCAGGATCAATGGGCGGTGCAGAGTCAGAATCGCGCTGAAGCGGCCATCAGAGCTGGCTTCTACGAGCGTGAAATCACCCCGTTGACCCTTCCAGACGGCACCGTGGTTGCCCAGGATGATAGCCCACGCTTCGGAACTACCATTGAAGCAGTCAGCCAACTCAAGCCTGTGTTTCGGGAGAATGGAACGGTAACGGCTGGAAACGCTTGTCCACTCAACGACGGAGCTGCAGCTTCAGTTATCGTCAGCGGCGCCAAGGCGAAACAGCTGGGACTCAAGCCCTTGGCTCGCATCGTTTCCACGGGAGTCTCGAGCCTTTCCCCTGAGATCATGGGGTTGGGTCCGATTGAGGCATCGAAGCAGGCGCTGGTCCACGCAGGAATGACGATGAAGGACATTGACCTGGTAGAGATCAATGAGGCCTTCGCTGCCCAGGTTATCGGCTGTGCGCGTGAATTGGGCTTAGGAGAGGACAGACTCAATATTAACGGCGGAGCCATTGCAGTAGGACACCCCTACGGAATGACCGGTGTTCGTATCATGGCGACCCTGCTTAACGGCCTGGAATTCACCGATAAGCAGTATGGACTGGAAACCATGTGCACCGCTGGTGGTCAGGGAATGGCTATGATCTTCGAGCGCCTTTGACCCCGTCGCGAGATGCGTGAGGAAGGGCGCGGCAGGGAGAGCTGGTTGCCGAGTTTAAGAGCCAATCTTGTGTCTTGATCAGGGCATTTCACAGGACGGACTTGTTCGCTTCGGCAGCAGCTAGCCGGCGTAGTAACTGATCATCGCGCCAGGCCGTCCGATCATCCCACTGGTCTGAAGGGAGCATAGCTCGGCGCTCAGCCTCGACCTGGGCGATCAACTCGGGAGTCCATTCGGAGGTATCTCCACGTTCTCCGCCCATCCGGTGATAGGAGGGCCCCATTTTCTCAGCATGCGATGCGATACCACCTCGGGTGTTCAGATCTGCGGTTTCGAACGGACCCATGAAGGTCCACCGACGTCCTAGGCCGTCGCGGACAACAGTGTCGATGTCGTCAACTGAGGCAGCGCCATCACGGACCAGCGCGTAGGCTTCCCGCAGCAATGCGCCTTGCAAACGGTTAAACACGAAGCCCTCGATCTCCTTGTTCACCATGACAGGGGACATTCCTGCCTGGGTGTAGATGTAGTGGGCTCGTTGGACGATCGCTGGGTCAGTGAGCTGGTTCGGTACCAGCTCGATGACGGGGATAGCATACGGCGGGTTGCCTGGGTGGGCCACCAAGATGCGCTGCTCGACTCCGGTGTCTTTCGCGGAGACCGAGGTGGGCATGAAGGAGGAGGATGAGGCGATGATGCACTTTTCGTCGGTCAGCCCGGCTAAGGAGGCGAATAGGGCCTGCTTCAGTTCGACTCGCTCGGGCACGCACTCCTGAATCAGCTGTGCTCCCAACGCTGCTTCCGCCAGGTCCCCGTGGACGGCGAACCGTGCTTCTAGGACTTCTAGCGACTCCTGTAACAGACCGTGGCTGGCTAGGGTCCGCAGCTTGGCGGCGAACTCACTCGGAATTATCTCGCGCCGTATAGGGTCAGGGTCCATCACCGCTACGGTAAATCCGGCGCGGGCGAAGACCACGGCAAAACCGATTCCTATGGAACCTCCGCCGATAACTGCGGTGTGCAGGGGTGTGGTGCGGTCAGTCACGATAAGCTCCTACGGTCACGCCACCACACACATAGAGCGTCTGCCCGGTGAAGAAACCAGAGCGCTCATCTAGCAGGTAGCTCACAGCATGTGCGACGTCTTCTGGGGTGCCTATACGCTGCACTGGAACGTTGTTGATAATGGCGTGAGTAGCCGCGGCATCGGCTGGATTGGCCTGAGCGAATAAGTCAGTCGCGATGGGTCCTGGAGCCACCGCGTTGGCGGTGATCCCGTGACTACCTTCCTCGAGAGCCCAGGTGCGAGTCATTCCCTGCAGCCCGGCTTTGGTGGCCGAGTAAGCAGTGCGTAGCTTCTTGCCTAATGAGGCACGGGATGACATAGAGACGATGCGCCCGAATCCGGCTTCGCGCATGTGTGGCAGCAAGGTCTGAGCACAGATGAAGGCACTGCGCAGGTTAAGCGCAAAGGCGGCCTCAAATTCTTCTACGGACTGGTCGCTTAGTGCGTTGGGGAATACCGCACCCACGTTGTTCACCAACCGGGTGATGGGGCCGTCCTCCAGCGCGGTTTCCAAGGCTTGAATGGTGGAGGACGGATCAGCTAGATCGCAGTGAATGGCGTTGTGGCCTTCACGATCCAGCACCACCGGCTGGTAGCCGTCCCCACTGCAACGTTCGGCGATAGCTGCGCCGATGCCGTTGGCGCCTCCAGTGATCAGGACACGTCCAGGTGGGGTGGTGGTCGGTGACACAGAGTACCTCAGAGTATAATACAGGGGATGTTGTCCAGGGCGGTGGAGCGCTTGGGTCGAGATGCTGGTGCTGGGATTCTCCGGTGAACCGATGGCACCCGGCAGAAGCAGCGGGGTGAGCACTGGGCAGGTTGATGCTTCCGAGTGGATTATTCATGACGCCACCCCAGGTAGATGGGACCGGATGTTTAACCCAATGAAGGCTAGACGTGCTTTGGCTCACAATGATCTTACTCACTACGCTATTCTTACGCATTCACTCTATGCTTGTCCAAGACGCGACGAGGGTCCTGGGAAGTCCCCGCGTAGCTAGGTTCATTTCCCGGGGACTTGATCAAGGCAGCACGCGACGGTGTGTCCTGGGCATGTTTCCTCCTAAAGGGGTTGTGTAAGATTCTCACAACCGAAGGGAACCAAACCCAGAACACTTCACAAGGGGAATAAAACCCAGTACGGTTCAAACGCCATGTGGTATTCCCAAAAAGTGCCGATGACACAGCCAGCGCGAATATTGCTGATTCAGCGAATTGGATTGAGGTCGACAGCCTTGGCGGCGGCACCGGTATGGCCCAGGGACTCCAGCCAGTTGCCCAGCATCCGGTACCCGCCCTCGGTGAGCACCGACTCAGGGTGGTACTGCATGCCCCACAGCGGTGCGCTGCGATGCGCCAAGCCCATGATCACTCCGTCTGCGGTGGTGGCCGTGACCTCCAGGACCTCCGGGACAGTCTCCGGCTTCACCGCCAGTGAGTGATAGCGGGTGGCGGCAAAGGTCTCCGGCAGCCCGGCGAAGGAGGCATGCCCGGTATGGGTCACCGCCGAGGTCTTGCCATGCATCAGCTGCTCGGCATGGGCCACGGTGGCGCCGAAGGCCTCGCCCAGCCCCTGATGCCCCAGGCACACCCCGAGCATCGGTGAGCTCGCCTGCTCGCACCACCGGATCAGCTCCACAGACACGCCTGCCTCGGCGGGAGTGCCCGGCCCTGGTGAGATCAACACTCCATCATGTTCGGATGCCAGCTGCGTGACCTCGGTGAGGCTGAGATCGTCATTGCGGATCACCGTGGTTTCAGCACCGAGCTCACGTAAGTAGCCGACCAGGGTGTAGACGAAGCTGTCGTAGTTGTCGATGACCAGAATGCGAGTCATAGCGGCCACTCATCCGTCCTCAAGGGTGACATCGCCCAATGGGCTGTACTCGCTCAACCAGGGAAAGACGAATTCCATCAACCCGTAGACCACGGCAGCCAGCAGTACCACTGTCAGGATGATTCGCACCCACAGCGGGCCGGGCAGCAGCTCTCTGAAGAACCAGGCGTACATAATCAGCCAGCCCCCCCTGCGTAGAACATTTGGGTGATCGGCTCATGGTGAACCAGATCCGCCGGGGCCTCTGCGCCGATCGGCACAAAGTCCACGATCTCGGCATGGTGGATCAGCCGCTCCCGGTTGGAGAACATCGGATGACAGGTGGTGAAGGTCAGCACACCGAACTCCGCCTCCGCTGCCGAATCACTGGGCACCGGGTTCAGGACCTCCGTCTGATTCGGCAGCACCACCTGGCGCTCACGAACCTCATAGACATAGATGCCGTCATAGGAGACCACGTAGATGGGGTCCCCGATCTGCAGGCTGTCCTGATTGCCCAGCATGGAGGCGTTGGTGTTGCGGTGACCGGCCAAGGCGAAGTTGCCGGGCTCATCGGGCCACTGGGTGTTCGGGTAGTGCCCCACACCGCCGCGGTCGATCTGAGTGGCGCTGACCCCGTACCGGATGGGAGCGGCCCAGTTCTCGCCCAGCCGCGGGGCGTAGACAGTGCCCATGATCTGCTCGGACCCGGTCTGTGCGCGCATATGGTCCGCGCAGCCGATCTCTGTGCCGTCGTCCAGGGTGTAGCAGACCTCGAAGTCTGCCGGGTTCGGGCCGTCATCGTCATTGTCACCGTCATCACCATCGGAGACCGCAGGGCGTGCGGGCATATTGGCGTAGAACTCGTCCAGCGAGTCCTGCCGGTCGGACTCCGCCTCGATGCCGGTCCACCACAGCTCCCAGACCACGAACAGCAGACCCAGCACCCCCAGGGTGATGAGGATCTCACCGAATCCGCCCATGATCTTCGCGCCCAGGGGCCGGCGGCGGCGCTGGCGCCGGGTGGCAGCGGCAACTGACCGTTGAGCCGGGTCAGCGTGGCGCGGTAGGGGGGGCGTCATCGTCGTTACTGTCTCGCTTTGCGTAGAATGGCGCGGAAGACTTCAGTCGTCCATAGGATACCCAATACTCAGGAGTGCCACGTGCCAGAGTCCAAGCGCCGGAAGAACCGCGCCCCCCGCGGCCAGCAGCCGAGCGAGTCCACCTCCCCGCTGAGCGGTGCCGAGCAGTTCGGCTTCGACGATCTCGAGGAGGACAACGAGTCACTGTCCACCTGGTACAAGACCATCATGTTCGGACTGATGATCGTGGGGCTGCTGTGGCTGATCACCTGGTACGTCACCTCCGGCGATCTTCCGGTCAGCGCCGCCGGCGGCTGGAACATCATCATCGGGTTCAGCATCGTGATGGTCGGGTTCTTCATGACCATGCGCTGGAAATAAGCCTCAGCGGACCTTGGGGTCCGGCAGCTGCGGCGGCTCCGCGGCCGGGGACCCATCCAGCCGGGCGTAGGCCTCCTGAATCGCCCGGTCCAGCTGCGGATCGGCCTGGCCGAAGAGCTGGTCTGGGCTGTGCACCACCTCAATGTCCGGGGCCACACCGTAGTTCTCCACATCCCAGCCCTTGCCTTCGATCCAGAAGGAGTACTTCGGCTGGGTCACTGAGGTGCCGTCCACCAGGTCATAGCGTCCGTCGATGCCGATCACACCGCCCCAGGTGCGCGTACCCACCACGGGTCCGACGTCCAGGGCCTGCGCCACCGCGTTGACAATGTCGCCGTCGGATCCGGAATTCTCATTGGCCACCAGCACCACCGGACCGCGCGGAGCACTGTCTGGATAGCTGATGAACTCCTCCTCATGCCTGGCCTGGGCCCAGGCCACCACACGCTGGGCCAGCCGGGCGATCACCAGCTGCGAGGTGTGGCCACCGCCGTTGTAGCGGACATCGGCGATCAGCCCCTCGGCCTTGGAAGCCAGCCGCAGGTCCCGATGCAGCTGTGCCCACCCGGTGGACATCATGTCCGGCACATGAAGGTATCCCAGCCGGCCGCTGGTCTTGGCCAGCACATACTTCCGGCGGGAGCGCACCCAGTCCTGGTAGCGCAGCTGAGACTCATCGGCCAGGGGAACGACGACGACGCGGCGGCTCTGCCCACGGCGCAGAAGGGTCAGCTCCACCGGCTTCTCCGATGCGCCGACCAGATGCTTGGCTGGCCCGGCCACAGGATCCACCGGGTGGGCGTCGACCGCGGTGATCACGTCCCCTTCACGCGCGTCCACACCGGCCGCCTGCAGCGGCGAGCGGGCCTGCGGCTCGGAGGATTCGGTGGGCAGGATGCGGTCGATCCGCCAGCCGCCTTCGGCTGGTGAGAGATCGGCACCGAGCAGGCCAAGCTTCTGCCCCTCCCCGGGACCCTGTCCCTGCGGGATGACATAGGCGTGGGAGGTGTTGAGCTCGCCCACGGTCTCCCACAGCAGGTCCACCAAGTCATCATGGCTGCGCAGCTTCTTCACCAAGGGGCGGTAGCGGGCGGCGATCGCCTCCCAGTCCACTCCGTCCATATCCTCGCGCCAGAACTGCTGAGCCATCAGTCGGCAGGTCTCAGCGAACATCTGGGCCCATTCCTGCTGCTGATCGAGCTGGAAGCGCAGCCTGGTCAGGTCCACGCTGACCTTCTCGGCGTCGTCGTCCTTCACCTGCGTAGTGGAGGGCTGGACGCTGACAGTGCCGTTGTGGCGCACCACCAGGCGTTCGCCGTCGCCGCTGACCGCATAGTCAGTGACCTTTTCCACGATGCTGCTGGTCTTGCGCTGGGCGAAGTCCCATCGGATCAGCTGATCAGCGGGCTTCTCCCCGGGGACTCCAGCCCGGCGAGCGCCGAGCACTCCGGTCTCCTGGTTGACCTTCACCCACAGCAGGCCGTCCTTGACTGCTGTGAGGTCCCGGTACTCGGCCGAGGGCACCGGGAACGGGACGATGCGCTCCTCGGCACCGTCAATGTCCAGATCCGGGCTGGCAGGGGCGTCGACAGCTGTGGAGACGGTCTTCTGCGCAGTCTTCTGGCCGGGGTGCCCGGACTGATCAGCTTCGGAACCGTTGTTCTGCTCATCGGTCGGAGAAAGCCGCCAGCCCTCTGCGCTGGGGCCGAAGGGCGGCGGCTCAGAGGCTGCCAGCGGGATCAGCCAGGGTCGGGTGGCTCCGGTGAAGGAGAGGGCGAACTCGTAGGTGTCGTAGTGCGGGTCGAAGGTCCGGTTGGAGAGGAAGGCCACGTACTTCCCGTCCCGGGTGAAGACCGGGGAGAAGTCGTGGAAGCGGTCATCGGTCAGTGCCGCCGGATCATGGTCGCCGCTGGTGTCCAGGACCATCAGCTGATGAATCTGGCTCTCCCCTGCGGTGGGATGGGACCAGAGCAGATAACGGCCGTCCGGGGAGAAGGACGGTGACTTCGGCTCCCCGAAGCTGGAGCGGAGAATGTCCCGCACCTCCGGCGCTGCCTTGCGCAGCGCCTTCTTGGTCTCCAGGGTGATCAGCCGTATCCACCCGTCGTGGGAGATCGTCGCCAGCCGCTCTCCCCTCGGGTCTGCGGCCAGGTGCAGCACTCGACCGAGCCTCCCGGTGAGCAGCCGCTCCGGCGGTGCCGAACCGTCCAGGGTGTGGATCTCCAGGCTGTCCTCACCGGCGGCGTCGGTCACGACGGCGGCCCGGCCGGTGCGGCCCAGCAGCACGGGCTCACGTGTGCGCGCTCCGGAGTCGGCGGCCAGAGCGCGGGCGGGTCCATCGCGGTGGGTCAGCCAGAAGGTCTTGCCTCGCCAGGAGACCAGACTGGCGTCGGCTCCGTGGTCGGGCACCAGTGCATGGAGATTCTGCGTGGGCTTCAGGCTGACCGGGGCCGGTGCGGTGCCGGGCAGGGTCACCTCCAGCCGGCGCGGCTGGGCCTGGAGGCCGTCCAGGATCCAGATGTCACCGCGGCTGTGCCAGCTGATGCGCGCCCCGTCGGTGGTGGCATCGCGGACGTACCCCTGTGTCTGATCCTGGAAGGTGAGCTGCTTGAGCGTCTTGTGCTTCTTGGCCGCAGGCTTGTCCCAGGCCCAGAGATTGGCCTGCTGATCGGCCATTGCCGGAAAGCTGGCAGCACGGTCGGAGACGAAGAGCAGCTTCTGCCCGATCCACATCGGGTCCACGATTCCGGCGGTCTCCTCCGACAGCAGCTGCTCCCAGTCGCCTGTGCCTTTGGCGTCGAGCCACAGTTTGGGGGCGGTGCCCCCGCGGTAGCGCTTCCAGTGGGCGGGTGTTCGGTATTCGGCGGTGGTCAGTGCCACAGTCCCGGAGCCGCTGATCGCCAGGCCCGTGGCCGATCCGTAGCCGAGCCTCTCCCAGCTGCCGTCCATGGCCAGTGCGCGGACCACTTGATGGCGGTGGACCTCACCGGCATTGGTGGCCACCAACAGCCTGTCGTCGTCGGCCCAGCCGAGAATGGCGGTGCGGCGGTTGCCCCACCATGTCAGACGGCGCACCTCGCCGGAATCGATGCTCACGGCGTAGACCTCGTGATGACCGTCCCTGCTGGAGATGAACGCCACCTGAGTGCCGTCCGGGGAGATCCGCGGCTGCTTCACCGGAGCGCCGTCCCTGGTCAGCCGCCAGGCCCGGCCTCCGTGGGCCGGTGCCAGCCACACGTCGGCGGCGGCGGTGAAGGTGATGAGGTTCTCGTGCAGATGCGGGTAGCGCAGATACGGTTCAGAGCTCATCTGCTCAAGCCTACACAGCGCTCAGGCCTGTCATGCTGATGCCCCCGCGGGGCGCACATGGTCAGCATGGTGTGGGGATTCCAGCCAGCCATAGAGCATGCTGACCTCCCACCGGTGGGTCACATTCGGGCTCCAGGAGAACTGAGACGCCCCAGACGCAGAGGAGCGGACCGGCACACACGGTGCGGGTCCGCTCCTCTAGTTTGGGCGTACCGAGCCTCAGGCGGCGGGCTTGGGTGAGGGAACCTCAGTCTCAGCGGGCTTGGCATCAGTGTTGGTCTCAGCCTGAGCCGCCGGCTTGGGTGAATCGGCCGGCACCGTGGAAGCGACCGGCTCCGGCTTCTTCCACGGGTCCTCCACCGGACGGGAGGCCCGCCAGGCGGCAACGCCTGCGGTCACACCGGCTGCCACCAGGCCGAAGACCAGAAGACCCTTCTTGCGCGACTTGGACCGCTGCTGCTTCTTGAGCTCTTTGGAGGCCTTCTTCGCCGCCTTCTCCGAGTTCTTCCGCAGCTTCTTGACGATCTTCTTATCACCGGTGGCCTTGATCAGCGCCTTCTCCACCCGCGGATCAACCTCAGCCTTGTGGATCAGCTTGGCGGTCTTATCCGCGTAGCCGCCCAATCTCGCCGAGGCCGCAGGAATGGTGTTCTTGGTGAAGTCAGACTTGGCGTCGTCGTACTTGTCGAGGGCCTTTTTGACCTTCTTCTTGGCCTTAGGCGGCAGCTTGTCGTACTGGGCGGCGATGCCGTCCCCGGCTGCTGAGGAGTATTCCTTGATCTTCGCACCGGCCACAGCGGCACCGTCATTGACCGCATGCAGCGCTTTGGCCGAGGCATCCTGAACCTTCGGAGCGCCCTTGCGGTAGGTGTCCTCTGCCCAGTCAGCAGCGGTGCCGAGCTTCGGCGCAGCCCAGTCCTGAGCAGTGTCAATTCCGGCGAGCACCTTGTGCCCCCAGGTGTGGCTCGGTTTCTTCTTCTTACCGAACATGCATATGCCTTCCGAATCAGGTTCATTGCTGTGTCTAGAGTACATGGAACAATAGCCACTATGACTGCTATAGCCACTCATCAAGCGACCATTAAGACCAATGCCGGTGACATCGTCGTCGAACTCCTCGGTCACCACGCTCCAAAGACCGTGGAGAACTTCGTCGGGCTGGCCACCGGGGAGAAGCCCTGGAAGCACCCGGAGACCGGGGAGGACAACACAGGCACTCCACTGTACGACGGTACGGTATTCCACCGCATCATCAAAGACTTCATGATCCAGGGCGGCGATCCGCTGGGTCAGGGCGTGGGCGGGCCCGGCTACCAGTTCGACGACGAGATCCACCCGGAGCTGGACTTCACCTCCGCCTATAAGCTCGCCATGGCCAATGCCGGGATCCAGGCAGGACGCGGCACCAACGGTTCACAGTTCTTCATCACCTCGGTGCCCACCACGTGGCTGCAGGGCAAGCACACCATTTTCGGTGAGGTGCGCGACGCCGCCAGTCAGAAGGTGGTGGACCAGCTTAACTCGGTGAGCACCGACGGGCGTGACCGTCCGAAGGAGGACGTGGTAATCGAGGCCATCGAAGTGGTCACACTCTGAGAGCCTGCTTCCAGCACTCTGACAGAGAGGCCTATGTGCAGTGCCAGCGCTGCGATAGGCCTCTCTGCTCTGCCTGCATGGTGGAGGCACCGGTCGGCTTCCAGTGTCCGGTCTGCATCGATGAGGCACGCCGGCGCCGCCCCATCCCACGGACGTCTTTCGGCGCACGTGCCGGAAACGGGAAGCCGGTGGTCACCTACACGGTGATCGCCGCCTGCCTGGTGGTGTACCTCTTCCAGATCCTGCCGGGCTATGTGGGTCCACTGGCCGGTGTGCTGCCGGATCTGACCAACCAGTTCTCCTATATTCCGGCGTTCACCGCCGCCTGGAATCCCTTTTTCGAACCGTGGCGGATGCTCACCTCAGCGCTGCTGCACCACCCGGGCAATGCTATGCACATTGCCTTCAACATGCTGGCACTGTGGTTCGTGGGCAGGGTCATGGAGCCGGAAATCGGCAGAACGCGGTTTGCCGTGCTGCTGCTGCTTTCGGCCTTCGGCGGGTCTGTGGCGATCCTCTTCAGCTCAGTGCTGGGACTGAGTCATCCATTCGGCGCCACGGTGGGAGCCTCCGGTGCTGTGTTCGGGCTTTTCGGGGCGCTGTTCATTCTGATGCGCTCTTCCGGCGGTCAGACCGGCGGGATCGTTGCCCTGCTGCTGATCAACATGGTGGTCAGCTTCCTGGTGCCGAACATCTCCTGGCAGGGTCACCTGGGCGGACTGATCACCGGGGCACTGGTGGCACTGATCATCGCCAAAGCGCCCCGGAAGAACCGGGTGTTGTGGCAGAGCCTGGGACTGGCCGGGCTGGGCGCTGTGCTGCTGATACTCACCGCCTTCGGTGTGCAGGGGGTACCGCTTCCCTGACGCGACCTGCTGCACATATCCCCAAACTCCACAAGGTTCTGTGGAAAACCCGTGAAAAACTCAAGTTACACCGATGTAGTTTTTCACACTGTGGATAACTCCTGTGGATAACCGCTCAGAAGTCAAGGTCGAAGTCTGCTCCGTCGAGCAGCCAGTTGTAGCGCAGCCTCAGGGCGCGCTCGGTGCTGGCGGCGATGGCAGCGAAGATTAATGCGGTGTTGAGCCAGTCTGGCAGCTGGATCGGTGAGGTGAAGGTTCCTGTGTATTGCGCGACGACGTCCCAGTGGGTGACCATTTCCAGAAGCTGCGGTACGCCCAGCAGGAATGCCGCCAGCAGTACCACCAGCGAGCTGATGCCGATCCAGCGGCTCAGTACCGGATGATTCTGCTCCAGGCGCGCCCGGTGACCCTCTGCGGAATCCGGGTCAGGGGTCAGTTGCCGGCTGGTGCCGTCATCACCGAAGTAGTGACAGCGTTTGAGTCCCATGACACCCATGGCCACCTGGATGCGACCGCCCGGCACCTCGAACACGGCGGGCAGTGCGGACTCCGCGTGATGTCTGCCCTCAAGGTAGAGGTGGGCTTCGGCCTCACCGACCAGGTACTCCCAGTAGCTGAGGTCGACGGCATAGCGCCGGAGAGCGCCGTCGTCGTCCCGGAGATCCAGGTAGAACAGCACCCGGGAGAAGGGCTGCCACCAGCGGAAGCGCCTCAGCGCCCGGCCGTCCCCTGCTGTGACCTTCTTCTGGGCACGGTGCCGCCGCCAGTCTTTGAACATGCCTACACACTAACCACCGGTCACGGGGAAGGGATCAGTCTTTCGGCGGATATCCCCGCAACCGAGGGATGAGGCTACGCGTTGATGATGCCGAAGCTCAGCACAATGTAGACGAAGAGGCCCAGCAGAACCCGGTAGCCGACGAACAGCCAGTACGTGTTCCGAGAGATGTAGTCCAGGAACCAGCCGATGATCACATAGGCGACCACGAAACCGACAACGGTGGCCACCATGGTCTGGCCCATGGTGTAGGGCCCTGACTGTTCTCCGATGGCGCCGTAAAGCTTGTAGAACCCGGATCCGAAGACTGCGGGAATGGCCAGCAGGAAGGAGTACCGGGCCGCGGCATAGCGGGTGTAGCCCATCAGCAGCCCGGCGGTGATGGTCCCGCCGGAGCGAGAGACCCCGGGGATCAGCGCCATGGCCTGGGCGAAACCGTAGATGATGCCGTCGCGGATGGTGAGCTTCTCCAGCGGCTTGGCCTGTTTGCCGACCTTATCGGCGATGCCCAGGATGATGCCGAAGACGATCAGCATGGTCGCCACCAGCCAAAGACTGCGGAAGGTCGATTCGATATAGCTCTCCAGCAGCAGACCCAGCACCACGATGGGCACCGTGCCGATGATGATCAGCCATCCCATGCGCGCATCAGGGTCACTGTGTGATCCACTGCCGAAGACGGCGCTGAACCAGGCTTTGAGGATACGCACGATGTCACGCCAAAAGAAGACCAGCACTGCGGCCTCAGTGCCCAATTGGGTGATGGCAGTGAATCCGGCGCCCGGGTCATGGGCACCGGGAAGGAACTCACCGACGATCCGCAGATGCGCAGAGGATGAGATCGGGAGAAATTCAGTGAGGCCCTGGACCAGACCCAGGATGACAGCTTCAAGCCATAGCACGAACAGAGTTTAGCGCTCTTCGACCGCTGTGGCCGTATTGAGCACTGGGTCTGCATGGATTGATCGGCGAGCGGGCCTGGGGAGGCGTCGAACCAGCCGCTGGGCTCAAGCTGAGAACCTGTGGCGGCTATAGGCAGTCATGCGGAGGGCTCTTCACTGGCCCGCATGCCCCGCGGTGAAGCTGCTGTGAGCGTAGAGGCGACGGCACGGCGGCCGCGATCGAGCAGCGAAGTGTCACGGTAAAGAGTGGAGAGGTAGTTGGCGAGCTCGAGGTGGGCATAGAGCTCGAAGGCGAGCTGATCAGCCTCGATATCTGCATCGAGCTCACCTCGGTGTTGCGCTGTGGCAATGAGTTCTTTGACCAGGCCCATCCAGCCACGCTGGCCGATCACCACCTGGTCATGAATCCCACCCGATGGACCGTCGAACTCGGCAAGGAGTTGGGCGAAGAAGCACCCACCCGGGAAGACGCCGCGTTCCACATAGCTCAAATACGACGCGCAGAGGGCTTCGACGCGGGCTCTGCCCTCCGGTGCGGCCAGCGCCGGTTCGACCACCTCGTGGGTGAAGATCGCCTCTGCGGCCGCAATGGTTTCCTGCTGGAGGCGCTGCTTCGACCGGAAATGGGCGAAGACACCGCTCTTGCTGATACCGAGCTCACGGGCCAGGCGCCCGATAGTCAAGCTTCCGAGGCCCTCGACCGAGGCCAGTTGCATCGCCGCCTTCAAGATGGCGGCGTGCGTGGCCTCGCCGTCAGAGCGTCGCGGGGAACCAGCGGCAGACGGCAGCTCAGACACCCTTGACATATTAGCACGACCGTGCGATTTTTAATGGCACGGTCGTGCTATCTACTCGCACACGAGTTCTCGCACCACTCAGTTGACTTTCATGAATCCGAAGGAGGATGGAGATGGGCAAGCTTCACGCCGAGACCATCGGGCGCGGCGACCAGATCGTGCTGGTCCACGGCTCTCTGACGACCGGAGCCGAGGAATGGCAAGCACAATTGCCCTTGGCCGATGAAGGCTTCCGCCTCGTGATCCCCGACCGTTGCGGCTACGGAAGCAGTCCGGTGATCGACCGCGAGGACTTCCTCCGCGACGCTGAAGACCTCGTCGAACTACTCGATGAGGGAAGCCACGTCGTCGCCCACTCCTACGGCGGTCTCAGCGCCATGTTCGCGGCCGTTGAACGGCCCGACTCGATACAGTCATTGACGCTGCTCGAGCCACCGGCCTTCATAGCTGCCACGGGTCCCGCCGAGACATTGCTCACTGCGGTCCGCACCATGTGGCATCTTGACCTCTCCGACGACGAGTGGCTGGTGCGCTTTCTCCAGGCGGTCGGGACCGCTCCGGACGTCATTCCCCCGGAGGCTCGCGAAGAGGTGGTCGCACGGGTGCCGCTGGTCCGGCGCGGCCGTCCACCCTGGGAGAGCCACCTGCCCCTGAGCCAACTGGCCTCCGCAGCTTTCCCGAAGCACGTCGTCTCCGGAGGGCACAGCGACGGCTTCGAGGCCATCTGCGACAAGCTGGCTCGCCATATCGGTGCCTCCCGCTCCGTAGTCAAGGGGGCTGGTCACGACATCCAGTTCACCGGCCCTCCGCTCAACGATCTGCTGCTCAGAATCTGGCGCACAGCACCGCAGACATCAACCCGAATAGTCCAGTGACCTGAGGAATCCGATGATCTCAAAGACGGCCGACTCGTCCTCACCGAGTCGCTCCGGACCGTGATCGGGATGGTCCTCACTCAGTCCTCGGCCTGGTATCAATCAGATTGGAGGTGAGGTGATCGCGCAGATGGGGAAGTCGGAACTTCCAGCAGACCTCGCCGTCCCCCGGACCCACCGTCAGCAGAAGCAGCGCCACCAGAACAACTACCGCGCCAAATCTGACCGAAAAACGTCCTGCTGACGCTGCTGCTTGCCCTGGCAACCATGATCGGAGCGGTCGTCGTGGCCACTCGACTCTCTGTCCGTAGTGTTGCTGTGGCACGACACCGGTTCCGCCGACCTGAGAACCACTCACGACGACGCCCGAACCGTCACCTCTTCGCCTTATGCGCCCGAAGTACTAGAACACGCGGAGAAACGAAACGGGAACAAGCCACATCTGCTGATGTCGTCTGTTCCCGTCACGAGCATTGGGTGGAGCCTAGGAGACTCGAACTCCTGACATCCTGCTTGCAAAGCAGGCGCTCTACCAACTGAGCTAAGGCCCCGTGATGGGTATTCAGTTCTTCACAGCGTCGGTGGTCTGGTCCCAGACCTGACGCGTCTCTTCAGACTTCTTCCACTCGCGGTACGCCAAAAAGCCCGCCACAGCAGCAGTTGCCAGAAGAATTCTTTTCATCGTGGGCGTACGTGGACTTGAACCACGGACCTTCACATTATCAGTGTGACGCTCTAACCGCCTGAGCTATACGCCCGAAACCTCTTCAAGGGCCGCCCCGAAGAGCGACCTCTACACATTACATCACCGGCTGAACGCCTCACAAATCCGCGCTGCCAACACTATTGTCCCTGTACCAACGGGAATACCTGTTGGTAGCGGGGATTCGGGTTGGCAGGAAGGATCAGTCGTCGGTGAGGGTGACGCCGATGCCTCCGACCAGAGAGGCCGAGAGGTTGTAAAGCACCGCGGCCAGCATGGAGAGCACCGTCAGCAGCACCACGTTGACCACCGCGATGATGGTCGCAAAGGAGGCAATCTGACCCACAGTGACCATCTCTTCGAGCTGGAATGACCCTCCGGGCCCGTCAGCGCCGAGGATCTGTTGGGCCAAGTCATTGACCCGGTCGAAGATGCCGGTCAGATCCATCATCGACCACAGGGTCACCGCGCAGACCACCAGCATGATGCCCAGTGCCACCGAGAGCAGGAAGCTCATCTTCAGCACAGACCAGGGGTCCACTTTGGAGATCAGCAGGCGCGCTTTGCGCACTTTGGCCTTCGGGGTGGGGCGCACCAGCGGCTGACCGGTTCGGACTCCGCCGGCCGGGCGGGCCCCGGGCTGCGGACGCGGCTGGGGGCGGCCCTGCGGACGCGTCGGCTGCGCACCGGAGCTGGGCCGCGGCCGCGGAGCCGCCGGCCGAGGGACGGCAGACTTGCCCGAAGCCACTGAACCTGTTTGCGGTTCAGTCGCGATCTCCTCCTTGATCGCCGGCATGTTGGTCAGTGTGGCACCGCGTGGCCGGGGCGCAGGGAAGCGCCGTTTGGCTTCCGTAGAGCCGTTCTGGCCCGCCTGGCCGTCGTTGCTTTCGCTCACAAAAGACCTCCATGGGCGTGACAAGTCGTGTGCATCGAGAGACCACGGTACTGCATGTGACTACTCGGAGTTCTCAGAATCCTGAACCTGAGCTTCAGGTGTTGCCGGTTCGTTATCAACGGAAACGGCCTCCGCACCGTCTTCACCGGCTTCCTCACCAGCAGCAGCCAAGGCTGCACCGGAGGATTTGGCGACCTTGAGAATGCGATCGTTCTTCCGCGGTTTGGCGAAGATCACTCCCATGGTATCCCGGCCGCGCGGGGGAACTCCGGCAACTGCTGAACGGACCACATTGCCGGAGTTCATCACCACCAGCACCTCGTCGTCCTCCTCGACGACCATCGCACCGACCAGATTGCCGCGGTCCTCCACGAACTTGCCGACCTTGATCCCCAGGCCGCCGCGCCCCTGCACCCGGTAGTCGTCGACATGGGTGCGCTTGGCGTAGCCACCCTCGGTGACGATGAAGACATAGGAGTCCGGTGTCACCACATCGGCGGTGAGCAGCTCATCCTCCTGGCGGAACTTCATGCCGGTCACCCCGGAGGTGGCCCGGCCCATGGGCCGCAGCGCCTGATCGGTGGCGGTGAACCGCAGCGACTGGCCGTGGCGGGAGACCAACACCAGGTCATCCTCGGCAGAGATCAGCTTGGCCGAGACCAGCTCATCGTCCTCCCGCAGGTTGATGGCGATCACCCCGGCCTGCCGCGGGGAATCGTAGTCGGTGAGCTTGGTCTTCTTCACCAGGCCGGACTTGGTGGCCAGCACCAGATAGTCGGCGACCTGGTAATCCTTCAGCGCCAGCACCCCGGCGATGGTCTCCTCAGGCTGGAAAGCCACCACATTGGCCACATGCTGGCCCTTGGAGTCCCGGCCGGCCTCCATCAGGTCATAGCACTTGGTGCGGTAGACCCGGCCATGGTTGGTGAAGAACAGGATCCAGTGGTGGGTGGTGGTGACGAAGAAGTGCTCGACGACGTCGTCGGCCCGCAGCTGGGCACCACGGACTCCCTTGCCACCGCGGTGCTGGGCCCGGTAGTTGTCGATCCGGGTGCGCTTGACGTACCCGTCACGGGTGATGGAGACCACCACATCCTCTTCGGGGATGAGATCTTCGATCGACATGTCACCGTCGTAGCCCAGCAGCACGTGGGTGCGGCGCTCATCGCCGAACTTGTCCACGATGGTGGCCAGCTCATCGCCGACGATGGTGCGCTGGCGGTCCTCGCTGGCCAGGATCTCCTTGAAGTCGGCGATCATGCGCATCAGCTCGTCGTACTCGCCCTGGAGTTTCTGCCGCTCCAGGCCGACCAGGCGGCGCAGCTGCATATCCACAATGGCGGTGGCCTGGTCGTCGTCGATCTCCAGCAGCGCCTTGAGCCCCTCGCGGGCCTCATCGACACTGGCTGAGCCGCGGATGGTCTCGATGACCCGGTCGATGTCATCGAGTGCTTTGAGCAGCCCGACTTTGATATGCGCCTCGGCCTCGGCCTTGGCCAGCCGGAAGCGGGTGCGCCGGACGATGACCTCGATCTGGTGGACCACCCAGTGGTGGACAAAGGCGTCCAGGCTCAGGGTGCGCGGCACGCCGTCCACCAGAGCAAGCATATTGGCCGAGAAGTTCTCCTGCAGCTGGGTGTGCTTGTACAGGTTGTTCAGCACCACCTTGGCCACCGCGTCGCGACGCAGCACGATCACCAGGCGCTGACCGGTCCGGCCCGAGGACTCATCACGGATCTCAGCGATGCCGCCGATCTTGCCGTCCTTGACCAGGGCGGCGATCTTCCGGGCCAGGGCGTCGGGGTTCACATGGTACGGAAGCTCAGTGACCACCAGGCAGGTGCGTCCCTGGATCTCCTCGACGTTGACCACCGCCCGCATGGTGATGGAGCCCCGCCCGGTGCGGTAGGTGTCCTCGATCCCCCGGGTGCCCAGGATCTGGGCTCCTGTGGGGAAGTCCGGTCCCTTGACCCGGGCCAGCAGGGCTTCCAGCAGCTCCTCACGACTGGCCTGCGGGTTCTGCAGGTACCACTGCACACCGGAGGCGACCTCGCGCAGATTATGCGGCGGGATGTTGGTGGCCATGCCCACCGCGATGCCGGAGGAGCCGTTGACCAGCAGATTGGGGAACCGTGCCGGCAGCACCACCGGCTCCTGCTGCTTGCCGTCGTAGTTGTCCTGGAAGTCGACGGTGTCCTCGTTGATGTCCCGGACCATCTCCATGGCCAGGGCGGCCATCTTGGTCTCGGTGTACCGGGGGGCGGCCGCGCCGTCGTCCCCCGGGTTGCCGAAGTTCCCCTGCCCAGCGGCCAGCGGATACCGCATCACCCAGTCCTGGATCAGCCGGACCAGGGCGTCGTAGATCGCCGAGTCGCCGTGCGGATGATAGGAGCCCATCACATCGCCGACCACGCGGGCGCATTTGTTGAAAGAGCGGTCCGGCCGGTAACCGCCGTCATACATGGCGTAGAGCACCCTTCGGTGGACCGGCTTGAGGCCGTCGCGCACATCGGGCAGGGCACGTCCGACGATCACCGCCATGGCGTAGTCCAGGTAGGACCGCTTCATCTCGGTCTGCAGGTCCACCTGCTGCACCCGGTCCACGTCGACGCCGGCCAGCGGAGCAGCAGAACTGAGAGCCTCAGCTCCGCCAGCGCCCTGTGCGGCAGCGTCCGGGTTCTCTGGGGTGTTATCGCTCACGTAATCTCTTCCTTCGAGGTTTCAACGGCTTCACAACGACGCCTGATACTCACCTTGGCAGCCAGGGCGGTCAGATATCGAGGAAACGGACGTCCTTGGCGTTCTGCTGGATGAAGTTCCGGCGGGATTCGACGTCTTCGCCCATGAGGATGGAGAAGATCTCATCGGCGGCTGCGGCATCCTCCATGGAGACCTGCAGCAGGGTCCGGTTCTGCGGGTCCATGGTGGTCTCCCACAGCTCGGAGTAGTCCATCTCGCCCAGGCCCTTGTAGCGCTGGATGCCCAGTTCCTTGGGCAGCTTCCTGCCCGCAGACCGTCCGGTGGAGAGGGCCTTTTCGCGTTGGGCGTCGGTGAACACATAGTCGGGTTCGCCGTTGGACCATTTGATCTTGTACAGCGGCGGCTGGGCCAGGAAGACGTGCCCGTGCTCGATCAGCGGGCGCATGTACCTGAACAGCAAGGTGAGCATCAACGTAGTGATGTGCTGGCCGTCCACATCGGCATCGGCCATCAGCACGATCTTGTGGTAGCGCAGCTTCCCGATGTCGAACTCTTCACCGATGTTGGTGCCGAAGGCGGTGATCATCGACTGGACCTCGTTGTTCGACAGCGCCTTGTCCAGCCGGGCGCGCTCCACGTTGAGGATCTTGCCGCGCAGCGGCAGGATCGCCTGGGTCTTGGGGTCGCGGCCGCGCTTGGCTGAACCGCCGGCCGAGTCGCCCTCCACCAGGTAGATCTCCGAGATGGAGGGGTCCTTGGATGAGCAGTCGGCCAGTTTGCCGGGCATCCCAAAGGTCTCCAGCGGGGATTTGCGACGCGCCTGCTCCCGGGCCTTGCGGGCGGCCAGCCTGGCCTGGGCGGCGGACTGGGCTTTGCGGATGATGTCTTTGGCCGGGCCGGGGTTGCGCTCCAGCCAGTCGCCCAGATGCTCATGGACCACACCCTGGACGAATCCGCGGGCCTCCGAGTTGCCCAGCTTGGTCTTGGTCTGACCCTCGAACTGCGGTTCGGAGAGTTTCACCGAGATCACCGCGGTGAGTCCTTCGCGGATATCCTCGCCGGTGAGGTTCTCCTCCTTGTCCTTGATGTAGTTCTTCTCCCGCGCATACCGGTTGATCAGCGCAGTCAGAGCTGAACGGAAGCCCTCCTCATGAGTGCCGCCCTCATGGGTGTTGATGGTGTTGGCGTAGGTGTGCACCGACTCCGAGTAGGTCAGGGTCCACTGCATGGCGATCTCGGCGGCGATGCCGCGGCCGGTGTCCTCAGCCTCAAAGGCGATGACGTCATCGTGGACGTTCTCGGACTTCTTGGTGGAGTTCAGGTGCTTGACGTAGTCGAGCAGGCCGTCGTCGTACTGATAGGTGACCACCCGGCCCTTGGGCGATTCAGCGAAGGCCTCCTGGTGCTCACCCGGTTCGGCCGGCGCCGGCTCCTCCCCCTCAGAGAGCTGCGCCTCGGCGGGCTCGTGCTGGTCGACGATCTCATCCTCAACGACCTGGTTCTCGTCGATCTGACGCTCATCGCGCAGGGTGATACGCAGACCTTTGTTGAGAAAGGCCATCTGCTGGAAGCGGGCCCGGAGCGTCTCAAAGCTGAACTCCACGCTGTCGAAGATCTCCGGGTCCGGGTAGAAGACCTGTGTGGTGCCAGTCTCGGAGGTCTCGGCTCCCTTAGACAGTCCTGCGACGGTGGTGCCGCCCTCAGCGAAGGAGATGCTCCATTCATGTCCCTGCCGACGCACCCTGGTCTCCACCTTGGAGGAGAGCGCGTTGACCACAGAGATGCCCACACCGTGCAGGCCGCCGGAGACGGCGTAGCCGCCGCCGCCGAACTTGCCGCCGGCATGCAGCACGGTCATGACCACCTCCACCGTGGGCATCCCTTCGGTGGGGTGCATGTCCACCGGGATGCCGCGGCCGTCGTCTTCGACCCGGACACCGCCGTCATTCTGCAGGGTGACCTTGATCTGTGAGCAGTAGCCGGCCAGTGCCTCATCGACAGAGTTGTCGACAACCTCGTAGACCAGGTGGTGCAGTCCGCGCTCACCGGTGGAGCCGATGTACATCCCGGGACGCTTACGCACCGCCTCGAGCCCCTCCAGGACGGTAATATCAGATGCGCCATAGTTGCCGTATGTAGTGTCCTGTTCGCTCACTCCCCTATTCTACAGCGAAAGCGGCCATTCTCCGTACTTTTGCGGGGTTTGAACCCCAGACATTGCCGCTAGGAGACTTCAGAGGGCCTCTGGGACTGATTTGCAGACCGTCATATGGGGGAAGGATCATCTCCACGGCTGACGATGCGGTATATGGCGACTGAGCCGGTCCCGCCACCGGCCATCACCTCCTCAGCAAGTCCGGTCATCCATAGGTGTCACGGGGGCCGCGACCGCCGCGGACTGAATAGCGGCCCTTCTTCCAGTTCGGAGCCTGCGGGCCGCAGATGTCGATCTCGGTGACGATTCCCTTGCCCAGTTCCTGATCGAAGACCTCCATGATCTTGGGTTTCATCAGCTTGAGATTAGTGGCCCAGGCGGTGGAGTCGCACACCACCTGGACGGTGCCGTCTTCGAAGGTGGAGGGCCTGCAGTGCTCAGCGATGGCCTCGCCGACCAGTTGGTCCCAGCGGGTGATCACCGAACCGACGGCCACCGGGGCGGACCATCCACGGCTGCGCACCAGCGTTCTCAGCGTCTCACCGAGCGGTTTGGGGTCTCGCAGGTCAGGGCCGGGGCTGCCGCCCCGCCTGCTGCTCTCCTGGCGGGCCGACTGTGAGACCGTCCGGGGATCGGCGCTCAGTGAGGCGTTCTTCGGCGGACGGCGCAGTCTCCGGTCACCGCGTTCCTCAGCCGCCTTGCGGAAACGGTTGAACAGTACCTCGGCGGCATCGGGAAGATCTGCTGCTTGTCCCGCCGGCGGGGAAACCCCGCTTGGTCCCTGACGTGGCTCGCCCACACGCTGCGCGTCTGCACGGGTCCCAGACCTCAGGGGTCCGTCTCCGCCGGCTGCAGCGGCGCCGGCCTTCACACCTAAAGATTCATTGTCGGTCACTGCGTCTCACCGGGTTCCATCAGGGTGGCCTGACTGATCTGGTCAACAGACTCCACCCGGTAGGCATTGCTGAGCAAGGCCTCGGGAACATCGTCATCCACCGCAGCAGTGACCACCACCTGCTCAGCTCCGATGGCGAGCTCGGCGAGCCGGCGGCGGCGGCGCGCATCCAGCTCCGCGAAGACATCATCGAGGATCAAGATCGGCTCAGCGCCAGGCTCGGGGTCGTCATCGAGCATCACCCGGTAGCTGGCCAGCCGGAGTCCCAGCGCATACGACCACGTTTCCCCGTGGGAGGCGTAGCCCTTCACCGGGGTGGCGTCCAGGCTGAAGTGGACGTCGTCGCGGTGCGGGCCGATCAGGGTCATTCCGCGCTCCCGCTCGCGCTTGCGCACAGACTGCAGTCCCTGGTGGAGCTGTTCGGTGAGTTCCTCCGTCGTGGCCCCTTCCAAGGCGGAGACGTCAGTGGCCGGGTCCAAGGAGGTGTCTGCGCCGTCGTCGTCATCCTCATCATGGCCGGTCAGTGAGGACAGGTAGCGCATTCGTGCGGTGCGCACAGAGTCTGAGAGGTCCTGGTAGGCCTGGCTGAGATGCGGCCGCAGCGTTGCCAGCATATCCAGCCGGGCCCCCAGCAGCCGGCCGCCTGCCTGGGAGAGCTGGGTATCCCAGACCTCCAGGGTGGATTCATGGGTGGGGGTGAATCCTTCGTGACGGATGGACTTCAGCAGCGCGTTGCGCTGCCGCAGCACTTTGTCGTAGTCCTGCCGCAGCTGCCCCAGGGCCGGGCGCAGCTGGACGGCCAGCACGTCGAAGAGCCGCCGCCGCAGGGTGGGTGGGCCTTTGACCAGCTCCAGGTCCTCGGGGGCGAAGAGCACACTGCGCAGAATGCCCAGCATCTCGGTGGCCCGGACCGCGGACCCCCGGTTGATCCTGGCCCGGTTGGACTTCCCGGGGTTGATCTCCAGTTCCAAGAAGGCGCTCCGGGTTCCGCGGTGGGCCTGTGCCCGGATGATGGCCTGGGACTCCCCGTGCCGGATCAGTGGAGCGTCCTGGGGGACCCGGTGGGAGGAGAGGCTGCTCAGATATCCGATGGCCTCGGCAATATTGGTCTTTCCCACACCGTTGAACCCCAGCAGGACATTGGGGCCCGGCTGCAGCACCAGTTCGGTCTGCGCATAGCTGCGGAAATCCTGGAGAACGAGGTGGGAGAGCCGCACAGCAGTTCAGGGCCGGACTGTCATCGGTCCTGCAGGCGAACGGGCATCAGCAGGTAGCGGAAGTCGGTGGAGTTCTCCCCGTCCTCCTCTGCCTGTCCGGTGACCATGGCGGGTTTGGGGGCTGAGACGAAGCTGAAACGCAGGTAGTCGGTGTCGAAGACGCTCAGCCCCTCATTGAGGTAGGCGGGGTTGAATCCCACAGTGATCGGCTCGCCGGTCAGCTGAGCTGCCACCACTTCGGATGCCGAGGCGTTGTCGTCGACTCCGGCGTCCAGGGTCACGTAGTTCTCTTCGGTGAACTGCAGTCGGATGTAGCCGTTGCGCTCTGAGACCAGGGAGACGCGGCGGGCGGCCTCGATCAGTTCGGCGGTGTTGACCACCGCGTGGATCGGAGTCTCTTCCGGGAAGAGCTGCCGAATCTTGGGGTAATCGCCGTCGACCAGGGTGCTGGTGGTGCGCCGGCCCCCGGAGGAGAAGCCGACCAGGGCGTCGTCGTCGGAGATGGAGATGGCCAGGTCCCCTGCCCCGGCCAGGGACTTGGCCACCTCGTTGAGGGTTTTGGCCTTGATCTGCAGTGAGGTGGAGATGGAGGGGTCAGAAGGACGCCAGGTGATCTCCCGCATGGCCAGGCGGTACCGGTCGGTGGCGAAGAAGGTGATGGTCTCGCCTTCGATCTCCAGCTTGACCGCTGTCAGCAGCGGCAGGGTGTCATCTCGAGCGGCTGCCGAAATCACCTGAGAGACCGCTCGGGCGAACACCGACCCCTCGACCACACCGGAGACCTCCGGCTGAGCAGGTAAGTCAGGGTATTCGTCCACCGGCATGGTGGTGAGGGTGAAGGTGGAGGACTTACACGTCACCACCACTTTGGTCTCTTCCAGGGAAAAGGTCACCGGCGCATGGGGCAGTGATTTCACAATATCGTTGAGTAGCCTGCCGGAGACCAGCACTGTGCCCTGCTCGGCGACCTCTGCCTCGACGCTCAGCTGGGCAGAGACCTCATAGTCGAAGCTGGAGATGCTGACCTGCTGGGAGTCTGCAGTGATCAGCAGGCCGGAAAGCACCGGTGCAGGCGGGCGTGGTGAGAGTGAGCGGGCAGCCCAAGACACCGCCTCGGACAAAACGTCACGGTCTACGGTGAACTGCACTGTGGGACTCCCTCACATGTCAAGCGATTCGGCAGGTGTGTCTGAGGGATGAGCTTACCGTCTTCACCAGATATGCCGAAAGTCTCTGTCTGGACCACAACATCTTGGGCTGGAGGGGCAAGCTGTTGATTATGGAAGAAGCATATGGATTAAAGAACAGAAGTGGTAGTAACAGGTGTGGATTCTGTGGATAACCATGCCGATCCCGGTGCCTGTGGCGATCTGCCTGTGTAGTTAGCGGTGAAGTGCGCCCGGTGCCGCTGTGAACTACACGGGGAGGATTTTCGGGTGCTGTGCAATGGTTTCCCCAGGAATCCGGGAGTTATGCACAGGAATGGTGGTCTGTTCACCGGATTTTCCACTGGTTTATCCACAGGTGTGTGACCGTGATCCGCTGTTCTGCACCACTGCCTGTGGATATGTGGGTAAAACTGTGGATTACCTTAGTGTCAACTCGTCCGGTGGGCGCTGATCCTGCGGAACTACATCAGTGTGAGATGTGTATGAGGGCATTCTCCACAGGTGTGACCGGTGGGGTCTATCTGCCCTGTTTGATCTTGTTGGTCAGTTCGGTGACCTGGTTGAAGACCGCTCGGCGTTCCGCCATGAGTTCGCGGATTTTTCGTTCGGCGTAGATCACGGTGGTGTGGTCGCGGCCGCCGAGCTCCTGGCCGATCTTCGGCAGTGACATCTCGGTCAGTTCACGCAGCAGATACATCGCGATCTGCCGTGCGGTGACCAGGTTTCGGCTGCGCGACTTCGACATCAGGTCCTCGACGGTGAAGTCGTAGTAGTCGGCGGTGGCGTTGATGATCTGCTGAGCGGTGATCTCCTTGGCGTGATCATCGGAGATCAGGTCGCGCATGACCTGTTCGGCCAGCAGAAGGTTGACTTCCTGCTTGTTGAGCGCGGCGTAGGCGGTGACTCTGATCAGCGCGCCCTCCAGCTCACGGATGTTGGTGGAGATCTTGGAGCCGATGTACTCCAGGACATCATCGGGGCAGGAGAAGTTCTCGGCGTTGGCCTTCTTGCGCAGGATTGCGATGCGGGTCTCCAGGTCTGGGGGCTGAATGTCGGTGATCAGCCCCCATTCAAACCGTGAACGCAGCCGCTCTTCGAACCCGGAGAGCTGTTTGGGCGGTTCATCGGAGGTGATGACCACCTGCTTGTTGTTGTTGTACAGCGTGTTGAAGGTGTGGAAGAACTCCTCCACGGTCCGCTCTTTGTCCGCCAGGAACTGGATATCGTCCAGCAGCAGGATGTCGACGTTTCGGTAGAGGTGCTTGAAGCTGGCTCCCTCGTCATCACGGATGGAGTTGATGAAGTCATTGGTGAACTCCTCTGAGTTCACATACCGGACTCTGATGCCGGAGTAGAGCCGTTGGGCGTAGTGGCCGATGGCGTGCAGTAAGTGGGTCTTGCCCAGTCCTGAATCGCCGTAGATGAAGAGTGGATTGTATGCCTTCGCCGGTGCCTCGGCCACGGCGTTGGCTGCGGCATGGGCAAAGCGGTTCGAGGAGCCGATGACGAAAGTGTCGAAGGTGTAGCGCGGATTCAGGCGCGAGGTTTCGAAGTTCCCGGTATGCGGTGAGGTGGTCCCATCAGGGGTGAAGGCCATCGGCACCGCCGGGCTCACCGGCTGCGGGGAGGTCTCAGGTGTCCCTGCGGTGTAGGCGGTGGGCATCTGAGTGGGGTGGTGCGCCCGGACGGGGTCGGTGGAGACCGGACTGGTGCCGTCGTCCTTCTCACGCTGTGCCTTCGCCAACTCCGGGTCGATCACATAGGCGCAGAGGATGTCTTTGCCGAAGACGGTGTGCAGTGCGTGGGAGAGTTCCGCCTGGAGTGTGGAGTGCAGAAGCTGTCTGACTCGCTCATGGGGGACGGCCAGCAGAAGGGTGTCGCCGATCAGCTGGTCAGATTGGGGGACTGCGCGGGCCACATCGGCGAGTTTCAGGCCGGTGATCCCGTGGTTTTCTCTCAGCTCAGTGAGAACCTGCTGCCATTGGGTGGAGACGGAGGATTCGGAATCGGCGGACACGCTGCTGCTTCCTCTGGTGGCTGGTGGACGGGCAAACCTGTCCAGACAGTATTCCACAAGAACTGTGGATAAGTTCTGTGAATTCTGGGGAATCACCTACAGTGCCGCCGTCAATTTGACCGCTGTATGGTAATGGGACTAACGTTGACCAGTCGCCAAGGGCATGGCGCATCCACGCGCGCCCAAAATGGCCAACCAGACTTCAACCATTATCTTGGGAGTACACAGTGAGCAAGCGGACTTTCCAGCCGAGCAACCGCCGCCGTAGCCGCAAGCACGGCTTCCGATCACGCATGCGCACCCGCGCCGGCCGGTCGATCATCTCCACCCGCCGCCGCAGCGGACGCAAGAAGCTGTCTGCCTGAGCGCAGCAGGTACGACGACGGCCCGCAGCCTTGGTTGCGGGCCATTGTTGTTTCTGCGGCTCCGCCCAGAGAGCTTGAGTGACCCCTATGCTGCCTGCACCCCACCGGCTGACCTCGGCACAGGACTTCTCTGCTGTGATGGGGCGGAGACTGCGTGCCGGCAGTGCGACCGTGGTGGTCAACGTTCGCCTGGTCTCGCACTCGACTGGACCCCGCTGGCGCTGCGGATTCATCGTGTCCAAAGCTGTGGGCAATGCCGTGGTGCGGCACAGGACCACCCGCAGACTGCGTCATATTGTGGCTGACCTGATGCGCAGTCGGGCCGTAGAACTGCCTGAGGGCTTCGCCGCGGATATGGTGATACGCGCCCTGCCCCAAGCGCCTGCAGCCGACCACACCGTGCTGTATGCGGATGTGGAATCATCTCTGCGCCGGGCGTTGGCCAAGGCTGTGCGCCCATGACATGGATCCGCCACAGCGATTTTTACCTTGAGGAATTCCTCAGCGCATCTCCACCACCGCCGGAAGACTCCGCCGCCTCAGGAACCCGGGGAGGCCACGGGGTCTCCCCGTCTCCGGAACAAGCACGGAACTACTGGCACTGGTGGCGGAGGGCGCCGTCGTACCCGCTGATCTGG
The DNA here is from genome assembly GCF_003600155.1 of Nesterenkonia muleiensis. Classification (GTDB taxonomy): domain Bacteria; phylum Actinomycetota; class Actinomycetes; order Actinomycetales; family Micrococcaceae; genus Nesterenkonia; species Nesterenkonia muleiensis. The sequence continues at coordinate 14,055 of NZ_QWLD01000018.1, read as the reverse complement.
TTCATCCTCTTCTGGCGGAAGATGATCTCCCCGCTCTACGGGGAGGTCTGCGGGTTCTACCCGAGCTGTTCTGCCTACGGGCTCGAAGCAGTCACCGTCCACGGACTGGTCAGGGGCAGCGTGCTGACCGGGTGGCGCATCCTGCGCTGCAACCCCTTCACCGGCGGGGGAGTTGATCACATTCCCGCCTCCTCACGGGTCTGGCCGGAGCAGGAGCTGCCACCGATCGTGAAACTGAACCATCCGCCGATTCCGCGTGATCCAGACTGATCAAGTACCCTGAAGGTTGGTTTTCTCACACTCCACGCGTTCGGCACACAACATTCCCTGCAGACAAGGGGCTCGGCGCCGAACCTGACCCCTGAGAGAGTAATGGCTTTCCTCGACACAATCATGTGGCCCTTCAGCTGGGCGGTGTCCTTCATCCTCAGCCTGTGGCACAACGTGCTGGGCCTGCTGGGCCTGCCCGAAGAGTCCGGCCTGAACTGGGCTCTGTCCATCGTTCTGCTGGTGCTGGTGATCCGGATCATCCTGATCCCGCTGTTCGTCCGTCAGATCAAGTCCCAGCGCGGAATGCAGATTGTCCAGCCTGAGCTGCAGAAGCTCCAGGCCAAGTACAAGGGCAAGAAGGATCCGGTCTCACGGCAGGCGATGGTCTCTGAACAGCAGGCGCTGTTCAAGAAGCATAAGGTCAACCCGTTCATGACCTGTCTGCCCATCCTGGCGCAGATGCCGATCTTCTTGGCGCTGTTCTGGTGTCTGAACCGGATCGGCGGCGGCATCGGATGGGGAACCACCGACACCGACTACCAGGCCGAGGGTTATTTTGCCCTGTCCCCGTCCGAGGTGGTCAGCTTCGCCGAATCACGGCTCCTCAGTGTGGGCATGCCCGATACCTTCCTCGGTGCGGTCCAGGGAGATCCGGGCCTGATGGGCGGCACCGTCGCAGTGATCGCACTGACGGCGACCATGATCGTTCTGATGGTCAGCACGCAGTTCTTCACCCAGAAGCAGCTGATGTCGAAGAACATGTCCGAGGCCGCCCTGCAGGGGCAGTTCGCCCAGACTCAGAAGATGATGCTCTATGTGCTGCCGCTGGTCTTCGTCTTCGGCGGTGTGTACTTCCCGGTCGGGGTGCTGATCTACTGGACCGCCACCAACTTCTGGACCATGGGTCAGCAGTGGTGGGTCATCAGGAACAACCCCACCCCGGGATCGCTGGCTGAGAAGGAGCTGAACCTGCGCCGGGCGGCCAAGGGGCTTCCGCCGGTGGGCGAGGATGCCCGTAAGGCCCGCGAGGAGGCTGCGAAGCCCAAGGGCGAGCACAAGGGTCAGACCTCCCAGCCCAAGAAGAAGAAAAAGAAGAAGAAAAAGGGACAACGATGAACGAACAGACCACCTCAGAACAGATCGTTGAAGACGGTGCGCAGACCGTGGATCCCGATGCTGACCAGCACCTTGACCTGCAGGAGAAAGGGCACGACGCCGCCGCTGACTCAGGTGCCGATGAGGGTGATGTGGCGGCGGACTACCTTGAAGAGTTATTGGACATTGTGGATCTCGACGGTGATATCGAGATTGAGATCCGTGGTGAGAGGACCTTCATCTCCATCCAGGCAGAGGACGGCGGTGAGGAGCTGCAGGAACTGGTTGGGCCCCGGGGTGAAGTCCTGGATGCTCTCCAGGAGCTGACCCGGCTTGCTGTTCTGACTGCCACGGGTGACCGGACTCGGTTGGTGCTGGATATCAACGGTCACCGTGCTGCCCGTCATGAGGAGCTCAAGCAGCTGGCGCAGACTGCCGTGGCGAAGGTCAGGGAGACTGATGAAGAGGTCCATCTGGATCCGATGACGGCCTATGAGCGTAAGATCGTCCACGATTTCGTCGCCGAGGTGGGTCTTGTCTCCGAATCGGAGGGCGAAGGCAAGCGCCGCCACGTCGTCGTCTCTGGCGAATAGACGGCAGCCGTGACATGAGCGACTCAGTGCCAGATCCGGCGGCCGGGGAAGCCGGTCACCCTGATGATCAGCAGCGCCTGCCCGTCACCGCTGATGTCGTTGAGGGAGAGGCGGTGCCTGCGCTGAACGACGCGGAGCGTCAGGCAGCTGATGTCCTTTTCGGAGATCGACTGCGGCAGGCGGTGAAGTACGTTGAGCACCTTTGCACCACAGGGATCAGCCATGGCCTGCTGGGTCCCCGGGAGGTGCCACGGATCTGGGGACGGCATGTTCTCAACTGCGCCGTGCTGGGCCCGGAGTTGCCCGCAGGCGGCACAGTGGCGGATGTGGGTTCTGGGGCCGGCCTGCCGGGGCTCGCTCTGGCCCTGGTCCGCGACGATGTGGAGTTCACCCTGATCGAGCCCATGGAGCGTCGGGTGGAGTGGCTGGACACCGTGGTCAGGGATGTGGGGATCAGCAATGTGAGAGTGATCCGCGCCCGTGCCGAAGAGGTGGGTGATGAGGTGTTGGCGGATGTGGTGACTGCCCGGGCTGTGTCAGCTCTGAAGAAGCTGATACCCATGACATTTCCACTTCTGGACGACGAGAGCGAGCTGCTCTTCCTCAAGGGACGTTCCGCTGGAGCGGAGATCGAGGCGGCGCAGAAGGTCCTCAGGCGTTTTAGGCTGAACCCGCCGGAGATTCAGCTGCTCGGGGAGGAGATTCTGGAAGAGCCCACCACTGTGGTGCGGATTCGCCGCCAGTGAGAGTGTGCGGCCGCCGCTGAACGTGCGCCCGCTTCGGGAGACCTCTCTGCGCGTGACTCAAGAATCTCCGACTAAGGGTTAGTGTTGTCCTATGACTGAATCTCTGTCTGACTCCCCGCTGGCCGCTCAGGTGAAGGACGAGCAGCAGCGCCGGAAGAAGCTCTCTGAACTGTCCTTGGAGAGGCCCCCGGAGACACGGATCATCACTGTCTCTAATCAAAAGGGCGGAGTGGGTAAGACGACGTCGACGGTCAATCTGGCCGCGGCGTTGGCAGACCACGGATTCAACGTGTTGGTGGTGGACATCGATCCGCAGGGCAATGCCTCCACCGGCCTGGGTGTCCCCCATTCGGCAGAGACGGACTCCATCTACGACGTGCTGATCGATGATCTGACACTCGCAGATGTGGTGGCTGACTGTCCGGACATTGACGGGCTCTCCGTGATTCCGGCGACCATCCACCTTGCTGGTGCGGAGATTGAGCTGGTTTCGCTGGTGGCCAGGGAACAGCGGCTCCAGCGTGCGCTTGAAGAGTATATGCGGTACCGGGAGCATCAGGAGATGGAGCGTCTGGACTATGTCTTCATTGACTGTCCCCCAAGCCTCGGCCTGCTGACCGTCAATGCTTTTGTGGCGGCCAAGGAGGTTCTCATTCCCATTCAGTGTGAGTATTACGCCTTGGAGGGACTGAGTCAGCTGCTCAACAACATCAACATGATCCAGAAGCATCTCAATCCGGTCCTGAGGGTCTCGACGATCCTGCTGACGATGTACGACGCCCGCACGAATCTGGCTGCTCAGGTCGTCGAAGAGGTCAAACAGCACTTCCCCGATGAGGTGCTGGAGTCAAAGATTCCGCGCAGCGTCCGTATTGCGGAGGCCCCGAGCTATCAGCAGTCGGTCATCACCTATGATCGCTCCTCGACCGGGGCGCTATCTTATCTGGAGGCGGCCGCTGAGTTGGTCCGGCGATCTTAGACTCTGCGGTGCTCTCCGTCTTCGCGGTTTCACGTGAAACCTCGGGACCGGACAGTGTTCTCAGCTCTCGGCTCTACAATTGATGACAATGTGTTGTGAACCGTGGAAGGACTGCTGTGTCGGAGCGTAAGAAGCGTGGACTTGGCCGCGGCCTGGGAGCATTGATCAACAGCGACGCCGAGGAAAACCCTGTCGCGGGAGCTGCAGTTCACGCGGTTCCGCCTGTCGAACCAGCGGTTGAGGCCGAACCGGTGGACGTTTCACGTGAAACGGGAGGTATCGAGCGACCGATCGATGTCTTCTTTTCCGCTAAATCACACTTGGCCACCCAGCGCGTTTCACGTGAAACCACAGCCGACTCCGCGGCGACCGCTGGAAGAGCACCAAGAAGCTCGACGACTCCCAGGCGCGGTCACGGAACTCGGCGGGCAGAGATGCCAGATGTTCTGGGCGTACGGGAGCCGAGGCAGGTCGGGCGCAGAAGCTCAGGCACCGTTGCTGAGGATCAAGTGGTTTCACGTGAAACACCCCCGGCATCATCCCCAGGTGCTGAATTCCTGGATGTTCCCGTAGGACTGATTCGGCCTAACCCGAAACAACCCCGTGAGGTCTTTGACGAGGACGATATGGCCGAACTCGTCCATTCTGTCCGGGAGATAGGTGTCCTGCAGCCCATTGTCGTGCGCCCTGTGGAGTCCAACCAGTTCGAGCTCATCATGGGTGAGCGACGGTGGAGAGCCTCGAAGGCGGCAGGGCGTGAGACCATCCCCGCCGTGGTCCGACATACTGCAGATACGAATCTGCTGAGAGACGCCCTTCTAGAAAACATCCACCGGTCACAGTTGAATCCTTTGGAAGAGGCTGCGGCATACCAGCAGCTGCTGGACGATTTCGGCATCAGCCAGGAGCAGCTGGCACAACGCATCGGCCGTTCTCGCCCGCAGATCTCCAATACCTTGCGCTTGATGAGGCTCCCGGCGGCCGTGCAGCGCAGGGTGGCGGCAGGGGTGCTGTCCTCCGGGCACGCTCGTGCATTGCTGGGTCTGGAGAGTGAGTCTCAGATGGAAGACCTTGCTCAGCGGATTGTCGCAGAAGGCCTGTCGGTGCGCGGTGCCGAGGAGCAGGCCACACTGATCAAGAGGGGAGAGGAGAAGACCAGCGTTTCACGTGAAACGAATCGCCTTCCCTCAGCGAGCCGGGTTCAGGAACTGGACGAGTACGCCGAAGCGCTCACCGATCGCTTGGACACGCAGGTGAAGATCAGTCTTGGCGCGAAGAAGGGCCGGATCGCCATCGACTTCGCCTCCCTCGACGACCTCGAGCGGATCTTGGAACAGATGGGTGCGTATGTGGGGCGTTGAGGTGGGTCTTTAGGTGTGATGGCCGGCGCCTCTGCAGCCGGCCGAGGCGGACCCCTGACCTCGGGGACCCGTGCAGACGCGCAGCGTGTGGGCGGGCCAGGTCAGGGACTGGGCGGGTTTCCCCGCCAGCGGGAGTGCAGAGCACAGATGGGTGCGTATGTGCAGCGGTGAGGTGGTTCTTTCAGGTGTGATGGTCAGCGGCTCTGCCGTTGGGTGCTCGCCCCAGATGCAGAACGCCCCTGTGACCAGATCATCGGCCACAGGGGCGTTTCACGTGAAACGGGACTCAGATTAGGCCAGCAGGTCGGAGAATTCCTGTTCGAGGGCTGGCTTGGGCTTGGCGCCGATGGATGTTTGAACCTTCTCTCCGCCTTTGAAGGCGAAAACTGCGGGGATGGAGGTGATGCCGTACTTTGCGGCGGTCCCGGGGTTCTCATCGACGTTGACCTTCACGACCTCGATCTTGTCCGCATATTCTGCGGCAAGCTTTTCCAGCTCTGGAGTCAGTGCGCGGCACGGCCCGCACCACTCGGCCCAGAAATCGACCAGGACAGGTTTGCTGGCATTGAGCACATCGGCTTCGAAGCTTGCATCGGTGACTGCTTTGAGATCGGACATGGCGCCCGCTCCTTTCGGAAACTGTTGAGGTTAGTGCTGACGTTGTTCAGACTGCTGCCGGTTGTGGTGTCGGATCGGTGGACCGGTGCTGCGCCGCGGTGGTCTCCTTGGCATCGGAGTCGGCGGTATCGGCCAAGTACTCTTCGACATCGAGGGCGGCCACACAACCGGATCCGGCGGCTGTGACGGCTTGCCGGTAGTGGGGGTCGAGGACATCACCGGCTGCGAAGACCCCCGGCAGGCTTGTCTTGGATGTCCTGCCCTGAACCTGCACGGTGTCGTCGCTGGTCAGCTGAAGCTGATCGCGGAAGAGCTCCACGCGCGGGTCATGACCAATAGCAACAAACAGACCTGTCACCTCAAGAGTGGACTCCGTGCCGTCCACCGTGCTGCGCAGGCCCAGCTGACTGACCTTATCCGCACCGTGGACACTGGTGACCTCGGTGTTCCAGATGAAGTCGATCTTCTCGTGCGCTTTTGCCCGGTCAGCCATGATCTGGGAGGCACGCAGCTCATCACGGCGGTGAACCACATAGACCTTGGCGGCGAACTTGGTGAGGAAGAGTGCCTCCTCCATCGCAGAGTCGCCACCGCCGACCACGGCAATGACCTGATCACGGAAGAAGAAACCATCACAGGTGGCACACCAGGAGACCCCATGCCCGGAGAGTGCCTTCTCACCAGGCACGCCCAGCTCACGGTAGGCAGAGCCGGTCGCCAGGATCACCGCCCGGGCATGCAGAACACCCCCTGAGCCAAGAGTGATCTCCTTGATGGGAGAATCGAGGGTCAGCTCAGTGGCGTCCTCATGCCGAATGTCAGCGCCGAACCGTCTGGCCTGAGCCTCCATGTTCATCATCAGATCTGGACCTTGGATCCCCTCAGGGAACCCGGGGAAGTTCTCCACCTCGGTGGTGTTCATCAACTCGCCGCCGGCGGTGACCGAACCGGCCAGCACAATAGGGTTCAGGTTCGCCCGGGCGGTGTAGATCGCAGCAGTGTATCCGGCTGGACCCGAGCCAATGATGATGACGTCGTGAACCTGGTCTGGGGTCTGGTCAGTCACAGTAAGTTCTTCCTCAGGGTATCGATGGCTTTCGATGTGTCGAACATTGTGGGGGCACCGGATATTCCGTTCAGCCGGTGAGGACAACGAAGACGACAATGGCAGCTGCGAGGATCAGCACCCCAAGAGTGCTGATGGCAATCCAACGGCCCAAGGTCACGCTGGTGTGCTGATCACGCTCAGCACCAGTGCCGCTGGATGTGTGAGAGTCATCAGCGGCGGGGAACGCCGTCGGTGTTCGTGAGGGAACCGCACTGATCAGACTGGTGAAGCTGCTTGGTTCCTGCCACATGGCCGCACCTGCTCCGGAGTCTAGCGGCTCAACCTGAGGAGTCGGTGGGTGCCCGGCGGCCTCCGGAGCCGAGGTCTCCGGGACAGCGGCCCGGTCATAGAACGCATCAGGTTCAGACGGTGGATCATCGACCACCTCTTCGCCCTCGGCCAGCAGTTCATCGCTCTTCACCGGGGCATGGGAACGAGGTCCGCCGCCTACGGTCACAGTGGGGAGCGGAGCAGACGGCGCACTCTCCACCAAGGGACCTCCGGGCAGTGAGGCTCCGAAGACATCGGCTGCCGGTTCCTCTGAGGTCCGGGGTGGAGCTGCCTCAGGGGTGAAGCCCGGCGCTTCCTGACGTGGCCGGCGTGAGCGCTCGGCGTCAACACGGGTCCCGGACGCCAGTGGTTCGCCGGCGGCTGGTCCAGGTGCCAGCGGGGTTCCCCCGCCGCCGGGACGAAAGCTGATCGCTTCAATCGGGTCTTCTTCGCTGTCTGCGGCGGGGTTGGCCTCCACCTCATCGAAGTCGCTGCGCAGAGAGAAACTGACATGAGCAATCTCCTGAGAGATGCTGAGTCCGTGGGCGTTGCCCGCCGACTCCAGCTCAGACTCGAGCTCCTCCTGGGTATAGGAGGGCTCATCGGTGGACGCGGTCCGCCGGTGGCCGGGTGTTACTTTGTCCAAGAAGGCCGGGCGGCGGGCGCGTCGTCGCTGCTGGGGTTCCCCTCCGGCCAGTCCGCCGAGCCGGGCGTAGTACTCGGCGTCGTCGTCATAGGTCTGGGGCGCTATCTCACGGGACTGACCGAAGAGCTCCGAGCCCAGAGAGTCGGTGTAATAGGGCTCCACGTAGGGCGCGGTGTCCGGGACCACCAGATCCAGCAGCTGATTGGGGTCGACCATGGTGGAGATCAGGAAGGTGCGGTCCTCTGCCAGGCCGAGGTCCAGCACCTCGACCTGTGAGTGGCGGGCGCCGGCGGCCAACTCTTTGGCGGAGGTGGCGACCTGCTTGGCATTGGCCCGGGAGGCCAGCAGGACCGACACCTGACGTCCGAGGACCTGATCGGTGGCCTGGAAGACGATGTCCTGATCCGCCGAGGTCACCACGTGGTGGGTGATCCGATAGCGGCCGCCGACCACATCACCGATGCCGAACGGCTGGGGCACGAGCTGTTCCTCCCAAAATGCTATGAGTCTCTGACGGCTAAGCCTACCGGCCAGACCTGAGGACTGCGCAGTGCCTACGGGGCGAGCCTGGCCAGTGCGGGGATCCGGCGGGAGACCGGCTCCATGAACTCACCGAACTCACGGACCTTGGCCGCCCGCAGCACCACCAGGTACACCAGGCCCATCACCGTGACCACGCCGAGGCAGCTCACCGCCGCAGTGCCGATGGAGTTCCAGGCGAAGCCCCAGGTGAACCCGCCCAGCAGTGCCAGGACCAGGAACCCGGCACAGCCGGCGGCCACTGCGGCGTACCCGGAGCTGATATAGGCGTGCAGCACGCTGGAGAGTCCGTAATCGCCCCATCGGCGTACAGCGATGAGATGGAAGATCACGCTGCGGGCGATGTTCAAGGCGCTGAACAGGGTGACCACCACATAGGCCAGGTAGTGATCAGGCAGAAACACCGCAGAGGTATAGGTGATGGCCAGCCCGATCGGCGCCAGAAGCAGGGTCACCACCATGGGAGTCTTGGCATCCTCTGCTGCGTAGAAGGTCCGCATCAGGTAGAACTGGGCGGAGCGGAAGGGCAGCCCGACCGCATAGATGAGGACCAGCTGACCGATGGCCGCACCGCCGAGCATAGCCTCTGCAGAGGTCCCGCTGAACAGCCGGCCGATCGGCCCGGCCAGCACCACGAACACCACGGTGGAGAACATGATGGGAATGGCGAAGATCCGCAGGCCCCGGTTCAGGGTCCAGCGCGCAGTCACGATGTCATCAGCCTGCATGGCTGCGGTGAGCTGATTGAACAGCACTGTGGCCAGGGAGAGGACGAAGACCGAATGCGGCAGCAGAATGACCAGCTCGGCGATGTTTACAGCGGTCTCACCGGGCACAGCTGCACCCTCCTCCATCTGCTCCCGGGCAGCAGTGGCACCTGAGACCAGGCGCATATGCAGCAGAGTGGAGAAGTTCCCGGCCATCATGGTGATCAGCGTCCACAGGGCGATGGTGCCGGTCTGACCCAGTCCCAGACCGCGGAAGCCGAACGCTGGCCTGAGCCGGATGTCCAGCTTGGACAGCGGCCACAGCAGCAGAGCCGCCTGCAGGATGACCCCCAGGGTGTGGCCGCCGGCAAGGATCACCGTCTGACTGGTGGTCCACTCCGCTGCCTGGTTTTCGTCTGCGGAGTACGCGCCGAAGGTGATGATGTAGACCAGAATGAAGCCGATGGCGATCACATTGTTCAGCACCGGGGCCCACATGTACCAGCCGAACTTCGCATTCGCGTTGAGGATCTGTCCGATGACCGCATAGAGCCCGTAGAAGAAGATCTGCGGCAGGGTCCACAGGGCGAAGGCGGTGCCCAGTGCCAGCTGAGCCTCCGACCAGTTGTAGGTCAGGGCCACGATGATCGGGTACGCGGCTGCGGTGACCACCAGTGTGGCCGCCCCCAGCACCACCACGGTCAGGGTCAGCAGCCGGGAGGTGTACTCGGCTCCGCGGTCTGGGGCTTTCGCCGCCTTGATCAGCTGCGGGACCAGCACCACGTTGAACATGCCCCCGGCCAGCAGCACGTAGATGATGTTCGGGATCGAGTTCGCCTTCTCGAACACATCGGCCATGGTGGAGGTCGCAGCCAGAGCCACCCCCAGCAGGGCTGCCCGGACGAATCCCAGCACCCGGGAGACCATGGTGCCTGCGGCCATCAGCGCTGATGCCGCGGCCATGCCGGAGGTGGGGACATGGGCAGGGACTGCGGGTGTGGCGGGTTCTGCAGCCGGCGCCGTCGTCCCCTGCTCCACGGTGGGAGCCGGGGTGGCGGCTGCGCCCCGGTGACGCGGTCGGTAGGGGGAAGGTGTAGGGGTCATCGGTGGTGACTTTATCGCGCCCGGCTTACAGCGAGTCCTGGATGACCTGTTGTGCCGTCTGGACGATCCGCCGTTCATTGGGGAAGGAGAGAATCCGGTCGAGCTCATCCAGATTCACCCAGGCCACGTCCACCGCCTCATGGTCGGGATCCTTCTCGATGGTCAGTTCACCGCCCACGGCTTCCAGCAGAAAGTGGTGGACTGTCTTGTGCACCCGGTGAGTGGGTACGGTGAACCAGTACTCGATGCTGCCCAGATCAGTGAGGATGGAGCCGGCGATCCCGGTCTCCTCCTCGACCTCGCGGACCGCAGCCTCCTGGTAGGTCTCATTCCCCTCGGGATGTCCCTTGGGCAGGCACCATTCCAGCCGACCGCCCCGGTTGTAGCGGGCGATGATGGCCACATCGAAGCCCTTGGAGGCGGGGGTGATGACGACGCCGCCGGCACTGACCTCCTCCACTGTGGGCAGGTGGCCATTGGCCCGCCCGGAGAAGGAGCCGCTGGCACGGCGAGCACCCATTGACACCGTCAACGGGGTGCGCCGCTCGCCGTCGGCTCCTGCATTGGTCATGTACCTACTTTAACTGTGGTCTGTGCAAAACTGTTCAGCGTGATGGTTTCACTTCCCCAAGGATTCCCCGCCGGGGCCGAACTGCCTGAGGTCGTCGTCGAGCTCGGCGAGGTGTTTTCCCGCGCTGGATATGACCTCTCGCTGGTCGGCGGACCGGTGCGTGACCTGTTCCTGGGGCGGGTCTCTCCCGACCTGGACTTCACCACTGATGCCACCCCGGATCAGATCGTGGCGGCGGTGGACGGCTGGGCGGATGCGCACTGGGACATCGGCCGGGCGTTCGGGACTATCGGTATCCGGCGGGGCGGCCAGACCCTGGAGGTGACCACCTACCGGTCCGAGGCCTATGACCCCGCGTCACGAAAACCGCAGGTGCAGTTCGGCATTTCATTGGAGGAAGACCTGGTCCGCCGGGATTTCACGGTCAACGCCATGGCCCTGCGCCTGCCCGGCTTCACACTGGTGGATCCCCACGGTGGAGTGCGGGACCTGCACAGCGGCCTGCTGCGCACCCCGGCTACGCCTGAGGAGAGCTTCAGCGACGATCCGCTGCGGATGATGCGTGCGGCACGGTTCGCCTCTCAGCTGCAGCTCACCGTGGCCGATGAGGTCCGTGCGGCGATGACCGGCATGGCGCAGAGGCTGCGGATCATCTCCGCGGAGCGCATTCAGGCAGAGCTGGTGAAGCTGATCTGCGGGGCCGATCCGCGTGCCGGGGTCGACATCATGGTGGAGACCGGCCTGGCCGAGATGGTGCTGCCGGAGGTGCCGGCGCTCAAGCTCACCGATGACGAGCACCACCGGCATAAGGATGTCTACCAGCACTCGCTGCAGGTCATGGAGCAGGCAGCCGGGCTGGAGACCGATCCGGGGGGGCCGGTGCCGGGTCCAGACTTCATCCTGCGGTTTGCAGCACTGATGCATGATGTGGGCAAACCGAAGACTCGCCGTTTCGAGTCCGGCGGCGGGGTCAGCTTCCGGCACCATGACGTGGTCGGGGCCAAGCTGACCCGCAAGCGCATGCAGGCGCTGAAGTTCGACAAGGAGAGTATCCGGGCCGTCTCTCACCTGGTGGAGCTGCATATGCGGTTCTACGGCTACGGGGACCAGGGATGGACGGATTCGGCGGTCCGTCGGTACGTCACCGACGCCGGGGACCAGCTGGAGCGGCTGCACCGGCTGACCCGCTCTGATGTCACCACCCGCAACCGGAAGAAGGCTGCGCGGCTGGCCCGGGCCTATGACGATCTGGAGGCACGGATCGCCGAACTGCGGGAGCAGGAGGAGCTCAACAAGATCCGTCCGCATCTGGACGGCCAGCAGATCATGGAGATCCTGGAGATCCCTCCAGGTCCGCAGGTGGGCAAGGCGTACTCGTTCCTGCTGGAGCACCGGATGCAGCATGGTCCCGTCGAGTACGACGACGCCGCCGCCCTCCTGAGGCAGTGGGCCGCGGAGAACCTGTGAGGCACTGAACGCCCGGCCCTGCTTATGCACTGTCCACCGACGCAGTGATCAGTGTATGCCCAGTTGACCTCCAGAATAATTCGATGAGGTGGTGACGTCGCTGAAAGACAGCGGCACGGCAGCTGAGACAAAGAGGGAGTACACGATGCACACCCGGACCCGCGCCACGATCACGTTGACCGCCCTCTCCGGCCTGGCTCTGACCGCCTGCGGAGGCAGCTGGTCGCAGTCAGAGGTCGAGGATGAGGTGGCATCCGCCTTCGACGAGCAGTTTCCGGAGGACGCACCCCATGAGGTGGACTGCCCCGGCAGCATGGAGGCCGAGCAGGACGAGCAGATGACCTGTGATTTCACTGACGCCCATGGGGCGGGTGCGGTCGAGGTGCGGATCATAGATGTCGACGGCAGCGATATCGAATACGAGGCGGTCGAAGTGGACTACGAGCCCACCGCTGACGGCTCGGACTGAGGCCGGTAGAGGTCCCGGATGACCATGGCGCAGATATAGAGCGTGGAGGCCACGTGGCCGAACACTGCGGCGACATAGAGATTCTCGTCGAACAGGTGCTGCGGTTCCGAGGCGCTGATTTGCGCGGCCAGATGCATCCAGATCGCCCAGAAGTGCAGAATCTGGAACCCGTGCCAGATCAGCACATCGCGCATCTTCAGCCCGGCCAGTGCGATCAGCGGCACCAGCCAGATCATGAACTGCGGCGAATACACCTTGTTGAACACTAAGAAGGCCGCCACGATCAGCAGCAGCAGCTGCACCAGGCCAGGACGCTGCGGAGCGGTCAGCCCGATCAGCAGCACAGCCAGGCAGCTGGCGGCGAACATGAGGAAGCTCCAGGTGGAGACGGTCTCAGCGCTCAACGGGGACCCGGTCAGCACACCCCAGACCTGCCAGATGGAGGACCATCCGGCACCGCGATCAGCGGAGAACACGTAGAACTCCGCCCAGGCGTCGAAGCTGATCAGCATCACCGGGACGTTCAGCGCCGCCCAGGTCAGTGCCCCGGCTGCGGTGAGCCGTGCGAAGTCTGCCCACCGGAGGCCCGGGCCGGATTCAGGCCTCCACTGCTGGCGCAGTGCCAGGGTGAACACCGCGCCCAGCAGGAAGAGCGGATAGAGCTTGACGGAGACGCCGACGCCGACCAGCACTCCGGCCAGCCACCACTGCCGGCGCAGACAGAACAGCACGGCGAGTCCGAGCGCTGCGGCGGCGAAGATATCCCAGTTGATCCCGACGCCCAGGATGATCGCCGGGGACAGCGCGACGATCGCCGCCCTCCAGGGGCAGGCCCCGGCGGCCTTCATCACCGCCAGGGTGAGCACGAACCAGCTCAGCGCACCCAGCAGGAAGGTCAGATCCCAGTACAGCAGCCCAGTGCGTTCACCCCAGTAGTCCAGCGCAGTACCGCCGAAGACAGCATCTGCCCCGTAAGTGGCGGCCGCCAGGGCGGAGGCCAGGAACATGGTCAGTGCCGGATACTCGAAACTCGAATAGCTCTCCAGAAAGGGCGCCCACGGGTGCTGCGCGAAATCCCGGGAACCCCAGAGCGCGGCGACATCGGAGTAGCAGCCCCAGTGGTAGACGCCCGTGCCGCCCCAGCCGTTGATCCGGCAGTACTGCGAGCTCAGCACCGCCAGCAGGACCCCCAGGGTTGTCAGCGCGGTCAAGATCCGGGGGATGGTCCAGAACCCTCGGCGCGGGGTGGCCAGCCTGCTGCCGGCCGGGCCTCCCCACCGATCTGAGAGATGACGGACCAACGGATCGGTTGCCCCAGGCATGCCACCAGTACAGGGGCGGTCGTTCTCGGTCACCTTTCCACTCTATGATGGATAGGTTGCATTCTTTGAAGGAGACGTTCAGTGGCAGAGAGTCCAGTCCGTGTGGCTTTGGTGGGGGTTGGCAATTGTGCTGCTTCCCTGGTTCAGGGGGTCGAGTACTACAAGGATGCCCCGGAGGACCAGGAGGTC
>NZ_QWLD01000005.1 GCF_003600155.1 Nesterenkonia muleiensis | reverse complement strand
TCTTTTGTTGACACTCAGAAATCTACGAGAGAACGGCGTGCCCCCGCGGAACCAGCCTTGCTGGCACCCACACATCCGTCACAAGAGCCACAAAACCGTCCAAATTCCTTGACACAGCCCATGCGATCGCCTCCACCGCCTTCTTCGCGATCTGGTGACGCTACAGGCTCGAACTTCCACGACGAGGTCGAGACGAACTGCTGCAGCTGCTAATAATCGATACCGAGGCGATCACCCATCAGCTGCATCAACTTCCAGCGCCCCTCAATCATCAGCCCACGCAGGTACAACCCACCCTTATCGCACTGATCCCTGCGCTTCAGCGAAGCAAAGACATCCCCGACAAACTCACCCAACACAACGCGAAGCTGGGCCACCTGGTCAGCATCCACGCCCAGGAGATTAACAGAAAAAATCCAGACTCAACAGCGACACACCTAACCAAGTACTACTAGTAGGCCCCAGAACCCTTGACGACCGCCCGTGCCGTCCGCCAGAGAATGACCAGGTCAGCAGTCAGCGACCAGTTCTCGACGTAATAGAGGTCAAGCCGTACTGCTTCTTCCCATGGGAGGTCAGAGCGGCCACTGACCTGCCACAGGCCGGTGATGCCTGGCTTGACGAGGAAACGACGGTGCACATGTGACTCATACTGCTGCACCTCACGCTCCAGTGAGGGCCGAGGCCCCACCAGAGACATACTTCCGCCCAGCACGTTGAACAGCTGCGGCAGTTCATCTAAGCTGTAACGGCGCAAAATCTTGCCGACCTTGGTTTGACGAGGATCTTCCTTCATTTTGAATAGGACCCCGTTTCCGTCGGTGTTTCCCGAATGGACCAGTTGATCCAGCATTCTGTCGGCGCCATCGCGCATCGACCGGAATTTCAACATCTGGAATGGCTCGCCCTTCAATCCCACACGATCCTGCTTGAAAAACACCGGCCCAGGCGAGGTGAACTTCACTAACAACGCGATCACGAGCATGGGAAGCGCCAACACAGCAATGATTGCCAGCGACGCCAGAATATCGAAGCCGCGTTTCATCACCATCCGCAGGCCGGAGTACTGAGGCGTCTCCACGTGCAATAGCGGCAACCCGGACACAGGCCTACTATGGATACGGGGACCGCTCACGTCAGTCAGGCTCGGCGCCACAATCAGGGAATACTTCCCCTGCTCCAGATCCCAGCTCAGCTCCTTCACACGCCGCGGGTTCAGATCATCCGAACTGGTGACGATGACGGCATCGGCTCCGACGCTCTGCATGGCCGTCCGCGCCGTTCCGAAATCCCCCACCACGGGGATACCAGCGATCTCACTCTGCAGTCCCATGAGGCCCCGGCTCAGGCACACTCCCACCACTCGGTAGCCCGCCGAGGGCTGCCGACTGAGTTCCCCCGCAATATGCTCCACTGAGGCAGGTGAACCCATCAAGAGCACCCGCCGGCAGTACAACCCAGAGCGGCGCTGGCGGTAGAGCCAGCGACGCCAAGCCCGCCGTCCCACCAGAAGGGCCAGTATCCCAAGTGGAAAGACCAGCAACAGATAGCCCCGCGCCAGATCCAGCTTCAGCAAGAAGGCGAGTGTTGCGACGCCGGCAAATAGTCGTAAACCCCAGTCGGCGATAATGCGATACTCCAACCACCCTGAACCCAGGACCCGAGGATTGCGGGAGCCAGTCTGCCACAAAGTCGCCATCCAGATCGCCACAATGGCTGCTGACACTAGACCGTAGCCGATGCTGCTCTCACCCACCGTGGGAAGCCTGAACTCGGCATCGGAACCCAGACTCAGCCAGGTCACCTGTACACCCAGCACTACGGCAATCAGAATGAGAAAGTCTGTCACCGCTAGTCGCCTGGCGTAGCTCCTTTGCCACATCTGTAATTGGGACGGGGCAGAAAAGGCATCATCCAGCGCAGAGCGTTGTTCGGTCGCTTGTTCGACGTCGTCGCGAAGGTTAACATCAGTGCTCACGGATTCTCTCCCCCATCCCGTGGCCACGGTGCTTAAACGGCTACACCGCCAAATCTAGAACCAGTTGTTCTCAGGAAATGTTCAGCAAGACCCTCGTCTGTTGAGGTATTTCACAGGTTAGCATAAGGAAACTAGCTTAAGGGAGTGTTCTTGGACACAATTATTGCCTGGCGTGGTCTTGAAAACACCCCGAATATGATAACGCTCTGTGCCCCTTCTCAGAAAGAAGGGGCACAGAGCGGAGGCGAAAAAGATAGTAGGTAGGGGTCGTCGGTCAGGCCTGAGCCTTCTGCTTGCGCACCGAGCGTGAAGCGAGAACCGCGCCTCCGCCGATGAGCAGCGCCCCGCCGCCGACCAAGAGACCGAGCGAGTCAGCACCAGTGGTGGCGAGCTGTTCGTCCGTGCTGGAAACGTCCGTACCGTCATCGACGGCGTCGTCAGTGCCAGGATCTCCAGCACCCGAGGTCCCGGAAACGGTGACCGTGACCATATCGGCCGCGCCGCTGGTCGCACCGGTCGCGGTGACCTCATACGATCCTGAGGCATCGCTGTTGAAGGTGACCGTGGCGTCGACGCTGCCGTGGTCGTCGGCAGTCTTAGAGGTGCTGGTGCTGGAGACCGCACCAACAGCAGCGAGGCTCTGGGAAGCACCGTTGATGCCGGTCAGGGTAATCTCGACGGTCTCACCCGGGGTGAAGATCGGGTCGAAGGTGACGGTGAACGGCGTACCGATCTCGGCAGTAATGGAGTCAGGCGTCGGAGTCGGGGCGTAAGCCATGGCGGGGGCGGGGGCGAGGACAACAGCTCCAGCGATACCGACAATGGTGAGGGACTTTACGATTGTCTTCTTCATGGGAGTTTACCTCAGAGCTAGGGAACCATCAGATGAGGGCAATCTCCGTTCAGAGTCGCCGAGTATGTCGATGCGCCCGAGATACTCCGGATGCGTGACAATGCCCAATCTACAGAGATGTGCAGGCGGAATGCAAGCTATTCGAGGTAAAGGGCGAAATGTAACACGTTTGTCATATGTCATGCACGCCCTGTCACTCGCTTTTTTGCTGGGCGTTCACTGCAGGTCAGCATTCGGCCGCATCCTCGATATCCTGAAGCACTGGGGTCGAGACGATGTCCAGCTGGTGGCCGGTGGTGGCCCGTACTCGCATATCGAGCAGGGCGGACTCACCCGGTGCGAGATCGGTGGTCCATTCATGCACGGGGCGCCCGGCGTGCTGGCCGATGAGCGGTGCCTCCTCCGCTTCTTCGGTCAGTTCGGCCCCCTCGGGCAGGTAGACGTGGGTGAGAGTGCGGGTGATGCCGCGTGGCACGCCGCTCTGGGTTTCCTCGCCGGAGGTGCCCAAGATGTAGTCGGGGTACTCGCGGATGTCGGCGGGTGCGTCGTTGCGCAGAGTCACGCGCAGGGATGCCATACCGTCGCCGCACCATGCAGCGCTTGAGCCGGCGGCCATGTAGTAGTCGAGCTTGGAACCCACGCCATCGTTGAGGTATACGCCGAACGCGGTGGTCTGGTCGTTACTTGCCGGCAGAGCGCCCGCCACCGGTGTGCCCTCCAGCAGCGTCCGCTCCTGCTCATCCGCGCTCCAGACCAGCAGGCGGCGCTCGTCGATGGCGCGGGTGATCGCCTCCAGCGATGCGGCCGGATCGGCGGAGCCGCTGAGCAGAGCGTCAAACACGGCATCGGCGGCGACGCCGAAGAACACATCCTGCTCGGCAGGGTCCTCATAGCGCAGATAGACCTCGTTCAGCAGCAGCTGCACGGCGTTGTCACTGGACAGCACGTCGCCGGTGGGCAGCTCGACGGGTCCCGTGGCCTCCAGAAAGTAGGAGAGCGTCACCGGGTCAATGGCGATCACGCCGGTCGGGTCGCTGTCCTGCTCGGTCTTCCAGAATTCGCGGGCCACATGGGCAGCTTCGGCGAAGTCAGGGATCATGGTGGGATTCTGCATATAGCGTGCGGGCCGGTCGCCGAAGATCAGCTCTGTGTCGAACTCCAGAGGCGTGACGGCCTCGTCCCGGTTGCGGAAACTCGCACCCTCCACCTGATCGGTGAACTCGATCTGCCCGTCGGTTGCGGTGATCTTGATGACCGATCCAACGATGCCGCCCAGAGAGCGCCACTCCGCATTGTTCTGCAGGAGCAGCAAATGCTCGCGCTCTCCGTCGGCACCAAGGAAACCGGGCAGAAGAGAGGTGGCCCGCGCGGTGCCCTCCAGCGTGGGCTGGATCTCGGCCAGCAGGCTATCGACCTGAGCAGTGCCGTCGCGCAGTGGACCCACGACGCCGGCAGGCTCGATGGTCGCCAGTCGCTCCCGAGCCTCAGTGACGGAGGAGAGCGCCGACTGAAGGTCCGCGTCGAGGGTGCGGAGCGCGTCCACGTCGATCCGACCCTCGCTCGGCAGCAGTGCGTCCACGTCGGCCCCGGCCTCGGCCGCCGTGGCGAGCCCGCCGCCGGCAAGGTCATCGAGCGTCTCGGTGAGTGTGCGCGCGGCGGTGAACTGCGTGCCGACCCACGGCATCCCCTCGGCCAGCGACCAGGCGGTCCCGCCGGTGTGACCGCGCGCGGCCGCCAGCTCACTCTGCAGCTCGCCGAGCTGCGAGGTGTCGCCAGTGAGCACGGACTGCATGTCGAGTCCTGCAGCCACCTGCTGGGCGCGCTCGATATGCGGAAGCGCCTGCGCTGCGCTGGCGCCGGCCCAGGCGAGCACGGCTACGAACCCGAGCGCGAGGGCGCTGACCAGCCCGAGGATGATCCGGCCGGCCACCACGCGTCCCGTCGTGTCCTCGCGCTGCCGCTGCCTTTTGCTTCCCATTGGGGGCTATCCTATGGCACGCTGTGGATTCCGCCTGCGAGGCGTCTACCTCGTGGCTGCCCGGTGACCATACCCATACCCGTAGCCATAGCCGTAGGTGGCGTTGTATCCGTAGGCATCGGCCCCGCGGGTGGGGATCATGGTCAGTGCGATCCCGGCCACCTTGGCGCCGACGTTCTCCAGGTTGTCCAGTGCCTGGCTCAACTGCTGACGGGTGATGCGCGATGCGGCGACGGCCACGATGGCGCCGTCAGTCTCCGTGGCCAGGACAGCCGCATCGGTGACCGGCAGCAGCGGCGGGGCGTCGATGATGACGGCGTCGGCGGTCTCGGCGACCGTGTCGAGGAGAGTCCGCATCTGCTGAGAGCCCAGCAGCTCGCTGGGGTTCGGCGGGATCTTGCCCGCCGGCAGCACCAGCAGGGGGCGGTCACCCCACTGCTGGAAGACGTCCTCCACATCGGCACGCCCGATGAGCACATCGGTCAGACCCACAGCACCCTCGATGCCGAGGTACTCGGCCACCTTCGGCTTGCGCAGGTCGCCGTCGATGAGGATCGTGTTCTTCCCCGCATCCGCCAAGGCGATCGCCAGGTTCACCGCCGTGGTGCTCTTGCCTTCGCGGGACACGCTCGAGGTGATGGTGAAGACCTTGCCGCCGTCAAGCTCGATGAACTGCAGATTCGTGCGCAGCGAGCGGAAGGCCTCGCTGCGGGGGTCCTGCGGGTCCTCCTTCATGATGATCGGCCGCGTCTTGGCCTGCGGGTCCATGGGGATCGCGCCGATCACCGGCTGGTCGGTCACCTGCTGCAGGTCACGGAGCGAGCGGATGCGGGTGTCCAGGGTGGCGCGAAGCACCGCGACGCCGACGCCGAGCGCCAGGCCCACAAGGGCTCCCAGCGCCACGTTCAGCGGGATCTGCGGCGACGAGGGGGTGGCGGCGGGCTGCGCCTGCGTCACCTGGGTGATGTTCACCGGAGCCTGTTCGCTGCCCGGCAGGGTCTCTGCCTCGTTGACCGCCTCCGTCAAGCTGACTGAGGCGGCGTTGGCCACGTCGGCGGCGAAGACGGGATTCTCATCGGTCGCGGTGAGGCTGATGATCGTGGTGTTCGTACTGTTGGTCACATCCAGACGGTTCGCGAGGCTTGTGGCCGACTCGTCGAGCCCGAGCTCTTCGATGACCGGGTCGAGCACCCGTGGAGTCGTGGCGAGCTCCACATAGGACGCCATACGCGCCTCGGTGTAGACGTTGCCCTGCTGCTGCTCCCCGATCGTGTCACCCGCCTGCGAGGAGAACATCACCCGGTTGGTCGACTCATAGAGGGGCGTCTGCACAAAAGAGTAGGTCGCCGCCGCGCCTGCGCCGAGCAGCATCAGCGCAATGATCACTATCCAGTTCTTCCGCAGAATGTGAAGGTAATCGCGAAGCTCCACGTGTTCCTTTCTCTTCTGAGCACGCTGTAAGTGCGGAACTCAGCGGTCTCGCCGAGAGCGAGCACGGTTTTTACGGTTCGAAGCAGAAGCAGGACGCCGCCGAGGAGGCTTCGGTACTCCACCTAGGACAGATACTAGTGAATACACTATCTTCCCATGATAGTGCGGAACGGTTCGACACCCGCCGCAGGTCCGTGATTCCCGGCTTCACGAGGAGACACCGGTGAGGTTATGCGGCCGCACCGCGACCCGGACGAAGCGCTCCACCTGATCCAGTGCCGGCAGCAGCTGGCGAGCCTGCTGCTGATAGACCTCATCGCTTTGCCGATACGGGTCGATCACGTCGTCCCACGCCGGATCTTCAGCCGGTCCCACGATCCCGCGCCGGTTCGCCAGCACCCGCAGGGCGGCACGCAGACGTCTCTGCGGGTCCGGTCCTACCGCGGCTTGGGCGATGTCGGCGTCGGTCATCCCCTCAGCTAGCCGTGCGAACTCGCGCGCCGTGAATGCCCGGCGCAGCAGGGCCGGGCTCAGTTCCACCGCGGCGCTCCGGTGATCCCGCGTCATTGCCAGCAGCAGATCGGCCTGCGCCGCGATGCCTTCTGCGAGATACCGCGCACGGTGCGCCTCCACATCGTCCTGCCTGGCTCCGGCGGCCAGCGCGATCTGCGCGGTCTGCGGCGTGAGCGGATCACCTACGAGCGCTCCGGAACCTGCACTCGACACGCGCGCACCCAGATCCGCCAGCCGGCCCCGCAAGACCACAGCAGCCAGCGCCGAACGGCACACATTTCCTGTGCAGACGGTGAGGATCTCGATCATCGCGGCCGCTCTCTCGGGTAGATTGAGGTGGGTGGAGTCCCAGAATAGCGGTGCCGTTGCGACGGATGACAACACGCGCAGGGTGGACTTGTTCGCCTCGGAGCGGGTCAGGCGGATAACGCCCGTCGTCGAAGAGAACGTGCCCTCGGCCGTGCGCCGGGCACGAGGGACTCGTACCTGGCTTGAGGGCAGCGCCACCGCCCGCGCCTGGAACGGCACCGTTCTCGCCTACGCCGCCTTCGCCGTCGGCACGGCCATTGTGCTCTCGGTGACTGCCCGGACCTATCTGGCCGCCCCGGTCGGACCGGTGGTCTCCTCCCTGGTGCTGTGGACCGGGATGGCCGTGCCCGTGGTCATCGCGATCGCGCGCTCCCGCCCCCGCGGCCTGTTCCGCTTCCGGTGGACCGACCTCCTGTGGGGCCTTGCCCTGGGCTTGCTGCTGCGCATGGTGCAGGGGTGGCTCGAGGTGGCCGCCGGCAGTGCCGGAGGGCTGCCGGCCTACTCCACCATCGACGGCACACTCGGCGCGACCTGGCTGCTCCTGGGTCTGCTCGGGCCGGTGCTGATCCTGCCGCTGGTGGAGGAGTTCCTCTTCCGCGGCGTGGTGCTGGTGACCATCTACCGCACCGCCCGGCGCGGCCTGGAAGCCGGGATCCTCGCCGTCGCCGCCTCCACCGCCACCTTCGTGGGGATTCACGCGGTCAACGGCATGAGTCGCTGGGACGAGCCGGTGTACCTTTTCCTCTTGGGCATGACCTGCGGCTTCCTGGTGCTCTTCACCGGCCGGATCTGGGGGGCCGTTTTCGTGCACATGGTGTTCAACGGCATGTGGGTGGCACTCGCGCTGGTGGGGACCGCACTGGGATAACCTGGTCTCAATAGGCGCCGTGGGACCTCACCACTGCTTTGATGGTCCTGAGCACAATGATCACATCCTGCAGCAGCGACCAGTTCTCCACGTAGTAGAGGTCCAGCCGGACCGAATCATCCCAGGAGAGCTCTGAGCGCCCCGAGACCTGCCACAGACCGGTGATCCCTGGCTGGACGATGAAACGGCGCCGCACATGCGGTTCATAGGCGTCCACCTCCGCCTGCAGCGGCGGGCGCGGACCCACCAGGCTCATGTCCCCGCGGATCACGTTCAGCAGCTGCGGAAGCTCATCAATGCTGGTGCGCCGGATGAAGCGGCCCACCGCAGTGATTCGCGGATCATCACGAATCTTGAACAGCACCTCATTGTCCCGGTCATCTGGCTGCAGCTGATCCTTCAGCTCCTCGGCATTGTGCACCATCGAGCGGAACTTCAGCATGAAGAAGTTTCGCTCCTTCAACCCCACCCGACTCTGCCGGAACAGGACAGGGCCGGAGCTGGTGAGTTTCACCGCCGCGGCCACCACCAGCAGCAGTGGTGAGAGCACCACCAGGCCGCAGATGCTGAACACCAGGTCAAAGCTGCGCTTTGCCAACGCCTTACCCCCAGAGATCCGCGGAGTGGAGACATGGATCAGCGGCAACCCGGCCACCGGCTGGGTGTGAATCCGGGGCCCGGATACATCGATCAGCGACGGCGCCAGGATCATGGAGATCTGCAGATCATGCAGCCGCCACCCCAGCTGCCGCACCACCCTGGGAGACAGCACAGCCCCATTGGTCAGCGCCACCGCATCCACTGCGTACTCCTTGGCCGCGGCCACGATCGAGTCAACGTCCTGCCCATCAGGGGCCACCGGAATCGGCAGCTCCACGCCGGTGGGAGACTTCTGCGGAAAACCCGGCAGCAACGCCGCCACAGGGTAGAACCCGGCATGGGCGGAATCTTTGAAGGTCCTGTTCAGATGTGAGACCGACCCAGGAGTGCCAATGATCAGCACTCTGCGCAGATAGTGTCCGCGCTGCCGCCTGCGGGCAATGACTTTACGAACCACCAGCCGGAAGACAAGCAGCAACACCACCCCGATGGGCAGGGCCAGCGCCACATAACCCCGGGCAATATCAGCCACCAGGAGGTAGGAGGCAATCGCCAGAACCCCGAAAACGACAAACGTGGAGGAGACCACCAGCTTGTACTCCTCAGTGCCCGCGCCGAAGACCCTGACGCTGCGGGAATTACGCCACCACAGCACCACCCACCACGTCACGGCCAACACCACAGACAGGACCGTGTAGCTGACCTGGTCAGCGCCCTCCACTGTTTCACCTCCGTCGAAGCGAATGATGTGCGCTGCGGCCACCGCCAGGGCGATAGCCACCGCGTCCACCACGCCCAGCACGCGGGGGATGCCCAGATTCCACGGCACGCCCAATATCTGGTCAGGTGCTGCGCCGGCAGCAGGGGCAGTACTCACAGCTGCGATCCCTCATTCCCTCACCGTCTCAGCTCTGACGGAAGTCATGAATTCTTTGCTGACAATGGGTTTCTACTTGTGATGGTACGCACAAACTACCCACATCCAGGTTTTATACAGCAAAATACAAGGAAATATTACGTGCCGCATCGGCGACCACTGCTGCCGTACATACGCCATACCGCTGAGCCGGCCAGGTCAGTTGTCATCTCATCCTGCATCAGCCCTGCGGCAATCACACCGGTTGTTGCCCTCTGAGTCGGCGGGGCGTTCTAGCCCGGGCAGGAAAACTCGACAGCCCAGAGGATTCCTCACGCCGGCGAGCTCGCACCGCCCCAACACGCCGTCGAAGTCCGCCACGACCTCGGAGAATGACCAACTCGATCCGCCGCCACGTTCGGTCGGAGACGAAGATCGCGTCGAACGCGAGCATGGCCAGGGAGAACCAGGGAAGCCCCATCAGGACAGCAATCCCCCCATGCAGCGCAATGATGCCAAGCAGAAATAGTCGGCGAGTCATTGGGTGGAGCAGCCCGACGGCGAAGAACAACTGCACATAGATCGAAAAATATGTCATCGTGGTCAGGACGAATGGGTTAGCCACAATCAGTTCGTTGAGCCAGGGAAAGACTCCGTATTCGTGCAGCTGCAGCGGATAGTAAAGTGCCGTTCCGTCCTGCCACTGGGACCCCTGCACTTTGAACAATGCCGAGGCCGTGTAGAGAATGAAAATCTGGCATGCCAGGGCGATCAGAGCTGCGTTGTGGATCATCGTCGAGACCCACTGGGGAACCACAGGCAGGCTGAATCGCAGCCGTTGAAGAACGGAGGGCTCAAACAGTCCCCTGCCGGTCCGCCGGCGTCGAGCATCGAGGGACCAGTATTCGGAGGTGTTCATTAACACCATGAGCAGCAGCCCGATCCTGGCGATGTTGTCACCCTGATCCCCCACGGAAGGGGCGCGTTCTACCAAAGATGCCATACCCAGGGCCAGCAGCAGAGTCATAGGGCGTGTGCGCCATCCGATGATGACGCAGACAGCAATGGCGATCAAGATGAGGTACGCCAGGGTGAACAGTGCAGGCGATTCGGTCTCCAGGACTCTGACGACCCGTCCGAAGGAGCTTTCCTCACGGTAGATCTCAGTCCAGAACGAGCCCGGTCCCCACAGGACGTGACGCGCGCTGAAGTTGCTGAGCAGGATCCCCAGCATGGTGATTCCGATGAGGATGCGTGTCACGGAGAGCCCCCGGAGTGCTCGCTTGTCTGAGAGCACCCAGACCTGCAGGGCTAAGTGCCACTGCTTCAGCCTCGCACTGAGGGGTTCGAGCATTGCTTTGATGTTCATTGGCCGACCTCCTGCGGGAGGTATTCGGCGAAGAGGGAGATCTGCTGGTCGTCAAGCTGAGTGATGGGGCGCCAACCGTAAGTCATTTCCGTGGCAAGGGCTTCGTCGAGGCTGGCACCTGATTCGCTATGATATTCCGGGACCGATCTGATGCTGGTCCTGAACTGTACATACAGCAGGTCGCCTTGGTCCTGCCATGCGTTCCACGCGAACCCGGAAGCGAGGTCAGTGGCAATGGAATCCGCTCGGATGTGACGGTGCACTTGCTGGGAAGTGGCTGTACTGGTGACCTCCATGAGCTCTTCGCGCAGGTCGCTGTAAAGGTCGTCCAGCACGTTTCGGTTGGCTATTTCGACTTGCTCTTCATTGAGGTCGTTAGTGGAAGTATGCAGATGATTAGCAGAGCGCCGCACCATCAGTGAGGTCCGTGGTGGAAACGGATTGCCCCTGATCAAGTCATCTTCATGATCTACGAGTTCATGCCATTGCGTAGAGAACTCCTCGCTTGTCTCTGGGTCCTGCACCCATGCGCGGACTTCAAAAGTGATCGCAGTGCTCCTGGGGTTCGGCGCGAAGATTGACCAGCTCTGATCGAACCAGGGCACCACATAGTTTCGAACGGTGTCCTGTCCTATGGCTTCACGCGCCGGCGTCGAGGGCGCGACCCAGAGACCAATGAACAGAGTATGAATCAGTACAACGGCGAGGACCGGGATTGTCAGCAGTCTGGCAACCGGCGGGAGGGCACGCAGCTGGCGGCGCTGCTCCGCATATGGGGCAGCGCCGCCGCTGGTTGTGTGTTTTTCCGACACGCAGTCTAGATCAGACCGTGTCCGCCCTTGCGTCGGTTGCCTGTAATCAGTGCCACTGCTCCCAGGAGCAGGACGAGACCAGCTGCAACAGCAAGGCCGGTGATGCCAGCGCCAGTGGTGGCGAGGTCATCATCGGTGTCACCCACGGGTTTCACCCCGTCGTCGGGGTCCGTCACAGTAAGAGTGGCGGTAGCCGATGACTCTGGATCGTTGTCATCGGTAGCAGTGACTGCCAGATCACCGGGATCGACGTCGACAGGCACAGTCCAGTCAACACTGAACTCACCATCACTATCGACTTCAATACCCTCAACTGTGCCAATGACGTTGCCATCACTATCAGTGACCTCGACAGTCACCGTGGTATCCGGATCAAAATCCTCACCCTCAATAGTGACCGTGTCACCGGGTTCGACCGTGTCCGGCTCCACTGAAACCGACGGATCGTCAGCCACATCGTCGTCAGTTCCGTCATCAGGTGCCACGACTGTCAGTACAGCCGAAGCAGATGAGTCTGGATCGTTGTCATCGGTAGCAGTGACTGTCAGATCACCCGGATCAGTACCCTCAGGCACAGTCCACTCCGTGGTGAACTCGCCGTCACTATCGACTTCAATACCCTCAACTGTGCCGATGACGTTGCCATCACTATCAGTGACCTCGACAGTCACCGTGGTATCCGGATCAAAGTCCTCACCGTCGATAGTGACCGTGTCACCTGGAGTCACGCTCTCAGGATCGACACTCACAGTCGGATCACCAGTGGGGTCGCCCTCAGGATCACCTTCTGGGTCACCAGTGGGGTCGCCCTCTGGGTCACCGGTCGGATCACCTTCTGGGTCACCAGTGGGGTCGCCCTCAGGGTCACCGGTC
>NZ_QWLD01000049.1 GCF_003600155.1 Nesterenkonia muleiensis | reverse complement strand
GGGGAGCCGCGACGTCTGGGACCCGTGCAGACGCGTCAGCGTCTGTGCGGGCCACGTCGGGGACTGAGCGGGCTCTGCCCGCCAGCGGGACCAGCACTGGTATCTTTCAGTCGTGACCACTTCGGAGTCCTTCACTGAAGTACCGCGCCGGCGCACGTCCGCCCTTGCCGATGATGGAGTTGAGGCTGAGATCCTTGCCGCCGGGGCCCTGGTCTGGCGCCTGCACCGCGGTGATCTGCAGGTTTTGGTCATTCACCGGCCGCGCTATGACGACTGGTCATTCCCCAAGGGAAAGCTAGACCCCGATGAGACGCTGCCAGAATGCGCGGTCCGCGAGGTCGGCGAAGAGGTCGGGCTCAAGGTCAGGCTGGGCGTGCCGCTGCCGATCACCCGCTATGAGGTCACCAAGAGGACCAAGTCGGGGCCGGAGGTGCGGACCAAGGAGGTCTGGTACTGGGCAGCCGAGATCCTTGAGGGTCACCCGCGCCCCGACGGCGAGGAGAGCGACGACGCCCGCTGGGTGAGCCCCGGACAGGCGCGGGAGATGCTGACCAACTCCGGAGATTCCGGGCCGTTGGCGGAGCTTGAACAGCTGCACAGGCAGAACACGCTGCGCACCGTGCCGTTCGTGGTGCTGCGCCATGCCAAGGCCAAACCGCGGTCCTCGTGGTCCAAGTCGGAGTCCGAACGGCCCCTGGCGGCCACCGGAAAGCGTCAGGCCAAGGCAGTTGAACGGCTGCTCACCGCCTGGCGTCCACGGCAGATCCACTCCAGTCCGTGGAAGCGCTGCGCGGAGACCATAGCCCCCTACGTCAAGAAGCACCGCCACCGGATCAAGTACCGCAAGCCCCTGACGGAGAAACGGGCCAAGCAGAACCCCGGCCGAACAGCCTCCCGGGTGCGCAGATCCCTGGAATGGGTGCAGCCTTCCCTGCTGTGCACCCACCGGCCAGTGCTGCCGATCGTGCTGGGTGAACTGAACAACTGGGCTGATGATCCCGGACTGAGCGCCGCCCTTCCGCAGAACGACCCGTATCTGAAGCCCGGCAGCGTGGTCGTCGCTCAGCAGGCGGTGGAGCGCGGTGGGCGCATCGTCTCATTCGAGGTCTACGAACCGCACGAGGACTGAGTTGGTCCCGGCGGCGGGGAGACCCCGCTCGCCTCTCAGCCGGCTCACGCCGGCCATCACACCTAAAGAGTCGGCCCCGACGGCGAGGCGGTGACAGGTCTCACACCTGGGGCTACGCTTGTGACATGGGTAAGCATGCCGCGACAGCAGAGAAGAACGTCCACCCCGGCGCCGAGCTGGTCATCGACACCGACAGGTGCCGTGCCGAGCTATGGGACGAGATCAGCGGCGAACGAACCTTCATCGGATTCGTCGGTTACGCCGAGGAGACCATTGGCGGCCAGCCGGTGTGGCTGCTGATGCACACCATCGTCAACGAACGCTTCGGCAGGCAGGGATACGCCCGCGCCCTGGTCACCTTGCTGCTGGACAGCCTCGCGGCCGAAGGCAAGAAGTTCACCTCCGAATGCACCTACATTGACCATTACCTGACGCGCTACCCCGAGTACCGCAAGCATCAGGCCCTGCTGGCGTAGACTCTGCACCGTGACCGCCATCCCCACTGCCTATGAGGACCTGCTGGCCGATGTCCTGGAGACCGGCGCGCAGAAGTCCGACCGCACCGGCACCGGAACGCGCAGCGTCTTCGGCCGCCAGATCCGTTACGACCTCAGCCGTTCTTTCCCGCTGATCACCACCAAGCGAGTCCACTTCAAGTCCGTGGCCCTGGAGCTGCTGTGGTTCCTGCGCGGGGACTCCAATGTACGCTGGCTGCAGGAGCGCGGAGTGCGGATCTGGAACGAGTGGGCCGATGAGAACGGCGACCTCGGGCCGGTCTACGGGGTGCAGTGGCGGTCCTGGCCCACCCCTGAGGGCGGGTTCATCGACCAGATCACCCAGCTGGTGGACCAGCTGCGCGCCAACCCGGATTCGCGCCGACATGTGGTCAGCGCCTGGAACCCGGGACAGGTCGCGGAGATGGCGCTGCCGCCCTGCCATATCCTCTTCCAGTTCTACGTGGCCGACGGCAAACTCAGCTGCCAGCTCTACCAGCGCAGCGCGGATATGTTCCTAGGTGTGCCGTTCAACATCGCCAGCTATTCGCTGCTGACGCTCATGCTGGCCCAACAGACCGGACTCGAACCCGGCGAGTTCATCTGGACCGGCGGGGACTGCCACATCTACGACAATCACCTCGACCAGGTGCGCCAGCAGCTCTCCCGTGACGCCCGTCCCTACCCGCAGCTGCGCCTGGCCCGGCACCCGGAGTCGATCTTCGACTACGAGTACGAGGATTTCGAGGTGCTCAACTATGAGCCGCACCCCACCATCAAGGCCACTGTTGCCGTCTGAGCCGACCACCGGGCCGCACATAGGAATGATCTGGGCCCAAGCCCGCAATGGGGTGATCGGTGCTGCTGGGACCATGCCGTGGCACGTTCCAGAGGACATGGCTCGCTTCCGCAATCTCACCCACGGCAGCCCGGTGATCATGGGCCGGAAGACCTGGGACTCCCTTCCGGAGCGCTTCCGCCCCCTGCCCGGGCGCACGAACATCGTCATTACCCGCGACGACGCGACCTCGCGTGAGCTGGCAGAGGAGAGTGCGGTGCCGGCGTCGTCGTTGGAGGAAGCGGTGGAACTGGCAAAGGCCCGGGCCGAGAGCGCCCATCGGGTCTGGATCATGGGCGGCGGAGCGATCTATGCCGAAGCGGTGGAGAAGGAGATTGCTGGACTGGCCTCTGTGACCCGGTTCGACCTGGAGGTCGACGGCGACACCTACGCGCCGGTGCTGGAGCCGCAGCAGTGGGAGCTGGCCGCAGCAGAGCCGGCATCGGGGTGGAGCATTTCCGAGTCCGGCATCGGCTATCGCTTCGAAACCTACCAGCGGATATAGCTCCCAGGCCTGTCCCAGAGTCCCACCTGACAATAGTGCAGCGAACATGCTTCATCACCTTCTCGAGGGAGAGTCATGTCACACCCAGATCAACCGCCAACCCCCGGTAAGTCTCCGAAGAAGTCCCGCGCCGCGAAGATCGCTGGCATCATCCTGATCGTCATCGGTGGGCTTCTCACCCTTTCGGTGCTCAACAACCTGGCAAGCGGCCGAATGATGGAGACACAAGCACGGTTGAGCGACGATTCGGTCGCGCAGTTCACCTTCGTCTTCCTGAACTTCTTCTCGCTGCTGATCGCCCCACTGGGCATCTGGTTGCTGGTCAAGAAACCCAGGCGCTGAGCGGAGCGCAGACAGACCTGCTGCCGGTTCGTTAAGCTAGGGACCATGACTTCTGCTGTTGCCGAATCCCCCGCTCTGTCCTCCGTCCCCGAAAGCGCCCCCTCGATCGGTCTGATCGGCTGGCGCGGCATGGTTGGCTCGGTGCTGATGCAGCGCATGGTGAGTGAAGGCGATCTCGCGCATATCAATCCGGTCTTCTTCTCCACCTCTGCGGCCGGGAAGCCCGCACCCGAGTTCGAGGGCTCGGCCCCGGAGACCGCGGTGCTCCAGGACGCCTACGACGTCGAGGTGCTCGCCAAGCTGCCGATCATCGTCACCATGCAGGGCGGTGACTACACCAAGGAGATCTACCCCAGGCTGCGGGCTGCCGGCTGGGGCGGCATCTGGATCGACGCCGCCTCCACCCTGCGCATGTCGGAGAACTCCATCATTGTGTTGGACCCGATCAACCGGGAGGTGATCGACGCCGGCCTGACCGCAGGGGTCAAGGAGTTCGTGGGCGGCAACTGCACCGTCTCGTGCATGCTGATGGGCCTGGGCGGGCTGTTCAGGCAGAACTTGGTGGAGTGGGGCACCGCCATGACCTACCAGGCGGCCTCTGGCGGCGGCGCGAAGCATATGCGCGAGTTGCTGAACCAGTTCGGCCACCTGCACGGGGCCGTGGCCGATGAGCTGGCAGACCCCTCCAGCGCAATCCTGGAGATCGACCGCAAGGTGCTCAGTGCTCAGCGCGGAGAACTCGACGCCTCACAGTTCGGGGTGCCGCTGGCCGGATCACTGATCCCGTGGATCGACGCCGATCTCGGCGACGGGCTGTCCAAGGAGGAGTGGAAGGGCGGCGCCGAGACCAATAAGATCCTGGGCCGCGGCGAGTCCCTGGCCCCCGGGGTGGACCGACGCGGAGACAGCATTCCCTTCGAATCACTGTGCGTACGTGTCGGGGCGCTGCGCTCACACTCCCAGGCGCTGACCCTGAAGCTCACCGAAGACCTCCCGGTGGCTGAGATCGAACAGATCATCGCCGAAGGCTCGGAATGGGCCAAGGTGGTGCCCAATGAGAAGGAGGCCACCATGGAGCAGCTGACCCCGGTGGCTGCCACCGGAGAGCTGACCATTCCGGTGGGCCGCATCCGCAAGCTGGAGATGGGCCCGGAGTACATCTCCGCCTTCACCATCGGCGACCAGTTGCTCTGGGGTGCGGCCGAGCCGCTGCGCCGGATGCTGATGATCGCCATCGGCAAGCTGTGATGCCGGCACCGGTGATGTACACCCCACTGCGGATTGTCGCTCTGCTCTTCCCGAACGTCACGCAGCTGGATCTGACCGGCCCGGCTCAGGTCTTCGCACGCTTTCCGGAAGCCGAGGTCCATTTCGCCTGGCGGGATCTGGAGCCCGTGCCCACGGATTCCGGGTTCTCCATCCTGCCCACCATCACACTGGAGGCGGCTCCGCAGGCCGATCTGCTGTTCGTGCCCGGCGGTCAGGGCGCTTTCGAGGTTTTCGACGACGACGCAGCACTGGGATTCATCGCCGAACAGGCGGCAGGCGCCCAGTATGTCACCAGTGTCTGCACCGGCTCTTTCGCGCTCGGAGCAGCGGGGCTCCTACAGGGCAGGCGGGCGACCAGCCACTGGGCCTCATTGGACATGCTGGAGCACTTCGGCGCGGTGCCGGTCAGCCAGCGCGTGGTGCAGGACGGGAAGATCATCACCGGGGCGGGGGTGACCAGCGGCATCGATTTCGCGCTGACCGTTGCCGCCGAGGTCTACGGGAAGGACGTGGCCCAGGAGATACAGCTCTACATCGAATATGACCCGGCCCCGCCCTTCGACGCAGGCTCCCCGAGCCGGCCCGGAGCCGATCCGCAGGCAGTGCAGGAACGCATCGAGGCCATGACGAAGCTCCGTTCTCCGCTGGTGGCTCAGGCTGCCGAACGGCTGAGATCCCAGAGCTGAGGAGACTCCAGCTAACGCGCAGATCCAGGCGGGGCCACCAGCGAGGCTTCTCGACCGGAACGGCGCAGTGACTCCGCAATGAATCCGGTGGCTTTGAGTTCTTCGATGAGTGCGTCGAGAAACGCCACAGTCTCCGGCGCGCGGTCCTTGCTGACCCCCAGCGCCTGCTTGATCTGGGTGAAGGCTGGCTCAAGAACTCGATGACCAGGGTGTTCACCGACGAAGGCGGTGATCGGCTGCCGGATGCCGGCGACCACATCGGCCTTACCCTGCTGGTAGTCGCCTATGCCCTCATCGCTGCGGATGAGCCCAGCGGACCCCAGAGACCGGGTCAGGTAAAGGTCGTAGGCCGAACCCTCTTTGACCGCGATGCGCACTCCGGGCCGATCGACATCCTCCGCTGCCGTGATCGGCGAATTCTCAGCGACGGCGTAGACACCTTCGATGACCACGTAGGGAGCAGTGAAGGAGACCTCGGCGGCACGGGCCGGCTCAACAGCGAGGAAGCACAGGTCGGCGCGGCCCTCTACGACCGCTTCGAATGACTTCTTCGCGCCGCTGAACGGCAGCAGCTCAACCGCCACCTCAAGACGCCGGGCGACCTCAGCAGCAATGTCCACGGTCACCCCGGTCGGTTCCCCCGGCGAAGGCGGCACGAGTACGGGGTTCCCTAGATTGATCGCCGCTCGCAGCGTGGCGCTGGGCGCAAGGTCCGCAGCGACGGATGAGAATTCAGGGGGCATGGGATTCCTTTCCTCACGGCGCCGGGAACAGTGTTGTCTGCCATTAGAGGATACCGGCGGGCGCCCTTGTCTGGGGGCGGCACCGTCCCTGCCTGTGGGCGGTGGTTGGGGATGGAGCAGGCTCGCAGGAATCAGCCGGGCAGCGGCAGCACGGGGCTCTCCGCTGTAGAGTCGGCATATGGGACATATGATCACACCCGAGGAACTGCATCGGCTCATCAGCTCGGATGTTCCTGGGCCGCGGATTCTCGACGTGCGCTGGCGGCTCGACGAGCCCAACGGGCATCCCGCCTACCTCAGGGGCCATATTCCCAAAGCGGTGTACGTGGACATGGACTCAGAGCTTGCCGAGCACGGCCGGCCACCGACCGAGGGACGGCACCCGCTTCCGCAGATCGACCGGCTGCAGTCAGCCGCCCGCCGCTGGGGGCTCGACGACGGCGATGCGGTCGTGGTCTACGACGACGCCAAGAACACCTCCGCCGCCCGAGCATGGTGGCTGCTGCGCCATGCGGGGGTAGAGCAGGTCCGCGTACTCGACGGATCGCTGCGCGGCTGGACCAGTGCCGGCTTCCCCCTGGAGACCGGCGAGGCACAGCCTGAACCCGGCACCATCACCCTTCGGTACGGCGTCTTGGCACATCTGAGCATCGACGACGCCGCCGCATTCCCGCAGCGCGGCACCCTCCTGGATACCCGCACTGCCGAGCGGTACCGCGGCGAGGTGGAGCCTTATGACCCACGGCCCGGGCACATCCCCGGGGCGATCAGCGCCCCCACTGTGGACAACGTCGATGAGCACGGCCGGTTCCTCTCCCCTGAGCAGCTGCGCAGCCGGTTCCTGGAGGTGGGCGTGGACCCGGACAGGCCGGTGGCCAGCTACTGCGGCTCCGGCATCAATGGATGTCACTCGACCCTGGCCCTGGAGCTGGGCGGCTTCGACGCCGTCCTCTACCCCGGCTCATTCAGCCAGTGGTCCCATCACGAAGACCGTGAGGTCATCACCGGGGATCAGCCGAAGTGAGCACGCCCCTACCCGCGACCTCTCACGTGTCTCGAACCGTGGGACTGGGGCGGACAGTTTCTGCGTTTACGCATACTTGGGGACCTCGAAGACCTCTGTCACAGCTCCGTGCTCAACGACGACGCCGTCCTTAACGGTCAGAAGGTCGTCACTGAGGCGACGAAACCACACTCAGAGCGTGAGAGACGAACAACATAAGCCACCCCGGTGGTCTCCTGAATGTTCTGGAGCAGGTCCAGCACCCCTGCCTAAAATAGACATCAAGTCCGGACACGGCCTCGCCATAGACGATGATCCACGGGCCGACGGCGAGCGCAAGGGCGATGGCGACTCGCCGGCACTAGCCACCCGGCAGTTCCCGAGGTCATCTAAATCGGTGGGCCTTCATGCGCCCCACTAGTAGTACTTTGTTAGGTTGGTCCGGCTCGTTGGCAGTAGGGGCAGCAGCTGAGTAGACGGATCACCGCGGTCTGAAGTTCGCGGAGGATGCCATAGAAGTTCAGGCTGCCCCTGGGGCTTTTGATGTCCCACGTCAAGTTTGTGGCAGGATTTCTTCTTGATCAAAGGTGGGCATTGTCGGGTCGGCTGGGCCCACCCCATTGGCCGGTTCCAAGCGATGGCCTCGTGTGGCCGGATGGTGTTGCACCCTTCCCGGTAGTACTCGGCACGCTGGATCAGCTCCAGAGCATCGAGGATCTCCTCGAGGAAGGCAGCCTTCCACCGGCCGATCGACTGCGCCGAGATCTTCTCACGCCGAGCAGTCTCGGTGATCGTAATCTCACCGGCCAGGACGCTGAGCAGGATCCTGGTCTTCTTCTCCACTGGAATCTGTGGTGGTTTTCCCATGTCAAACACTCCATTCAGAACTCAACTAACAGCCCTGCCATAAAGTAAGACGCGCGACACCCTGAACCCCAACACACCCAACGTATAAACTGACAACCCTTTACCTCAGTCCCGGACGAAGTCGACCGCGGGGCGCGGCGTGGTATCCACTTGCAGCCGGAAGATGTCCGGCCTTGAGTAATGTCCCACTGAGTCGAAGTCAAGGTGAGAGCGGGTCTTGGCCGCGAGATCGACTTCGGCTACCAGGATGACATCCTCGTCGAACACCGGGCCTGCCAGTATCTTGCCTGTAGGATCCACAATGACACTGCCGCCACGCATGAGGACATCGCCGGACTCCTGACCGAAGGCGGGCGCGTAGTCCTCCGGGAAATCATCCCGGGTAATGTACTGGCACGCCGAAAGCACGAAGCAGCGGCCTTCCAGTGCAATGTGCCGCACAGTATCTCGCCAGGTGTCCCGGTCATCAGCGGTGGGGGCACAGTAGATCTCCACCCCCTGGCCGTACATGGCCTGCCGCATCAGCGGCATGTAGTTCTCCCAGCAGATTACCGAACCTACTTTGCCTACCGGGGAGTCCACGGCGGACAGCGTTGAGCCATCGCCGAAACCCCAGACCAGCCGCTCCGCGCCGGTCGGCATCACCTTGCGGTGATGGCCTACGAGTCCTTTCTCCGGGTCGATCATCGCCGCGGTGCAGTATAAAGTTTGCCCCACTCGCTCGATGACCCCCATCACGACAAAAATTCCATGCTCAGATGCCGTTTCGGCGAGCCGCTCCATTTCGGGCCCATCCAAGGCGACCGCACCGTCGAAGTAGCGGCGATATTCGTCCCGACCTTCCTCCGTGCGGCGACCGATGGGGCTTCCGAAGGTCAGCCCCTTGGGGTACGTCCCAAGGAATGCCTCCGGAAACAGCGCCAGCTTAGCCCCGTTCTCGGCAGCCTGACCTATGAGTTTTATGGCCTTCCGCGTGGTGGCTTCAGCGTCAAAGGGGACAGAGCTTGATTGGACCACTGCGACAGTTGTCATGATCTTCCTTCCTGGAGGTTCCGGTACAGGGATTGGGCGTCCCGTGGTAGAGCCTGCCCTGCTCAAGATTTCTCAGCGTGGGTCTTGTCGGCAGAGTTTTGGTTGGCGTAAAGCTTCCTAATCAGCGAATCGTGGAACTCGTGTTGGATGGGTGTCGGACCGCGCGGGTCCAGGAGGCTGACCACGACGAACACGACACTACCGGTGATAATCCCGGAGGCAGCGGGGCCCATGGGGAGCGGCGAGTCCACGAGATACACCAGGGTGAGCGCGCTCAGCCCTGCGATGAGGCTGGCGATGGCACCTAGTCGGGTGGCGCCGCGCCACATGAGGGCGCCGAACGCCGCCGGGCACATCTGGATGGCAATGGCAAAGCCCAGCGAGGACAACGGCACCAGGAAGCCCTGGGCGGCGGGCGTGAAAGCCAGCACCACGACCATAATAGTGAGCCCTCCGACCGCGATCCGCCCAACATACGCTTCTCCACGCATCGTCAAGCCCTGATTGACGAAGCGCTTGTACAGATCAGTGGTAAGGATGTTGGCCGAGGTCAACAGCTGACTGTTGATAGTAGAGATCGCAGCCGCGATGATCGCAGCAATGACGATCGAGCCCAGGAGCGGGGCATGTGCGGCGAAGAACAGCGGGATGGTCTGGTCACTGTTATCGGCACTCAACCCCGGCACCAAACCCGGATAGTGGGCCAGGATTCCGATAGTCAAAGCACCCAGCGCCATCAGCCAGGAGTTCCAGAATGGCGTCAGGAGCGAGGTTTTGGCCAGCACCAACGGGGAACGAGCGGAGTAGAACTTCTGCCACATGTGCGGCATCACCCAGAAGGCTAGGCCGAGACCGAGCGCAGTATCGAAAATGCCCCAGAAATTACCTTGGTTTACGAGAACGTCGGGGGAGACTTCGGAGATATTTCGGAAAGAGTCGAAGCCTCCGGAGCCAAAAACGAAGACCAAGGTGATGAGCAGCAGCACCGTTCCGAAGAACACACCCATGAACGTGTCACCCCAGGCTGCACCGCGTCCACCGCTAATCGCGACCATGGCGCCCACGAAGACGCCCATCAGCGTCACGCCCACCCAGTAAGGCACGGCCCCTTCCGTCAGACTGGTCAGCGCACCCGCGCCACCGGTGACCTGAATGAGCATCACAGGCACCAGGCAAACGATGCCGACGACGGCGAACAGAGTGCGCAAGAGTGGACTTCCGTAGTAGCGTTCCACCAGCTCACCGGGGGTCACGAAGCCGAACTGCCGCCCCAACTGCCATATGCGGGCGCCGAAGAGCCAGATGAACAGGGCGTGTACGACAGTCCATGCCGCGAAAGCGATGAACCAAACACCTTCACGGTAGTAGGAACCAATGGCGCCCAAGAGCGTCCAGGTGCTGAAGAAACTCGCACCAGTAGTCATCAGAAGCACGACAGTGCCAAGACCGCGGTTCGCTAAAAAGAAATCATCCGGAGTGGCCTTGTTGGACCTGGACGCCCGGTAGGTGATCAGGCCAAGTACGGCAAAAAACACAAACAGGACCACAAGCGTCATGATGGTAGTGCCCATCAGCGTATCCCCTCTTTCGTATCAGTCTCTGTCTGGGCCAGGGCCGTCTCCTCAGCGGCCATACGCTCCGCATAGGGTCTGAAATATCGGCGGTAGACAATGATCACCAGGACGGTGTTCAGGGCGTTAAGTCCGATCACCCAGGCCATAGGCAACGAAAGCGGCCCGATCCAGGTGAGTGAATTAAAAATGCCGAAGTTCGGCAGGAACGTCGCGGCATACGCAACGAAGAACACGGCAATGATGGTGGCGTGTGTCTTTCGCACAGGTTGGCCTTTCTACTGGAGTGACTCGCAAGCTAGCTTGCCTGACACAAACGTTTACGTCAATCGATTTCCTAGTAGAGTCTTGTAAACAGTTTGTTACGGTCCACAGAGCTTGCGATCAGGCTAAGCTGAGCGCCCAGGAGGTTGTCATGACACAGAGACTCGGCCGTACTATCACTCAGCGCGGACTGGCGGAGCTGGCGGGGGTCAGTATCGCCACCGTCTCCCGAGTGCTCAGTGCTCCTCAGGACCAGCGTGGACGCTGGGCTTCCCCAGAAACTGTGAGCCGTATCCTCGAGCTGGCCAATGAGCTCGGTTACAAGCGCAACCCGCACGCGGCCAGCCTGCGGACTTCCCGCTCAGACCTCGTGGGCGTCCTCGTCCCCCGCTTACAGGACTTTGTACTCGCCACCATCTACGAGGGTATCGAGGAGGCCGGGATGGAACTCGGCATCAACACCTATGTAATGAACTCTCACGACGATGTCGAACTTCAGCGCTTACGCACTCAGGTGATGCTGGACCGGCGCGTGGACGGGCTCATATTTGGTGATGCCCGCCTGGATGCCCCATTCCTCGACGAACTTCGGGAGCAAGGAGTCCCTTTCGTGCTGACCTCACGTCGCAAGGAGGGACATCTCTCGATCACATGTGATGACTATGCCGGCGGACGAATGGTGGCTGAACATCTCATCGAACAGGGTCGTACCGATGTTGTCATTCTTGGCGGCCTGGAGTTCGCCTCCACCGCCCAGGACAGGACGCATGGACTGATCGACCGACTTCGAGAAGCAGGGATCGAGGTCCCCCCGGAGCGCATCGTCTACCGTGGCTTCGACACGGCAGCGGGCCGCCAGGCCATGGCGGAGATCCTTGAGGACGGAATCAGCACCAATGCAGTCTTCGCCGCCAACGACTTCGCCGCCATCGGTGCTCTGGGGGTGCTCCAAGACCACGGATACAGTGTCCCTGGAGATGTGGCCCTCATCGGCTATAACGACACCCCGTTGGCGGAATCGGTCGGCATACCGTTGACAACCATACGGTCACCCATGCACCCCATGGGGCGAGAGTCCCTCCTGACGCTGTGTCGTTTGATGGCGGGCGAGCCTGTGGAGTCCCAGCGGCTAGCACCAGAGCTGATCGTCCGTGCCTCCAGTCGCGGCTAAGTGCGTGGGTCAGTAGTC
Organism: Nesterenkonia muleiensis; assembly: GCF_003600155.1. Classification (GTDB taxonomy): domain Bacteria; phylum Actinomycetota; class Actinomycetes; order Actinomycetales; family Micrococcaceae; genus Nesterenkonia; species Nesterenkonia muleiensis. Next base: position 31,214 of record NZ_QWLD01000049.1, on the reverse strand, counting down.
GGCGGGTAGTTTAAAACACCGGATGAATCACCCCGGCGGTATGACTCTGGTTGGGATAGTTGGGGTATGAGTGCAGATTCTGGGGAGGAGCTGTTTGCTGAAACACTGGTGGAGCGGGTCAAGGCCGTCGCTGGATGAGAGGATGCCGCAGGACCATTTGGCCCGGTTCATCGCTGAGTTGGTGGACAACGGAATGGATCTTCTTCGGTTCTACGAGCCAATGCGAAGACGAAGGCGCAGCCGCCGTATGATCCGCAGCTGATGCTGCGGGTCATACTTTATGGGTACTGCTGTGGGAGTGAGGTCTTCGAGAGAGCTGGAGAAGGCGTGTACGGATGTGGTGGCATTCCGGTAGCTGGCGACTCAGCAGGGGCCGGATTTTCGGTCCATTGCCGGTTCCGTGAACGCCATCTGGCCACGTTGACCAACGTATTCCTCCAGGCGTTGGAGCTTTCTCGTGCAGCGAGGATGGTTCACTGGGCTACGTCGCCCTGGACGGGACGAAGGTAAGGGCCAACGCCTCGAGGCACAAGGCCCTGGCCTACGCCCGACTCACCCAGAAGCAGAAGATGCTGGCCGATGAGATCAGTGACCTGAGGGCAGAGGCGCGCAGCGTCGATGCCGACGAAGACGCCAGTTTCGGGCCGGGCAAACGCAGCGACGCTGACGATGACATCACCGGTGCCGGGAATACCGCAGCCGATAAGGTGGAGACTGCCTGCAAGGCATAGCGGAACTTCAACGACCCAGACGCGAGGATCACGAAGACCGCCGGCGGCTCCTACGCAGACTACAGAGAGCTTCCCGGAAATGGGAGCTTCTGGCTGCCTATCAAAACTAGTTCAAACTCTTTAGCCACCGATTGAAACACCGGGGGCACCTGCCCGGAACCAGTCAGACCGGGTCTCCAGATTGCTCTGGGCCCATTTACCGGACACGGGCACTTCTCCCAAGATCAGGCCGCTCGAGCACCGGGGCCAGCGATTCAAACCTGGTTGACTGTTTGAACCGCTACTGACCCACGCACCTAGAGGCGGAGAAGCTCGTCGGTCCTGGCAGTCCACTGCTGCTTCGGCATCGTACTGCGCTCCAGAGCATAGGAGATGATCTGCTCAACGAAGTGCCAAGAACTCAGTGCATCCTGCTGGACCAGCTGGGCCTGTTTCCTCACGTCATACTGCGCCCGGCGGGAGAGGTCTTGCCGACTAGAGCCATAACCGACCCCTGCTTGGCATCCGGGGCCACCAGGAACAGACATACCGTATTCTTTTCTCTTGGTCCGCGTTCGTGCCGTCTCGGTCACAAGAACCAGATGAGGATTCAGAGACCGCTCGAAGCAAGCAATACCACCTGCACAAAAACGTCGTCGAAATCTTTCCTTTTACACCGAAGCGACTAGCACACTCCACTGACGTACGTGCCTGATATGACGAGGAACACCCACGGAATCGCTCATGACTGAAATCGCCACGGCTACGCAGCGACCAGTGTACGGGCTTTCTGGCCAGGAACAGCTTCGATGAGCTTCTGGGTATAGGGGTGTTGCGGCGCGCCGAACAGCTGATCAGCGGAGCCGTCCTCCACCACCCTGCCCTGCTCCAGAACAGTGACGCGATCGGCGATCTGGCGGACCAGGCTCAGGTCATGAGAGATGAAAAGGTAGGTCAGCCCTCTTTCTTCCTGCAGCTCAACCAGCACATCCACGATCTGCCTCTGCACCGTCACATCCAGTGCACTGGTCGGTTCGTCGAGCACCAGCACATCCGGCGCGTTCACCAGCGCCCGGGCGATCGCCACACGCTGACGCTGACCGCCCGAGAGCTCAGCCGGGCGACGTCTCAAGAGATCCTCGCCCAACGCCACCTGGTCCAGCACCGCCAGCATCTTCTCCCTTCGATCCCTGCCACTCAGCTCCTGGTGGATCACCAGAGGCTCCTCAATGATCCGCCGGACAGTAAACCGCGGGTCCAACGCGGCCAGCGGGTTCTGATAGACCAGTTGAAGCCTCTGCGCCCTGGGGTTCGTCGACGGCGGCTCATTCTCCAAAGCCTCTTCGCCCAGACGCACGGTCCCGGAATCGAAGGACGTCAGTCCAGCCACAATCCGCGCCAGGGTGGTCTTTCCCGAGCCCGACTCTCCGACCAAGGCATGGATGTCACCTGCGCGTGCAGAGAGATCGACATCCACGAGCACCGGTGGTCCCGCACCGGGGAATGTCTTCCGCAGCGACTTCACCTCCACTGCGGGGATCGAGGTCAGGTCTGCGAGCTCAGCATCCAAGCCCTCACTCGCTTTCACTCTGAGACGCCGTCGTCGTTGCTCATAACGCTCCGGTGAGAGTGCCGGGACATCTTCGAAGAGCTGCTTGGTGTATTCATCCCCCGGTGCCGCAAGCAGACCTTCCACCGGACCATAGTCCACGATCCTCCCCTTGTTGATCACCGCCAGGTCATCGCTGTGATCAGTCGCTAGTGCCAGGTCGTGGGTGATCAGCAGCACCGAGAGTCCCAGCTCATCCTTGAGCTCGTCCAGCAGCTCCAGGATGGTCCGCTGAACGGTCACGTCCAACGCACTGGTCGGCTCATCGGCGATGAGCAGCCGCGGATTGCCCGAGACCGCCAGCGCAATCAGAATTCTCTGCAGCTGACCACCGGAGAGCTCGTGCGGGTAGCTCGCCAGCTTCGCCTGAGGGTCCCTGATCCCCACACGGTCCAGGAGCTCCCCCGCGATCTGGTGCGCCTCGGCCTTCCTCACTCTGCGGTGCAGCCGGATGTCGTTGATCAGCCGTGAGCCAATCTTCTGCACCGGGTCCAGAGAGCTCAGCGGATCCTGCGGGATATAGCCCAGCAACTCACCACGCAGCTTCCGCCAGTCCTTCTCCCGTTTGCCGAGCACAGACTCGCCGTTCAGGCGAATATCGCCGCCGAGGACCTGGCCGTTGCGCGCCAACAGACCGACAGCGGCTGCGGCCAGGGAGGATTTGCCGGAGCCGGACTGCCCGACCAGGGCCAGGGTCTGACCCTGGTCAACAGTCAACGACGCTTCCTCCACCACTGCGGTAACACCTACTCCACGGCGCCGGTATCCGATCGTGGCGCTGTCGAACTCGAGGCTGTAGGTCATGACACGTCCTTCCGGAGAGTGGCCAGAATCTGGGAAACCCGGCTGATGGACAGCACGGTGAGCACAATCACCAACCCGGGCAGAATGGTCATCCACCAGGACGAGGCCAGGTAATCCCGTCCTTCCGACACCAACAGACCCCATTCGGGCTGAGGCGGCGGAGCGCCGAAGCCCAGGAAACTCAGCGCAGTGATCCACAGAATGGAGAGGCCAAACTGCAGGGCGGTCATGGACAGCACGGGGCCGTAAGAATTGGGCAGCACATGGTGAAGCATCAGCCGTCCGGAAGGCACCCCGAGGTGCCGTGCTGCTTCGACGAACGGCAGATTCCGCACTCTGAGCACCTCCGAACGCATGAGCCGCGCGAACGTGGCGACCGAAGCGATGCCGACAGCAATCGCCGCGTTGACCGTGCCGAACCCCAGTGCCACGATCACCACCATGGCCAGCAGCAGTCCCGGGATGGCCAGCAGCACATCCACTATGCGACTGATCACCGCGTCCACAGCGCCACCGAGATAAGCCGCCCCAAGCCCCAGGGCGGCACCCACCCCAAGCCCGACGACGACGGCGATGAAAGCACCGAAAATGGTCTGCTGGGTGCCGTACACCACCCGGGAGAAGAGATCACGGCCCAGATAGTCGGTGCCGAACCAGACGTCAGCGCCGGGGGGAGCCAACACCTCGGCCCCACTCACCTCATACGGATTGTAGGAGGTCAGCAATCCGGGAAACAGGATCGCGACGCCGATCAGCAGCAAGAAGGACACTGCTGCTGCGTCTGCGATGCGCTCGGGATGGAACCTGCCGCGTCTGAGCCGACTGTCTGGCCGCTGCTGAGCAGCCTGACCTGCGCCATCCACGATCTGAGCGCTCATCGTGTGCTTCCTTTCTCTGCAGACACCGCATCACCGTGTTCTGCCTCGTGCTCCTTAGCCCTGGGGTCATCAGTCTCAGAGACACCCTGGCCAGTCTTCTTGGTCCCGGCAACCTCCTTAGTTCTAGGGTCCAACAACGGATAGGTAAGGTCAGTCAGCAAATTCACCGCCGTGTAGATGACGGCCACCAGCATCACCACGCCGAGCACGACCGGCCCGTCCTGAGAGCGCACCGCCTGCTCGGTCACGAAGCCCAGACCTGTGCGGTTGAAGACTGTTTCAACGATGACCGCACCCGTCAGCAGCTCTCCGATGGTCAGTCCCAACAGTGTCACCGCAGGTATGGAGCCGTTCTTGGCCACATGCTTGAACACGATGCTCTGAGGCGCGTATCCGCTGGAGCGCAGCACGTTGACGAACGGTTCGCCGGATGCCCGATCCAAGCCTTGGATCAGCACTTGGGCCACCGGGGCGCAGGCACCTGTGGCCAACGTGATCGCGGGCAGCAGCAGGGACTTCAGACCCTCGTCCCGGATGGAGGAGAACCACCCGAGGTTGTAGGCGAAGATCTGCAGCAGGATCAGTCCCACCAGGAAGTTCGGCGTCGACAGGGAGATGACCGGCAGATTGCGGATGAACGTGCGCAACGACCGCCAGGGCGCGAAGACTGCTGTGAACGCCACGATGAACGCGAACACTGCGGTGAGCAGCAACGCGAGCACCGCCAGCGCCGCGGTCTCTCCCAGCCCTTGGGCGATGAGGTCAGTCACCCGGTGCCCGTTGCCCAGAGAGTAGCCCAGATCCCCCTGGAAGAGCCGTCCGACGGCAACGGTGAACTGCTCGTACCAGGGCCGGTCCAACCCGTAGTAGGCCAGAATGAACTCTGCCTGGTCCTCCGGTATGGGGTTCTGCGGATTGTCGATTCTGCTCTGCACCGGGTTCCCAGGAAGCAGGAACAGCACAGACCACACCAGCACGTAGGTGAGCACCACGACCAGAACTCCTTGAAGAATGCGGCTGATGATGCTGCGCGGGGTGTAGCTCATGGGTCCTCCGCTCCGTCAGTGGTCGATCCATGTGGAGTAGAAGAACGGCCGGGCCTCTGCGGTGAACGCGAGGTCCTCCACGTGGGGCTGAACGCCGAAGACCTGAGAGTCGTCCAGGATCGGCAGCAGGAAGGCCTCATCTACCAGAATCTCCTGGATATCGGCCAGGGTCTCCTGCCGCTCCGCCGGGTCGGTCTGCACGAGCTGCTGATGGTAGAGCGCATCAAGTTCCTGAGCGGCACTGTCGTCCTCCTCAAGGAAGAGGGCGTTGGCTTCATCGAGGGTGTAGTTCACCGTCTGACGCACCCATGGGTCGGCCTCAGGCCATCCGTTGCGTCGCGTGGCGATCTCCGGGTCCTGGATGACCTCGGAGTAGGAGGAGTAGTCAGTTTCTTCGATCCGCAGCTCAACGCCGATCTCAGCCAGCTGTAGCTGAATGAGCTGGAACAGGGGCCCAGCAGTAGCGTCGAAGACATCGATGTAGGTCAGCAGGCTGAGCCGCTCACCGTTCTCGTCAATCCGGTAGCCCTCGGAGTCGAACTCCTCGAAGCCGGCACCGTCCAGCAGCTCATTGGAACGCTCGGGGTCGTATACGAGGGAGTCCGACTTGTCCTCGAAGCCGAAAGTGTCCTCGGTGACCACACTCTTAGCGGGCCGCCAGCTGTCGGTATAAAGGTCCTCGATGATCTGCTCGCGGTCGATGCCCGACTGCAGCGCCCTGCGCACATCGACGTCGTCGATGAAGGGCGCGGACTGCCGGACGTCCCATACATTCGCGTTGCCGCTGCCCTGTTCGGAGACGATGTCGATACCAGCATCGATCAGACCCTGCTCCTCGCTGGGCTGCAGGTAACGGATCAGGTCTGCCTCTCCGGAACGCAGCGAGCCAAGCCTGACGCTGTCCTCGGTGACGGGCAGGATGGTGATGGTGTCGAGCAGCGCCTCACCTTGGTGCGGAGAACTGGGCGGGGCCCAGTCATACCCCTCACGTTTGGCCAGGATGATCTCCTCGCCGTAAGTCTCCGACTCCACGTAGAAGGGGCCGCTGCCGATGATGCCTGCCAGCTGCTGCTGCTCCTCGATGGGAGCCTCTATTGTCGCATCCGCGACAATAGAGGTCCGCCAGAAGGAGAGCACGTCCAGGAAGGGCGCATACGGCTCCTCGAGTTGGACGATGACGGTCTGGGCAGAATCATCAGTCTCGATGGATTCGATGGAAGGAAACCAGTTGTTCGCCGGAATGCCCTGATCCGGGTCACCGTCATGCTGCCATTCGAGGTTGCGCTTGACGTTCTCCACATCCACGGGAGTACCGTCGCTGTGAGTGACGCCCTCGACGATGGTGAAAGTGTAGGTCAGTCCGTCGTCGCTGACGTCGAACTCCTCTGCGAGGTACGGCTCCAGTTCACCGGTCTCGGGGTTCTTGTAGATCAGCCGGTCGGTGATGTTGGTGATGTAGGCGCTGTCCTGCCAGGTACCGGAAGACTGCAGCTGGGTGTTGCTGCTGAGCTCCGCGTCCAGGTAGACGAGCTCGCCTCCCTCCTGGACCTCTCCGTCGCCGCCTGCTGCTGCCCCTGCTGCGCAGGAGGTCAGCAGCAGAGCTGCAGGCAGGAGCCCGGCTAGGGCGGCGCGGGCGGTCTTGTCGCGTGCAGGAAAGAGAAAGGGTGCGCGAGCCATAAGGGTTTTGCTCCTAGTTCAGAAAATAATGGTGTGGGGTGATGCGCGCAGATGGCCAGGTTCGGAGAAGAGTCCCGGGGCCAGCAGGGCCAACACTGCAGGGCAATCGTCAGCTGGTCGAGATGCGACACCCAGACTGGTCCTCAGCAGTCTGGCCGAGCTTCTCCCGATCCTGGTCAGTGTCATCATCGAGTACTGCATCACGCTCTTCAGAGCCGGTGTTTCCAGTGCGGAACTTCCAGGGATAAGGCAGTTCTCCGAGTAGTTCGTAGGTGCCCACCCATTGTTCTTTTCGGGGTAGCGGGTTGTGAGAAGAGATGGTCCGAGCGTTTCGCCAGTGACGGTCCAGGACCTTGCCCACCGAGGTGCTTGAGGCCCCAGTGGCGTCGAAGATCGACGTGGTGGCCTCCAAGACCAGCGGGATCACCACCACCTGCGACTGGTAGACGGAGAGATTCGCGGCATTGGCCGCTTCTTCAGCATCCTCGGCGGACAGCCGTGCCTGCCAGGCGCGCTCCAGGTCCTCAGCAGCATCAAGAACCGATGCCTTCACGGCTTTGACCTTTGCAGAGGCCCTGCCGATGACCGCCTGGTTCAACGGATCGGCGGCTGGTGTGGTCCCGGGAGGCGAACCCAGGGGGTGGCGCTTGCTGGCCCGGATGTGCTCAACGATGTCGTCGACAGCCCGACGTCCTATGCCAGCGATCACCGAGAGCAGGTGAAGCTGGTAGAGCCCGATCATATGTGTGATCGGGCGTTTGCTCGCAGAGTGGACGATCACATGCCGCTCATCCACTTCGGCCCGTTCGAACTTGGTGGTACCTGTGCCGGTGAGCTTCTGGCCGAATCCGTCCCAATCGTCGAAACGCAGCACGCCGGGGGCATCAGTGCGCACAGGGAAGCTGGCGAATTCATCACCGAAACGAGCGGTGACATTGACCCAGTCTGCGAACAGTGTTCCGGTGCTGTAATACTTCTGTCCGGTGATGGTCAGCCCTCCGTCTCCGTCCCTTGTGAGTACGGTGGTCTGCTTCTCCCAGCTCTCGATACCCTGTTCACTCTGGGCGTTGCCGATGATCGCGTGCCTCTCCACAGCCTCGGCTGCCCAGAACTCGCGGTCCTCCAGATCACCGGTGCTCAGCCGGTCCTCCAAGAAGGCGAAGTGTCCCCGCCATAGGTGGGCGACGTGAGGATCTGCCACGGCGAGGTCGATCAGAAGCCGGAAGAGAGTGGGAGCATCCACTCCCTCACCGCCGAATTCGCACGGTACACGCAGCGCACCGAATCCGGCATGCCGCAGCCATTCGACCTGTTCGTACGGCAGGATGCGTTCCTTCTCGCGGTCAACTACGCCCTCAGCGATCCGGCGGAAGACCTCTCTGTACCGCTTGTTCAGGTCCGCGTATGTGGTGGCGCCGGGGACAGCTCGGGTATCCGTTTCGGGGGCATGCTGCTGTGACTGCAGCAGCGAATGGTCACGGGAAGGCATAGTCACACACTCTCCATCGATTCTGGCGTTAGCACCCAGCCTGGACATGCTGTCAATACATGCCCCCGGGTTGCTGCGACATCATCGGGCCAGGTCCCTCAGTCGCTCTGGATGGTCACTTGCTCTTTCACATTAGCGGGCTAAATGAACATATAGCAAGCGCCTTGACTTATATGTTCATACGCTGTCATGTGAGCCCATACGAGGACTCACAGCGTCAGGCCGGGGTGAGGCGCTTGTCGAAGGCTTCGGCGGGGGTGCGCAGAGCCACCGGGTCCTCATACCGGGAAGCTGGGTGGCTCTGGTGCGGGCGGGCCGCGCCCGGAGTGGAGAACAGCCGCTCGCGCAGGGTCTCCCCGGGGGCGTACTCAGTGCGGGCCAGACCCCGCCGCTGGAGCTCGGGGACGGCCAGTTCGACGAAGTCGCGCACTGTGCCGAAGCTGATCTGGTTCCCGATGTTGAAACCATCGAGTCCGGATTCATCGGCCCCCCGGCCCAAGGCGTCAGCGACCTGGACGGGATCGCCGACCACACGCAGCCCGTTCTTGGCGCGCCCACCGCCATGCTGGGAGTTCTGGATGTCACCGACCGTCTGACCAGCTCGCCAGCCACGGATCAGCACCTCATGACCGGGATCCTTACGCTTGATGATGTCCTCGACCAGTTCCTCGGCTCGGTACTTGTCCAGACTGGGGATCCGACCGTTCTTCCGCAGCACCTCCCAGGAAGTCCGGTATCGGTCGATCTGCTCGGACTTGGCATGAGCATCCTCGGCAGTGCGGCCGACCACCACATGCGCTGAGGCGACGAACCGCAGCTGCTGGGGGTCCCGCCCAGACTCCTCGGCACGGGCACGAATCGTCTCAATGTTCTGGCGGATGGTCTCCGTGGAGCCCCCGCCCAGAAACACTACTTCCGCATGACGGCCCGCGAAAGCCATGCCGGTCAGTGACGTACCTGCCTGGAAAAGGACCGGCAGGCGCTGGGCAGTCGGTGCTACCAGGTGTGGACCGCGGACCTTGAAGTACTGGCCCTGATGGTCGATGTAACGAACGCTGTCCGGGTCTGCCCAGGTGCGCTGGGAGGCGTCGGCCCGGACAGCGTCATCGTCCCAAGATCCAATGAGGAGCTTGTAGACGACATCCAGGAACTCATCGGCGATGGCGTACCGCTCGTCGTGCTCGATTTGATCCTCCAGGCCGAAGTTCTGCGCGGCGTTCCTCAGGTAGGAGGTGACGATGTTCCAGGCGATACGCCCCTTGGAGAGGGCGTCCAGGGTGGCCAGCCGCCTGGCGAAGGCAAACGGGGGCTCATAGGTGGTGGAGAAGGTTGCGGCCAGTCCCAGATGCTCCGTGGAGCTCGCCAGAGCGCCCAGCACTGTCACCGGGTCGAGCGCGGGAATCTGGAAGCCCTCACGCACCGGGGTGACCAGTCCGTCGTCGGTGTTGTCATAGGCTCCTACGACATCTGCCAGGAACAGCTGGTCGAACTTTCCCTCTTCCAGGATTCCGCCCAGCTCCTGCCAGAAGCTCAGGTCGTCGATGCGGTGCCGCTGATCCTCAGGGTGGGTCCACGTTCCTGGGGAGAGATGCACTACTGAGCCCATCTCGAACAGGCTCAGGATCAGCGGACGGTCACGTATGGGCATAGTAGTCTTCCTCCATCGGTTCTCGCGTTAGCACCCGGCCTAAGCTCTGCAGGCAGCGCCTGCTCCCGGGTTGCTGCGACGTCATCGGGCCAGATCCCTCAGTCGCTCTGGATGGTTGTGTGTTCTCAGACTAACGGGCTGGTTGAACACATGGCACTGCTGTTGACTTATATGTTCACATTCGGTCGCGGAGGGTCGTGAGCACGACGCCCGACTGCGGCGCCGCGCACTGAGGCGCTTCAGGAGCGGGGCAAGAGGCCCTCGCGCCCGCCGGAGACCCAGGCAGAGTTGAAGCTTCGGTCGCCGTGCACCTGGTCCGCCAGGGCGTCCAAGACCGCGATCGCCTCAGCGCTGAGCTCGGCGTCGGTGCCAGCCAGCAGCTCATCCAAATGGTTCACATACCGTGTGCCGGGGATGGCGGCCAGGTGCAGCCCGAACATTGCGGCCTTGGCATAGAGCCAGGCCAGCGCCAGTCCCGCGGTCGGCAGATCAGACTCAGCGGCGAGCGCCCGCACCCTTCCCGCGAGATCATGGTTATGGGCGATGTTCTCGGCAGCGAACCAGGGGAACTTGCGCCGAACGTCGTTCTCGGCCAAGCCGCCAGGGTCGAAGTGGTCGGTGAGAATGCCACGCCCGACCGGAGAGAAGGCCACGAATCCGATGCCGAGCTCCGCACAGGCGGGGATCACATAGCGCTCCACATCGCGGGCGAAGATGCTCCACTCTGACTGCACTGCGGTGATGGGATGCTCGGCGTGCCCGCGGCGGATCTCCTCGCCGGTGTGCTCGGAGAGCCCGATGCCGCGCACCTTGCCCGCCTGAATCAGCTCCGCCAGCGCCCCCACCGACTCCTCCACCGGGACATCGGGGTCCGGGCGGTGCAGGTAGTAGAGGTCCACATAGTCGGTGCCGAGCCGGCCCAGGGAGAGATCAATCTGCTCGCGGATATGCTCGGGGCGGCCGTTGACACTGCGCTTGCCAACCTCTGCCCCGGGCACAATCCCGCATTTGGTGGCCAGGGCAATTTCATGGCGACGTCCGGTCAGGAACCTGCCCAGGATCGACTCGCTGACCCCGCGGCCATAGATATTGGCGGTGTCGATGAACGTCACGCCGCGGTCATAGACCCCGTGCAGCAGTTCCAGGGCCGCCTGCTCCTCAATGTGCCCGTAGGCCCCGGCAATGGACATCGCACCGTAGCCCAGGGCCGTGGTGGTCAACGACTGCGAGCCGGATCCCAGCTCAACGGCGGGCACGCCCGCGGTGCTGGGCTCAGCGGTGTCCTGCGCCATGGATCAACGGCCCGCTTCCCCGGGGTCGGCGCCCACCGCGATCGGTAGCCTCACCGCATTGCCCCATTCAGTCCAGGAGCCGTCGTAGTTACGCACGTTCTGGTATCCCAACAGGTGCTTGAGCACGAACCAGGTGTGGCTGGAGCGCTCGCCGATCCGGCAGTAGGCGATGACGTCTTCAGCCTCGCCGACCCCGGCCTCCTCCTGGTAGATCTGCTCCAGTTCCGCCCGTGTTTTGAAGGTTCCGTCGTCGTTGGCCGCCCTGGCCCAGGGCACCGAGGCGGCGGTAGGGATATGGCCTCCGCGCAGAGCGCCTTCCTTATCCTCGAAACCTGGGGCAGAAGTGACCTCACCGGTGTACTCGGCGGGCGAACGGACATCGACCAGCGGCCCGGAGCCGATATGGGCGAGCACATCTTCCCGGAAGGCCCTCCACTGCTGATCGTTGCGGACTCCGGGCACCGGGTACTCGGAGGGCTCAGGGGTAGGTGTCTCGGTGGTGAGTTCACGGCCCTCATCAGCCCACTTCTGCCGTCCGCCGTCCACCAGGCGAAGGTCCTGGTGGCCGAAGAGGGTGAAGACCCAGAGCGCATAGGCGGCCCACCAATTGGACTTGTCCCCGTAGAAGACCACTGTGGACTCCGGGGTGATGCCCTTGGACGCGGCGAAAGCGGCGAACTGCTCCTCGTTGATGAAGTCGCGGGTGACCGGGTCGTTGAGGTCGGTGTGCCAGTCGACCTTCAGCGCACCGTTGACATGGCCGGTCTCATAGAGGAGCACGTCCTCATTGGACTCCAGCACCACCACATTCGGCTCGTCCTTATGCTCGGCGAGCCACTCGGTGCTCACCAGCGCGTCCGGGTTTGCGTACTGTGAAAGATCCTTCGACATAACAGCCCGCCTTTCGGTTGTGGGGGTTCTCTTCTCAATCTGCCACAGCAACCACCACAAGCCCAGCAACGTTACCGTCCATGACATGTGGAACCTCTGTCAGCTACTCTCAAAGCCGACAGCCGATCAGCACCGGTTCAGGGTGCAGGGTGACCCCGAAGGTCTCCCGGACCCGGTGTCGAGCTGCCCGGGCCACGGTGAGCAGGTCCTCCGCGGAGGCGTCGCCGCGGTTGGTGACCGCCAGAGTGTGTTTGGTGGACAGCGACGCCCGCCCCCCGGCAAGCCCTGCACCGTCAGCTCCCCGCCCCGCCTCAGGGCCCTCAGGCAGGCCGAATCCCTTGCCACAGCCGGCACGGTCGATCAGCCAGGCAGCCGAGAGCTTGACCAGGGCTTCGCCGCGGTCATTCTCCCCGGCCGGGAATCTCGGAGCGCCCTCCGGCAATCCGGCGACCGACAGCGACGGCGCCATCAGGTTCGGCAGTTCCGACTCCGGCAGGATCGGGTTGGTGAAGAAGCTGCCTGTGGACCAGGTGTCGTGGTCCTCCGGGTCCAGCACCATCCCCTTGCCCGCCCGCAGTTGGAGAACCTTCTGGCGGACTTCGGCCAGTGGAGCACGGCGGAAGGCCCCATCTGCCTCAGCGTCCAACCCCAGTGAGCGTGCGAGCTCGGCGTAGCGCACCGGGGCCGAAAGTGCCTTGCCCTGCTGATGGGTCAGCCGGAGCCGCACCGAGAGCACCACGTACCGCGGCGAGCCCTGGACAGTGGTGCGCTTGAGCAGAGAGTCCCGGTAACTGAACCGCAGGTCCTGGTTGCTCAGCACCACAAGGTCCTGAGCCTCACGATCCCAGGCGCGTATCTCCACGATGGTCTGCGCCACCTCGGCCCCGTAGGCACCCACATTCTGCACCGGAACAGCTCCGGCGGCACCGGGGATCCCGGAAAGGGCCTCCAGCCCGACCAGTCCGCGCTCCACCGTCCAGGCAACCACTGCGTCCCAGTGGTGCCCTGCTGCCACGGTGAGGTCCACCTCATCGTCGTTGACCGGCTCGGCGCTGATGCCGTCGAATGCAAGCTGCAGCACGGTTCCGCTGAAGCCTTCGTCGCTGACCAGCAGATTGGACCCTCCGCCGAGCACCAGAAGCGTGTCCTGCCCTGCTGAGCGCGCGGACTCGCTCGGCAGCGGATGGGCCCGCAGCTCATCGACGGCATCGTCCTCGCCGTGGGCGACGACCCACCCCGCGGCGGGTCCGCCGACCCGCGCCGTGGTGTAGTCACGGAGCCGTTTCGGCTGCCCAGAATTCACAGTGCTCACAGTGGTAGAGCCTACCGGGCGGCTGCATAGTGACGGATTGAACATTTATGACAAAAAATGACTTACGTTCAATTCTCCTGGTCTGCAGGGCGTTAGAGTGAGCCGTCATCTCAGCAGCGGCCGGCTGACGCCGATCACCGCCCTGGACAACCTAGAGGAGAAACAATGAATGCACCACGACGCCTCACCGCAGCCCTCTCCGCGGCCGCCGTCCTGGCCCTGGCTGCTTGCGGCGAAGGCGACAGCGACGCCATTCCAGAGGATCAGACCTCTTTCACCATTGGAGTCGTCGGCGTCAATGAGAGCCATCGCGAACTTGCCCGGATCGCCGAGGAAGAGTACGGCTACGAGATCGAGCTGGTCAATTTCGCCGAGTACCCTGAGCCCAACCCCGCCCTGGCCAACGGAGATACTGATGCAAACTGGTTCCAGCACATCGCTTTCCTGGCCCAGCACAATGTGGACAGCGGTGATGACCTGCAGCCCATCGGGTCCACCGCAGCCGTTCCGCTGACCCTGTACTCCGAGCACTACGACTCCCCCGATGAGTTCCAGGAAGGCGAGACCATCGCCATTCCCAACGACGCCGTCAACCAGGGCCGGGCCATCAACGTGTTGGTCTCTGCCGGACTGGTGGAACTGGCCGAGGAAACCTCCCAGCCCGAACCGCGGCACATCGACGAGGAGGCCTCCACGGTGGAGGTTCAGGCTGTTGCCGCTGCCCAGACCGTCAACGCCCTGCAGTCGGTGGAAGGTTCGGTGATCAACAACAACTTCGCCCAGGACGCCGAGCTGGATCCGCAGGGGGACGGCATCTTCGCCGATGATCCCAACGATCCCTCAGCGTTCCCCTACATCAACGCCTTTGTGGTCCGTTCTGCCGATGCGGACAACGAGGCGCTGCGCGACATCGCGTCGATCTATCACGATGAGCGAGTGCTGGAGATCGATGCTGAGCTCTCCGCTGGAACCTCTGTTCCTGCCTCCGAGGTGACAGCCGAGGAGCTGCAGGAAACGCTGGCGGACTACGAAGAGTCGCTGCGGGACGCAGAATAGTCCTGGGAAACACGCCATCATGAGCTCAGAAAGCACCGCTGATGCTCGCCGGACCGGTGGAGACCCGCTGATCACGTTCCAGAACGTCTCGCGAACCTTCACCGGTGGCAAGGCATCCTCAGTCACAGCTGTCGATGACGCCTCCTTCACTGTCCAACGGGGTGAAGTCTATGGGGTGATCGGCTTCTCCGGGGCCGGAAAGTCCACGTTGATTCGGATGATCAACGGCCTGGAGCGGCCCACCTCGGGGTCTGTCACCGTGCTGGGCCAGGAGATCTCCGCCCTGTCCGAATCCAAGATCCGGCACATTCGCAAGCGCATTGGGATGGTGTTCCAACAGTTCAATCTGTTCACCTCCCGGAATGTGGCCGGAAATGTGGCCTATCCACTGAAAGTGGCCGGCTGGGGCAAGGAGGAGCGCGAGCGTCGAGTAGCAGAACTGCTGGACTTCGTCGGACTGGCCGATAAAGCCGATTCCTATCCTGAGCAGCTCTCAGGGGGCCAGAAGCAGCGGGTGGGCATCGCCCGTGCGCTGTCTGCCAAGCCGGACATCCTGCTCGCTGATGAATCGACCTCCGCGCTGGACCCTTCCACCACTGGCGAGGTGCTGCGGCTTCTTCGCCGGGCCAACGAGGAGCTTGGCATCACCATTGTGGCCATCACCCATGAGATGGAGGTCATCCGGGCTATCGCTGACCGGGTCGCAGTGATGGACAAGGGACGGATCGTGGAGGAGGGCAATGTCTATGACATCTTCTCCAACCCCCGCGAGGACGCAGAGGCCACCTTTGTGGGCTCCGCGCTGAAGGACCGGCCCACAGCTGAGGATCTCACTCGTATCCGGCAGCACACCAAGGGTCGCCTGGTGACCGTTTCGCTGAAGGATTCCGCAGCCGTAGGACATGCTCTGGGGCGGGCCGGGGAGCTCAGCGTGAGTTTCGAGATAGTCCACGGCGGCATGAATACCACCAAGGACTCGCATTACGGGCTGCTCACCTTGGCAGTGAACGGCGACGACGGCGCGGTGAACCGGTTCATCAGCGAACTGAGCGGCACCGGTGCGGTACAGGAGATCCCCGAGGAGGCATCGGCATGATCGGCCTCATCGACACCTACCGTGACCTGGACTGGGACTTCTACGGACCCGAGCTCTGGGAGGCGGTTTTGGAGACCGTCTACATGGTGGCTTTCGCCTTCGCCATCGCAGGCTGGATCGGGATGGTCCTGGGCGTGCTGCTCTACACCACTCGTGAGGGCGGTCTGCTCTCCAACAAACCGGTCTTCTGGGTGCTGAACTTCATCGTCAACACCATCCGGCCCATACCGTTCGTGATCCTGCTGGCAGCGATCCAGCCGGCCACCATACTGGTCATCGGCACCGGTATCGGCAATCACGCGGTGATCCACGCCATGGTCTGGGCGGCCAGTTTCGGCATCGCGCGGATCGTGGAGCAGAACCTGGTCAGCATTGACCCCGGCGTGATCGAAGCCGCCCGGGCGATGGGGGCCTCACGGCTGCGGATCATCTTCACGGTAATTCTTCCCGAAGCCTTCGGCCCGTTGATCCTGGGCTACACCTTCGTCATCATCGCCCTGATCGACATGTCCGCCTTGGCCGGCATTGTCGGAGGCGGCGGGCTGGGAGCCTTCGCGATCCAGGAAGGCTACAACAGGTTCCGGCCACATGTGACCTGGCTGGCGGTGATCGTGGTCATCATCATGGTCCACATGCTCCAGATCCTCGGCAACAGGCTGGCCCGGAAGGTCCTGCGGCGATGACCGGCACATAGGCGCGCATATGCCTGCTCCCTGAGCGATCACTGGGCATGTCGCGCGGGGAGCGGATGGGTGGTGGGCCCGGCAGCAAGGTGCATCTGCCGGGCCCACCTTTGTGTCTCCAACGCCTTAACCGTTGCAGGCTGGACTGTCCATAAGCGACGACGAGCGGCGTCGTTCTCTACTCTCCCAAGGGGTTGAGAACCCTGCGCAGGAAATCCTGAGTGCGTGGCTGAGAGGGCGCTCCGATCACCTGCTCGGCAGCGCCCTCCTCCACGACCACCCCTTGGTCCATGAACACCACGCGGTCGGCGACCTCGCGGGCGAAGCCCATCTCATGGGTCACCACGATCATGGTCATCCCGGCCTGGGCCAGATCACGCATGATCGCCAGCACATCGCCGACTGTCTCCGGGTCCAGAGCGGAGGTGGGCTCGTCGAAGAGCATGAGCTTGGGCTTCATGGTCAGCGCTCGGGCAATCGCCACCCGCTGCTGCTGACCGCCGGAGAGCTGAGCGGACCGCCGTTCGGCCAGGTGCTTCAGCCCCACCAGCTCCAGCTGATGCAGTGCTTCAGCCTCAGCCTCTTCCCGGGACCGCTTCAGCACACGTCGGGGGGTGATCGTGCAGTTCTCCAGTGCGCTCAGATGGGGGAAGAGGTTGAACTGCTGGAAGACCATGCCGATCTGCCGGCGCATGGCATCCAGGTTCACGTCCGGATCGGTGGCCTCGAAATCCCCGACCACGATCCGCCCGGCGTTGGGGTCCTCCAGCCGGTTCACGCACCGCAGCAGGGTGGACTTTCCTGACCCGGAGGCGCCGATCAGGCATACCACCTCGCCGGGGTTGACCGTGATGTCGATGCCTTTGAGCACCTCGTTGTCGCCGAAGGACTTGTACAGGCCCTCGATGATGACCCCGGCCACACCGGGCTGCCCCTCGCTGGGCTGCTCGGTGCTCATGCCACACCTCCGGTCACCGGCGAGCTCGTGCTGCCCTTCTTGGCCTTCTTCCGGGAGGCTCGGCTGCCGACCCGGCCCTCCATACGGCGTGCTAGCAGCGAGAGCGGAATGGTGATCAGTAGATAGCAGAAACCCGCGATGACCAGCGGGGTCAGCCCTGCCTGGTACATGTTGATGCCGTCCCGGCCCATCTTGGTGAGCTCTGCGGCAGAGCCGGCCATGCCCACCACGAAGATCAACGAGGAGTCCTTGGTCAGGAGGATGGCCTCATTGGTCAGCGGGGGGAGCACGATCCGGAACGCCTGCGGGATCTGAATGCTGACCATCGCCCGCCAGGCCGGCATGCCCAGCGCACGCGCAGCCTCCACCTGGCCCTTGGGCACGGCCTGCAGACCGGCGCGCAGAGTCTCAGCAATATAGGCGCTTCCCACGATCGCCAGGGCCGAACCGGCCACCTGAAGAGTGGAGAGGTTCCAGCCGAAGGCCAATGACACCCCGAAGCCCAGGGCCAGGAACACCAGGATCGCCGGGATCCCGCGGAACAGCTCGATATAGGCGGTGGCGATCCACCGGTAGACCGGGAACGAACTCAGCCGCATCAGGGCCAGCAATGTGCCGCCGAGCAGTCCGAAGATAAACCCAACTGCGGTGTACTGCAGGGTGTTGACTAGACCGGTGGTGATGATTCCGGGGAACATCGGCAGCACCGGCTCGATGTTCAGGAAGCTCTGCCGCAGGGCTGCCCAGTCGATGAGGAGGACCAGAACGGCTGCGGCTGCCACGAAGATCCCTGCCTGGATCCCGAGGCTCAGCCGCCTCCGCTCACGGTTGGACAGTGCCATAGGGCCGTGTCTCAGTCCTCGTCGGCGTCGTCGTCATCCTCGTCCTCATCGGCGTCACCCTCTTCTGGAGTCTCGGAGTGGAACCAGGTCTGCTCCATCTCTTCCAGGGCGCCGGAGGCCTCCAGCTCGGCGAGGATCTCGTCAACGGCGTCAATGAGGTCCTGGTTCTCCAGCTGGGCGGCAACACCGAGCTGCTCACCGGTGTCGATCTCCTCCACGAACACGAACGAGTCATCCTCACCGGTCTGGTAGCCGATGATCGAGATGTTGCCAATCAGGGCATCGACCTGTCCTGCCTCAAGCCCTTGGAGTAGCAGCCCTGAGCTATCGAACTCGACGACGTCGTAGCCCTCCTCCAGCGCGTAGTCGGCACCGGTGGTGGCGTTCTGCACACCGACTGAGACGCCGTCCAGGTCCTCCAGGCCTTCGATGCCGGAGTCCACAGAGGCCAGCAGGCCGAGGTTGTCGTCCAGATAGGGCTCGCTGAAGAGCATATTGCCGGCGCGTTCCTCGGTGATGGTCATACCGGAGATGGCGAGATCGCACTGGGAGGCGTTCAGCGCCACACCGGACTGGATCCCGTCGAAGCTGGACTCGATGATCTGCAAGTCGAGGTCCAGGGCCTCGGCGATGGCGTCGGCAAAGTCGATGTCGAAGCCGACCACATTGCCCTCGCCGTCGTAGTACTCGAACGGCGGGTATGAAGCATCGGTGCAGACCTGGAGGGTGCCCTCCTCGATGGTCTCCACACCGGTCGCGTCAACGTCCACATCGGCTTCCACCTCGGTTTCGGCGTCGAGTTCTTCGTCATCGTCGCCGTCGTTGTCGCCGCAGGCGGTCAGCGCAAGCGCGGCCACCGAGGCCAGCGCCAGGGGCCTCAGCCACGGCTTCTCAGCGGTATCAGTGGCAGTGGGCATCTGTTCTCCTCTGGGTGGATTCGGCGGTGCAGAAATGTCAGGAGTGTCAGGCGATTATAGACCGCCGGAGTGTTTCAGCCACGTGACAGCATCTCAGTCCAGCACGACGACGGCTTGGACCTTGGTGAGCACTTTGGTCCGTTCCTCACCGTCGACCAGTTCCACGGTGAGATCGATCCGGGCGGTATTGGCCTCGGCGTCGACCTTTCCGACTGTGCCGATGACCTCCAGAGCGGTAGTGGGGGTCTCCGGCGAGCCCTCGGCAGCGTCAGGGACCGGCACCGGCTTGGTGAAACGGGTCTGGTAGTCCACCACCCTGCCAGGATCCCCGGCCCAGTCGGCAGCCAGGCCGACCGCCGCGCCCATGGTCAGCATCCCGTGGGCGATCACTCCCTCGAGGCCCACCTCCGTGGCGAAACGCTCATTCCAATGGATGGGATTGTGGTCCCCAGAGGCTGCGGCGTAGCGGATGAGGTCTGCGCGGGAGAACTCGATGGTGCGGCTGCCGATGGTCTGGCCCTTCTGCAGCTGGGCCGCCTCAGAGATACCCGCTCGCTTCTCGGCTGAGTGCGGAGGCGCCGCGGTGTGCGTCTGAAGCTCCTGGTCCATCACTGCTCTCCTTCTGCGTCGGCGCGGACCAACAGCGTTGAGGTGACAGTGGCACGCGGAGTGCCTGCACCATCGTTGATCTCAGTCACGGTGGTGACCATGGCGCCGGCGCCCATGAGGCGGATGCGCTCCAGCGTGGTGGCCGCGGTGAGGTTCTCGCCCGCGGTGATCGGCGCATGGTGGGTGAAGCGCTCCTCGGCGTGGACCACGCGGGAGAAGTCGATGCCCGCCCCGGGGTCGTTGATGACCGCGGCTTCGGCCCGCTGCGCGATGACCACCGCGAAGGTCGGCGGGGCGATGAGGTCCGGATGCCCCAGCCCGGCGGCAGCCTCGGGGTCGACGTGCGCCGGGTGCCCGGCTTTGACCGCGGAGGCGAATTCCATGATCGCCTCGCGGCTGACCTGGTAGTCGATGCCCGGGTAGGTGTGCCCTTCACGGGCGGTGTTGATGGTCATCCTTGGTTCACCTATTCGCTCTTTCTCTCGCGGAGGATCCGGACGGCCTGGCGCCTGCGCAGTCCGATGCCGACCAGGTGGCTGAGGACTCCGGCGCCGATCAGGACGATCCCGACGATGCGGACCGGTCCGGAGTCCATGAATGCGGCGGCGATCACCGCCAGGATGCCCACAAACGTACTGACCATGCCGGTGACCAGGGCTGCCCGGTAGGCCGGCGTGCCGGAGTTCCACGGGTCGAAGGGCGCGTGAGTCATCGTCGCAACATCCTACCGTCCAACGGCTGTCCGGATCTCAGCTCCGGAGGAACCCACCCGTGCTGTACCACGTCCACGACGCGGTCACAGGCACCTGGCCGGGCGCCCTGCTGTCCGCCAGGATCGAACAGCCCTAGCGGGGACCCCCTGGCATGCACTTGAATGTCCTCATGAGCACATTTGCAGTCACCAACCCGAACACCGGCGAAGTCGAGGAGACCTTCGACTCACTGACTGTGGAGGAGATCCCCGGCGTCATTGAGAAGGCCGACCAGTCCTTCCAGCACTGGCGCGGCACCTCGGCGGAGGAGCGCTCCGCGGTGCTGAGCAGAGCAGGTGACATCTTCGAGTCCCGCGCCGAGGAGCTCTCCGACATCATCGGCCATGAGATGGGCAAGCCCAAGAAGCAGGGCATCGCTGAGGTGAAGAAGGTCGCCTACACCGCCCGGTGGTTCGCGAAGAACGCCCCCGGTCTCTTGGAGCCCACAGAGCTCCCTGAGGCCCAGGGTGCCGACCGCACCTACATCAAGCACGATCCTCTGGGTGTGCTGCTGGGCATCATGCCGTGGAACTTCCCCTATAACCAGCTGGCCCGCTTTGTGCTGCCCAACCTCATGGTCGGCAACACGATTCTGATGAAGCAGGCCGCGATCTGCCCGAAATCCTCTCAGCGGTTCCAGGAGATTCTCGAGGAGGCGGGCCTGCCTGAGGGCGTCTACACCAATATCTACCTCAACAGCAGTGATACCGAGGAAGTGCTGAAGGACTTCCGGGTCAAGGGTGTCTCGCTGACCGGTTCAGAGGCCGCCGGCGCCTCGGTGGCCCAGCTGGCCGCCAAGTACCTGAAGAAGTCGGTCCTGGAGCTGGGCGGCAATGATCCGGCCGTGGTGCTGGACACCGAGGACGTCTCCGCCCTGGCGAAGAAGCTGGTGACACTGCGTACTGCCAATGCCGGACAAGTCTGCACCTCGCCCAAGAGGTTCATCGTGGTCGATGAGCTCTACGACGACTTCGTGGATGCGGCCACCAGTGCGGTGGAGGCGGTGAAGGTCGGCGACTACGACGACCCGGAGACGGATATGGGCCCGCTGTCCTCCGAGGGTGCCCGCGATGAGGTGGTGGAGCGCATTCAGCAGGCCGCCCGGGAGGGAGCGACCCTGCACACCGGTGGTCAGAAGCTTGAGCGCGATGGATGGTTCATGTCACCGGCGCTGCTGACCGACATCGACCTGGACAGCGACCTGGGGTGCAATGAGGTCTTCGGCCCTGCCGCCATGGTTTTCAGGGCCCAGGATGAGGAGGATGCCCTGCGGATCGCCAACAGCACCCAGTACGGCCTGATGGCCTCGGTCTGGACCACCGATGTGGAGCGCGGTCAACAGTTCGCCGAGCGCATCAACGCCGGGATGACCCTGGTGAACACCCATATGGACTCCAGCCCCGAGTTCCCCTTCGGAGGCATCAACAACTCCGGCTACGGCCGGGAGAACGCCCAGTGGGCGCTGCGGGAGTTCACCAATGAGCGGCTGGTCCGGCTCAACGAACAGAGGCTCGACGGCTGAGCCGTCCGCTCACCGCGAGGTGATCTCACCATGGACCGCAGTGCACTGACCATGACCTGCCTGCTGGGGACCGCAGGGGTCACCCACTTCATCCGTCCAAAGCCGTTCGACTCGATCGTGCCCCCAGGGCTCGGCTCACCGCGCTTCTGGACCTATGCCAGCGGCGCGGCGGAGCTGGTCAGTGCCGCGCTGATCGCGGTTCCCCGCACCCGCGCCCTGGGCGGACTGGCTGCCACCGCCCTGATGATCGGTGTCTATCCCGCCAATATCTACACGGTCAGGAAGTACTGGTCCTCCCCGGCCGGACGTGCAGCGGCCCTAGCCAGGCTGCCGCTGCAGCTGCCGCTGATCCGGATGTCCTGGAGGATCGCCAGCGGAGACTCCCGCTAGGCCGAGGCGCCCCACCGGCCATGGGCCGGCCCCTCACTCGACCCGGGAGGCGAAGACCACCCGGTTGTCCAGATGCCTGCCCGCGGCGGCGTCGAACTCCCCGGTGCAGGTGATCAGCCGCAGCTCATCCTCCGTCCCCGCCCCGAAGACCTCACGGGTGGGAAAATCGTCCTTCGGGAAATCCGCTGTCCTCTCCACCTGGTACAGATGGACACCGCCCTCGGCATCGACCACGGTCACCTCGTCGCCCCGCTCCATCTCCGGCAGACGGTAGAAGACCGCAGGACCGGACCGTGAGTCCACATGCGCGGCAATGACGGTGGGCCCCGCCTCCCCGGGCCTGCTGCCGCCGGCGAACCACCCGACGTCGTCCCAATCGGTGGGCACCTCCAGCCGCCCATCGGACTGGATCCCCAGGTCGATCAGCTCGTCCTCGTCGAGATCGATGCTGGGAATCTGCACCCTTTCCGGTGCTGCGGCCCCGGCCTCGGCAGCAGTGCCTGATGCCTCTGGCCCCGCATCACGATCCGGCCAGTTACCCTCTGATGGTTCCGAGGAGGTCTGTGGGGCCCCGGGACGCTGGTCAGCCGGAGTCGGCTGACCAACAACGGGCTGTCCAGGGGCGTCCTCCCCGGCGGCGCTCTGGGCGCATCCGAGGAGAACACCGCCTGCGGCAGCTGCGACAAGCACCCGCCGCATCACAGAGATCCTGATCCTGCCAGCCTGCGGAGCATCTGTGGGCATATAAGGCACGCCCCGGTCACACCTGCTGGTTGCGCGACCGGCGCATGATCAGCACATAGGCTCCGGCGGCCAACAGCGCCACAGCACCGACGCCGGCGGCCGGACCGGCGATGGCGATACCCTGCTGAGCGGTTTCACCGCCGCCGCCTGTCTCCACTCCGTCCAGCGGCACCTGGGTCAGCTGACCACGCACCACGCCGTCGAGATATTCCTCGGTATGCACATCCGCATAGAAGGCTGTTGGGTCGTCCTCGATCTGGGACACGGTGAACCAGTCACCGTGATCGTTGCCGTCATCGTCCTCCACCCCGGTGACGAAAGGGCCCTCCATACAGCCGGAGGAGGTGCGCGGACCATCTCCCTCAGACTGGGGGTCTGGGAAGGCCACCCGCGGCGGACCGGCCTCACCTGTAGGACCCTCATGAATGTGCGTCGCAGTGAATGCTGGGCTCTCGTAATTGCCGGTCACACCCTCCAAGGCGATCTCATAGCAGATCACATCCAGCTCAGAGTTGAGCCAGAGCATGAAATCACCGGTGGCGTCCTCATCAATCGGAGAGGGCTCCCCCTCGGGGACAACCACCTCATCGGGAACCGCCATGGCGGAATAGGCGCTGGTGAAGTCCTCGGGCCAGTCCACCTCGTTGACATGATCACCGTGATCAGTGTGGGCATGGGCCGGTCCGGCCAGCATCAGTGAGACCGCGGCACCGGCGGCGACGCACCCTCCCATCACCGTCCGGCGGCGAATCGTCTGGGTAGCCATAGTGTTGTCCTCTCTGAGATGTCATCACAGACCGCGGGTGCGCCCTGCTAGTGTGGTGTACGCGACAGGGGACGCTTCCGTTGAACCCGCCACCGAAGTTTTTCGGAGGAATCACCGCCGAAGGACCCGTGGACTCGGCGTCAGCACCCTACCAATACCTGATTCATCAGCTGTGCGGCACACGAACGAGGACGTGATCAGACTGGGACAGTCTCCCCCGGAGCCGGCACAGACCGCGGACCATTCGCCTCCACAGCCAGTTCACTTCGACGTGGCCGAGACCTACAGCAGGTTCGGCAGGCAGCTGTATCTCTTCGCACTCAACGCACTGGGCGATCCCGACGCCGCGGAAGAGGTGACCCAAGAGAGCTTCACCAAAGCCTGGCTGGCCCGTCACCGCTTCGACCCCCAGCAGGCCAGCGCCCGCACCTGGCTCTTCGCGATCGCCCGCAACGTCATCAAAGACGCCTTCCGGCGGCGTGCACGGCTGCCTGAGCCTGTCGATGACCGCCGCATGACGCATCTGAGCACTTCTGCGCCGGACCCCGCAGAGAAGCTGATGCTCATCGAGGCGCTGTCCTGCCTGAGCACCGAGCACCGCCAGGCGGTGGTGGCCATCCACCTGATTGGACTGAGCTACGCAGAACTCTCAGAATCGACAGACATTCCCATATCCACGCTACGGTCCAGAACCTTCCACGGCTTACGGGCACTGCGCCGCTATGTCACTTCATCGGAGGCAGACGATGACTGATCACTCTGATCGCGTCGAGGAGCTCATCGCGGCAGCCGCGGCCTCGGACCTCTCAGCCCAGGAGCAGGCTGAGTTCGACGCCTTGCGCGCCCAGGACCCCACCATCGACGCCACTCTCCACGAGCTGATGGGCCTGCTGCCTGGACTCCAGGCGGCGGTCCCGCACTGGGAGGAGGCTGAACCTCCCCAGCGGCTGGACGCCTCCATCAGGAGCATCACTGAATCCGGGGTGCGCTCCGAGACAGTTGTGGAGGGTAACGGTGCGCCGGCGGCCAGCGCATCCGAGAAGCCCTTATCTGAGCACAGCCGTGCCCAGCAGCCCCGCGGGCGACGACGTGCGGCGTTCGCCCTGGTTGCGGCGGGCTCCGTCATCGCCGGAAGCGGGGCGACCCTGACGGTGCAGCACCTCATCGACTCCCCTCCCGACGGACCGCCGGGGACCTACGGCGCTGTCGAGGAGATCACGTTCTTGGACGAGCCCGGGGAGGTCAGTGTGGACGGCAGCCTGATCGCCCATACCTGGGGAACTGAGACCGTCTTGGAGATCGAGGGTCTCGAACCGGGATCGAGCTTCACCGTGGTGCTGGTGGCCGAGGACGGTCAGGAGTTCGCCTCCGGGACGTTCTTCGGCTCCGAGGTGCTCATCGAGTGCCGGATGAATGCCGCGATCATGCGCGACGAGGTGGAGCGGGTGGAGATCACCGCAGAGGATGGAAACGTCATCACCTGGGCGGAGCTTCCCTCGGCCATTGATCCTGAGGCCGAAGACACCGGAGCCGGTGAATCTTAGGGGTTAACGATGCGGAGCCTCTAGGCTTGCCCCATGTCAGAGACTTCTCACACCAGAGCCACGCCGCTGAGCCAGAGCCTGCTGATGGTGCTGGCGACGGCGGCGGCGGTGGTCGCAGCGTTCTTCGGCAGCGGCGCTGTGGGCGGCACCGATATGCAGGAGGCTGTGGGCGGGTGGTTGGGGGCAGATGCCACCCCCTTGGCCCCGGCCAGCGGCGCTTTCCGGATCTGGAGCGTGATCTACCTGGGCCTGGTCGGCTATGCCCTCTGGCAGCTGAGCACCACGGCTCGCGGATCTGCCAGGCAGCACCGGCTGCGGCTCTGGGCGATTCTCTCAGTGGTGCTCAACGCCGTGTGGCTCTGGGTGGTGCAGCTGGGCTGGCTGGGTGTCAGTGTGCTGGTGATGCTGATGCTGCTGGCCGTGCTGGTGCGCATCCTGCTGCTGATGGAGGCCTCACCTGCCCAGAGCCGCGTGGAGAGGCTGCTGACCGACGGCACCTTCGGGCTCTACCTGGGCTGGATCTGCGTGGCGACGGCGGCGAACATCGCAGCATGGTTGGGGTCACTCGGGACTGAGGGTTTTCAGGCGTGGGAGGCTGCCACGGTCAGTGTCATCGCCGCAGTGACGGCTCTGGGCATCGCGCTGGGACTGTGGACCAACGGGAGGATCGCCCCGGCGCTGAGCCTGGCCTGGGGCCTGGCGTGGATCGTCGAGGCCCGCAACCAGGGCAGCTTCGAATCACCTCTGCTGGTTGTCGCTGCCGGAGTGGCCGCAGGACTGGTGCTGGTGGCGCCGCTGGCGGTGCCGTGGATACGGCTCGCCAAAGAGTCGGCATCGGCGCGCCGGGCAAAGAGGGCCCGGAAGCCGGCCTCGGCATCCGCCGCAGGAGATTCACAATGAGCAGCCCCGCAACCGGTCATCCCGCCTCGCAGCGGGTGCTGTTGGCCGGCTGCGGAGACCTCAACACGCAGGTCGGCCTGCGCCTGCACGCCCAGGGGCACCATGTCACCGCAGTCCGCCGCAGCTCTGAGCAGCGCTGCCTGCCGTTCCCGGTGCGGCAGCTGGACCTTGCTGCTGCTGGGGCTGGTCCCGGGTCCGTACCAGGAACGGAGACTCTGCCCGAGGCCGATGCGGTGGTGGTGGCCCTGACCGCTGACAGCTCCGATGCCGAGGGCTACACCCGGGCATACCGCAATACCCTGCACGGGCTGGTCTCCGCCCTGCCGCGCGCTCCTGAACGGGTCATCTTCGTCTCCTCCACCAGTGTGCTGGGAGAGCACGACGGCGCGGTGGTCACCGAACAGAGTGTCCCGGCACCTCAGCGGGAGACCGCCCAGGTGCTTCTGGCAGCCGAGCAGGACGCCGTCCAGCTGTTCGACGGCGCCGTCGTCCTCCGCCCCGCCGGGATCTACGGACCCGGCCGGCACCGCACCGTCGAGCGTGTGCTGCGCGGCGATGGTGCCGATCACGGACGGATCACCAACCGGATCCACCGCGATGATCTGGTCACAACGATCCTCGCGCTGCTGAAGGCCGAACGGCCTCCGCGGCTGCTGCATGCGGTGGATGCAGAGCCGGCACCCTTGGGTGAGGTGCTGCGGTATCTGGCCGCCGAGCTGGGCGTGCCCGTTCCTCCGGACACCGGCTCCGGAACCCCCGTAGGCAAAAGCATCGACGCCGCAGCTCTGCACCGGCTGCTTGGTCCCGGTGGGCTGCGCTATCCCAGTTTCCGGGAGGGCTATGCGCCGCTGCTGGCGGCCTACCGGGGCTGCGCGGACTGAGTTCAGTGGACGGAGTTCAACGGCCGCTGATGCTCTTGTAGTGCTCCAGCGCCTCGGCCCGTGAGGCCTTGAGGTCCACGATGGGCTCCGGGTAGTCACCGGTGTTCAGCTCGGGCACCCATTGCTCGGTGTAGGCGTTCTGCGGGTCGAATCTCTCCCGCTGGCGCTCCGGGTTGAAGATCCTGAAATAGGGCGCGGCGTCCATCCCGCATCCTGCCACCCATTGCCAGTTCGCGGGGTTGGAGGCGGCGTCGGCATCCACCAGAGTGTCCCAGAACCAGGCTTCCCCCTCCCGCCAGTCGATACCCAGGTTCTTCACCAGGAAACTCGCGGTGATCATCCGTACGCGGTTGTGCATATGACCGGTCTCCCAGAGTTCACGCATCCCAGCATCCACCAGTGGTATGCCGGTGGTGCCTGATGTCCAGGAGTGGAACTCCTCTGGGGCATCCTGCCTGCTCTGCCAGGGGTAGTGGTCGAACTCGGCGCGCAGATTGGTGTGGGGCAACTGCGGGAAGTGGTAGAGCAGATGCCAACAGAATTCGCGCCAGCCCAGTTCGGACCGGAAAGTACGGCGGCTGGTCTCCTCACCGATCGACGCCGCGGCGTGCCAGACCTGGAACGGGCTGAGCTGCCCGAACCGCAGGTAGGGGGACAGCCGGGAGGTTCCATCGGTGGAGGGGATATCGCGGGCGTCGTCGTACTCTGCGCCGAGTTCCTCCACGAACGTGTGCAGCCGGCGGTGGCCGCCGACTTCGGTGGCGTCCCAGGTCAGGCGCAGCCCTGCCGCCCAGTCCGGACGCCTCGGCAGCAGCTCCAGCTCCTCCGGCTCACCCAGCCGCACACCCGCTCCGGCGAGGCGTGCGGTGGCGCTGCCGAGGTCGCCCAGAGGTTCCGGTGCGGCCAGG
This sequence comes from Nesterenkonia muleiensis, assembly GCF_003600155.1. Classification (GTDB taxonomy): domain Bacteria; phylum Actinomycetota; class Actinomycetes; order Actinomycetales; family Micrococcaceae; genus Nesterenkonia; species Nesterenkonia muleiensis. Next base: position 3,290 of record NZ_QWLD01000049.1, on the reverse strand, counting down.
GGCTCTCTGAAGTCCAAAGCGCTGAGCGCGTTCCAGAACGGGGTGAAGACCTTATAGGGTCCGCCGGTGGTGGTCTGGACTGTCCAGGGTTCCCTCAGCACTGAGGCGGCAAAGCTCTCGGTCGCGACGCCGTGCTCGGGCAGGCTGCTCTTGATGGCGGCATCGAGCGTGCGCTCATCTCCTCCGTAGCGCCTGGACCAGTAGACTCGCTCAGCCGCGCAGGCGGTGGCCAGTTCAGGAAGCAGCTGCTGCGGATCCCCGCTGCGGATCAGCAGAGGAACGCCCAGGGACGCCAGGTCTTCCCGCAGCGAAGACAGCGCATGATGAAGCCACCAGCGTGCGGCACCGCCCAAGGGCCGGATCCCGGGGCTGGCATCGTCAAGAACGTAGAGGCCCACCACATCGCCGGGGCCCTCAGCATGGTGGACAGCCTCCATAAGAGCCGGGTGGTCCTGGACCCTCAGGTCGTCGCGGAACCAGACCAGGGTGCGGCTCACCGGCTTCCTCCAGCAGGTGCCTGTTGCACCTCACGGTCCTTCCCGCTGAGCCTGACGCCAGAGACTGCCCCAGTGTCTTGGGTGGGACGCTCAGCCTGCGCGGCGGTCTGTGCGGCGTCGATGATGTTGCCCAGCATGCTGGGGAAGATCACCCGGTGAAATGGTGCCATGGCCGCCCAGTAGAGCCTCCCGGCGGGGCTGGAGGGGAAGAAGACGGCCCGCTGGGTGATCCTCACACGCGGGGCTGAGCCTTCCGGGGCTTCCAGCTCATCAAGGGTGAACTCCAGCCAGGCGTCGCCGGCGACTTTCATCTCAGCCCGAAGCACCAGCCTGCGGTGCGGTTCCAGGGTCTCGACGCGCCACCAGTCCACCGGGTCCCCCACCCGCAGCGTGTCTGCCAGCCGGCGTCCGCGGTTCAGCCCTGCCCCGCCGGCCAGCTTGTCCCAGACTCCGCGCACCTTCCACGCCAGGGACCAGGAGTACCAGCCGTTGGCACCGCCGATGCCTTCGATCACACCCCAGATGTGCTCGGCACTCACCCGGTCGGTCTCCGCACTGCGGGAGTCGACGTACTGCGGGCGGCCGGCCCATTCTGGGTCGCTGGGCAGTGAGCCCGCCGCCTGTTCCAGGGAGCCGAAGTCGGCGTCCCAGGTGGTGTCCACCGCGCCCTCCTTCTCGCGGCGCAGGGCCAGGGTGACCGCCTCGGCGTACCGCAGCAGTCCTGCCGGAGGAGGGTCGATGAAACGGTCCACGTCCCGGTCCGCGGTGACGGCATCCTGCTGCAGCGAGGCCACCAGCGGGATGGTCAGCGCCATGGGCAGCGGTGTCACCAGCCCTACCCAGATGCCCGAGAGGGTCGCCGCCGGCAATGGGAGCGGGATGACCCATCGTGGCTTCAGCCCGGCGGTGCGTGCGAACTCCTGCATGACCTTCGCGTAGGTCATGATCTCACCGGAGCCCAGGTCCAGGGTCCGGTCGATCCGCCCTGGTGCGTCGGCGGCGGCGATGAGGTAGTGGAGCACATCGCGAATGGCCAGGGGCTCCACCCGGTTTGTCACCCAGTTCGGCGCTGGCATCACGCGCAGGGCCAGGGCCAGGTGACGGATCATCTCGAACGACGCCGATCCCGAACCGATGATGATTCCGGCCTGGAAGGCAACAGTGTCCACCGGGCCCTCCAGCAGAATCCTGGCCACGGCGGCTCGTGAACGCATGTGTGGGGAGAGTCTGACATTCTCCGGGTGCAGTCCGCCCAGGAAGATGATGCGTTCGACTGCCTGGCGTTCGGCTGTCTCAGCGATGTAGCGGGCGGTGCTGGCCTCGCGCTCTTCGAAGTCTCCTCCACCACCCATGGAATGCACCAGGTGGTAGACCACGTCGACGCCGTCCATCGCCTCCTCCAGGCCCTGCTCCTGGTCGAGGTCCACGTAGTGGATCTCCACCTCATCGGCCCATGGGGCGTGCTCCATCTTCTCGACCGACCGTGCCGCGGCGCGCACTCGGTGCCCGGCCTGCAGGAGCCGGGGCACCAGCCGTCCGCCGATATATCCTGTGGCGCCCAGAACCAGTACGGTGCGCGGCGTGGAGCTGAGTCTGATCCCCTCCTGACCCAACCGGTCCTGATCTGATGTGTCCGTCACACGTTTCCCCACGGTGGGCCTCCCCGGAGTGGATGATCGTCTGCACTGAGCTCATCTGCTTCGCGCTGGTCTGGGCCGGCCCGAAGAGTGTGCTCAGTTCTGGGGTGATGATGCCTCATCGTCTCATAATCGACTCGTGGCCTCTGCCGTGTCTTCACGACCCACCCTCGTTCACCGGCCACACTGGCGTGGGGGCCTGCCTCCAGCCCGACGCGCCACTTTGCTGGTTGTCAGCCCCTCAGGCGGGTTCTATCGGTGGTTGCAACGGCCTGGGTTTCAGGAGTTGTAATTGGCGAGTGGCTCAAGGGCTCGTTGGCAGGTCCGCCGGTACACCAGTGAGGACCAGCGGCGTATACGCATCTGGTTGATCAGGGGCTGACTGGCAGGCAGGCAGTAGGAGCCTCCCGTGCTACTGCTCATCGGTGGGAGCAGCAGTTGCAGGCCCAGGGCGGTGTCGCGCCGGTCCGGCAAGGACGAGCACCGAAGGCATATAACGTGAATATGCGCGCGATGACAGCTTTCAGCAACCAGCAGGAAGCCGGCGGGAGGTTTCTGTCACTGGCTGAGGGGGAACGGATCAGAGACCTACAGCGTGCTGGGGTTTCATTACGCCAGATCGGTGCTGAGCTGGGACGACCGGCTTCGACCATCAGTCGTGGGATTGCTCGCAACAGTGATGTTCACGGGCGGTACTTGCCATACGGGGCCCAGCGAATGGCGCAGATGCGCAGGGCTCGGCCCAAGCAGCCCAAGCTCGCCGGTGGGTCTGCTCTACGAGAGTGGGTCCAAGAAGAGCTTTCAGTGCAGTGGTCACCGCGGCAGATCAGTAGGACACTGGTCAAAGACTTCCCCGACGACCCGGAGATGCGTGTGTGCCACGAAACGATCTATCAGGCCCTCTACCTCCAGGCCCGCGGCGGGCTGAAGAAAGAAGTCCAGGCAGCTCTGGGTACTGGACGGGCCCGCCGTAAGCCACAGGGCCAACAGCGCCGTGGTCGTACCTTGGGTAAAGAGATGATCATGATCAGCGAACGTCCCGCCGAGGTTGAGAACCGCGCTGGCCGTATTCAACCGGTGCTCGCAACAGTTCGTTGTTGGACTGAGCGTAACTGATCCTCGAACGCCTCGGCTGAGGTCCTCCATCCAAGGATTC
>NZ_QWLD01000052.1 GCF_003600155.1 Nesterenkonia muleiensis | reverse complement strand
CGTGCTGGCATGATCCTATTCTCCTGGTTGAATCACACCCTCCACCAGACCCAGGCCGATTCAAACTGACCAAAGTCAGGTACTACGGGGCCAAGGTCGTTGCTGCAGCCCGCCGGGCCGGGGCAGAACTCTCGGTCACCGTGCGCCTGGATCAGAAGATCAAGAAGACCATCGCCACCATCGACGAGACCGCGTGGAAGAAGATCAAGGACAAGAACGCCATCTTCGATGAGGCCACCGGCACCTGGGTCAGCGAGGCTGAGGTCGCTGAGGTTCCTTTCACCGCGTTCACATCGAAGAAAGAAAGCGATCATGTCCCCGGCCGGCTAGTAGTGCGCCGAGTACCTGAGAAGAACACCACGAAGCTCGCTGCTGGGCAGGACACCATCTTTGATACCTACCGGCATCACGGATTCTTCGTGCGCCACGAGGCGCTGTTGGGTCGGGGGGTGATGTGAGATCACTTCCCCTGGTTCGTCGCGGCGGACTAGGGAAGCTGAGGGCAGCCTGATCCCTGTGGCGGGGGTGAGGGTGGGAGCAGCCCTGACAACGTCGGGACGTACCAGTACTGCCAGATGGTGCGGGTCCGGTTAGCAAGACGGAGAGGCATACGTGAGGAACCAGTGTCGTAACGCTCCTCAAGCGTGGTACCAACTCGAACCTGGCGGATCAGGGTTGGCTTGCACCGCATCCCCACTCGAGTGTCCGGGCGGGGAACTCGGGTGCCGGCTGAAGATGTCGGTGTCGGAGGCCATGATGAATGCCCGCGGCGTAGTCATGGCGAGGGTGCTGGGGCATAGCTGGGTGCCGATCCCATCGACCGATCAGACAGTGAACGTGGGAACCTTCTCGCCGGTCCCCGTACGCCGTGGCATCCGGTCACGCATCGCACGGGAAGGCGCGCCGACCGCTGATGCCGGTAGGAGGGGGCGGAGGGTCCGTAGTAGTCCGAGGGCGGGAAAGCCGTCCACATGGCGAAGGGACCCAGTTTGATTCGCAGCGTTCTGATGCGTAGGAAGGAGTTACGCCCGTGAATACGAGCGTTCCGTGGCCCGCCGACTTCCAGGAGGCAGGGCACCGGGTACTTGTAATGCAGACGAAACTGCACCGTTGGGCGGCGGCTGATCCTGGCCGTCGTTTCGATGACCTGTTCAATCTCGTTTACGATCCCGCGTTCCTAATGGCCGCGTGGGAACGGGTGCGGGGTAACAAGGGCGGGCACACTGCCGGGGTCGATGGCGAGATTCCTCGCCGGGTGCCCTCGGATCAGGCGCCCGCGATGCTGACCGGGATTGGCCAGATGGTCAAGACCAGACAGTTCGAGCCCGTGATGGTTCGTCAGAAGTCGATCCCGAAAGCGAACGGCAAGGTCCGACGCTTGGGGATTCCGACGATGACAGACCGGATCGTGCAAGCCGCGTTGAAGCTGGTGCTGGAGCCGATCTTCGAGGCGGGTTTCTATCCGTCCTCGTATGGGTTCCGGCCGCGCCACAGGGCGCAGGACGCGATCGAGGAGATACACCATTTCGCCTCTGCATCCCTGAACTATGAGTGGGTGTTCGAGGCGGATATCACCGCGTGCTTCGATGAGATCGATCACAAAGCCCTGATGGGCCGAGTTCGTGAACGTATCTCGGATAAGCGCGTGCTGGGGTTGATCCGTAAGTTCCTGAAAGCCGGTGTCCTCTCTGAGGACGGCGGACACAGGGCTACCGTCGCCGGCACCCCGCAGGGCGGGATTCTCTCCCCGCTGCTGGCGAATATCGCCCTCTCTGGGCTGGACTGGCACTTCCAAAATAAGTGGGAGGCGCTGGGCACCAACAGTCAACGACAACAGCACCGTCGCAAGGGCGGCGCGACGATGAAGTTGATCCGCTACGCGGATGATTTCGTCGTGCTCGTCAAAGGCTCTCGTACCCACGCGGAATCTCTCTGGGAGGAAGTCGCCACGGTCTTGGCTCCGATAGGGCTTCGCCTGTCAGCGGAGAAGACGAAACTCACCCACATTGACGAGGGGTTCGATTTCCTCGGGTGGCACATCCAGCGCCACCAGAAGAAGGGAACCGAGGGCCAGACCCGAGTTTACACGTATGCGTCGAAGAAATCACTTGCTTCGATCATCGCTAAACTTCGTGGTCTGACCCGCCGGGCAGCGCATCTGACTCTGGCCGAGTTGATCCGGCGGGTCAACCCGGTACTTCGGGGTTGGTGCACGTACTTCCAGCACGGGGTCTCTAGTGGCACTTTTGGATACGTCGATCACTACGTGTTCTGGCGGATCTACTACTGGTTGCGGAAGCGACACCCCAAGCTCAATGCGAGCACCGTGATCCGCCGCTACCTTCCTGGGTGGGAGATCCGCGCCGACGGGATCGACCTATTCCGTCCCCGCGAGTTTCCGATCACCCGGTACCGGTATCGCGGACATCGGATTCCAACACCCTGGAACATCACCGCAACGGCCTGAATCAAATGGAGAGCCGGATGCTCAGGAATGGGCACGTCCGGTTCGGTGGGCGGCCAGCGGAAACCCACCCCCAGCGATGGGGACAGGGCGCCGCTGGCCGACCCTACACCACCATCGATGCCAGCCTCCTGGATACTGCTGCAGCCGACCGGATGCACCGCGGCCACGCGGTCATCGAACAAGTCAACGCCGAACTCAAAGCAGGACCCTTGGCCCACATGCCATCGGGAAAGTTTCAGGCCAACGCCGCATGGCTGGCCACCGCCGTCATCGCCCACAACCTTATCCGCGCTGTGGCCACCAAGATCGGCGCGGCCTTCGCCCGCGCCCGAGCCATGACGATCAGAACCCGCCTGATCAGCCTCCCCGCCAGGATCGCTCACCGATCCCGTCGCCTGATCCTGCACCTGCCCACCCAATAGGACTGGTCAGAAGCCTTCACCAAGCTCTGGGCCACAGCACTGGGACCGCCACCAGCAGCAGCGAGCACCTGACCAGCCAACCCCTATAGAGCACTCACACCGGGATCAAGGAAACCCGGGAACACCGAAGTGGAGAAGACCGGATGCAAGCCCGGAAGACCTCCCCATACCCACCTATCCCGTCCGCCTCACAAGCCAAGCAGAGTGAACCTCGGTGGATCGAGGCTAAAAATCAGGCCGTTGCAACCACCACTAGATTCCGCCCAGCTGTTCAGGGAACTCTTTGACCAGGGTGGCACTGATCTGTGCTGGTGACCACTGCAACC
>NZ_QWLD01000054.1 GCF_003600155.1 Nesterenkonia muleiensis | reverse complement strand
CCCAGCGTTGAAGGCCCGAGTAGCCACACTTGCCGCAGACTTCCCGCTCTATGAGGGTCTCGAGGACTGGTGAACTGACACTGATGACTGCACAGGTACTCGACGGCCGGGCCACCGCCAAGGCCATCAAGGCAGATCTGGCGGAGCGTGTCAGAGCGCTCACAGCCAGGAGCATCACCCCAGGGCTGGGCACCGTGCTGGTGGGCTCCGACCCGGCCAGCCAATCCTATGTGGCCGGCAAGCACCGCGACTGCCAGCAGGTGGGCATCAACTCCATTCAGGTGGAGCTGCCTTCGGATATCTCCGAGGCCGACCTGCTGACAGAGCTGGAGCAGCTGAACAACGACGACGCCTGCACCGGCTACATCGTCCAACTCCCGCTGCCGAAGCATCTGGATCAGCAGAAGGTCCTGGAGACCATCGATCCGGACAAGGACGCCGACGGACTGCATCCGATGAATCTGGGACGCCTGGTGGCCGAGGTCAACGAGGAGCTGACCTCACCGCTGCCCTGCACTCCCAAGGGCTGTGTGGATCTGCTGGCCCACTACGGGATCGACCTCACCGGCAAACATGTGGTGGTGGTTGGCCGCGGGGTGACCATCGGCAGGCCGATCGGGCTGCTGCTGACCCGGCGGGCGATCAACGCCACGGTGACCCTCTGCCACACCGGCACCCAGGACCTGCCCCGGCACTTAGGCGAGGCGGACGTCGTCGTCGGTGCTGCCGGGGTGAAGCATATGATCGCCCCCGCTGATCTGAAGCGGGGCGTCATCGCCCTGGATGTGGGGGTGACCCGCGAGGTGGACCCAACCACGGGGAAAGCCGTCATCTCCGGGGACTTTGCTCCGGGGATCGAGCAGGTGGCCAGCTGGTACTCCCCCAACCCGGGCGGCGTGGGGCCGATGACCCGGGTGGAGTTGCTGCAGAACGTGGTGCTCAGCGCCGAAAAACAGGCCACGGTCAAGAAATGACTCCGCACCGGGTCAGCGCCCGGCCCACGCTCGCTTTCCGTCAGTCACTGAATCGGGACAGTCCTCAGCTGCTCAGGTAGGGCTGAAGCTGAGCAAGGAGCGCTTCGGGCTGCTCCTCCGGGAGGAAGTGACCGCAATCGGGGATCGACTGCCCGAACACATTCGGCGCGAAAGGTTTCCAGGCCGCGAGGACATCCATTCCCGCAGGCAGCCCGGACTCACCCCACAAGGCCTGGACCGGGATCTCGACGGAGCGGCCGGCGGCGAGATCGGCGGCATCGTGTTCGAGGTCTACGGTGGTGGCGCGGTAGTCATCGAAGCCTGCTCGCAGCGCGCCTGGGCTCGAAAGGGCCGCGATGTAGTCAGGAATCGAGTCCTGCAGGCGTGATCGTTGAACTGTCCAGTGTTCGAAGAAGTAACGCAGGTAGTCCGCGATGTGTTCTCCGACCAGCAATTCTGGCAGGTCCGGCTGCAATGTGGAAGAGCCAGTGCCAGTACTTCTGCGCTACCGCGGGGCTGCTTCCTCGGAAGGTGTGCAGCGTAGGTGCTACATCCAGCACCGTGAGGTGTGTGATCGACTCCGGGTAATCCAGCGCAAATCGGTGTCCGACCCGTGCTCCGCGGTCATGGCCCACGATCCGCGCTTGGGCAAATCCAAGAGCGTCGATCAACTCGCGCACATCCTGGGCCATCGACTTCTTCTCATAACCCCTCTGCGGCTTGTCACTGAGCCCATAGCCGCGCAAATCAGGTGCGACCACTCGGTAGTCCTTGGCAAGAGCGGGGATGATCCGTTCCCAGCACTGCGCCGTCTGTGGCCACCCATGCAGCAGCACCAGCAACTGCTGGTCGCTGCCGGTGTCGACGTAACTCATCTTGATCTTCGACAGGCGCGCGGTGTATCGCATGTGATGTATCTAACCATCTAATAGGGTTAGTTTACAATCGACGTCATGAAAGACTGGCTGTTCCTCAGCGGCAGCGCCTGCCTTGACTTCATCAACACCTACCGCGACCGTTGGTCGCCAGACCCCAGGGAGACGCTGGTCGCGCCGGCGAAGCTGGGGCTTTGGGCGGTCTCCTGCAGACTGGCTGACCAGCCTTTCGACGCAACAGCCGCCACCCTCAGGGAGGCTCGGTGTTTTCGGGAAGTGACGTATGCTCTCCTCCGCCCCTCCGCAGACGAGCCTGACCCACAGCACATCACTCTGATCAACACATACGCAGGACGGCCTGCATCTCACCATCTTGCCCTTGAAGGCAATCAGCTTGTCACGACCCAGCATCAGATCAACTCCACGAACGAACTGCTCGGCGCTCTGGCCGATGACCTGGTCGCCCTGGTAGACGACCCAGGTGCACACCGGGTCAGGGAATGCGAACATGACCGATGCGGGCTCCTGTTCCTGGACACTTCCCGAGCTGACAAACGACGATGGTGCTCAATGCGCAGGTGCGGCAACAGGATGAAGGCACAGCGTCATGCGTCTAGACTCGGCACCAAGCCCGGAGGCTGACCGCTGAGCGACGAGGGGTCCGCACCCGCTCTGATCTGCCCGGCTGATGAGCTGGGGATCAGCTGTGATGATCACTCGTACGAGAACCTGACCTAAGGAATTGACCGCGCCACACCATGGTTGAGGAGAAAGTGAACACCAAGAAGATCGGCTTTCTGTCCTTTGGGCATTGGACCCCCTCCCCACATTCGCAGACCCGGTCGGCCTCAGACACGCTGCTGCAGAGCATCGATTTGGCAGTGGCCGCCGAGGAGCTAGGGGCCGACGGCGCCTACTTCCGGGTCCACCACTTTGCCCGGCAGCTGGCCAGCCCGTTCCCGCTGCTGGCTGCCATCGGCGCCAAGACCGAACGCATCGAGATCGGCACTGGTGTCATCGACATGCGGTATGAGAATCCCGGCTATTTCACTGAGGACGCTGGTGCCGCTGATCTGATCGCCGGCGGAAGGCTGCAGCTGGGCATCTCCCGCGGATCTCCAGAACAGGTGATCGACGGGTTCCGCTACTTCGGCTACCACCCGGCAGAGGGAGAGACCGACGCCGAGATGGGGCGTCGACACACCGAAGTCGCCCTGCAGATGCTCCAGGGCCAGGGCTTCGCCGAGCCGAATCCGCGGCCCATGTTCCCCAATCCACCCGGACTGCTGCGCCTTGAACCCTACTCTGAGGGTCTTCGTCAGCGCATCTGGTGGGGCGCTGGGTCCAATGCCACCGCCAAATGGGCCGCAGAGAAGGGCATGAACCTGATGAGCTCCACCTTGAAGGATGATGAGTCCGGGGAGCCGCTGCACATCCAGCAGGCCAAGCAGATCCGGATCTTCCGGGAGGAATGGGCACGCCAGAAAGAAGCGGGGAACGACCACGGGTTCACGCCACGGGTCTCGGTCTCCCGCTCGATCATCCCGATCGTCTCTGACCAGGACCGCGCCTACTTCCTTGGACAACGTGACACGCAGGACAAGTTCGGCATGATCGATGAGAAGACCCGCGCGGTCTTCGGCCGCAGCTACACCGCCGAGCCCGATGAGCTGGTCGAAGAGCTGGCCAAGGACGAAGCCGTCGCGGAAGCCGACACCCTGCTGGTGACCGTCCCCAACCAGCTCGGGGTGGACTACAACGCCCACCTGCTGGGCAACATCATCGAGCACGTCGCCAAGCCTTTGGGCTGGAAACCGTAAAGAGGAAGAGTCTGGTGTAGGACAAGTCATCAAGACAAGATCGGCATCTGCGGCAGAATGGGACCTATGGCTGATTCTCTCGTTGGATTGTCTGCGCTCGCCTCGGCTGCCGCCGTTACCCTGGTACTGACCGCCTGCGGCAGCGGCGATGAGACGCACGACGGCGCCCCCGCCGATGCAGCCACCGCCACAGTCGAGGGCGTCCCGGGCGAGCAGGAGGAGGCTGCCGAGCCCGAACCGGTCGACTTTCCCAGCACTGCCGTGGGCGAGGCCACTGAGCACACCCTGGAGGTGCTCAACGCGGAGGAGGAGTCCACCGCCGTGGACTGGGAGGGCAGGCTCAGCGAGGCGCTTCTGGCAGAGATGGATGAATCCGAGCTGGCTGAGACAATCAACCAGGACCTGCGACCGGTGGCCCCGCTGACGGCCACCGACTACCTCAGCACTGACACCGCATCCCGCACCCGCCTAGAAAATCCGCACAGCGAATTCGACCTACATATTGAGCTCGACGACGAAGGCCTGCTCACCGTCCTCTTCCTCACTCTTGCCCAGGACCAGGGTGAGCCTGCCGAGTCATTCGACGAGATCGAGCAGCGGCTCAGCGAGATGCCGGCGGAGGTTCGACTGCTGGTCGCCGAGGATGACGAGGAGCTCCTGACCATCGACGCCGACGAGCCGGCTGCCATGGCGTCCATCTTCAAACTGTGGGTATTGGAAGCCCTGGTGGCGGCCATTGACGAGGGTGAAACCTCCTGGGATGACACCGTGGAGCTGGATGAGCAGCACATCAGCCTGCCCTCAGGCCAGCTGCACCACGAAGACCCCGGCCATGAGCTCAGCGTCTACGACGCCGCTCATGCCATGATTTCCATCAGCGACAACACAGCCACTGACCTGCTGATCGACCATGTGGGCCGCGGTGCCGTCGAGCAGTCAGCCCATGAGACCGGCCATCACGACCCTGAACTGCTCCAGCCGCTGCTGACCACTCGCGACCTCTTCCAGCTGCGCTGGGGCGACCAAGAACTGGGCCTGGAGTACAGCGAATCCGATGAGCAGCGCCAGCGAGAGATTCTCGATGAGCTCGCCGAGACACCGCTTGACATATCAGCATCAGACCTCACGCCTGACGACGGCGCCGCGCGCGGCCTGGAATGGTTCGCCGCCGCCGAGGACATTGCAGCGGTGCATGAGGCTCTGGATGCGCGCCGGGACGAGCACCCTGAGCTGGACAGCATTCTGGGCGACAACCCAGGAGTCTTCACAGAGACCCCTTGGTGGGTGACCCTGGGCCACAAAGACGGGGCCTCGCCCGGTGTCCTTGCCTCCTCGTGGCGCGTTGAGGGAGCAGACGGCGCCTCCCGCACCGTGGTCATACAGGTCAGCGGAGATCCTGAGGAGGTGGCGGCTGACGGCATGGAGTATCTCCACTTGGCGCAGAATGCACTGGAGCTGGAGCCCCCCAGCTAGTCCCACGGCGGGTAAGCCTCGCTCACCTCTGGGTCAGCTTACGCTGACCACCACCCCTGAAGCCGATACGCCGGCGCCGTCATGTAATTGTGAACTACTCAGATTTACGGCAAAATAGTGAGCATGACGACGTCGCACCCCTGGCCAGAGACGCTCCGGGAGCGCGGTCTGCGCGTCACTCGTCAGCGGCTGGCGGTGCTCGACGCAGTTCTTCGGCACCCGCACCAACCGGCTGAGTCGATTCATGCCGAGGTAGCCCAGGTGCTTCCTGAGATCACCGTCCAGTCGGTGTACACCGTGCTCCATGACCTCACCGCGCATCAGCTGCTGCGCCGTTTTGACCCCCCGGGATCGGCGGCGCGCTATGAGACGCGCACTGAGGACAACCACCATCATGCCGTCTGCATCTCCTGCGGCCGGATCGAGGATGTCGACTGTGTGCACGGTGCCGCGCCCTGCCTGGAACCGTCACCCGGTCTGGCGATGAACATCGAAACCGCTGATGTGGTCTTCCGAGGTCTCTGCCATGACTGTGTGACTCAACGGGACGCTGAACCGGAGGCCGCCTGATGCCGGCCGTCTGGCTGCAGAGGCATGTCCGCCTGAGAGCCCTTCACCCACCCAAGAGAGGAAACCCATGACCGAAAATTCCAACGGTTGCCCCGTGGCGCACGGCGAGAGCCAGTCCACTGCCCCGAGCATCGCTGGCCCGGCCACAGGAACCGGCCCCGACGATCCGAGCACCGAGGCTGCTCCCGGCGGCCCGCCGCACCCCACTAGGGGAAGCGGAAACAAGTATTGGTGGCCCAACCAGCTGAACCTGAAGATTCTGGCCAAAAATCCCCAGGTCGCAGATCCCTTCGGCGGCGAGGACTACGATTACGCCGAAGAGTTCCTCAAGCTTGATCTGACCCAGGTCAAGCAGGACATCAGGGAGACGCTGATCACCTCGCAGGACTGGTGGCCGGCTGACTTCGGGCACTACGGCCCGCTGATCATCCGTATGGCCTGGCACTCGGCCGGCACCTACCGTGCGGTCGACGGCCGCGGCGGTGGCGGCACAGGCCAGCAGCGTTTCGCTCCGCTGAACTCCTGGCCGGACAACATCGGCCTGGACAAGGCCCGCCGCATCCTGTGGCCGGTCAAGAAGAAGTACGGCCGCCAGCTCTCCTGGGGGGACCTGATGATCTTGGCCGGCAACGTGGCCCTGGAGTCGATGGGACTCAAGACCTTCGGCTTCGCCGGTGGGCGACCGGATGTGTGGGAGCCCGACGATGATGTCTACTGGGGCGCTGAGGAGGAGTGGCTTGGCAGCGGCAAGCGCTTCGCGAAAGACGGCGAGCGCAACCTGGACAAGCCGCTCGGCGCTACACACATGGGTCTGATCTACGTGAACCCTGAGGGCCCCGAGGGTGAACCTGATCCGGCGAAGGCCGCTCATGACATCCGCGTGACCTTTGAGCGCATGGGCATGAACGATGAGGAGACCGTTGCGCTGATCGCCGGCGGCCACACCTTCGGCAAGACCCACGGGGCCAACACCGATGATCACCTGGGTCTTGACCCGGAGGGCGCCGACATCGAGGAACAGGGCCTGGGCTGGAAGAACTCCCACGGCAGCGGCATGGGTGATGACCAGATCACCTCCGGCCTGGAGGTCACCTGGACCTACCACCCCACCCGCTGGGACAACGAGTTCTTCCATATCCTCTATGCCTACGAGTGGGAAGTCTTCAAAAGCCCGGGCGGAGCCTGGCAGTGGCGGCCGGCCAACGGTGCCGGCGACGGCCTGGTACCTGAAGCCCATGGCGACGGCAAGCGCGAGCCGCGTATGCTCACCACCGATCTCTCCCTGCGCGTAGACCCCGACTACGACAGGATCTCCCGGCATTTCCACGAGAATCCCGAACAGTTCCAGGACGCCTTCGCCCGCGCCTGGTTCAAGCTGACCCACCGCGACATGGGCCCGAAAGCACGTTACCTGGGCCCGGAGGTGCCGGATGAGGATCTCATCTGGCAGGATCCCCTGCCGGCTGTGGACCACCAACTCATCAACGAGACCGACGCCGCCTCACTGAAGCAGGCGGTGCTGGACTCAGGTCTGAGCGTCTCCGAGCTCGTCTCCACCGCATGGGCATCCGCCTCCACCTTCCGCCAGGGAGATAAGCGCGGCGGTGCCAACGGCGCCCGCATCCGGCTGGCCCCCCAGAAGGACTGGGAAGTCAACAACCCCCAGCAGCTGGCCAAGGTCCTGGGCGTGCTCGAAGGCATTCAGGAACGCTTCAACGCAGATGCTGGCGGTACCGGAAAGAAGGTCTCCCTGGCGGATCTGATCGTGCTGGCCGGCAACGCCGCAGTGGAGAAGGCAGCCGCCGATGCCGGTGTCTCCGTGGAGGTTCCCTTCAACCCGGGCCGCACCGACGCCAGCCAGGAGCAGACTGACACCGAGTCCTTCGCCTACCTGGAGCCGGTCACCGACGGTTTCCGCAACTATGTGGGACCGGACAGCTCGCTTCCGGCCGAGCATGCTTTGGTTGACAAGGCGAATCTGCTGTCGCTTTCGGCACCGGAGATGACGGTGCTGGTCGGCGGACTGCGGGTGCTCGGCACCAACTGGGACGGCTCCGGCTACGGGGTGTTCACCGACCGGGTCGGGGCGCTGAGCAACGACTTCTTCGTCAACCTGCTCGATCTGGGCAAGACGTGGAAGGCTCTGGACACCGGCAAGCACGCCTTCGAGGCCACCTACGATGCCACCGGCGAGGTCTTCGGACGCGGCACCCGGGCTGACCTGCTCTTCGGCTCAAACTCTGAGCTGCGCGCTGTGGCGGAGGTCTACGCCTCCGACGATGCCCAGGAGAAGTTCGTCCGTGACTTCGTCAGTGCCTGGACCAAGGTCACTGAGCTAGACCGCTTCGACCTGCGCACCACCGCACAGGAGACCGCCGCAGCAGGCTGATTCTCCTCCCACCCGAACGGTCCAGCAGAGAGGGGCCCGAGGCCGGTATCGCACCGGCCTCGGGCCCCTCTCGCTGTGACAGGTTTCAGAAAGCCATCGAAAAGAGGGGCGCAGAGAAAGGTGCTCCCCGGAAGGCATGCCTTCCGGGGAGCACCTGAGGCCGTATCCGGCTAGGTGAGTGAGGGCCTATCGATCAGAGGTCAGTGTCCTCGTCGTCCTCATCGTCACCGTCTTCATCGAAGAGGCCGTTGTCCTCCTCGTCCTCGGTGTCGTCGTCAAGGCCGAGGTCCTCATCCTCTTCGTCATCGAGGCCATCGTCCTCAACACCGTCGTCCAGGCCGTCGTCCTCAGTGGTGTCATCGGCACCGTTGTCCTCAACGACATTGTCATCACCGTTATCCACATCACCGGTGTCAGCGGTGTCATCGCATGCGGTGGCACCGAAAATGGCCAGTGCACCCGCACCCAGGATGCCGGTTGCTGTACGAAGCTTGTTGTTCTTGATATCTGCCATGGGGATTAACCTCCGTGGTGATCAGTCTTTGAGGTAGTTGCTTTCAGCCGATATTGAGTTTTTCTCCTTCAACGGCGAACCCCCTCTCGGACAAGTCCGAGAGGGGGTTCACGCTGGACGTGAACGTGAGACGTTCAGTTCTGGAAGATCAGCCTTCGTCTTCCTCATCCATGCCGTCATCCTCGAGGCCATCGTCCTCGAGGCCGTCGTCGCCGTTCTCAACGCCGTTGTCCGGCTCCTCAGTGGTGTCGCCGTTGTCACACGCGGTGACGCCGACCAGAGCCAGGGAACCGATACCGAGAACTGCGGCGATCGAACGAAGCTTATTATCGGTGGTAGCCATTGCTTGATACCTCCGTACATGACTGCATCGGGTGTGATGCTGGGCGGGCTTTCCGCCTTGCACCCCGGTCTGTCTTTGCACATCCCTGGGTGAACTGCCTCCATCATCACCACAGATCGGGCCCGAACGGAAGCCGAAACAGGGGGTTTTAGGAGAACTATGGGGAGACTTTTAGCAAGTGTCCAGGTAACCGGCATCACAGGCAGGTTTTGCCAAGGATCTGTCCAGCTCAGAGAACACCGCACGCCGCTTTCCCGATCTCCATCAAGATGCCTCCTGTCACATCAACGACTGCCCGATGGCGTCCAGCTCTTCCTCTGAAATGACGTCCTCCTCGTCCGGCTCCTCCTCGGCCAGACCCTCGGATTCGTTCCAGTCGGCAAAGGTGATGGAGAGCTGCGCGTCCTCGAACTCCATGGAGAGCTCCCGGATCAGGGGTTCTTCGCGGTCAGCGAGAACGACGAGCTCTATGGACTCACCGTCCTCCTCATGGAGATAGACCCACACGTCTTCACCATCCCGGCTCTCCGCCTCGCCGCTGAACCCGATCTCGGAGAACAGCTCAATGCCGGCGGCCGCCAACACCTCAGTCTCGATGTGTTCGATGTAGCGCTCCGGCGTCTCGACCTGATCCACCAGCGTGCTGGTCACATCGACCCAGGAGCCCGCCGACGCCAACTCAGCCTCAAGCTCATCGGCGCTGGGTCCGGCAGCCTCATCGGGCTGGAACTCCCGGTACTCCTCCACGAAAGACCCCACCGTCTGGTAGATGGTCTCTCCGGTGTCATAGAGCAGGTAGTCCATGAGGCCCTCGACCCTCCAGACTGACCCATCGCCGAGCATGTCTCCACCGATGATCACGTCGATGTTCTCCGGGGCTTCTTCGGCAGCATCCTCATCCGGCTCCGCCTCGGCGTCATCGCCCTCATCCTCGAGATCGCCCAGAGCATCCTCGCCGTCTGACTCCTGGACACCCAGTACAGCGGCCGGGACATCAGAGAGAACCGTCACCGAGTCCTGGGACCTCGAGTTCTCCCACAGACTGTCCTCAATATCGGCCAGTGCAGGGACCTCATCGGGATCATCAGCGATCTCACCGGGAGTATCACCCTGGTCCTCAGCGCCCTCAGGGTCCAGGTCCTCCTGGCCGGTATCACCGGTGGGGTCGTCCTCTCCCGCGGCGGGGCCGTCCTCTCCCGAAGTGCATGCGGTCAGCGCCAGCACTGCCACACCGAAGAGTCCGGTGGCCCTCAAGAGCGTGTTCTCAGGCATAGTTCCTCCTAGTGGTCGGTGCAGCGGATCAGGCGTCTGGAGCCGCGTCCCCGCTGCCGGCGTCGTCGTTCTCAAGATCCTCAGGGTCCCACCCCTGTTCCTCGGCGATAGCCTCAAAGATCTCGTCCAGGGTGATGACACTGTCCGGGACCTCCGGGGACTCCGAGGCGTTCCAATCAGCGAACTCATACTGGGAGTCCTCGTCGGTGATGGCCAGCAGGTAGGGCTCGCCGTCGGCGGCCACCACGAATTCGCTGTCTCCGCCGTCTGCGGTATAAACCCACACCTGCTCGCCGTCGCGATCTTCTGCCTCAGCGCTCATCGCATCGACGTCCTCGCCGGAAAGCTCGCTCTGCCAGGTAGTGATGAACTCCGCTGCGGAGAAGACAGACCCCTCGGCATCGTCGAACATCACCCAGCTGTCACCCATGGTCTCCTCGACGAACTCCTGGTCCACCAACTCAGCGACCTCGTCGTCGAGCTCACTGACCAGAAGAGAGGCGAAATCCTCACCGTGGAAATACTCTTGAGCCTCCACCGCGCGTTGGGTGAAGCTGGAACCGCCGGCGGAGAAACTCATCTCCGAGTTGGTGCCGTCCAGGGCTCCGGAGATCGCCAGCTGCCCAGTGGTCCCATCATCCAGCCCTTCGAAGAGCTCGTCGAGATCCGCCTCGCCGGCTTCGACCTGCCCAGTGATGGTCACCGAGTCAGCGGCGAGCATCGAGGAAAACATCTCCTCGCGAATCTCACCGAAAGCAGGTGCGGCCGAACCGGCCTGCTGACCAGGGTCGGCGTCGTCGAGGTCAGTGGCATCAAAGGGGTTTCCGCAGCCGATCAGGCCGACAGCGGCGACTGCAGCAATGGGGAAGGTAGCGCGCCTCACAATATTCCTCCTTATGGGGACACTCTTTCGACAAGGGTAGTTGGCAATGCTGAACACGCCCTTGGGCGGAGCCGGGGGAGGCGGGCAAGGGCGACCTACTCAGAGTAGCTCTCTGACACACCGCGCCTGGGGAGGGCGCACCCATCGGATGCCGAGGTACCGGTGCCCCGCCGCTGGACAGCTCAGACCAGCCGGTGGTCGCCGTGACCGAGGATGCGCAGCCAGCGGTAGCCGTAGCCGTCCAGCGGCATGCGGGCTCCTCGGTCCCGGTCCAGCTCACAGGACTGCTCACTGAGCAGGTCCATCAGTTCAGCGCCCGGCTCCTGGTTCTGCAGCACGAAGCTCACCACCGCCGGCTCCGGTCCCAGGTTGTGCAGCATGACCATGGACTTCCCCCTCCACCCCATCTGGTGGACCAGCACCTCGGGAGAGTCGCTGTCGATGAGGGTGCACTCACCCCAACCGAGCTCTGGGGACTCGCGGCAGCATTTGGCCAGCCGGGTGATGTGGTGCAACAGCGATTCCTGGTCGCGACGTGCATCGGCGGCGTTGACGTGCTCAGGGCTGAAGGCGCCTTGGGTCACCGGCCGGCTCAGCCGGGAGGGCTTAGCAGTGGAGAAGCCGGCGTTTTTGCCAGAGGTCCACTGCATCGGTGTACGCACGGCCTCCCTGCCCGGGACATCCAGATTCTCTCCCATGCCGATCTCTTCGCCGTAGAACAGCACAGGTGTGCCCGGCAGGGAGAACAGCAGAGAATAGGCCATCTTCAGCCTGCGGGGATCTCCTTCGAACATCCCAGGGAGCCGGCGGCGCAGACCGCGGCCTGCGAACCGCATACGCTCTTCAGGCGCAAAGGCGTCCAGCACCTCAGTCTGCTCGCTCTCCTCCAACAGGTCGAGATTCAGCTCGTCGTGGTTGCGCAGGAAGTTCGCGTACTGCGGCTCGGCACCCAGCTCACGGGGCCGGGACCTCAACGCCTCGGCCAGCGGGGCCGCCCGGTGCCGGGCCAGCGCCAGAAACATCCGCTGATTGGTGAAGAAGTCGAACTGCATGGTCAGCTGGTCCCCTTCCTTGCCGCCGAAGAAGTCCAGCTGCTCATCATGCGGAAGGTTGACCTCCCCGAGCATGATGGCAGACCCCTGTCCTGCTGCCCGCCGCTGCAGGAACCTGCGCAGCGCCCTCAAGTAGTCGTGGGGCTCCCGGAGCTCATGCTCATCCACCCCGACCAGGTTCTCCTGACTGATGGCGAAGGGCACTGCATCCACCCGGAACCCGTCGACGCCCAGCTGCAGCCAGAAGCCCATCATCTTCGCGATCTCATCGCGCACCTGGGGATTTGCAGTGTTGAGGTCCGGCTGGGTGTGCAGGAAGTGATGGAGATACCACTGGCCGGTCTTCTCGTCCAGGGTCCAGATCCCGTCCTCCTCATCGGGGAACATGGTCTGATCGCTGGTGTCGCCGGGGTCGTCGTCGCGCCAGACGTAGTAGTCACGGTAGGGGCTCTCCGTGGAACGGCGCGAGGCGCGGAACCAGGGGTGCTGATCGCTGGTGTGGTTGATCACCAGGTCCACGATCACCCGGATACCGCGGTCATGGGCCAGGCGGATCAGCTCCACGAAGTCCCCGTGGTCGCCGAACCGGCTGTCCACCCCGTACATATCGGCGATGTCGTAGCCGCTGTCGCGCCGCGGCGAGGGGTAGAAGGGCATCAGCCACAGACAGCTCACCCCGACCTCGGCCAGGTAGTCGATCCGCTGGGCGAGCCCGCGCAGATCGCCGATGCCGTCGGAGTCGGAGTCCAGGAAGGTCTCCACGTCCACGCAGTAGATGATGGCGGTCTTGTACCAGAGGTCTGCTGTCTCAGTCATCCGCATAGGGGTCACTCAATCCTCTCGTGTGGTCTTCCAACGGGCCTGTATGCGGTGACCGCACCATCAGCCGATGCGGCGAGAACACGTCACAGCGTCTTCTCAGGGCAGGGCGGGCAGAAGGTGCTCACCGGCGGCCTCCAGCCAGGGCGTCTGGTCCTGGCCCACGTGGTGCAGGTAGATCTGGTCGAAGATCTCAGCCGACTCAGCGATCCATTCGGCGTGAGCGGTCAGGGACGACGACGTCCACACCGCCCCCAACACCTCGGAAAGACTGACCTGTTCGGCCGCTGCATCGAAATGCGCCGGGGTGGGCAGGTCTTGGTCCTGCGGATGGCCCAACACATTGGTGCGCCACTGGTCGTAGGCGATCTCCTGAGCGGCGTGGTCCGTCTCCGCCCAGCTGAGGTGCACCTGGAGAAGGGCCGGACCTGTCCCGTCTGCTTCCCGATAGGACTCCAGGACCTCGTTCTGAGCTCCTCCGGGCTGATTGAGTGTGATGATCCCCTCTGCCCAGGAGGCCGCCCGCCGAGCCGACTCGGGGGTGATACAGGCGGCATAGAGCGGAATCGGTGTTTCGGGGCGGTCGTAGAGATAGGCGTCGGAAACGTCGATGACGCCCTGGTGACTGCTGACCCATTCACCGCGGTGCAGGCGCCGAATGATATCCGCAGACTCTGCCAACCGGGCCCTTCGCTGCTCCAGGGAGGGCCACCGGTCACCGGTGATGTGCTCATTCATCGCCTGTCCGGCACCGAGGGCGACCCAGTACCGGCCCGGGAACATCTCACCGAGACTCGCGGTAGCCTGGGCCACGACGGCGGGGTGGTAGCGCTGCCCCGGCGCACAGACCGAGCCGATCGGGAAGCTCGTGCTGGCCAGAGCGGCACCGAGCCAGGAGAAGGTGAACCCTGAGTGGCCCTGACGCTGGGACCAAGGCATGAAGTGGTCCGAGCTCATGGCGGCCTCGAACCCCGCTGCCTCAGCTCGCTGGACGTCCCTGAGCAGCTGTGAGGGCGAGATCTGCTCCTGGGAGGCGTGGAAGCCGTAGCTGGGCATGGTGAGCTCCTCAGTCAGAGGCTGTGGCCTCGATATGCTGCTCCTTCAGCTCGAGGTAGACCTCGGCGTTGCGATGCAGAGCCGCGACCTCCTCATCGGTCAGCTCGCGCCTGACCTTGCCCGGGATTCCTGCCACCAACGACCGTGGCGGCACCTCAGTGCCCTGAAGGACGACCGTCCCGGCGGCGATCAGCGACTCAGCGCCGATCTTCGAGTAGGACAGCACAGTGGCGTTCATGCCCACCAGGGAGGAATCTCCGATCTCACACCCGTGCACCACCGCGCCGTGGCCCACTGAGATGCCCCTGCCCAGGAGGCAGGGGGCGTCGTCGTCGGCGTGCACAGAGACGTTGTCCTGAAGGTTGGTGCCCTCCCCGATGACGATGCGATTGGTGTCACCGCGGACAGAGGCTCCGTAGAACGCACTGGAGTCGTCTCCCATGACCACATCTCCGGTGATGGAGGCCGTCGGCGCCAGGAAGACCCGCTGTCCCAGCCGGGGGGAGTTCTCCGCCACCGTGAGTATCACTGCCATCTGTGCTCTCCTTCGAGTTCGGGCCAAGACAACTCCCAGTCTAGCCAGAGACGCCGAGCGGCCCCAGCGGCGTTCCGGACCTGCTCGGCGTCAAGCGGCTCAGGCTACGATCGAGTCGATGATGCTGTTCAGGGTCGCGGAGGGACGCATGACCTTGAAGGCCTTCTGCTCATTGGGCCGGTAGTAGCCGCCGATATCGGCGGGGCTCCCCTGAACGCCCTTGAGCTCCTCAAGGATCTGCTCCTCCTTCTCCACCAGGGCGGCTGCCACGGGGGTGAAGGTGTCAGACAGTCCGGCGTCATCGTGCTGGGCGGCCAGCTCCTGAGCCCAGTACTGGGCCAGGTAGAAGTGGCTGCCGCGGTTGTCGATGCTGCCGAGTTTGCGGCCCGGGCTGCGGTTCTCCAGCAGGAAGGTGGTGGTGGCCTTATCGAGGGCGGCGGCCAGCACCTTGGCCCGCGGTGCGTCAGCCTGCTCTGCGTAGGTCTGCAGCGAGGGCACGATAGCGAAGAACTCGCCCAGGGAGTCCCAGCGCAGGTAGTTCTCCTCGGTGAGCTGCTGGACGTGCTTGGGCGCGGAGCCGCCGGCGCCGGTTTCGAACAGCCCGCCGCCTGCCATCAGCGGCACGATGGAGAGCATCTTGGCGCTGGTGCCCAGCTCCAGGATCGGGAAGAGGTCGGTGAGGTAGTCGCGCAGCACATTGCCGGTGACGCTGATGGTGCTCTCGCCGCGGCGGATGCGCTCCACCGAGTACTTGGTGGCCGCTACCGGGTCGAGGATCTCGATGGTCAGCCCGTCGGTGTCGTGATCTGCCAGGTAGGTCTTCACCTTGCTGATGAGATTGGCGTCGTGTGCGCGGTTCTCATCCAGCCAGAACACCGCCGGCCAGCCGGTCTCCTTGGCACGGTTCACCGCGAGCTTGACCCAGTCGGCGATGGGGGCGTCCTTGGTCTGGCAGGCACGCCAGACATCACCGGCTTCTACCTGGTGCTCGATGAGCACCTCACCGGAGGAGCTCACCACCTGGACGGCGCCGTCGGCGTCGACCTCAAAGGTCTTGTCATGGGAGCCGTACTCCTCAGCCTTCTGCGCCATCAGGCCCACATTGGGCACAGTGCCCATGGTGGTGGGGTCGAATGCGCCGTGGGCCTTGCAGTCCTCGATGACCGCCTGGTAGACCCCGGCGTAGGAAGAGTCCGGGATCACTGCCAGGGTGTCGTCGGTCTCCCCGGTGGGCCCCCAGGCCTTGCCGCCGTTGCGGATGATCGCCGGCATGGAGGCGTCCACGATCACATCGGAGGGCACATGCAGGTTGGTGATGCCCTTGCGGTCATCGACCATGGACATCCGCGGGCCCTCGGACAGTGCCTTCTCGTATTCGGCCTTGATCGCCTCGCCGGTCTCACCCATGGTGTCGGCGCCGGTGAGGATCGAGGCCATGCCGTCATTGGCGGAGAGCCCGGCATCAGCCAGGTCGTCACCGAAGGTCGAGAAGATGGTGGGGAAGAACGCCTTGACGATGTGGCCGAAGATGATGGGGTCGGAGACCTTCATCATGGTGGCCTTCAAGTGGGCGGAGAAGAGCACATCCTGCTCCGTGGCACGGGCCACCTGATCGGCGAGGAAAGCATCCAGGGCCTTGGCGGAGATGAAGGTCCCGTCGACCACCTCACCTTCCTGCACCTTGAGCCCCTTCTTGAGCGGGGTCACCGTGCCGTCGGCGGCAACGTGCTGGATGGTGAGCTCATCGGCGGCGTCGATGATGACCGACTTCTCGTTGGAGGCGAAGTCCGCCTCGCCCATAGTGGCGACCTCGGTCTTGGACTCGGCGCTCCACTCCCCCATCCGGTGCGGGTTCGAACGGACGTACTCCTTGATGGAGGCCGGCGCGCGGCGGTCCGAGTTGCCCTCGCGCAGCACCGGGTTCACCGCCGAACCCTTGACCTTGTCGTAGCGGGCCCGGATGTCCTTCTCCTCATCGGTCCGGGGAGACTCCGGATAGTCCGGAAGCGCGTAGCCTGCTTGCTGAAGCTCGGCGACGGCGGCCTTGAGCTGCGGAACCGAGGCGGAGATGTTGGGCAGTTTGATGATGTTGGCCTCGGGCGTCTTGGCCAGCTCGCCCAGCTCGGCCAGTGCATCGGATTCGGCCTTGTCCTCACCCACGTAGTCCGGGAACTGGGAGATGATGCGACCGGCCAGGGAGATGTCACGGGTCTCGATCTCGACCCCCGCGGTGGCGGCGAAGGCCTCGACAATGGGCTTCAGCGAGAAGGTGGCCAGCATCGGGGCTTCGTCGGTGTTGGTGTAGATGATCTTTGCCATAGAAAGGCGGCTCCCTCGAGGTCAGTCGTACAGAAGTAGTCAGGTTCAATCTATCAATGGTTCTTCAGGTGTGAAGGCCGGCGCCACTGCAGCCGGCCGAGAGGCGAGCGGGGTTTCCCCGCCGCCGGGGAATTACAGCCCCAAGACGGCCATGGCGATCAGGAAGTAGACGATCAGCCCGGTGGCATCCACGAAGGTCGAGATGAAGGGGTTGGCGAACACCGCCGGGTCGGCCCCGACTTTCTTGCCCAGGATAGGCATCATCCCGCCGGCCGAGGCCGCCAGGGTGCAGATGGCCACCAGGGTCAGCCCGATCACTGCTCCCACGTCCCAGTCCCAGCGCCAGCTCACCAGCGCAAAGCCCAGCACGCCCAGCACCGAGCCGAGGGTGAGCCCCACCCGCACCTCACGCCAGAGCACCCTGAACACATCGCGGGTGGCGACGTCGCCCAATGCCAGTGCACGGGTCACCGTGGTGGCAGCCTGGTTTCCGGTGTTTCCCCCGGTGCCGATCAGCAGCGGGACAAACAGGGCCAGCACAACGACGGCTTCCAGGGTGTCCTCGAAGGTGTCCAGCACCTGCACCGTCAGGGTCGCCCCCAGCGCCAGCACCAGTAGCCAGACGATGCGCGAACGCATGATGGTCAGCACCGGGGTGGACAGGTAGGGGCGGTGCAGCGGCTCGGCACCGCCGTGGCGGGCCGCGTCCTCGGACTCAGCACGCTCGATGATGTCCATGGCGTCGTCGACGGTGAAGATTCCGACCACGCGGTGCTCCTTGTCCGTAACCGGCACCGCCAGGTGCTTGCGATCGGCACAGCGGCGGGCGGCGTCCTCGGCGTCGTGGTCGGCGTCCACGGAGTCGGCCTCAGACATGATGGTCTCCACCATGGTGTCCTCGCTGCTGAACATCAGCTCACGCAGGGAGACCACACCTTTGAGCAGCCGCTGCCGGTCCACCACCGGGAGGGTGTAGACGGTTTCGGCGTCAACCCCGGCACGGCGGATCTTCTCCAGCGCCTGCTTGACGGTCCAGTGCTCGGGAATGGCCACAAACTCCGGGCTCATCGCACGGCCGATGGTGCCGGAAGCGTAGCCCAGCACGATATTGGTCAGTGAGCGTTCGCGAGGGTCCAGGTGGCGCAGCATCTTCCGGGCCACCGAGGCCGGCATCTCGTCCATGAGCCGTACGCGGTCGTCGGGCTCAAGGGACTCGAAGAAATGGGCGACGTCACCGTCCTTGAGCCCTTCGATGATCTCGTGCTGCAGAGACTGGTCCAGCTGGTCGAAGACCTCCACGGCGGTATCCTTGGGCAGCAGCCGGAAGGTGACCGCACGGTCCTTGACCCCCAGGCGCTCCAAGAAGTCGACAATGTCCCCGGGGTGGAGCTCGTCCAGGGCGATGCGCAGCTCACGCAGGCGTTCCTCCCTGATGAGATCCACCAGGTCGTCGAGTTGTTCAGTCATCGGGCACTACCCCCTTTGATCAGGGTCGGGGCTGTCAGTGGTGGCGGTGCTAGTGGTAGAAATGCCGGGCACCAGTGAGGTACATGGTCAGACCGGCCTCCTCGGCGGCGGCGATGACCTCGGCGTCACGCTGGGACCCACCGGGCTGCACCACAGCAGTCACTCCGGCGGTGATCAGGCTCTGCAGGCCGTCGGCGAAGGGGAAGAAGGCATCAGAGGCCGCCACCGATCCGCAAGCACGGTCCACCCCGTCCCCGGCCAGGGTGTTGGCCCGCTGAACTGCCAGTCGGCAGGAGTCCAGCCGGTTGACCTGCCCCATGCCGATGCCCACCGTGGCCTGGCCCTTGGCCAGCAGGATGGCATTGGACTTCACCGACCGGACTGCCCGCCAGGCGAAGGCCAGGTCGTCCAGCTGGGCGTTGTCCGCCGCTGGGCCGGCAGCCAAGCTCCAGCGGACGGGGTCATCCCCCGGCGCCTGGAAACTGTCTGAGGCCTGGAGCAGCATGCCGCCGGATATCTGCTGGTACTCCACCTCATCGCGGCTGTGCTCCGGTACCAGCTGGATCAGCCGGATGTTCTTCTTCTGCTGCAGGATCTCCAGCGCCTCTGGGGCGAAGGAGGGGGCAACGACGACTTCAGTGAAGATCTCTGCCACGGTCGCAGCCATCGGGGCCGTCACCTCGCGGTTGGCTGCGATGACTCCGCCGAACGCCGAGAGTGGGTCGCAGGCGTGGGCGGCCCGGTGAGCGTCCTCGATGGTCTCAGCCACCGCCGCGCCACAGGGGTTGGCATGTTTGATGATGGCCACCGCAGGCTCATCGAAGTCGAAAGCTGTGCGCACGGCGGCGTCGGCGTCCACATAGTTGTTGTAGCTCATCGCCTTGCCGTGGAGCACAGTGGCCTGGGCCAGCCCCGGGGCACCGTTGTGCTCCGCGTAGAGCGCGGCGGGCTGGTGCGAGTTCTCTCCGTAGCGCAGTGTGGCCACACGCTCCAGGGTCAGGCCGGCGAAGGGCGGGAACTCGAGCCGGCGGCCACGGCTCAGAGTGGCCGGTGCCGGAATGTCTGCGCTGTCCACCTCGTCGCCGAACTCCGCGGCGGTCCAGCGGGCCACCGCGGTGTCGTAGCTGGCGGTGTGGGCGAAGGCCAGGGCTGCCAGCCTTTTCCTGGCTGCCAGGCTGAATCCTTGACCTTGGGCAGCGGCCACGGTCTCGCCGTAGCGCAGCGGGTCCACCACCACGGCCACCGAGGCGTGGTTCTTGGCCGCAGCGCGCACCATTGAGGGACCGCCGATGTCGATCTTTTCGATGATCTCGTCCTCAGCGGCACCGGAGGCCACTGTTTCGGCGAAGGGGTACAGGTTTCCCACCACCAGGTCGAAGCTGGCGATGCCGTACTCCTCAAGGGTTTCGGTGTGCTGCTGGTTGCCCCGGTCGGCGAGGATGCCGGCGTGGATGCGTGGGTGCAGGGTCTTGACCCGACCGTCGAGCATCTCCGGGAATCCGGTGACGTCCTCAACCTGCTTCACCGGCACGCCGGTCTCAGCGATGCGTGTGGCTGTCGAACCGGTGGAGACGATCTCCACCCCGGCCTGATGGAGGCCTGCGGCCAACTCGGCCAGCCCAGTCTTGTCGAACACGGAGATCAGCGCTCGCCTGATCGGCTGGAAACCTTCTGCACTGGTCATCGTTCTCTCCTTACGCGTCTCCGAACTGAGCCGCGGATCAGTCTACCGGCGTAAGCCCCACACCGAGCGCCCGGCGTCGACTTCACAGATGCCAAGGCCGGTGCCAGCCGGCCCAGAGACGGCGCGGCACACACTCAGGAGGCGAACTTGTAGCCCAGGCCGCGCACCGTGACCAGTAGCCGGGGGTTGGCCGGGTCCGTCTCGATCTTGGAGCGCAGGCGCTTGACGTGGACATCAAGGGTCTTGGTGTCACCCACATAGTCGCTGCCCCACACCCGGTCGATGATCTGGCCGCGGGTCAGCACCCGCCCCGCATTGCGGATGAGGATCTCCAGCAGCTCGAACTCCTTCAACGGCAGGTTCAGGCTCTGACCCGCTACCTCAACGCTGTGGCGCTCCACGTCCATCCGCACCGGCCCGGCCACGATGGTGGATGAGTCCTCGAAGTCGGTGTCCACGTGGCGGCGCAGCACTGCCCGGACCCGAGCCAGCAGTTCACGGGAGGAATAGGGCTTGGTGACATAGTCATCGGCGCCGAGCTCCAGGCCGACCACTTTGTCGATCTCGGAGTCCTTGGCCGTGAGCATGATCACCGGCACCGCCGAGCGCAGCCTGATCTGCCGGCAGACCTCGGTGCCGGGCTGTCCTGGCAGCATCAGGTCCAGCAACACCAGATCGGCGCCTTCCTTGTCGAAGATCTCC
Source organism: Nesterenkonia muleiensis (assembly GCF_003600155.1). Classification (GTDB taxonomy): domain Bacteria; phylum Actinomycetota; class Actinomycetes; order Actinomycetales; family Micrococcaceae; genus Nesterenkonia; species Nesterenkonia muleiensis. The sequence continues at coordinate 18,222 of NZ_QWLD01000054.1, read as the reverse complement.
ACCGCTTCATTGCCGTCTTCGGCGACCACGACGTCGTACCCCTCCTTCTGGAGGGTGTAGGACAACGCCTCGGAGAACGAGACTTCGTCTTCGACGATGAGAATCCTGGTCAAGGTGCTTCCTCTTTTCTCCGCCGCTCTATTCGGCCGGCGGCTGCTTCTTCTCTGTGGTGGGCACAGTGGTGACGGTGGTGCTGGCGAGTCCTTGGGCGTCGTCGTAGCCCAGTCCCCTGAGGTCGTCGAGCCCCTCCTCCAGTTCGGGCAGGCGCACGGTGAAGGTGGAGCCCCGGCCGGGCTGGGACCACAGGGCGACTTCCCCGCCGTGGTTGCTGATGACGTGCTTGACGATGCTCAGTCCCAGTCCGGTCCCCCCGGTTGACCGCGAGCGCGCGGAGTCCACCCGGTAGAACCGTTCGAAGATCCGTTCCTGGTTCTCTGGTGCGATGCCGATGCCCTGGTCAGTAATCGTGGCCTGGGCTATTCCGTCGCGAGAGGAGAGCCCGATCCCCACTCTGGTGTGCTCCGGTGAGTAGCGCACCGCATTGTCGATCAGATTGCGAAAGGCCATGGTCAGCTGATCGGGATCCCCGTGCACCCGGCGAGGCAGACTGCCGCCGATCCGCAGTTCGATGCTCTTGGCCTCGGCCGGCAGCCTGGAACGGTCGACTGCCTCGACCATCACCGAGTGCAGGTCCACCGGGACCCCTGCATGGACCACGTTCTTGCCCTGGACCCGGGAGAGCTCAATGATGTCCTGGACCAGCACGGCCAGCCGGTGGGACTCCTTGTGCAGCCGCTGGGAGAAGCGGCGTACCGCTTCCTGGTCCTCAGCGGCGTCGTCGATGGTCTCGGCCAGCAGGCTGATCGCGCCCACCGGTGTCTTCAGCTCATGCGAGACATTGGCCACGAAGTCGTTACGGACCGCCTCGGTGCGGGAGACCTCGGTGCGGTCATCGGCGAGCACCAGGATGTATTCATCGCCCAGCGGCGCCACCCGGAGGTTGACCACAATGGTGGTCTCCCCCTGCAGGCCGCGGGGAAGCTCCAGCTGCTCCTCGATGATCACCCCGTCCCCGCGCACCCGGGCGGTGAGCCCGAGAACCTCCTGGTGGACCACTGTGTGCCCGCGGACCAGACCGAAGGCGTAGGCAGCCGGGTTGGCGCGCACCACCCCGTCCACGGTGTCCACCACAATGTAGGCCAGCCCCAGCGAGGCCAGGACCTCGGTGGCGCCCTCGGGCATGGTCGGCTCATCGACGTCGATCCCTTCAGCCCGCTGACGCTCACTGACTCTGAAGGCATGCATGCCCACCACCCCGATGGCGAGGCCGACGACGCCGGCGAGCAACCCGATCAGCAGAGAATCCACAGTTCCACCTTAGGCGGAAAATCAGCCGCAGGTGGGCGGCTGACGAGCTCGGGGCAACAGTTCACTCGGTGTTCACCTCGTCGTTGCCTGATGCTCCGGGCGTTGTTCATCCTCACCGGAGAAGATCACCGGAGCACCTGTCGTGGGGAAAGGACCATCAAGTTATGCGCAAGCTGTTTCAGGAAGATCTTCACAACCTGGGTGATCAGCTCAGTGACATCGCCGTGCTGGTCACCGAGGCCATGGAGAAGGCCCACCGGTCGTTCGAGACCGCCAACCTGCAGTTGGCCGAAGAGGTCATCGCCGCCGACGCCCGCATCGACGCCCAGCAGAACGGCCTCGACGAGAAGGCCATCGAGCTGCTCTCACTGCAGGGACCGGTCGCCTCCGATCTGCGCCTGATCGTCGGCGCGCTGCGGATGTCCACTTCATTGGAGCGGATGGGCGACCTGGCCCGGCATATCGCGCAGCTGACGCGGCTGCGCTACCCGGACCCCGTGGCCCCCACTCGATTGGTCCCGGTATATCGGGAAATGGCGGAGAAAGACATCGCCATCGCCAAGAAACTGGTGGAGCTGCTGGTCACCCGCCAGCTGGATCTGGTGGTCGAGATCTATGCTCTCAACGAGCAGATCAACGAGCTGCACGCAGGGATCTTCACCGCCATCGCTCAGCCGGAGTGGACAGCTTCCGCGGCCACCACCGCCGATGCGACGCTGGCCAGCCGGTTCTTTGAGCGCTTCGGCGACCACGGCGTCTCCGTGGCGCGCAAGGTGCAGTACCTGGTGACCGGCGAGTGGGAAGCCGAGCCGGCCGCCTGAAGCCGTCGGGCGATCTACAGCATGTGTCTCAGAACTGCGGAAACTCTCCCCGATTCGGGGAGAGTTTCCGCAGTTCTGAGACATTGTGCGCTCCAGGTCGCGGCGGCTACTTCTTACCCTGGTTGGCCACCGCCTGGATGGCCTCTTTGGCGGCCTCAGGGTCAAGGTAGGTTCCGCCGGGGCTCAGCGGCTTGAAGTCCTCGCCCAGCCGATAGTGCAGCGGAATGCCGGTGGGGATGTTCAGCCCGGCGATGTCCTCGTCGCTGATGCCGTCCAGGTGCTTCACCAGGGCGCGCAGCGAGTTGCCGTGCGCTGCCAGCAGCACAGTCTTACCGGCCTTCAGATCGGCGATGACCTCGGACTCGTAGTAGGGGATGAAACGCTCGACGACGTCCTTGAGACACTCGGTCTTCGGAGCGGCCTCGCCGAGGTCGGCGTACCGGGGGTCGCCGGACTGGCTGTAGGGGTCGGCGTCGTCGATCTTCGGCGGCGGCGTGTCGTAGGAGCGGCGCCAGGTCATGAACTGCTCCTCGCCGTACTCCTCGCGGATCTCGGTCTTGTTCTTGCCCTGCAGCGCGCCGTAGTGACGCTCGTTGAGCCGCCAGTCCCGCTTGACCGGGATCCAGAGCCGGTCGGCGGTCTCCAGCGAGAGGTGGGCGGTGGTGATCGCCCGCTGCAGCAGCGAGGTGTGCACCACATCGGGGAGCAGATCATGTTCAGCCAGCAGTTCACCTCCGCGTGCGGCCTCGGCCCGTCCGGTCTCGGTCAGCGGCACATCGACCCACCCGGTGAAGAGGTTCTTCTGGTTCCAGTCGCTCTGGCCGTGGCGCAGCAAGATCAGGTCATAGCTCATTGCCGGTACTCCGATTCGTCAGGGGTCTACAGGGGTCGACGCCGTTGTCCTGCCACTGATTCTACTCAGAGCACTAACCAGCCGGGGCTCAGAAGCTCTCCGGCCGGCCGCTGACCGCCGGGTTCACATCGGCCAAGTAGACCGCCGCCATGCAGGCACCGCCCAGAAGGAAGAGCAGATTGAACGGCCCGACGCCGAGGAATCCCAACAATGTCAGCGCGACCGCGCCTCCGGTCATACCCAGCCAGAAGCCCTTGGTCCGCTTATTCTGCACAAAGAACATGTCAGGGTTCTTCGGCAGACACTTGAACAGGGCGATGAGCGCCAGCACGAGGCAGCCCACCGCCAAAGCCATCTGCATGATTGCTTCGGCGTATAACACGGCGGGCCACAACTGGCCTACGGTGGAGAGGGGTCCCATAGGACCCAAGCCTATAGGCTGGAACGCGTGAGTGACGAGACGAGCGGAGTCTTCATCGTCCTGGAGGGCGGTGAAGGCGCGGGCAAAACCACCCAGCTGGAGCTTCTGGAGGAATGGCTGAACAGGACCGGCAGAGCGGTGCTGCGCACCCGGGAACCCGGCGGCACCGCCATTGGCGAGCGCATCAGATCTCTGGTGCTCGACCACGGCCAGGGCGAGGTGGATCCGCGCACTGAGGCTCTGCTGTTCGCCGCCTCCCGGGCCGCCCATGTCACGCAGAAGATCAGGCCTGCGCTGCACTCTGGGACGGTAGTCCTCTGTGACCGCTACATCGATTCCTCACTGGCCTATCAGGGCGCCGGCCGCGGTCTGGGCGTAGAGCAGGTGGCACAGATCAATGAATGGGCCACCCAAGGGCTGCAACCGGATGTGACCGTGCTGCTGGATCTGGACCCGGAAGTCTCCGCCGAACGCCGGGCAGCCCGCGACGGCGGGGACGCCGGAGACCGGATCGAATCGGCAGACATCGAGTTCCACGCGGCCCTGCGCCGAGCGTTCCTGGACCGGGCGGCGGCGGCACCCGCGCGCTACCTGGTGCTGGACGCCACAGACGCCGTCGAATCCATCCACCACGAGGTGCGCGCCAGGCTGGAACCGCTGCTCCACCGGGCAGGAGCGGCATCATGAGCAGCCCTGCGCCTCCCCCATCCCTCAGCCCCGCAACAGACTCTGGGGGGTTCTCGGAGCTGGTCGGCCAGCACGACGCCGTGGAGCAGCTCAGCGACGCCGCGGCGTCGGGCTCCCCCACCCATGCCTGGCTGTTCACCGGCCCACCCGGTTCCGGCCGTTCCAACGCCGCCCGGGCCTTTGCCGCAGCGCTGAACTGTGAGCAGGGCGGCTGCAGCACCTGTCAGTCCTGCCGCATGGTCTCTGCAGGCTCCCACCCGACCGTCACGATGGTGTCCACCGAGAACGTCAGCTACCGGATCGAAGATGTCCGCCAACTCATCACCACCGCCCAGGACCGGCCCCAGGGCCACCGGTGGCGGGTGATTGTGGTCGAGGACGCCGACCGGATGACCGAACGGGCCACCAACGTGCTGCTGAAGGCCATTGAAGAGCCGCCACCGCAGACCATCTGGGTTCTCTGCGCGCCGTCGCCGGCCGATGTATTGGTCACCATCCGCTCCCGCTGCCGGCACATCAGCCTGCGCATCCCCCCGGTGGAAGCAGTGGAGGCCCTGCTGGTGGAGCGCGACGGCCTCAGCCCCGAACAAGCCGGCTTCGCCGCCCGGGTCTCACAGAGCCATATCGGGGTGGCCCGGCGGCTGGCCGCCGACGTCGAGGCCCGAAACCGCCGCGAGCAGACGGTCTCTCTGCCGCTGAAGGTCCGTTCGGCCTCCCAGGCGGTGCTTTCGGCCGCCGAGCTGGTGTCCATGGCGCAGGCCGACGCCGCCTCCGAATCCGAGAGCCGCCTGGCCAGGGAGCAGACCGCCCTGCGCCGGTCGCTGGGGCTGGAGCCGGAGGAGAAGATTCCGCCCAAGCTGCGCACCCAGTTCAAGCGGCTTGAGGACGACGCCGCCAGACGCGCCAAACGCACCGTCACCGACTCCTTGGACCGCACGCTGATCGACCTGACTGCGGTGTACCGCGATGTGCTCAGCATCAAGCTCAACACCGGTGCCGAGCTGATCAACGAGCACCTGCGCGCTCAGCTGGCCGAATTGGCTGAGACCCTCTCCGCAGAGCAGGCCCTGGGCTGCCTGGACGCACTGAACACCGCCCGGACGAGGATTACCCAGAATGTGCCCCCGGCCCTGGCCATGGAGGCCCTGATGATGCACCTGATTCCTAGGAGACACCGTGGCGCATAACCGCCCGACCGTGCTGACTGCTGCTGGGGCCGTCGTCGCGCTGCTTCTGACCGGATGCACGGCAGAGGAGGACGATGCCCCCTTTGAGGACCACCAGCCGCCGGCGCACTTCCCGCAGGAGCCCCTGTCCGGACTGGAGTCGTTCTACGACCAGCAACCGGACTGGCAGGACTGCGAGGACGGCCTGTTCTGCGGGGTGGTGAGTGTACCGCGCAGCTACAGCGATCCGCAGGGCGACACCATTGACATCGAGTTTGTCGCTGAATCGTTGGACGATCAGCCGTTCCTGGTGGTGAATCCCGGCGGCCCAGGAGCCTCCGGAACCGAACTGGTGGTTGAGCAGGCGAACCTGATCTTCAGCTCCCGGCTGCGCGAGGAGTACAACATTGTCGGGTTCGACCCCAGGGGTGTTTCCCGCTCGGAGCCTGTGGAGTGCATGGACGACGCCGACTACGACCTGTGGAACCAGATGACCGGGGAGGCCGAGCTGGACGGTGAGCTGGAGCTCAGTGATGCCGAGCTCGATGAGGTCATCGCGCAGTGCGAGCAGCTCAGCGGGGACATCATCGAGCACATCGACACCATCTCCGCCGCCCGGGACGTGGATATCCTCCGCGCGGCTCTGGACGAGAATGAGCTGCACTACTTCGGCATGTCCTACGGCACCAAGCTGGGGCTGGCCTATGCGGAGCTGTTCCCTGACCGGATCGGCCGGTGGGCCCTGGATGCGGTGATGGATGTCTCGCTGAGCCTCAACGGCATCACCGAGGACCAGGCCGCCGGGTTCGAGCGGCAGCTGAGGGACTTCACCCAGTGGTGTGCCGATCATCAGGACTGCCCGATCGACGGCGGGGCCGAGGACGTGATGGAGGGGATCAGCGAACGGGTCGATGACCTGTGGGCCAACCCGGTGACAGGCCCGGATGGACGGCTGATCACCGCGAACACCGTCTTCAGCGGCTTGTCCACCACAATGTACCTCCCCGGCGGGAACACTGTGTTGCTGGAGGCTCTGCAGCAATGGGTGGAGGAGGACGACGCAGAATACTTCCAGCTGCTCTCCGACGCTGCCGCCGGCAGGAACGCCGACGGCAGCTATGACTGGATCTCCAGCTGGTCCTTCCGCACCATCATGTGCCTGGACTACCCCGAAGACGGAGAGGGCCTCTCCAGCCCAGGCCTGCTGGATGATGAAGAAGCTCCGTTCACCGAGCAGTTCGTAGCGCCGAATACTGAGTTCTGCGATGCGCTTCCCGGAGAGCGCGCCGGCAGACCGTGGGAGCCCAGTGCTGAGCTGCCACAGATGCTGCTGATCGGCGGGTCTCAGGATGCGGCGACTCCCGTGGAATGGGCGGAGAACATCGACAGCCTGCTGCCCAACGCGTCGCTGCTGATCTATGAGGGGGACGGTCATATCTCCTATGGGCCGACCAACTCCTGTGTGACTGAGATTGTCGATGACTACCTGGTAGACGGAGAGCTCTTTGAAGGTCGCGAGGAATGCTGAACCTAGCAGGGTGACATACGTCACTGCTAACCTGGAGGTGCCGTGACAAAGAGGTCACCGCAGCCTGATACGAGGAGGCAGCCATGGTGCTGGATATACACGGATCATTGGGGGTCTTAGTCGGGTTCGACGGCTCCGACCATGCTACCCGGGCTCTGCGCTGGAGCGCGGTGGAGGCACGGCGTCACGGTCTGCCGATCACGGTGATCACCGCTTTCACGGTTCCTCGTGCGATCGCCGGGTACACCGACAGCGTCACTGAGGTGACCGGAGACACGCTGGCCCGCCGGGGAGCGGAGGCCACTTTGGACAGCGCCCGGGAGATCTTGAAGGATTTTCCCGGTGAGGCACAGTTCCACGTCGAATACGGCGATGCTGCCGGGGTCATGGTGGCCCACTCCTCCAACGCGGAGCTGGCGGTGGTGGGCGCACGCGGTCGAGGTGGCTTCATCGGCCGTGTGCTGGGCTCAGTCGCCTCTGCCCTGCCCTCGCATGCCGCATGCCCAACAGTGGTGATCGACAAGAACTATGACCTCACCACAGGCGATGACCCGTGGCTCAGCAATGACGAACGCCCGGTGACGGTGGGAATGGACTCCTCGCACGGAGCCAAGCTTGCTGCGCTCAAGGCAGCAGAGGTCGCTGCCGCCCACCACGTGCCACTGCGAGTGGTGATGGGCGCACCCCCGCTGGACGGCGCGCTTCTGTGGTATCCGGAACTCGGACCTCGTGAGGATGAGCACAACCAGCGGCGCCGGGAACTGGAGGATCGGCTTCAGGTGATCGTCCGGTGGCTCTCGGAGCATTTCGAGAACCTGGTGATCAGCTGCGCGGTAGTCGATGGCCTTCCCGTCGAGGTGCTGCGCGAGGAGACGCAAATCTCCCAACTGACGGTCGTCGGAACGCGGGGCCGAGGCGGAATTGCCAGCGCCCTGCTGGGGTCGACCTCTTCGTCTCTGCTGATGCACGCTGACGGCCCTGTCATGGTGGTGCCCGAAGCCGATGATCCGCGTCTGCCAGAGGAAGAGCACCCGGCGGCGCGGAAAGCCGCCCACTGACTCTGCGGAGGAGGCGCCCCGGTCAGGCAGAGATCCGGACTCCTGACCGGGGCACACATCTGCCCTGGTAAGATTGCTGACCGCGTCAATCGCGCGCCTCCTTAGCTCAGCTGGTAGAGCATCCCACTCGTAATGGGAAGGTCGTCGGTTCAAATCCGATAGGAGGCTCGGTGTGAGTTCCGCCGGCGGGGATACTCCGCTGGGCTCTGCACAGCCTCGGTGCGCAATCCTCAATCGCTTCGGAAGATCACGAGCAAGCTCGTCTCTTCACTCGGCTCAATCGGGTCGCGGTCAGCGGACGCTGACCATCACGCCTGAAGCCGGCGCGGTCGCTTACGCTCCGCGCCTCACGGGAAGGCAGACTCTGCCTCGGCCAGACACTGCAGCACCTGGTCGGCCCGGCGCCTGACGGCGTCGAGCTGCCCGTGCTGCAGGCGCACCATCGCCTCAGCCTCTGCGGTGGTCGCAACATGATTGGCGGCTCTCGACAGCCCGGAATGCAGTGCGCTTGCCCCTCGCGGAACGTTCATCCCAGTGGACGGGAACTGCTCATGCGCACGCCGGCAGAGCTGGTAAACGCGGGGAAGCTGCTCGGCCAGCTCATCGCCGACCACCACGAGTTGGTTGTGGACGGCGTTGTCTTCGACACCCTCGAGGATCTGATGGTAACGGTCCAGGCCGCGCACATAGCGGTCATGAGCCTGTCGCCACAACCCCTTGCCGAGCTCCTTGTCGATCTTCTTGGCCCGACGGCGCCCTCTGAACAGCTCCATAGTGCCGCCCAGTCTACGCGCTCGCCACTCAACCTCGAGGCCGCGCCGGTTCGAGCAGAATCACAGCTGTGGCGTATAGTGATCAGCTGGAAATACTCCAGGTGCGGTGACCGAGCGGCCGAAGGTGACGGTCTTGAAAACCGTTGTAGGCAACCCCTACCGTGGGTTCGAATCCCACCCGCACCGCGATCAAGGTCAGTCCACGTGCAAGTTGACCGCTTCGGGTTTCTTGGAGCCCTACACGTCCTGCGCCTTGGGCTCTTCATAGCGCCGATTCAACGCACTCATGGGGAGCACAGCGGCTGACAACGTGACGATCCCTGCGATCACCCACAACGCTACCCGTGGCGAAGAGCTGGCCATCACAACACCAGCAACGGGGATCAGGATCGGGCCCGCAAGCATCGTGAACATCATCCAGGCAGAGCTCGTTCGAGACATTAGCGAATCTGGGATCAGTTCCATTCTGAGCGTCGATAATCCCGCATTCACCAGCGATGAGAGAAATAGAATGGCCCCAAATGCAGCGACAGCCCCGATAAGTCCCGCAGTGCCAGGAGGGAGAAAAGGGTATATAAAGTACATGGGGACGCGCAGTAGGCTGCCAAAGAGAATAGTTCTGCGCACGCCTAGTCGGCCAATCACACGGCCGCTCATCCAAGCGCCCAAAAGCGCCGCGAGCGATGGAATCCCCATTGCAAGACCATACTGCTCAGGGCTGAAAGCCAGGTCCCTCAGAAAAAAAACTTGAGTCACCGGCGTCAACGCGGCAACAGCCCCAGCGAACAGGACCCACGAAACAAGGAGCCGCCGCAACATTGCGTGAAAGGCGAAAAAACGAACCCCGGCAAACAGCTCGCGGATCTTGCCTTCTCCTGCGGTCTGCTTCGGCACAAGCCCTTCGGGCTTGCGAATGCACACGATACATACAGCGCTGCCCAAAAAACACAGCGCGATACTGACCACAACTACGCCAATTGGAATGACGGCCACCAACGTTCCTGCCGCGATGGGACCGCAGATCATCGCCGCCCACGCAGCGCCCTGCAACTTCCCGACCGCGTCGGCACGCGCACTCGAGGGCACCAGATCCTTAGTGTGTGCTAAGGACGCGCTGCCAAACAAGACCTGCATGGCTGCGTTGCTGCACATCGCCAACAGAAGCACTGACGGGCTCAACTGCCCGGCGAATTGCAGGACCCCAAGTGCCGCGAAGACCCCGAATCGAACGCAGTCCGCGCCTATGAGAATCGGACGTTTCTTCCGGAATTCCGCGAACATCCCCGTCGGCAATCCCACAACAAGCGCCACACAAGCTGCTGCGGTCGCAAGCAGAGCGATTGTCCCCGAGGTGAGTCCAAGCACCTGGATCGCTAAGAGCGGTATCACAACCGTTCCCACCGCCGACGCGCTGTGAGCAGACACAGATGCGAACCATAACCATCTGAATGAGGGATCCTTGAACGCAGACGCGGAGACGGATGGGTCACCAGGCATTACGAATTTCTCGCTGCGCCCTTTCCGGCTCTTCATATACTTCCTCGCCGATTGACGCCTCTGGATGATCCTTGTCCGTTCCCGAAGTAACACAACGCTACCAGGGTGTTCTGCCGTTTCGAGCCGACATGGCTTCCACCACCTCAGCAATGCGACACTAAGATATCCCGCTTCACTACAAAAGGTCCTACTACGCAACAGTGACCTCCACAACGTCACGTTGGAACTGAACGTGAACCATGGGAGCCATTCGACGGAGTCTCCCGTCTCTCACCAGCGCTACTCGACCATCGAGAACAATGCTGCCCATCATGACAGCGAGCACAATGCATGTTATTATCTGAGTATGAATGCGGATAATAAGATTTGCGGGATGGAACCGTCATCGCAGTACGTCGATCTCGCCGCCGAGGTGCTGGGCATACTGTCGGAGCCGACCAGGATCAGGATCGTGCTCGCGCTGCGGCGGACCGATGAGTTGCCGGTCAACTCGCTGGCCGAGATCGTGGGCAAGACGCCGTCGGGGGTGTCGCAGCATCTGGCCCGGTTGCGAATGGCGAGGATGGTCACGACCCGGCAGGAAGGCACCAGCGTTCTCTACCGTCTCACCGATGAGCACCCCCTGGCCGTGGTCGTTGAGGCGATCAAGCAGGCTGAGCACGCCGTCGGCAACGGTCAGTCCCCGCCGCACCATCACACGCCCCAGCAGTGACCCTGCCACCCTTGCCTTGCTCTTGACCCGCAAGGCAAGGTTCCGAACGCATGATCGCCGTGCTGAGAAACCCGACCTACGCGAAGCTGTTCAGCGCACAGGTCATCGCACTGCTGGGCACCGGTCTGCTCACCGGCGGTATCGCACTGCCGATCCTGCCGCTGGTCGCGACCGGGGGCATCGCCTGGATGGACGGTACTCCACAATGGGCGGCACTACTAACGCTCTGGGTCTCGCGGCCATCGGCATACTGGGGGCGGTCCTCGCTGCTCATACCTGGCAAAACACATCCCAGACCGTAACCCAGCCAGCAGACGAACTCTCCACACACGATTGACGAGAGCAACCCTGTACTATCAGTCTGAACGAGACTGGCCCGTAAGTTCGTTGAGCATGGACTTTCCCACCCGCAAAACGGGGCCTGGAGCCGCAGCGTGATGCCCTGCTACAGACCTACGCCATCGAGAATCTTCCGAGTCGTGTCCTGGCGGAACCCGAGTTCCTGATGAATGCCGCGCCGCGAGAACTGCTACTGGATCCAGCCGGACCCGCGGGTCAGCTTCCGCCAGGGGCCCGCCAGGCTCAGACGCTGGTGGGCCAGAGTCAGTGGGAACACCAGGACCACTATTGCTTGGACCAAGTTGTAGTTGATGAATGGGTGGGTGGCGATGGGGAACGCCGCCAGCCACATGAAGAGCAGCATCAGCGCGCCGGCGATCGCCGAGAGCCTCACGGCAATGCCGAAGGTGAGGCCGACACCGACGCCTAGCAGCCCCAGCATGAAGAGCCATTCGACCAGCACGCTGTCTGCCAGAGGCTGGAAGACATCCTGGAGAGTTCGCTCTGCGCTCAGATAGCCGAAAGTCGGGGACCCACCGGCAATCCATGCGTTCTCCGGGGCAGTGCTGAAGGTCAGTCCGAACGCTTTGTCGGCGAAGGCCCAGAGAAACTCCAGACCGATGAGAATGCGCACAGCTGCCAGCACGTACCACACGGCACCTGAGGTTTTCGATGAAGCAATTGATCGGCGAGTTTTCGTGGTCTCCATCGGAGCCTCCCGTGTCTTCTACAGCTTGTAGAAAACAGCTTACCGGGACAGTGCGTAACAGGCGAGGGACCGCCCACCCACCCGTGAGGTGACTTTGGTCTCACTCCGCACCGGGCGGACTCTGACCATGACCCCTGTGCCGGCGGATGTCGTTTTTGCGGTTGGTCATCATCACCGACCCCAGAAAGACCAACAGCATCACGGTCAGACCGACCAACACGACGGCAATCAGCTGCACTGCGCTCATCACGACTGGTTCTTGAAGACCACCAGGAAACGGTGGGCCTCGTCGGCGGTCAGCGGGGAGTTGGCGGCCAGCAGTTCGGCCGCCTGATCGACGTGGTCATCACGGAGCAGCGCGTACAGCTGATCGTGTACCCAGGGCTCCAAGTCCTCGTGCGAGAGCGTGATTTTCTCATCACCACGCTGGACCTCAAGATGAAAACCAGTCTGCTCATCCTCAACTCCCCAGTCCTCAGGAATGGTCAGTTCCTGCTCGGGGTCAAACCCGGAGGCATCCATCAGTTCGCGGGCCTTGGCATCGAGGTCTTCATCGCCCTCGGCCGGCTTCGCCGACTCTTTCCCACCCGGGACGTCGGGGACCTGGTTGGAGTTCTCCCCGATGATCTCCCCGGTATTGGGGTCCGCCTCAGCCAATGGCCCTTCCTGGGGATCACTGACGGCGTCGGGAGAGTCAACCTCAGCACGTACATCGTCGATAGCGTCCTCAAGGTATTCATCGCGAACGCCGTCGCCGTCGCTGTTGAGGTCAAAGCCCTCTTGGAACCGGATTTCCGAGGGAGCGGGCTGCGGATGCCGGAAGAGCGCCTGGACCGCCACCAGGGAGTCCTGGACCGAGGCGCCGGTGGCCTCCTTGAACACCATCAGGGCCCGCTTGGCGTCCTCAGCAGCGATCGCCTGATACACCGCCTTGTGCTGATCATCGCTAAGTGCCAAGACGGCCCGGCGGGCCGTTTCCGGTGTGATTTCCTGCTGCATACGGTCATGCATCTTCTGGGCCTGTCGCTGCATCATCCTGCGCACGAGCAGGAAGACCACCAGCCCGAGGACTACGAGCATGAGGATTTCCATGCAGATCAGTCTACGGCAGGGGTCGGCCCGCGACTACGGCCCGCGTTTAAGTACCCACTCCGCATAAGATGTCCAAGTGAGTATCGATCTATCTACATCCTTCAAGGCCTACGATGTCCGCGGACTCGTCGGGGACACCATCACCGCCGAATCCGTCCATGCAGTCGGCGCAGCCTTCGTCGACGTCCTGGAGCTCTCCGGGAGCCGGGTGCTGGTCGGAGGGGATATGCGCCCTTCGTCCAAGGACTTCGCCGCCTCCTTCGCCGCCGGCGCCGCGTCCAGGGGCGCGATCATCACCGACCTCGGGCAGATCTCCACCGACATGTTGTATTACGCCTCCGGCACGCTGCGGGCACCGGGGGTGGTGTTCACCGCCAGCCACAACCCCGCCGGATACAACGGGATGAAAATGACCCGCGCCGGCGCGGTACCACTGAGCGCTGAGACCGGACTGGAGGACATCCGGGCTGCCGCCCAGATTTACCTTGATTCCGGGGAGCTCTCCAACAACGACGCCAGTCAGGACTCCGCCGATCTGCTTACCGACTACGCCGCATACCTCCGCTCGCTCGTTGACCTGACCGGGATCCGGCCCTTAAAGGTGGTCGTGGATGCCGCCAACGGCATGGCAGGTATGACCACACCGGCTGTGCTGGGTGGTCAGCGGCTGGAGGCACTGCCGTTGGAGATCGTTCCGCTGTACTTTGAGCTGGACGGCACTTTTCCCCACCATCCGGCGAATCCGCTGGAGCCGGAGAACCTGCGAGATCTCCAGCAGGCTGTTCGCGAGCACGGAGCTGACATTGGGTTGGCCTTCGACGGCGATGCCGACCGCTGCTTCGTCATCGATGAACTCGGTGAGCCCGTTTCACCTTCTGCAGTCACCGCGCTGGTGGCCCGCCGCGAAATCGCCAGGGCCAAAGCCGAGGGCGAAGAGAGGCCGGTGATCATCCACAATCTGATCACCTCCACGGCAGTACCGGAGTTGGTGGAGCGCGAGGGTGGCCGCGCCGTGGAGACCAGGGTGGGGCACTCCTTCATCAAGGCGGTGATGGCGCAGGAGTCAGCAGTCTTCGGCGGGGAGCATTCGGCCCACTACTACTTCCGGGACTTCTTCAACGCCGACACCGGGATGTTGGCCGCCATGCACGTGCTGGCCGCGCTCGGCGAGCAGCGACTGGGGCTCAATGAGCTGGCTGCGGAGTACAACCCCTACTTCGCCTCAGGTGAGATCAATTCAGAGGTTGCGGACAAGCAGGGCACGATCGAACGTGTCCTGGCAGAGTTCGCTCCTGAGTTCACACCAGGGTCTCCCGAGGATCTGATCAGCCGGGCGCGCAACCCAGAATTTGCCGGGGCGCAGACCACAGTCTCCACTCTGGACGGGGCCACAGTGCGCGCCGCCGACGGCACCTGGTGGTTCAACCTCCGGCCCTCCAACACTGAGCCCTTCCTGCGCTACAACGGTGAGGCGCACACCGAACACCTGATGGCGTCTGTCCGCGATAAGGTGCTGGACATCATTCGGGCGAACTGACCCGCTGGCCGGCTGGTGAGGGGACACCTCTCGGCCTCACGTCCAGCGGGCTGGGGTCCCCTCAGCTGATCCGGCTGCGCAGCTCCTCAAGCTCGGCTCGGATGGAGCCAGGCAGTGATTCGCCGAACTGGTCGAACCACTCCTCGATGCCTCGGAACTCTTCTGCCCACTCGTCAGGGTCGACTTTGAGCGCGTCCTCAATGTCTTCATCGGTGACCTCCAGGCCGCTGAGGTCGAGTCCGTCCTTGGTGGGTGTGAAGCCAATGGGGGTCTCCACGGCGTCGCCGGTTCCCTCCAGCCGCTGAACGATCCATTTCAGCACCCGGGTGTTCTCGGCGAATCCGGGCCAGGCGAAACCGCCGTCACGGTTGCGGCGGAACCAGTTGACCAGGAAGATTGTGGGAAGCTTCTCCGGATCGGCCCGGTCGGAGACCTCCACCCAATGCTTGAGGTAGTCACCGGCGTCGTAGCCGATGAACGGCAGCATGGCCATAGGGTCACGCCGGACGGTGCCGACCTGACCCTCGGCCGCGGCCGTGGTCTCCGAACTTAAGGTGGCGCCGAAGAAGATGCCATGGTTCCAGTCGCGGGACTCGGTGACCAGTGGCACGGTGGTCTTTCGGCGTCCGCCGAAGAGGATGGCATCCAGCTTCACGCCGTTGGGCTCGAAGTACTCCGGTGCCAACATGGCAGTCTGGTCGATCGGCGTGCAGAACCGCGCATTGGGGTGGGCTGCAGGCTCTGGGGATTCCGGCGTCCAGTCATTGCCCTGCCAGTCCATCAGATGAGCCGGGGCCTCCTTGGTCATGCCTTCCCACCAGACACCTCCGTCATCGGTCAGCGCGCAGTTGGTGAAGATCGAGTTCCCCTTGGCGATGGCTCGCATGGCGTTGGCGTTGGTGTGCCAGCCAGTGCCCGGTGCCACACCGAAGTAACCGGCTTCCGGATTGACCACCCGGAACTCGCCTTCGGCCCCAGGACGGATCCAGGTGATGTCATCGCCCAGCGTCTCGGCCTTCCAGCCCTCTAAAGTGGGGTCGATGAGCGCCAGATTGGTCTTGCCGCAGGCTGAGGGGAAGGCCCCGGAGACGTAGTAGCTCTTGTTCTCCGGGCTGGTCAGCTTGAGAATGAGCATATGCTCGGCCAGCCAGCCTTCGTCCCGGGCCATCACCGAGGCGATGCGCAGGGCGTAGCACTTCTTGCCCAGCAGCGCATTGCCCCCGTATCCCGAGCCGTAGGACCAGATCTCGCGGGATTCAGGGAAGTGAACAATGTACTTCTCCGAGTTGCAGGGCCACGGGACGTCTTTCTCCCCGGGCTCCAGCGGAGCGCCCACGGAGTGGACCGCCGGGACGAAGAACGCGTCAAGCTCCTCGATCTTGCGCAGCACATCGGTGCCGATCCTCGCCATGATGCGCATCGAAGCCACTACATAGGCCGAATCGGTGATTTCGACGCCGAATTTGGGATCATCGGCCTCCAGGTGCCCCATCACGAACGGGATCACGTACATGGTGCGGCCGCGCATGGATCCGTCGAAAACCCCGCTGAGGGTCTTGCGCATCTCCTCCGGGGCCACCCAGTTGTTGGTGAAACCGGCGTCGCGCTCTCTCTCGGAACAGATGAAGGTCCGCGACTCGACCCGGGCCACATCTGCCGGGTCGGAGAATGCCGCAAAGGAGTTGGGGAAATCTGGGCTGGTCAGCCGGGTCAGCGTCCCGGCTTCGACCAGTTCATCGGTGAGTCGGGTGTGCTCCTGCTCAGACCCATCCACCCAGTGCAGGGCAGCGGGCTGAGCAAGTTCTGCGATTCTGGCGACAAAGTCGAGCAGAGGTTTATGTGTGGTCGGAGCATCTTCGGCGATGTCCTGCGGCTTTGCACCGGGCCCCATTGCAACGGTGGTCACTGCTATATGCCTCTCATTGGATACAAAATTCTGGTCTTCTGCTCGTGGGGCTGGGAGCAGGCGCGGCGAGACGCGAGGCGTTGCCGCCCAGAGACGCCAACCTCATTGTTCGCGCCCGTCCCGCTCCGCCAGCTGGTCCAGCCTGCTGAAGCAGATGATGCTAACTGTAACGCGGAGATGTCACATTCAGATGAACAGCACCACAATTGTGACCGGATTCACATTCTGCGGCACGGCTGACCGCCGATCACTTCAGTTCCCCGGAGCGAAACCAACGCCAGCGGCGTCGGAAATACCTCATCCGCCGCCTGAACGCCGTGGTGGCTGCCTCTGCAGGCGGGCTCTGGGGCACTTCGATCTTCGACGCCGAGCTCTTCGGGAACATTGCGTCCACCAGCATGCCCGCAGCGTCCCTACTCTGACCGACCCACGGGTAGTGATGACCAGTGATCATCGGTGAGCTGTTGACCTCCAGGACATACGGCTCCACACCGTGACCGTCCCGGGGAAGAAGCATGTCGACACCAGCTAGCCGCAGACCGGGAATTGCGGTGGCCACCTTCTGCGCCATCGCGATCTCTTCGGGGCTGAGCTCATCAGTGGCATCGACACCATCACCTCCGCTGTGAACATTGGAATTGGGGCGCAGCCACACCTGCTGGCCGTGCCCAGGGACGGACTCAAGGGTGAGCCGCCGTTTCTTCAGCTCCTGAACCACCACCTCGTCAATGGGAATGTGATAGTGAACAGGGTTCTGTGATTCGGTACGCAGCTGGTTCTTCTGCTCGACCAGATCTGCGATCGTCGAGGTACCGTCTCCGATGACATTGGCCGGTACTCGCCGCGCAGCTGCTGCGACTTGGCCGTAGATCAGCAGAACTCGGTGCTCCACCCCAGGAACGAACCGTTCGACAAGAACCCGCTCAGAAAGCGAGGCCACTGCCGTAAAGGCTCTCTCGAACTCGGCAAATTCCGAAAGGCCTACGTGTACGGAGCTGCCCATGCCTTCGTTCGGCGGTTTGACCACCACGGGCAGCTGGTACGAAGCCCACGCCCACGCCTCATGGATCTGGTCGCTGAAGAAAGCGGCGTTGTCCGGAGTCTTGACTCCATGGTTCTGGAGAAGCCGACTGGTGACGTCCTTGTAGCGTGTGCACCGACGGGCCAGTAAATTGTTGAGATTAGAGCGCGCCCCGTCGAACCATATGCGGCTCTTTCCAACCTGCATGCTGAGGCGACGTTTGGAGTCCGGAGTTACTCGAATACCTTTGACCATCGCCCTATTGGCAATGAGGGTGCTGGTCAGTCCACCTTTGATGTCATGTTTAATGAGATATTCATAGGTATCCGAGAGTTCCACCACAACGCCCTTCATCATTTCTCGCTCATCTGTGCTGAATCACCCTGATGGGCACTCCACTAGCAACGATTCAGAGTAGGAGAGATATCTGGTTACTCCATCAACAGGACCAGGCTATCCACTGTTTAAATCCAGGGAACTCGCTGTGAGCTTCACTGTGAATCGTAAGTGGCTGAGGCGAATTCGCGAAGGCTGAGCGGTCTAATCCCTATAAGAGCGTGCGCCAGTAGGTGGTGTGTCGGTGACCCAAGACAGGCACGGGCCCCGGTAAAGGAAGAGGTGTTCTACGCCGCCTTCCTTCCCCGAGGTGACCCGTGCCTGCACTGCCATCATTCATCATCGAGCCCCTGTGGGAGCAGTTCGACGCGCTGCTGCCAGAACACATCGATACCCAC